>CAVWHG010000019.1:0-372566 GCA_963754865.1 uncultured delta proteobacterium | reverse complement strand
TAATGTCCCCATATAGTTGACAACAGACCCCGACTTGTATTATAATTGTCTCTGGCGGTTTAATTTTACACCGGAGGCAATCGATGAGCGAACTTGAGCAACATTTCTGTCCCAATGAACAATGCAAGGATTACGGCCTGCGCCACCAAAGCAATATCGCGTTTCGCGGCAAGTATGGCAAGGACAAGAGTCGTGATTTGCTTTATTGTCGGACTTGTGGCAAACGGTTTGGTGCCACTCATGCCAGCGCCCTGTTTGGCCTGCATTTGTCGGCAGAAACGATCAGACAAATTATTCACCACGCGGCCGAGGGTGTTGGCGTGCGAGCTACTGCACGCTTACTAGAACTGGACAAAGACACGGTTAATCGTGTGATCTTGCGAGCAGGCGAGCATTGTGCTCACGTACTTTCCAGCCTGCTGAGTTCGCTGAAAATGACCGAGGCGCAACTTGATGAATTATGGACCTTTGTGAAAAAAAGGAAAGTTCTGGCAGCGCCGAAGACCTCGAGCACCAGTACGGACGGACGTGGATCTGGACGGCCATTGACGCGCCAACCCGACTACTGATAACGTACTGGATTGGTGGGCGCGAACTTGACGATGCTCGGCAGATGTTGAAGGATGTGACCAACCGTTGTCAAGGCAAACCCTTGTTTGTCTCAGATGAACTGCCCCATTATGGCACGGTTTTGGGCGAGTTGTTTCACCAACTGGCTCCTCTACCACCGACAGGCAAACCCGGACGGCCACGGAATCCAAAACGGGTCATTGACGCGGATCTTGATTACGCCACGGTTCATAAGACAAGACAGGGTTCGCAGATCATCAAGGTTGAATGCAAGGTAATCCACGGGACCGAACAGCACATTTTTGCGCGATTGGCCGAGTCGCCGAGTCAGACGATCAACACTGCCTATATCGAACGTTCCAACCTGGACTGGCGACTATGGGATGCCCATCTGACGCGCAAGGCACCGACCGTTGCCCGCTCAATGCGTTGGCTCAAGGCTAAGTTCGCCATCTGCGTGGCTACCTACAATTTGATTCGTCCCCATGAAACGCTCAGCCGCGGCGAAGATCGGATATTCCGGCCGAAGACACCGGGTATGGCAGCAAATGTGGCGGATCATCGGTGGACGTTCTCTGAGCTGCTTGCCTACCCGGCAATATGTCAATGATATGGGGACATCACCAAATTTAAAACCCTGGCGGCCTTCAACGAGCCGGGGGCGGACGGCAAAGCCCCTTTCCATCACTACAGCATGCGGCAGGCCATTGAAGAAGGGTTCATCCACGATGTCCTGGCCCACTACACCTGTTACAAGCGCTACTATAAACTGATCCAGAGAGCAGAACAGGACCCGGAGGTGCCACGTCGCAAGGCGGCTCGTGCCTTGGCCCGTTTTGTCGAGTTTCATGATTACGAAATTGCCCAGAAGGTGGAGGTGATCGTCGAGCATTTCCGCACCCATACCCGCCACAAGATCGGCGGACGCGCCAAAGCCATGGTGGTGACCGGGTCGCGGGAACATGCAGTGCGCTACAAGCTGGGTTTCGACAAGTATATCAAGGACAAAGGCTATAACGATGTGAAGTCGCTGGTGGCCTTTTCCGGCGAAATCATGCTCAAGGAGTTCGCCGACAAGAAGTTTACCGAGGTCGGCATGAATAACGGTATCAGGGAGACGGAACTGCCGGAGAAATTCAACTCCGAGGAGTATCAGGTGCTGTTGGTGGCCGAAAAGTATCAGACCGGATTTGACCAGCCTTTGCTGCATAGCATGTATGTCGACAAACGCCTTTCCGGTATCCAGGCAGTGCAGACCTTATCGCGGCTGAACCGCACCGTCAGGGGTAAGATCGACACCTTCGTCCTTGATTTCGTCAACGAACCCGGGGAAATCTATAGCGCATTTAAGCCGTATTACGAGGTTACGCCAAAGGGCGAAGATACCGACCCGCAGCTTCTCAATAATTTGGCCCATGCACTACTGGAACGGAAGATCTACACCATCACCGAAGTAAACCAGTGGTGTGAAATTTGGTTCCGTAATCGACTGAACCCTACGGGCGGGGAACATAAAAAGCTCAACGCCATCCTTGATCTTGCAGTCGAACGATTTAAGGAACTGAGTGAGGAAGATCAAGAGGTGTTCAAAGGTCAGTTGGTCAGTTTTCGCAACCTCTACGCCTTTATTTCGCAAATAATCCCTTATCAGGACTCCGAGCATGAAAAATTGTATACCTATGCTCGCTTCCTTTTAACCAAGCTGCCCTACATCAGCGACAGGCGAAAAGTCCAGGTTGATGACGAGGTGGAACTCAAATACTACCGCTTACAAAAAATCAGTGAAGGGTCAATCGACCTCAAGAGCGGTGAACCCGAGCCTCTCTATGGACCGACGGAAGTCGGCACCGGCCAAGCCGATGAGGATGTGCAGCTTTCAACTCTCGTTGAAAAACTGAACGAAAAGTTCGGGACTGAGTTTACTCCGGCCGATCAACTCTTTTTTGATCAAGTGCGTGAGACGGCCGTAGCCAACGAAATTTTACGGCAGGCGGTAATGGCCAACACCATTGAAAACTTTGAACCGGTATTTAATAAGCAACTGGAAAATCTCTTTTTGGAAAGAATGGCGGGAAATGAAGAGATATTTGTCAAACTCATGAATGATGACGCGTTTCGGGAACTGGCAGCCGGCCATTTACTCCAGGCCGTTTATGCGCAGATCAGGGCGGGCAGTTAGGAAAAAGCGACTTATCCCCATGTTTTTTTGCCATGAGGGAGAAGGGCAGAGTATGAAATTCGAAGAATTCACAATTGATATTCTCAGGGATGAAAGCTCAATATAGAATTTCTATATTATAGATTGTGTCAGTGAAAAGATAATATAAAAAGCCATATTATCTTTTCCATCCTTTCCAAAAGATCAAGGTTTTGATGTCAACCAGTTGGTTGATTGATTCGCACCATGTCTCTTCGCCGGATCCAGGCGCAGCAATAACGCCCGCCTTCCTCCGATTTTCACAAAAGAAATCGAGGTTATTTAATCGAAACTACAGGGCAATCGGCCTTGAGGACAACGTATTGGGCGGTCGAACCGAAGAGAATCTTTCCGACCTTGGATCGGCTTTTCACACCAACAAGAATTTCATCGCATTTTTTCTCTCCGGCAAAGGCGACAATATCTTCGCCCGCAGTTTTTCCTCTGACGAGCAGATGGCTTTCGGCTATAATGCCGAGATCCTGCAAGTGTTTTTTCGCCATCTCCAGTTTTTCTTCAGCCTCAAACACATGTTCCTGTGTGGTTTTATCGCCACCGGGCAACGAGGTGACGAGTATCACTTCGGCCGAAAAAGCCTTGGCATGTTGCGCGGCAAGTTCAAGAAGATCTTTGCCGACATTGGAGCCTCGATAGCCAACTAATATTCTCATAATTTTATGCCTCAGGTAGATAGAAAAGAGAGAAAAAACAGCTCCACCGGGAAACGTGCACCCACCGGAAGTGGTTCAGCTCACATCCCAAGATACGCTGCTTTAATATGCGGGTCGTCGATAAGATCGCTCGCCTGGCCTTCCATGATGACTCGGCCGTGTTCGAGGACATAGCCTCGGTCGCTGAGACTGAGCGAGTGGCGAACGTCCTGTTCGACCATGAGTACGGTGGTCCCCTGGTCGGCGATTTTGCGCACCGTTTCGAAGATGTCCTTGATGAGGATCGGCGCAAGCCCGAGGGACGGTTCGTCGAGCATCAGCAGGTGCGGTTTGGACATCAAACCGCGACCGATGGCAACCATCTGTTGTTCGCCGCCGGAAAGGGTCATGGCCAGCTGGTTTTCCCGTTCGGCGAGACGCGGCAGGAGCTGGTAGACATCTTGCAGGGTTTTCTCTACATCCGGCCGGGCCCGTTTGTTATAGGCACCGACCAGGAGGTTGTCCTTCACCGACATCAGTGGGAAGAGGCGACGCCCCTCCGGCACATGGATGATACCGTGGGTGACGATATTTTCGGGAGGTTCGTTGTGGATATCTCGACCCTCGAAGGCGATCCTTCCGGCAGTGGCCTGCATCAGCCCGGAGATGGTGCGCAACAGCGTCGATTTACTTGAGCCGTTGCCGCCGATGATGCTCACCACCTCGCCCTTCTCAACCTTGAGCGACAGCTCAAAGATAACCTGCACATCGCCGTAGAAGGCGTCGATTTTATGGATTTCAAGCAACGACATAGTCTTCTCCCAGATAGGCCTTGATGACCTTTTCATTGTTGGCAATCTCCTTCGGAGTGCCCTCGGCGATCTTCTTGCCGAACTGGATGACCACGATCCGATCGGACAGGGCCATGATCGCCCGCATGATATGCTCGATGACGAAGATGGTGATGCCCCGGTCACGCAGGGCTTTTAAAATGCCAACCATCTCGTCCACCTCGTTTGGCCTGAGTCCGGCCATGACTTCGTCAAGCAGCAGCAGCTTCGGCTCGGTGGCGAGGGCCTTGGCGATCTCCAGACGTTTGCGGTCGGCGATAGTCAGGTTTCCGGAAATGATGTCTTTTTTATCATCGAAATGAAGCGATTCCAGTACTGCCACTGCCTTCTCTTCGGCGATTTTCCGGCTGCTTGTGGTGGCAAAGCTCGCCACGGTTACGTTGTAGAGGACGCTTTTTGAGGCAAAGGGCTTGACGATCTGGAAGGTTCGGGCCAGACCCATCTTACAGAGGTTCCACGGTTTTTCTCCGGTGATCCGCTTTCCGTCGAAGGTGATTTCGCCCTTGGTCGGGGCAAAGGAGCCGGCGATGCAGTTGAAGGCAGTGGACTTGCCGGCACCGTTCGGGCCGATAAGGCCGAGGATCATGCCTTTTTTGATTGTCAAATTGAGGGAGTCGATTGCTCGCAATCCTCCGAATTCCTTAGTCATATTGTCTACTTGCAGCATGGTCATGGCCTTATCTCCCGGTGGTGGCTAGAGTCTTTCGGGTGAACAGCCGCTGGTACATCCGGCTGAGCGGTTCCTGCAGGCCGCGTGGCTGGTAATACATGACAAATATAAGAACCAGCCCGAAGATAATGAGGTGCATTCCCGGCAAGGTATCCCCGAAGTAGATACGGCAGAAGTCACTCACCGGCCGAAGAAGCAAGGCTCCCAGGAGCGGTCCGATGATGGAGCCGCGGCCGCCGATCAGGGCGATGAAGGCGATTTCAAAGGACATATCGAGGGAGATAATGCTCTTCGGATGGATATACAGGGAAAACTGGGCATAAAAGGTCCCGGCCAGTGCGGTGAGAAAGGAGCTGACCGCCATGGCTATGAGCCGTGCCTTGGCAACATTGACGCCAAGCGCCATGGCCGCCTCCGGTTCTTCACCGCCGGCTATCAGATAATAGCCGAGTTTCGACCGGGAGATGACGTAAGTAAGGAGCATGACCACGAGGAGCATGATCAGGATGATGTAATAATAAGGCTCCTTGGTGGAAAACATGAAATTGGCAAGTCCGGTTTCAAGCGGTGGAATTTGCAGGCCGCGCGGACCGTTCAGTTTCAGGGGGCCGATATAGTCAAAGTTCTCGACCATAACCCGAAGTCCTTCGGCAAAGGCAATGGTGGCAAGGGCGAAGTAGGCCCCGCGCATCTTCAGGGTTGGGAGACCGATGATGACCCCGGCGATGGTCGCCAGCACCCCACCGACCAGCATGCCGAGCCATGGGCTAATGCCGTATTGCAGTGACAGAATGGTCGAAGTGTAGGCACCGATACCGACGAAGGCGGCATGACCGAGAGGCAGAACGCCTGCGAAGCCGCCGACGATGTTCCAGCTTGTCGTTAAATAGGCGTAGAACAGCAACAGAACCAGGATGTGCATGTAGGTGGCGCTGCGGACCAAGAGCGGCAGCACAAAGGCCATCACCAGAATTCCGACCAGCATGATTTTGTTGATAATTTGATGGTTCATTACGTCAGTCCTTATCGTTGGGAGGGTATTCGAGACGGTTTATCCTTGCCCAGATTGGTTGCGTTGCTTGCCCGCTGCTCGGCAGAAATGTTCCGGCTAATTTTGCTGTCACCAGTCATGTTTCTGCCCGAACAGGCCGGAAGGCTTGACAAACAGGACCAAGAGGAAGAGGCCATAGACAATGGCTTCGGTCCAGGTGGCGGTCATGAATTGCGGACCCACCGACTCGATCAAGCCGATGATGATGCCGCCGAGCAGGGCGCCGCTGATCGAACCAAGTCCGCCGAGGACGACAATGATGAAGCATTTGATGTCGAAGAGCACACCAACCGTCGGAAAGACGTTGTAAAACGGCAGGAGCGTTACCGCGGCAATGCCGGTGGTGGCGGCGCCGATACCGAAGGCCACGTTATAGATGCGGTACTGATTGATGCCCATCAGGCTGGCCGCCTCGCGGTCCATACTGGTGGCCCGGATCGCCCGACCCATGACGGTTTTTTGCAAGAACCAGTGGATGGTACAGGCGGTGACGATAGCGGTGATAAAACCGAAGAGTTTCGGTTGCGAGACAAACATCCCGCCAAATTCGAGCATCTTGCCCTTCATTGGATTATCGGCAAGAGATCGGTATTGCGGCCCGAACACCAGGAGAGCCAGGTTGTCAAGGATATACCAGATGCCGGTGGTGACGATGATGACGGTGATCGGTTCGCGGACATTCTTTTCGGCGATGAAGATCGGCTTGATGACGACAGCCTGCAGAGAGTAGCCGAAGATGAACATGGCCGGGATGACCATGGCCAGGGCCAGATAGGGATGAACCCCGGTCAGGGTGATGGCCCAGTAGGTCGCATACATCCCAACCATGAGGAGCGAGCCGTGGGCGAAGTTGATGACCTTGAGAACCCCGAAGATAATGGTCAAGCCCATGGCGGTTAAACCGTAGATAGACCCCATGAGGATGCCGTTGATCATGTCCTCGATGATGTAAAGCATTGCTGTCTCCCGGGAAAACCAGAAAGATTCGATCAGGCGAACCCGTGTTGACCTCGGGCTCGCCTGGCTTAAAAGCGGCGGTTACTGATAGTGCCTTATTTCGAGGGCATCGGGAACACCGGGGTGTAGCCGGCGCGACGGGCATTCTTCGGCCAGATAGTGATACGCTCAAGACCTTTGCCGACGTCGCCCACCTGGACTATTACCGGGGAGGCGTTCTCGTTTTGGCCGGTGGCATCGAACTTGACCGCGTCATAACCGACGATCATGCCGGGGCCGCTGCTCAGGTTGGTGGCGGCCAGGGCCTCGCGGATCTTGGCAGGCTCAAGAGAAGCTGCACGCTCCAAGGCGTCTTTAATGACATACATCGCCAGATAGGCGTCAACCGCCTCGCCGGTGAGGTTTTCGCCATTTTTAGCCTTGTATTTGTCGTTGGCCTCCTTGGCACCCGGCTTGTTGACATCGGTTTCCCATTCGACGATGTCGAACAGGTACTGGGCATTTTTGCCGACCGCCTTCATGAAGGAAGGATCGGCATGGCCGCCGCCGCTGGCGACGATCGCTTTTACTTTAACCTTGTATTCGGCGATGGTATTGGTGAGGAGGATAGCATCGGCGGCGTTGGAAACCAGCATCAGGACATCGGGGTTAGCCCTTTTAATTTTCTGAACGACCGGGCTGAGGTCGGTGGTGGTGGAGGGATAGGGTTCGTCCATGACTACCTTGTAACCGGCAGCCTCGGCGAGTTTTTTCCACTGGGTGGCAAAGCCTTTACCCCAATCGCCGTTTTCATAGACAAAGGCAAGGGTCTCGATCTTGGTGCCGAATTCGCTTTGCAAGTCTTTTAAAAAGGTGAATTGATCCTTGGTCCACCAGGAGTCCTTGGCGGCAATGCGAAAGACGTTCTTGAAACCCTGGTCGGTGATCTTGTCGGAGACGGAGACCGGGACGACGAAGGGGATGCCGTAGCGCTCGGCCACAGCGGTGGTTGGATAAGTAACGGCGCTGTTCCAGCAACCGGTGAGGACATGGACCTTTTCGGTATTGATCAACCGCTCAGCCTCGGCCACACCTTTTTCCGGTTTCGATTCGGAGTCAGCGTAGATCAGTTCAAATTTTGCGCCGCCCAGGGACTTGACGCCGCCGGCGGCATTGATTTCCTCAACGGCCATTTCCCGGGCAGCCTTGCCCTGTTTTCCAAGGGTGGCCGAGGGTCCGGACATGGGTTCAATGTTGCCGATTTTGACGGTGTCGGTATTGGCTGCGGCCAAGGAGCCGAAGGCCAGTGATAAGGCAACGACGGGAAGGGTGAATCTGCTGAAAATGTTCATAGATAATCCTCAAGGTGAAAAGTGTTGTGCCCAAGCGGCGTTAGTACCTTAGAAATTCATTTCTTGTTTTTCAAGAATGAATTTCGTGCAGGTACTTTCCCCGTTTATCGGGGTTAAAGCATCATCGCGGAGATCGACGATGACGGTTTTCTCAAGAAGGGCTTAACAAATTGCGTGCCAGGAGGGAGATTCGTCGCAGATTATTCTGTCGGCGGTCGCTCAAAGGGAGGGAAAGAGAGGTTGGGTATGGAGGTGGAAAGGGGGGAAACAATGCGATGTCAACACCGGCGTCAACCCTGGTTGACATTGTCAGCCAGGGTTGACGTTAAAAAATTGTGACTTGGCGGTGATACTTGCCTGCCAAGGGTTTTTCTCATTCGCGTTTTCTCAAGCGTTTATTTAACGCCTGTCGCGATATACCTAGGAGACGGGCGGCCTGACTCTGATTATTGTCTGAGCTGGCCAGTGCCTCACCAATGGTATATTCGATCAGTTCTTCAAGGCTAGGGAAACGACCGAAGAGAGAGATGAGGGAGGGCGTAGTCAAAACATTTTCCGTATTGGAAGAGATCGGGGCGATGAGCCGTCCGGAAATGAGACCTTCTTCAATCTTGCCGCCGTCACAACGGGCAACTGCATCAACGATATAAGCCTTCAACTCTCGGATGTTTCCCCAAAAGGGGTGATGCAGCAGCAGATTCATAGCCTGGTCGCTGATCGAGGGGGTTGGTTTGTGCATGGCGGCGGCTGCCTCCGCTGCCAGAAAGGCAACCAGGGCGGGGATGTCTTCGCGGCGCTCGCGCAGCGGCGGCAGGCGGATGAGATGGGTGCTCAGGCGATAATAGAGATCCATACGAAACTCGCCATCCCGACCGGCCAGCATGGTCAGATCTTTATTGGCGGCGGTAATGATCCGAGCATGACATTGCTTCGGCTGGTCGGAGCCGAGCGGATAATAGATATTTTCCTGGAGGAGACGAAGCAGTTTAACTTGAGAAATTTCACTTAAGTCACCAATTTCATCAAGAAAAATGGTGCCATCTGCGGCCTTTTCAATGAGTCCGGAACGGACGCCGTCAGCTCCGGTATAGGCCCCTTTGGCATGGCCGAACAGGGTGTCGGAAAAAAGGGTGTCGTCCAGTCCCGAAACATCGATTGCTACGTAGTTGCCCAAAAGACCGCTGATTTCGTGGATAGCTTTGGCAATAAGCTCCTTGCCCGAGCCGGTTTCGCCGAGGATCAGGGTGGGCATGCCGCTTGAGGCTATGGATTCGATATATTGGAAGATCGACAGCATGCCCGGACTGCGGGTGACAATGCCGGCAAAGGCCTTATGGCGGGGAGCATCTACGGTAAAGGAAATTCCCTTCAACGACATGACTTCGTTGCGCAGAAGGCTGATCTCCAGGGCATTGCGCAGGGCGGAGCTGAACATCTTCAGGTCGATAGGTTTTACCAGGTAGTCGTGGGCGCCGAGGCGGAGACATTCAACGGCGGTTTCGATCTCTGAATTGGCGGTAATGATGATCACCGGCACTTGCGGATGGCGGCTCTTCAACTCCCTGAGGACATCCTGGCCGGTCATGTGCGGCATGTTGAGGTCAAGAAACAGAACCGGTGACTGCATTTTGGCAAGAGTTTCAGAGACTTTCCGGCTGTCGCTTTGGGTAACAACATTTTTAATGCCCATGGAGGTCAGCAGGAGACTGTAGGCATCAAGCTCCGAGCGCTCGTCATCAACCAGCAGGATGTGGCAATTTTTCATTTCCGAGGTGATCATATTGTTTCAGCCGACCATTTTCTTCAAGGTAATCATGAACCGTGCTCCGTTCGCGGTATTTTCCGCCCGCAATTGTCCTCCCATCTCCTTTTCGACTATCATCTTGGACATATAGAGACCCATACCGGTGCCCGAAGAGGTGCCCTTGGTGGTGTAATAGGGGTTGAAGATCTTCGGCAGGAGATGTTCAGGGATACCGCCGCCGCTGTCGAGAATTTCGATGATGGCTCCATCGTCGTCCCCGGAAACGATAATGTCGATGGTGCGGGCAGTCGAGTCCTTTGTTTTTTGGAAGTTTTCAATGATGGCGTCCTTGGCGTTAGCGAGGATGTTGACCAGGACATGGATAAATTCGCCCTCGTAGCCGAAAACAATGAGGGAATTGGAACCAGTCATGTTTTTCACGGTCAAGTTGATGCTGTTATGGCGCATCTGCGCCTCCATCAGTTTGACGGCGTTGATCACCGACTTGAGGATATCGACCGGGCCCTTGGTTTTCGACGGTTTGAAGAAGTTGCGAAAATCGTCAATGGTTTTCGACATAAAGGTGATTTGATCACCGGCTCCGGTGACCACCCTCTCAATAACTTCCTTGGAAAGCATGGAGTTATAATAGGCCGCCTGGAGACTGGAAATATAGGTGGAAAGGGTATTCAGCGGCTGTCGCCACTGATGGGCAATGGCCCCGAGCATTTCGCCGACGGCGGCCATTTTTTGGGCCTGCATCAGTTGCATCTCGGCATCGACGCGTTTTGAAATATCGCGAATGCTCGACAATACCAGGTCGCGATTTTTCAGTCGGAAACTGGTAAGGCTGACTGAGGCCGGGAACTCAAGGCCACCTTCGCGGATAAAAGACCAGCGGAAGACATTCTGTTTGCCGTTACGGGAGTCCTGGATGATTGTTGTCAACTTTTCGTCGCTGCGCGAACCGTCCGGCTGCAATTCCGGCGAACAGTCAAGAATGGTTTTGGTCAGAAGGCGTTCGCGAGATAACCCGAACATCTCAACTGCCTTCTGGTTGCATTCCACATAGGCAAGATCATTGCTGATAAGAATGGCATCATTGGCGACGTTGAAGAGGGTTTTGTAATAGGTCTCTACTTCCTTTCTTTTGGTAATATTCCACTCAAGGTCGCGGCTGATTCCGGAGAGCTCTTCCCGGTGCTGCTGCACTGCCGTGCTGTAGCGTTTATTGAAGAGAAACAGAATGATACTGCTGCCGCCAAGACCGACGAGAACTATGAAGAGGAGCATGCCGAGGAGTTTCAGGACAATCTCCATGGCAAAAACCATGGTGGTCTTCCGAGTCAGGGAATAGGCCTCATCTCGTGGGACGGTGACACAGAGAAACCAGTCTGAACCGCTTATCTGTTTTGATGCTAAGATATGCTCACGACCGTCTGCACTTCGATAGAAAATAGTGTTGCTGCCGGTACTATTGAAGGAGCCGATCTTGTCTTCCAACTCCGGTTCGATGACCTGCAGTCTTGCCCGCATGACATAGTCCTTGTTTGGATGAACGATGATCGTGCCGCCTTTTTCGACGATAAAGGCAAAGCCGGATTCACTCTGCTTAAAATTGAGGACATTTTCGACAAGGGAGTCGAGAACTGTATCGGCGCCAATTACGCCGACAAACCTGCCATCGGCATAGAGTGGTTTGACCAGGGCAATGACCAGCTCATTGGTCACCATGTCGACATAGGGAGTGGTGAAGCTGAGGGTTTCGGTTTCGATTGCCCGTTTATACCATGGCCGGTTGCGGGGATCATAACCCGGCGGAGGGAGCCACCTGGCGCCGTCGATCAGCTCGCCCGAGGGGGTGCCGACATAGACATCGGTGAAATGGCCGGCCTGCATGGCCATTTGCAGGGGGAGCATGGTGAGAGGATTTTGCCTGAGAGTTTCGACGGGGATGGAATTGGCGGCGGCCTCAAGGATCTTCATCTGTTGGTTCAGCCATATCTCAACGGTGTTGGCAGCCTTGCCGGCGATATCCTCCTGTTGAGCGATGACTGTGCCCTCTACGACATGTTGGGTTATCCGGTAATTGACGAGCATCGCTGCCAGGATCAATAGAGCACAGAGGGTGATGATGGTTATTGTCTTTTTGCTGTTGTATTTCATGCAGAACCTAAAAATGGTGATACGTTCAAGAATATATCAGCAGTAAACCTTAATCGGGGAGCGAAAGAAAGGTAGATTTTTTGCTTTTTGCCGGACGGAGAAGAACCACGCAGCTGAAGGGACAATGCTGCAATAATTGCGCCTGAAACCACATGAGGTCCCTGGAAAAGCCGAACGGCATGGTTATTGCTCGATACCATGCCGTCTTTCAATGGCAGAAAATCCGGTCGACCATTGCCCATATTCAAGTGATAACAGCGGAAATTCAATTAACCGATACCCGTCCGAAACACGGCTTCCAGCGGAGGTGGCCAGATGCATACAAACGAAAATTTTAATGAAACTTCATTTGCGACCTTAAGCCGCCAGTTTGAAACCATCTTCAATTCCTCGTCCGACGGGATCTGGGTCTGCGATGGCAAAGGGGTTGTGATAAACATCAATAAGGCTTCCGAAACCTTGAACGGTATTCGGGCTGCTGATGTAATTGGCCACAACATCAAGGATCTGGTGGCCCGGAAAATCTTTGATCAGTCGGTGACGACCAGAGTTCTGGCCACCGGCCGGAAACAGACGGTTATGCAGCACATTGCCAAGACCAGCAAGGATTTGCTGTCAACCGGCACCCCCTCTCTGGCGGAAGATGGGCGGATTGTCTTAATCGTTGTCAACGAACGGGACATGACCGAGTTGAACACCCTGCGTAAGGAATTCGAGGAAAGTCAGCAAGTTCGTGAGAAATACCGCCAGGAGTTGAGTGGTATCTCTCTTCTTGCCCTTGAACGTAACGAAATAATTGCCGAAAGCACGGCAATGCGGCGGATTTTGCAAATGTCTCTGAAATTGTCGCAAATTGGGGCGTCGAATATCCTTATCCTTGGTGAATCCGGCACCGGCAAAGGGCTCTTAACCAAATTCATCCATAAAAACAGTGCCCGTAACGATCATCCGCTGGTGGAAATCAATTGTGCCGCCCTTCCGGAAAACCTGCTTGAGGCCGAACTCTTCGGCTACGAAAAAGGGGCGTTCACCGGCGCCGATGAGAAGGGCAAAATCGGCCTGTTCGAACTCGCCCGGGGCGGCACGCTTTTTCTCGACGAGATCGGTGATATGCCCCTGTCGCTCCAGGCAAAGCTTCTTAAGTATCTAGATAACCAGGAGATTCGCAGGATAGGTGGTACTCGCTCTATAAAGGTGGAATGCGCAACCATCGCCGCCACCAATAAGGATTTGCTGAGCCTGGTCGGGGAAAAGCTGTTTCGTAAAGATCTCTACTACCGGCTTAACTCCTTTATCCTGGAGATTCCCCCTCTGCGTGCACGTTGGGAGGATGTGGCCGGGTTGACGCGTTTTTATCTGGGTCAGGCCAATCGCACCTACAAGTGTACCAAGGTCATCAGTCCCCGGGCCGTACGCTGCCTGCAGGACTACAGGTTTCCCGGCAATGTCCGGGAACTGCGCAATATCCTGGAAAATGCCGTGGTCATGAGTAATGGTGAGCAGATCGAAGAATTCATTTTCGACAGTATTTCGGCCACCGCCATTGGGGATTCCGGAAACCGCCGGCCATCTCTTTCGGGCGGCACAGAAAATCTCAATGGAAAATTGCAGGCCTACGAAAAGGAGTTGTTGCTTGAGGCCAAGAAACACTGCCGAACAACCCGGGAAGCCGCCAGAAAATTGGGCATCAGCCAACCTTCTGTAGTGAGGAAATATAAGCAGTACAAGCTTGGTTGAAAAACCTTGAAGATTCATTATGGAGTCTTGGATCTTACCGAGTATTTTTTTTGATCCACGTAAGGATCAATTGTGTAGATATCATTTTGAATTTTAATAATAAATATAAAATAGATGATTGATCCGAAAAATGATCTGCGTATATAACTGAATTGGCGTTCATTTATCTACATATTGATCCATCTTGTGATCAAATCGCCACTCATTTGCAGGTTGTGCATATTGTAACATCGAATAATAACAGTGAAATATTTTAACTTTTAGCGCCAGGTCCACAGTTTGCATTATCGCTCCCAGTTTCTCGTATCCAGCTGCTTCAACAGGCAGTCTTCATAAAAAATGCGAAGTGGGAGGTGGAGTATGGTTGTCAGTGATCACGGGCTGATACTTGCCCAGGTTGAAAATTCTATTTCCAATACCCGCGCCATGCTGGCGGAGAATCTCGCCTGGTTGAAAGCCGGTATGCATCCCTATTTCTTTTTCTCTAACAGTGAAGATATAGAGGAAGTGGCTGTTTTGGCAACAGATCTCCACATTTTAGAGCATAATCGGCGCTTCACCCTAGCTGACAATGAAAAGAAAGTCAGTATTGCCCAGCTTGGAGTGCCGGGAGCCTTGTATTCGGCCCTTCGTTCTTTGTCGGAGAAGTCGATATCCTACGCCCAACTGCACACCTCCTATGGGCCTATTCCCAATACTGATTTTCCTCTTGAGGTGCTGGAATTTGATTTCAGCTGTTTAGGCGCTGAGGGGGGAAGGTTGGAAAGTGATGAAACTACTGTTCCGGATGAGATATTCAGGGCGGTACGGGCAGAGTGGACCGCCGAGCAGCGGACTGTCGCTGGTGGCGATGTGGGGCAGCTGCTCGATCTTTTATGGCAAAACAATAAAAAATACGTCCGCACCTCGCCACCCCAGAGGATTGCCCGCCTGCTGCGGCTGTTCGGCGAATGCCGCAGTCTCGGCGGCATCTTTCTCGATGTGGAAGAGGGTGCCGGAATTGCCGGGACATCGGAGTCACGGGTGCTGTTCGGAGTTGCCAATCCGCCGGACACCGGGCTTCCTGTTGCAGATCTTCGAGGTCTTCCGGCGTTTGCAACTGCATGTGCACCGTGCCTATTGTCTGACCATCCACGAAGGAGAGCAGCCATTTTTCCTCGCAACCTTCTATGTCAAGGCGCCTGGGGACCAATTGGTCGACAAACAACTCACAGCTTTTTGTCCGACCTTCGGGCGGAGATGTATACCACCCTGCTCCTGCCGATGACCTCGCTTTCCTACGAGAAATTAATTGCCGGAGGCATCACCAGCGGGCCGGATGCCACACTGGTTCGCGCCTTTATCGGTTTCTGCCACACCAATCTTGCCCATGCCCACCCGGACAGCTTTGATTTCGAGGGGGTGTCGCGGGCCTTTCATAACCATCCTGAACTGACTTTGCAGTTGGTTCGCCTGTTTCACGTCCGCTTCGATCCGCAGGATGCAGATCGGGACAATCGCTATGCTATTGCCAGGTTGGAAACCACCGAGATGGTCGAAAACTTTACCACCGGCCGCCGTTTTCTTGATCAGTTCCGGCGCACCATCTTCCGCTGCTGTCTGCTGTTTATCACCCACACCCTGAAGACCAATTTTTTCATCGCCGAGAAACGGGCCCTGGCCTTTCGCCTTGATCCGGCCTATCTCGGTCACTTGGACAGTGACTTCACCGACGACCTGCCGGCCGATAGACCTTTTCGGGTGACCTATTTTTCCAGCAGGTCGGGCTCCGCCTACCATATCGGCTTTTCGGATATCGCCCGGGGCGGCTGGCGGACGATCATCACCCAGGGCCGTGATGATTATGTTACCGCCGCCAATACCCTCTTTCGCGAGACCTATGTCCTGGCCCATACCCAGCATCTGAAAAACAAGGATATCTATGAAGGTGGTTCGAAAATGGTTGCGGTTCTGGAAGCGGAGGAAGGCTTGGAGGCGCAGCAATTGCGCCGTCAGCTCCATCTCCTCCAGTATGCCCTGATCAGCGGTTTTCTCGATCTCTTCGTCACCGACGACGGCAAGGCCCGCGACCCGCGGGTGGTCGACTACTACCGGGAGGAGGAGCCCATTGAACTTGGGCCGGACGAGAACATGCACGACCCTATGATCGAGCTGGTGGCCCAGGAGGCGGTGCGCCGGGGCTATATCCTCGGTGCCGGGATCATGTCCAGTAAGAAGGTGGGGATTAATCATAAGGAATATGGGGTGACCTCGACCGGCGTCATCCGCTTTGCCGAGGTCTGTTTGGCAACGCTTGGCATCAGATATGGCCCGTGATTCTTTCCGAGCCATCTTTACCGGTGGTCCGAACGGCGATGTGGCCGGGAATTGCCTGGCCATCCTTCTTGACCGCTGCCGAAAGGTGCAGATACCCCTGATTCTCGACGGTTCGGCAGCCCTTGTCGATCCGCAGGGTGCCGACCACGAAGCCCTGCGGGCGATTATCCTCAAAGATGATCTGAGTGCCTTTAATCCGCAGGCTCTGCATCCGGGTGGCTATCTTCTGTACCGCAGCATTACTCGGCGCCAAGGCATGCAGGAGTTGTTCAAGAAGGTGATTCGCACGGCCGACGGTTTGGTTGAACAGTGGATCTCCAACGATGAATTCTATAAAGAATATAACTCCCTCATCTTTACCGTGCCGGCCGACCTGTTCATCCCGGCCGGTGGCAGGCCGGAGACCATCGATGGCGGAAACTGGCAGGGCCTTTTTACGACGAATGGCGAGCCTTTGTGCCGAGTTATTGTCGAGGGCGCCAATTCGTTTATCACCCCGGAGGCAAGGACGGCCCTGCAGAAAGGCGGAATTATCCTGATGCGCGATGCCTCTGCTAATAAATGCGGGGTGATCTCCTCCTCCTATGAAATAATCGCCAACCTCCTGCTGACCGAGGAGGAATTTCTTGCAAATAAACCGGAATATGTTGCGGATGTAATGAAAATCCTGGAAAAACGGGCGGAAGAAGAGGCCAGGGTGATCTTCAGGCGGCACCGGGAGGCGGCCGGGGAACTCCTCTATACCGATATCTCCAATGCGGTCAGCCGGGAAATCAACGATTGCTATGCCCGGTTGTTCAGCTACTTCCAGGCGCATCCGGAGGTCTGCGATCAGCCCCTTTA
This sequence comes from uncultured delta proteobacterium, assembly GCA_963754865.1. Taxonomy (GTDB): domain Bacteria; phylum Desulfobacterota; class Desulfobulbia; order Desulfobulbales; family Desulfocapsaceae; genus Desulforhopalus_A. The sequence continues at coordinate 355,483 of CAVWHG010000019.1, read as the reverse complement.
TCGTCAGGCCATTTTCGACCATCTGCCAGGAATGCTGACCAAAAGTGAAGGCCCCTTCCGGGACAGAATAGGGAAATTGCCGGAGAAGATCAAATTTGCCATTCTGGCCAGTGAAATTGCTTCGTCGATGGTGTATCACGGCAATAGGGATGAGGCATTTCTTGAAGCGGTAGCCGGACATTTAGAGAGGAGGGCGAGGCTTATTGCCGGGGCTCGACCAACGGAGATCGAAGAAGCTGGCGTAAATTTTGCATTACCACGATGAACGTATTTATTAAGATGGTCCGGGCGCTCCGGACCGTTGTCGGATGATATTTTTTTAAAACCCAGAGGAAGACCATGAATAGCACACAAACCAACAGCAGCTTGCACGAACGTCGCAATAAGGTAATCGCCAAAGGTAATGTCAGCGGCACCGACCGCTATATCGCCCATGCCAAGGGAGCTCTCCTCACCGATGTCGAGGGCCGGGAGTATATCGATTTCGGCGGTGGCATCGCGGTGATGAATGTCGGCCACTCGCACCCGAAGGTGGTTCAGGCGATCAAAGATCAGGCGGAAAAATTCACCCATACCTGTTTCATGGTCACCCCCTATGAGGGACCGGTTCGCGCTGGCGGAAAAACTCTGCGCGGCGGTGCCCGGAGATTTCCCCAAGGCTGTGATGTTTGCCAACAGCGGCGCCGAGGCGGTTGAGAATGCCGTCAAAATTGCCCGCTACTACACCAAAAAACCGGCGATCATTGCCTTTGAAAACGGCTTTCACGGTCGCACCCTGATGTGCATGACCCTGACCTCCAAGGTCAAACCCTACAAGCTCGGTCTCGGCCCCTTTGCCCCGGAAGTGTACCGGATGCCGTTTGCCAACTGCTATCGCTGCCCGTATAATCTGCAATATCCCGGATGCGGGGTGGAATGTGCCGACCATTTGCAGGATTTCTTCGTCAATTATGTGCCGGCCGAGCAGACCGCCGCCATCATTTTTGAACCGGTGCAGGGCGAAGGTGGTTTCGTCGCTCCGCCACCCGAGTATTTCAAGAAACTGCAGGCCATCTGTCAGGCGAACAACATTCTCCTCATCGCCGATGAGGTTCAGACCGGTATCGGCCGCACCGGGACGATGTTTGCCATGGAACAGTACGGCGTCGCCGCCGACATTACCACCGTCGCCAAGAGTCTTGCCGCCGGCATGCCGCTCAGCGCCGTGGTCGGCAGAAAAGAGATCATGGACAGCGTTCATGCCTCCGGCATCGGCGGCACCTATAACGGCAATCCGCTGGCCTGCGCCGCGGCCCTGGCGGTCTTTGATATCTTTGCCGAGGAAAATCTGCTGGAAAAAGGCAAAAAACTGGGCAATAAGCTGCGGGAAGCCCTGCAGCTCCTGCAAAAGGAGAATGCAATAATCGGCGATGTGCGCGGCCTCGGGCCGATGATCGCCATGGAACTGGTGAAAGACCGCACAGACCAAGGAGCCGGCGGCGGCAGAAACCAAGGCGCTGGTGAAATTCTGCTTTGACCGGGGCCTCATAATTCTTGCCTGCGGTGCCTACGGCAACATCATCCGATTCCTTATGCCGCTGGTGATTACCGAGGAGCAGCTTGACGAAGGGTCTGGCCATCGTCCGTGATGGGCTTGTCGCCATTCGCTCATAAACCGCAACCCTGATAAACGGCACCCATTTCATTGCCCCTTTGAGGGGTGTAAGTCACTCATAAAAAAATCTCCGCAAAAGAACGTGCAATTTTTTTGTAAGCGACGAAAAAGGAGAGACGATGTACGGATTTTATAATCGCATTCTGACAATTGATCTCAGTGCCCGCACCTTCGTCATCGAGCCGCTCGATGACGAAGTCCTGGCCCAGTCCCTAGGTGGCAAAGGCCTGGCCACCCGCCTGCTTCTTGAACGTAATCCGGCCGGCGTTGATCCTCTGGCACCTGACAATCACCTTATCTTTGCCACCGGACCCTTTTGTGGTGGCAGGCTGTGGGGCGGCAGCCGTTACGGGGTGTTTACCAAGTCGCCGCAGACCGGTTTTTACTCCGAATCCTACTCCGGCGGCAAGGTGCCTGAAGCTATCGATGCTACCGGTTTCGATGCCATTGTTTTGCACGGCAAGTCACCTCTGCCGACCGTGTTGTCCATTCATCCGGATGGGGTTGATTTCCATGCCGCAGAAGAATTGTGGGGCATGGAGACCTTTGCCGCTGAAGAGGCGGCAGTGCAGCGTTTTGCCCATAGCCGGGAAGGGTTTACAAGGCGTGGCGCAGTGGTCATCGGCCCAGCCGGTGAGAAGCTTGTCCGTTACGCCATTATCGCCAATGATAAATGGCGTTGTGCCGGACGAACGGGAGTCGGGACGGTAATGGGGGCAAAACTGGTCAAGGCTGTGGTTTTCCAGGGTGACCGCAAAAGAGCCTACGCCGACCCTGAAGGAGTTGCCGAATATGCCAAGAATTTTTCCAAGACCAACATGGAGCACCCCGGGGTCAAGGCCTATAAGAAGATGGGGACGACCATGATGGTCACCCTCATGAACAATGCCGGCGCTTTTCCGGCCAGATACTGGAATCAGGGCTCCTGTGACCATGTCAGAGGAGATCAGCGGCGAGCGCTATCATGAGGAGCATGAGGTCAAACCGCATGCCTGCGCCAAATGTTTCATGGCCTGCGGTCGCCTAACCAAATTACGCAAGGGGCGGCACAAGGATCTGAAACTAGAAGGCCCGGAATACGAGACCATCTACTCCTTCGGTGGCTTGTGCATGATCACCGACATGGCGGAGATTGCCTATCTCAACGATCTCTGCGACCGTCTCGGAATGGACACCATCACCGCCGGCAACCTGTGCGCCCTGGTGATGGAGGCAAAGATCAAAGGGCGGCTCGATTACCAAATTGAGTATGGTGATGCCGACCAGGTCGCGAGGCTGATTTCCAAGATTGCCACCCGTGAAGATATCGGCGACATCCTGGCGGACGGCATTATCGCCGCATCCGAGCAATGGGGCCTCACTGATCTGGCTATTCATGTCAAGGGGCTGGAGCCCGCAGGTTATGATCCGAGGGTTCTCAAAGGGATGGGCCTGACTTTCGGTACTTCACCCCGCGGCGCCTGCCACCTGCGAACCACCTTCTATAAGCCGGAACTGTCGGGGATGATTCCTGCCGACCAGATAAAGGACAAGGCAGCGATGCTCATTGATTTTGAGAATCGCTTGAATATCTTCGACACCCTGATTCTCTGCAGATTTTATCGCGATCTTTACCCCTGGGCGGAACTTTCGAAAGCCATCACCCTGGCTACCGGACTTCCGGCGACTCAAGGAGTACCTGGAGAAGATTGCCACCCGAATAGTCGATATGACCAGGCAATTCAATATCCGCGAGGGCTTGCAGCCGGAAGACGACCGTCTGCCGCAAAGGCTACACAAGGAAAAGCTTCCGGACGGCAGGTCGCTTACCGCTCACGAAATGGAAGTCCTGCTTGGCGACTATTATCGTCTTCGCGGTTGGAACAATCAGGGAGTGCCGCAAGAGGTGGCAAGCGCGGCGATATAAAGGTAGAGGTAGGGTTTAATTGGGGAATGAATTGTTTTCTCGTGCATAGAGAAAACTGGAAGAAATGTCGTTATTGAAGGCATTGAGCCCGTTCTTCCATCACCTTGATAATATGCATAATTGTTTGGTTGACTGGGGTCGCAACGCCATGCTCAATCCCCATTGCTACAACCCTGCCGGCGAAAATCTCCACCTCGGTTTTTCTTCCTGCCTCGATATCCTGGAGCATGGAGGTCTTTCCTTCGGGAGCCAGCGTTGAGAGAACGGCGAGCCAGTCATCTACATCCTTTTGACTCAGGTTGACGGAAACTTTTGCAGCCAGCATGACGACTTCCTGCATCAACAACTGCATCAAGGCCAGCGCATCGGCTGACGACTGGAAGACGCCATAGGGCGCACGCAATACCGCCGAAGCTTGGTTTATACCGACATTAATCATGAATTTCCACCACATGACCCGCTTGATATCGGCAGGCACCTCATTGGGGATGGCTGCCCTGGTCAAGGCCTCCTGAAGGCGGGTCACCCTGCCATCCTCGTCATTCACCGGCCCCTCTCCGAAAATGATCCTTCCGGGTCTGGCATAGGTGAATTGGTTTTTCTCCCGCACGGCATCAATACCTACCGCAATGGCATACACCATTCTGTTCATCCCACAGACCGAGCCGATGATCTCTTCACTTTCCAGGCCGTTCATCACCGACAGAATAATCGTCTCTGCACCAACGACCGCTTTGATATCTTGCACAGCCCCGAGGAGGTGGTGATGTTTTAGGGCGACGAGGACGAGATCAACCCCTTCCTGAACTTCTTCAGGTTGCAGGACTGAAATGGCATAGGGCTTCCCATTGACAGTTAAAGGCTGGTCTTTCAGCCTAAGGTACCTTTCCCCGGAAGCAAGAAAAAACACCGAGAAACCTCCGGCATCGGTAAACATAGTGGCATAGGCTGCCCCCATGGCCCCGGCACCGACAATGGCGATGGTCTTGATTTTTTTTGTCTGCATAGGGCTTGCCTCAATCACTCTTATTTGTTGGCCACAAGTTCGCGGAGATAATTGAGCCAAGTTTCCATACCGTCGCCGGTTTTCGATGCAAGGCACATCGTTCTTAATTTTGGATTGAGACGCAGGGCATCGCCAACCGCTTCCGAGACAGGGAAATCAAAGTAGGGCAGGAGGTCGGTCTTGGTCACCAGAAAGGTGTGTGAGCTGGTGAAGGCTTTGGGGTACTTCGCCGGCTTGTCCGGTCCTTCCGGAACGGAAACCAGCACCACTCGCTCATGTTCTCCGAGATCGAAGGTTGCTGGGCACACCAGGTTGCCGACGTTTTCGATGAACAGCAGGTCGATGTCCTCGCCGCCCGGTTCCTTCTGCAGGCGATGAAAGCCCTTATGGATCATGGCCGCGTCGAGATGGCAGGCGCCGCCGGTGGTGAGCTGGATGACCGGCACCCCTTTGGCTCTGATGCGCAGGGCATCGCGCTCGGTTTCGATATCACCCTCAATGACGCCGATTTTGATTTCGCCCTTCAGGGCGTCAATGGTCTGTTCCAGTAAAGTAGTTTTGCCGGAACCGGGACTGCTGATCAGATTGACGGCCACCGCTCCGACCTCATTGAAATGCTCGCGGTTGGCCTTGGCCAGCGCGTCATTGGCGGCAAAAAGGCTGGCGTGAACGTCAACCGTTTTGCTATGGCTGTGGCCACTCTGGTGTTTGTGGCTATGACCGTGGTCGTGATCATGGCTGTGGTCGGAAGGGCTGGGGCAGCCGCAGGTATCACACATGTTGTAACCTCATCATTATGGGTATGGGAGTAGTAATTGTGCCAAGCGAACGACGCAAATACTTTTGGGGCTTGTTGCCGGAAATCATTCCATTTCCACCTGAAGAAGAATGAGATCGTCACCGCCCTCAGGAAAAAGAGTGAGTTCCCGGCAGATTGGGCAACCATCAGGCCTCTCGCCGGCGGTGACGTGAACATTGCCGCAAGCGGAACAGGTGTAACGAACCGTGGGTATGTTGACTATCAGTTCGGCACCGCGAATCAACTCTTCTTCGGAAGAAATGATATCAAAACCAAAGCGAAAGGAATCGACAACGACGCCGCACAGTGGCCCGATTTCCATGGTGACGCTGATGATTTTTGTCGCCTGGTTTTCGGCGGCAAGCTCCTTGAGCTGTTGCACAAGGCCCTGGACTAGAGAAATTTCATGCATGATCAGATGGTCCCTGTCGGAGTTTTCCGGACAACCTGCACGCCGAGATCGGCGAGACGCGCCAGGATCATTTCTGCGACTTCCACCTTTCGTCCGGCAACAACCTCGGAGAGTTCCACGGAATCACCCAGATCTTTTGGGATAACCGTATAGAATTCGACATGTTCCGGGGCCCGGTCACGGAGCTTTGAGACCTCGAGAATTTCAAGAAAACCAAGTTGATGCGGCGACATGCGCATCTGAAAATTGCCGGCCTTGACATCTTTTAGATCATAATAATGAAAAGAACCCGGTTCGCCGGCAATATCGACCACGTCGATGACAAAAATCGGATCACATTCCTCAAGAAAGGGTGCCATATAGATGCCGGCGGTACCGACATCCTGGATTTCCACCTGTTCGGGGAAATCATAGTGTTCTTGAAGATAGTGCACCACATGCACTCCGAAGCCTTCGTCGCCGACGATATAATTGCCGACCCCGGCAATGCCTATTTTCTTCTGAAGATTGGTCATTATACTCCTTATTGAGCCGATTAACAGATACGTGGCAGGGGCAGGCCGTGCAGGGGGGTAACCACCCTGGCGCCGCCGATCGGGGTGTTGATAACCACTCTTCCCGCTTTCCCGGCCGTAAGTTTGCCGATAATAGCCGCTTCCCGGCCCTCCGCCGTCGCCTGCATGACGGCCAGAGCTTTTTGCGCCTGATGACCGCTGACAATCACCAGGCATTTGCCCTCGTTGGCAAGATAGAGGGGTTCAAGTCCCAAAAGTTCGCAGGCCGCCCGTACCTGCGGGCGGATCGGCAGGGCCTCGTCGCTCAGTTCTATGGACAGTCCGCTGCTCTCGGCAATTTCGTTGAGGGTGGTGGCGACACCGCCGCGGGTTGGGTCGCGGAGGGTGTGAACATCTCCGGGAAGTTCCTGGAGGAGTTTGGCAACCAGCGTATGCAGCGGCATGGTGTCGCTGTGCAGATCGCCCTGCACGGCAATGCCGGCACGCCTGGTCATGATGGTGATACCGTGATCGCCGATGGTTCCGGAGACAATGACGACGTCACCCTCTTTGGCATTTTTTGAAGAAATATCAATATGTTCCTGGACAAAACCGATGCCCGAAGTGTTAATAAATATCTTGTCGCCTTTGCCCTTGGGAACGACCTTGGTGTCGCCGGTAACCACCGGCACCCCGGCCTCCCGGCAGGCCTCGCTGATGGAGATAATGATCCGCTCAAGGTCGTCCATGGCAAAGCCCTCTTCGAGGATGAGGCCAAGGCTCAGGCAATAGGGAACGGCGCCGCGCATTGCCAGGTCATTGATGGTGCCGTGCACCGCCAGTTTGCCGATATCGCCGCCGGGGAAAAAGATCGGGTCAACCACGTAACTGTCGGTGGTAAAGGCCAGGCGACCGGGTTTGTTGTCGAGGATTGCGCTATCTTCCAGGCTGTGCAAGGTGCGGTTATCAAGATACTTGAGGAACAGGCCGCTTATCAGCTGCTGGCTGGCGAGACCGCCACTGCCGTGGTCGAGTAAGATTTTTTTCTCGGACATTCCCGTTGTATCCTTAAGATTTTGGTTCTGATTATTCATCCTGACCGTATTTGTGGTAAGCGGCGCAGGTCCCTTCACTTGAAACCATGCAGGGGCCGATCGGGTTGGACGGGGTGCAGCGACTGCTGAAGAGGGGGCATTCTCTCGGCGTATTCATACCTTTGAGAATGTTGCCGCACAGACAACCTTTCGGCTCCTTTGCCTCCGGCAGAGTTATATCAAGGCGCACTTCGGCATCAAAGGAGGCATATTTTTCTCGAATCTTCAGGCCGCTCAGAGGGATGCGACCAAGGCCTCGCCAGTCCATGTCGGCGGGTTCAAAGATCTCGGCAACCATTTTCGCGGCGCGCTGATTGCCTTCCCAGGCAACGGCACGGGGATATACATTCTCTACCTTGATATCATTGTTACCAATTTGTCTGGCCAGGAGGATGAGACTTTTCAAGAGATCTGCAGTTTCAAAGCCGCCGACAACACAGGCGAGATGGTATTTTTTGGCAAGGGGTTGCCAGGCACCGGCACCGATAATCGAGGAAACGTGGCCGGGACACAGCAGGCCATCGATCTGCAGGGCCGGATCGCTGAGCAGGGCCTCCATCGGGGCAGGCATGGTCTTTTGCGTGGAAAAAACCACAAAATTTTTGATATTATTATTTTTTGCCGCAAGGATTGTCGCGGCTATTCCCGGAGTAGTGGTTTCAAAACCGACGCCGAGAAAAACGACCAGTTCACCCGGATTGTTGATTGCCAGATCAAGGGCATCCATCGGCGAATAAACGATTTCCACTTTTGCACCGCGGGAGCTGGCCTCGGAAAGCGAGCCATGGCTGCCGGGAACCCGGAAAAGATCGCCAAAGATGGCGACCCGCACCCCAGGTCGATCGGCCATGCCGATAAAAGCGTCCATATGCGAGGCCGAGGTAACACAGACCGGACAGCCGGGACCGGAGACTAGCTCCATGCCGTCCGGGAGGATAGATCGTATGCCGTTACGGAAAATCGCCATGGTATGCGAACCGCATACTTCCATGATCCGCAACGGTTTGGTCACCGCCCGGCGCAATTCTACGACGAGCGGCTTGGCCAAAGCGCTGTCCCGGTATTCATCGAGATATTTCATGGTCAGCCTTTGTTAGGAGAGCAGTTCTTCCGGGGTATTTTCGGCCAGTTCCCGGAGAAGGGCGATATTTTTCAAAGCCTCTTCCTCAACCAGGGAATGAATGGCAAAACCAGCGTGAATGATGACATAGTCGCCAACGGCCGGCCAGTGATCAACGATATCGAGGCGAATTTGTCGACCGATCCCATCGGCATCGACGGTGGCTATCTGGTTTGTGGTAAAATCGTCGGGATCACCTTGAACACTGGTGACCCTCATGGGAATTGCGAGACACATGTCGCAGACCTCCTATTATTGTCTGACCAATGGAAACCGCTCCGTCGTTGACCGGCAGCATGTTTCCTGTAAAAACCTGAAGATGAATGGATGTAAGAGCATGGAGAAGGCCTTCCAGCAGGAGGCTGTTTTGCATACACCCGCCGGAAAGAACAACGTGCTTGATGCCGGTCTGCTGAGAAAGTATGCCGAGGAGCATGGTAATACTGCTGATAAGCACACTATGAAAGCGCCAAGCAATGGTTGCCGGCGCTTCGCCTCTGGCTATTCCATCAAGGACCAGTTTAACAAATTTCGGGCAACTAATCTCCCATTTTCCTTCTCTTAGGCTGAGAAAAGCTGATAAGTTGCTGTGCGAATTAAGCAAAATATCTTTTCGCCAAGATAGACTGCGACCTTTTTTCGCGAGCGCTTCCAGTTCCATGGCCGCCTGCCCCTCGTAGCTGATTCTCCGGCGGATACCGAGCAGGGCGGCGACAGCGTCGAACAGTCGTCCGCAGCTGGAGGAAAGTGGACAATTAAAGCCGGCTTGAAGCATGGAAAGGATGGTGGCGACGGCACTGCTATCGATGTGTACCATTGCCGGAGGAATCCGGCGGAAGACCGCCTCTGCTCCGAAGGTTTGATACAAGGCGGCGATGGCCATACGCCAAGGCTCTGTTGCGGCTGCATCGCCACCCGGCAGATGGAGGTGGCTGAGATGGCCGAGGCGGCGATAGGAAGTGAGTTCGGTGAGAAGAATCTCACCGCCCCAGATTGTCCCGTCATCGCCAAGACCGGTGCCGTCAAGAACCACGGCAAGAACCGGTCCGGTCAGACCGTGTTCGGCCATGACCGCCACGGCATGGGCGTGGTGATGCTGGACCGGGTAAAGCGGCAGATTCCGTCCGGCGGCATAGCGGCTGCTCAGGTAATCGGGGTGCAGATCGCAGGCAACCGCTTCGGGTTCAAGCTGCAAAACCCGACACAGGTGGTCGATTGATTCAATATAAAAGTCGTAGGAAACGAGATTGTCCAGGTCGCCGATATGTTGGCTGGGAGTGACGCTGTTGCCCCTGCCGAGACTAAAGGTGTTTTTCAGACCGGCGCCGCAGCCGAGGATTTTCGGAAGCTGCAAGGAAACATGCAGCGGCGCCGGGACAAATCCCCTGGCCCTTCGCAACACCAGCGGGAGCCTGTTGACTACCTTCATGACCGAATCATCGACCCGGGTGACAATATCCCGGTTGTGCAGGAGAAAGTGGTCGGCAATGGAACCAAGTCGTTTTACCGCATCGTCGTTGCCGGTGCAGATGGGGGCGCCGCTGACATTGCCGGAGGTCATAACCAAGGCCTTCGGGCAATCCGGCATCTGAAAAAGCAGGTGATGCAGCGGTGTATAGGGCAGCATGACACCGATTTGATCAATGGTCGGGGCAAGGTTCTGAGCAAGACTGGTGCCTGCTCGTTTTTGCAAAAGAACGATGGGATGTGCCGGAGAGGTAAGTAGCGCCTCCTCCTGTGCATCATAAACGCACAACGTGTTGAGCGACGCCAGGTCGCGCACCATAATTGCCAGGGGTTTGTCGGGTCGGCCTTTTCTGTCGCGGAGAAGGGCAACAGCCGAGGTCGAACAAGCGTTTGCGGCAAGATGAAAACCGCCCATGCCACGGATAGCGAGAATCTTGTCGTTTTGCAAAAGAGATGCAGTGTCGGCAAGCGGATCGGTGGAGTCTATGAGTTCGCCGGTGCGCGAATGCAGGCTGATGGATGGCCCGCAGGCCGGGCAGGCGTTCGGTTGGGCGTGAAATCTTCGGTTAGTCGGATCGTGGTACTCACTTTCACAATGGGAGCAAAGGGCAAAAATCCGCATCGAGGTCTTGGGCCGGTCGTAGGGGATCCGTTGAACGATGGTAAAGCGCGGACCACAGTTGGTGCAATTGATAAACGGATAATGAAAGCGCCGATCGTTCGGGTCAAGCAGTTCTCGCAGACAATCATCGCAGAGGGCGACATCCGGCGGAATTGCAGTGCTGGCTGAACTGCCGGCCATACTTGGAAGGATGGAAAAGGGTTCGGTCGGCAAAGGTCCGGCCAAATCCTCGGTCAGAACCCGAGAAATCCGCGCCAGCGGCGGTGCCTCGGTGGTGATGGCGGCAATAAAAAGTTGTAGCCTGTCGTTTGGTCCGGCGGCCGTAATGACCACTCCGTCACCGGTGTTGGTCACCGTGCCGGTTATCCCAAAACGACAGGCTAAATTGTAGATGAAGGGTCGAAATCCTACGCCCTGAACCGTACCTTGGACAAGAATTTCGACCCCTTGCTGCTTATGCTCTGTGCTTGAATTTAACACCGGTAAAGATAGAGGAAACAAGTCCCTCGGGTGCTTTTAAATCGTTCCATATGACAGAGATAGATGTGGATGACCGCAAAGATCATAAACCACCACATAAGGATATGGTGTATATACCGGGCAAACTGCTGACTGCCGAAAATCGTCACCCCCCAGCCGGCCCAGAACGAGGCCTCCGGATACAGCATGTAGAAGCCGCTGACGATCATGAAGATTGCCGCGAAAAAGGTGAAGAGGTAGGTAAGGCCGGCGAGAATATTATGGCCGAGCCGTGAGTCATGTTTGTCACTGATGTAGCTGTACTGCAACAGGGTCATGAACAGATTGTTGATATTTCTGCCGGTAACCGGCAGGATATCCAGTACTCTTTCTTGGGCGTTGCCGAAGATATAGAGAAACAGCCTGATCGCTATTGCTGCTGAAAAGGTATACGCTGCAATAAAGTGAATGTAGCGCATGGTTGCCATGGGGAAGCTGAAACTTCCCTCGATCATGGTATTCGTCCATGGGTTGTTGATGTAAAACCCTGTCACTACCAGAAACACGATAGACAGAGCAAACATCCAGTGAAACAGCCGAAGCAGTATGCTCCAGCAATGATGTTTTTCGTATGTTGCCATTCTAATACCTCCTGCGGTTTGAGCCGGAAAGAAAAGTTTTTACGTGTTTGTGAAGAGAGCTTACATTGCTTTCACTTTCACTACTTCTTTTCCTTCCGGATCGAGCATATGTACGGCACAGGCTATACAGGGATCGAACGAATGGATGGTGCGCAAAACCTCCAGGGGTTTTTCCGGATCGGCAATGGGGTTACCGACAAGTGACGCCTCATAGGGGCCGAGCTGCCCTTTTTCATCCCTGGGACCTGCGTTCCAGGTGGAAGGAACAACAGCCTGGTAGTTCTTGATCTTGCCGTTTTCGATTACGATCCAATGCGACAACAGACCGCGGGGTGCCTCATGGACACCGACACCGCGCTGCTCGCCCTTTGGATAGGTCCAGGGCCTGAAGATTTCATAATCTCCAGATGCGATGTTATTAACCAAAAGGTCCCAGTGTTTGAGGCAGAGGTCGGACATCATTCCGGCTCGTACGGCACGGGCAGCATGACGGCCGATGGTGCCATGGAGAGCTTCCGGGCCGACTTTAGCACCGGCGACAGCACTTACACGACCGAGGAAATCATTGACGCTCTTGACGGTCATCTCGTGACCCTGGGCGTAACCTACAACCATTTGCGCTAAGGGTCCTACCTGCATCGGCTTACCTTGGAAACGGGGTGCTTTCAGCCAGGTGTATTTACCTTCATCCTGGAAATCGGTGAACTTTGGATCTGTGGAAGATTCCCAAGGATGTTTCGACCAGTTGCCGTCATACCAGGCTTTGGCGATGGACTCCTGGACGTTTTCTTTAAAGTAAGGATCAGCATGACCGTTGATCGGTTTGATGGTTTTGAGATCACCAGCAAATACGGTGCCGCCGGGGAGATCGGCCTTGGTGGCTTTAGCGTCCAGGAACATGTCCGGTGCGGCTAGATAGTTGGTGACACCGGCACCATAGGGGATCCAAGCGGCATACAGGGCGCCGACGGCAACGACGTCGGTCATGTAGACCATCTTGATGAAGGACTGTACTTCCAGAACGAGTTCCTTGATATGGTTCAGTCGCTCCATGGTGACAGCGGTCTGATTTTCAGGATTCAGGTTGGTGGTAACACCGCCGACGGTAAGGTTCTGGATATGCGGGTTTTTGCCGCCGATGATAGCCAGAGCCTGGGTAGCTTTACGTTGATAATCAAGGGCTTCCAGATAATGGGAAACGGCCATGAGGTTGGCCTCCGGTGGCAGTTTCATGGCCGGATGACCCCAGTAGGCATTGGCGAAGGGGCCGAGTTGACCACTTGCTACCAGTGCTTTCAACTTGTCTTTGACCGCGGCAAAACGCTTGGGGCTATTGCCATGCCAATCGGAAAGGCTATCGGCAAGCTTTGCGGTGGCAACCGGATCGGCACTGAGGGCGGATACCACATCCACCCAGTCAAGGGCGGAAAGGGCGTAAAAATGGACTATATGGTCATGCAGACAGTGGATAGACTGCACCATATTACGGATCAGTTGGGCGTTGTAAGGAATCTCGAGACCGAGGGCATTTTCAACGGAACGGACAGACGCAAGGGCATGGACTGTTGTGCAAACACCGCAGATGCGTTGAACAAATAACCACGCATCGCGGGGGTCACGGCCTTTGAGAATATTCTCAAGACCGCGGTACATCTGGCCGGAGGACCATGCCTTGGTGACCTTGCCTCCGTCTACTTCGATATCTACTCTTAGGTGACCCTCGATCCGGGTTACCGGATCAATGGTGATTCGCTGAGCCATGTGTGAAACCTCCAAAAAGTAACTACCAGGTAAAGGAAAATGATTATTTTCCGAGCGCCGGTAAAAGATTTATCAATCGCTAATCATTCGTATGGAGTAAGAATTTTCGTCGTATTTACTCTTCGCTTTTGCCCTTAATCAATCGTTTGCCAATTCCCACTGCGGCATGGATACCGACTGCGGCGGCAGCTACGCCGAGCACGGTTTTGCCAACCTGATCAGCGCTGTCGATGATTCCGCTGGCGGGGATTTTAACATTTGGTAGTCTTTCGTAGAATGGTGTCATGGTATCCCAGAAATTCGGTTCGGTACAACCGATGCAACCGTGACCGACACTTACCGGCCAAACGCCGACGTCATTGAAGCGCACCGCCGGACAGTTGGAGAAGGTGCTCGGGGCCTTTGCAGCCGACTTTGTACAGACAGTAGCCAAGCTTATGCCCTTGATCACCAAAATTCTCAACAAAACGGCCTTCGTCAAAATGGGCCCGACGTTCGCAATGGTCATGAATTCTTCTGCCGTAGGCAAAGAGAGGACGATTCAAATTGTCAAGGGCGGGCAGTCTCTTGAAGGTCAGATAATGGAGAATGGTGCCAAGGAAGGATACCGGGTTTGGCGGGCAGCCGGGGATGTTGACGATCGGTTTGCCACTCACCAGGGCCTGAACGCCAACAGCCCCGGTTGGATTTGGTGCCGCAGCCTGAACTCCGCCGAAGGTGGCACAGGTGCCGATGGCGATGATTGCCGAGGCCTTGGGTGCGACTTTGGCGAGGATCTCCATGGCGGTCTTGCCGGCGATTTTACAGTAGATACCACCATCCTTGGTGGGGATTGCACCCTCGACGACCAGAATAAAGGGATGTTTGTCGACGGTATCATGCAGGTTCTGCTCGGCCTGGTGGCCGGCTGCAGCCATAACTGTCTCGTGATAATCAAGGGAAATTACATCGAGAATCAGGCGAGCCAGATCCGGGTGTGAGGAGCGCAGGAGGCTTTCCGTGCAGCCCGTGCATTCCTGGAAATGAAGCCAGATAACCCGTGGTCGTTCGGCGGTTGCAGCCGCTTCCACGAGTTTCGGGATCATAGCTTCGGAAAGCCCTAATGCGGCTGCAGCCATTGTGCATCCCTTGAGGAACCCACGCCGATCAATCTGCGGTCCCAGAGTTTTGTTAACCGTGTCTGCCATATCAACCTCCTATTGCTGTGTTACAACAAATGTGCGCCAATGCGCGGTTGCCCCGGCACGAGCGATGCCGAAGAAGTGAATAAAAAAAGAAAAAAGGTAAAACCGGCCAGCTTTGCTATTTCTGAACATCGACCCCCCTGTTGCCGTTTCTTGCTGAAAAATTGTCTAAACGGTAAGTGGAGGGAAATTCTCAGGGTTGACGAGAATAAGTATCGAAAAATAATGGGAAATGAAATCAAGCCTAATGTCAAGATAGATGGGAAAACTGTACACAATGAGGCTTGCTTCTCGTTGGTATCTTGGTGTGACCACTGCGAACTCTTGTTGTGCCGACTAGATGAGCAATTTGTTCGGCGTAAACAGCGCTTGAAGTTTTTTGTCACCATTGTGCAAAGAGTGCTGCAGTGTTTATGGCAGAAACACAAAAAGTACTTGTGCGAACAGTCTTTATTGACTGTTGGGTGACGAAAACTACCACCTTTGTCGTATCAGTGCAAGCGCAAATTCTGCCTTTCCGTAAGCTTTATGCTGTTTTGTAAGTGTCGACATCATTGGCGCACAAGACGCACAAATTCTTATTTGAAAGAGTGCAAAATTTGAGCATCGCCTGCACAATCAAAGGCCAATTGTCAACTGAATAAATACCGCAAGGCTTACGACTTCTATCTTTATTGGTGAGAGGCGGCAGGGGATTCGGCTGGGTTGCAATTCGCTGTAATTGACGATGCGGTATCTGTGGTCAGGGAGCGAACATCTTGGTGCAGCGGTGCAAGGAAAAACCAAGAATTATTTTTTAAACCCAAAAACACCACCCTTTGCTTTTGGAGAGAATGCTGGTTTACACTTTGGCGGAGGGAGTTTATCCGCCTGCGATGCAATCTGGCGAGGGTTGTTTAGTGAATTTTCAGGGAGCTGTGGTGGAGCATCAGCAATGAGGACTTCATCTTCGATCGGTTCTCCGGTTAAGGCCTCCATGTAGAAATTATAAAAGAGCATGGATCTTTTAAAATAACTTTTCCGTTTCAGCCATTTGGGCCAACCGTTAGATGTTTTATTGTGAATCACCAGGGAGAGATTAATGAGAAGACCGACCATTTCCTGGCGGAGTGAGCGCCGCAGGTTGAGATCAACACCTATGGTTCGGTCTATTTCGTCACGCATTTCCCTGGCCAACTGGAAGAGAGAGCTGCTTTTGCGGAATGCACTATACAGTTGCCAGCGAGCCTCTACCCAGGGGATAAGGATAAGAGCGAATAAAAAGAAATCAGGTTGGCGGTGGTTATTTTGCCTGACTGCCAGGGTATTGGCGCGGTCAATAGTCTGAAAAATTTTGGCCAGCAGCTCTTTCGGCTTATTAAGAGGATCGGCACTCTTTGACAAGGCTTTACGGTAGAACGGGAAAAGATTGGCAAAAATTCCCGAATCGGCCGCCAGCAAAAACCACTGATATGCGGCACCATCATAGAGATCCTTGAGAAATTCGTCACGAAGCCGGGATGGAGGGCAGAGGCGGAGCTTGTCACTGTGGGTGCAGATAGCTTTCCAGGTTTCAGATTCAATGGTGAAGTTATTCCTTGCAGCGTGCCGGATGGCCCGCATCATCCGCACTGGGTCGCGGCTGATTCTGCGGCCGGGTTCGCCGCCGATTCTGATTATGCCCAGCTCGAGATCCTCAGTCCCGCCCACATAATCAATAATTGTGCCCTTGGTAATTTCATAAAACAACGAATTTATAGTAAGATCGCGGCGTCTGGCATCTTCACTCAAAGTGCCGAAGGTATTGTTGGGGGCAAGCACAGCTTCCGGTCCATCCAGGTCAAATTCGCTGAGTGATCGCAGTGTACTGATCTCGATGGTTTTTCCAGCTTTAAAAAAGACTTGGACCAGGCGGAAACGTCGGCCGATGGTATTGCTGTGGGGGAACAGTTTGCGCAGCTGGCCTGGTCGTGCGTCGGTGCTGATATCAAAATCCTTCGGGGTCTTTCCGAGATACAGATCACGAACCCCGCCGCCAACAAGGTAGCCGGCAAAGCCGGCATCAGCGAGTTTTCTCAGGATGAAAAGTGCGTCCTGATCGATTTGCTCGGGAGTGATGGAATGCTCTTCGGGGGGAATGATGCGGGCAAAAAGTACTGCCGGAACTTCAGGTGCGGCACTTTTTTCTTTTAACAAATCCATGGTTCGAGTCGAATCGGTCAGGTTGCCGGGCTGAATCCTAAACCCTCTTTGTACACGGCCTCCGCTTGTTCTTTGAACTGTTTGAATATTTCCGAAACTGAAAGGATTGTGTTCATTTTGTAGGTATTTTCTCCGGAGAAAATAAGTCCGTCCCTGGTATTGCCGTCGCGCGCCATCATCAACCGTTCGTTAATACAATAATGGTGATCGCACTTTTTCAGGCACACTTGGCGGCATTTTTTCGTACTGACATCCTCTCCGGCATTGACGGCTTTTACGAAGGGATTGTTTATGGCTCGACCCGGCATTCCGACAGGGGACGAAGTGAGAACAATGTCCTCCTTTTTGACATTCAAATAGGCCTGTTTATATTCGTCGGCAATATTGCATTCCTTACTGAGGACAAAGCGTGAGGCGATTTGGATACCATCGGCACCGTATTGATCCATCATTTCCGCCATTTCGTAGCCGTTGGTGAGACCGCCGGCGGCAATCAGCGGGATCTTTTTAATAACTTCGCGAATAGGAGGGAAAATTTCGCGCAGAGGCCGGTCGGTACCTAGATGACCCCCGGCTTCTTTAGCTTCAACGATGATCGCCGCAGCACCGAGTTTTTCGGCAAGTTTGGCAAGGGTAGGAGAGCTTACGATCATGACTATCGGAGTATTATTTTCCCGACCGATTTTAAAGATATCCCGGGAAAAACCGGCACCGGTGATGATCATGTCGATGCCGGCATCGATGGAACTTACTACCAGCTGATAAAAATCCTTCATGGCATACATGATATTTACCGCGACGACACCTTTGGTGGCGGCCTTTGCCTTCTTGATATCGGCACTGAGCTCTTCAGGTGGTAAACCGGAACCGCCGATAACCCCGATTCCGCCGCATTCGGCAACAGGAACGGCAAGTGCGGAAGTTGATACGCGGATGGACATGCCACCTTGAATGAGCGGAAATGTAGCAGTAAACGGGCCGATTTTCAATGAAGGTAACTTCATGCGGGAAGAGCTCCTTGTAAATGTGCATTAATGATAAGAAAGCAGATAATGCATCGATTGCCGGTATTTGTCAAGAACAGTGTGTGTGAGACACTCCTGTTTAGGAAATGACCCACGAGTGTGTGAAAAATGGAGAGGGGTATTGAAAATCGGAGGGTTAAAACTGGGCAGTTGATGAGGGCGCCTTGACAAAACTGCAGCATTACGGTTAAAATTAACATTTTTTCGTGAGCAGATAGACAATTTGGGAAGTATCGTCATTTGTCCCGTTTATTTCTTTTCCGTAGAGGAGAGCAATCTGCTTTCGTGATACAATGACAAATTCCTGGCTGTATGGTGACGACCGCCCTTAAAGGAAGATTGGAAAGCATTATTTATTGTCGGAGACTTTTGTGAAAATTCAGGCCCTGAAAGGGTTTAAGGATATTGTGCCGGGTGAGGTTGAACTTTGGCAGTATCTTGAAAAAGCGGCACGGGATATTTTTGAACGTTTCAATTTTCAGGAAATTCGCTTGCCTATTCTCGAAGAAACTGAGCTTTTTGCCAGATCCATTGGTGAAGCCACAGATATTGTCGAAAAGGAGATGTATACCTTCGTCGACAAGAAGATCACCATGCGCCCAGAGGCAACTGCGTCTTTGCTGCGGGCCTACATAGAACACGGCATGTATGTACAAAAACCGGTGCAGCGGCTATTTACCATCGGACCGATGTTCCGTCACGAGCGTCCGCAGAAAGGGCGACTCCGGCAATTTCATCAGATGGACATTGAGGTCTTGGGGTCGGACAACCCTCGTGTCGACGCCGAACTCATGGCGATGGGGGCAATGCTTCTCGGTGAATTGGCAATCTCCGTCAGCCTCGAAGTGAATTCTCTGGGGTGCCCGGAATGTCGGCCCGGGTATCGGAGTCAATTAGTTGCTTATATTACCGATCGTCATGACGCTCTGTGTGGTGACTGCAAGCGACGGAGCGCCACCAACCCACTGCGGGTACTGGACTGCAAGGTCGCTGCCTGTCGGGAACAGATGCAGGACGCTCCGGCCCTGCTGGACCATTTGTGCGTCCCCTGTGCCGACCATTTCGCCAAGGTCCAAGCCGGACTCAAACAGTTGCATGTTCAATACAGCCTCAATAAATTCATGGTCCGCGGCCTTGATTACTACTGCCGCACCACCTTTGAATTCATTACATCAGACCTTGGAGCACAGGCGGCAGTTGCTGCCGGCGGCCGCTATGATGGGCTCATCGAGACTCTTGGTGGTCCGAAAAATAGTCCGGGCATCGGCTTTGCGATGGGTATGGAACGGCTGGTGCTTCTGCTACAGCAGCAGGAGAAAGGTCTGTTGCCACCTGACGAGGTCGACCTGTTCGTCGCCGGAATCGGTGAGAATGGCAGCTGTGCCGGCTTTGCACTGGCCCACGCTCTGCGGGCTGAAAAAATGAAGATCGCCATTGATCATGAAGGCCGGAGCTTGAAAAGTCAGATGAAACAGGCACACAAGGCCGGCGCGCGATTTGTTTTGATAATTGGCGATGCTGAGCTTGCGTCGGGCAAAGGTTTGCTGCGCAATATGACGACCGAACAACAGCAGGAAGTAGGTCTTGTTGCCGGCGAAATTGCTGCACGAATACGCCACCGGCACGTGGCAAACATTCTATAATCTTGCGACAAAAAATGAACTGATGTTTTCGTAGGGATTATAAGGCGTGGGCAAAATTAATAGAATAAAATTTAACATATTGAGCATTTATGGAATCGATGGGAAGTTTGAACCGGACACATTTTTGTAATGATCTCGGCGTCAAGAATGTTGGCGAGCAGGTAACGCTGATGGGTTGGGTTCTCCGGCGGCGCGACCATGGCGGGGTGATCTTTATTGATCTTCGTGATCGCCGCGGTATCACCCAGGTGGTTTTTAACCCGGAGATCAACCCCGAGGTTCATGCCAAGGCGCACCAGATCCGCAGTGAGTGGGTGCTGGCAATCCAGGGTCGGGTTGAGGCCAGGCCGGGCGATATGGCTAATGCGAAACTGGTAACGGGGGCGATAGAGGTTCTGGTCAGTGACCTGCGTCTCCTCAACAGCAGCGAGACCCCTCCTTTCCCCTTGGACGAGGATGTTGAGGTATCGGACAACCTTCGCCTGCAGTATCGCTATCTTGATCTGCGGCGACCGGAGATGGCCGCCAATCTGGTCATGCGCCACAAAGCGGTCATGAGCATTCGCAATTATCTCAACGATAACGGTTTCCTTGATATCGAAACTCCGATGCTCACCCGATCCACCCCCGAGGGCGCTCGCGACTATCTGGTACCCAGCCGGGTCAACGCCGGAAAATTCTACGCCCTGCCGCAGTCGCCGCAACTTTTCAAGCAGCTGCTGATGATTGCCGGCATGGACCGCTACTACCAGATCGTCAAGTGCTTTCGTGACGAAGATCTGCGTGCCGATCGCCAGCCGGAGTTCACCCAGATAGATATGGAACTCAGTTTTGTTGATGAGGAACAAATCATGGCGATCAACGAAGGAATGATCGCCAAGGTGTTCAAAGATACCCTTGGTCTGGAACTGGCCCCACCGTTTCCGCGTCTCACCTTTGCCGAGGCAATGGACCGTTACGGTACCGACCGGCCGGATGTTCGCTTCGGCATGGAGCTGGTCGACCTCACCGCCATTGCCGCCACCTGCGGCTTTAAGGTTTTTCGGGACATAGCCGATAAGGGCGGCACGGTTCGGGCAATCAACGCCAAGGGTTGTGCCGAGTTTTCCAGGAAGGAGATTGATCTACTGACCGAATATGTTGCCCAGTTCGGCGCCAAAGGTCTGGCCTATGTCAAGATGAAGGCCGGCGGTGAGTGGCAGTCGCCGATCGGCAAGTTTTTTACCGAGGAAGAACGGGCGGCAATAGCCAAGGCTACCGATGCGGTGCCGGGGGATCTGCTGTTTTTTGGTGCCGACGTTAAAAAGGTGGTTCTCCAGGTGCTCTCCGAGTTGCGGGTGGAACTGGCCAGACGTTTGCAGCTTCTCAAAAAAGATGATTTTCGTTTTACCTGGGTCACCGACTTCCCACTCATGGAGTACGATGAAAAGGATAAACGCTATCAGGCCCTGCACCACCCCTTTACCGCACCCAAGGATGAGGATATCGCCAAACTTGACAGTGAGCCTGCCGCTGTCCTCAGTCGCGCCTATGATCTGGTACTGAACGGCACGGAAATCGGCGGTGGTTCCATTCGTATCCATCAGAGGCAGCTGCAGTCGAAGGTATTGGCGGTTCTCGGCATTGGTGCCGAAGAAGCGACCGAGAAATTCGGCTTTCTCCTTCGCGCGCTGGAACTCGGTGCGCCACCGCACGGCGGGCTGGCCTTTGGTCTTGACCGACTGCTGATGATCATTACCGGCAGTGATTCGATCCGCAATGTTATTGCCTTCCCAAAAACCCAGAAGGCCACCTGCCCGCTCACCGATGCACCGGCTTCCGTAGCAAGAAAGCAACTGACCGAACTGCATATCCGCCCGGATTGGAAAGAGTAAAGCCGTATTGTCACGTCGCCGGAAAACCCCTTGGTTTCTCGGCGACACGATCCTCTTAGGTTTCTTTTCCTAATATTGTCTCTTTTGCGGTACCTGAACCAGGTCGGTCGTAAAGCAACAAAAAAATCAGCAGCGTGAAAAAGAGGGTAAGCTGCAGACCCACGAGAAAGTTGCTTGCCTCTATCTGTTCGTTGAGATTTCTGATTGCCATATCAGCCTGTATACGCTGTTCATGGGCGATAAGATATTGATCCTTATCAGTTTTGTTTGGATGATAGGCGGCAAAGCTGTCGTCTGCGGTTTTATAGGGAAGAGATATACCGTGCCGGGTGAAGATAATTTTCGCTGCCATTTCTCTTTCCTGTAGCGTATCTCCAGAGGAAAGGAGCTCTGCAAGTTCCGGGGCGATACTCTTTTCGGTATCCCGGTCAATGGTCTTAACGAATTCATTATTCATGATTGACGAGTAAAGAGGCATGCAGACGTTGAAGAGAAAAATGCCAATAAAGAGCAAAGAAAGAAGTTTTTTTTCCGCCTTTTGTAAGCTCCAGAAACTGACGGTGAGGAAAACCGAGAGGAGGATGACAACCGGAAATTTAACAATGGGTTGCAGGATAAGATCACGCATCTGCAGGTATCCGAAGATCAACACGAGCCACATGCAGGCCGTTATGTGTGGAAGATATTTCAAAATGTTACCGTCCTTAGTTGTTGAAGCCTTGGGGAATATCGTTTCAGTACCTCCCACCATTTGTGCCATGATGAGAGAATACCATAATTACCCTTGAGTCCGGCATAATACTTGTTTTTTATGGCTATATGCCTATATGTTTGACAGGGGGATTGGCTGGAGGGCCTTATATTACTATCGATTTTTTTTCCAAAGGATAAAATATGGCAAGCGAAAAAACAGGTTGGGATCAAATCCCATCTCTTAACGGTCTGGAAGTGGATTGGCAGTATGAACCGGAAAACCCGCTCGGGAAAAGAGCGTGGTTGAGAATTGCCAACACTGAATTGCATGCCATCCTTGGTGTGAAAAATATTCCGGTCAAAATGGTTTTGAAAAACTTTGAAGAAACCGGATACTTACTTGATATTGCGCAAGGTGGTTTTGCAGCCTTATTGAAAGCCAAGCTGGCAGAGGGCCAATTGCTGAAGGCAGGCTTTTTCCTCGGAAAACAGAAGGTGATTTCCAGGGCGGTAATAAGAAATGTCAGCAGTCTGGAAGGCAGATTCAAGGTAGGGGTGGAATTTGTTGAATTAGACGAAGAAGCAAAAAGGTATATAACTGGGATTATTTCCTCGAAAGTTTTCCAGCAGCCCTTATAAAGCGTGCCGTTGGCGAGGAAGGTGAAGTTCATGAAAAATTGGCATGAGGACAAGGGATGGCGGCAGATCGAAGAGTCGAGCAGGGTTTGGAAAAATGATTTTCATGCGTCGCCTCAGCCAAATGGTGTTTTTCGTTCTCTTCCTCTGACCGCCGGCCTCAGGAGTTGAAGATGAAACTAAAAAAATATCTTGTCCGAGTTTCGGTCGGTTCAGAGCAAGCGATGCCATGTCACCTTGAATATTGTTCGAGATGCGGAATGCCGACGGGTGAAATGCACAGTTTTGGCTGCGCCAATGAGGAGTGTCCCGGGTGCCGAAAAATCCTCATCGGCTGTCATTGCAACTGTCTGTCGCCTGCTGATTCGGAAAAAATCATCAAAGCTTTGCATGATCAATTCGTAAGCTTAGAAGATGCGCTTGAGGTGGTTTCATCGGCAGGAGCAGAGTCCGGCCGGGACGCATCGTATCTGACGCATGCCGCTATGTACTACCTTTATGAAAATATTCCGCTGGCGACCCGGACGGATCTGCATCGCGGCTTTCAGGAAAGTCATCCGGGTCTTGTTCCCTTGCTGCAGGATGAGGCGGGCTATGGCTATTATACGGCGGAACAGCTGTCGCTGGCCTTGCAGATTCCACTCGTCGAGGTATATGAAAAAATAGACGCTATGGTCGATGCCGGGCAGGGCATCCGCTTTGGCGATGGCATTCGGTTGCAGAAGGTGAATTAGCCTGGTTCAACCGCCCTGGGAGCTACCTGCCCCAAGTATACCCTCAATCAGGCAGATCACAGGGTGTTTTGTCTATAGAGATCAAATAATCAGTCAAGTCTTGTTTGTTTTTAAATAAATTCTTTTTGTGCCGGTGCCTGCGTTCGATCCATCGCTCCTCAACACAGTTTTAACAACCGTAATTTTAGTAGCTTGGGATAACATCGTAGCATTAAAAGACTGGACGGTATCCGTTTCATATTTAGCATCATGACCACTTGACAAATTTCCTACAGCTTTTGATTCAATAATACACGTTTCGCCACCCGTGCTGTTTTCCTGTATTTCAAAGAAGGTTTTTCCATTCACGTAAGCGGAACTGTTTTGGTTTCCCCGTGACGAGGTTATTGGTATTGTTGCAAGCGAAAGTTCTAGTACTCAAATATTTCTTTAGTGTTAATAGGCATAAATACCTATATCAACAAAGAAAGACTGCAATTCCTGCTGTATTGATGTTTGTTGGGCGTTGAGGACAAAAAACCCAGATCGATGGGGATGAGCAGTTTGCTTTCATGAACAGCGAAAATACACCTGACATTACTGAAATTGTTCGTGGCATCGTGCAGCGGGTAACCTACCACAATGCGGATAACGGCTGGTCCGTTCTCCGCATCAGCCCTTTCAACAGCCCAAGTTCCATGGAAACGGTCACCGTGCACCAGACTCAGGTCTTTGCCGGGGCGACCATGGAGTTCCATGGTGCCTGGACCATCCACCCCCAGTTCGGACGACAGTTCAAGGCTGAAAGGGCCATCGAGAAGAAACCGGCAACGGCGGCAGCCCTGGAGAAATACCTGGGCTCCGGCCTCATCCATGGCGTTGGGCCGAAGACTGCCGCCAGAATTGTCGGTCATTTTCGGCAGGATACCCTGGAGGTCTTTGAGAAGGACATCGGCAGGCTCGTCGAGGTACCCGGTATTGCCAGGAAAAAGCTGGAAATGATAAAGGAGGCGTGGAGTGAGCACCGGATGGTCCGGGAGGTGATGATGTTTCTCCAGGGCCATGGCATTTCCACCCTCTTTGCCGTACGGATTTATAAGAAATACGGGGAGGAGGCGATCCGCATTGTCAGGGAAGATCCGTACCGCCTGGCAAATGATTTTTATGGGATAGGTTTTTTTTCTGCCGACCGGGTCGCCCTCAGTCTGGGACTGGCCAAAGACAGTGAGCAGCGGATAGCGGCGGCAGTGCGTCATGTTCTTGCAGCCGGCCGAGAGCAGGGGCATTGTTTTTTATTTTTGAACCAGATACGCACCGAGGTTGGTTTACTCCTCGGTTTTGATCCGGCAGACCGCCTGTCGGCAATTCTGGCGCTGATGGAGGACGATCAGCAGTTGAAGGTGCGGATGTTGAGCCATCCGGGGGAAGACGAACGGCGGTGTTACTATTCCAAATCGCTTTACTATGACGAGGCCTTTGTCGCACGTACCATCAACGCCATGGCCTATCCTCTCAATATCGATGAAAAATTTATTGGTCGATGGGTGGAGCGGTATTGCCGGCGGCAGGGGGTTAGCCTCAGTGAAGAGCAGGCGACTGCCGTACGCTCCATCGCCGCCAGCCGCTTTTCAGTGCTTACCGGCGGGCCTGGGTGCGGCAAGACCACAACGACCCTGGTCATTGTCAGGCTGCTGGAGCACCTCGGCAAACGGGTCCTGCTTGCCGCTCCCACCGGTCGCGCGGCGCAGCGAATGTCCGAGGTCATCGGCCGGGAGGCGAAAACACTGCACCGGCTGCTTGAGTGGCAGAATGGTACCTTCCAGAAAAATCAGGAACAACCGCTGCGTGGCGACGTTCTCATCGTTGATGAATGTTCTATGCTCGATATCTCGCTGACTGCTTCGCTTTTGAAAGCTGTTCCTCCGGCTTGTCAAGTGCTTCTTATCGGTGACGCCGATCAGCTGCCGGCGGTGGGTGCCGGCAATGTCCTGCGGGATATTATTCTGTCCGGAGTCGTGGCGGTCTTTCGCCTGACAAAGGTCTTTCGCCAGGCCCGGGCCTCGAAGATCATCGAATTTGCCCATCAGCTGAATAAGGGAAGGACGCCGTATATCGATTCTCCTTTTAACCGGCCGGAGTTGTGGACGGAAAAGGTCGATTGTCTGTTCATTGATACCGATGAGGCCACCAAAGAGCAGATGGACTTTGTGGCGAAAGTAAAAAAAATCTATGATCTTCCGACCCAGTATTTCCAGGGATTAACGACCGCTGAAAATCTTTATCATTTCAGGACGGAGGAAGGAATTCACTCCTCTTATGAACAGGATTTTGTTATCCCGAAAAAATTTCAGCATGTTGATTTGCAAAAACTTCAAGCGGCGGACAGTTCCGTCAACGAACTCAAGGCGGTTCTTGCCAAAGTTCACCCCTGGTCAACCCTTCATTACGGGTTCGCCGCGGTCGACGCCGTAGTGCGCCTGTATCTCCAGTGGATTCCCAAGTATTACGGCAAGGAGGGTGAGATTCAGATTCTCTCGCCGATGACCCGCGGCAGTCTGGGAACTGCAAATCTCAACCGGACTATCCAAGAGGCAGCCAACCCACCCGCCCCCGGTAAGGCCGAGCTGCAGGTGGGCGAGAGGATTTTCCGGACCGGCGACAGAGTCATCCATCGGCGAAATAATTATGAATTAAATGTCTTCAACGGTGATATCGGCCGGATCACCGCCATAGATAATGCAGGTCTCAGGTGCGATGTGGAATTCTTTCCGGACGGGCGGCGGGTCTGCTATCAAAAGGAAAATATTCTCGAGCTCGATCTGGCTTATGCGATAACTATCCATAAATCGCAGGGCAGCGAGTTCGCGGCGGTTATCATTCCGGTACTGACCCAGCACTTCAAAATGCTTTTTCGAAATCTCATCTATACCGGCTTAACGAGGGCGCGGCGGCTCGCCGTCCTTGTCGGCACCCGCAAGGCCCTGGCAATGGCGGTGCATCGTCAGGATACCAGTAAACGTCAGACTGCTTTACAGATGCTCCTGGCCAATCGCGAATGAAACCAGTACGATTGATTGTCGAGTCGGCCGGATTTTTCGGTCATGGTGTTCAGCTTCCAAGTTGCAATAAAGGGAAGTTGCATTAGCTTATGGCTGCGAAAGATTCTGCCATGACCTGTGGAGGGTAAAATGTATATTTGTGTCGATTTTGATGGGACCGTCGTAGATCACCGTTATCCGGATATTGGCCAGCCAGTGCCTGGCGCAATACCTTGGCTGAAGAAACTGCAGTGGCATGGGGCAAAGTTGATCCTCTTCACCATGCGCTCAGATAGCCCGGAAGGCAGCACTTTGTTGCGCAGTGCTGTACAATATTGTGAAGCGAACGGCATTGTCTTGTACGGGGTGAACAGAAATCCCGACCAGGATGCTTGGACATCCAGCCCCAAGGCCTATGGCGATATCTATGTCGACGACTCAGGCTTTGGCTGTCCATTGACCCAACCGAAAGGCTTTGCCAGGCCCTGTGTCGACTGGAAGGTGGTGGGGCCACAGCTAGAGCATATGTGCCTGAGTAAAAGATAAAAATCTACCAAAGGCGGCAAGGCAAGGTTCCCGCCGGGCATTGGGTATGTGCACGGTTTTGTATTACTGTTTTCTTAACCGTGAGAGGTAGAAATCGAGGGCACTAAAAAGCTCGGCGGCGGTGATGAGGTTGCCGGCTTTCACCGTTTGCGACAAGTCAAAGATCAAAGAACCCAGTTCCTGGAAACCAAACATCCCGGCAACACCTTGCAGTGCATGAGCCTTGGTGTACAGGTTTTTATAGTCACGTTTTTCCAAGGCCATTTTCATTGCCTCCAGGTCATCTTTGATTGTCTGGATCAAAGCGGGGAGCAATTCCTTGAGGGGTTCGGGGATATCTTCGTGTTTGTTACGTTCGAGGCAAAAGCCGATGGCTTTGTTGCCTAACTTCCCTGGCGTTGCATCAGTTCGGTCAACAACGGCAAACCGGTAAATATGTTGAATGAGATCTCTCCTGAAAAAGGGCTTGGTCAACACCCCGTCAAAACCAGCCTGGAGAAATTTCTTCTTTTGCTCCTGAAAGGCATGGGCGGTCATTGCTAGAATAGTCTGGGGGCCGAAGATTTCCTGTTTTTCCCTGGCTCGTATTTCCTTTGTCGCGGTTATGCCGTCCATGACCGGCATACGGATGTCCATGAGAATGAGGTCGAATTGGCTATTTGCCAGACACTCCAGGGCCTCCACACCGTTACCGGCGATCTCCAGTCGCACCGGGTAATCTTTCAGATATATCTTTATTACTTCGATATTTTCCTTAATATCATCAACCGCCAGAACCCGCAGGGGCGGGAAATTGTCCGGCAGTATTGGCAGGGCCTCGAGGCGGACCAGATTTCTTTCCGGGATTGCGACCAGGGGAAGAGGCAGAGAACAGGTGAAGATGGAGCCTTGCCCAGGTTGACTCTTGACCGTCAATTGGCCACCCATGGCCAAGGCAAGATTCTGACTGATAGCCAGACCAAGACCTGTGCCGCTGTGCGGACTGGTGAGGAGATCATGAACCTGGGTGAAACGGTTGAAGATGATTTTCTGATGTTCTTCCAATATACCGATCCCGCTATCAATTACTCTCAGGATAAGGTTTCCGGGCATCTGGCTATCCTCTTCTATCTCGAGGCTTAAGCCGCCACTGGCGGTAAATTTTACTGCATTATTGAGAAGATTGAGAAGGATCTGGTAGATTTTCAGAGGATCGCCGATTCGTTCCATGACCAGCAAGGGGTCATGAAGAACGGCATACTGCAGTTTTTTTTGCACACAGAGAGGCATGATGGATGCCTCAAGTTGATTAATGATTTTTTCTAGACTGAAGGGTTCAGGCGCAAAGGTGATTTCGCCCGCATCAATGCGTGAGAATTCGAGTACATTGTTAAGAATTTCCGTCAGCTGCCGACCGGTCACGCACAGGCTGTTGAGGTACTGGCTCTGCGTTTTGTCGAGAGGAGTATCCGCCAGCAGGTTGGCCATGCCAAGTATGATATTCACGGGGGTACGGATTTCATGGCTCATGTTGGCGAGGAAATCCGATTTTGAAATATTTTCCTGTTGCGCCTGTTCATAACAACGCATGAGTCTATCGTTGGTCTGTTTCAGGAGGTGTCTATTGATGCTGTCAATTTTTTCTTGGCGTATTTGCTGCTCTCGCAAGCGGGTGAGTTTTCTCTCCAGATCAGCACATTGTTTATGCAATTGTCGTATTTCTTTCATAGTCGTTTTTGGCTGATATGGAATTTGAAACCCTTTAATTATACCTGAAAAGTCATCGGAACAAAGAACAAATTCATACGGAAATTTTCAATGATTAATGCTAGTGTTTGAAGACATATTTCCCTGCACGGGTACATTTGACCAAATTCCAACGTCGGGGTTTGACTCAAGATATGAAAGGAAAAAAATCTCTCCCGCTAATAGATTAAAATATAAAGGAAAAAGAACATGGGTGTGACAGTCACACAGCTGTATAGAAAAATTGCCGCAGACCAGGCCTACTGTTTTCATATCGAGTCAACGCGAGACCTTTCCCCGGAGGAAACGACCTGCCTGCGGTTGATTCTCGCCGACGGCTTTCTCCTGGATTCAGTTCAGGACTCTCCGGTGCCACAGGGGGATCGAGTGGTGGAGGTTGGGCCTCGGTTGAATTTCGCTACCGCCTGGTCGTCGAACATGGTTTCGATCTGTAAGGCGACCGGCCTCGCCGCCGTCACCCGGGTAGAGAGGTCACGTCGCTACCTCGTTCCCGAAGACGATGACCTTCTCTCGTTCATCGAAGGTCATCATGACCGGATGACCGAGTGTCATTATCCCGCACCACTGACTACGTTTGAGACCGGAGTTGTGCCCGAACCGGTGTACGAGGTCGATCTTAAAGCTATGGGCCCGGATGCATTGACCGGATTGCCGGGCATCTCCATGGATGAAAGAGACCGTAATCTTTACTACGATTATTTTGTCAAACGCCAGGGACGCAATCCGACCATCGTGGAAATCATGGATCTGAATAATGCCAACTCCGAGCATTCCCGCCACGGTTTTTTTAAAGGAAAGCAAGTTATCGACGGGGAGGCAATGGTGCATACCCTGTTTGATCTGGTGACCGCCACCCTCACTGCCAACCCGCAGGGCTCGGTGATTGCCTTCAAAGATAACTCCTCGGTAATCGAGGGCTATGATATCCACACCCTGCTGCCCAAGGAGCCGGGCAGCCCTTCGCCTTTTGTTCCGGTGCAGGCCTTGTATCATCTGTTGCTGACCGCCGAAACCCATAATTTTCCCACCGGTGTGGCACCTTTTCCCGGTGCGGAAACCGGCACTGGCGGCCGGATTCGTGACGTGCAGGGCACTGGTCGGGGCGGCTTTGTCATTGCCGGCACCGCCGGATATTGCGTTGGCAACTTAAATATCCCTGGCTACCAGCTGCCATGGGAACAGCATCTTCCATGCCCGGACAATCTCGCCACCGCCCTCGATATCGAGATTGAGGCGAGTAACGGTGCCTCCGATTATGGCAACAAATTCGGTGAGCCGCTTATTCAGGGCTTTACCAGATCCTTTGACATGCGCCTTGCAGGCGGCGAGCGCTGGGGCTTTTTGAAGCCGATCATGTTTACCGGCGGCATTGGCCAGATCGACGCCCAATTGACGGAAAAGATGGCGGCTGAGAAGGGGATGCTCATTGTCCAGGTGGGTGGCCCGGCCTACCGTGTGGGCTTTGGCGGCGGGGCCGCCTCCAGCATGCTGCAGGGGGAGAACGAGTCGAGCCTCGATTTTAACGCGGTGCAGCGGGGCGATGCGGAGATGGAGCAGAAGATGAACCGCGTCATCCGCGCCTGCAACGAGATGGGTGATCGCAGTCTGATCGAGGTCATCCACGACCAGGGCGCCGGGGGGCCGGCCAACGTACTCAAGGAATTAGTCGAGAAATCGGGAGGATATGTGGAAATCCGCAATATCCGGGTCGGCGACCCGACGATGTCGGTGTTGGAGATCTATGTTGCCGAGTACCAGGAACGCACAGGATTCCTGATCAAGCCTGAACATATTGAGAAATTCAAAGCCATCTGCGACCGTGAGAAGGTGGGCTGTGAAGTGCTCGGCGAGGTGACCGGCGACCTGCGCTTTGTCCTTCATGATGCAAACGACGACACCACTCCGGTGGATATCGAATTGCCGGTGCTTTTAGGTAATATCCCGCAAAAGACCTTTTCCGACACCAGAAGGCCTTTTGCGGCGGTACCTTTAAAACTTCCTGACGGCCTTACCGTAGTGCAGGCCCTGCATGATGTTCTCCGGCTGGTGTCGGTTGGTTCGAAGCGCTTTCTCACCAACAAGGTTGATCGAGCGGTTACCGGCCTCATCGCCCGGCAACAGTGCTGTGGCCCTCTGCAATTGACGGTCAGCGATGTGGCTGTGGTGGCCCAGAGCCATTTTGGCAGAACCGGCATCGCCACGGCCATCGGCGAGCAATCGATCAAAATGCTCGTCGATCCGGCTGCGGGAGCGAGAATGGCGGTGGGCGAGTCGCTCACAAATCTGGTTTTTGCAGGAATTGAGGACCTGGCGCAGGTAAAATGCTCCGCCAATTGGATGTGGGCGCCGAAGTTGCCTGGTGAGGGTGCGGCTATTTACGATGCGGCGAAGGCGATGGGTGAGGCGATGATACAGGTCGGTATGGCGGTGGATGGTGGCAAAGACAGCCTGTCCATGGCCGCCATGGTCGGCGATGAAACCGTCAAGTCCCCCCGCGAGCTGGTGGTTTCCGTATATGCGGCGGTGCCGGATATCGGCAAGGTCATAACCCCGGATATCAAAAAAGCCGGCTCGCCGCTGCT
This sequence comes from uncultured delta proteobacterium, assembly GCA_963754865.1. Taxonomy (GTDB): domain Bacteria; phylum Desulfobacterota; class Desulfobulbia; order Desulfobulbales; family Desulfocapsaceae; genus Desulforhopalus_A. The sequence continues at coordinate 324,187 of CAVWHG010000019.1, read as the reverse complement.
GTATCTTGATCTTGGCGGCGGTTGCAGCAGGATGGGCGGCAGTGCCCTTGCCCAGGTTATGGGCCAGATGGGCGATATCAGTCCTGATCTCGGCGAGGCAGTTCTATTGAAAAACTGCTTTATCGCCGTGCAAGAGTTGATAGCCCGGGATTACATTTCTGCCGGCCATGACCGTAGCGACGGCGGCCTGATTATCACCCTCCTGGAGATGGCCTTCAGCGGCAATTGCGGCCTGGAAATTTCGCTGGCCGGTGCCGGCACGGTCTTCGAAGCGCTGTTTGCCGAGGAACTTGGCCTGGTGCTCGAATGTCGCCCAGAGCATGTTATGGCGGTCGAACAGATTCTTGGCAAGGCCGGTGTTCCCTTTAGGCAAATCGGTAGCGCCACCGAAGGTAAACACATACGGATCAGCTATAACGGTACAAAGGTTTTGGATGAAAAGATGGTCGCCCTGAGGAGTTGGTGGGAAGAAACCAGCTATCAGCTGGAACGGTTGCAGATCAATCCGGACTGCGCCGAGGCCGAAAAGGCAAATATCTATGACCGCAAGGGTCCAACCTACCATCTGCCCTTCGTTGCCGAACCGACCCCCGCCGAAGTTTTGACCCGCTCGAATAAACCGAAGGTGGCGATTCTTCGCGACGAGGGTTCCAATTCGGACCGGGAGATGACCTCAGCCTTTTATTTAGCTGGTTTTGAGCCCTGGGATGTTTGTATGAACGATTTTCTCGCCGGCAATGTTACTCTTGACGGCTTCCGCGGTCTGGCGGCGGTCGGTGGTTTTTCCTATGCCGATGTGCCGGATTCGGCCAAAGGTTGGGCGGCGACCATTCTCTTCAACCCCCGCTTGAAGCAGATGTTTGAGACCTTCTATCACCGGCCCGACACCTTTACCCTGGGCGTGTGTAACGGCTGTCAACTCTTCAGTTTGCTTGGCTGGGTGCCTGAGCCGGGACTATCTGCCGAACGACAGCCACGATTTGTTGGCAATGTGTCGGGACGTTTTGAATCACGCTGGAGCACTGTCAAGGTCGAAAAATGCCATGCCATGATGCTCAAGGGCATGGAGGGCTTGGTTTTCGGTATCCACGTCGATCACGGCGAAGGCCGTCTGCTTTTTCCCGACCCAAACCTTTTAACCAAGGTGAAGGAAGGCGGCATGCTCCCTCTGGTTTATGTCGACGATGATGGCCAGGCGACGGAAAAATATCCGTTTAATCCCAACGGATCGCCGGATGGCCTGGCTGGGCTCTGCTCGGCCGACGGTCGCCATCTGGCTCTCATGCCCCACCCGGAGAGGGTCTTCCTGCCTTGGCAGGCGCACTATTTGCCGGAGGCCATGAAGGAACTGCAGGTTTCTCCTTGGATGCAGATGTTTAGAAATGCCTACGAGTGGTGTATGGCAGGCAAAAATTTGAAAGTGATAGGTTAGCACCTATTGGTGATCTTCTACCTTGATACGACTGGAGATGCACCCATGACATGAACCGGATCGGCCGCGGGCAGCATCCGAGAGGGAAAGAACACCAACAATAGTATCAGTATTCCCTTCATGGACGAACAATCTATGGATATCTGTTAAAATCATTTTCTTTATTGCCTCTTCCAGCAATGAATCTAAGTCGCAGGTATGAACCGGTGTACACATGACCTTCTCGGCAATTTCGGCAGGATTGATGCCCCGTTTATAGGCGAGGGCCAGATCAGTTTTGGAGATCACGCCAACAGGCAAACCTCTTCCATCGGTAATCAGCATGGCTCCGAACCTATAGGCTGAAAGGATTTCCATGACTGTATTTAATGTTTCATGCATGGGAAGGCTTTTCACACCGCTGGCCATGAGCTCTCTCACCTTGAAACGGCGGACGGCATCGGTTTCGCTGAGATGTCTTTTTCCGTTCAGATGGCTGTATTCACACTGGCGACAATATCGGTAAAGAAGTCCGACAATGTCAGGGTATGCCAAAGCTCCCACGAGATCCCCTGATTCGTCGTCGGTAACATACAGACGGTATACCTTCTGTGTGCGCATCTGCTCAAGCGCAGTTTCCAAAGAATCGCCAGCCCTGCAAAAAAGTGGAGGTGACACCATGATATATTCAAGGGGAGAATCGATCGGTAAACCAGCATAGTAGGCCCCCATGATGTCGGTTTTAGACACCACACCGACTGGTTGCTGCATGGAGTCAACCGCGAGAAGAGCATTTACTTTGTGTTTGATGATGACATTGATCCCATGGCCGATGCTTTTGTTTTGCTCAAGGCAAATGATCTGCCGGCGCATGGCTCGGTTGACACTCAGATTGCGAAGTGTATTGGTGGACTGTACCATAATTTCTCCAGATTGCGCTTACATCCAACACAAAGAGTGCCGTGGAAACCATTGCTCGACAGGCCTTGCATGGATCAAGCGTGTCTTGTTCAGTCGCCGATTCGCTCCAACAAATGATTAAACAGGTCAGAAATATAGATGATACCAATGAGGCGTTGGTCCTCCACCACCGGTAGCCTGCGGACGTGCTTTTTTATCATGATATCGAGGACCATCAACAGGTCGACCTGAGGACCAATGGTAATGACATCGGGGGTCATAATATCCCCGACCAGGATCAATTTGAGCCGACTGCCGGCAGCATCTATCAATCCGCTGACATCCAGGTCCTCCATGGCGCCCCAGACCTGGATGTGTTTTGGTCGCATATACAGGAGAATATCGTACATCGAAAGCATTCCGACCAAATTTCGATTTTTGTCGGTGACGATTATGCCAAAGATTCGGCGACCGTGTTGCCTGGAGGACTCACGAAAAATGCGAATGGCATCGATCAGCGGTGTTTCGGGAAAAAGAGTAGGGAACTCTGTAGTCATGATGCTGGCAGCTGTGGTTTTCATAACCTATCGCCCAAACCCAAAATGTGAAATTTTAGCTTTTTCCACAACAGAACAATGTCGTCCAGAAACCGACCTTTCGTGTAGGGTATTCAATTGGTTGTATCGACACAACATTCTTCAACCCTGCGCAAGGATTGTCCGCAAATATTGGGTAGACCCATTCCACGCTATTTTTTCGCTGAAGCTTTTGCTTTCGGTGCACTTTTGACAGGTTTTGGGTTCAGATCCTTGAGAGCTTTCCCAGGTGTGAATTTGCCGTTAGTCTTGGCAGCTATTTTAATTTCTTTGCCGGTCTGTGGATTACGGCCTATGCGAGCGGCGCGGTTTACCGCACTGAATGTACCAAAACCTACCAAGGCTATCTTGTCTCCATTCTTCAGAGCAGCCGTGGTTACAGCCATGAAGCTGTTGAGAGCTTTCTCAGCTTGTGCCTTTGTCAGTTCTGCCCCTTCGGCGATTTTCGCTACGAGTTCTGCTTTGTTCATAATTCCTCCAAAATGTTGTTTTTTAAATTGCAGTAAAATAAATGAAAGGCAAAACAATCAGTCGCTCTATTTCTACAGCAGATTTTGGTATAATCAACTCATTTCCTAATATTCTGATCAGATCGAAGATAGAAACCTTTCCCCAGGAATGAGAAACCGACTATAGACCCTCTCCTCTCTGATGGTAATTCACCTCAGTGTGTCATTGTTTTTGGTATGAGGCGTTTCCGATTGCAAAAGGGCGCCGCGGAACCAGGAAAAATATACCCCTGAAAGACAGAGACCGGCGGAAAGAAGAAAGACCGTATGGATGCTGCGAAGAAACAGCCCATAGTTTTCCGGGACGATAGCCTGGCGGCCGACGATCAGCGCGAGAACAATGGTTGCCATGGCCATGCTGAACATCTGACCGAGTAGCCGCATGGTTGCAACTGTGCCTGACGCCAGTCCGTAATGGTGCTTCTCCACAGCCCCCATGATGGCGTTCATATTTGGTGAGCTGAACAGCGCAAAACCGGTGCCAAGTAAGATCAGATTGGCAACAATCAGATACGGCGCAGTATCAGGCTGCAGCATCGAAAAAAATAAAACGCCGATTGCAGTAAGGGCCATTCCCGCACTTGCCAGCAAGCGCGGCTCGATACGGTCAGAGAACCGGCCGGCAATTGGTGACAGCAGAGCCATTACGACAGGTTGGGCCATGAGCATACCGCCTGCCGTCTGAGGTGACATCCCTTTAAGATATTGAAGATACAGACTGAGCAGGAAGGTAACCGCAAATGTAGCGGAGTAATTGAGTAAGGCTGCGAGGCTCGAGTAGGCGAATGGCCTGTTGGCAATAAAGAGATGGAAGTCAAAGACTGGAAATCTGGTAGTCAACTGTTGGCGGATAAAAAGAGCAAACAACAGCAAACCGGATAACAGCAGCACGGTGCCAAAGGTTGAAGGCAGTCGGGTGGCGCCATACACCATGGCGATGATAGCAAGTGCATAGAGCAGACAGCCAACAATATCGAGTTGTTGTCCAGGCTCTCCAAGCCATTCCCCTTTCAGATAATAGAGGGTCAGGAAAAGCACTAGAAGCCCTAGCGGCAGCATGAGGAAGAAGATACTGCGCCAACCCAGATGATGGGTGAGAAAGCCTCCGGCAAAGGGTCCGACGGAGAGACCGATATAGACCGCGGCCACATATACACCCATGACCCTTCCTCGTCTGTTTGGCGGAAAGATGGATGTAATGATTGCCATGCCTGTCGTTACAAACATTGCGGCCCCGAGGCCTTGAAGAAATCTCAGGCCGATCAGTATTGCGGCTGAGTTAGCAAAGACAGCCAGGCCTGCCCCGAAGGTGTAAACACCTAACCCGGTAGCGAAGACCTTTTTGCGGCCATGGATGTCGGCGATTTTGCCTGCGGGTACAAGGCCGACGGCCATCGCCAGCAGGTAGGCAGTGGAAATCCAGCTGAGCTGCACAGCATCCATCTGAAAATCGGCCTGGATCGCCGGCATGGCCACATTCACCGAAGAGATCATGAACGGCCCCATAAACGAAGTCAAAGTGGCGACAATCATGGCCGACCGTTCAAGAGAAGAACCAATCTTGTTTTTTTGTCGCATATTCAAAACCTGTTATTGTTTAACCAGCTCGACCCTCCGGTTTTTGGCCCGGCCCTCTTCGTTGTCATTGCTGGCGATCGGGAGCAGAGGACCTGCACCCTGACCATTGAGACGACTTGCGACTATGCCATGCTTAGATACAAGTGTTTGCGCCACGGCCTCGGCCCGGGCCTTGGACAGCCTTATGTTCAAATCGAGAGAGGCTACGTTGTCGGTATGCCCAACTACGTATACCTTAAGACTGGGATCAGCTTTGAGAAGTTTTGCGATTTCAGCAATGGAGGCTTCCGACTCGGGCTTGATCTCTGATTTGCCGGTATCGAAGAAAATACCCGGTACTTCAACGTGTCCGGTAGTGTTCAGTCCCGTTTTAAAAAGCTCCGCGCTGGCAACTACTTCCTGGGTCATGGCCTTTTTTTCGATAATCGTCAGCATGTAGCCCTTGTTCCAGGCGGTATCGACCTGAGCCCAGATTTCCTTGTCATCCTTTACTACCATCAGCCACGTGTAGCGCTGATCTTCATACAAGACGGTCCCGCCGATCTTAGAAATGGCGTTCTGGTGGTTGCGGATAATCGAAAGCGGACCGGGATATTCCATGCCTTGGTTGGTCTGGTATTTGATTTCGAAACGTTTTCCCTCCACGGCGGTTTCGCTCCCCTTGCCGGTCTTGAATTTGAAACTGTCAAATCCCACAGTTTTGCAGAATACGATGTGGTTGTTAAGCATGCGGGTAAAAAGAGGATGGTCGGAGCAACCCTTGGTATCCGAATTCGGGTCCGGCGGTGCTGCATTGATCGAGAATGAAGAGGCGATGAGAAGAGCCGCTGCAACCAGGAGAACGACTGAATAGTTACGTCTCATGACAAACTCCTTTTGATTTCTTGGTGATCCATATTGTTTGCTCTCCTGCGTTTTCAGGACATCTGATTCATTAATAAGTGTTTTTTTTGGACAGGCGTAAAAATGCCTCAACCGAGTCGGAAGCCTGGATTTTTGTCAGATCAGGGTGTTTTTAACTCTTCTTTACACTGCTCTTTTGCTGATACATTTTGCTATCAGCCATGGCCATGGTATCATGCACATCCATGCCTGGCTCAATTTTCACGATACCATAGGACATGCTGACATTGAGATGCACTTCATTCCAGGCAATGGGATTATCCTTTAGCGCCTGAGGCAGGCGGTTTGCCAGCACAGCTGCGGCCTCCAGATTGGTGTGCGATAAGATCAAGCCAAACTCGTCTCCTCCCAGCCGGCCAACAATATCAGATTCACGCACACTGTCCACCAGCCTTTGAGAATATTCATGTAACACATGGTCTCCAGCACTATGTCCATAGGTATCATTGATAGCCTTAAAACTATCAAGATCGATATAGACCAGACAGGCCTCGCTGCTATACCTCTCGACTGAGGCTTGTACCCTTGTCAGTTCTCGTACAAATGCCCTGCGGTTATAAACTGGAAGCAAAGGGTCCTTATCTGCAAGTTGTTCAGCTGCGGCTAAACGCTTGCTCATACCATCCACCGAGCGACGTAACTTGTCAACTTCCTCCATTAAAGTCAAAATAGCCTGGCGCACCTTGGGAGTTAATTCCGCCTCAGGAATCCCCATTATGGTGGTGGTATCGGTAACAATCCGAGGGGAAGCTGCTGAGATGTCAGAGTATGCCTTGGCAGCATCGGCGGGAGAGGTGGTGTTGGTCGAGCTCATACCCGCTGGGCGACGACCTGTGGTTCGTATTTTCATTGATAGGCCAAGGTAATAAACGGATAATTATTATTAATGGGGTTTTTCGCTGTTGAGAGATGAGTCTTCATCGTTTCCCCTATACACCAGAAAAGATAGTCTTTTGTTCGGAAATTACCTAGTTCATAAATAAAAATTACTTTAGCATTCCGATTTTTACAATCTAATTCCCACTGTCATAGTTGCTTTTGGTAAGACATTTCCTGAGGTTATTGTGGTTTCCTTGGTTACATTGTCTCATTATTTTCTCAAAACCAGGCTTTCATATGATCCAAGCCAACCCAAAGATTCTCCATACCAAGGCCTGTGTTCGCTCACCAAGGGGAAGACACGGCTCGGGAGAGCGAACAGGGTAGATTGCTTCATCCTATATTTTTTTGGCAGGAGCTTTTACTTTTGGTGCAGCTTTGACTTTTCAGCATCAAATCTGTATGCTGGCGACACATCTACTGAATGGCAAAAACAGATCGCTGGTTAAACAACAATACCTCTTCTCATAGGACGGTTACGTGACAAAAACACGATTATTCGAGCCATATACAATCAAGGGAGTGACGTTTATAAACCGAGTAACGATGGCTTGCATGTGCCAGTATTCAACAGATAATGACGGATTACCTCAGGATTGGCATCGTGTGCATTATGTCTCAAGAGCGGTAGGCCAGGTTGGGTTGATCATTGTGGAAGCGACCGCGGCGGAGTCTCGAGGGAGAATTGGGAGTGCTTGCCGGAATTGAGGACGAAGTGGTGGCAGAGAAGTCTTCCTATACCCGGCCCCAAGAGGTGGAACGTTTTCTTGAGCTCACTGGAGTTGACAGCTTAGCCATTTCCATCGGTACTTCGCACGGGGCATTCAAGTTCAAACTGCAGCCAGGTCAAGAACCACCGCCGTTGCGGTTTGATATCCTCGAAGAAATTGAAAAATTAGTTCCCGGCTTCCCCGTCGTCCTCCATGGGGCTTCCTTGGTAAGCAGAGAACATGTTGATTTGATCAATCGCTATGGCGGCAAAATGGAAAATACAGCGGGTATTCCCGCAGAACAGTTACGAAGGGCCGCTGCATCTGCGGTCTGCAAGGTCAATATCGACAGTGAAGGTCGGCTGGCAATGACCGCTATCATCCGGAAGATATTCGCCGAAAAGCCTGGAGAATTCGATCCTCGCAAATATCTTGGACCGGCTCGTGATGAATTAGTAGAGATGGTCATTCACAAGAATACCTCGGTCCTCGGTAGCGCTGGCCGGATCAAATAAAACAACAAGGAGAAGAGAGATTATGAAGATTATTGGAATCGATGGAAGTCCAAGAAAAGACGGCAATACCGAAAAACTGCTAAAAACTGTTCTTGCCGGAGTTGAAGAGGCTGGCGGTGAGACTCAATTTTTGAAACTTGCCGATCTTACCATCAATTACTGCCAAGGATGTGGTACCTGCCGGGCGACCGGAGAATGTGTAATGAAGGATGATATGGATCGTGTCGTTGAAGCAATCCAGCAGAGTGATGTCGTTGTTTTAGGATCACCAATCTATGCCTGGCAGGTAAGCGGTAATACCAAAGTCTTCATGGACCGACTTTGTTGTTTGCTCACCCCCAAATATGAAAGCCGCCTGAACGGACCGAAGAAAATTGCCTTTGTCTATACACAAGGCAATCCAGATGCCGATTTGTTTAAACCTTATTTTGATTACCAGGAAAAGGTTTATCCTTTTCTTGGATTCACCCTTGCAGGCCGCATACAGGCCACCGGAACACGGGCGAAAGAGGATATTCTTTCACAGGAAGAAACATTAACCAGGGCTCGTTCTTTCGGGCAAAATTTAGTTGCTTGAAAACTCAACGAACCGGCCGGTTACTTTTGGTGACATGATGTTGCAACCGCATATGCCTTCAATAAATGATCTGGAAGACTCGACGATTCCATCTGGTCTTCCTCGCGTAATTGACGCTCATGTACATATTTTTCCCGGCAATATTTTTTCTGCAGTATGGAAGTGGTTTGATCAAAACGGTTGGCATATCAGATATCAGATGACCTCTTCCCAGGTCTTGGCCTTTCTCATATCCCATGGTGTAGAGCATATCATTGCCTTTCAATACGCCCATAAACCTGGGATTGCCGGTGAGCTGAACAAATACATGTCGGAAAAGTGCCTTGAGTATAACGGCAAAGTCACAGGTCTTGCCACCGTGTATCCGGGTGAAAGGGATGCTGAAAAGAACTTGCAAGCGGCCTTTGATTCAGGGTTAGGTGGCCTGAAACTGCACGCCCATGTCCAATGCTTCGACATGAACAGCCCTGACATGAACTACCTTTATGAGTGTTGCCGGACGAATAAAAAACCGATTGTCATGCATGTTGGAAGAGAGCCAAGAAGTGCGGCCTACCGTTGCGATCCTTATGACATTTGCAGTGTGGAAAAACTGGAACGTGTTTTAAAGGATTTTCCGGACCTGAACATCTGTGTTCCGCATCTGGGACTTGATGAGATAGCAGCTTACCAAGGGCTGGTTGAAAAATACGACAACCTCTGGCTGGATTCTGCAATGGCTGTAGCCAACTATTTCCCGATTAAAGGCAAAATCGACCTCGGCGGTTACAGATCCGACAGAGTCATGTACGGATCTGATTTTCCCAATATTCCATACGCCTGGGATAGAGAACTTAAGCTTTTTAAGATAGCAGACATTTCTTACGATTCTTTAGCAAAAATACTTCACAAAAACGCAGCCGACTTTTTCAGCCTTAATCTCCCTTCGGAAACGCAATGAATTTGAAGAATATCATCTTTATTGTCCTCTTTGCAGCCTTTATTGTTTATTACGTCTCGCAAAACAAGGACCTCAGTGGCTATAGCAATGAAGCTGTAACCTTTGCTCAGGAACACGTGAAATTTCAATTAAAAAACCCAAACTCAGCAATTTTCGAGGTTGACAAGACACCTGTAATCTATGGTGGAGATGGCAAATACGATGTCAAAGGGGCTGTCGATTATCAAAATGATTCTGGAGCGACTGTACGTGACAGCTATCGCGCAACTCTAGTAAAATCAGGAGAAACTGATTTGGGCTTCACAATTGAAAAATTTGAATTCCTAAAAAGTGTACCTTCCCAATGAATTAGAATCACAACCAGGCATGTAAAGACCAGTGACAGCCACTTGACGGAGAAATGATATGGGAGAAAAAGTTTATTATATTGAAGCGGCCGAGAATGAAAATGATGAGCACCTTTGTGCTAGACTCAAGGAGTTGATCCAGGGCGAAAAATTATTGGAGTGCATCGCAGATCAGGATGTCACGGCTGTGAAAACCCACTTTGGAGAATCCCCTAAACTTGGGTACGTCCGGCCGCTTTACCTGAAGATGCTTGGCGAAGGTATCAAGAACCAGGGTGGAGTTCCTTTTCTTACTGAAACATCTACCCTTTATAAAGGCAATAGAAGTGGGGCAATCAGGCACATAGCTCACGCACATAGCCAAGGATTTGATTATGCTGCCACCGGGATGCCGATCATCATGGCCGACGGTCTCTTTGGCGATGAGGAGTGTGTCGTACCAATACCAGGAAAAATCTATACATCGGTTCATATTGCCGCTCTTTTTGCTAAATGCAATGCCTTGGTAATGGTATCTCATTTTACCGGTCATTTGGCGGCAGGTTTTGGTGCAACATTGAAAAACCTCGGCATGGGGTGTGCGAGTCGAAAGGGCAAGATGGCTCAGCATTCCACGGCCAAACCAAAGATTGTGAAAAAGAAATGTACCGCTTGCGGCACATGCATCATTTGGTGTCCGGAGTCGGCGATCACAATAAAGGAAAAGACAGCTGCAATCAACGCCCGTAAATGTATCGGTTGTGGTGAATGCCTGGCAATGTGCCGGTTTGATGCCGTCAAATTCAACTGGGGTGCGACCTATGAAGACCTCCAGAAAAAGGTAGTTGAGCATGCCATGGGAGTTTGCTCCATGTTTACCGGCAAAAGCCTCTTTATCAATGTTCTGACGAGAATTTCTAAGGACTGTGATTGTATGGGACACACATTTGAACAAATTATTCCAGACATTGGCATCCTCATTTCTCGGGATCCAGTAGCGTTAGATGCGGCTTCTCTGGATATGGTTGAGGGGCGGTCAGGCAAGCTCCTGTCGCAAATGGCTTACGATATACCCTATCGGTTCCAACTGGATTATGCCAAAGAGCTTAATTTCGGCAACCAAGACTACCAACTTGTTACATGTATCGGCAATGAACCGTAAAGATATAACAATTGCCCTTCTCGTGGTAACAATCTGGGGAGCAAACTTCACAGTAATCCGGCTTGGTCTTGACGGAATCCCCCCGATACTTCTCGTATCACTTCGTTTTCTCCTGGCTGCGTTTCCAGCTGTTTTTTTCGTGAAAATGCCGGCAGTAAGCTTCCGTTACTTGCTGGCTTATGGCATATCCGTGGGGGTTGGACAGTTTGGTTGTCTTTTTTATGCGATGCACATCGGCATGCCTGCTGGGATAGCCTCAGTTGTTCTGCAGGCGCAGGCTTTTTTCACCCTTCTTCTTGCAGTTACGCTGCTCAGAGAATCCGTTACCCTCAGGCAACTCGCCGGACTTGGCCTTGCAGCAGCTGGCCTGTATCTGGTGGGAGGTGTCTCCGGCAAGGCAGGCGTAATAACCCCAGGGGCACTCATGCTGACACTTGCAGCTGCCGCATGCTGGGGGATATCGAACATCGTTGTAAGGAAAGCATCGGCATTCTCCACCTCTCAAGGAAAGAAACTCGATATGTTGAGTCTGGTGATTTGGTCGGCGCTGATACCGCCAGCCCCCCTCCTTCTCCTTTCATACCTGATCGAAACCCCGGACAGAATGGTTTGCGCATTCACCCATCTGAATGGCGTTTCACTGTTTTCAGTGGCCTATCTTGCCTTCGGCGCCACGATATTTGGCTACGGCGCATGGAGTTACCTGCTTTCCCGGCATCCAGCCAATCGCGTTGCACCCTGGTCGCTCCTGGTGCCCGTGGCTGGATTGATCACCGCGCGTATAGTCCTTGATGAACGATTATCGGCAATACAATGGACCGGCTGTCTACTGGTTGTGGTCGGACTGCTGGTGGCCTTCTCCAGCTTTGTTCCATGGAAGCCTGCTGCTCGTACGCTCTAAGCGAAAAATATAACTATTTAAAAAAACAGCAAAGATAACAGTATTCGAGGATGATACGCCTTAAACCCTTTCCCTGCATAGGTTTCCGCAATAGGCCGTAGATCAACCTCGGAGACGATATCAACAATAAACTGGGCCAGATGCCTTCTCCATGAGGTTCAGTTGGGATTAGAGTGATTGGGTGAAGTGTTCGATTTCTTGCAGCATTTTCTGCTCTCCAGTATTTACCAAAACTCGGCCATCTTGGCTACGATGTGCCCTTGCCAAAAGGTTCCGGATTTCCGTGACAGAACAACCGTCAGAAATTCGTAGTAAGGCATTCTGAAGCAAGAACCAATTTTTCTCCTCGGCTGTTATGCTTTCCTGAAAACCGCTCTCCAATATCATCAGAAGGCCATTAATGGGATAGGCGGCAATCCAGTTGCGGCTGCGCTCAAGTATGGCAATCAAGGTTTCTCCGCGCTGGCGCAGGGACTTTTCTCCAAGATCCCAGATTTCCCAATCCTCCTGGCTGATGGACTGGCCAGCCATAATGCGCAGGAGGGCATGTGCTTTACTGTAGTTCGGGCCGGTGAACATGAGCGTATCGGCACTGCAATTGGGCGTGGCCATCGTCTTGAGGGCGGCTGCATCGGCAATGGTGGTGAGGTCCTCCTGCGGGCTGGTATGGGTCAGACCATCGATGATTTGACGCAGAGAGTTACCATCGAAACAATGCTCCTGCCAGTCCGCATAGCGTTTGGCCATGGCATAAGAGGACCAGTAAGCGGTTGTTCGTGCTGTGAGCAGGGAGCGAATCTGCATCTGCCTGCCAAGGAAGAAATTTTTCCCGGCAAGATAATGTAGACGGGGATTATCCATGCTCTGCAAGCTATATTGCCTGAAATTTTCCTTCACATAGGCTGGGCTCCAGATTTCCCGTAACAGCAGGGCGTCCATTGATGTGATGTCGATATCGGCAAGAGATGCGCTCAATTCCTGATTGTCACGCCACAAAGTCTCGGCCCGCAGGATGTCGGACGGTGAGAGGTCATGTTCAGATGCCAAAAGCAATAAATCGCCAGCATTGGCTGCAAAAACCCGGACGAAAGCGAATTTTTCGCCGATGGTTCGCATCACCATGCCCAAGACTTCGGGAGCGGTATTATAAATTTGCACCCATTGCAGGAAGACACCACCCTCTGTCAGATGGGATTGGACTTGCTCGTAAAAACGATCGGTGAAAAGAAGATCGACCCCGGTTACCCATGGATTGGAGGGTTCCGAGATTATTATGTCCCATTTTTTGTTGCTGCGGCCTATAATTCGAAAAGCGTCGCCAAGGTGGATCGTCACCTTGGGGTTATGATGTACATTGTGTGTGAAGTCAGCGAACAGAGGTAAAGCCTCAATCACTGTGGGTGAGATCTCGGCCACTTCGATCCGTTCGATCGCCGGATGCAGGCTCAATTCCCCCGCCGTTACCCCTGTGCCAAGCCCTATCACCATTGCCTTTTTTGGGACATGCCCGCAGAAAATAGCCGGCATGTGTGCCAGGAGTTTCAAAGTGTGGATATCCCAGCGGGTGGAGGAGTCGGATTTCCCGTTTACGATAATGGAACGGGATTGAAGATTGTTTCTGCTGTCGTCGTCCTGTTTAGTAACGGCCACCGTGTTGGAAACGCCATCTCGATAAAACAAAAGTTCTTTATTTTGGAAGTAGCTCTTGAAAAAGCTGGTTGGGCCTGAAAAAGTGTCAATAAGCGGCTCCTGAAGACGAAAAGTTCCTATCATAAAGTTACTCTTATCGTAGGTCTTGGTGAAAAGTCCGATCGACAAGGCGAGCGCGGCCGTGACACCGCTGCACAGCAGGTAATTCCTTCCCAGTGGACGGGCCGCCAGCATGGCCGACACCCCCGCCAGAAGCAGGGCACTCAGAAACACCCCGTTATTATCCATGAAAAAATAAAGGCCAATTCCTCCCACCAGGCTACCGGTCAGGTTCCCCAGGGTATTGCACGAAAAAAGAAGACCCGAATGCCGGCCGACGTTGGCCAGGTCACGTTTGACCTCGTGGAAGGTAATCGGCACTGTGGCCCCCATCAGTCCCACCGGCAAGACCAGCAGAAGCAACAAGGCCAGGAAGGCGGCGGCGTAGTAGGCCCAGAAGCCAACCATGTTGGATTGGAAGGCGATACGAATCAGGTGTGCCCAATAGGGCCAGGTGTCCAGGGTCATAAACACCAGCAACAGCAGGGCTGCGATCCCAAATTGGTTGAGAAATAACAGGTTGAGAGGCAAGTCCCTAAGGCGGCCTACCATGTGACTGCCGATGGCTATGGCTAAAATAAAGGCCGCAACGATCAAGGAAAAAGAGTAAGAGGAACTGCCCAGGGAAAGATTGGTGATTCGAATCAGCACGTTCTCCAATGTCATTACATAGAAGCCGCTCATAAAGGCGATGGCATAGAGTATAGTGGGGCGGTGCCGCAGGCTGGGGACAGCAGGTTTCTCCTGTTTGTGTTGAATCGGGTCCCGTGCCGATCGAACGCTGTCCACGCGTTGCCAGGATGCGAGGAGATAAAAGAAAAGGCATGCGCAGAAATTCAGACAAGCGATGCCTTTCACCGTCAGTGGTAATCCATACTCCGGAATCAGGTAGAAACCGGCCAACAGGGTTCCTAAAAACGCCCCTGCGGTGTTGATAGCATAGACATGGGCATGCACTCGCGTGGCCTCCCCGAGCGAGCGTGAAAGACCGCTGGTGAGAAAAGGGATAGTCCCCCCCATGCAAGCGGTAGGGATGCCGATCAGCAAGGTACAGCAGACTAACCCCTGTAATATGATCCAGAACGGAGGTTCAAAACTCCATCCTCGGGTGAGATTCTCGGTCAGATCAAAGATGCTAGGGAAAAAAAGGCACCAAAGGCCGATAATTCCTTCCAGAAGGGCATATCCCCTGAAATGGTTCCGCACCCGGACTGTCATCTGCCCACAGAGAAAATAACCCACCGATAACCCACCGAGAAAAGTTGCCAAGATAATGGCGGTGGCGATGCTGTCACTCCCGAGCAAACGGCTAAGATATTTCTGCCAGGCGACTTGGTAGACCAACCCGGTGAGTCCCGTTGTGAAGATGACGGTGTAGACGATGCTCAGCACGATCTTTGAGTACATGATAGTTAGAGTGTTGAGTTATTGAAAGAGGTTGTGAAATTCGCAATCTCTTGTTTTTGACGCTTGTTGTTATTTCAATTATTTCATTTTGTTGCAATTAATTTAACTGTTTTGAAATTCCGCAAGGGGCTCACACTATTTTTCAATATTTTTTTACAACAAGCACTGAAAAAACAAAAGGACGGCATCTGTCTGATTCCGTCCCACATTCTTTACCCTATCGTCGCAACAGTACTAATAGTCGCTGAGCGTATTGAAACAATTCGATCATGAAGATCAGTCAGAGCGGTCACGCGAACATGCCCGGTAGCGGGTAAACACCAAATTGCTGCAACAACCCCAGGAAATCATTGTAAGCCCAGTCAATGGCAATTTTCCCTTCCTCCCATTGGGAGACAATACATCCTGGCATAACAACTCTATTGCCTGTTGGTTGAGCATGAATTGATGGCGAAGTTCCTGTATGCCGTCCATGCAGAGTATATCTTGCGACAGAAATATTCCCCTCCGAAATTATGGCCTCAATTTTGAATTCCAAGTCTGTATAAGCATTGCGGGCGTCGGCAACATAATTTTTATAGGCTTCCAATCCTTTAATAACTGGGATAGGAGGCTGGTACCGAACATATTCGGCGGCAATAATATTATCGAGCACATCAAGGTTGCCTTTGTTGTATGCTTCTTCATAAACTTGAGCAATCATTTCTTTGATATTATAAGGCATTAATTATTCTCCTTTGGAATTAGGAGCTTCGGGAATTTTTTTTGGCCCGAAGCGCGGGAATTTTTAAGCTGATATTGAGAGGAAATGAACGGCGATCAACTTATAGGCGGGCCTCCTTTACAGTAGATGTTTGGGGGGTAACTTATGGCCAAGACTTTAAATTGAGGTTTGTCCTTATCAGGAAGAGGTCTTTGAAAAGATTCCTTCAGCGGGAAAAATCATCAATTTAGAGCACTATTGTGCCAAGTGAGCTGTTGCAGGTAGTAATACCCAACACTCAACACCACACCTCGAACAAGCGCGATCGAGAAATCTTGGTATGTATCCCGTACATAAAAAGGGAAATTGCATTTATCTTAACTGACAAGATTGGACTGAGCAAGTTTCAGTTTACGCATAAATCCCATCTATGTTCATGAAAAGTTGTAACCAGTAACCACCGCTCATTGAGGCGCTTGCGAAGAAAAGTGCTTCGAAGCTTCCCCACCTCATTTCTGCAGCACAAAAAAAGGTCCATTAGCGGCAATGTACCACTAGTCTGGGTTTCCACGGTGGATAAATCGGCTAACATGTATTGGCCTGAAGGATTAATCGTACCCCATTCCACCAAGGCACAGCCAGCGTCTCCGAAAAGAGACCTGAGGCGAGCAGAATGGGAACATGGGCTCGGCGGTGGAAAGTCACATGAATTTGCGATGCAGTTACCTTGACAGTGGCAGGAACTCCTGAGCAAATCAAAAGGGGCGGAACTGGTTCTGCCACGAATAAGGCTTTCGAGAGATATTTCCAACCCCGGCGTAGAGAGTCGGAAACGGTTGTCTCGGCGATCAAACAGCTACAGAAGAAGCACCAAAAGAAAGCGGAAGTTGTCAAACTGGTTAAGCAGAAATAATCGATCAGACTGACCGGCACATAAAAAAAATGGTTGTTCAGAGTGAACAACATCTGAACAACCATTGTGAGACAGAAAAAACTTTCTAAATATTTGTTATTATTATAAAAAATAGGTGGAGGCGGCGGGAGTTTAATTAACGGCATTTAATTGTTAAAAACAGTGAGGCCCTGTATGGCTATTTGGCTTTTAGACATTTTGATTGAAACCCATCGATGGACCACGGATCATGCCATTGATGGACCACTAATTTGGTATGCTGTTGGGGGTACTGGTTACTGGTTACGGTGGTTACTTTGGGACCGTGGGTCGATGGAAATAGTGGAAATCGAATTTGAAGTTGCGACCATGGCAAAACCAAGACCATCTCAGGAAGCTTAAACGTGAGACATGTTCGAACGCCGATGCTTGCCATAGGACGTCTCTTTTCGTCAAAATGCTGCTTGAGTGAAAATCATCAAGTGATGTTTCGACAATAGGTGTCGCATCCCAGCTTTTCTGATGAACATCATTCTCTGACAATCTAGCACATTTCTCTACCAATTGTCTCATGTGAATCATGTGAAGTGAAGCAGTTCTCTACCCGCTTGGTAGACGGTGATTTCTCCAGAGGATTCGGAGAGGACCACGGCTATCGCATGAGTATGACTGGTGAGCGCGCAGGCTGAATGGTGCCGCGCCCCCTTGCCTGATTCCATACCATCGAAACGACCCTGAGTGGCGATGAAGGCAGCGGAGGATCGGACTTCACCGTTGGGACTGACGAAGAATGCCCCATCCAAGGCGCTCAATTCGCGCAGGATCTCCATGAAGTCGTCGTGGAAGATGTTGCGTATGTTTTCGGGATAGCCAGCGCAGGGGTTGAGAATGAGCTGCCAGGTGTAAGGCGCCACATCTTCAGGAGAGCTGATAATGAAACAGGTGCCGATAGACTTGCCCTCCCGGCCTTCGTGGGCAAAGCGCATGGCGATGCTTATAAGCATCAGCAGGGTTTGCGGAGTTTTGATACTGTCGAACGAGGCGATTTGGCTGTCCAACAGCCAGGGCAGCCGACTGGAAGGTATAACGATATGTAGTCCATTAATCATCCCACTCTCACAGGCGGTGAGATTGATCGCCGGTTTGTGGAACTCCAGCTTGCCGGTCACGACAGCCAGAAAATAGCCAAGAGTAAGAAAATTTTCACCCTTGGCGATCTTTGGAACCGAGATGACAGAATGGGTGGCGGTTTCCTCTACTGGCAGACTTTCCGGGGTTCGAGATAGCCAAATGTAACGCTGAAAGGATCTCGCCTCAGATAGGAAACCGATCTCATTTCGACCACAAGCCTGGATGATGAGGGTGTCTATATTCATTTCCTTGGCCAAGGCGTCGGCATGACGCATGATCAACCTTTCTTGTTCTTGCCCTTGCGAGCAAGCATGTTTTTGCTTGTTCATGTCGATGGCTCTCTATTTATCAGCGACCTGGTGGCTACGTGTATAGATTTGATATCTTCAAAGTAGTATGAGGAAATATCCCTTCTAAATCAATCTAGTGGGACTCCTTTTATGTAATTTCTAGAAAAATGTTGATGTTCACTGCCTCCAATTAAATTAGTTTCAAAGCAACATAATCTTAGTGCTATGGTCTCGGAACTTGCTGATTTTAAGCGTAAACTCTCCTGGATCAAAAGTCAGAATTATGGAAAACAATCTTTTTCTTGAAAATGGACTAATCACAATACTAACAGCGTCAGCCATTACATACACTTTTCGTTTTGGCGGCCTGTTATTGGCAGATCTTTTACCTCAGACAGGTCCATTACGCTGTTTTCTTAATGCATTACCTGGCACAATCCTGGCTTCACTGGTCGTCCCGAGTGCAGCAAATGCAGGTGAGCAGGGTCTTATTGGAGTTGCAGCATGTCTTGGAATCTATTTTAAGACAAAGAATGTACTGCTGACAATGATTAGTGGTGTCCTTACGGTTTATTTAATTCGTCTGTTCGAATAACAAGACAGGAGCAAGCCCACATCTAATCAACCCACATTGCCTCAACATTCAAGCTTGATTTCGTTGATGGCGCGCGGCTGGCCGGCTCTTCATCAGCAAAGCAACCAGACCTGCCATCACCGGCAGCAGAAAAATGACAAACACTGCCGACGAAAGGCCCCAAATATCAGCAATCCAGCCGATAGAAATCACTGCCAACCCGCCGATCCCGCCAGCCAGCCCCATGCTCAGTCCCGCCGCCAGTGCTTTGTTATCGGGAATGGCTTCCTGCGTGGCAATCACAGTCACCGAAAAGCTCGATAACAGGGTCGCTCCGGCCAGCGCCAGAAAAATAATGCTAATAATTCCTTTTGTGTAGAAAAAAGCAAAGAATAATGGTGTTGATAGGACCAGCGATCCGACAATCAAACGTTTCCGACCGTAATAGTCGGAGATAAATCCGCCCATCAAACCGCCGACAGCCCCAGTAAACAGCATGAGGGTCAGCAACCGGCTCGCTGCAATATTGGATATGTTTTGAGACTGAAAATAGAGCGGCAACATGGTCAACATCCCTGTGTATGACAAGGAACGAATGGCAATCACGCTGATGATGGCGGAAAGTTCCCGTCGCGCCGCTTTTACCGAGACCCAAACGGCGGCAAGATCCGGGGATGCCCCTGTTAATAGAGCATTACGCGGCGAAAAGAAATAGAGCAAAAATGCGACAATAATTCCGGGGATGACGGTAATGAGAGTTGCCTTCAACCCATAAGCCTGAAAGAGTGGCACCAGCAGAAGCGGTCCCAATGCAAAGCCGATATTGCCGAACCCCACGAAAGCTGACAGCAGAACAGCTTTGTAATCTCCGCTCAATACATTGACCATGGTTGACGCCTGCGGATGAAACGCAGCTGTGCCAAGTCCGGCCAAAGCCGCCAAAAGCACGATCGTCCAGTAGTTCTCAACAATTCCGGTTAAGCTAAGCATGACTGCCATCCACAAAGTCCCCACATACAAGAGCCAACGCTTGCTTTGCCGGTCCAGAAAATAGCCAAAAAACGGCTGGGCAAACGAAGATGTGATACTGAAGGTCGAGACCAGGATCGCGGCTCTGGTAGCTGTAAATCCCTGATGCAATACAACCAAAAATGGCAGCAATTGGGGAAGATAATTGCTATAGAGATCATTAAGCATATGGGCTAAGGAAATGACGCCTAGTTTCGAATACTGAATTCCTTGTGCTTTTTGCACGACAGACTCCTCTCGCGAATTAATTCTTTATCACTACAATCCAATATTGCCCGGGTCGGCCATTTTTCTATGGTGAGCAATAAAACAGCTGAATTTTTACCAATACAGGTAACACCAATCTTCGTGCGTCGGATTTGCTCCAAATCATCATCGGGCCGGTTCAAGGTTTGAGAACTGGCGACGAGACAGAGATTATTGAGAAAAACATGAAGAAACGACGGCGATCTGCCGGCTCAATACCCGACGAGAGTACTAGCCGATAACCGCCACCGAGTGCGCAAAACCACGTCTCAGCCAGATATTCGGCAAAACAAAATTGAGGGTGATCGATCCTTGCCTGAGTTCGGTTTCGGCAGTCAGGCGGGCGTCATCAGTGCGGATTATTTAATATCAAGATTATAAAAGGTATTGATATGATCTTTTTTGCTCTTGACCGGCTTGGCAAAAACGACATCTTTCAGACCATAGGTATCTATCAGCATAGCCGCGGTGTTCAGGCGTTGTTGCCCATCATTTTTGAGGTTGCCATCGAGGTTGGCAAGAGTTACCACCCCTTCGTCGATGGTAACCGTTACATGCGGCGAAGAATCTACAACCTTGGCATGGATGTTGGCCATAAGGGTCCGCTCCCGTAGTAAATGAAGGGACTCCGGAGTGGCATCGAATCTTCCCTTGCGCACTACATCATGCAACACATCAACAACATCCTCCACCTGCAGGGTGTTGATATGCAGCACCATATCATACAGGCTGCTGTTCCAGGTGTCTTTGCCGTACAGCGCCATGCTCCACCGACGACGTTCCTCATCGTCCTTGACCAACAAGTAACGGGCCTCTTCCTCCGAACAGTTTTCCCGCCGCATCTCTTCTGCTACCCGAGCATCAATATCGGCGATAATTCGCACCTTGAAGGCATGGGCGATATCCTGAAGGAGGAAATGCCCCGACAGCCCATGGAAAACAATATTGTCCTTGGCTACGTGATTGAGAAAAGCCGAATTAAAATAGCTGATATACCGTTCTTTGCCGTGGCTGAATCGTTCCAGGATGGAGGGTGCATCATGCAAGGCCTTGACCAGCCTGATTTCCGGAATGGAAAATTCGGCGCAGGCCTCCAGGAGGATATCCCGAGAAACACATTCATATCCAAGACGTTTTGCCAGTGCTTCCGCTACTTCCTTGCCCCTGCTGTAGGATCCCCTTGATATCGTGATAATGGCCATACTCTACTCCCTGCGTTTTGCTGATTATTAATAACCGATCTGTCATTTGGTCGTACCAATTAAAAATCCACATGATGAACGTGAATCATTTTTAAAATAATCAGAGCTGTCAATTCTACTACTATACTTCAACGATTGTTGGGCACTGTTTAAAAACATGGTTTTTGCAATTCCGGCAGATAGATTGATCAGCTTCAGAAATTATCTTGCTGATGGCTTCTTTCTGGGTGGCAAAGAAATGCTCCATGCCGATTTTATCCAGGTATCCGCCTCGTTCCAGAACATTATAGACCTGAGGCTGAAGTTCACAAAGGTAGAGTCCTCCTCTCTGGCTACGACGACGTTGTGCCTCCTGAGCCAATAGTTCAGCACCGGCCACATCTATGAAATTGATGCCACAGCCAATAATAAGCACATTCCGTTTACGCAGCAGACTTTTATCAATATTATACAGATATTCACTCACATGATTGACTGCACCAAAAAACAACGCACCATCGATACGGATCACCTTCAGATACGAACACTCCGATTCTGATTCGATGAAAGGGGGACCTGCGACTTCAGAGTTCGGGGCGAGATTGGCAATACGGGGATGTGCGGTGCGGTTCAGGTAGAGGACCAGGGAGAGCAGGACTCCTATATAAATGGCAAACTCCAGGTCCAGGAAAAGGGTGGCGAGAAAGGTGGTCAACAGCACCGCTGTTTCCTCCTTGCTGGTTCTTATTATCGTATGGATATGATGTACATCAATCAGGTGATAGGCTACCATGAGAATGATTCCGCCCATGGCGGCAATGGGTAAATAGGCGGTCAGTGGTGCAACAAGCAAGAGGATCAGAGCCAGAAAAAGCGCTGAAAACACAGCAGAAAGAGGAGTTATGGCACCAGCCTGATAATTGATACCAGAGCGGGTGAAAGATCCTGAACCGGCATAGCTGGAGAAAAAACAACCAATCATGTTTGACATACCTTGTCCGATAAATTCCTGATTGCCGTCAATAGGCTGGTGGGACTTGGCAGCAATCGATCTGCCTATGGACAAGGCCTCAATGAGGCCTAGAAGTGCTACAGCCAAGGCATCGGGTGCCAGCTTACGAAGGGTTACCAAAGAAAAGTCCGGCATTGACAGCGGTGGCAATCTGGCCGGCATCTGGCCGACAAGAGTGATGCCGTGCTGACTGCCGTTAAGAAGCAGGCAAAGCAGGCTGCCGATGATCATGGCAAAGAGCATTCCGGGCCACCGCGGTATTTTTGCCCGAAAAAAGACGGCAGAGACCAGCGTGACCATGGCTACTATCAGCACATAAAAATTGATCTGATCCAACATCCCAAAAATATGTAGCCAGACTTCGAGAAAGTCGTGGCCACCTGGCAGCTTGAGGCCGAGGACATGTTTAAGCTGACTCGTGGCTATAAGGATAGCTGCACCTGATGTAAAACCGACAACCACCGAATGGGAAACAAAGTTGACCAGCGTACCCAGTCTGGCCAGACCAAATGCCAACTGATATACCCCGGCCAGAAAGGTCAAGGTTAAAACAAGCCGGATGTACTCGGCAGATCCCGGTTCCGCAAAGGAACTGACGGTGCTGAAGACCACGATAGAGATAGCGGTTGTCGGTCCGGATATCAAATGCAGAGAAGATCCAAAAAGCGCGGCCACTATAGGGGTGATAATTGCAGTATAGAGGCCGTATTCCGGGGGTAGACCAGCAATCATGGCAAAGGCCACACCTTGTGGAAGGACGATAACTGCCCCGGTCAGTCCGGCTAGAAGGTCAGCTCTTAAAGTGTCCCAGCCGATAAAGCCCCACCAGCGAAGAAAGGGAAATAATTTGCGTCGCCAGGATTTGGTTCCGCTGGTCGGGGGCGTTACATTATATCTGGTAGCCATGTTCTGTAATTTGCCTCTTCACTTTTTTTTACCAAATTTCAATCTTCAACAATAAAAGGAACAATATTGACCTGAATGTTTTTCACCCCCTCAACTTTTTCCACCAGGCGTTTCACCTTCTCTGTGATGTTTTTTTCATCAGCCCTTGACCCGCGAACATTGATAAACACGTCTCCGTTTCCAGAATCAACTATTACCTTGGGAAAGGTCTTCGCCAGAGTAGCCTCCACCTGTGCAGATAAAGCCTCATCAGCCAGCATATGGAGGCTCTCGGGGGTGCTTATAAAGCAGGGCTGTTGTACAGCATGAAGAATAATAGAAACAGCCTGATCAACATTCATATTGCCTATATGTAGGATCATGTCATAGAGTTGCGGATTCCAGGTGTCCTGCCCAAAAATCTGCAAACCCCATTTGCGCCGTTCCGCATCATCATTAACCAGTACCATGCGTGCCTCTTCGGCAGAAATATTTTCACGTATCATCTCTTCACGGACACGATCTTCAAGGTTTGCGCTTATTCTGACTTTCAGGACATGAGGAAAATGTTGCAGAAAAAAATGGCTGCCCAAACCATGAAAGACTACATTGTCACGCTGCAAATGTTTGAGGAGTGCTGCTCGAAAAAAGGCTATAAATCGTTCCTTGCCCGAGGAAAAGCGATCCAAAATGGTCGGCGCATCATGGATAGCCCGCACTAGCTTGAGTTCGGGAATATTAAAATGCTCTGACGCTTCAAGGATGATCTCTCGTGAAATACACTCATAATTCAGTGCATTGGCCAGTTTCTCAGCAACTTCTTTACCTCTGCTGTATGAGCCTCGTGATATGGATATAATCGACATGGTGAATTTCTCCGAGACGCTATGTTAGTGGTCCACAGGGGCAAAACCAGCAAGTGCTCCTGTTTTTGTCTTTAATGATTTCATTAAATACCTTAATAATAAACCAATGTCAAACCTCCTCTCCTTTTATTATGCAAAGATTTAAGGCCGATTACACATGTTGGCAACTGGCATAAGTTGGCTGAAGATTTCGAAAGTGATATTCTTACAATTCTAGGTGCTGTACTCACCCACCACACATGTGGAACCAATTGATGATGACAATTCATTCCATGAAACACATGAAAGATAAGTGCGTGGTTGTCAACCCCCAACGCACCAGATAAAATCACATTATTTTCTCAAGACAAAATGAAGTTAAAGATTATTAATACAAATACTTGGTTTGTTATTTATCATTTAAAACAACTTGAGTTATTCATTTGGTGATTTATCTAATCGGAGTGTGATGTGGGTAATTTCGCTGGGTAGCCACAAGCGCATCTAAAGCCCCAGACACTCTTTCCAGGCTGGTCATGCTAAGCTGACCGCATTTCTTTACAGTTGGAAAATATATGAAAAATCACACTACCCGTGCCGTTGCGGTCATTTTGGTATTTCTTTTTTGCACCGTTGAGTCTGGCAGTGCAAAAGATCTCCAGGTGTTTGACCAGAAAAGAAACCAGCTTATTGGATATATGCTGGACAAAGAACTTCCTGTCGTCCATTTCAGCCATAAAAAAATGAATAATTCTTTGTCCTTGGCGGCCTTTGATCTCTACCTGAAGCAGCTTGATTACCAGAAAAGGTTTCTGTTGAGCAATGACGTGACGGTTCTTCGTTCCTTTGCCCCTAATATAGCGGACAACCTGGAGCATGGGACCAATACCCTTCCAGACACCGGATATGATATTATGAAAGAACGAATTGGTCAGGTCGAAAAAATGGTCGACAAGATAATGGCTACTGGTTTTGATGCGGAACATGACGAAATTTATGAAACCGATCCAAAAAAAATTGCTTATGTCGATGACCTGATAGGATTAGAGAACAGATGGCGAGAGATAATCAAAGCGCAAATTATCTACAGATACCTCGAACTTGAAGAGGACCAGAAAAAGGCAAAGGAGAAACTTCCAAACGATGAGCTGTGGAGACAGGCGAAAGAAAAGGAGGCCATGGTCAATAAAGAATTCTTTCTTCGGCTACATCAGGAAACTCTACAGGATCATTATGATCGCTTTTTTAATGCGATTGCCAGGGCTTTTGATCCACATACGGATTATCTTCCACCCAACCAAAATGAGGAGTTTGGTATCCAGATGCGTGGCAATCTGGAAGGAGTGGGGGCTCTTCTTCGCGAGGAAAACGGATTTATCAAGGTGGTCGGCATAACCTCTGGAGGCCCTGCCGCCAAACAAGGTATGCTCCAGATTGAAGATATACTCCTCCAGGTGGCGGAAAAAGGTGCCAACCCGATTGATATTACCAATATGCGGTCCAGTGATGCTGTACGATTTATACGAGGACCCAGGGGAACCGAAGTTCTTTTGACGGTGAAAAAACCAGATGGGACAAAAAAGGTTATCCCGATTATCAGAGACGTTGTTCAGATAGAAGATACCTTCGTAAAAGATATGACGATAGACGCTCCAGATGGCGGGAAGATTGGTTACATCCTGATCCCTAGTTTTTACCGGGATTTTCAAAAGATGACCAGTAGTGAAGATGCCAGAAACGCCACCGACGATACCCGTAAAGCAATTATAGATCTGGGAAAGGACAGAATTGAAGGAATTATTCTTGATCTACGCAATGATGGCGGTGGCTCGCTGACTGATGCCATTGATATCGCCGGGCTATTCATCAAGTCCGGGCCTGTTGTTCAAATCAAAGACAGTAACGAAAAGATTCGGGTTCTAAACGACGACGATGATAACATCGAATATAGTGGTCCGCTTGTCGTTCTGGTTAACCAGTTTTCTGCTTCGGCCTCGGAGATCGTAGCGGCAGCCCTGCAGGATTATAAGCGGGCCATTGTCGTCGGTGGTGAACATACTCATGGAAAGGGAACCGTACAGACCATCATCAATCTGAACAAAAATCTACGAGAGTCAATGTCAAAAGAAATTGGCGATCTCGGGGTGGTAAAGGTGACTATCCAGAAATTCTACCGAATCACCGGCGGTTCCACCCAGTACAATGGTGTAATGCCCGATATTATCCTACCAAGTTTATTTCAACACCTGAAATCAGGTGAAAAATATCTTGATTATTCTCTTCCTTGGGACCAGATCGGACCTGCCCAGTATACCTCCTACAGCGGTATGTCGATTGATCTCGACATAATCCGGAAAAGGAGTTTGCAGAGGGCCGAGCATGATCCGAGATTGCAGCTCATCGCCGAGGAGGCGGTAAAAGCTGATGAACGAAGCAAACAAACCGCTATCTCACTGAAACTGACAGATATGCGCCAAAAGATAGAAGAGGCCCGTGAGGAACGAAAAAAATTCAATACTCTGTTCCAAAATCATCAAACAACAAGGCTATTTGATGATCAACTGGAGACCACCGATGGAAATGCTGATAAAAAAGACGATGTCATCAACTGGAAGGATAAACTCATGCAGGACCCATATGTCGGAGAAGCAATGAACATCATTGTCGACATGAAAAGACAATGACAACATGGTTACTCCAACATTTTGCTGTGAGCCTCAGATTAGCATGCCCAACCACCATTGGGGTTTTAAACCCAATCTCGTGAAAATCTAGTGAACAACCTTTTCAGGATGTCCAAACTAGGGTGTTAAATAATATTGAACTCTTTTATTATGTGATTTTTCACTGAGAGTGTTCTCAAGTCTGCAGCCATTTTAATGGCGCAAAATTGCTTTTCCGTTATTCAGCAAACCCTTTTCTTGAAAACCAAAGCATGGGGCAATTCGTTAAGATATAATTATGAAAACCTTGAAGCAGATGGCGATAACCTTTGCTGTGATGAGCTTTTTAGCCATGGGTTTGTGGTTAGCTTATCATAAAAGCGGACTGGTTTGGCATACAAATATTGCTGCCAACAGTTTCGGTGCCGTCTCTGTTGCCTATCCTCTCCTTGGCGATCACCACCAGGTTTTAGCCTCTTATATCAAAAATGAACTGCGCTTTGTATACGAAGCTGGCCCTTGTGGATATGGCATCTATCGCTATTTGACCCAAAATGACATTGAGTGTGTTGTCGTTGCTCCATCAAAAATTCCGAAACAAAGCGGTAACCGTTTAAAAAATGATAAACGAGACTGCCTTACCTTGGCCAGGCTGCATCGTGCTGGTGAGCTTACACCTGTATACGTACCAAGCTCAGAAGATGAAGCTTTGCGGGATTTGGTGCGAGCTCGTGAAGATGCGACCGGTGCACTTCGCACAGCAAAACAACAACTCGAGCATTCCTTCTTCGCCATGACATCATGTATTCCGGAAGAACAAAATGGACGAAGGCTCATTTCAACTGGTTGGCCGATATCACTATGCCGCATGCTGCACAGCAGATCGTTTTTCAAGAATATATTGATACAACAGTAGATTGCGGCAATCGTGTTCAGCGCTTAACTGAGCAAGTCCGGCAACAATCCGGGCAAAGTCGTCTACATGAATTGATTAAAGCTCTTCAATCATTGCGGGGAATCTCTCTTATTGTTGCAGCTACGATAGCGGCGGAGCTTGGAGATCTTACACGTTTTGCGAATCCTGGGAAGCTTATGGCTTTTCTTGGTCTCATTCCCTCCGAACATTCAAGTGGCGAACGAGTGAAAAAAGGTGCAATTACCAAAACTGGCAATGGTCATGTACGCAAAGCCTTGGTGGAGGCAGCCCATACCTACCGATTTCCGGCAAGAAAAAGTAAAGCAATTCGTAAACGGCAGGAAGAATTGCCAAAAGAAATAGTTGATATTTCGTGGAAAGCGCAGTGTCGATTGTGTACGCGTTATCGGTACTTAATTGCCAAAGGAAAGAAAACAAATGT
The DNA here is from genome assembly GCA_963754865.1 of uncultured delta proteobacterium. Taxonomy (GTDB): domain Bacteria; phylum Desulfobacterota; class Desulfobulbia; order Desulfobulbales; family Desulfocapsaceae; genus Desulforhopalus_A. Next base: position 296,315 of record CAVWHG010000019.1, on the reverse strand, counting down.
CGCAATAACGGCCATAGCAAGAGAGATTGCAGGTTTTTCCTGGCTATAGCACATGCACTTCCCAAGGCTGCCTGACTTTTAACGTCATAGCATTGAATATTCTTTGCGGATGCCAAGAAATACCCTCCGGCAGCACTGGCTGAACGGATTGCCCGCCTCGGGGCGCACGCAATAGTCGTTGATACGGAAAGTGTTTTCAAAGGCCTTACAGCCGGAAACCAGCAATGTCTCAATACCTCCCGTGTCGCGTCATCGATCAGCACTTTGCTGCACGAAATTTCCATGTCCGACACAAGGAATCTTATCATCAGCGGCATCGACGATGGAGCTTTGCTGCCTTTTCTCTATGCCGAATCGTCTTCGGAGCACAAGGCGACCAATCTGTCCATTGATTTTTCCGTAAAATTACCCGACTCTTTAACCCTATGTCCGCCGTTTATTACCAGCCGGCAAGAGCAGCGAAACATCTTGACAACATCGCCCGGCTTGGTCGGCACCTGGTATGCGGCTTGGTCCGATCAGCCTGCAAAGAAGACCGCTGTTTTTGTCAAAGAACTTTCCGGAGCGAAAACGACCATTGCCCCTTACGGTACTCCGAGTGATGTCGTTCTCGTTGAGGAACTGCAAAAACTGATCAATCCCTCTGGTACTCCTTCTGTGCCCATGGCGGTTGTCGAAGTTCCGGCAACGGCCGCAAATGAAACCGTGACAATATTTTATTCGGGGGATGGCGGTTGGCGAGATCTTGATCGTACCATTGCCGAAGATATGGCAAAACAGGGCTACCCGGTGGTTGGTGTCGATACCTTGCGGAGCTTTTGGAGTCGAAAAACACCCGAGCAAGCCACCGATGACTTAGTCAGGACCTTAGACTATTATCGAAAGGTCTGGGGGGCAAAATCGTTTGTTCTTGCCGGATATTCCTTTGGCGCCGACATCCTGCCGCCCATCTATAATCGCTTGCCGCCATCTGATAAGGAAAGTGTGCGTCTGATGGTGTTCTTGGCGATCGGCAAACAGATTGATTTCGAGATTCAGGTTTCAGGGTGGTTGGGGCAAAGCAGCGGTGAATTACCCATGGTCCCTGAATTGCTTCGCCTGCCTGCCGACAAAGTACTATGTATTTACGGTCAGAAAGAAAAAGCTGAGACAGCTTGCATGGACATTGCGCATACGGAAGCCGACCTGCTGGAATTGCCGGGTGGTCACCACTTTGACGAAGACTACCCGAAACTCAGCAGGTTGATCCTGGCAAGATATGAAAAAGCCGGTATTCGTGGGGGCTCGCCGGCCACCGGCCGACAATAATGTGACCGCTTTTGTAAGGCAAACGGTCCTCGATTCTTAAGAAAGGAAGCCAAAAAATGATACCCAAAGATACCACGGTTGCCGTCGACACAGGAACGGCCGCAAAAAACCAGCAGAGAAATCACTATTTCAGGTTTCATTTGCCGCACATGCATCTGGCATCGGTGTTCGGCGACGACTGGTTTGCCTTAAAGGCAGAGGCATTTGCAAGATTCTTCGGGACGCCGTTTTTTATAGTGGTGCAGACAATTATTGTTGCCGCCTGGATAGGAATCAATGCCGCGGGGCTGACTGCGTTTGACGTGTATCCCTTTATCCTCTTAAACCTTGCCTTCAGTCTTCAGGCGGCTTATGCGGCGCCACTTATTCTTCTGGCACAAACCCGGCAAGCCGAACGGGACAAGGTACACGCCGAGGCTGATGCACAGCATAGAGAGGCCTTGGCCTTGGCCAGTGAGCAACGTCAGGTCCTTGCCAATCAGCAGACCGAGCAATTGGTGGAGTTGTTACAGCAAAACACAAAACTCACGGAAATTACCAAGGATTTGAGCCTGAGGATTGAGGCGCTTACCAAAGAGATCCATGGGAAATTTGTGGGTGATGCGGTCGAGAAAACTGTTCAATAGCAAGGAGAACCGAAAGGCACCAGCTGTGATATTTGCATCATTTGGCAACTACCCCTTTTATACCACCACTGATCAAGGTAGAAATCTTCACCAGGATACGCGGCAATGCCAATAAACCCCCGGGGCAGGCCAGGTAGCGGGGCGTCCAGATCGGCTTGAATTTTTCTTTGTACTCACGCAAGCCCTCAAAGTTGTAAAAATGTTCGCCGTGTTGGAAAACAACTGCGCCGACCCGATTCCACAGCGGGGCAAAGGTGCGGTTGTCAAGACCCGAGAGCGGCGCCATGCCGAGATCGATCGACCGATAGCCCTGCTCCTTGCCCCATAGCATCAGGCCGATAAAGAGAAACTCCATGACCCCGCGTGGGGCCAGAGAGCCAAAGCGCATGAGATCAAACGACAGATTTTGTTTATCGGCTCCCATCCAGAGATTGGCAAAGGCGACGATTTTGTCCTGCTGTTTGACCACGGCAACGGGAAAATTGAGAAGATATTGCGCATCAAAACTGCCAAGAGAAAATCCTTTCTCGCGGGTATGCTTATCCTGCAGCCAGTCATCGGAGATTTTACGTAATTCCGGCAGGAATTGCGGCAGGTCGGCGGCAGGAATGACTTCAAAATGGCAGCCTTCTTTCGTCAGATGCTTGTGGGTATAGCGCATGCCTTTCCGTTCCGCGCCTTCGAGAGAAAATGCGGTGAGCGGCACGCTGGCATTCTCGCCAAGCTTAAAGAGGGTCAGGCCCATATCCAGATATACGTGCAACATTGAGGTGTCGATTTCGTAGAAAACCGTCTGCCCGCCGTGTCGCTCAACCATTTCACGAAATTGCCAGGCAAGCTCCCGGGCGACTTCCGGTGGTCCAACCGGATCCCCCAGGGCTACCCAGGCGCGGCCCTCAATTCCGTACATGACAAAGCCCGTGTGCTGATCGTCGAATAGCAGTTCCTTGTCGCCGAGTTGGGCAAGATTCGGCAGCGTCAGCGGCGACCGGCCGATGATCTGTCGCGCCAGGTTTAACTCGTCTTGTCCCGGAGGTTTGGGATCTTTGGGGGCCGGCCCCATGAGTCTTGCCATAGTCAAGAGCAAGAGGAGGATAGTGGCACCCACCGTCGCTCGCAGAAACCTTGGGGCATCCCCCTCCCAGGTGAACTGCCACCACAGTTCGCTGGAGTAATCGACATGTTTGTAGGAAAATATGCCCAGCCAAATAGAACAGGCCAAAACCAGCAGGACCGTGGCAATCCATCCGATGCTCAAAGAATCCTGGAACAACGAGGAACGGCGGTAAAAATGCCGCCGACAGGGTAATAAAGCCGCCAGCATCAGGCCAAGCAGCAAGGCCTCCTCATAATCCGCACCCTTGAGCAGTGAGAGGCAGATGCCGGCCCCGAGAAATACCGCCATAAGGACATAGGCGGCATCGATTCGCCGCTGCAGCCCCCGAGCCAACAGCAGCAGACAAACCCCAATGAGACTGCCGAGGAAATGCGACAATTCGATAACCGGCAAGGGCAGGATCTCGTAGAGCCAGTGCAGGCGACCGGGTACTGTCGGTGTGGCCCCGGAGAAGAGGAGAACCGCACCGCTGATCAGGGTGGTTACCGAGAGCAGATAAGGTACCATGACTCCCAGCCAGCGGTCAACGTGGCGGAAAGTCTTTTTAAACAGTTGTTTTTTCTCGGCAAGTTCGTTGCTTCCCAGGAGGAGCGCCGCCAGAGACAAAGGCAGCAGGTAGTAAACGCCACGATAGATGACTATCGAGCCGAGCAGGGCGTCGGCGGGGATTTGTGGAGCCGACAGCAGAATAATCGATTCAAAGACCCCCAGGCCCCCTGGGACATGACTGATCAAGGCAACAACCTGGGCCAGGAGATAGATGCCGAGAAACTGACCAAAGGACAGGCCGGAATGCTCAGGGAGAAGGACAAAAAGGACGCTACCGGCAAGAATCCAGTCAAAGGAACCGATCAGCAACTGGAACCCGGCCAGGCGCAGAGAGGGGATGGGCAGTTCCCAGCTCAGAAAGCGAAAAGGCTTTCTCCATAAGGAGACGAAAACCAGGTAGCCGAGCACCACTGCGGCAAAGATTACCCCGACCAGGTGGGTCGAATGTACCGGTACGTGTGCTATAACCGGCATTGCCATGGGTTCGGCAATAAACACAACAGCCGCAACCGTGCCGATGCCGAGCCAAAAGGTCAGCGCCGTAAAGGTCACTATACTGGCAATCTCTTCGGCGGTTAAACCCCAGGCCGAATACAGGCGATAGCGGATCGATCCGGAGGTCAGTAAAGACAAACCTATGGTATTGCTAAAGGCATAGCTGATAAAAGCGGCCAGAGTGACCTTGCGCGGGTCAAGAGGATGGCGAATATAAGCGATTGCCAAATGGTCATAGGCGGTCATGAGCAGATAGCTTAAAGACGTAAGCCCGACCGCGGCCACAACATGGGAGAGTGGGATGGTGCGAAGCTGTGCCAGGATCTGGTGGTAGTGAAACTGGCGGAGGGAATCATGCAGTACCCACAATGCCGCAACGAAAAGAGCCAGGGCAATCAAGGGGAGCAAGCGGTGCAGAAGTGCTGAGCGTGAAATTGACAATGTCATAGAACTTTACCCTTCCCAACGGCGAATGATCCGGGTAATGGTGCAGGTAGTTGCTGCAGCAATACCGCAGATCGCATGGGTAGTTGCGGTGCTGTGCAGCGATTAAATGTCGGTTAAGAGGCCTTCCGGGATGCATAGGCAACTGTCAAAAGATAGTCAGTACGCTCGATAATTACAACTTCTCAGCGGTATTTAAAAAGAGACTGATTAGGGGAATGCTGTTGAAGCAGACTGTCCAAGTAATACGGCACTGTGTGTGGCAATGCATCGTGTTGTCAATCATCTGATTGGCAGTATCGACATTGACATTTGAAGTTTGTTGTTGGTCGAATCGTCGTACTGACTTGAATATCGTCGATTCAAGTTATGAAGTTAATTTTGCCACATTAAATGTCTTGTGTTCATGCCAAATCATGAATTGTAGGTGTAACTACTACTGCGTATTAGTGATTTCAATTTATTGCACAGTGACACCCTGAAACTCTAACCCGTCGAATCATGTGCAAATGATGGTGGAGGCTACAGAAGAGAAAATATCGAAACTTTAGTCGAACCAATCGATATTGTTATGTAAATACGGATAGTTACGATTATCTCAAGGAGGAGGCGGGAGTTTGAACTATCCTGGACACTTGGGGCAAACGATGAGCCCCCATATGGTTATTTGTAGTTCGATATTTTGATCGAATGTAAGTCAGTGTACCACCAATACGCCAATGAATGCACCACTAATTTTTAATTCTGCTTTTGGCACTGGTTACTGGCTACCGTAGTTACTTAGGGACTGCGGTTCGATGGAGAAAACGGAAATTGAATTCCAAGTTGCAACCATGGCATGAGCAACACCCAGGCCTTATTGGGAAGCTTTGCTATGCCCTCTCGCGACTGAGGTAAAGGTGTTTCCTGACAAGGTAGACGTGACTATTTCACTGGAATTGTTAATAAATGGAGCAACTGTAATATATAGCTTACCAAAGAAAAGTTATGTGAACTGTTTACCGCCCTAGTAAATTTTCAGATTTTTCAAGATGTCTTCGGTCGTTAACTGTTCCGATCCTCCAAATCATACCATCCGTGAATATAACATTCAGTGAAGCTGTATCCTGCCGCATTTCCCGAAATCGATTCAAAGAAATGTCTGCCACAAAACACAATAGAGATGTAATAACAAAATTATGTGAACAGATCACAATCGTACTCGTACTACCGGGACAAAAATTCTCTGAAATTCGTTTCAACGCTTGTACGGCCCGACTTTGAACCTCTACAAGGCTCTCTCCTCCAGGCATAAACAGAGAAGCCGGAGACTTCTCCCATTGGGCCCGAAAGAGCGGGTAGGAAATCGCCCATTGTTTTCCCGCCATACCTTCAAAATCACCGAGATCCATTTCCAGGAACCCCGGCTCCTTGATCAATGGTAAAGAAGTATGAAATTTTTTTATATGTTGAGCGGTGCCAACGGCACGTTTTGAGGGGCTTGTGTAAATGGCTGTGATGTCTTCATTTTGAAGAGCCTTGGCAAGAGCCCGAGCCTGCATCGCCCCCTTTTCATTGAGCGCAATGTCGCTTCTTCCTTGGAAACGGTGAAGACGGTTCCACTCGGTTTCACCATGCCTGATTAATATGATACGACTTTCCGTTTGCTTGAGAGTATTTGCCATGCGACTGATGATACTATGTAGTCGTTAAAAGGTGAGCAAATCTGATTCCAATTTTCAGTTTCTATTCAAAATCAAGATGAACAGCTATAATGCGACACGCCACCAGCGTTAAAAAACGCCTTTGGCTTGAGACGGTAGTATTTGTCTTCTACTTCTTGTGATTGCTCATCATATGGATAGCTAAGCACTTCTTGCAATTCTCTGACTAATGTGTAGTCACCTTGCATGGCTTGTTGGTAGGCGGATACAATCAACCACTCTCGCCATGTGTATTTGGGGTTAGTCTGTTTCATATTTACTGATATCTCAGTCAAATTGCTGTCTTTAGCGATTAGGTTGCGCCAGCTTTTTAGCCAAGATTGCCATTGCTCATCGAGTTTTTGTGACGTTTTTATGTAGAAGCTCTTTTTCAGTGCTGATACATCCTCTGGCATATGGGATAACTCACGGAAGAAAATGGTATAATCCACTGCTGAGTGGGTCATCAACTGCACTAATTTCTTAATGAGATTCGGGTTATAATCAGTCAAGCCAAGTTTGGCCGCCCACATATTTTGGATTTGTTTTTGCATTTCTTTTGCAAAGCCTTGGTGTACTTGGTCGAAATGTTCTAAGGCATCAGAATTTTTTGCGAGTAGCGGTCTCACAGCTGTCCAAAACATATGGTAATTTGCTTCCGCTGCGATTGGCTGATTAAAGAATGAAAAGTGTTTACCGCCGCCAGTCCAAGGCTGAAACTCAGGGTCAAAATTTTCACAGAATCCAAATGGTCCATAGTCGAGGGTAAAGCCACCAGCTGAGCAGTTGTCGCTATTGTAATTACCTTGGCAATAACCAACCCGTAGCCAATTGGCCACCAGGAAAGTAAGACGCTGGCGAAATAGCTTAGCCAACTCAACCAATTGATCTGCAAAAACAAGTTGTTGATTAATGTCGCTTTTGTATTCTCGCTCAATCAAATGCGACACTATCATGCGCAACTCTTCTGATGCTTTCGGATGAGTATTGTTGCGTGCGCGGCGGGCAAAGAGCTCTAGCTGACCGACGCGCAAAAAGGATGGTGCAACGCGAGTTGAAATAGCCACTGGATTTTCCACCAAAATATCAGGATCGATGGAGTGGGAGCCTTGAGAATACCAAGGCCGGGTAACGGTCTCAGATTTAGAAACATACAGTGTTAAAGAGCGCGATGTTGGAATACCTAAAGCCTGCATATATTCTTGTGCTAGAAACTCACGCACACTTGAACGTAGTACTGCACGCCCGTCGGCACCACGACAATAAGGCGTTGAGCCGCCACCTTTCAATTGCATTTCCCATCGCTGTCCATTGATTATTCCTTCAAATACGGATATCGCCCGACCATCGCCATAACCATTACCAGTGCCAAATGGACATTGTTGGGTATATTCGGTGCCATAAATCGATAATGCATAACCTGTCGCCCAGCCAACCTGATGCATAGGCTCATGCGTAGCAGAGAGATCACCAGAAAAGACCTTGCGAAATTTTGCCTCAAACGCCAGCTCGTTGCTCAACCCAAGTTCATTAAAAAAAGTGCTGCTATGGGTTACATATTCTGGTTCTGAAAGAGGCGTGGGCATCACAGGTACGTAATGACCAGAGAAAACCTGCCGGGCACGATAATCAATACCATCTCTTGCGGCATCAGGGTCGGCATTCAAGGTATCCGTAAATGAATAAATAGCCAATCGAGCAAACTCATCGAAGATTTTCGTACACTGATCTCAGCGGATGGTTTAGATGTATGTGACATTGTTGCAAACACCTCCTCATTGGACTGCACATTTCTCGCTTTTCTTTCAAAAAATAGTAAACTCTCAACTTAACAACACTGATTGACCTTAATATGTAGCACCTTCAATTTGTGTCAGCGGCGGCCTGATAATGTTCTTGGAGAGGCGCTTTGAAAATGCGTAGCCTCTCTTCTTCATTTTCTTCAAAAGAGAAAAATGTAACACCTCTTCTTCCCCTTCCTTCTTTGTTCTTTTAGCTTTTCTTCCAGAAGCTCCATAAGCGATCATAAATCTGAGGAGGACTCAGATTTATGCGAAAATCGAGAAAGCCTAAGTGTGCGCACTGCAAGCAGTTATTTCGACCTGATCCGCGCAATGTCAAAAGGCAGAAGTATTGTTCTCAGCCTGAGTGTCGGAAGGCGAGCAAGGCGGCCAGTCAGAAGAAATGGCTGGAAAAACCGGAGAACCAAGACTACTTCCAGGGAAGTCGATAACACCACCCGGGTTCAGCAGTGGCGCAGTCGTCACCCGGAATATTGGCGAAAACGGCCCGACGAGCCGGAACCGTTACAAGATTCCTTGTTGCCGAACTTGGTGGAAAAACAAGAGGTTACAAAGCAGTTGCCGAACCATGCGTTACAAGAACTCTTAAGGGCGCAACCTCTTGTTTTTCTGGGGCTATTGGCACAACTGAGCGGATCACCGTTACAAGATAACATAGTCAGTTTGGGCCGTCGTCTGCAACAATTGGGGCAGGATATTGTTAATCAACCCATTTATTGCAGAGGAGGTCAGCATGACAACCGACAAAGTTCCCATCTATCCACACATGATCCGCCGGGTTCCGGAACAGTTCAGCTGGGTGGATCACCGTCTGGTCCGTGAGCGCTACATTGACGGCCTGAGTAATAGCGCAGCGGCCCTGTATCTTTTCCTCGTCACGGTCAGTGATGCCCGGGGCATGAGTTACTACGGCGATGCAAGCTTGCAAAAGCGACTCGGCATGAATGAAGATGCGCTGGGCAAAGCGCGCGAAGCGCTTGTCGAGCAGAGGCTGATCGCCTTCAGGAAACCACTCTATCAAGTTCTTGCTCTCGATCACCGGCGGGAACCGGTCGCTGCCACCGGTGAACCGTGTTCCATGGGACAGATTCTCAGGCAGATGATGGGAGGTGGCGCATGATCGATTATGACCAGTTCTGCCGGATCAAACGGTTTCGGGAACAGGGGCTAAAGGCCGGGCAGATCGCCGTCGAACTTGGCCTGGATAGTCGCACCGTGGGGAAATGGATGGATCAGGAAAGATTCCAGCTTCGTTTGCCGGGGCTACGTTCAAGCAAGCTCGACGCTTACAAAAATGACATTGTTCGAATGCTTGAGCGTCATCCCTACAGCGCCCAACAAATTTTCCAGCAGATAACCGGGCAAGGCTATATCGGCGGTTACACCACCGTCAAGGATTATGTTCGCAAGGTCAGGCCACGGCCACAGAAAGCCTTCCTGAAGTTGTTTTTTGCACCGGGAGAATGCGCCCAGGTGGACTGGGGTTCATACGGATCGGTGGCGGTCGGCAATACCCGGCGAAGATTGAGCTTTTTTGTCATGGTCCTCTGCCATTGCCGAATGATGTATGTGGAGTTCACCGTTTCCCAGACCATGGAGCATTTTCTTGGCTGCCACCAGCGGGCATTCGAGTTCTTCGGCGGTGTGCCGCAAAAGGTCATGGTCGACAATCTCAAGTCGGCGGTTTTAAAAAGAATCACCGGGCAGGACCCGGTCTTTAATCCCAAATACCTGGATTTTGCCAATCATTATGGTTTCCGGATAGTCCCTTGCGGCGTGCGCAAAGGCAATGAAAAAGGGATCGTCGAAAATGGGGTGGGATATACCAAGAAAAATTTTCTTGCCGGTCTTGACCCAGGCGACTTCAAAACCATTAATCCGGCGGCCAGACAGTGGCTGGATGTGGTGGCGAATGTCCGCATCCATGGCGAAACCAGGAAAAAGCCCATCGACATGTTCCCGGAAGAGGCCACCTGTCTGTTGCGGTTGCCGCAACATCCCTATGATACCGGCACACTCTCCCAGGTCAGGGCGAGCAAGCAGTTCCGGGTGGTTGTCGACACCAACCGCTACTCGGTACCGGCTGAGTATGCCGGGGCCAAGCTGACGATGAAGGCCTACACCGACAGAATCTGCCTCTACCACGATCATAAACTGATTGCCAGGCATGGTAGGATCTATGATCGCCACCAGGATATCGAAAATCCCGACCATCCCAAGGCCCTGTTGGAACAGAAACGCAAGGCCAAGGATCAGAAAATCATCATGCGTTTTCTCACCCTGTCGTCCGAAGCAGAGCTGTATTACCAGGGACTGCAGGAGAGAAAGTTGAACCTGCTCCACCACCTCCGGCAAATTGTCGGTTTAAGCGAGATATACGGGCAGGAACAGGTGGCCAGGGTCATTGCCGATGCACTCGAGTTCAAGGCGTTTTCCTGCGAGTATATCGCCAATCTGCTCGAACAGAGAAAGCGAATCAACGTCGAGCCGGGAATTCTGCATCTCACTCGCAGCGAGGATCTGCTCGACCTGGAAATCAAGGGGCCGGACATAAGCATATACAATCAGAGGGGTTCTTATGATGAATAGAAAAAAAGAAATGGAAGAACAGCTCAGTTTTCTCAAACTGCCCTTTATGCTCGAGCAGTACCGAAACCTGGCAGCAGAGGCGGCGGACAAAAACTGGGGTCACCAGCAATATCTCCACAATCTTGTGCAGGGGGAGGCAGACCGACGCTGGGATAATGCCATCCAACGACGCATCAGGATGGCACGTTTTCCGGTACCCAAGTCTCTCGAGCAGTTCGAATGGAACTGGCCAACAAAAATCAATCGACAACAGCTGCAGCAACTCTTTATGCTCGACTTCATCGATCAAAATGCCAACGGCATACTGCTTGGCGGTGTCGGTCTCGGCAAAACCCATCTGGCAACCGCCCTTGGCTATCAAGCCTGTCTCAAGGGCTACAGCGTCCTGTTCGCTACCGCCGTTGATGTCATCAACACCCTGACCGCCGCTCAGGCCGCGGGGCAACTCAAAAACAGCCTGAAAACCTACCTCAGACCATCCGTGCTTATTCTTGACGAACTCGGCTACTCTGCCCATTGATAAGCATGGTGCGGATCTGCTCTTCCAGGTCATCAGTTGCCGATACGAAAAAGGCTCTATCGTCATTACCTCAAACCGGGCATACAAACATTGGCCGGAAATTTTCAACAATGACGCAACACTTACCTCCGCCATCCTTGACAGGCTTCTGCATCACGCCGACACCGTCGTTATAGAAGGCAAAAGCTATCGCATGAAACAGCAGGTTGAGGTCTAAACTTGCAGAGAATAACTATTCTGCCGCACCGAGAAAAAACGCTCGGTGCGGCAGATTGTCACCGCCCAAAAACAGCATTTTAAAACCGCCACTTTTTTGCATTTTCACGCCGCCGGTAACAGCACGCGGCATGCTGTGTTGGCAATCACCTCTTCCAGGGCTGGGCGATCGGCAAAGCGCTGGACACGGGGGATTTCCTTAAAGGCGCTCTTGTCCTTGAGCAGGGGGAAGATCTTTTCCAGAAACGGGTCGTCACCGAGCAGACACTGCCCTTTGAGATCATTCCAGGGGGACTCCGCATCAAGACCTGCTTTGACAAAGAGACGGTACTCTTTCCTGGCCTGTGCGCGATCAGCGCCGAACTGCTCCAGAATCCAGTCCACAGCCAGAAAATCCGGTTTCTTCCCGAGCCCTGCCGTGTCCCGGTAACTGGACCACGGATATTTGCCGGGCTCTTTGACCATACAGGCCCTCACCGGGTTCAGGACGATGTATCGGCACAGTTCGAGAAGATAGGCTTCCCGGTCAACGACAATGGATTTGAACCGCCCTTGCAGCACGTGTCCAACCCGGCCATGCCGACGGTTGAACGCCTGGGTGTAGACGCTGTTGAGCTGGCGCATGGCTTTGGACAGATTTGCATCCGGTGTCTCAAGCAGCAGATGGAAGTGATTGGTCATCAGACAATATGCATGGCAAAGCACGTTGAACCGGTGCAACGTCAGTCCGAGCACGGAGAGAAAGGTATTCCTGTCGATGTCGTCCAGAAAAATGGAAGTCTGGGCATTGCCCCGGGATGTCACATGGTAGATAGCTCCCGGAAATTCTATACGGAGTGGTCGAGCCATGGAAAATATATATCTTATATTAACTCAAGATTCAAGATCTGACCCTCGATTCCCATTATATCGTGAATTCAATACGATAAGTGAATTTCGTGCATCTTTTCTCTATCGCTGAATGGCCCCTAAATCCGACAGGCTCCTAGCTGCAAGGCCTATTTATTTTTATGTGTGTTGATGTATCGATGAGTTGCACAGCACTGCGTCCCGAACGCACTCGCGCAGCCAGCGATGTGCTAAATCAGCATCAAGCCTCGGGTGCCAGAGCATTGAAACCGTGAACTCCGGCGTGGCGACGGGAAGGGCAAAACTATGCATTCCGGCGCGCAGGTTTCCGGTGTGCCGTTCGGGAACACTCGCTATCAGATCGGAGGCACGGGCCAGGGCCAGCGCGGTTGAGAAACCGCCGACGATCGCGACGACGATTTCCCGTGCCACCCCAAACGGCTCCAGGGCTTCATCAATCGGTTCCCTGTCGACCCCCTGCCGTCCGACGCAGATGTGCCTTCCAGCGGCATAACGGGTGGGTGTCATCTCGCCCTGGCTCAACGGGTGCCCGATTCGCACAACGCCGACATATCGATCTCGGAACAATGCCTGAACTCGCAATTCCGGACTCGTCGTCTTCTCCACAACGCCGGTTTCCAGATCAACGGTCCCGTCGCGAAGCGGCGTGCTGTCTTTATTCGGCTTCTGCACGAAGCGCAGCCGGACGGAGGGAGCTTCCCTGCCGATGCGAGCGATTAGGTCCACTCCAAAGTTCTCGACAAAGCCTTCGCTGGTTCGCAGGGTGAACGTTCGGGCTAATTCTTTGAGATTGAGCTTCTCAACGGGGCCAAGAACCGCCTTCCCGTCCTGCACGAGTTGACTGACTCGCTCGCGAAGCTCAAGCGCTCGTCGGGTGGGGACGAGACCGCGTCCGGCCCTGACCAATAACGGATCGCCCGTGGTCTCCCGCAAACGTGCCAACGCCCGACTCATCGCTGACGGGCTGAGTTGCAGCCGCTGCGCTGCGCGCGCAACACTGCCTTCCGCGAGCAGCACATCCAGGGTGATAAGTAAATTGAAATCGGGATTCGACATGCATCCACTATAGCATAGTTTGATCAGTGGCGTCAAACGCACGAATAAGGTGCAAGCCATGCTCATTCCGCCGTGTCATGCAAAGGACTATACTCTGTTTCAGACAGCTTTGTTTCGGGCGTCGCAAGATTTCAAAGTTCACCAGAAAACGGAGTTCGTTATGAAACCACTCAGTATACAAGAAAATAGGACGGTCGATCGAAATGCAAAAACGGCATCTTCGAGTCGGTGGGCACTCGTCAGCCTTTCGCTATCCATGTTACTGTCCTCACTCGACACCAGCATCGCCAATGTTGCTTTGCCGACGCTGGCACAGGCGTTCACAGCCTCCTTCCAGGTAGTTCAGTGGGTAATCCTCGCTTATCTCCTCGTCATCACCACCCTGATCGTCAGCGTCGGAAGGCTCGGTGACATCATCGGCCGCCGTCGGCTGTTACTCGCCGGAATCTTCCTCTTCACGGTGGCCTCGGTACTGTGTGGTGTCGCCCCCACGCTTTGGCTGTTGATTACCGCCCGGGCGGCGCAGGGCCTCGGGGGCGCCGTCATGATGGCTCTCACCATGGCAATTGTCGGCGAAACGGTTCCGAAGGCAAAGACCGGTGCCGCCATGGGGCTGCTCGGGACGATGTCGGCGGTTGGCACCGCTCTCGGCCCATCACTCGGCGGCGTTTTGATCGCTGGAATCGGTTGGCGGGCTATCTTCCTCGTCAACCTCCCACTGGGTATCCTGACTTTTCTTCTCGCGAAACACTCCCTGCCGGTTGATCGCCAGCTGGAAAACAATGTTCGGCCCGGATTCGACAGTGTGGGCACGCTGCTGCTTGCACTGACGCTGGCAGCGTATGCACTCGCTGTGACGATCGGGCGCGGCAGTTTCGGTTCGCTGAACATCGCTCTATTGTTGGCTGCCGCCATCGGAGTCGGCATCTTTGTGCTTGCCGAGACGAGGACGGCATCGCCTCTGATTCAACTGGCTATGTTCCGCAAACCGGCGTTGAGTGCGAGCCTCGCCATGAGCGCGCTCGTCGCCACGGTGGTGACAACGACGCTGGTGGTCGGACCGTTCTATCTCTCTCTTGCGCTCGGGCTCGATGCGGCGATGGTTGGATTCATCTTGTCGGTCGGTCCCCTTGTCGCCGCCCTGACTGCTGCGCCGGCCGGTCACCTTTCGGACCGTTTTGGTGCACAACACATGACCATTCTTGGACTCATCGGGATGGCGGCCGGTTCCTCGCTTTTATCTATGCTACCGACAAGACTCGGTATCTTCGGTTACATCGCGCCAATCGTCATCATCACAGGTGCCTATGCGCTGTTCCAGACAGCCAACAATACCGCCGTCATGACAGGTATCGGCCCGGACCAGCGGGGAGTCATTTCCGGTATGCTCAACTTATCACGCAATCTCGGGCGCATCACCGGCGCATCCGTCATGGGCGCTGTGTTCGCCCTGGCATCGACAGCAAGCGACATCATGACGGCACGGCCGGAAACCGTTGCCACCGGTATGCGGCTCACCTTCGCCGTCGCGACAATTCTGGTCGTTGTCGCGCTGGTGATCGCGGTTGGAAGTCGTACTCTGGCAACACGCTCTTCGTCTCCTAAAGATGTGTCATGATCCATTAAAAAGCCGGAGATTTGCCTCAAGTATCGTTCCTGTGAGCAGATCCTCCATGGCTCGCAGGAAATGCTCCATTTCCAGATGTGGAATCAGTCGCTGCCGATGGATCCGAGAAAGCACTATGATGTTTTCCATCCTGGTGTCGACAATATCTGCTCGTGCTACGCCATAGACCCTAATCCCTCTTTGGGCGCAGGCCCTGTCGATCATATCGGTGCTGGTTTCAGGTTCCGTGCCCAACCTGACCCCCAAAGGTTGCAGCACCGTATCGTAATATATGAGGGTGCCCTGGTCCCGCAACACCAATTGCACGGCTCGAAGGGCCTCGTGGCGCTCAAGGGCAACCACGAGATCAGCTGTTCGTTCCGGGATCAACGGCGTATGCACGATTTTTCCGAGGCGGATCTGTGAAATCACCGTGCCACCGCGCTGTGCCAGGCCATGGGTGTCTACCGCCTTGGCGCAATATCCGGCATAATCTGCGGCCCTGAGCAAAATTTCGCTAAGAAGGCCTATCCCCTGGCCACCGACACCGCATAGATAAATATTGAAAGGTTGCATACGAATTCTCCTTGCAGTCAGTTAGCGAGTAATAGCCTTTTTGGAACATGTCTGGATACACGAGCCATCACCGATGCACAGGTCCCGGTTAACTGAAACCGTGCCATCTGCTCCTCTTGAAAAGCTGGGGCAGCCAAAATCCTCAACACAGGTATGCAGTCGAGCGCATTGATCCTGGTCAATCCTGACGTGGTGTGGGGTAAAACCATTTTTTTTCCTTTGCTTACGGGCAAAAAGGAGCATGCAGGGATGACGGGCGATAACTACACTAAAGGCATCTACAGCCACTGCTTGTCGGACCATATCCGCCAATTGCTCTTGCTGATAGGTGTCGGTTTCGAAGATATGTTTGACGCCGAGGCCTTCCAATACCGAACGAACCCTGATTGCTTCGGTCGCCTCATTGAAATTCCTGCCGGACCCGGCATGGTCCTGATGCCCGGTCATGGCGGTAGTTCCGTTTTCCATGAGTACCAGGGTCAGATTGTGTTTGTTAAACAAGGCGTTAATAATCCCTGGAAGCCCGGCATGAAAAAAGGTTGAATCACCGAGAAACGCGACCACCTTGCGTGCCTCGTTGAACAGGGTCATACCCGCAGCGATTCCGGTTGAGGCCCCCATGCAGAGCAGGACTTCGCCCATCTTATAAGGCTCCTGGAAACCAAGGGTATGGCAGCCGATATCGGCAACAGTGATAGTGCCGTCGGGCAGTGCCTGTTTAATGGCGTGAAAAGCACTTCTATGGCCACATCCCGGACACATTTGCGGAGGTCTCGCTGAGAATGAAATCGTCGTATCCCCGACGATACTTTGCCGCGCCGGAATACTTTCCGGCCAGGTCTGATGCAAGATATCGCGAACCTTGTCCGGGGTATACTCGCCAATCCAGTCCTCCATCGCCGCTTTGCCAAATATTTTTGTTTGCAAGTGATGGTCAAAAGCGAGCGACTTCACCTCCTTTTCCATTGTGTCGTCGAGTTCTTCCAGCACTTTTACTTCTTGGTGAGCGGTAAGAAAATCGACAATCGCCTGTTCAGGCACTGGATAAACTAAGGCCAGTTTGAGGATGTCCGGTTTATCGGCAAGCGGCGATACTACCTCTTCAACCGAGAGATAAACCATACCGGAAACAATGATGCCGCGGCGACTGTTATTTGCCACAATGCGGTGCAGATTACGCTCTTCCACCCATTTCTCAACCCGCCGGAGATCCTCCAGCGCCTTCCTTTTTTTTGGGTAAACTGCCGAAACCAGCGGTATATAGGGTCCGTTAGCAGGGTCAAAGCGCGGAGAGTTATCTGGCTCTGCAATCGGGGTCCAGCCGGAAAAAGCCACCCTTTCCTTGGCATGGCAAACATGGGTGGTAAGTCTGAGGATAATGGCTTTCCCCATGTTTTTCGCAAGAGCTGCGGCTTCTTTGTAATAGGCGTAGACCTCGGCAGGATTGGCCGGTTCCAGCATTGGTGTATAGCTCATCCGTGCATAATGACGATTATCCTGCTCATTCTGCGAAGAGTTTGCACCAGGATCATCACCTAGAACAACGACCATTCCGCCGATAAGATGCATCAGGCTGAGTTGGACAAAGGAGTCTGCAGCGACATTGAGGCCGACGCTCTTAAAAAACACCGTCGACAGATGGCCATTGAGAGATGCACCGAAAGCCACTTCGGTGGCAACCTTTTCATTGGTAGAAAATTCGAAATAAAAAGGCCGTTGACCTGGCGGAATCGACTGGATTGCCGAGGCAATCTCCGGAGTTGGCGATCCGGGATAGGAAGTAATCACTCGGGTTCCCGATTCGATCATTGCCCGCACCAGAGCTGTGTTCCCCATGACGATTTCTGAGATCGGTGCCTGTGTAAGCAACATTTCGCTCATATCTTTCATGCGCTTCCCCACTATTTATTAAAAGGACAAAGAACAAGCGCTTCGAACCTGTTCCATCTCAACCACACAGGATACGGTAACAGAAACCCGACCCTTCGTCAAAAAATGTTCAGCAGCAAGAAGCCAGGCCAAGAAGGGGGGATCACTCCAGCACTTTACTTCCCTCCGGGCAGTGCTGATCATGCATAGAGAAGATCTTCAAAAAACAGGAGGAATGGCATGAACAACGACAATCCCATCAAAAAGCTTGAACCGAAGAAAAAGCAGGGTCTGGTGGTTATCATTACAGGAAACGGCAAAGGCAAAACCACCTCTGCCATGGGTATGGCACTCCGTGGCTGCGGGCATCAGATGAAAACCACAATCGTCCAGTTCATGAAAGGCGACCTGTATTCCGGTGAGTGGGATGGGGTGACGCGGTTGGCCCCGTTGGTCAAACTCTTCCATACCGGCAAAGGTTTTTGCGGTATTGAGGGCAATCCCTTTCCCCATTCCGAGCATCGGAAAAACGCCCAGGATGCCATACAGTTAGTGCAGGCCATCCTCGCCGAAAACGACTGTGACACGCTGATCCTTGACGAAATAAACAATGCTCTGCACCTGAATCTCGTTGACCTGCAGCAGGTGAAAAGAATTCTTACCGACAGGCCTAAACATATGCACATTATTTTAACTGGAAGGGATGCCCACCCGGATCTCATCGAACTTGCCGATACGGTCAGCGAAGTGAGGGAAATAAAACATGCCTACAGAAAGGCGATTGAACCCCAGCCGGGAATCGATTATTAGAGGCACCCCAAGGTGCAACAACCGGTGAACGGATGCATGTTCATTTTCAGAAACCTCTCTGTGAAAACTGTGCAAACTTAGAATGAATGATTATCATTCATATGAGGCAACAGACCTTACTAACTGTATTTCTGACCATCAACACGCTGGCTCCTCTGCTTCTTGACGGTTTTCAAATATTACTCTGATGTTATTCGGAACAAAACAACTCGATTAAACAACAAATTAAGGTGAATATCATGTCAGAAGAATGCTGCACGACAGAATCGTGTGCTACCACACAAAAGACTGGTGGCGAATGCGATATGCATGAAAAATTACTCGCCCTCGCAGACGATGCGTGGATGGAATTGTTGAAGGAAAAGATCAAGGCCGAAATAGAAAAAACCAACGGCCAGCATATGGATAAAATTGCCAAACTTGTTTCAGACGCAAACTTCGCAAAATGGGGGTCCATGATCAATGCGAAAGTGCAATGCAATGAGTACAAGGAGAATCTCAAAGCCTTAATGTCTGGAGGGTGCAATACTTGATAGCCATGAAGGAAGTACTCTTTTACTTGAGTCTTCTCTGTTTATGATGCACAGGTCGGGTTCCGAATCGGGGACCCGACTGCAAATAATAAATCCCGTAGATATACGGAATATCAATAGGAGACAGGCAATGGCCTATACATGTCAGAACTGCGGCGTGACTGCAGACAATTTCAGTGACCTCTGCAACCCAACCAGTGAGAAACTCGACACCAGATTCTGCGGTGCATCGTCGATCCAGATTTGCGACGGCAAACTTCCAAGCATGCAATATTCCTGCGACGCATGTGGAAGCGTATCGGCAGACGCCGAACATCTTTGTAATCCGAGCAGGATCAAATAAGGCACAGAAATAATATCACTCGTCAAAAACCACCTCCCGCCGGTTTGAGCTTTGATTGTCAGCTCAAGAAGATTCGGCGGCGAGGTGTAAGGGTCAATTCTTTGATGAGTCGAGCAGTATGGTTGCGTACCGCAACCTAGCTGTAGGGCTTTACTATGAAGCTGATTACGTTTCGTATTATAGGACATCCTGCCCTTCCAAACGCCTCCTGGGTAAAAGTCGGCAAAGGACTCAATGTAATTAAGGCCTTTGACGCAGAGCAGGCAAAATCTTTGTTCAAAATGTTGCAAGCCATTAACCCACCTTATGATTTCAAGGAAATAGATCCTTTCGGCGATCTGCCACTATACACTTCAGTCCATAAGCAAACAAACAAGATCATACCGTCGAAAAAGACCGCCGCCATCGCAATTTTTACCGCTCCAATCCAAGTTGTGAAAGAATTGGCTGCCATAAATCCAGTGTTCTTTGAAACAGATCGGATTGAATGCGGGAGGCGCCGTGATAAGAGCCAGTGGATTAATTTTGTTGAACTCTCCAGCTCAACTCGATGGAGCGAAATTGAATCAAATGTCAGGGGCCTTCTTTCCAGCATTGCGCCAGATGCTGTTGCCGTTGTCGAGGGGTTGCAAAGAACAATAGCAACTCTTCGAAGTTCCGACCGAATAAAGGGAAAAATTGCAGTGGAGCTGCGAGGGCAATTGGAGGAGTTGCGGCAATTTTTGCTTAAAAATGAGCAAGAGCAGTTAGACCGTTGCCTGCATGCCGTTGACCGAGCCCAACACTTCCGACAAGCTAAGGGTATTGCCGAAAAATATCTTCCGCTCTTCCTTACCATTACCAGGTCAATGCTTGACTACCCTATCCACAAGGAAGATGTCACACCAGCAATGGAAACCACTGCGACGCTCTTTGATTTTCTCATAAAACGCCTAGAAAAAGGAGGCCATGCAAACGCAGTTTCATTGAAGCAACGTTTACATCAAATCAACCTCAGCCTGCAAGCCACTGATTCCGAAGTGGCTCCACAATTTAGAGAGGAAGGAATTTCAATAATCCTCGAAGGCTCGCAGAAGGGCGTTATTCTTCCTTTCATAGAAATGCTTCCCGTTTGCAGGGTCGAGGTGTTACTGTCAGCCCTTGCAGCTATGCACAAAGAACTGTATGGCCTTGCCCCGATCTTTCTGATTGATATCGGTGAAATGAAACTCGGAATGCAGGAGCAGGTAGATTTGTACAGCTTTTTGCTTCGTCATTCCTCGCAATGGCAATTCCTTATCATTCCTGACAGTTCTTTTCTCGCACTCTGTTCGGATACCCTCTCGGACGATACAGATGATAGACATCATCTGATTTCGCTACTTGATTTAACAGAAGTGGTTTGAGACTCTATTTGCTGTTACCCTCCCATATTCGTTACTGAATTATAAGAGTAATGGCATGTTCACGGGAGCCATTATTGCCGTAACCGAGGGCATTCCAGCTGGCTGTCATTGGCTGAATCTGCCCGCGATCATCGGTGGCACGGGCCAAAACAGTGTACATTCCTGGTTCCGACGTTTGCCAGGTATATTCCCATCGGCGCCAGGCATAACGTTCATGTGGGCCAATGAATTCGGCTGCATGCCAGGTAACGCCGTCATCGACGCTCACTTCAACAGCTATAATATCTGCTTCACCGGCGTAAGCAGCACCTCGAATTACCACTCTTCCTCCAGCAAGTGTGGCTCCATTTGCCGGTGACGTGATAATCGATTTGAGTGGGATGGTGGTAACTACCTTACCTGATGCCGGTTCTTCACCTTTTTGAAATATCCGATATACATTGTCCATGAAAAATCCGGCTATAGGCTGGTCCAACAGTGAAATTTTACTGAGCCATTTAACGCAATTTGCCCCTGTCCAACCCAGGGCCAGTGCACGCAGTGGGTAGCCGTGTTCAAGGGGTAACGGTTCCCCATTCATTTCATAGGCGAGAATCGTCGAATCCATCGCTTTTTCCAGTGGAATGCTACGTATAAATTTTACGGTGCCTGCGGTGAGTGGATTATCCATTCCTTCAAAGCCGACATACCTCACCTCGGGCATGATTCCAGCCCGTGCCAGCACATCACTCAACCGGACCCCTCCCCAAATGGCATTTCCAACGCCACCTATAGTCCAAGGGTTACCGGGGGTTTTTTCCTGGAGGAGAGAACGCCCATTTCCGGAACACTCCAGGGTGTTTGCTACTTCAACTTTTGTCATTGAGAGAATATCGGAGAAACTCAGTTCGATGGCTTTATTGCACCAGACCCTGTATCGACAACCGCCAACTCTCAAGAGCCACGGGGTGTGTCATGATCATTTCCTGATTTCGTTTAAAGAACACCTCATTGCTGGTAATCCAGGACTGCAAATTGTCCAACGGTGTCTCTGCGTTCAATGGTGCTTCGGACATAATTCGCATTGTCTTTTTCATCGTGAAACCTCCACCTGGGGAAAAGTTGGTACAGGACTGGACTTGGGTTTATTGACCGAAATCGAAGTCACAATTGCACTGGCAGATTTTTACTTCTGTGTCACATTTTTTATCGTCTTTTTGTTCAAGTTCACAAACTGTGTGTTCAATCTCGCACAGCTCAAGACAATCCTTGTGCTTTTGCAAAGTATCGTTGAGTATCATTTTGTTCCTCACTTGTCCAAATAGTTGAACCAATAGAGTGTTGGTCTCTTCCGGGGGCAGAAATTCAATAGTCGAGTTGTCCCGGAAATATCCGTCCCTTTTCCAATCTGACTACAATGAATATTGCCTCCTTTAAATCTTAACCACAGGCAGCAATGAAAATCTGCCCGTTCAACCACTATAAGAATTAACAGCGGAACAACAAGATGTTAAAGTTGAAAATAAGTGTCGACACTGGCTCCAAAATGTTTATAAAATAACAAAAACGATTGCTCATGAGTGACCGATAGAGGTCGGTGGAGAAGGACGAAATGACGGCGGACGATCCTGGGCAACGGATGTCACCATTGTCCATAATGAGCGTTGCCAATTTTTTACGGAAAACCAGCGATGATTCTTTACGACCCCCGTATCCCGGCAAGCCTTATAGAGTTTGGCATCCAGATTCCCGTCAGGGATAGTCGGGCCACCAAGACACTTCAAGCCCTCCTCGATGATCCCAAACTTAAATCCCTGCAAAGGGATTGGCATCAGGACCGAATTGTCGAGGTATTAGCCCGGGAGGATCTGTTGCGAGTCCATTCAGCCGATTATGTGGAACGTCTGTACTCGGCAAGTCTTGAAAAAGAGATTGTTTCCACCTTTGAGCTGATAGACGCCGAAGGCAAATATTACAGGTATACCCCGGAAACAGCCACGCGGCCGCTTACCGATCTTTTCGAGCGTCTCCTGATTAAGGCTGCCGGCACGGTACAGGCCTCTCGACTTGCGCTGCAACATGGGTTCTGCTTTTTCTTTGCAGGTGGTGCGCACCATGCGCAACACGATTTCGGCAATGGTTTCTGCCTGCTGAACGATATCGTCATCGCCTCTCGCAAGCTGCAGTTCGAAAAAAAGGTTGACAGAGTTTGGGTCATCGATGTCGATGCCCACAAGGGAGATGGTACAGCCGCTCTCACTGCAGGCGACGATTCCATCCGGACCTTGAGCGTGCATATGGCAAGAGGCTGGCCGCTGGATTGTCCGGCCTTGCTTGCCGACGGCAGACCCAATCCTTCTTTTATCCCGAGTGATATCGATATTCCCATTGAAAGCGGTGAAGAACCGTATTATCTGGAAAGACTTAGCGTTGGTCTTCGGCAACTTGAAGAGGGAGGCTCGGCTGATCTTGCTATCGTCGTCTGCGGGGCCGACCCGTATGAAAAAGATGAGTTGCCCTCAACGACTCTCCTTAAGCTCTCCTCTGATTCAGATGTTCGAGCGCGATCGGCTGACTCTACACCTGGCTTAGAGATCGCAATATCCCAGCCGTATTCCTGATGGCCGGCGGCTACGGAGATGATGTCTGGCAGGTTTATGCACAGTTTTTACTCTGGGTATTGCACCAGCGTTATGAGCATATTTGAAAAAAGAACTCTCACCCGGTGGGTTCTGCTCATCGAAGATAACCTGGCGACGAAGCTGAAGCTGGCAACGATCTTTTGGGAAAGTACCAGAATGGTTATTTTCCGTGTGGTAAAGCGCCTCGCAGGAGGCGCTTTGCAAAGCAATAAGAATTTGCTAAATTGCGACTGAAGAGGTATCCTAACTTAAAGGTTCAAATGATTTTTCGTCGGGGAGGCACGTATTGTTCAGAAGAAGCAATGCTTCCCCCCAATATGCTCAGTATCAATGGCGATTTGTTCAAGCTGGCTATGTTGTTATCTTTTTAAGACCTGTATGCAAACATTGCCGGAATACTTTTCACTGATCATTTTTACCATTGCGGCCGTTCTCCTGATCGGCGGGATGCTTGTTGCTGCCTGGTGGCTCGGTGTCAAAAAAACCAACCCCAACAAGGAACTGCCGTACGAATCCGGCATTATCCCGACCGGTTCCGCCCGTCTCCCTCTTTTCATTCCCTTTTATCTGATCGCCATATTTTTCATCGTCTTCGACGTGGAAACATCCTTTATCTTTACCTGGGCCGTGGTCTGGGACCAATTGGGGCTGGGCGGTTTGCTGCACATCAGTTTCTTCATCGTTGCCCTGCTGCTCGGCCTTGTCTGGATCTGGCTGAAAGGGGGCCTTGAATGGGGACCCTCCAGGATGCGCAGGGGTGCCGATGAAAGCTGACATCCCCGACAACATCCTGCTCACCCGCCTCGACGATATGATCAACTGGGGCCGGGCCAATTCGCTCTGGCCGATGTTCTTCGGGCTTTCCTGCTGCTTTGTCGAGATGATGACCGCCTTCACCTCCCGCTTCGACATTGCCCGCTTCGGCTCCGAGGTACTGCGCGGCTCGCCGCGCGAGGCGGACCTGATGGTGATTGCCGGCACGGTCTTCAAGAAGATGGCCCCGACCATCCTGCGCCTCTACGAACAGATGGCCGAACCGCGCTGGGTGATCTCCATGGGCAGTTGCGCCAACTCGGGCGGCATGTACGATGTCTACAGCGTCGTGCAGGGGGTCAACCAGATCCTGCCGGTGGATGTCTATGTTCCCGGCTGCCCGCCGCGTCCGGAGGCATTTCTGCAGGGTTTGATGCTGCTGCAGAAGAAAATCCGCGCCGAGGAACGTCCGGCCCGCCCGGTACTGCACCTGGCAGGCGGCACCGAGGGAACGATCGTGCCGGTGCTGATCGACGGCGTGACAAAATCGCGTGACCCCCGCGGCCCCGGCATGGCCGGGATTTCCGTGCGCGGCACCTCCGTGCAGCATCCGCACTTTTCCATGCCGCGTACCGACGAGATGTGGCGGCCACCGGCGGCGCGCCATGCCTACCCGGAATTCGGTCTGGCCGGAGAACTGGAAGCTGCCTTTGCCGGACGGGTGACGGTCGATACTGCGGCGACCGACATGCTCACCTACCGCGCTCCGGCGGAAATGGTCCCCGAGGTGCTGGCGTACTTGAAAAAGCGTGGAACCAATCCGTTCAGGCGGCTGGAGGATATCGCCGCCGTCGACGAATCATGCCGCCGCGAGGCCGAGAAATACCCTGATTTTACCCTGAATTACCATCTGCTTTGCTTCGACACGCCGGGGCATCTGCGCATCAAGACCGAGCTCACCGGCCAGTATCCGGAATTGCCGACTATTTCCACGGTTTATCCGTCCGCCAATTGGTACGAGCGGGAAGTCTTCGACATGTACGGCATCCGCTTCGCCGGCCACCCAAATCTCAAGCGCATCCTCATGCCGCCGGACTGGGTGGGGCATCCGCTACGCAAGGAGCATCCCTTCCGGGCCACCGAGATGGCCCCCTACACCACCGAAGAGCGCCCGCCGCCACCAATCGCTGCCGGCCGGCGACTTTTTCGAACGCATCGACGAGGAGACGCTGATCGTCAACCTGGGGCCGCAGCATCCCGGCACGCACGGCATTATCCGCTTTATGCTCAAACTGAACGGTGAAGAGATCGTCGATATGGATACCGACATCGGCTATCACCACCGCGGGGCGGAAAAGATCGGCGAGCGCCAGCACTGGAACCAGTTCATCCCCTACACCGACCGGATCGACTACCTGTCCGGGGTGCAGAACAACCTGGCCTACGTGACCAGCGTCGAAAAACTCTGCAATATCACCGTGCCGGAGCGGGCTATCGTTATCCGGGTCATGCTGGCCGAACTGTTTCGTATTTCCAGCCATCTGGTCTGGCTCGGCACCTTTGCCGCCGACCTCGGGGCCATGACCCCGGTATTCTATACCTTCACCGACCGGGAAAAGATTTTCGACATCGTCGAGATGATCACCGGCGGCCGCATGCATCCGGCCTGGTTGCGGATCGGCGGTGTCGCCGAGGATCTGCCGGAGGGATGGGAAGTGCCGGTGCGGCATTTCCTCGACTGGATGCCGGCCCGGCTGAAAGAGTATGACGCGCTTCTAAAAGCCAACCCCATCTTCATGGCCCGCCTCAAGGGTGTGGGGGAGATCACCCTTGATGAGGCCATGGACTGGGGCCTGAGCGGCCCGAACCTGCGTGCCTGCGGTCTTGCCTGGGACTCTGCGCAAGAAGATGCCCTACGGCGGCTATGAGCGTTTCGACTTCGAGATTGCCACCGCCGAAGGTGGCGACTGCTGGGCCCGCTATCTGGTCCGCATGGAAGAGACTCAGGCAGTCGCTGGGGATTGTCACCCAGTGTCTCGGCCAACATGCCGGGCGGCCGCTGGATAACCGATGACTATCGCTATGTGCTGCCGCAAAAGCCCGACACCCTGAAGGACATTGAGTCGCTGATTCATCATTTCGTCAACTCGACCCGCGGCATGGCGCCGCCGCGTGGCGAAAACTACAGCTCGATTGAGGCACCGAGAGGGGAAAACGGCTATTTTGTCGTCTCCGACGGGCTGAACATTCCCTACCGGATGCGCATTAAAACGCCCAGCTTCCCGCATATCCAGGCCCTGCCGATCATGTGCAAGGGCTGGCTGTTGGCGGATTTTTTTGCAATAACCAGTTCCATAGATTATGTGCTCGCCGATCTGGATAGGTGAGAGAAAAATATGATTCCTGAACTACTGAAAAGGGCACTTGAACAACGAATCGCAGCAGCCATCACCCCGCGCGAAACTGCGGTGGATGTGATGAAGGAACTGCAGCGCCATTACGGCTGGCTGACCGACGAGGCGGTCGGCGAAGCGGCGCAGCTCCTCGGCCTGACACCGTTGCAGGTTGAAGAGCTGGCAACCTTTTACGAGATGATCTACCGCCGGCCGGTGGGACAAACGGGTGATTCACGTCTGCGACTCGATTTCCTGCTGGGCCATGGGCGGCGAAAGCCTGCTACAGAACCTTGCGGCCTATTTGGGCATTGCTGTCGGCGAGACCACCGGCGATGGTCGGTTCACGCTGCTGCCTTGCTGCTGCCTGGGAAATTGCGGCGAATCGCCGACGATGATGATCGGCGAGGCGATTTATGGTCGGTTGACGCTGGAAAAAGCCCTGGATGTTTTACAGAAGGAAATACAGTTAGCTTCTGAAACACAGAGGCAGAGAGAATGAATGAGTTTATTGGAATTAAATGAGCCGGGAAATAATGGAACAGCCACTCTTCCGACATAACAAACCCGGACGCTCCGTCACCTTCGATGAATATCGCGCCGAGGGCGGCTTTCTCGCTCTGGCAAAGGCATTGAAGGGCCTTTCCCCGGAGCAGGTGCAACAGACGGTGATCGATTCCGGCCTGCGCGGCCGCGGCGGTGCCGGTTTTCCCACCGGCAAGAAGTGGTCGTTTCGTCCCGCGCAATCTGCCCGGTCCGCGCTGGCTCATCTGCAACTGCGACGAGATGGAACCGGGCACCTACAAGGATCGGGTGCTGCTGGAGGCCAATCCCTATTCCCTGCTGGAGGGGATGATCCTGGCATCCTATGCCATCGGTGTACGTCATGCCTTTATCTTCATCCGCCGCGGCTACGAACAGGCAGCCGCCAACCTGCGCCGCGGCGTTGTACGAGTGCCGGCAAGCCGGCTTGCTCGGCGAGAATATCCTGGGCAGCTGGCTTTTCCTGTGATATCGACGTGCATGTCTCGGCCGGACGCTATATCTGCGGCGAGGAGACCGCGCTGATGAACGCCCTGGAGGGCAAACGGGCCAATCCGCGGTCAAAGCCGCCGTTTCCGGCGGTAAAGGGTCTCTGGGGTGGGCCGACGGTGGTCAACAACGTGGAGAGTCTGGCCAATATCCCCGGTATCATCAGCAACGGGCCGGAGTGGTTTAAGGGCTTGGCCCGGACGCCCGAGGCGGCCGGGATGAAACTCTTCTGCATCAGCGGTCATGTGGTCAATCGCGCCTGTTTTGAACTGCCGCTCGGGATGCCGCTGGGCGAGATTATCGAAGGGCCGTGCGGCGGCATGCGGCCGGGCAGCTCATTTAAGGCCTGTCTGCCCGGCGGGGCATCCACCCCCTATTTTACTTCTGAGCACCTGGCATGTGCCGATGGATTTCGACCCGGTCGCCAAGGCCGGATCGCGCCTCGGTACCGGCGGCATAGTGGTCTTCGACCAGAACACCTGCATGGTGGCAGCGACGCTCAACCTGATGCGCTTCTATGCCCGCGAGTCGTGCGGCTGGTGTACGCCCTGCCGCGAGGGGCTGCCCTATGTGAACCATGTGCTGGAAACCATCGAAGCGGGCAAGGGCAGTCGAGGAGCATATCGCCATCCTGCAGGACCATGTCAAGTTGCTGAACAACGCCTTCTGCGCCCTGGCGCCGGGGGCGATGGGACCGGTGGATGGACTGCTGAAACATTTCATGGATGAGCTGCAGGAACATATCGTCAAACGGAGATGTCCTTTTAAATAGAAAAAAGTATGCCGAAACTGATCATCGACAACATAACCGTTGAAGTGGCCGAGGGCATTACCGTGCTGGAAGCGGCGCAGAGCGTCGGTATCCCCATCCCGCACTTCTGCTGGCATCCGGCCCTCGGCAAGGCCGGTGCCTGCCGGGTCTGCGCGGTGAAGATGCTCGACGGCCCGGTCAAGGGCATCCAGATGTCCTGCATGCTCCCGGCCCAGGACGGCATGGTCGTATCGACCACCGACCAAGAGGCGATGGCGATGCGCCGCCAGGTCATCGAATGGCTGATGATCAACCACCCCCACGACTGCCCGGTCTGCGACGAAGGCGGCGAATGCCAGCTGCAGGATTTCACCATCGCCGGCGGCCATGGCCTGAGACGCTATACCGGCAAAAAACGCACCCATGTCAATCAATACCTGGGGCCGTACATCGAGCACGAGATGAACCGCTGCATCCAGTGCTACCGCTGTGTCCGCTTCTATCAGGAGTTTGCCGGGGGTACCGATTTCGGGGTCATGGGCAGCGCCGGACGGATCTATTTCGGACGGGTCGAAGGTGGGCAGCTCGAATCACCTTTTTCCGGCAATCTGGTGGACATCTGCCCGACCGGTGTTTTTACCGACAAGACCGCCCGTTTCCGTGCCCGCTACTGGGATTACGACATGGCGCCCTCCGTCTGCCCGCATTGTTCGCTCGGCTGCAACACCGTGCCGGCCGCCCGCTACCGGGAGCTGCTGAAGACCATGGCCCGCAGAAATGATGCGGTCAATGGCTGGTTTATCTGCGATAAGGGTAGATTTACAAACTACACGCTGTCAACGATCCAGCCCGTCCCAGGTATCCGCTGGTCGACGGCCGAAAGGTTGGCTGGGATGAGGCCTTGGATACTCTGCTGCTGCGAATCCGCGAGTTTGGGGCGATCCACGGGCCTGAAAGCCTGGCAATTGTCGGCTCATCCCGCCTGGCAATGGAGGCGGCATCCTTGCTCTACAGGCTGTTCGCCGGCATCGCCGCCGGTTCCCTCTGCTATTTCGCCCTTGATCAGGAAGCGGACCAGGCGCGAGCGGCGATAACGCACCTGAACGATGCCACTTCCGCCTCCATGGCCGATGTGCAAGAGGCGGATCTGATTGCTCTTGTCAACTGCGACCTGCTGCAAGACGGGCCGATGATGGCGCTGGCGGTCAGGCAGGCCTGGCGCAAGGGCGCAAAGGTCTACCTGGTAGAAAACAATGCCGCGCCGGAAGCGCAAAAGGGTCTCCCTTTTGAGTGGCAGAGTGTGTCTTTGCTCTCTGACATTCCAATTCGCGAGGCCCGAAAACCGGTAATCATCTGCGGCACGCGGCAAAGGGATGCAGGATGTTGCGCCGACACTCGCCAGCGGCGCAAAACTGGCCTGCCTGCTGGGCGGCCCGAACGCCTTCGGCGCCGCGCTTCTCTCCGCAGGACATGGTGCGACCACCCTTGCACAGGCCGTCGCAGGCGGCAAGGTGAAAGGCATCATAGCCGTCGAAGCCGATATCCCGCCTGAACTTCTGCAAGGGATTTCTTTTGTAGCAGCCCTCGATTGGCGTGCACGGAAACCGTAAAGGCCGCCCGCATCGTCCTGCCGACCACCGCCTGGGTGGAGATGGACGGCACCTACATCAATAACGAGGGACGGGCCCAGCGCTTTAAAAAAGTGATGAATCCCGGACTGCCGATTATGGGACTCGATCCGGCCGGCCATCCGCCGCGGCGGCATGAAGCCGCGCCTCCGGGCGGTGAGCCGCGTCCGGCCTGGCAGGTAGTTGCCGGATATCATCGAACGGACGGGAACCGAGCGAGATGTCCAGCCGCTTTCCGGGCAATGGCAGTGGCTGCGGCAGCTGGATGCGACCGGTCCCGGCCGGAAGATCTGGCAGAACATGGAACAGGTGAAATGATGTTCGACCCAATCGACATAGCCATCACCCTCGGCAAAATTGTCCTGGTCTTCGTGGTGATCATGACCATGGCGGCCTATCTGGTGCTGGCCGAGCGCAAGCTGCTCGGCTATATTCAGGACCGTATCGGCCCCAACCGGGTCGGCCCCTTCGGTATCTGGCAGCCTCTGGCCGACGCGATCAAGCTGTTCACCAAGGAGGACTTTAAACCTGCCGGAGCCGACAAGTGGCTGTTCTATCTGGCACCGGCCATGGCGGCGATTCCGGCCATCATGATCTTTGCCGTCATCCCCTTTGGTGCGCCGGTCACCCTGTTCGGGCGGCAGGTGACGCATGCAGGTGAGCGATCTGAATGTCGGGCTTCTGCTCTTTGTCGCCTTTTCGTCCATCGCGGTTTACGGCGTGGCCCTGGGAGGATGGGCGTCCAACTCCAAGTATCGCGCTGCTGGGGTCGATCCGCGGCCTGGCCCAGCTCATTTCCTACGAGATTTCCATGGGATTGTCGCTGGTGCCGGTGGTCATGCTGGCCCGTTCCTTTCAGCTCTCGGAGATTGTCGGGGCGCAGGAAGGCTGCTGGTTCATTGTCTATCAACCCTTGGCTTTCATCATCTTTATGATCAGCATCCTCGCCGAGTGCAAACGGGTACCCTTCGACATCCCCGAGGCCGAGGGCGAGATTGTTGCCGGCTATCATACCGAATATTCCGGCATGCGTTTCAGCCTGTTTTTTGTCGGCGAGTACATCAACATCATCGTGCTGGGTGGTTTGGCGGCTACCTTTTTCCTAGGCGGCTGGCACGGTCCGTTGCTGCCGCCGGTGCTCTGGTTTTTCATAAAGGTGCTGGCCGTGGCCTTTGTCTTTATCTGGATTCGCGGCACCTTGCCGAGAATGCGCTATGACCAGTTGATGATGTTTTGCTGGAAGGTACTGACGCCGCTGGCGCTGCTCAATATACTGGCGACCGCATGGTTCATCATGTTGAAGGGATAAATGCAATGTATCCGGAGAAGAATTGAGGCTCGGCCATGTCGATTTTAAATGACACAAAAGCGATTGTCATCGGCATGTGGACGACCTGGAAGCATATTTTTCGTCGCCCGGTGACTCTCCAGTATCCGGAGGAAAAGCGCATCCCTTATCCGCGCTACCGGGCGAGGATTGTCCTGACCCGCGATCCGGACGGCGGCGAACGCTGCGTCGCCTGTTATCTCTGTTCGGCGGCCTGCCCGGTGGATTGCATCTCCATGCAGTCGGCGGAGAGGGAGAATGGCAGGCGATATGCGGTGTGGTTTCGGATTAACTTCTCCCGCTGCATCTTCTGCGGTCTCTGCGCCGAGGCCTGTCCGACCATGGCCATCCAGATGACGCCGGATTTCGAGATCTGCAATCGGGATATCATGAATCTGGTTTATGAGAAGGAGGATCTGCTCATCGACGGCTGCGGCAAATCGCCTGATTATAATTTTTATCACCATGCCGGTATCGGCGTGACCCAGCCGCGCGGCGCAGGGATGGAAGAGAAACCGCCGGTGGATGTGCGCAG
The DNA here is from genome assembly GCA_963754865.1 of uncultured delta proteobacterium. GTDB lineage: Bacteria > Desulfobacterota > Desulfobulbia > Desulfobulbales > Desulfocapsaceae > Desulforhopalus_A. The sequence goes on along the minus strand of CAVWHG010000019.1, from coordinate 264,879 downwards.
TTTGTTGCCGTAGGTGCAAAAATGATTTACCACAGACTGATGTAAAACAGGATCAACATGGAACAGACCCTTTTTTATATAATGGCCACCGTGATCGTCATCGCCACGATCTTTGCCATTAGCGAGAAACATCCGGTGCATGCCATCGTCTATCTGGTGACCTCCTTCTTTGCCCTGGCGGTGGTGTTCTATCTCCTGGCGGCGCCGCTGATCGCCATGTTCGAGGTGATCATTTATGCCGGCGCGGTCATGGTGCTGTTCATGTTCGTCATCATGATGCTCGACCTGGGAAGCCCGGAGGACGCCAAGCGTCCTCCTCTGGTGCACTGCCTTCCTGCTCTGGTATTGTCGGGAATCATCCTGGTTTCGCTGGTGCTGCTGATCTCAAGCCGTTCCACCGCCATTCCGGTCGTTGCCGTCGCCCCGCATATCGTCGAGCGTGAAGGAGTTTGCCATGACCCTTTTCGGCAGGTACGGAGTGGCCATCGAGATCATCTCCATGCAATTGCTCTTCGCCGTAGTCGGCGTGCTGTATTTGGGAAGGAGGCGAAAACAATGATCGTGCCGCTCACCCACCTGCTGATCTTTGCCTCGATTCTCTTCTCGCTGGGGCTGATCTGCGTGCTGATCTGGCGTTCCAACGTCATCATGATGCTGATCGGAATCGAGATCATGCTCAATGCCGCCATGCTGGTATTCGTCGCCGGCTCAAACCACTGGGGCATGGCCGATGGCCAGGTGTTTGCCCTGATGATCATGGCCATGACATCGGCCGAGGTTTCTCTGGCCTTGGCCATGGTGGTCTATCTGCACCGACGCAAGAAAACCGTCAATGTCGATGAATTCAGGGAGTTGCGAGATCAATGAAAACAGCCCTCGAACTCATAATCCTGCTGCCGTTCCTTGGGAGCGATTGTCAATATCCTGCTGGGACGTATGCTGCCCCGCCGGGTGGTTGAAGTTATGGCCTGCGCGGTGATCTGGGGCAGCTTCGTCGCCGCCCTTTTCGCCGCAAGCACCTATTCCGCACCAGCTGTGGTAGAGATTGGCTCATGGCTTTCCACCTTTGATCTCAGAGCCCCGATCACCTTCTACCTCGACCCGCTGTCGCTTTCGCTTTGCCTGATGATCACCTTTGTCTGCGGGTTGATTCATCTCTATTCCATCGGCTACATGGGTGATGATCCCGGCCACGTTCGTTACTTTGCCCTGCTCAACCTGTTTGTCGGCGCCATGCTGCTCTTGGTGCTGGCGGAGAATCTGCCGCTGCTCTACCTTGGGTGGGAAGGGGTCGGTTTCTGTTCCTACGCCCTGATCGGTTTCTGGTACAAAGAGGCAAAGAATGCCACCGCCGGCCGCAAGGCCTTTATCGTCACCCGCATTGGCGATATAGGCCTTGGGCATTGCCATCGTCTGGATGTTCAAGCTTTTCGACACGCTGTCCATCACCGAGGCTGAACCAGATGGGGCATCTGGTCCGCCATGGAGGTCATCACCGCCTTGGGACTTCTGCTCCTGCTGGGGGCCATGGGTAAATCGGCGCAGGCGCCGCTGATGGTCTGGCTGCCGGATGCCATGGCCGGCCCGACGCCGGTATCGGCCCAGATCCACGCCGCAACCATGGTGACCGCCGGGGTCTACCTGCTGATGCGCATGTTCCCGCTGATCGGCGTTTCTACCGTGGTTGTCGCGGCCATTGCCGTGACCGGGGCCTTCACCGCCTTTTATGGAGCGACCTGCGCCCTTGCCGAGCGTGATCTCAAACGGATTCTGGCGTATCTCAACCATCAGCCAGATCGGCTTCATGATGCTGGCCGTCGGCTGCGGGGCGATTACCGCCGCCACCTTCCATCTGATTGTCCACGCCTTCTTCAAGGCCCTGCTGTTTCTGGGCGCCGGATGCATCATCACCGCCATGCATCATGAGCAGGATATCTTCCGCATGGGCGGACTGCGCCGCACGCTGCCCGGCGTTTTCTGGCCGTTTCTGGCCGGAGCGCTTGTGTCTTGCCGGGGTGCCGCCGACCGGTGGATTCTTCAGCAAGGACAGCATCCTGGCCAGGTCTGGGCAAAGGGCGGGATGTTCTATGGCACGCTTTACTGGTGTGGCGATGCTCACGGTCTTTCTGACCGCCATCTACACCTTTCAGGATGATGTTTCTGGTCTTCGGCGATCGCTTGACCGCCACGTCCGCCCAAGCCTGGATCGCATACGTCGGTAAAAAGGCTGCCGCGGATCATGGAAATCATCCTCATCCCCTTGGCCCTGCTGGGCTTGGCCGGTGGAATATTCAATCTGCCCGCCTATCTGGGCAGCGGCCTGCTCCAATCCTTTCTGGCCCCCTTGAATGTGGATGGCGGGCATCTCTCGCAGGCAACCGAGTTGGCCCTGCAGGGAGCGGCCTCTGTTGTTGCCTTATCCGGGATAGGCGTTGCCTGGCTGTACTTCGGCCGGCAGCGCCGGGAAGGGCTGCATCGCCCGGGCAGAACAGCCGGCGTCAGGTGTGACCGCCTTTCTCCAGGCGGGATGGTACGTTGACACCCTGTACCAATTGCTCTTCATTCGACCCTACAAACTCCTGTCGGCCATCCTCTGGGAGCGTATGGATGAAGGTGTTATCGACGACTCGCTCGACCGCATGGCCGCCGGGCTCGGCCGGATCGGGCAACTCCTCGGCAGGTGGGGGAGCGGGCGGATTTCGGCATACATGCTGAGCCTCGCCGGTGGTGCGACACTGACGATTGCCTGGTTCGCGTGGGTGGTCCTATGACACAGCTGCCTGTCCTGACCATCCTCATCCTCCTGCCGCTGCTTGGCGCCATCTGCCTGATCCCGCTTAAGAACAGGGAAACACTGGCTAAGTGGGTCGCCCTCGGATGGACCATTGTCGAGCTCCTTATCGCCTGCTGGACCTGGTCTGTCTCCGGTACATCCTCACCGAGCGGAGCTCCATCCGGGCTTCTTCCTGTTCGAGGATTTTCCCTGGATAGACAGTCTCGGCATCCGTTTTACCCTCGGCATGGACGGTATCAGCCTGCTGATGGTGCTGATGACCGCACTGCTGACCCTTATCTGCATGCTGGTATCCTGGCGAACGATCCATGAGCGCACGACACTCCACTTCATAATGCTGCTGCTGTCATGGAGAGCAGCATCATGGGGGTATTCCTCTCCCTCGACCTCTTCCTCTTCTATCTCTTCTGGGAGATGATGCTGATCCCGATGTTTTTCCTGATCGGCATCTGGGGGCATGGCCGCAACATCTACTCGGCGATCAAGTTCTTTCTCTTCACCCTGGTCGGCTCGCTCCTCATGCTGCTGGCCATCATCGGCATCTACCTGATCCACGGCAACCAGAGCGGCATTTACACCTTCAGCCTGACTGCGCTCATCAACACCAGACTTGACCCGGCTGTCGGCCTCTGGCTCTACGCCGCCTTTCTCTTGAGCTTTGCCATCAAATTTCCGCTCGTTCCCTTTCACACCTGGCTGCCCGATGCCCATACCGATGCGCCGACAGCAGGGAGCGTCGATCTGGCCGGTCTGCTGCTCAAGACCGGAGCCTACGGGCTGATTCGTTTTGGTTATCCCCTCTTTCCCGAGGCGGCCCGGACGCTGACCCCGCTCCTGATCGCTATGGCGGTGACCGGCATCCTCTATGCCTCCTGGATCGCCTTTGCCCAGAAAGACATGAAGCGGCTGGTGGCCTACTCCAGCGTCGGCCACATGGGTTTCGTCGCCCTCGGCATCGCCGCCTGGACGCCGGTGGCGCTGTCCGGCTCAATCCTCCAGATGGTCAGCCACGGCATCACCACCTCGGCACTCTTTGCCCTGGTCGGCATGCTGGCCGAGCGGACCAAGACCATGGAGATCAGCGCCTACGGCGGTCTGTGGGGCAAGGTTCCGCTTCTCTCCTGTTTTTTCATGCTCTTTGCCATGGCCTCGGCCGGGCTGCCCGGTCTGAACAACTTCGTCGGCGAATTCCTGATCCTGACCGGTTCCTACAAGGTGCAGCAAACGGCAACAATCCTTGCTTTTCTCGGCCTGATCCTGGCACTGATCTATACCGTGCGCCTGGTACAGGAACTGCTGTTTCAGGAAGAACGACAGCCTTTGGCCATTGCCGATGCGACTTCCCGGGAGATCCTGATTCTGACGATTCTCGCCCTCGGCGTGATTTTCATAGGTCTGCATCCTGGACCGCTGCTTGATATGCTGGCACTGCCGGTGCACATTTTGACGGGAGGAGCGCCGTGACCCTGGCTGATATCTCGATAGCCCTGCCACTGCTGATTCTGGCGATCGGGGCATTATTGACCCTGATAGGCGGCGCTTTAACGCGCAATCAGGGCGGCAGGAACCATCATCGCGGTCATTACGGCAATCGGGGCAGGGCTTTGGTCCCTGCATGCACCGACAGTTCTCGTCGCCCCCACCCTGGGTCTCTCGGCCAGCGGTCTGACGCGCCTGTTCACGGCCTTTTTCGCCTTTATGGCTGCCGCCGTACTGGTTCTCTCCAGTCGATACAATGCCTATCGCGACATCCGTGGCGAGGAATATCCGGCCACCATCCTGTTCACCACCTTCGGCATGGTTGCGCTGGCTGCAGCCACCAACCTGATGATCATTTTCCTAGGGCTTGAGGTCATGACCTTCGGTTTTTATATTCTGGTCGCCATGGATCGTGAACAAGGAGTCTCCAGCGAGGCAGGACTCAAATACCTGCTGATGGGGGCGGTCAGCGCCGCCTTCCTGGCCTTCGGCATCGCCCTGTTGTACTGTGTCGCCGGAACGCTTGGCATCAGTGCGGTAATGCAACAGACCCTGACGTTCGGCCCCCCCAACCCTGTGGCCGTGGCCGGGTGGGCTTGCCTGTTGATCGGTATTGCCTTCAAGCTGTCGCTGGTGCCGGCCCATCTTTGGACCCCGGATGTCTATGACGCTGCCCCGGCTCCTGTTGTTGCCTTCCTGTCCGGCGCATCGAAGGGTGCGGCGGTTCTGCTGCTGCTCCTGCTGTTGCCGCAGGCCGGTGACCTTGCCATGCTGCGCGTTCCGCTTTTTGCCATGGCGCTCCTCTCCATGCTGCTGGGAAACCTGGCGGCACTCAGGCAAAACCGCGTCCGCAGGATGCTGGCCTATTCCTCCATCGCCCAGATGGGGTATGTCGCCCTGGCGCTGCTCAGTCATAAGGGGGGCGGTTTTCAGGCTGCCGCTTTCTATGCCATTGCCTACGGGATAATGAGCCTTGCGGCCTTCGGGGCCATCGGTATCCTGGAACGTAATGGCTGCGGTCCAACTCTTGACGATTACCGCGGTCGCGGCTACACCCATCCGCTGGCCGCCGGCGTCCTGGCTATGGCGCTGTTTTCACTGGCGGGTATCCCGCCCACCATCGGTTTTACCGGTAAATTTCTGATATTTGCATCGGCTCTTCGTGCCGGTGAAATCGTCCTGGCGATCATCGGCATCCTGACGGCAGCCGTTTCGGTCTATTACTACCTGCGGGTGGTAACTGCCTTATATCTGCAACGAAGCGAAAGAGAAGAAAGGGAGAATGTCAGTGTCTTCGAGACGATAATCCTGGGACTTGTCTCTGCACTTATCATCCTGCTGGGTCTTTTCCCATCACAATTGATGGGTTTCATGAGGTTGCAACTGTTATGACCTTCCGCCTTATTCCCTAAATTTCCGCGTTACTGAATTCTTTCTGACGTCCTCCTTCACTCCCCTTGAACAGGCAAGAGAACGGTAAAGGTCGCTCCTTGTCCCGGCAGGCTCTCGACCCGAATTTCTCCCTGATGATTTTTGACAATACCGTGGCAAACCGACAAACCCAGACCGGTTCCTTTGACCTCCGGTTTGGTGGTGTAGAACGGTTGAAAGATGAGATCCACGTGTTCAGGTTGAATGCCGATACCGCTGTCCTTTATCGAAATTGCTATACGGTCATTGTCCTGCCGGGTACTGATGGTGATGATGCCGCCGGATGGCTGGCAGGCATCGGCGGCATTGTTCAACAGATTTAAAAATACCTGTTTGATCTGGTCCGGAATTGCCATGATCTGCGGCAAGCGCTTGGCGTAGTTTTGCTGCACGGCAATCCGCTTGTTCTTAAATTCACTCTTATAGAGCAACAGCAAGGAATCGATGGATGTTTGCATATCCATCAACACTTTATGGCAGGAAGACGGCCGGTTAAACTCTTGGAGGCTGAGGATCAATTTTTTCATCCGGCTACTTTCGTCGATCGCTGCTTCCAGTAATTCCCTATCCTCATCTTCCAGGATTGCCCTTTTCCTCAGGCCCTTGAGCACGGCCATAATACCCTGCAACGGGTTGTTGAATTCATGGGCGATGGACGCCGACAATCGACCAATGGCTGATAATTTTTCTGCATGCAGATACTGTTGCTGTGTCTCTTGTAATTCAAGGGTTCGTTGTTCTACCCTTTTTTCCAGGTCGGCATTGAGGGTTTGCAGGGCATCCTCGGCGCGTTTGCGTTTGAAGGCTTGAACAATCGACGGCGTCAGCATTTCCAGTGTTTCCTGATCAACCGGGCTATAACCCCCTTGACGGTTGCCTACGGCAAGGAGGCCGATGACCTTCCCCTCGCTCATCAATGGCACGCCGAGAAACGATGTCAGCGGCGGATGATTTTCCGGAACACCGATGCTGTCCGGATGGCTTGCAGGGTCGTTGGTGAATAAACTTTTGCCATCCAAGATCACTCGGCCGTAGATCCCATGAATTTTCAAGCCGGCAAGTGGCCGGCCATGGCCGCTGGGATCGGAGGAGATGTTGCAGGCCTCCCAGCCAGATTTACTGATGGCAATGTCGGTGAGTCCGTCTTGATTGATGTCGCCCAGGAACCCGAATTTGCTTTGGGTGATTTCTTCGGCAACGGCGAGACATATTTTGCCGAGATCCTCCTCCGTTTGGCAGGTCAAGGCGGCTTGCAGTATTCGATTGATTGCCGCCAGCCGCGCCTCGCTCACTCGCAGTTGCCGCTCTGCAGAGTGCTTGTAAAGTGCCATTTCGATCTGGATGCGGAGATCGCGGTCATCGAAGGGTTTGAGAACGTAGCCGAGAGCTCCTGCCTGTTGTGCTCGCTCAACTGTGCCGGCGTCGGAGTGGGCGGTAAGGAAAAGTATCGGCAGATCGCATTGCAAGCGGATTTGTCGGGCTGCTGTTATGCCGTCCATGGCACCTGCCAGGCGGATGTCCATCAACACCAGCGCCGGCTGGTGGCTTTTGGCGAGTTCGACCGCTTCCTCGCCGGTTGCGGTTGGGCCGACCACATCATAGCCAAGTTGTCGGACCTTATTGGCCAGGTCTTCGGCGACAATGCCTTCGTCTTCGGCGATCAAGATTTTGCGTTTGTTCATGCTTGAGCCCCTTTCAGGAAAAAGTTGACCTGGAAAGTTGTACCTGGACCGCTGCCCGTTTCCAGCGTACCGTGCAACTGATTGGTGAGAATTTGCACAAGACGCAGGCCGAGCGATCGTCGATTGCCGCCAGTCCATGCCCGCCGGCAAACCGACGCCGTTGTCGCGGACCTGGAGACTGACGGTCCCGGTAGCGGCATCGTGCTCCAGGGTTACCGTTACTTCGCCGCCGCTGTTGCCCGGAAAGGCGTGCTTCAGGGCGTTACCGGCCAGTTCGTTGAGGAGCAAGCCGCAAGGTACCGCGGCCTCGATCGGCAGGGCCACGGGTGCGACCGCCAGATGCAGCCGCACCTTGTCGGCCAATGCACCGTGGGAGCGCCACAGGGAGTGCAGCAGGCTGGTGGCGTAGTCGCCGAAGTTCAACTGGGCGAGGTCGCTGGTCTGATAGAGTTTCTCGTGAACCAGGGCCATCGAGCGGACACGGTCGCGCACATCCTTGAGCTCTTCACGCATCCGCTCATCGACCAGGTTGTCGGCCTGTAAACTGACGAGGCTGGAGATAATCTGCAGATTGTTTTTCACCCGGTGATGGATCTCCCGCAGCATGACTTCTTTCTCCGCCAAGGAGGCCTTGACCTGATCCTCGCTCTCCTTGAGCGCCGCCTCGGCCTTGAGTTTGGCCAAGGGTCACGTGCGAGATAGCTCGCCAAACGCTCCCACAGGGTGATATTGTGCAAGGGTGAAATCTGTCCTTTGCGTCGATCGTTTCAATCTGGATAAGCCCGAGTCGTATCTCGCACCATCCGCCAGCAGGAATCAAGGCCACCGATTCATATCCCTCGCCATTGCAACGGTTACGGGTTCTGCGGCCTGTCGCTCCCATCCGCGGTACATGGCCAACTGGATCGGTGGTACTCGTTGCGTCCAAAAGCTGCCCTTCTGCTGTGAAGAATGGCTTTGGACGGATCGAATCGAGACCTCGGATGACGTTGCCGCACATGACATTCAAGCTCATCGTCACTTCCGGCGATATCTGACCGGAGATACTGTCCCGCCTCGTTGCGTGGCGCAGATTCAGGTTTTCGGCCAGAACGATGCTTGCCGGAAAGCCGAGTGTCTCGTAGTAGGGATAATCTTCCCCCTGGTGCAGTCGGATTCCAACCGCATCGCAGCCGGAGTGTTTCTGGAAGTAGGAGGTAGCCTTATGGATCAGTTCTTCGATCCTTTGACTCTCGTTGCTGAAACGCAGGAATTCAATCGTCGCCTCGCGCTCCTCTTCGATTCGTTTGCGCTCGGTGATGTCACGGTTGGCTTCGAGGATAAAGAACTGGCCGTCGCCAATGTGGCTGATGTTCTGGCGGCTCTCGACGATGACGACCCGGCCGTTGCGTGTGGTATGCATGAGTTCGCCCTCCCAACATCCCATGCTCTCCAATTGGCGGTCGATTTTTTCTCCCGCGTGACCATCGGTGTGCAGCAGCAGATGGTGGTTACGGCCCACTGCCTCGGCGGCGGTCCAGCCGTAGAGCGCTTCGGCACCACGGTTCCAGAAACGAATGACACCGCTCGGTTCTCGGATGATCAGCGGTTCGTGGGCCTGATTAATCACTTCGGCTTGATTTCGCAAATGGGTGTCGATCTCGCGGCGTTTTATATCGATGCGGCTGATATAACGCGCCATCCAGACTGCGAACATCGACAACAGCAAGGCGGCGACAAGCATAAGCGCACCGGTGCTTGTCGCCGGGTTTATCAAAGCCAGACGTTCGCCCTGCATATGGAGGAACCCCAGCAGCAACGGCACCAGCAGCGCTGCGGGCAACAATCTTTGCAGCAACTTGCCGCCGAGGTCATTGCTCAGGAGGAGGTCGACAATCGAGGGTTTTTCTTGGGGAATCAACAACAGTCCGAAACCCAGCGCCGCCATGGCAAGCACTGCCGGCCAGGCGATGCGGTCTATGGTCAGGCTGTAAAATTGGCCAATTCCATAGAAAAATCCCGCCACCGGCAGGAGATTAAGTAAGCACACGACCAGCCCCAGGTATGGTGCCAAGTTTCGTCTTCCTAAGGCTAAAGCCAAGAGCCCGGCCCCCAGGAAAGTCAGATTCAGGGAGCCGGAGAAGCATATACGATTAGGCTTGCCGGTCACTCCCGGCACCTCGAGGGCCAGCAGTTGATCAATGCCCAGCTCGAAATGGAATATGTGCTCGCTGAGCGTCAGTATGCCAATGGCCAACACGATCAGTGCGCCTACCCCTCCGGCAACATGGTGAAACTGTGACGGTTGTCTCTGAAGGCCGGCAGGTTTGTACTCTGAGCTTGCTGAGGCGCACCCAGCGGAGCGCGGTGCCAGCAGCAACATCGACACTCCGGCCAGCAGTTGACCAAGAGCCATGTTGGTCTTCATAATGATCTGGTCCGAGATCATCGACCAATGGGGTGCGAAACCGCCCAACCAGAGTATGAGATGAAAGCCACCGATGAGAATAGCCACCGAGCCGGCTATTCGGCTGCCCCAGATGACGAAAACAGAAGCTTTGGCCGTTTGACCGGCGGATTTCTTTGGCTTCTCACCGACATCGCGCTCACGCAGAACGCGCAGCATCTCTTGGGCGATGATTTTGGCGCGAACCGGATCAGTCAATTCCACCTGCCGTTGCAGAATGTCCTGACTCTCGCGCAGGGCCATTTCACGGTCATAGGCGGCAGCCTTGTGCCTTTGGCGCCGGAAGATTTCAGCGAGCAGACTCATACCCAGGCCCATGGCGGTAAAAAACACCAGTCCAACGCGGTCGATGGTCTTATCGATCATGAACAGCCCTGCCGGTAACAATACCCAATAGTCCACAGCAAAGCCCGTTACTATCGTCGCCACCACCCCCGGCCCGAAACCGGCCAACACTGCCACGGCCATGATCACCGGATAAAAGGTGATATAGGTAGGTAAGCCGGTGCCGGCCCAGCTCTCCAGCATCAACCGCAGCACCATTGCCACCGCTACAGCCGCGACCGCCGCGCCGTAGCGTACGCCCAGCCAATTCAGCGTCGACAGTCGATCAAATCCAGCCATGAACCAGGTGTTTTGCAGGGGTCCCATTCACTGCAGTCGGAGATAACCGCCATGCACCTTGTTCTCGTGCAGTTGTAATTGCTCCGACAAACAGGTAGACACCACCAAGGTACTGGGCAATCCGTCCTGTCCAGCTGAGAAAACTGCCGACGACCGACTGCAGCAAGACCCCTGTTAACCCCGTTGCCAGCAGCGCCAGACCTAGCCCGTACCAATGGTAAAAACTGACGGGTTTATGCCGGTTCGATGGTTAAGATCTGCCATGCAACCCAGGCGAGCAGGGTAATGGTCAAAAGGAGGACAACCTGCCGGATCAGCGTGCCGCCCTGAGCTTGCACAAAGAAGACGGGACTCCATCCCACCTTTGCCGCCCAAAAGAGCAGTGCCGTAAGCAAGATCACCGCCAAATAACCCGACACCAGCCATGCCCTCGGTCGCACCAGTCTTCCACGCCACAGCATCCCGGCGAAATGGCATAATGCCGCCCCAAAAACTCCAAGGTTATGCACGGTAATGGTCTGATTGATGTCGGCACCAGCCATGATGGCTGCCGTTACGGCGGTCGAACCCCACAGAAACGAGCCACAGCCGAACATAAGCAAACTCGGTTGACCACATTCCAGAAAGGCGCGCGCCGTCAAAACGCAGATACAGACGGATGCCAAGCAGTTGAAAACCAGGTTCAACAACAGCAACAGCGCAGGCGAGTCGTAGGTGCTGTGCAGATCGGCCACCCAGAGTCCGGCGATGATAATCATCAGCGAAGGTATGGGTAACCAGGCAGACCAATGCAGGTGGCCGGGTTTCCGGAGCAGGTTCTCGGTCGTTGTCATGGAATCCATGGTCATTCCTCGTCGAAAAAATTCAACTGGGCGAGGTCTTTTCTTTGAATACTCATTTTGTATCTTGCTCAAATTTGATAATTTTGCAAGAAGTCAATTTCTGTCATTTCGAGGAGCAGGGCGACGAGAAATCTCTTAATTATTCCGGAGCATTGAAACTTTGAATTTCCCAACCTCTGGTTTCTCATGGATCAATGCCATTGAACGAATACGGTCGCGTACGTCTTTGGATTCTTTCCGCATTCGTTCATCGGCCAAGCTGTCGGAGCTTATTCAATGAAGAACCTAAGCCGTTGTAAAAAAATAACAGTCCTCTCCGAAATCAGCCTTAAATGCCTTGACTACCTTGCTGCCCCAATCGCCGCCGAGAGGTTCTAGTCGACCAAAGAAAAAGCGCATTACCGGTGGTTCATGCACAAATTTCAGGCCACCGATCAGTTCCTTATGTTTATTCAACCAGGCAACGCGGTCTGCCACATACTTGATATGGCTCAGGGTAAAGGGCTTTGCCTGAGAGGAATATTGGTTACATTCCCCCCTTGGCGGCAAGGGCCTCCCGGATCTTGGCTGCCAGTTCCTTTATAGAGAAGGGCTTCTGAATAAAGTTCATTCCATCATCCAACACCCCGTGATGGGAAATTACGTTAGCAGTATAGCCCGACATAAACAGACACTTCATCCCAGGCTGTCGTGCAATAAGGTTTTCCGCCAACGTTCGACCGTTCATCTCAGGCATGATCACATCGGTCAGGAGCAGGTGGATTGCACCATCGCCTTCGCTCGCCAGCCGCATGGCCTCGCCCGGAGTGCTTGTCGCGAGCACGGTGTAGCCAAGACGATCGAGCATTGCCATGGTCATTTTTAAAATCGTCGGCTCATCCTCAACCAGCAGAATTGTTTCGTTGCCGTAGATGGCAGGTTCGGTCACGTTTTTTGATTGCACCTGCCCGTCCCTGCCCACATACCGTGGCAGGTAGATTGAAAAAGTCGTACCTTGACCGGGCTCACTATAAACATTTATGAATCCGTTATTCTGTTTGACTATGCCGTAGACAGTGGCCAAACCGAGACCGGTTCCTTCACCCACCCCTTTGGTAGTATAAAACGGCTCAAAGATGTGGGTGAGCGTCTCCTTGTCCATGCCGCAACCAGTGTCGCTGACGGCAATGCGCACATATTCACCGGGCTTGCAGCCGGTATGATTTGCGCAGTAGTCCTCATTAAGAATGCTGTTTTCTGTTTCAATGGTAATTTTCCCGACACCGGTGATGGAGTCTCGCGCATTAACACAGAGGTTGGCGAGGATCTGATCGATCTGGGATGGGTCAACCTTGACCGGCCAAATTGTCTCACCCGGAAGCCAGGCGAGATGAATATCTTCACTGATCAGCCGGCTAAGCATGGCAAATATGCTCTCCACCGTGGCGTTCATGTCGACCACTCTGGGTGCTATATTCTGCTTACGGGCAAAGGCTAATAACTGTCGAACGATATCCGCGGATTTTTTTGCCGCATTGAGAATTATCTGAAGATCGGTGGCAACAGGATCATTTACTTTTTCTTTCAGCAGGGCCATTTCTGCGTAGCCCTGGATAACAGACAGCATATTGTTGAAATCATGGGCCACCCCACCTGCAAGCTGGCCTACTGCCTCCATCTTCTGCGCTTGGATAAATTGACTCTGCAGATGCTTTCGCTCCGTGATATCACGAACAATCGACAGTGCAAGATTATTATCACCCGCAGCCAAAGGAACCGTCGCGACCTCAACCATCACCAGTGTCCCATCTTTTTTGACGTCTATTGTTTCAAAAGGAACGCCGCGGCGGCGAGCAAGTCCATCCTTTACAACACTGCCTTGACGCCCACGGAGTTCCGGGGCCTGCAGGTCGGGGACATGCATTTGCAGCAGTTCCTGACGAGTGTAACCCAGCAGATCACAGGCACGATTATTGACATCGAGTATCCGATCATTCTCGTCTTCAATAAAAATGGCATCACCGGCATTTTCGAATAAGGCTCGAAAATAACGCTCTTTCTGCTCAAGCTCAACCTGCGAATTCTTGATTTTCGTGATGTCTCGGATACTCTCAATGGCCCCTATAATGTTTCCAGCCTGATCCCGCAGGGGCGAGGCCTTGGCAAAAATCCACGCGCCCTTATTGCTGTAAAGGGCGTTGCAAAAGGCTTCCGTCATGAGGGTGTCGGCTTCGCGGATGATGTGGGGATAAAGGACGGCAACCTCCTCTTCATCCTTAAAAATCAAATCCATCAGCTGCGGTCGCGCCACGCCGTAAAACGGAATGGTGTAAACGTGGTCGCCTTTGCCGATCATTTTTGCGGCGGGTATGCCGGTCATCGTTTCAATAGCCTTATTCCAGATGATGACCCGCCCTTTCGTATCAATCGCCAAAGTGGCGTCCGGCAGAAATTCGATAATGTCCTTCAGCTGTTTTTGACTCGACCGCAACGCTTCTTCGGCCTTCTTACGAGCGGTGATGTCCCTGACAACAAAGACCATGCCACTTGGTTGACCATCAGCGGTGCGAATGAAATCACTATTCACCTCAATGTCGAAAACACTTCCATCCATCCGCAAGCCACGGTATTCGCCCGGGCCGGTGGTGGTTCCCTGGAACTTGAGGGCAATATTTGATAACGCCCGGTCCCTATCCTCGGGGGCGATAAAGTCGGTGACCATACGCCCAATCCCCGCCTCCTCCAGGTCGTAACCGAACAGTGTCACAGCTGCCGGCGACACCATGATAATTCGACCCTGCATATCCGTTATGGTGATGTCGTCGGCGGAAGCATTGAGGATGGATCGATAACGGGCCTCACTTGCTCGCAGTGCCTCCTCGCGCAAGGTGATATCCGCAGTCTTATTTTGTACCAGAAGCCGAAGCCTGACATTCCATACCCAGATGAGCAGCAGCAACAGGAGCAACCCGCCGACACCTGCAGCAACATGCCAACGATAGCGGTCGAGAAATGAACTTTCATGGGAGGTGATGGTCGTGCCCAGCCATTTTGTCGTGATTTTTTCCAGTTGTCCGGATCGTATGGCCTCGTTGATCCCTTTGTTCAAAATACCGATGAGAAGAGTATTGTTCCTGCTCGCCGCCATACAGTTTTGGCCGATATAAAGCGGTTCACCCACTTTCTTCATTGAGCCGGTAAGCCGATTGCTGAAAATATGGTAATAAACAACCTGCTCATCACCGACAACCGCATCCGCCTGACCGGCGACAACCCGAGTTGTTGCTTCTGAGAAGTCCTTGGTGACGAGGGTAAAAAAATATGTATTTTTTGATTCCAAGAACTCCTTGGCATAATCGCCCCATTGCATGGCGATCAGCTTACCGTTCAGATCTTTGATATCCTTTATATCCGTACGTTCCGCCTTCATAAAAATCGAAGCGGGAACATCGAAAAGCGGTTTGGTAAACTCGAATTTTTCTTTTCGTTTGTCACTGTAAAAAAGACTGGTAATGATATCGGCCTTGCCGTTGAGCACCGCTTCTTGCGCCTGCTGAAAGGTCATATCAATGAAAATCGGCTTAAAACCTGCTTCCACGGCGATCCAGCGGATAATATCGAGCATCATGCCTTCATGCTGGCCGTTGGCATCGACGAATTCGAATGGCGGATAGTGCGTCTGGCTGACAAAGACGATCGTGTCTTTTGCGCTCAGATAGGTCAGCTCCAGAGCGGAGAGCTCGATGGCCCGAACAAGGGAAGGAAGGGAGAACAAGAAGAGGGTGACGTAGCAGAACAGTGCCAAAAAACCGCTGCCTGTGCCATGGTTTTTGCGGAATATGGGCATCGTTTCGTCACTTTGTCGATTTTTCAATACGGCCGTACGGAACTATGTTCTATCCTGAACGTCCTTTTAACCGCAAAAAAACAGCCAGGCGATTATTTGAAAAAGATTATTGTGCCGAAGGATCTTCCGACAGGAGTGGTTGTTTTGTTTTACTGCTTGATTTCTTCGCGCTCTTAAGGTTCCCTGTTTTCTTGGTCTTCTTGCTTTTTTTCGCCTTCTTGGCTTTTTTCACAGTCTTTTCATGTTTGGCCGGAGCGGATATTCCTGCCTTTGCCGTATGTGACATAGCCTCGGCAGGCTGAGCTGCAAAAGCAACAAAGAAAAAGCAGACAACGACAAGAACTGCAACAATGTTCGATTTGAAATTTTTCATCGATTATTTCTCAATGTTGAAAAGGATTGTGAGGGTGAGTATTCATTGCCGAATATGCTATCAATTCGGCAAAAATGTCAACTTTTCTCTCGGATTTTTCTCTTCTACCCCCATACCAATCCTGGGAATTTTTACAGTAACCCGAGTCCGATTGCCGGACCGCTGTTGACTCCCTTGACGTAGCATCTCGAATTTTGATAGAAGTATCTTCCGGGTATTTCTGCCAAATCTCCCGGATCAACGATGATAGGACAGATATGATCGAGCACGGCCCCGCAGATTCCTCCGAACTGAACTTCCTGAGAAACCGAGTCGCTGAGCTTGAAGCGGCGGCAACGGACCTTGGCCGAGACTATGTGCACCTGAAACGGCTCTATGAACGCGCCCCCCTTGCCTACCAGTCGCTTGACGAGGAAGGCAATTTCATTGAGGTCAACCAAGCCTGGCTCGACAGCCTCGGCTATACTCGAGAGGATGTCATCGGCAGAAATTTTGCCGAGTTCCTGCACCCGGACTGGCGAGCGCATTTCCGTGAGAATTTCCCCCGTTTTAAGGCAGTCGGCGAGGTTCTCGGTGTCGAGTTTGAGATGGCCAAAAAGGACGAATCCTTCCTTCTGGTTTCATTCCATGGGAGGATCGGCAAGGACCCTCATGGTCGCTTTCAGCAGACTCACTGCATTTTTCAGGACATCACCGAGCGCCGAAGAACCGAAACACAACTGAAAGACAACGAGCATCTTTTGAAGATCTCCCAGCGACTCACCAAATCAGGCGGCTGGCAATGGGATGTCGGCAAACAGGCCATGACCTGGACGGACGAGACCTACCGCATCCACGATATAGACCCGGAACAACTGGTGCAGGGTTCACCAGAACACATAACACTCAGTAAAGCTTGTTACACTCCCGAGGATCGGCCGAGAATCACCACCGCTTTCCAGCGCTGTGTTGAGTTTGGCGAGCCCTACGACCTCGAGTTTTCCTTCACAACCCACAAAGGCCGACAGCTCTGGATTCGCACCACGGCAGAAGCCGTCCGGGAGGAAGGGCAGGTCGCCAGGGTCATAGGTAACATCCTTGACATCACCGAACGTAAACTGGTCGAGCTGCAACTGCGGGAAAACGAGCTGGCGCTCAAGGCCATTCTCAACGCCGCACCTGAAACTGTTTCGCTGATTGATTCCAACGGTACCATCCTCATGGCCAATAAGACCATGGCCAGTCGTTTGCAAAGATCCGTGGAGGAAGCTTATCGGCCGCAGTGCCTATGATTTTTTCCCGCCGACGATCGCCCTGCAACGCAAGGAATCCGTCAGGCAGGTTGTCGAGACCGGCCGGCCTGTTGTGCTTGTCGATGAACGGGATGGCCGGACCATAGAATCGCACCTCTGGCCGGTACTTGATGAAACCGGCTCTGTGTCGCGGATTGCTGTTTTCGCCCTGGATATTTCCGAGCGTAAAAGGATGGATGAACATCTGAAAATCTATCAGAATATTGTCTCATCCGCCCCGGATGGCATTGCCTTTCTCGATGCACAGTACCGCTATGTCATCGTCAACGATGCCTATGAACGCTTTTCCGGTGTCAGTAAAGAAAAATTCATTGGCCGGACCAGTCGCTGAATATCTTGGTGAAGATGTCTTTGAAAAATCGATCAAACCCCGGTTCGACAAATGCCTGCAGGGTGAATTCGTCAATTTTCAGGAATGGTTTGACTATCCCGCCCTGGGGAGAAGGTTCGTTGACGTGACATATTTCCCCTACAGGAATCTTCTCAACCAAGTAATTGGAGTTGTTGCAAATACCAGAGATATAACCAACCGCAAAAAAACCGCCGACCTCCTCGCGGCCAGGCTCCGGCTGAGCGAGGCATCGGTCACCTTGGTCCTGAATGATTTGCTGACATTGGCCCTGGATGAGGCCGAAGCCTTGACTGACAGCCGCATCGGCTTTTTTCCACTTCTTTGATGATGAGCAAAAAACCATCACCTTGCAGGCTTGGTCCACCGCCACCAGAGACATCATTTTGCCAAACTGAAGGCTTCGGCCTGCACTACAACCTGGCATGCTGCCGGTGTCTGGGCTGACTGCATTCGTCAAAGGCGGGCGATCATCCACAATGATTACGCCGGCCTGCCGCACCGCAGGGGCATGCCGGACGGTCACGCGCCGGTGGTCCGGGAACTGGTTGTCCCGGTGTTTCGCAATGAGCGGATCGTGGCTATTTTTGCAGTCGGCAACAAGGCCCTGGAATATAGCGATAAAGACATCGAGTTGGTGTCAAATCTAGGTGATCTGGTCTGGGATATTGTTCTTCGCAAACAGGCCGAAGAGTCCCTGAAAGAGAGCGAGGAGCAATTCCGAACCCTCGCTTCCCTGGCACCGGTCGGCATTTACATAACCAGCCCCGAGGGGCAATGCCGGTATGCCAATCCGCGCTGGTGCGAGATGGCGGGCCTGACCCAGGCAGAAGCCCTCGGTACAGGGCTGGATTGCCGGGCTGCATCCCGATGACCGGGCCATGGTTTATGACGACTGGCAGCAGATGGTTGAATCCGAAGGCCACTGGGGATTTGAATATCGATTCCAAACACCTGCCGGGAAAACCACCTGGGTGTTTGGCCTGGCCGCACCCCAGCGAGACGGCACGGCAAAATCGTTCGATATATCGGCGTAAACACCGACATCACCGACACAAGACAGACTGAGGAGAGGCTCATGACCGCTCTGCAGGAAAAAGATGTGCTGCTGCGCGAGGTGCATCACCGGGTGAAAAACAACATGGCTGCCATTATCGGGCTCTTTAACCTGCAGCGTCAGGCGATGAAGGATCCGCAGGCCCAGACCGTCCTGGCTGAACTGAGTTCCCGGGTGAAGGCCATGAGTCTCGTGCACGAAAAACTCTACCGTTCCGAGTCTCTCGCCAGAATCGATTTTCAAGATTACCTCCAGTCGCTCATCTCGCACCTGCGAACCTCCTTCGGCTCTCCCGCTATCCGTTGTGAGATCAACGCCTTCGGGGTGGAGATGCCGCTTGATCTGGCCGTGCCCTGCGGCATGATCATCAATGAACTGGTTACCAACGCCCTCAAATATGCCTTTCCCAAAGAACGGCCGGAAACAGTAACAGAAGGACGACTGGATTCCGGTTACCATGACATCGTGACAACGATATCTTCAACCTGTCTGTTGCCGATAACGGTGTCGGCCTGCCGCCGGATTTTGATTTGAAAACGGCCAAAATCGCTTGGCCTTGTTCTGGTCCGGATGCTCGGTCAGCATCAGCTTGGCGGTCGATACGAGGTTGATCAGACTGGCGGAACACGGTTTACTTTCGCTTTTTCGCTGCGCAACGGGAGAAAAGCATATGAGTAAAGCAACCATTCTCATAGTCGAAGACGACGCCATCCTGGCCATGGACCTGCAGGGGATGATCACCGAACTGGGCTACACCGTGGTCGGCCCTCTGGCCCTCGGGGAAGAGGCCGTTGCCTTCCTCCGCGACAACCAGGTTGACCTGGTGCTCATGGATATTGAACTGGCCGGAAAGCTGAACGGTATCCGTACCGCCGAAACTCTGCACCAGACCTCGGACATTCCCATCGTTTTTCTTACCGGTTTCTCCAACGATCCCCTGCTGGAACAGGCCAAGATTGCCGCACCTTACGGCTACCTCATCAAACCGGTGCCCGAACGCGAACTGGCCGCCACCTGGAAATTGCCCTGCATCGCCACAGCCTCGACCGCCAACTGCAGAAAAGTCGTCTCGCCCTGGCAAAAAGTGAAGACAAAATACCGACAGCTCTTTGAAAATTCACCCCTCGGCATTTTCCGAACCACCCTTGACGGCAGGGCTCTAGCTGTCAATGCCGAGATGGCCAGGATTGTCGGCTGCGCCAGCCCGCGAGGAAGCCATCGCAGATTTCACCGATCTGGCCGAAGCCAACTCTATGTCGATCCCGAGCGACGGCGACAATTCATCGACCAGTTACAGCCAAGGGTGCCGTGCAGCACTTTGACTATGAGGGACGAAAAAAGAACGGCGAGACCTCTGGATTTCCATGAATGCCAAACTGACCCAAGCCGACACCCGCCACGGCCCAGCCGGCGAAATGGTCATCGACGGCTTGCCCTCGATATCACTGACCGCAAGCGGGCCGAAGAGACACTCAGGAACAGCGAGGCAAAGCTTCGATCTCTCGCGCGACAGCAGCCGCCGATTATATCACGCGCTGCGCACTCGTACCAGGTTGACGTTCACCTATACGAACCCCGCTGCTCTGGCAGTTCCCTTTGGACTGAGCGGAAGCCGCCACCAAGTGCCTCTGCTCCAACCTCTCGCGGTATTACAGGATGCGAGCAGACTGTTCTCAAACGTCCATCCCCGACGACGTCCGGTTTTGGACGCCGAGCAGGCTCTCATGGCCAGTCCGAACCTGCCGATGGCGATGGCGGCAGGAGTTCCGGGTCGTTTTCCCAATCCGGGCGAAACGCGCTGGCTGCAAGGAAACCTCGCAACCCAGTCGCATGGATGATGGAGGGATCTGCTGGAACTGGGGCTTATCACTTGACATCACCGAACGTAAAACAGGTCGAACAAAATTACCGGACGTTGTTTAGCGAGATGCTCGATGGCTTTGCCCTGCATGAGATTATCTGCGACGAGGCGGGATATCCGGTCGATTACCGTTTCCTTCTGCCGTCAACCCGGCCTTCGAGCGAGATGACCGGTCTGAAAGCCGCAGACGTCGTCGGCCGGTCGGTTCAGCGAAGTTATGCCCGGTATCGAGAGTCACTGGATCGAAAGCTACGGCCAGGTGGCTCATCACCGGTGAACCGGCCTTTTTCGAAAACTCCTCCGGCGATCTCAAGAAATATTTCGAGGTTACCGCTTACCGGCCGGCGCCCAATCAGTTCGCCTGCATCTTTGCCGACATCACCGAGCGCAAGCAGGCTGAAGACGAACGGAAAAAACTCCAGGCGCAACTGCAGCAGGCCCAGAAAATGGAGGCCATCGGCACCCTGGCCGGCGGCATCGCCCACGATTTCAACAACATCCTCGGGGCCATCCTCGGCTATGCGGAACTGGCCCGGGACGACAGCCCTGCCGGTTCCCCGGTCGCGCAGGATCTTGATCAGATCATCAAAGCCAGTCATCGGGCCAAGGATCTGGTCAAACAGATCCTCGCCTTCAGCCGTCAGGCGGAATGCGAACAGATCCCTCTCCAGCCGGCAATCGTTGTCAAGGAAACCCTGAAGATGCTGCGCTCCTCCCTGCCGTCGACCATTGCCATCCACCAGAATCTCGCACCGGACACCGGAGCCATCCTCGCCGATCCGACCCAGCTCCATCAGATCATCATGAATCTCTGCACCAACGCCTTTCACGCCATGGAAGAAACCGGGGGAATCCTATCCGTCACCGTGGAAACAGCGTTCCCTCACCCGAAACGATCTGGTCTGGCCATCCGCATGTCCATCCGGGAGATTTCATCCATATCGCCATCGGCGACACCGGGCAGGGAATCGCCCCTGAGATTCGCGATAAAATCTTTGACCCCTTTTTCACCACCAAGGAAACCGGCAAAGGTACCGGCATGGGCCTGTCCATCGTCCACGGCATCGTCAAGAGTTACGGCGGTTTTGTCAGCTGTGACAGTCAGCTCGGCAAAGGCACCGTTTTCCATGTCACCCTGCCGACTCTGCCGGTCGACCATCCCCGCCGCAAGCAGCAACCGCTGAAATTATCCCGATCGGCAGTGAACGTATCCTCTTTGTCGACGACGAAGAGATGCTCGTCGAGATGGCCGAGAGCATGCTGCAGCGACTCGGCTATCAGGTGACCGTACGGCGGACAGCAGCCTGGAGGCGCTCGCCAGTTTTCAAAACCAGCCGGATGCCTTTGATCTGGTCATCACCGACCAGACCATGCCGGGCATGACCGGCATCGATCTGGCCCGGCGAATGCTGCAGATCCGACCCGATCTGCCGATCATTCTCTGCACCGGCTACAGCACCATCATCTCCGAAGAAAAGGCAAAATCGCTTGGAATCAAAGGATTCGCAATGAAGCCGCTGGCCAAAAAAGATATCGCTGCAATCATCAGGGCGGTGCTGGATGGGCAAGGCCGCTAAGCTGAACTTTCAAACTGCGAACGATTTGAACAAATCACCCTATCTTATCGCCATGCTCCATCAGTATCTCGCGTAATGCCGGCAGCACCTCGAGAAAGTTCTCAAACATCTGCGGATTAAAATGGCGGCCACTTCCTTCCTGCATGATTGACAGCACCTTTTCTTCCGGCAGAGCTGCTCTGTAAACCCTGTCGTTACTCAATGCATCATAGACATCGACCAAGGCTACGATCTGTGCCGATACCGGGATTGCGTCATTTTTCAGGCCATGTGGGTATCCGGAACCATCCCATTTTTCATGATGATACAGGGCTATTTCATGGGCCATCTGGAGAAGGGGGATGCTCGAATCCGCAAGGATCTGCGCCCCTATTTGCGGATGCTGCTGTATGATGGCAAACTCTGCCGGCGAGAGCTTTCCCGGTTTTCGCAGGATTTCATCGGGAATACCGATTTTACCGACATCATGCATTGGACCGGCAACGCGCATATAGTCGATCATCTCCTGGCTCCAGCCTATTTTTTTTGCCAGTATTGCCCCGTAAAGCCCGATCCTTTTGATATGTTGTCCGGTTTCTTCATCGCGGTAACCGGAGGCCGAGATGAGATGCAGGGCTATCTGTTCTTCCCTGTTGCGGATGTCCTCAGTCCGGTCGCGAACCTCCTGTTCGAGGTGCCTCTCATAATCCTCGTGCTCCAGAATTATGCGGCGGCGCTCCAGGGCATTGAAAATATTTATTATGAATTCATTTCTCTCAAAGGGTTTGATGGTATAGCCGAAAGCGCCTTTCTCCAGGGTCAGTAAGGCTGTCTCCCTATTATCCACCGCCGTTGCCATTATCACCGCTGTTGTCGGGAAGTTCTCACGGACGATGCTTAAAAGATCGATCCCCGTTTTTCCCGGCATGGTAATATCAGAAATAACCAGGTCATAGTGGGTTTGCCGCATTAAAAAAACTGCATCGTCAACACAATAGGCTTTGTCGCAGGCAATTCCTTCTCTGTTCAACCACGTTGCGACCAGATCACATAAAGCCCGCTCATCATCGACGGCGAGAATCCTGGCATCGGAAATATTTATCGGTTTGCGTGTTTTATAAAGATTCATTGGTGGTACTCAGAGCAGAGATTTCAATGGCATGTATGCCGGTTGATGCACCGATCTCACCTATGAATCGTACTCTGATAAAATCGGGAATTCAAATTTTTATTTTCCGGGGGAACAATCAACAATTCGAAAGCTGGCAGAAAAAACTGATTCATTTTATTGTATTCATTTTAATTTTTATCTGTTCTTGCCCTTAACGCACCAAGAAGGACGATGAAAAATCATCTTATATACCGCCAATCCCTTTTAAATTTTCGGTTTTAAGCATAAGATTCGCTAGACCGAGAAGCAGTCTCGGTAAGAAAAAAAGGTGGGTGCACGCCAGCTACCGAGGCGGCACGAGTGTCAGTTACTGCAGTATAGAAGCAACCAAGTGGAGCGCAAGAGGAGCAAATGATGGCCGGAGTCGGTCGCTTTATTCACGTTTTTCTGTTTCTGACCGGTTTGTTATGTCTGACTTGCAGCGTCAGTGCTGCGGCAACAGATGAAACTAACACCATTAACATCGGCGTACTGGCCCGTCGAGGCCCTGAGGCCTGCCTGCTGGAGTGGTCCCCGACCGCCGAATACCTCTCCGAACGTATGCCGGACACCTCTTTTCACATTGTCCCCCTCACATTTCAGGAAATTGCCTCGGCAGTAGAGAATGGTCGCGTCGATTTTGTTATTGCCAACCCCTATGTCTACGTTGAACTGCAAAATCTTTACGGCGTCAGTCGAATGGCCACGACCAAGCGGTTGAGTCCGCAAGGGTACACGCCGCTGTTCGGCGGCATCATTTTCTGCCGAACCGACCGCCGGAAAATTAACTCGATCGAAGATCTCAAGGGAAAATCATTTGCCGCCGTCGATGAAACTTCCTTCGGTGGCTGGATGGTGGCCTGGCGTGAATTGCAGAGGTTCGGCATCAATCCCTTTCGTGATTTTGCCGCCTTGACCTTTAATGGAACCCATGACGATGTCATTGTCGCCGTTCGCGACGGCAAGGCCGACGCCGGGACGGTTGCCACACCGGTCCTTGAGCAGATGATTGCCGAGGGTAAAATAACCCCAGACACCTTCAGGATACTCAATAAACAGACACAACCCGGCTTTCCCTATGCCCTCAGTACCCGCCTGTATCCGGAGTGGCCCTTTGCCAGGCTCAAACATACCCCGGATGAACTGGCGGAAAAGGTAGCTATCTTCCTCCTGGGTATGCCGATGCACAGTGCGGCCGCAAAAGCCGCCGGCAGCGCCGGCTGGACGGTGCCTTTCGACTACGCCTCGGTCGAGGCCTGCATGCGCGAGCTGCGGGTGGGTATCTACAAGGATTACGGCAAGATAACCATGACACTTCTTTTTACCGAATATCGTTGGCAGGTTCTTTCGGTCATGGTCACGCTTACGGTCATGGCCGGTCTACTGGTCCATTTCAGACAATTGAACCGGAGATTACGGCGCTCCGAATCGACCCTGTTGGTCGAAACGCAGGAACGCCGCCGCGCCCATGACTTTCTCCAGCAGTCACGACAGCAGCTCGCCGATATCATTGATTTTTTACCGGACGCCACGCTGGCCATCGACAAGCAAGGCCAGATCATCATCTGGAATAAAGCCATTGAGAAGATGACGGGCATTGGTGCTCCGGAGATGATCGGTAGGGGCAACTATGCCTACACGATCCCTTTTTACGGTACGGCCCGACCGCTGTTGCTTGATTTAATATTCGGAGAACATGAAGAGATTGAACTTCATTATCCGAGCGTCAGCCGCGAAGGAAACACTCTTACCACAGAGGTGTTTTGCACAGCGCTTTACCACAATCAAGGCGCATGGATTTTTGCCAAAGCCGCACCTTTGCATGATCAGTCCGGCAGTGTAATAGGGGCGATCGAGAGCATTCGCGACATCACCGAGAGCAAACGGGCCGATGAGGTAAAGAAAAATTTACAGACGCAACTCCAGCAGGCCCAAAAGATGGAGAGCCTCGGTACCCTGGCCGGGGGTATCGCCCACGATTTCAATAACATCCTTGGGATAGTCATTGGTTATGCGGAAATGATTAAGGATGACGCGCCTGCCGGATCTCTTATCGCAGGCAATATAAATCAGGTCCTCATGGCGGGACAGAGAGCCAAAGAACTGGTTAAACAGATCCTCGCCTTCAGCCGCCAGGTCGAGACCGAGAAGAAACCTTTACTTCCCGCGACAATCATAAGTGAAGCACTGGAAATGCTGCGATCTTCCCTGCCTGCGACAATTACTATCCATCAGGATATCGATGCAGACTCCGGACTCATTTTGGCCGATCCAACGCAGATTTATCAGATAGTTATGAACCTCTGCACCAATGCCTTCCATGCCATGGAAGGCACCGGCGGCACCCTCAGTATTTCCCTGAAAGAGAAAGCTCAGTCGGCAGACGATCTCCGCAACGCACTGCACATACAACCGGGACATTTCCTGCAACTGTCAATAGGCGACACCGGATCTGGGATAATGCCGGAGATACGGGAAAGAATGTTCGATCCCTTTTTCACAACAAAGGAAGTGGGGAAAGGGACAGGTATGGGCCTTGCCATTATCCATGGCATAGTAAAGAATTCCGGCGGATTTATTTCCTGTCACAGTCAACCCGGCGAAGGAACGGTTTTTCATGTATATCTGCCTGTTATCGCCGACACAAAGCCACCGGAAAACACCCCCGGAACATCCGCTCAAATATGGCAATGAACGTATTCCGAGGAGCAGGCCCTGGATGTTTTTTTCTCAGAAGTATGGTCAGCCGCCTTCTCTTTTCTGATTTCCTCCCGACTCTCCCAACCGTAGTTTCTTTAGTCTACGCCTCATTTCGATCATTCTTCCAGCGACGGAAGGAGTACCCATCGGTAATGGCAACCTGGCTGTTTTACCTTTTGCCATGGGCATGACCGGCAGCGCTTTGACCCGACGCATGCTGCAGATACGACCAGAAATACCGAACATTCTCTGCACCGGCTACAGCAGCCTCATCGCCAAAGACAAGGAAATGTCGTCGGAAATCCAGAGAGTTGCGATGAAATCGCTGACCAAGAAGGATATCGCTGCAAACACTTGCAAAACAAATTCGGCACTATTCTTCTTGAGAAAAATCGCCTGAGAGACTATGAATTACAAGACTTGCTCTATCAATTCGCATGCCATAACGACAACATACCCGTTCAGGGGCGACAATGAAAAGTATCCTGGTCATCGAAGACAATGAATACGTGCTGCACATTATCATCGATATTCTCTGCGGAGCCGGGTACCATGTGATCTCGGCCATTGATGGCGTTGCCGGGATGAAGGCCTATCACCAAGACAAACCTGATCTGGTCATAACCGACATCATCATGCCCGACAAAGAGGGCCTGGAGGTTATTATGGAACTGGCAAAAGAAACGCCCAAACCGAAGATCATCGCCATGTCCGGTGGCGGCATGATGGAACCACAGATCTACCTGTCGATTGCCGATAAACTCGGCGCCGACGAGTTTATCCAGAAACCCTTTAGTCCAGCCGAACTCATTGCCTTAATTGAGAAACTCCTTGCCTGATCCCTCCTCGAGTCAGCTCGCCATTCCAGACCCTTCTCTCCGGTGGAAAAATATTCAAGAAATGAATTCAGGCCATAACAGCCGGCACCCCTGAAAAATGGGAGGTAACTTTACCTCCTGCACCCGGCATGACCAATTTTTTCCGCCAAAAAAAATGATTGCCGTCGCTTTGTTTTTTGCCCGGAATGTGTGCTATGCTGGCACAAGCAGTTGTTCACGCTTCACTCCCCACTTGGGTGGAATATTTTTTGCTGGATGACCATTGATCCACGCCAAGAAGGCGATACCGGTTTTGGCGAAATGCCAAAAAAAATAAAGCGCGTAAATTACTTCAAGGAGAGAAAAATGCTGAAAAACATGAAAATCGGAACCCGCCTGATCCTGGCCTTTGGCCTGGTTCTCGTTATGCTGCTGGTCAATGGCGGCATATCTTTCAGAATGATTGAAGGGTTGAGCGACGATATTACCACCCTGGCCGAAGACCGCATGCCGAAGGTTGAACTGGCCAACGAAATCATCGACAACATCAATATCATTGCCCGGGTCCTGCGCAATATCGTCATCGATACCAGCAAGGAGACCCAGCAGGCCGAACTGCCGCGCCTTGAGAAGGCCCGCGCAACCATCGGCAAAAACCTCGATACCCTGCAGAAAACCGTCAAGAGCAAGGAGGGATTAGCCAAGGTGCAAGCCCTTGTCGATGCCCGAACCGCCTATATAGGAGCAACAGACCAGTATGTCGAACTCGTGAAGAAAGGCGAATTCGACAAGGCCAAAGGCATGCTGCTCACTTCCCTCCGAGCGGTACAAAGTAAATATTTTACCGCCTGCGAAGAGTTGATAACCTTTCAGACCAAACTGGCAAAAGAGACCGCCAAAGAAGCGGAGAGCAGCGCCACTCGCGCCGAAACCCTGATCATCGTCCTGATGCTCGTGGCCTTTCTTGTCGGTGCCATTGCGGCACTCCTCATCATCCGTTCCATCACCGGTCCGGTGGCCCTGACGGTGCAACTGGCCGAGACCATGGCCAAAGGCGATTTGACCGCCAAACTGGACATCGACCAGAAGGATGAAATCGGCGTTATGGCCAAGTCGATGAACGGCACCCTGGGGCAACTGCGGTCGATGATCGGCGAGATCATCGTCGGCATCAACACCCTTTCCAACTCGTCGACCGATCTGGCCGCCGTATCCCGGCAGCTGTCTTCCTCGGCCCATGAAACCGCGCAAAAGTCAGGGACGGTCGCCACCGCCGCCGAAGAGATGAGCTCGAACATCCATTCGGTATCGGCCGCCATGGAACAAAGCTCCAGCAATGTCGGCCTGGTCGCCACCGCCACCGAAGAGATGACCGCCACCGTCAACGAGATCAGCCAAAGTGCCGAAAAGGCTCGCGAGGTGTCGGAGAAAGCGGTGAAGCAGAGTCAGGCCACCTCCGAGAAAATCACCGCCCTTGGCGAATCGGCGCGTAAAGTCGGCAAGGTGACGGAAGCCATCACCGAGATCTCCGAGCAGACCAACCTCCTCGCCCTCAACGCCACCATCGAGGCGGCCAGGGCCGGCGAGGCGGGCAAGGGCTTTGCCGTAGTCGCCAACGAAATCAAGGAACTGGCGCGGCAGACGGCGGCGGCGACGGTTGATATTAAAAGCCAGATCAGCGACATGCAGACCAACACCAGTTCAACCATCGGCGATATTGAAGATATAACCGCGGTCATTGCCTGAAATCAACAATGTCATAAACGGCATCGCCACGGCGGTAGTGGAACAGTCGGCCGCCACCAACGAGATTGCCGGCAATATCTCGCAGGCCTCGCAGGGTATTATGGAGGTCAATGAGAATGTGGCGCAGAGCACCGTGGTCATAGCCGAAATCACCCAGAATATTGCCGAAATCAACCAGGAGGCGACCCAGGTGGGCGAAAGCAGCAGCCAGGTGCAGGCAAGCGCCCAGGGCTTGTCGGACCTGGCCGGCCAGCTGCAGGAACTGATGAAAAAATTCAAGGTGTGATTTCCCCTCCCCTCCGCACGGCTCCCGACCGGAATATGCCCCTCTCCGGCGGGAGCCTGCAAGCTTTACTCATTGCAAAAAGAACGGGGGAAAGTATTATCGCAGGCGAATGATTCAATAAGGTGCATTTTTCATCCCCACTCTTTACGCACGGATCCCCATGCCGGCAATCGATTGGCCCTTGTGGCTGGTATTGATCATGTTTCTTGTCGCCCTCCTGGCCGGCTGGGTGGATACCCTGGCCGGAGGCGGCGGCCTGCTCACCCTGCCGGCCTTGATGCTGGCCGGACTGCCGCCGGTGTCGGCCCTGGCCACCAACAAGGCCCAGGGCTTTGTCGGGACGCTTACGGCAACAGCCGTGCTGGTTTTGCAAGGGCAGCTGAAACTCATCAGCCTTCTGCCGCTGGTTGTCGCTGCAGCTCTTGGCTCGATGCTCGGAACTCTACTGATCCAGCAGGTCGATACCAGCTGGCTGCACTGGGGGATTCCTTTTCTTTTGATCGGTGTGGCCGGCTACTTCCTCGCCAGTCCGCAGGTGGGAAAGCACGAGCGCTTCGCTCGCCAGTCGGAAAAGGCCTACGGTCTGACGGCGGTGCCGCTTATCGGTTTTTATGATGGGGCGATAGGGCCGGGCGCCGGATCTTTTTTTGCCGTAAGCGGGGTGATTTTGCGGGGCCAGACCCTGCTGCAGGCGACCATTCGCGCCAAGCTCTTTAATTTCACCACCAATGTCACCTCAATGGCCCTGTTCGCCGCAGCCGGTCAGGTCGCCTGGACCATTGCCCTGGCGATGATGTTCGGTCAGTTCTGCGGCGCCACCCTGGCCAGCCACACCATGCTGCATGGCGGGGAAAAACTCATCAGGCCGTTGGTCATCACCATGTGCGTCCTCATGTCCTGCAGCCAGGTTTACAAATTGTTATTTCACTGAAACAGACTGCCATTTTTCAACCTGCTTCAGCAATCCGCCTTGCACAAATCAAACGTTTGTTTTAATATCTCTTCTCTCCCGCTCCTGTAAAGAAAGAAAAGATACTGGAAGTACCGGCAGAAATACTGCCCTGCACCTCCGCAGCAACATAGGTATCACCAGCGCCAAAGGATCTCTCCCCGATGCACATCAACAGTCGGCACCTTGCCCCGAGAATTCTCGGCGTCGCTTTTTTCCTGCTCCTCTCCGCCTGCACGGCCGTCGGCCCCAACTATCAGCCGCCGCAGCAGGAGATGCCGGGGCAATGGCAGGCAACCGACACAAATGTCACCCCTACCGCCGGCCTTCTCGGCGGAAATTGGTGGGCCATGTTTGATGACCAGATCCTCAGCGCCCTGGTAGCCGAGGCCACCGCCGCCAATCAAGGCCTCCGCAAGGCCGAGGCCAGGATCCGCGAGGCCAGGGCCCAGCGGATAATTGCTGCGGCAAACGGTTCCCTCGCTGCGTCTGGCGCTGCCGGCACCACCAGACGCAGCGACAATACCTCCTCTGCCGGCGGCACCCAGGATCTCTTTCAGATCGGTTTCGACGCCCGCTGGGAACTTGACGTCTTCGGCGGTGTGCAAAGGGCCGGCGAATCGGCCGACGCATCGCTTGCCGCCAGCCACGAGGAAATGCGCGACGTCCTGGTTTCCCTGCAGGCCGAGGTGGCACGCAATTATATGGAACTGCGAGGCAGCGAAAAGCGCCTTGCCACAACTCGTAACAATATCGCCACCCAGGAAAAGACCGTTGCCCTGGTCCAAGGGCGTTTCCAGATGGGTCTTGGCAACGAACTCGATCTGATGAATGCCAAAACCCAGTTGTCTCTTACTAAAGCAGTGCTGCCGACCCTGGAAAGATCACGCAAGCAAGCAATGCATCAACTGGCCGTTCTCGTCGGCCAAGCCCCGGCAAATCTCATCGGCCGATTGTCCGGGGAAGGACCGGGTCTGACCATTCCCAAGCAGATCCCGATCAACCTGCCGTCCGATTTGCTCCGACAGCGCCCCGATATTCGCGCAGCAGAACGACGATTGGCGGCTGCCACCGCCGACATCGGTGTCGCCACCGCCGATCTCTTCCCGAAATTCTCCCTGGCCGGCTTACTGGGACTGCAAAGCAAAAGTCTTGCCGATCTTGTCAGCAGCGGCAGCCGCTACTGGTCGATCGGCCCGACGGTCTCCCTGTCTCTCTTTGACCAGGGCAAGGTGCGCGCCGTGATTGAGATCAGGAATGCCCGGCGGGATCAGACGCTGGCAGAATATGAGGCGACAGTACTGAATGCCCTTGGTGAAGTGGAGACCGCCCTCGTCACCCTTTCGCAAGAACAGGAAACATTGCGCATCCTCGAAGAAGCTGTGATCTTCGGCGACAAGGCCGTATCGATTGCCAACGGCCTGTATCAGTCCGGCCTCTCCGATTTCCTCAATGTCCTGCAGAGTGAGCGGGCCCTTTACCAATCCCAGGACCAGAGGGCTCAGAGCGAACAACGACTCACCCTGTCTTTCGTTGCTCTTTTCAAGGCCATCGGCGGCGGCTGGCAGAACGAGGAAAAAAATAACACCGTGCCTCCGCTGGAACAATCCAGCGACCCGGACAGGCAGAACAATCCACCTGAAATAAAACCAACATGATGCACTTCACTCCAGCGAAGACCAGGGCGCCACTTGCCGGTTTCCAGTTTTTACCGGCCTTTCTCGTGCTCCTTATGCTTCT
Organism: uncultured delta proteobacterium; assembly: GCA_963754865.1. Lineage (GTDB taxonomy): Bacteria > Desulfobacterota > Desulfobulbia > Desulfobulbales > Desulfocapsaceae > Desulforhopalus_A. The sequence goes on along the minus strand of CAVWHG010000019.1, from coordinate 233,878 downwards.
TGCCCTGAACGGGTGCTCCGACAATGGCAGCAACAAGGCCAAGGCAGAAAACGGGCCAAAGAAACGAGCAGTACCGGTGCTCATCGGCACAAGCGCGACAAAGACCGTTCCTGTCGAACTTAAGGCCACCGGCACGGTTGAGCCTTTTGCCACCGTGGCAATCAAGTCGCAGATCACCGGCACCCTGAAAAACATCCACTTCAAGGAGGGCGACGACGTCAAGAAAGGCGACATCCTCTTCTCTCTCGATCCGCGGCCGGTAGCTGCCATGCTGAATCAGGCTCAAGGCGCTTTGATCCGTGACAGGGCCCAGCTCGACAACGCCCGCAAGGAACTCGAACGCTACGCCACCGCCGCCAAAAAAGGCTATGTCTCGACCGAGCAGGCGGAGCAGGCGGAAACCAAGGTGGCAACGCTTGTCGCCACGGTCAAGGCCGATGAAGCGGCGGTCGAAAACGCCCGGCTGCAGCTGGAATTCTGCACCATTTACGCCCCCATCGACGGCCGAACCGGGGAACTGCCGGTGGCCGAGGGCAACCTGATCAAGGCCAATGCCGATACGGCCATGGTGACCATAAATCAGGTCAGCCCGATCAAGGTTTCCTTTACCGTTCCCGGAAAATACTTCGGCGATATCAAAAAGTATAGGGATGAAGGCACCCTGCAGGTCTTCATCAGCGGTCCCGAGGGCAATCCGGTTACAGGAAAATTTACCTTCCTCGACAACACCATCGACCAGGCCACCGGCACTCTTCGCCTAAAAGCGGAGTTTACCAACAAGGACAAGAGTCTTTGGCCAGGGCAATTCGTCGCGGTACGAATTGCCCTTACCTTGCGCCCAAATGCCACTGTCGTTCCGACCCAGGCGGTACAAATCGGGCAGGGCGGTGCCCACATCTTCGTGGTAAAGGATGACGCAAGTGTCGAAGACCGCCCGGTTGTCATCGGCATGAGTCTTGACGGAGAAACGGTGGTCGAGTCGGGCCTTAGCCCAGGCGAGAGAGTAGTAACCGACGGTCAGCTGCAACTGACCAACGGCACCAAGGTTGAGGAACGCGGCAAGCCTTCCATTGGCCAGGCCTCCGGCCCGGCTGAGAAGACCATGGAAAGACCCCGGAGCACCCAATGATCTCCCTGTCCGACATCTTTATCCGCCGGCCGGTCATGACCGTCCTGTCGATGCTGACCATTCTCCTTTTCGGTCTCATCGCCTACAAACAACTGCCGGTCAGCGACCTGCCCAATGTCGATTATCCGACCATCAATGTCACTGCTACATTGACCGGGGCAAGCCCCGAAACAATGGCCGCATCGGTCGCCACCGTCCTGGAAAAACAGTTCTCAAGCATCGCCGGCATTGACTCGATGAGTTCGGTCAGCACCTCCGGCCGTACCCAGATTACCCTGCAGTTTTCCCTTGATCGAGACATCGATTCCGCCGCCCAGGATGTGCAGTCGGCCCTCAGTTCGGCTGCCCGCCAGCTGCCGGACGGCATGACGACTCCGCCCTCTTTCCGCAAGGCCAACCCTGCCGACATTCCCATACTGTATATCTCGCTGTCCAGTCAGAGCCTGCCGCTGACCGAACTGGATCGCTATGGCCAGACCATGAGCCAGCGCCTTTCCACCATTCTCGGTGTCGCCCAGGTGCAGGTGCGCGGCTCGCAGAAATATGCAGTGCGCATTCAACTTGACCCGATCGCCATGCAGGCCCTGGGCCTCGACAGCGGGGAAATCGCCGCCGCAATAGATGCGCAAAACAGCAACCGACCAATGGGCCAGCTCAACAACTCGCAACGCAAAGTCACCCTCCAGTCCAATGGCCAACTGTCCACGGCCAGGGAGTATAAAGATATCGTGGTGGCGGTCCGCAATGGCCGTCCAGTGAAACTGGCAGAGATCGCTACAGTCATCGACAGTGTTGAAAACGACCAGTCCGCCGCCTGGTTCTTCACCACGACAACCAAGGCCCAATCGATTTTTCTCGCCGTTTACAAGCAGCCGGGCATGAACACCCTGGCGGTTGCCGATGCCGTGAAAGCCATCCTGCCGAACCTTTCCGAGACCCTGCCGGCCTCGGCGAAACTGACGGTCCTCCGCGACGGCAGTCTGTCGATCAAGGCCTCGGTCGACGAGATCCGCTTCACCATGATTCTCACCCTTGGTCTGGTGATCATGGTGATCTTTCTCTTCATCCGCAACATCTCGGCGACAGCCATTCCCAGTCTGTCTCTGCCGATGTCCATTATCGGCACCTTTGCAGTCATGTACCCGCTCGGCTACAGCCTTGACAACATGTCGCTCATGGCCCTCACCCTGTCGGTCGGCTTCGTCGTTGACGACTCCATCGTCATGCTGGAAAACATCGTCCGTCATATGGAAATGGGCAAGAGTCGCCTGCAGGCCGCTATTGATGGGGCAAAAGAGGTCGGTTTCACCATTATTTCCATGACTTTCTCGCTGGTGGCAATCTTTATTCCCCTGTTTTTTCTAGGCGGCATGATGGGTCGCCTGTTCCGGGAATTCGCGGTAACCATCGGCATTGCCGTCCTGGTCAGCGGCATCATCAGTCTGACGCTGACGCCGATGCTTGCCAGCCGCTTCCTCCGCGAACCGCATCTCATTCACCATGGGCGGATCTATCTGGCCAGCGAGGCGATGTACCAGGGTCTGGTGGGTCTCTATGATCGCAGCCTGCTCTTTGTCCTGCGTCACCGGTTGACGACCCTGCTATTTTCCCTGGTCATGCTGGTGGCGACATTCTACCTTTTCACTATTGTCCCCAAGGGCTTCATCCCCGCCGAAGATCGCGATATGATCATGATTTCAACAGAGACAGCCCAGGATCTGTCCTGGCCATCGCTGGTCGAGCACACCATGAAGCTTGCGGCGATACTGCAGAAGGACCCGAACGTCGATCGCTTCCTGGTCGATATCGACACCTCGGCCTTTATGCTGGTTGTTTTAAAACCCCGGGCTGAACGGAAGGAGAATGTCGACCAGGTTATTCAAATCCTTCGGCCGAAACTTAACTCGGTTCCAGGGATACGAGCGATGCCGATCAATCGGCCGCCGATCAATGTCGGCGGGCGCCGTACCCGCAGCCTGTACCAGGTAACCCTGCAGGGGCTTGATCTCGATCAACTCTATAAGTCGGCAAAAACCCTGGAAATGGCGATGCGGGATAAACCCGACCTCCTCGATGTGTCAAGCGACCTGCAGCTGGAAAACCCCGAGCTACACATCGAAATAAACCGCGACCAGGCGTTGCTTCTCGGTATCTCGCCGCGCCAGATAGAGGACACCCTGTACAGCGCCTACGGCAGTCGGGTGGTCTCGACCATCAACGGCGCCACCGATCAGTATGATGTGATCATGGAACTCCTGCCCCGCTACCGCACCGATGCCTCGGTGCTCGACAAGCTCTATATCCGTGCAAGCCAAGGAAAATTGGTACCCCTCACCTCGGTGGCGATGCTGAGTGAGGGTGTCGGACCACTGTCCATCAACCACACCGGACAACTGCCGTCGGTGACCCTGTCGTTTAATACCAGACAGGGAGTAGCCCTTGGCGATGTCCTCGACGATCTGAAAAAGCTCAATGGTTCCGTCCTGCCGGACGGAGTTACCGCCACCTTCCAGGGCAATGCCCAGCAATTCCAGGACGCCCAGGCGAGCATGGGCTGGCTCCTGGCTCTGGCTATCGTGGTCATCTACATAGTTCTCGGTATCCTTTACGAAAGCTTCATCCACCCCCTGACCATCCTCACCGCCCTGCCCTTCGCCGGCTTCGGGGCGGTGCTGACCCTGTTGATTTTCAACACCGAGCTGTCGATCTATGCCTTTGTCGGCATTATTATGCTCATCGGTCTGGTGAAAAAGAACGGCATCATGATGATCGACTTTGCCGTGGTCGCTCAGCAGCAGGGGAAAAGCCCGCACGACGCCATCCGCGAGGCCTGCATCATCCGTTTCCGGCCGATCATGATGACCACCATGGCGGCGCTCATGGCCGGTCTGCCGATTGCCCTCGGCTACGGCGCCGGTGCGGAATCGCGGCGGCCGCTCGGTTTGGCGGTGGTCGGCGGCTTATTGTTTAGCCAGACTTTGACTCTTTATGTTACGCCGGTATTCTATATTTATATGGAACAACTGCAGCAGTGGCTGAAGGGCAGGTCGGTCAAGAAATAAGAGGATGAAGGATAATTCGAAAATCCATTCTCGATCATATCCCCAAAATCAAGGCGCCACCTCCTTTGCGGAATTCGTTATTCCTCGGAATAAAATTTGCTCACTGGTTAGCAATATGTTAACATAAGGCATGTTCTCAATAGAATATTCGAAAGCAGCTCGAAAAACACTTAAATCCATGCCGCGCAATACCGCACGACTGGTCATAGAGAAAATCGAGGCCCTGGCGCCTGACCCGATGGCGCCCAATAATAATGTGAAAAAGCTCACCAACCATCCTGGTTATCGATTGCGAATCGGAGATTGGAGGGTTATTTACACAATTCATGAACAGGCCCTTCTCATCGCAGTCGTGCGCATCGCACCCAGGGGAGAAGCATACCAATGAAGGCACAACTCATTGAAAAGGATGGCAAACCCGAATTTGCTGTTATTTCTTACGAAGATTATCAACATTTTTTGGATCTGCTCGAGGATGAAGCCGATTCCCGAGTCGTTGCCGATTTTCATGAGAAATACATCGTCGGCAAGGAGTTTCTTATTCCCGGCGAAATCATACGTCGCGAACTGGCCGGGGAGTCGCCAATCAAACTTTGGCGGGAACACCGCAGCCTAACTCAGCAGGAATTGGCCAAGCGGGTGGGAATAAGCAAGCCGTATCTGTCGCAGCTCGAAACCGGCAAGCGGCAGGGCACTGTTGAAACCATTTCCGCTGTTGCCCGAGAGCTAGATATTCCACTTGATGTCCTAACAGAGTGAGTTTACAAATCCGGCAAGAGCATGGTGAAAAGGCGTTGCATGAAGTTCCCTGGCTGCCGCCGCTTGGCTTGCGGCAGCGGACACATCGCCCGCGACAAGCGCCTTCACCGCCCGCCTGGCCAGGATATCGGCGGTTTCTTCAATTGTCTGCAAGATACTCAAGTCGGCATCGCAGCGACCACACACGGATTGGCCCTTTAGCCGAGCGCGACATAGAGGACAACGTGCCATCCTTTACGACTCCAAATAGAAAATAATTTCAGAAAGTTCATCCATGTTCTCCTGAAGAAGGTCTTCATCGTCGTCGCTTAAGGCTTGGCCTATGGCCTCTAACAGGTTTATCATGTCCTCTCGGTCGTCTTCACCAGCCTTATCAAAAAGACTGCGGGCCTTTTCGATCAAGGCCTCGGCCTGCACCCGGCGACTGTTGCGCATGGTCTTCGGCTCGGCCACATTACTGTCGCCCTGCCCTGGCCTGTGCGGCTCTTGTTCATCTCTGCCTTTCTCGCCAAAGAGCTTGCGAATCTTGTCACGAGCCGCAGCCACAGAATCCCTGAATAAATCGCTCATGACGTTGTCAATGGTGATGGATTTCTCCAGGCCGGTGGCCTTTTCTATGGCGCTCACCTGGAGGATGCCGTTGGAATCGAGGGCGAATTTGGCAATAATTTCGCTGCCGGCAGGGCGTTTCGCCAGGCCTTGCACGAGAAAGTTCCCCACTTCGATATTCTCCTCGGCATTCTCGGCCTTTATTCTTTTTTTTTGCCATGATGGGTTCTCAAAAGGGAGCATCGCCTCTGACGAGGATGGGATGAAGCGAATGTTTGACAAAGCATCTGCCAATGTAGAGTGCTTTGAGACAACAGGCAAGGACAAATAAAAAAAACCACCAATGCCACTGATTGTGCTATACTCTCAGCGTTTATTTGCTAACCTTTCTTTTTAGAAAGTTGTTTCTTGTTTTTTATTAACGAATTTCGTGAAGGTATTTGTCCCGTTTACCGGGGTTAGTTTATTTGGAGGTATCACCATGTCAAACGCTGCTGAAAAGGAGGTCCCATCGCAAAATGTTGGTCTCGGGCTTGCCGATATTACCATCTGTGAATCGGAGATCTGTTATATTGACGGCGATGCAGGCCGACTGGTTTATCGTGGCTACGATGCCATCGAACTGGCCAGACAATCAACCTTCGAAGAGGTTGCCTACCTTCTCTGGTACGGAGCCCTGCCGCGGCCGACCGAATTCAAAGCCTTTCTTGCCGGCTTCACCGGCTCCATGTCCCTGCCCGTTGAAACCGTCATGATCCTGCGGATGTTCCCGAAAGCCGCCACACCGATGGAGGTTATCCGTACCGCCGTCTCCTCCCTTGGCCACTGGGACCCGGACAGCGGCAATACCGGCCTTGACGCCAGTCTGCGCAAGGCGCAGCGTCTGGCCCTGCGCATTCCTCTCCTCATTGCCGCGCACCAGCGACTGCGCGAAGGCAAGGAGCCGATAAAACCAATTCCCGGCCACGGCATAGCCTTCAACTTTCTCTACACCCTGTTCGGCAAGGAACCGGATGCGATGGCCGAAAAGGCCTTTGATGCCGCCCTCATCCTTCATGCCGACCATGAACTTAATGCCTCGACGTTTTCAGCGCGGGTTACCGCCTCGACCATGGCCGACATCTATTCCTCGGTAACCTCGGCGATCGGCACCCTGAAAGGCCCGCTGCACGGCGGTGCCAACATGGAGGTCATGCTCATGCTGCAGGAAATCGGCGAACCCGACAAGGCCCGCGCCTATATTGAAAACAGGCTGGCGAACAAGGAGAAAATCCCCGGATTTGGCCACCGGGTGTACCGCTGCGAAGATCCCCGCGTCGATCTGTTGCGCAACTTCGCCAAGACACTATCGGAAAAAGCCGGTGACACCAGCTATTTCGAGATCACTCAGGAGATCGAGAAGATCGTTGTCGAACGTACCAAGGTATTCCCGAATGTCGATCTCTACACCGCTTCACTGTATCATGCCATTGGCCTGCCGACGGAGCTGTTCACACCTATTTTTGCCATCAGCCGGACCGTCGGCTGGACCTCACATATTCTTGAACAATGGAGTAACAACAAACTCATCCGCCCACGCGCCGACTACATCGGGCCAAAATCTTATTGTTATATTCCGATAAAAGAGCGGGCGCGCGGCTGATGCACTGCATTGGTATTACAAACCGCGCTTCAGAAGAACAACTCCATGCCGGCCGCCCCTCAAGGGCACGGCCGGCACGCTAAGGTTTCACCATGCAAACAACCCTGATTATATTGGATAGCGTTTCCGACTGGAAACCCTACTATGAAACCGAGAGTATCATCACCGCCGGGGAATACCTGCAAAATGAGCAGTTGAGCCAGGAAAAATTCCTGATCATCAACTTATGCAGTGATCTCAGCTACAATTCCGAAGGATACTATTGTTCTTTGCTGGCTCAGGCGCGCAAGCACAAAGTCATTCCCGCCGTCGATGCCATCAACAGTCTGGATGGTGACCGAACCATCAAGCTCCAGGGCTTATTAAAAAAAACCTGTCATTCATGGGTCAGTGGCTTCGCCGTCTTGAATGGCAACAACTCACCCTGTACCATTGATATCTATTTCGGTGATTGCGAAGAACCGTCCCTGAAGCGCTTGGCCAAGTTCATCTTCGACCAATTTCCCTTTCCCATGCTGAAGGCGACCTTTTCCGACACTACCTTTACCCAGCTCGAACATTTCCGCACCATGGCCCTCAGCGAACTTGATGATGCCCAGCAAACCCTTTTTGCCAACGCCATCGACCGTTTCAATAAAAAAATCTGGCACTATCCGAAAAGCCGCAAGTCGTTCGGCTACGATCTGGCAATTCTCCACGACCCCAAGGAAAAAATTCCCTGCAGCAACACCTCGGCCCTGAATCTTTTTGTCTCCGAGGCGAAAAAAATGAATATTCACGCTGAACTGATCACCGCCGACGACTCCTCCCGGCTGATGGAGTTTGACGCCCTTTTTATCCGGCAAACCACGGCGGTCAACCACATAACCTACCAGCTGGCGAAAAAAGCCCAACAGGCCGATATGGTGGTCATCGACGACCCGACTTCAATCATCCTCTGCACCAACAAGGTCTACCTGAAGGAGCTCCTCGACCGGGAAAAAATACCCTGTCCCCGTTCACGACTGGTCTTCAAAACCAATCCGGCAAGCTACGAAGAACTGAGTCAGGCCCTCGGTGCAACCATGGTGGTGAAAGTGCCCGACGGCTCCTTTTCCATCGGGGTCACCAAGGTCACGAACCGGGAGGAATATGAAAAAACCATTGCCGAACTTTTTTTCAGCTCTTCGATCCTTCTGGTCCAGGAGTTCCTGCCCACCGATTTTGACTGGCGTATCGGCATGCTCGGAGGCGAATGCATCTTATGGCTGCAAATACTATATGGCCCGTGGCCACTGGCAGATCATCCAACACCGGGCAAACCGCATTCCACTGGCTGGTGGCTATGAAACCATACCTCTTTACAGTATCCCCGCCAAGGTGCGAAAACTGGCGATCAAGGCCACCTCGCTCATCGGCAAGGGTCTATACGGGGTAGATATCAAAATGGTTGGTGACCAGCCGGTAATCATCGAGATCAACGACAACCCTTCCCTGGAGCACGGAGTTGAAGATAAGATCATGGGCAACGAGTTGTACCGGATCATCCTCAGGGAATTTATCAACAGGCTGAACAGCAGGCAGCATACGAAATGAACCCCGCCTGCGTTTTTGGCCCGGCAACAACCCATGATGTCGACCGGCTGGCGGCGCTGGAGATTGATCTTTTCCACACCGACCGGTGCTCGAAAAAGAGCTTGCGGCATCTGATAAAACACGCCCATGTTATTGTTGCCAGACAACAAGACACCTTTGAAATCGTCGGATATGCCATCTTACTCGGTCGAAAAAACAGCAGAAAAATGAGGATTTATTCGTTCGGTATCGTTGCTGCGGCAAGAAACCGCGGCCTCGCCGGGAAGATGATCGCTGCTTGCGAAGAGATTGTTAGGCTTGCACACTGCCATATGCTCACCCTGGAGGTGAGCGACGACAACACCGCGGCAGTCAATCTGTACAAAAAACACGGTTTTGAACAATATGGCTTTCGCCTTGGCTACTACGAGGACGGCGGCCACGCTATTCTCATGCGAAAGCACATCACCAAGAGGTAGTGCGACCATGATCATACCCTGCACAAAAGTAAGCCACATCAGCGACAGCAAAGGCAACGGGGTGGTAGCCACCGCGAAAATCCCGCAAGGCACCGTCACCTGGGTTTTCGATGACCTGGATCGCGAGATCCCCATGGACCGGCTGGAGCGCATGTCCCTGCCCTGCCGGGAAGCCATTCTCACCTATTCCTACCGAAATAATAAAGGCCATCTGATCTTTTGCTGGGACAACGAACGGTTCATCAACCACAGCTTCAAGGCAAATTGCTGTTTGACTCCCTACAGATTTGAGATTGCCATCAGAGACATCGAGGCAGGCGAAGAGTTGACCAATGATTACGGCACATTCAATATTATTGCCCCTTTTGCCGTTGATTCCGAGGGCAGCGACCGCTCGACCGTCTATCCCGACGATCTTCTCCGCTACAGCAGCCTCTGGGATGCACAGTTGCACGAAGCTTTCAACCGTTTTCTCCATGTTGAACAGCCATTACGGCAGGTATTTTCAGTCGATGTCTGGAAGCTTGCCGAATCGGTCGCCCGCGGCGTAACCGCCATGGCATCCATCAGAGATTGTTACTATATTCCAATGGGTTGCACCATCTTCACAGGATAAACAAAAGACTCAGTACTGGTGTTTCATCCTGAAAGCACAGTACCCTGAGCGTGGCCCTATCCGCGGATGGTTGCGACAGGTTTCGGGACGGCGGGAATAAATAGTGCAGCGCCTGCTGTGACTGTCGAGATAGATGCAGTCACCACTGGCCCGTCTGGCCAGGGTAAAGGTTGCCGTGCGAGCATGAAAATGGTCGACAAGCCGCTGTTTCATTAATTTTCTGGCGAGGTATTTCACATCTTCCTGCAAGGAAAACTCCTCGATCAGGTCCATACGGACCAGATCCCCGGTCTTCACCTCAACCGGCAGACTGCAGCAGGGGGCGGCACAGTGCTGACAGAGTTTCGGCGAATATTTTGCCCAGGTGGCGGTGTTGTCGAGATCGGCGTTTTGCCGCGGTGCGTGCAACATGATGTGTGGTTTTGCAGAGATTTTTTGATGCGTGACGCAATAATTTAACTTTATATTCTTATGGAAAGATTTATTCGAACACGGCGACTGCTCGGTGAAGAACGTTTTGCCCTCCTCCAGTCGCGGATGGTTACGGTGGTCGGTCTTGGCGCCGTGGGTGGCTATGTAGTCGAAGGACTGGTCCGGGCCGGGATCAGGCACCTGCGTATCGTTGATTACGATACCATCCAGCCAAGCAATATCAACCGCCAGCTCCTCGCCCTGGAAACCACTCTTGGCAGGGCCAAGGCAGAGGTTGCCGAAGAAAGGATCCTGGCCATCAATGCACAATGCCAGGTCGAGGCGCTGCAGCTCTTTGCCGGTGAAGAGACCCTGGGGCAGATCCTTGAACCAAGGCCCGACCTTCTCATCGACGCCATTGACTCCCTCAATCCAAAAACCCAGCTCCTGCATGGCGCCTATATCAACAAGATTCCGACCATCAGTTCCATGGGTGCTGCCCTGCGCACCGACCCAACCTTGATCCGCTCCGGCGATCTTTTCTCCACATCCAACTGTCCGCTCGCCAGGCATCTCCGCAAACGGTTGCGCCGGCGGGGCGTCGGCCAGGGCATCTCCTGCGTCTACTCTATCGAAAAAATTGATTTTGATTACCAGTTGCCGGAAGAAGACGAAGGCATCGATACCAGTCCCTATGCCGACAGGGGCCGAAAACGCAATGTCCTGGGCAGTCTGCCGACTATTACCGGGATTTTTGGATTGATTATCGCCAACCAGGCTATTCTGCAGCTGTCTTCACCATGAAGATACTGAAACATCTCCTTTGCAGGTGACAGTTACCTGGGTCTGTCGGTCATTAATTGAGTGAAAACAGCTTTACACACCTCGTCCATGGCGTCCTCTGTTGGTCGACTGCCTGTAACCGTATGGGTTTATAGTAGGATTTCGCCAAGGTAATTCCGGGATTCTCACTGATTCGATAGAATATTTTCTCTGCCAGTACACCGGAATACGGCCTTGAGTCACCCATCGTTTCGAATGGAAATATCGCCATCTTGTTGGCTTGCTTCATTCTTTACCGGCTTGGTCTTTTCTTGAACTTGCCCAGCCGACGGCACAGGAGTTTCTGGGGAAACGGTGTTTTTGGTACTTGCTGGATTATCCTTTACTGTTTGTTTAGCAATTGTTTTTTCCGGTTTTTGAGTTGTGGCTGCAATCGGGGCTGATTCCTGGATTGCCGGCGGGTTCTTAACTACTGGTTTTTCAGCCGTCTTTTCCTGTTTTTTGCCAGGAGTTTTAGAATCCTCTTTCTGAACGCTTTTTACCAATTGTCCGTATTGAATACCGCCCCCTTCTTCGCTTTGGATTTCGCCTTCTGCAATGCTTTGACTGACTTTTGTGACGATCAACCTGCCGGTAATAATCTGTTCAACATCAAGGATTTCTCCGGTTTTTGGATGCTTTATGACCTCCCCTTCCTTATAAATAAAAAATTCAGTGCCGGAGGCCAGACCAGAACTGAGTCCAAGGTCAATGATGACTGTTTTTGGGTTTCTCTTAACGACATATCCGGTGAGGGGGAAATTGCCGATAATTTTTGCGAGCAATTCATCGACAAGAGCGTGCAATTCAGTGTTGGCACTGCCACGAGAGCTCTCTGCGGCAATAATAGAACCATTTTCGACATTAATCACCCGTGAGTTAATTTCTATGGAGTCACGGAGTTTGACGATTGAACCGGAGATGATAACTTTTACACCAAGAATTTTGCCGAGTGTTGCGGCACCTGTCTCGTCGATCATGCCGGTGGCCGAGAGCTTTTGCTCGGTGACGATTTTTTGTAACATAGCACGTTCGACAACATCGAAACGACCATACTTTACAATACCTGTGGTAAACCATTCGGAGACTATTGCCCCCATCCCTGATGTTTCCTGCTTTCCGCCGATGAGCTCGAAATCAAGCACCGCTATTTTCGTACGTTGAAAATCGGCGCATGCCGTCGAGACCTCAATGCAAAGGGTCCATGCAAAGAGAAATGTTATGAAAAAACCGAATGTTGCTTTGTTATGAGATGCATATTTCATAATTTATCAGCTGACAAGCAGAGGGTTAGTGGGCGGACAAACCAGGCTCACCGTAAAAAAACAATAGCATAGATAGCAAAGAATTTTAACTCAATTTTCCGGCTTCCTGGCAGAACAAGTAGTCCGGAAATGGAAATAGTTGCGGTAAATATTTCAGGAATGGTTATAAAATCAACCTTCATCCAGGCCCTCAAGCGCCTAGAAACATTTCCGGGTTGAAGATTTCAACAGGATAAAAATTCTTCGAGGTTTATTACATATCAATGGCTGAAAAACACCAATCCTCGTTCCTTTCGCTTGTCTTTGTGCTCTTTTTCCTAGTTGTTCATGCGACTTCTGCCTGGTCTGCCGACCCCGAACCGCGGCTCTTCAATTTTGAGAAAGCCCAGTCCAAGATCAGGGAAATCTCCCGTCAGATGAAAGATGGGCAGATTACTCCGCAACAACTCGAAACCGCGAAACAGCAGGTCGAGCAATTCAGCCACACGGCCAACGCCTGCATTGAAACTGCCACAGGCCAAATCAGCCATCTTGAGCAGGAAACAACCTCGCTGGGACCAGCCACCGAACATGAACTGGCAGAAATAGTCAAGGAACGTAAAAACCTCCAGAAACAAAAACAGGCCCTTCTGGTGACTCTTTCGGAATGCCGATTGGCGGCAACCCTGACCACCCGCCTGGAAAATGAGCTGGTGGAGCAGAGTAAGCTTCTGCAGGCGGCCAGCGTCTTTTTAAGGTCGCAGACCTTTTTTGGCCGTCTGACGGCAACTCTGCCGACGGCAGAGGCAGTATCCAGCCAGTTCAGAGAATATGTGGCGGAGCGGGCCGGCATACGGGACTTGACCCTGCCCATGTTGCTCATCCTCGTGCTTCTTATGGCCGGTGGCGCCTTTGCCGGTCTGAAACTTTTCCGAATCCTGCAGCGGCGGGTGATCTCATCCCTTCACGACCAGAACGACGAACAGAGACCTGCCGTTCGGGGCATCCTGGCCTTGCCGGTTGCCATGGCGACACTGTTTGCCGGCGGCTATCTGCAATACATCAATCTGGGATCCCAAGCTCCGGTTTTTGGCCCATGGCTGTTCTATTCGTTCAGCCTGTATTACCTGTCACTGGTGCTCTTTCATCTCCGCGCTCACCTGCAGCCGGCACCGGCCGGGACCCCTTCGACCACTGTCGCGGTGAGTCGTTTCAAAATGCTCACCTTGCTCGCTGTGCTGCTATTTTTTTTCACTCGCCTCGACATCCTTGCCGATTTTGACTTCTCCGCCCTCGCCACCCTCCTTGAGCTTGCCCAGTCCGTCATCATCTGCGGTATCTGTGTCTCTGGTGTGTGGTTTCTTTGGCCGATGAAACTCTCCAAGCAGCTTGCCCGGATGGAAAAACCCAGGAAACTGGGGATTACTCTGATAGCAATTCTGGCAATAATCATCGAACTCTCAGGCTACCGCAACTTCTCCCTCTTTGTCCTGGTCGGCCTGCTCGGCACCTTTCTCCTGGGAACCTTGCTGCGACTCAGTCTCTTCTTCCTCGACCAGACCATCGGCGGTTTTTTCATCGGCAAATATCGCTGGCAGCAGGGGCTGCGCCATAAACTCGGTCTCTCCGCCAAGGACAATCTGACCGGTATGACCTGGATAAGGCTGATCTTCAAGCTCCTCGCCTGGGCTCTCGGCTTCTGGCTTTTCCTGCAACTTTGGGGACTGCCGGATGCCGAGGAAAAAAAGATCCACGGCTACCTGATGGATGGCATTAACCTCGGCGGGCTTGTTATCGCCCCGGCCCGGATAACCTTCGGCGTGTTCATCTTCGCCTGCGGCTGGACCTTCATCTCCTGGGTGAAGATGCAGATGGATAAACGATGGCTAAGGCAGGCCGGCTTTTCTCCCAGTGCCCAGGAAACACTGGTCACCATGACCGGCTACTGCGGCTTGGCCCTGGCCGTGATCGTCGGTCTTTCCTTTGCCGGATTCAGTTTTTCCAATCTGGCGGTCATTGCCGGAGCACTGTCGGTCGGAATCGGTTTCGGTATGCAGAATATTGTCAACAACTTTGTCTCCGGGCTGATTATCCTCTTTGAACGCCCGGTAAAACGTGGCGACTGGATCAAAATCGGCAATACCGAAGGCTACGTCCAAAAGATCAGTGTAAGATCGACGCTGATCCAGACTTTCGACCGCTCCGATGTCATCGTTCCAAACTCGGAACTGATCTCCAACCAGGTAACCAACATGATGCTGAACGACAATTTCGGCCGCCTCATCGTGCCGGTCGGTGTTGCCTACGGCAGTGATATAGACCTGGTGCGTACCATTCTTTTAGAGATCGCCACAAACAACGATGAAGTCATAAACGACGGTTCCGCTCCGAAGCCGCTTGTCCTGTTCCTCGCCTTCGGCGATAATTCCCTGAACTTTGAACTGCGCTGCCATCTCGCCAATATCGATAGACGGCTGCTCATTAAAAGCGCCATCAATTTCGAGATCGACCGGGCCTTCCGCGAACACAAAATCTCCATGCCTTACCCACAGCGTGATCTGTATATCAAGGAATTCCCCAGCGCAAAGCACCTGGCGACGGCACAGGATCCGGCTGATAACGTATCCTTTCCGGTTAAATAATCTGACTTACCGGATTTACCGACCCCGTAAACCCGCAATGCCGGTGCGGCCACCCTTCTTTTCAGGGTTTACCACTAAGCCGCCGGGTCCAGCCGGCAAGGATCTGTTGCCGCTCCGCCCCAATTCTGCTGATATCCGCAGCAATCAGATCCTCCAGCACAACACCGTCCATCTCCTTGGGAATGGCAATTTCCGGGCGCACCATAATCCGTGGGTCTTTGCTCTGGATGATTTTCTGGCCTTCAAGGCTCAAGGCCCAATCGACAAAGGCCTTGGCCGCCGCCGGATTCCTGGCGTTCTTGAAAATCGCCACTGCCGATGGCATCCAGGGGATGCCATCCTTCGGAAAAACCGCCTGAACCTGCGATCTGGCCTTCAAGGTGATCAATTCCTTCGACAAGGGGACAATGGACACGGCCATCTCGCCGTTAGCGACTTTCTTTTGCGGATCGCTGCTGCTTTTCGTGAAGAAAGGTACATTCTTGCCGAGGGCCTCGAGGTATTTCCACCCTTCCTCCGTCCCCATCTTCTGAAGAAGGCAGGCAGCCATGGTGAACGTTGTGGCAGAGATGGACGGATCGGCCACCAGCACCGCATCTTTATATTCGGGTTTGATAAGATCGGCCCAGCCCTGCGGAACCGGGAGATTTTTTTCGGCCAGCACATCGGTATTCACCATGAGGCCGGTTAACACCAGTGACACTCCGGTCCAATAACCGTCCGCATCTTTGTATTGGGCTGGGACAGCCTCCGCTTCCGGCGACCGATACGCCTCCAGCAAGCCCCTCTCCCCGGCCTTGATAAAATTGTCGGCCCCGCCGCCAAACCACAGATCAGCGAGGGGTTTTCCACTCTCTGACTCGGTCCTGGCAAGAACCTCCCCGGAAGACATATCGAGAAAATAGATGAGAATCCCGGTTTTTTTGTGGAATTCGGTGAAAATGTCGCCCTTGCCGTCATAGGCGGCAACCACAGTCAAAGTCGGCTGCTCAGCGAGTGCCGGCAATGGCCCAGCCATCATCCAGAGGAAAACGATAATGCTCACAAACCCCATGGTGCTGCCGAACCGGATTACCTGCGGCATGGTCCTCTCCTTCATTTCATTATCAACGGTGCACTGCATCGGTGGCGTGGCAAGGCCTTTCAAACCGTGACCTTGCCGGGAATTTCCGGCAAGGCTGAGAAGATCCCTGCATCTTCTTATACATACGCTTTATTTTCTATAACAACCGTTGACGCCTGTCAATATCGATTGCTGCTGAGAGTGTAATGCCGCTTGCCGAGCCTCTCCACATGCATTACTTTGTAGGTCGACAATCCTGCGGCTGCAGTATAATGACAGGTGCGGAGCAGCTACTCGAAGTTCAATATTCACCACAAAGGAGTACGACCATGTCCAAAGAAAAAAGCAGCAAAAAAGAGGAAAAGAAGAAACCGGCAATGACGCAAAAGGAAAAAAAAGCGGCGAAGAAAAGCAAAAACGAGTCCAGCGATTTCTCGATAAACGATAAAAAGAAGTAACCGACTTGCCCCTTGCTAAACTTTCAAATTGAACGACAGGGATCATTTTGGGCATTGCCTTGGGACCATCGGTAGTTTACCTGCCGGACACGGGCGCTCCATATCCGACCCTGCTCGATTTTTTCGCCGGGCGGTTTCCGAAAATCCCTCTCCAGACCTGGATCGACCGGTTGAGCATCGGCAAGGTGCTGACCGAAGACGGGCAACCGGTGACTCTGGAAACCGCCTATCTGCCGAATCAGCGACTGTTCTACTATCGTGAGGTGGCCGAGGAACCGGTGATTCCCTTTCAGGAACGGATCCTCTTTCACAACGACCATCTGCTGGTGGCCTGCAAACCCCCTTTTCTCCCGGTCACACCAACCGGACCCTATGTCCGGGAAACGCTGATCAACAGGCTCAAAGAACAAACCGACAACCCTTTGCTGTCGCCGATCAACAGGATTGACCGGGAAACTTCGGGCCTTGTTCTCATCTCGGTAAACAAAAAGAGCCGGGGGGCTTACCAGCAGCTGTTCATGGCCGGACAGGTTCGCAAAACCTATGCGGCAGTCGCCTCCTTTCCCGGGGATTGCGGACAAACCGAATGGCTGGTGGAGAACCGCATTGAAGAGGGAGACCCCTGGTTTCGCATGCGTATCTGTGCTGGAACGGTCAACGCCCGAAGTCGTATCCGTCTGGTGCAGGCCAAGGGCCGGCAGGCCCTCTTTGAACTATTGCCCCACACCGGCAAAAAGCACCAACTGCGTCTGCACTTAAGCAGCCTGGGATTTCCCATCGTCCATGACCGCTGCTACCCGGCACTCCTGGCGAAACGGCCGGACGAC
This sequence comes from uncultured delta proteobacterium, assembly GCA_963754865.1. Taxonomy (GTDB): domain Bacteria; phylum Desulfobacterota; class Desulfobulbia; order Desulfobulbales; family Desulfocapsaceae; genus Desulforhopalus_A. The sequence goes on along the minus strand of CAVWHG010000019.1, from coordinate 216,621 downwards.
TTCAGCCGACCGCTGCAGCTTTTATCGCAAAAGATCGAGTTTCGCGATCCGCTCAGCGGCAAAGAGATGGTCTTTGAAACAGGGCGAAGACTGTTGCCCCTCGGGGCTTAGGAGCCGTTAGAAAATATGGGCCATTTCGAACCATTTTCTTACGGCTCCTTATGCCGTTCCGGGTGTTACATCGGCCATGTTATTTTTTTACAACGGCTTAGGAGCAGTACTTTTTCTTCAACTGGCCAATATGCGCCGGTCCGATACCGCAGCAGCCGCCGATAATTCGCGAGCCCATGTCGATCCAGACCCCTGCTTCCAAGGCATATTCTTCGGGGGAGATAACGTCGTTGAATCGCCAGTTGGGCATAACAAAGACCCCGGAATGGGCATATACACCAAGGGTGCCCGACCAGGATTTCTGCAGTTCGCTGAAGGCCGTGGCGGCGTCGGCCACGTCGGTATGCATGATAAAGGCTGCCGATCCGCCGATTTTCGCGATGGCATTGACCCCTTCACTGAGGGTGTGGCCGCGGTCCCAGAGCATGAGCCGTCCCGCCTCCGACCTTCGGCAGCTGAAGCCGAGCCACACCGGCAGGCCGGTACTGCAGGCCGCCTGCACCGCCAGGCTGCCCTGCTCAACATCACCGATCATTTCAACGATCAGAAGATCGACGCCAGCCTGACAAAGAATGTCGGCTTGTTCGGCGTAGCCGGCGAGTGCCTCGATGTGTTGCAGATAGCCTTTTGCCGGCTCTAAACAGAAGGTTGTCGGCGCTATCGACCCAGCTATCGCCACCGGGGCGGTTGCTACCTGGGCACGGGCCTGGATGGCCAATTGCACGGCGGTCTCGTTCATTTTCCGGAATTGCCCGGCCAAACCGGCAGGGAGGAGCATGTGCTTGGCGAGTGAAAAGGAGTTGACGGTGATGACCTCAGCTCCGGCTAAAATATAATCGCGATGCACCGCCCGCACCGCCTCGGGGTAGGCGAGAACTGCTTCCGCCGTCCAGGCCTTGCCGTGCATCGGCACGCCGCGTTTTTCCAGTTCGGTACCGGTGGCACCGTCGAGGAGGATAATTTGTCCTGCCGATATTTTTTTTTCAAGAAATGCGCAGTCCCCCATCGTTTTCACCAATCGACCATGATGCTCTGTAAAACCTTCATCACCCCCCCAAAAGCACGTGACTTTTCCTGGAAAAAATGGTTTATACTTGCATTTTTCCGGCGAAGACAATACCTCTGTTCACAAAAATAATCAACCGCCACCGACCGCCAAACCATGAGATCCGATCAGGTCGTCTGCTTTTCAAGCAATATCCCCGTCCGACTATCCTATACCATTGTCTTTCTCGGTCTGGCCTTTGTCGGTCTGCTCGATCTGACAACTCTTCTGCTGACCGGTCTGTTCACCATCTTTGCCCTGCGAAAGTTCTGTTTCGGTGGCCGCAAGTGGCTGGCCATCATTCTCGGGGCCATTCTCCTGACCGCTTTTGGCACAGGTCTTTATCTTTTCACCAAGACCGCAGTGACCGAGGTGCCGGAAATTGCCCGCCGTTCCATCCCGGTGGTTATCGAATACGCCGATTCATTATCGGAAAAGTTCGGTGTTTACCCCTTGTTCACCGATTATGCCGAATTGAAGAGCAAGGCCATGGAGTTCGCCATGGATAAGCTGCACAACATCGGCAGATACACCCAGTTCATCCTGATACATTTGGTCACCTTCATCATTGGCCTGGTCATTGCCGTCGGTGCCTTTATTAATAGTCGCTCCCCCGACGACCAGGAGCCGGTCTTAGTCCGCAACAACCTTTATGACAGGACCTTCGCCGAACTCATGGCCCGGGCCAATACCTTTTATCTCAGCTTTGCCACGGTCCTCGGTGCCCAAATCGTCATCTCGTCTATTAATAGCTCCTTAACCTGCATCTTTCTGCTCTATAACCATTACCCCTTTGCCATGGTCATTACCGGTCTCACCTTTCTTTTCGGGTTGATGCCCATCGTCGGCAACCTGATCAGCAATACCATTATCATCAGTGTCGGATTGACCATTTCACCGCACATGGCCCTTTGGGCCCTGTTCTTTCTCGTATTTATTCACAAACTGGAGTTTTTTCTGAACAGCAAGATTATCGGCGATCGCATTAAGAATCCTATGTGGCTGACCTTGCTCGGCCTTCTTCTCGGCGAGAAACTCATGGGTATTCCAGGGATGATACTGGCTCCGGTCCTGCTGCACTATATCAAGGTTGAGGCGTCACGCAACACCCTGGAGGATATGAGCCTTCCGCCGGCCGGCTTCCATTGACCAGCCGGCCGATATATGCCGCGAAAACCTGCAGCACCTTTTCCGGCTGCTCCTGATGTGGTGCATGGCCGCAATCTTCGACAATAACAGACCTTGTCTGACCTGAAGATTTGCCGACGATCGTCGCAACCTGCCGTTCAGTGCCGTATTGATCCTGCCTGCCTTGAAGAACAAGGAGAGGGCAGGTAATTGATGGTAACAAATATTCAATATTCCAATATGCAAACCACTCGCTCCGCCAGGTGTCGGCCCAGGCTCTAAAAACAGCGTCGTATTTTTCACCGTGATATTTTGCCAGTCCGCGAAAATGACCTTTCCCGTAGGATTTTTCCGCCGCCTCTATGCCACTCACGGTTTCCGGCTCAACAAAGACGTGGGCCGCCTCGGCGATAATTGCCATGAGGAGGGCAGGTTTTTCAGCGCCGTAGATGAGGCCGATGCTGCCGCCGTCGGAGTGACCGATGAGGATAAACTTCCGCCCCGGAATTACCTTGGCAAGGATTTCCGGCAATTCGTTTAAGGCATATTCATGGAGATAGTGGACAGTCCGAGTGCGGCGAAGGGGTGAGGATTGTCCATACCCCGCCCGGTCATATACCAGCCCCGGGCAGGCAGTCAACCGGCAAAGTTTATCCGGAAAATCCTTCCACATGGCGGTGCAGCCCAACCCCTCATGCAGAAATACCAACCAGGGCTTTTCCTCACCACCGGCAATGGAACGACAATAAACTGCATTACCGTTTTGTAACTGGATAATATTGTTCACTGCGTGCTCATTAAAAAATGCTCAGGGAAAGGTTATGGTAATACGATCATCACCGCCCTCATGCCGGGATTTGATCTTCAAATCCATACTGCTGTTGCGAATGCCGAAGGCAAGGGTGGTTTTCTCTTTTTCTTTTTCGATGTGCGTCATCGCCCGCATAGCCTCAACGATCTTTTTGCCGACGGCCGGGCCGGGGGAAGGTAATTCGCTTTGCCGGTATTCGGCAGTTACCCTGACATTGCCGCCCCTGGTGTTGGTCAAACAGATCTTTTCGGCATTGCTGTTGATGCCGTGCAAAACGGCCAGGGCAATCCACTTCAAGGCCGCCTCATCCTCCTCGGGAACACGGCTGATATCGGACATCCCTTTAAGCGGGTCGGTGGTGGCAAAACAATCGCAGAGTTCTTGAACTTTCAAATGGATATTGGCAGAGTCTTGCATGACGTTTCTCCTTGTTTTGTTGGGTCCCTCGGGCTTATGCATACCGCCTGCATATGTTTTCTGAAAGGGTTGTGGGACCGTTTCTTCTAGGATAAACACCTTTTGAGTTAACTCAAGACAACATGCTCCAGGGGATAACCTTATTGCGTCCTGTTTGTTTGGCATGATACAGGGCTTTGTCAGCGCGGTCGGTCAGGGCTTCGAGGGTGTCGTTATCCTGGTATTGGGCGAGCCCTATGGAGATGGTCAGCGAAAACGGCAGGTCGGGGTTGAGTTGCGTTTGAATACCGCGTCTTACCCTTTCGGAAAAGTGGATGGCGGCCGGTTCGTCGGTCGCCCTGAGGAGGATGATAAATTCCTCCCCGCCCCAGCGGACCACTGTGTCATAGGGGCGGCACTGTTCCTGCAGATAGCGGCTCGTTTCCTGCAGGGCGATGTCGCCAAAATGATGACCGTGATTGTCATTCACCCTCTTGAAGTGATCGAGATCAAGGAACAACAGGGTCAAGGCCTCCTGCCGCCGCAGGCTGCGGGCACATTCATCATGAAAAATATGGGCGAAATAGCGGCGATTCTTCAACCCGGTGAGCGGGTCGTGGATGGAAAACTCCTGGAGCTGCCCGACCATTTCCTCGATTTTTTTTTCCTTGTCGTTTCTGATGGTTCCAAAGATGCCGAAAATAATACCGAACACCAAAGGATGGGCAAGAAAAAACCACTGCATGGGGCTGCCGAGCACTTCGCTGCACGCCCCTGCGACTCCCTGCAAGTCAAGGAAATGCGCGTGCATGAGGAGGGTCACCAGGGGAATCGGCAAGCCCCAGAGAATGCCGAACCAGATATAGACATTTTTTCGCGGGTTATAGCTGAACGGCCGGCGTGCCGCCGCGCCGAACTCTTTGATCTGTTTCGGTATGTGCATGAACATGTCCGGTTACCGGTAAAATTGGCTGTGGGTGCCCAAGTGCATTATACATCGGATTACAGAAATTGACAAAAGAAGCTGGTGGTGATGGATTTTCGATGACAAACCATGCCGCTGCGCTATGATGAGTCGAGTTGAATTTTTCCTCTTTGGACTCTGAGAATGGAAAGGTGCAGGCATGATGATCGGGATAGATGTCGGCGGAACCCATGCCGATGGCGTGTTGCTTGATGGCGACATCTTGGTGGCAAAACATAAGGTCAGCGTCGACCAGCGACATCTCACCGATGTCATCATCACCCTGCTGCAGCATCTGATGCCGGGTGACCGCAGCAAACTGCGACGGATTCACCTGAGCAGCACCCTCTGCACCAACGCCATTGTCACCGGCACCCTTGAGCCCGTCGGCATGTTGCTGCAGGCCGGACCGGGCTTGAATCCCGACTTTTTCACCAAGAGCTGCGCGACCTGGTTCCTTGATGGGGCCATCGACCATCGCGGCCAGATTCTCCGCGACCCCGATCCGGGGAAGATTGACGCGGCTGCCGACGCCATGCGCCGGGAGGGCATTACCTGCATCGGTATCGTCACCAAGTTTTCCCATCGCAACAACCGCCATGAACAGCAGGTGGCCGAACAGCTGGCCGGCCGTTTTGCCCACGTCAGTCTCGGCCACCGTATCTCCGGTCTGCCCAACTTTCCACGACGGGTCTATTCGACCTGGTTGAATAGTGCCCTGTCGCCGCAGTTCAGCCTGTTTAAAAACGCTCTCGAACAGGGCCTCAGACATCTCGGCATCACCTGCCCCTGCCATGTACTGAAGGCCGACGGCGGCACCATTCCCTTTTCTCGGGCTTGCGAATTTCCCTGTGAAAGCGTGCACTCAGGCCCCTCGGCAAGCGTCATGGGCTGCCTGGCCCTGGCGGCCCAGCAGGATGATGCAGTTCTCCTCGATATCGGCGGCACCACCACCGATATCGCTCTGCTGGTCGACGGTGCCCCCCTGCTCGAACCCTACGGCGTCGACGTTGCCGGCCGTCCCACCCTGATTCGGGCACTGAAGACAACAAGCATCGGTCTCGGCGGCGACAGTAAGGTCGCCTGGCACAACGGCACATTTCGTATCGGCCCTGAACGTCAGGGAACATCAATGGCTGAGGGTGGGTCGGCAGCCGACCCCCACCGACGCCATGGTGGTCCTCGGCAAACTTTCCTTCGGCTCGCGGCAAAAGGCGGCAATGGCCATGCTGGCACTCTGCCCGACAGAGGCCCCGGATTACACGGCAACCCTCTTGCTCGAATCGTTTGTCGAGCATATCCGACTGGCCGTCGAAACCATGATCGAAGAGGTTTTCAGCCGGCCGGTGTATACCGTCGCCGCCCTTCTCCATCGCCGCCGCATACAACCGAAACGGATCATTGCCATCGGCGGCCCGGCGGCGGCACTCCAGTCGTTTCTCGCTGAAGCCCTGTTTCTGCCCTGCACTGTTCCCGCCAATTACGAAGTTGCCAACGCCATCGGCGCCGCCCGTGCCCGCTTGACGGTACAGGCCAGTCTGTATGCCGACACCAGTGACGGACGCCTCAGCATCCCCGAGATCTCCTGCCTGGAAACCATCTCCGAGCGCTACACCATGCCCGATGCCGAGAAGCGCCTCAAGGCCGCGGTTTCTCTGCTGGTTGCCGAGATGGGTATGCAGTCCTGTCCGGAGATTGATTTTCTCGAAAGGCTGGAAATGAACGTCGTTCGCGGCTTTGCAGCCTCTGGAAAAATCCTGACCCTCAAGGCCCAGATCAGACCCGGCCTTACCACCATCTGAGGAAATATTCATGTCATCCTATATGCCCCACGCCCTGCACAAAACCGCCCTGATCCTCTTTCCGGCCTTCGACTGGTGCATTCAGTCCCGATCATCCGGAGCGCGAGGAGCGCCTCCTCTACACCCGCGATCAGCTCATCGAAGAAGGACTTGAAGATGTTGAGAATATTCTTTTTTTCAATCCTGAACTGGCGACCTTTCACGATATCAACCGCGTCCATCTGTGCGTTCCCTCGGCGGAGAAACTGCTCACCGAATCGCATCTGATCTCGGCCGGCGGTACCCTGCGCGCCGCCCGGGCGGTCATGGAAAAGGAGGCGGACAAGGCCTTCGCCATCGTCCGCCCGCCCGGCCATCACGCCATGCAGACGGTCTTTGGTGACCGCGGCTTTTGTGTCATCAATATCGAGGCGATCATGGTGGAATATATCCGCCACCACTACGGGGTGCGGAAAATCGCCATTGTCGATACCGACTGTCATCACGGCGACGGTACCCAGGATATTTTCTACAACGACCCCGACACCCTCTTCATCTCCATGCACCAGGACGGCAGGACCCTGTATCCCGGCAGCGGCTTTCTCCATGAAACCGGCGGCCCGGCGGCGGAAGGCTATACCGTTAACATCCCGCTGCCGCCGAACACCTGCGATGCCGGCTTTGACATGGTCATGGAACGGGTGGTCATGCCGATCCTCGACGAATTTGAGCCGGAACTGATCATCAATTCCGCCGGGCAGGACAACCACTACACCGATCCGATCACCAACATGAACTTCACCGCCCAGGGTTACGCCCGGCTCAACCGGCTGCTCAACCCGGATATCTGCGTGCTTGAGGGCGGCTACTCCATCGAAGGTGCCCTACCCTACACCAACCTCGGCATTATTCTCGCCATGGCCGGCATGGATTTTTCACAGGTCCGGGAACCTGACTATGATCCGAGCCGGTTCGTTCAGCCGCCGGAAATGAATAAATATATCGAGGCCCTTTGCGCCAAGGCCCTGGGGGTGTTTGCCGGCCGGGGTTCACGAAAGCACGAAGCACAGCAGCGGCGCATTGTCACCAATCAAAAAAATATCTTCTATGACACCACCGGTTTTCACGTCCAGGAGAAGACCAGCTATCACCTTTGCCCGGAATGTCCCGGCTATTCGGAGGTAAATGCCTCCGGCAATAACCGCCGCCTCCATGCCTATACCGTACCCTTCAATGCCTGCCCAAGATGTCAGGGCGAGGCCAAGGATATGTTCAGCAAGTGCAAACCGGAGGCCGGGACGATCAACGTCCTGCAGGACCGGATTGAGGATATCTACGAAACGAAGTAGACTGCCTCGCCCCTTTGCCGACAGGCCCGGACCCTTCTTAGACCGCGGACTTGTGCCTTCGAATTCAACCCCACCTTCCCCTCCCGAACAGTAAATTTACGACAGCACATATTTTTTCTTGACTGATCTTTTTCGATATTGTACTAACTGACTGATCAGTCAGTATTGAATTCATTTGCAAGCCTGGGACATGTGAATGCCGAAACAATCAAAAAAAGCCGCCATCATCGATACGGCCACCATCCTCTTTGCCAGCAAGGGCTTTACCAACACCTCGATGACCGAGGTGGCCAGCCTCACCGGTATTGTCGGGGCAACCATCTTCTACCATTTCAAGACCAAGGAAGAACTTTTCGTCTCGGTACTGGAAAACGTCAAAACCGGGCTGGTCCAGGCATTTTCCCTGTATTTCCAGGAAGAACACTTCCCCTCCGGCCTGGAAAGGCTGCTCGGGGCGGTCGCCTATCATCTGCATCTCTCGGAAATCAAAAAAGAATGGTTCCTCCTTTTGCGTCGTCACTACACCCATGAACTGGCGGCGGTAAATCCGACCTGTCGCCGGCACCTCGAAGTTGTCTATACCTGCCTGGTCGAGATCTTTGAAAAGGCCCTGATCATCGGCCAGGAGGATGGTTCGATCGGCCCCTTGTCGGCCAAGAAGACCGCCCTGATCATCCTGGCCATGGTTGATGGAATTATTCAGTTGGAAAGCAACAATTTATATAATGCAGGCACGCTGTACAGCGAACTGTTGGCGTCCTGCCGGAGAATGGTGGAAAACAAACAATGAATAGGTGGAGTGCATGCTGACAAAAATCTTTCCGTTTCTCAGTTGGTTGAAGGGCTACAACACGAACAGCTTCCGGCAGGATTTCATTGCCGGACTGACCGTCGCCCTGGTCCTTATCCCGCAGTCGATGGCCTATGCCCAATTGGCCGGAATGCCGTCGTATTACGGATTGTATGCGGCCTTTCTGCCGCCGATGATCGCCGCCCTGTTCGGTTCCAGCCGTCAGCTGGCAACCGGCCCGGTGGCGGTGGTATCGCTGATGACCGCCGCATCGCTGGCGCCCCTGGCCACCGCCGGCAGTGAAGGCTATATCGCCTACGCCCTGCTGCTGTCGCTGATCGTCGGCATCTTCCAGTTCCTCCTCGGCGTCCTGCGCCTCGGCCTGGTCGTCAACTTCCTGTCGCATCCGGTCGTCAACGGTTTCACCAATGCCGGGGCGATCATCATCGTCACCTCGCAGCTGGAAAAGATGTTCGGGGTCTATGTCGACGGCAAGGAACACCATTATGAAACCATCATCGAGGTCTGCAAGAGTGCGGTGCACTACACCCACTGGCCGACCTTTATCATCGGTGTCAGTGCCTTTATCCTGATGTTCGTTCTGAAGAAAGATAGCGCCGAAGGTCCCGAACGTCCTGGTGGCGGTGGCCCTGACCACGATTATCTCCTGGGCCATCGGCTTCCAGCATGACACCAAGGTGGATATCGCCACCATCCAATCGGAAAAAACCAAGAGTTGATAGCCGCCTTCAATGCAGCAATGAAGGCCAAACCGGAACTGGAGAAAAAACAGACAGAGGTCGGCAAGATTCTCGACGAGGCAAAAAAGACCCATGATACCATGGCGATGCTGAAGGCTGAGCATGAAATAAAAACCATCCAGTTCGGCCTTGAAGAGTTGAGCAGCAAAGCATCAGGACTCCGCAAGGAACTGCGCGATGTTCTGTTAAAGGGTGTCCCTGCGGAAAATGGCAAAATGACCTTCTATGCGGTTGGAGCAAGTACCGGCCGGGGCAAAGGATGACGGTCGCACCTGGCGATTGAGAGTCGGCAACAAAGCTCTGAAAACCGAGGAACTGACGATGATGGGCGGCGGTGCGGTGGTCGGTGAAATTCCCAAGGGCCTGCCGTCCTTTTCCATGCCGCCGCTCGACATGCGGGCCATTTCCCATCTCCTGTCGAGCGCCATCATCATCTCTCTGCTCGGCTTTATGGAGGCCATCTCCATCGCCAAGGCCATGGCCGCCAAGACCGGTCAGCGACTTGATCCCAACCAGGAACTGATCGGCCAGGGCCTTGCCAACATCATCGGCTCGATGACCAACGCCTATCCGGCCTCCGGCTCCTTTTCCCGTTCGGCGGTCAACCTCCAGGCCGGGGCGGTCAGCGGCATGTCCAGCCTTTTTACCAGCATCACCGTCGGACTGGTGCTGCTCTTTTTCACCCCCCTGCTCTACCATCTGCCGCAATCGGTATTGGCCGCGGTCATCATGATGGCGGTCATCGGTCTGATCAACGCCTCCGGTTTTATTCATGCCTGGCAGGCCAAAAAATATGACGGCGCCATCTCCGTCTTCTCCTTTCTCATGACCCTGGCCTTCGCCCCGCATCTCGACAAGGGTATCATGATCGGCGTCTTTCTCTCGCTTGCCGTCTTTCTCTACAAAAGCATGCGGCCCAATGTCTCCACCCTCTCCCGGCATGACGACGAATCCCTGAAAAACTCCGTCCTCCATGGCCTGCAGGAATGTCAGTATATCGACATGATCCGCTTTGAAGGACCGCTGTTTTTCGCCAACGCCAGTTATCTCGAAGACAAGATCACCGACCGGATGATGAGCAAAAAAAGCCTGAAACATATCGTCATTGTCGCCAACGGCATGAATGACATTGATGCCTCCGGCGAGGAAGTGCTCTCCCTGGTCGTTTCGACCGTCCGCAGCGCCGGCCTGGATATCTCCTTCTGCGGGGTCAACGAAACGGTCATGGCGGTGCTTGAGAGAACCCATCTGATCGAAAAAATCGGCCGGGATCATATCTACTCGACCATGGAAAAGGCGATCTGCGCGGTGCATGAGACTGCCCACAAGAAATCTGAAGAAAACCAGTGCCCACTTACCAATGTGTGCTATATTTCTTAGCTTTGATACAATCATTCGCAGAGCTCGTCAAAAAAGGAGATTCTATGTCTGTCATAACAATAGTCGGAGCAGCCTTCAGCAACAAATCGGCGGTGATCAAGGAAATTACCGCCACCTCCGCATACAAACCATCGATCTGCAGAAGATCGTCGCCGCTGCCGTGGCAAGTTCGGGCATGAACGAAGGCAAAATCCTTGGCGCCTTTTCCGCCAAGACCTCGGTCTTCAACCGTTTCACCCATGAAAAAGAACGTTCGGTCGCCCATCTGCGTCTGGCCCTGGCCAATCTCATGACCGAAGATCAGCTGCTGATCACCGGTCCGGTCAGTTTTCTCATCCCGGAAAAAATCAGCCATGTGCTGCGGGTCTGCCTGGTCGCCGAGCTGAAATTCCGCATCAACGAAGCCATGCAGCGGGAAGGGATTGCCGAAAAGAGTGCCCTGCAGCAGATCCGCCAGCAGGACGAAGATCTCGCCGCCTGGGTGAAGATGCTCAACAGGGGCGAAGACCCCTGGGCGGCCGGCCTCTATGATATCGTCGTGCCGATGGATAAGACCGACGTCGCCGCCGCCGCCGCCCTGATCCTGGAAAAAGCCGGCAGCGATGTGGTCGCCAAGACCGCCCACTCCCAGGCCGCCCTCGACGATTTCCTGCTGGCCGCCCAGGTCGATGTCAAACTGGCCCAGGAAGGACACAATGTCACGGTCGATGCCCGAAAGGGCGCGATCACCCTGACCATCAACAAAAATGTCCTGATGCTCTCCCGCCTGGAGGAAGATCTGAAATCGATCGTCGAGAAGGTGCCCGGTGTTGCAGTCGATAACCACCCGCATCGGTGAGGGTTTTCATCAGCCGGACATCTACCGTCGCTACGATTTTGAGATGCCGTCCAAGGTACTGCTGGTCGATGACGAACGGGATTTCGTCCAGACCCTGTCCGAGCGCCTGATCATGCGCGATATGGGCTCGGCCGTGGCCTATGACGGCGAATCGGCCCTGACCATGATCGCCGACGAGGAACCGGAGGTCATGATCCTCGACCTGAGAATGCCGGGCATCGACGGCATCGAGGTCCTGCGCCAGGTGAAAACCACCAACCCGGATATCGAGGTCATCGTCCTCACCGGTCACGGCACCGAAAAAGACAAGGATCTCTGCATGGAACTGGGCGCCTTCGCCTTCCTCCAGAAACCGGTCGATATCCAGCTGCTCAGCCAGACCCTGATGAAGGCCAACGAGAAGGTGCAGAGCAAGAAAAACCGGACATAATGCCATGAGCGTGGGACGAAGGCTACGCCTTCGTCCCGCAACAAAGGAGCATTATGAGGTGGCTATGTCGATTTTGAACCAGTTCAAACCGGAATTTTGGCAAAACAAGTGAACTCTCCACCGGTCCGTTCCGGCAGATGTTCAATTTCCGGCGCATCTGGCAAATTGCCGTTCTGCTGACCTCGCTGGTAACCCTCCTGCCCCTCATCTTCATCACCAGCATCGACTACAACTTCACCCAGAAATCGATCGAATCGGAAAACCTGCTCCGCACCCTGCGCGTCGGTTCAAACGCCAAACGCTCGATATCCTTTTTTCTCAGTGAACGGCTCTCCGCCCTGTCCTTTATCGTCCGCGACAAATCCCATTGGAGGAGTTGTCCCAACCGGAAAAGCTCGACTCCATCCTCACCAATCTGCGCGACAGTTTCAATGGCTTTGTCGACCTCGGAGTGATCGATCAGAATGGTTTGCAAACCAACTATGTCGGTCCCTATTCCCTGGAAGGCAAGGACTACAGCAGCCAGGACTGGTTCAAGGAGATCCAGGAAAAGGGTTTTTATATCAGCGAGGTCTTTCTCGGTTTTCGCAATGTCCCGCATCTTATCATAGCGGTGAAACATACCCTGCCGGACGGCTCTTTCTATCGTGCTGCGGACCGCCCTCGACACCACTCGCTTCAATGAACTGCTCAGTGATTTTGAACTGAGCGGCCGAGGCGATGCCTTTCTCATCAACCATGAAGGTATTATCCAGACCCCAACCCTCTATCACAACAAGGTGTTCGAAAAAATTCCCTACACCGTACCGGAATACTCGGATCATACGGAAATCCGAGAAGAAAAGAACAAGGCCGGTGAGGATATCATCATCTGCTCCGCCTATATCCCCGATTCTCCGTATATTCTCATCATCGTCAAGGAGAAGGATGAACTGATGAAGTCCTGGCAGGAAACCCGCTTCAAGCTCATCGGCTTTCTGGTCGTCAGCATAACCGTCATTCTCCTGGCCATCCTCGGATTCTCGACCTATCTGGTCAACAGCATGTATCTCCTCGATCAGCGTCGCCTGAGCATCCTGCATCAAGATGGAATATTCCAACAAACTGGCATCGATCGGTCGACTGGCCGCAGGTGTCGCCCATGAAATCAACAATCCCCTGGCCATCATCAACGAAAAGGCCGGCCTGATCAAGGATATCTTCGTCTATTCCAACGACTTCCCAAGAATCCCAGGATCGTCGAACTGATCGATTCGGTCCTGGCCTCGGTCGAACGCTGCGGCACAATCACCAAACGGCTGCTCGGTTTTGCCCGGCATATAGACAGCGCCATCGAAAACGTCCAGCTCAACAAGATCATTACCGAGGTCCTCGGTTTTCTCAACAAGGAGGCGGAATACCGCAATATCACCGTAAATGTTGATCTTGTCGACAATATCCCCGAATTTCAAAGTGATCGCGGCAAACTGCAGCAGATCTTTCTCAATATCATCAACAATGCCTTCTCCGCCATGGGTAATGGCGGTCGCCTGGATATCAAGGTGCGACCTGGAGGCGAAAAGGATGTTGTCGCCACGATCACCGACAACGGTTGCGGCATGTCGGAAGCCGATCTCGGCAAAATTTATGAACCCTTCTTTTCCACCAAGACCAAGACCGGCGGCACCGGACTCGGTCTGTCGATCACCTACGGGCTAATCAAGGAACTTGGCGGCAAGATTGATGTTGCCAGCCAGCTGGGAGAGGGCACTACCTTCACCATCACCCTCCCCCTTCAGCCTCCTCAAAATCAGCGGAGAAATAAGCAATGCGTGTTTTACTGGTCGACGACGAAACAGAATTTGTTACCACCCTGGCCGAACGTCTTTCGTTACGGGGGTTTAAGATCGATTATGCCACCCATGCCCATGATGCCCTGGCTCTGGCCGAAAAAAATGTCTACGATCTGGCGGTCCTCGACATGAAGATGCCGGGCACCAGCGGTCTTGAACTGAAGGGACTGCTGGAAAATATACAACAAGACCTGAAATTCATCTTTCTCACCGGCCATGGCTCGGAAGCCGACTATGCTGCCGGTTCTTCCGAATCGGCCTGCTATCTGGTCAAACCGATCAATATAGACATCCTCATCGCCAAGATGCACGAGGCGGTAAAACCATGAGGAGCGACGACATGCATGTCCAGTATGATGTTATCGGCGAAGCCGGCTTACGTTTTTTCGGCAAGGTATCCGCCTCCATCGCCCATGAAATAAAAAATGTCCTGGCAATTATCAATGAAAACGCCGGACTCCTCGAAGATCTGTCCTTCGCCGCCCAGCGAGGCTCGGCCATCGACCCGGAACGTCTGAACCGGGCCTGCCGGCAATTCACCAAGCAGATCCACCGCGCCGACGCGATTATGAAAAACATGAGTGTCTTCGCCCACAGTGTCGACGCCTTTGACGGCCAGATCAATCTCTATGAATTGACCGCTCTGGTGGCAAATCTGGCGGGACGCCTGGCGGCCATGCGCAAACTCACCATTGAAGTCAAACAGCCGGTAACGCCAATGGTCTTCTCCGGCAACCCCTTTCTCCTGCAAAACCTCATCTGGCTCTGCCTCGAATTCGCCTTCACAGCGACCGCCGCCGGTGGCACGCTGCGGCTGAATCCTGCCGGAGACGATGCCGGCACCACCCTGCGGATCGGCGGGATGGAAGACCTTGACGACAATTTTGTCAGCCGAATGCCTGCCGGCAGTGAAGATCTCCTTGCCGCCCTCGGGGCAAAGCTTTCAGCAGATTGCCACACCAAGGAACTGATCCTGTACCTCGGCTGACCCTTGCCGGATGGAGCGGATCTTTTGATTGCAACCCAATATTTCTCCAACAAGGAGGACCCCATGACTGAAAAAATATTGCTGATCGATGATGAAGAGGATTTCCTGACCGTTATGTCCGAGCGGATGAAAGCCAGAAACATGCAGGTGTCAACCGCCTCCTCGGCCAAAGAGGGTCTGGCTAAGGCCGCTTCCGGGACCTATGACGCAGTCATTCTCGATCTGATGATGCCGGAAATGGACGGCATTGAAGCACTGAAAATTCTGAAAGAAAAAAATCCCGATCTTGCGGTTATTCTCCTTACCGGTCACGCCACCATCAAACAGGGCATTGAGGCCATGAAACTGGGCGCCCTTGATCTGCTGGAAAAACCGGCCGACATCAACGCCCTGACCGATAAAATCCACGCCGCCCAGGCAAAAAAAATGCTGATTTTCGAAAAGAAAAATGAGGAGATGATCAAGAAGATCATGGCCACCAAGGGCTGGTGACGGCCATCAGGGATAAAAATAATTTGCGACTGAGGAAAACCCTGCAAAAATTCCTGCCGGGAGACAACACCCGGATGGTCGTCATCGCCACCTTCATCGGCCTGACCGCAGGCTTGCTGAACATACTTTTCCGCAGTTTTGTCGACCTCGTTCACCGCTTCATCTTCGATGGTGGCAGCAGGCTGCTGGCTATCGACCAGGGCGGCTGGCATATCCTTCTCCTGCCTCTCATCCCAATCACCGGCACAATCCTCCTCATCCCTTTATCCCTGCTCTTTCCCGGCGAGATAAACGGCTACGGATTCACCAAATTTCTGCGAAAGGTCAACCTGGAAGACGGTGTTATTCGCGCACGGTCAATTTTCTTGAAAATCATCGCTACCGGCCTGACCATCGGCACGGGAAACTCAGCTGGTGTTGAGGGACCCATAGCACAGATAGGCGGAGCAATGGGGTCTCAGGTCGGACAGTTAAACCGGGTTTCCGGCAACAGGATGAAGGTCTATGTCGCTGCCGGCTGTGCCGGCGGCGTTGCCGGAATGTTCAATGCCCCTCTTGCCGGAGTCTTCTTCGCCGCGGAAATCGTTCTGCTCGGCACCTACGAGATCTCCTCCTTTGCCGCCTTGGTCATTGCCTCGGCCATGTCCACGGCCGTCACCCGCAGCTACTATGGAATGTCCAGCGCCTTTCAGATTCCCCAATACGCCATGGTCAACCGATTGGTGGAAATCCCTCTCTATGGACTCATGGCCGTACTCATTGGCCTGGCGGCGGTCCTGTACATTCGAACCTTCTATCTTGTCCGGGACAAGTACCGTGACCTGCCGATCCATCCGCAGCTCAAACCCCTTACCGGTGCTCTCTGCATCGGTATCTTCGGCATGTTTTTTCCCCAGGTCATGGGTGATGGTTACGGCTATATGAAGGAAGTTTTGGACGGCGGCGGTATTACCTGGGTGATGTTTGTCTTGATTTTTCTCAAGATAATCGCCACTTCAATAACCCTCGGGTTCAGGCGGGGCGGGCGGAGTCTTTGCCCCGTCGCTTTTTATCGGCGCTATGCTGGGCGGCACCTTCGGATCTGTGGTCCACAAACTTCTTCCCGGAACTGACCGCCGGTCCAGGCGCCTATGCGACCGTTGGTATTGGTGCCTTTCTTGCCGCCGCAACCCACGCCCCAATGACCGCCATCTTTCTCCTCTTTGAGATGACCGGCAATTACCAGATTATCCTGCCGGTCATGATTACCTCAATAATCGGCACGGTTGTGGCCAACAAGTTTTGCGAAGATTCCATCGATACGGTCGATTTCACCCGTGAAGGTATCGATATCCACGAAGGCCGTGAAGTGGCGATCATGAAATCCCTGAAAGTTGGTTCAGCCATCAGCGACGATGTTGATTTTATCAGTGAGGAAGCAAACATCAAACAACTGCTGCAAATCTTCAGCATGGGCAGGAGTTTTTATTTCCCGGTCGTTGACGATTCCGGAAAGATGACCGGAATCGTCTCTCTGCAGGATGTAAAGAATATCCTGCATCGTGAAGAGAAAGAACAGATCGCTTATAAAGTTGGCGGCATCTGCAACCGAGACGTAACCATGCTCACCCCGGATGATTCTCTCTTTACCGCCATGCAACTCTTTGATATTACAGGATATAGAAGAGATCCCCGTAGTCGAAAGCCTGGAGGCACGGTGGGTAGTCGGCATGCTGAAGCGTCGTGACGCCCTTGATGCGTATAAGAGACAACTCGTAAAAAAAGGAATAAAGGCGAAGATCGGCAGTCATTGATGCCCCCTGTTCCGGTGGTCAATGTAGGCAATGGCAATCGATTCAAAGCTTGGATCGACGACAGCCAATATCATTATAGCTGGCTATTCAGCTTTTTCATTGCTTGTTTTTCTCGATGTGTGCATTTGCAGATCCCCCTCCAATTGGCCTATTCTGCGCTCCAGCTCTCTCTTTTCCAGAATTATTTTGGTAATCAGATACACGTAAGTCGACAGGGCGGCAATGATAATCAGGGCATTGATAATCGATGCCTTATTCAAGGTCCCATCATTCCACATATAAAAAAAACCAACTCTTAAAAGAGGGAGGATCACCGCCAGACCATAGGCCATAGACCTATTTAATTGCCAGGCAGCTAAGCCGGCCGGAACCGCAAAAAAAATCGGAAAGTGTATATTTTCCCCAGTTAAGATATCAATCAAAAAGATGGCAATCGCCGACAGGAAACAGAGCGTATCCGGGCTTTGTTGATACGCGTCAACTATCGCCCTTTCATATCTTTTCATATACCTTGCCCCCATGTATGGGAATAAGCTGATTTTTAATCTTTAAACGATTTGCAAATGGCAATTGACAACAGGTGGTCATCTTAACCCGTTGTTATAAATGACACAACCGGAGAAATACTCTGGAGGCATTGGGAGCGGCAACGAAAGAGGCGAAAATAGCCTGGCTATTTTCGCCATGATTCTAGGCCTGTATGGCCCATATTTGGTAACGGTGCCTAAGCAGGCTTAGACATATTCTTCTTTATCTCCGCTTGTTCGATCTTGTCCTGGTGCAGGCGTTTTTTTTCGTAGGCATCCGACAGCTTTTCGAGAAGCGGTTCAAGTTCCATGGGTTTCATTAAATAATCAAAGGCTCCGAGCTTCATCCCTTCAATTCCCGAATCGACCGAGGCGTGACCGGTCAGTAACACCACCTCAACCAGAGGTTTCATGCTGCGGATTCGTCGCAGAGTCTCGATACCGTCCAATCCCGGCATTTTCACATCGAGCAGTACGACATCGGTGTAGCTGTGTTCGAGGATCTGCAAAGCCTTCTCCCCGCTCTCCGCACCCTGCACCCTTAATCCTCGTTTTTCCAGTCTTTTGATGGTGATATCGCGAAATTCCTGCTCATCATCGACCACTAATACGTTGAATTCTCTCATGGTATTTCTCCTTTTTGGATTTTGTTAATTCTTCTTGCGCAGGCACACATAGCTGCCGATCACCGGCCGGAACTGACCTTGGTAAGAGGTAGACCAATGCTAAAAACCGCGCCTCCGCTGTTCCTGTTGGCGACACTGATTGTCCCGCCAAGTTTCTTGACGATATCATAACTGATATAAAGCCCCAGTCCGGTTCCCTTACCCGGATCCTTGGTAGTAAAAAATGGATCGAAGATTCGTTTAAGATTTTCCGCTTTGATGCCGTGGCCGTTGTCGGCAAATTCTACTATTAAGTTATTGCCTTGCACTGCCGTACGGATCTCGATAATCCCACCCTGGCCGATTTCATCGATGGCGTTATTGATAAGATTGAGAAACACCTGCTGCAGCTGTGGACCATCGGTCGTTATGGCAGGAAGGTCCTCGGCATAGGTCCTGACAATCGAGACGTTGTTGTACCCGGCTTCCTTTTCGACAAAGGAAATGGTCTCTTCGATCAGGTCATTGATCCGGACATTCTCTTTTTCCGCCGATATCTTGCGTGAGAACCCAAGAAGCCTGTGGGTAATGGTCCCGGCCCGGCGAACATGCTGTTTGATCTGCTCAACGGCCTTAATATATTCGTCGAGATTTTTAATCTTCTCCGGCTCCTCCTCGGGGAGAAGCTCGCCGATCCACCCAGCCTGACTGGTGATCATCTGCAGCGGATTGTTGATCTCATGGGCAATACCGGCGGCAAGCCTGCCAACTGTGGCCATCTTCTCCATCTGTACCATCTGGTGGCCAAGTTCGGCCCGTTTGAGATCCTCTCTTGCGATCCGGTTGAGAAAATAGTTGGTGAGAAGGACGGCAACGGCAAGGAAGACGGCACTTATGGCAATAACGACAATGATGATGTTATTGCGGACCTGGTGGAATGGTCCAAGCGAATCTTTGATCAACGCCTTGACAAAGAGGCACCACTGGCCGTCCTTCACCCATCTGGTGGCGACGACACTCTCTTCTCTCGTGCTTATAATCGTTCCGCCTGATACGGTCGTTCCGCCTAATTCGTTCACTATCTTGTCGTCGCCGCGGGCAAAGACACTCTCTTGCCGCTGGATAATGGCAGTGCCTTCATGGTGTTCCAGGAGGAGCCGATCTTCAGCGCCCAATTCCGTCAATCCTGCCCGGCTGGGAGTCTGCAGTGTACCGTCCCGATTGACAATAAAGGAATCGCCGTGCGGACCGATCTGCGAGCTGAGGAGGAGCTTATTGAACTGCTCGGAATTTATAGTTGCTCTCAGCACATAGGTCTTCAGCGGGTCGGAGACCGCCACCACGAAGTGTGGGATGTTGCGAAAACCGAGGAAAACATCGCTGACATGGCTGCCTTTGATAAGCACATCCTGGAACCATTGGGCATCATGGTAGCTCTTCCCGACAAGGCTTTGTGCGTAGGGCCCGACATAGGCCAATTGCTTGCCGGAAGAATCGATGACATGCAGATCGACAATGCTGCCGTTTTTATTAACGGCCATAAAGAGGGCGTCGAGGTTCTCCTGACGGCCAAGGTAGGTGATGGGGTACATGCCGACCATCATGGCCAGGAGATCTTCCTTCTCCTTGAGATAAAGGGTGATCACATCCTTTTTGTGATCGATCAGCCGACCGAGGGATACCTCGATTTTCTCGATCGCCGCATCGCGCAGACTATTGGTGGTCACCAGAACCATAATCGCCACCGGTACGGTGATCATGAGAGAGAAAACAGCGATCAGTCGCAGCCAGACTCTTTTATAGTAGTTGTTTTCCATGTCGTTACCCGCTTTTTATCCATCGTTTCCTGTCACAAACTCAAATCCCCACGGATCAGAGGCAACAGGTCGCCGGCCTTGAGATCACCGGCCATGGCCCTTTTCAGAACCGATTCGTGGTCACCGATGACGAAATCAATCACCCGGATCTTCTTCCAGGCGAGAAACTGATAATGCCGCTCCTCAATGCCGCCGCAGATCACCAGGTCGATATGTTCCTCCATGATCATATTACAGAGGTCCTCAGCCGACGGTCGATCCATAATAATGGCCCTGGGTTTGTGCGCCGGTTTGCCGCCTTCGACGGTGACAATGACCACCTCGGCGGTGAGATCGAAACGCTGGGCCACAAAATCGCCCTGGGCGGTGATGAGGATCTTCATCTCTTCCTCCACGAAACGGCCATGATTTCAGCCGAGACCATAGTGGCGAATCTTGCGCCACAGGGTGGTGCGCCCCCAGCCGAGCAGTTGCGCGGCCTTCTGCCGATTGCCCTTGCCGGTGGTGAGGGCCTGAAGAATCATCATCCTCTCAACAGCCGGCCAGTTATCACCGTCGGCACATCTCCCCGGTGGCGCATCGGCCGTAACGTCTTCCCTGGTAATTGTCTCAAGCACCGGCGGCAGCGTTGCCACTGGATGATCCGGTCCACCCTGGTCACCTACTCCCGGCAGTTCAGGCAAACGGTCAAACAGGTAGCGTGGCAGATCCTCCTTGCTTATATCCTGCCTGCGGCAGACATTGGCGCAATACTCGACGATGTTACGTAATTCACGGATGTTGCCTGGATAGGGGTACTGAAGGAGGTGCTGCAGGGCCGACTCGGAAAAGGTCTGAACGTCCTTGCTCAGCCGCACCGCATAATCCTGGAGAAAATAATCGAGGAGAAAACGGATATCGCCTTCCCGCTCGCGCAGCGGCGGCAGATGAATATGCAGGACATTGAGGCGGTAGAACAAATCCTCGCGAAAGGCGCCGCGCTCCACCTGATCACGCAGGGAACGGTGGGTGGCGGCAATGACCCGGACATCAACCTTTTCCTTGCGCTCGCCGCCGACCGGATAAAAGGACCGGTCATCCAGGACCGACAACAGCTTGACCTGCAGCGACAGGGGCATGTCCCCGATCTCGGTAAGAAATATCGTGCCCTTGTCGGCCATCTTGAACATCCCGGCCTTATCGCGTACTGCCCCGGTAAAGGCGCCCTTGACATGGCCGAACAGTTCCGACTCGAGGAGTTCCGCCGGCAGGGCGCCGCAGTTGATCTTGACGAACTGGTATTTGCCCCGCGACGAATTGCGGTGAATGGTTTCGGCAATCTTGTCCTTGCCGGTACCCGTCTCCCCGGTTATGAGGATCGAGGCCTCGGTATGCGACATAAGCGGCAGGATGTCGAAAACCGCCTGCATCTTCGGGCTGTGGCCGACGATATCGGTAGGTCGCATCGCCATAAAGCGTCGACCTGCGCCGTTGTCTGCTGCGCCGAGATATCCTCAAGAACCAGCAGCAAACCCTTCGACCGGCCACCGCGCTTGGTGTGCAGCAGGGAAACGGTAAAGCGCACCGGCATCTTTTTCCGGCTGCGGTTGATGATATCCCCGTCGATGGTTATCGTCTCACCGCTGTCGGCGACCTTTTGGAAAATCTGCCCGCGGTTGTTGCCCATATTGCTGCGAACAATAAAATCGGCATAGACGCCGACCGCAATATCACGGCCATAGCCGGTCATGGCCTCAAACAGGTGGTTGACGGCGACGATCTTGAATCCCTCATCAAGGCAGGCCGTGGCATGGGGAAAGCCGGCCAACAGATCATCGAGGGCAATTACCCCGGGCACGGCAAAGGTTTTTCTCATCATCGGCTTATACTCGTTCCATCAAGGTAGCCTTGGTAAAATCATCCACCACGCAGCACCGGCAGAGGCAAAGAAACCGTCATAGCAAAGCAGAGAAACCACCGCCGTGCAAGTCCAAAAACAACAGTGGGCGCAACTGTATCACCGGCGGCCCATTGCGTTTTTTGTAGGCCTCGGTGATCTTTTCCATGAGCTGGGTCAGATCGACGGGTTTGATGATATAGTCAAAGGCACCGAGTTCCATGCCGGTGATGCCCGCATCAAAGGAGCCATGACCGGTGAGGAGGATCACCTCAATGGCCGGGTCGACATTCTTTACCTGGGACAACACTTCAAGGCCGGTGATATCGGGCATGTCGAGATCGAGGATGATAACATCCGGCTGAAAGCGAGAAACGGCCGGCAGTGCGTCTTCACCGAAGAAGACACTTTCCGCCTCGACCTTCCTTAATCGCAGACGTTCGGCCAGAGTAGAGGCAAACTCAACCTCATTGTCCACAACCAGCACTCTCATTTTTTGTGTCTTGCCCAACGTAATCCCCTCGAAAACAGGAAGAAAATAAAATCAAAGATGAACCAGACAGCAGCGGCAGCTCCGGTCGAATTACCGGAGCGCCGCCGATTGCTCTATGAAAAAATCACTTCGCCAACAGAATCGGCAGGCCCATGAGCGGCCAGATAACCGATACCATCAGCCACATCACCAGCATCAACACGACGCTGGTGATGATACCGTAGCGGAAGAATTCACCGGCGGTAAACTGCTTGGAACCGTAGGCAATGGCGTTTGGTGCCGCGCCGATCAAGCAGGAAGAACGGCATACCGGCGGTCGCCAGAGAGGCAAAGAAGATAACATGACCGGCCACACCGAGATAGGGGGCGATAACCAGGGCCACCGGCAGGGAGATGGCGATGGCGGCGACGTTCATGATAAAGTTGGTCATGATCATGACGAAGAAGGCAATACTGAGAATAAACAGAACTGCCGGGGCTTCCTTGAAAAGCGCCAGCCAGTTGACCGCCAGCCACTCGGCCGCATGGGTCTGCCACAGACAGAAACCGATGGACATGGCTCCACCGAAGAGGAGGATGATGTTCCAGGGGATATCCTCAAGGTCTTCAACGGTCAGGATATTGAGAACAAAGAACAGCAGGGTGGAGGTTAAAAGAATCGCGGTTTTGTCGATGTTTTTCAGGGCCGGAACCCAGTTTTTCGCAGCGATGATAACGATGACCCCGAGAACGATAATAAGAGTCATCTTCTCGTTCTTGCTCCAGGCGCCCAGTTCAATATACATCCGTTTGGCCCGTTCTTTCAGTCCGGGAATAACCGCCCTTTCCGGTTTGCAGAAGAACATCATCAGGCACCAGATCAGAGCGACCATGAACCAGCCAAGCGGGGCCAGATAGAAGGTCAATTCGAACGGGCTGATATCGACACCGGACATCTCCTTCATAAAGGCGATGGCCACGGCGGCCCGGGCGGAACCGAGCAGGGTGATGATACTGCCGGCACCGGCGACATAGGCCATACCGATAAAAAGGCCCTTGCCGAACTTGGTCGGCCGGTCATCATCGGAATACAGGGCATTGATCGCCAGGAGCAGCGGGAACATGGTGGCGGCCACGGCGGTATGGGCCATCATATGGGTCAGCGCCACGGTCATGACGAAGCAGCCGAGGTAGATCATGCTGGTTTTTTCGCCGACGATTGACAGCATCTTATAGGCCATGCGCTTGGTCAGACCGCTCTTGGTAAAGACCAGGCCGATAACGATGGAACCGAAGATAAAGAGGACCGACGGGTCCATGAAATCCTTGAAGGCGACCTCCGGCTTCCTGATAAGAAACATCGCCTGGATAACGCCGATGGCGATACCGGTGACGCCGATCGGCAGGACCTCGAAAATCCACCAGGTGGCGGCCAGGGCAAAGAGCGCCAGGGCGCCCTTGCCTTCAACACTCAGGGTGAAATGTTTGCCCATCGGATCGATGGCATCCGGCCAGGCCGGGGCATAGTAGATGATACAGAATAAAACGATACCGAGTATTATGAAAAATACCCTTTTCCAGTCAAACGGGGTTTTAACCTCCGCTGCTTCGACATATGTTGATGACATAGTTTTTCATCCTCTCTTTACAATTCATTGCTATGAGTTTATCGCCGAGGGCTCCGAAGACCTTGGCCGACCAGCATTCTTACCAGCCTTTCGATTTCAGGATCTTCTCGATATCCTTGACGCTCTTTTGCTCGAGGACTGAAAAACGCTTGTCTTTGGCCTCGCTGATCTTGTCGAGGAGTTCGGTGATATTCACCGGTTTCTCCATAAAGTCTTCGGCGCCGAGTTTCATCGCCTCGATGCTGGTCTTGATCGAGCCCTGGCCGCTGAGGATGATGATTTCCGCCTCCGGCTGCTTGGCCTTGATCCGCTTCAGGGTCTCAAGACCGTCCATGCCCGGCATGGCCAGATCGAGAATGATGAGATCAAACCCTTCCTTTTCAACCTTGGCCAGAGCCAGCTTCGCCGCTGTCGGCGGTGGTCACCTTCAAGCCCCTGGTCTCCAAGTCGTTCGGCCAGCGTTGACAGGAAATCCTCCTCGTCGTCAACCAGCAGCACCTTGGCTTTTAATTGTTCTGTCATGGTATCTATCCTTTTTTGTGGTTAAATATTTCCGGAAGGTGCCTTGCAAACAGCGCACCTCCCTATAATCAGATCTTATTGCTTTTTCGGCGCAGCTTTTTCAACTGCTGCAGGAGCTTTGCCGTTCTGCGTGGCGATGGCTATCTTTTTCGCCTTGCAGTTCTCGATCGGACAGTTCATCGCCGGCTCTTTATGCAGCCGGTTGTCACTCGGATGCCAGCCCCAGACGAAGAAGAGGACAAAGAAACCGACAATATAGGCAAGGGTCACATGCCAGCCCTTACGTACCCAGAGCACGACATTGCGGGCCTCGGGGAATTTATTGGTGATGGCAACACCGGCGGAAGAGCCGAACCAGATCATCGAACCGCCGAAGCCGACGGAGTAAGCGAGCATACCCCAGTCGTAATGGCCCTGGACGAGACAGAGTTTGGTCAGCGGGATGTTATCGAAGACGGCGGAGACAAAACCGAGGACAAAGGCGGTCATCCACGAGGCATCCGGCAGGGTCTCAACCGGCATGAGGGAAGCGCACATGACCAGGCTGAGCAGGAAGATGGTACCCATGATCGCCGCCGGTACCTCTTTCCAGGGGATCGGTCGAAGCAGGGCGCCAAGAAGAATAGCCGCCCAGACGCCGAGAGCCGGCATGTCCAGGTAGTAGTTGGTAAGAATCGCCCCGACCAGGATCATGATAACGATGACGATTTTCAGAAAGTCGACCTTTACATGGCTGGTGTCGGCGACAACAATCGGTTGAAGTTTAAACTGCTGATGGCCGGCAAAAAAGGCGATGATCGCCAGGGCCACACCGGCAGCAATAAAACCATGGAGGACCTGAAGGGGGCTGACGCCGTCGATCCACATCATCGTCGTCGTCGTGTCGCCGACGACGGAACCGGAACCACCGGCATTGGAGGCGGCAACGATACCGGCGATATAGCCGATATGGACCTTGCCTTTAAAGACCACCAGAGCGATGGTGCCACCGATGAGGGCGGCGGCGATATTATCGAGAAAGGAGGAAATGACGGCGACAAAGACCAGGAGGACTGCCGGTCCCATCCAGCCGGTGGGCAGATATTTCGGCATGATCTCGGGAACACCGCATTCCTCGAAGATCTTCGCCAGGATACCGAAACCAAGGAGCAGGCCAAGGAGGTTCAAGACCACCGGCCATTCGCCCTGGCGCATGCCCTTATCCATGAGCTGATCGATCATCGGGGTAGTGCCGATGAGATGCTCAACCAGATGGAAACCACCATCAAAGAAGAGTTTAAAGAGGGTAATGACGACAAGACCGATGACCGCCACATAAAAAGTCTGATTATGGAACAGGGCGACACCGAGGAGTACCAGGGCAAAAAGGATGAACTCAACGCGAACGCCGAGAAGAGTCGGTACGTTGGGATCGACATCGCCGCCATGGACCCCCGACGCAAAGGCCATGGCCGGGGCAATGACCAGCAGAAGCAGAAAGGCCATGCCTCCCCAGGCCATACTGCTTTTTGAAATACCCATTAAGCTTTTCATAGTCCTCCTTTTAAATTTTTCAAAATAGCGGTTATCTCAAAACATTCCCACATTTCAGGAAATCGATTATTTGAAGCGGCAGCCATATCCGCCTTTTATCCGGCGAGCTGAGCATGAAATCCATGTTATGACAAAAAGCAAACACCATGCCATTATGAATAGCCAATCAGAAACATATCGTATCATATTTATATTATAGCATATTATACAATATAGCTGCATTTCACCTGGGATTTCCTGAAACAAATTGCAATCATAATGTTTCTATATGTTTCATTTTGTCTCAGCTGTACGCATACAAAGTATTCTGTTTTCAATATACACCATTATGAAACATTTTGAATCATTTATTCCTGGATTTGAGGCGTTATATATGCAACTAATTGGCACTCCATGCCTTTCAAACCGTGAATGTCCCTTGAGGCATCCGGACATATGTAGTATATTTGTCAACAAGATTATCTCTGACTGAAAGGAGGTTCCCTTGGAAAGTGACGATTTTAATAACGCCAGGAAAAAACTCGGAAAGACCCAGAAGGAAATCGCCGAGCTGCTCGGACTCGCTTTAAAGACGGTACAAGCGTATGAGCAGGGCTCAAGAAAAATTCCGGCGTATATCGAACGTGAGATGTGGTATCTCCTCAGCAATCAAAGGGGGATTCCCATTAACTACTGAAATGTGCTGGGATATTGTCGAATGTGGCGTAAAAGAGCAGTGTCCGGCCTGGGAATTTCAAACCGGACATATGTGCTGGTTTATTTGTGGCACCATGTGTGAGTGCACCAAGGGCTGCACACTCGAAGAAAAGAGTGAAAAATGCCGTTCCTGCTTGATAATTAAGGATCTTGTGAAATAGGAAACCGGCAGCAGACCGCCGATTTTTGCAACAACTGGTAATTTTACGAACTGTGCTTATTTTTCTCAGTACTGGTTATCATTGCTGGCTAGATTGTATATTCCCACCAAGGATTGAGGTTACGCTTTGGACAAAAATGATTTCAAGATACTGCGAAAAAAACTTGGCAAGACCCAGATACAGCTTGCGGAAATTCTCGGAATGTCGCTCAAGACCATTCACAGCTATGAACAAGGTTGGCGGGTCATACCCACACATATCGAGCGGCACCTCTATTTTTTATTGATCAATCAAAGAGGCAGAAACGATGCCTTGACGCCCTGCTGGGAGAAAAAACTGTGCGAGGTTAAAGAAAAGTGCCCGGCCTGGGAGTTCCAGAGCGGGCATCTCTGCTGGTTCCTCTGCGGCACGTTGTGTAATTGTGCCCAGGATACCTGCCATCATACAAAATTAGACCTCTGTAAAGAGTGTGACATCTTTAAATCGTTGTTAAAATAGCCAAGGAGATTGGAAAGCAGGGGGGAGGTGAGGACAGACAAAGAGATGACTTCATGCCATTGATCGGCGTTGGGCGCAATTCTGCCGACACTAGAAAAGTTTGATAAAGCACCAGCCCTATCAGACTTGACCAGACAATGAAACCCCTTGAGAAAAACCACCGAAGACAGAAAACTTTGCCCTTTGGACGAACAACGATCAATATTGCCGTCAAAAAGCCTTATCCCCTTCTATTCCAGGAGGGAAGTGAATATTCGGCAACTTCGGCAATTCTGCAATTTATCCTGGCGTGAAGCATCAGCCGTGCATTCGCATTTCGTGCCACAGAGAAACCAGCATAAATGCCCGCTCTGAAATTCCCAGGCCGGGCATTTTTCCTTTTCGGTGCATTGTTTCTTTTCCCAGCAAGGGATCAGATTCTGTTTTCTGCTTCGCTGATTACTGAGAAGAAAGAAAATCTGCCTTTCGATATGCGCCGGTATCGCCCTGCGCCCCTGTTCATAGCTGTGTATGGTTTTAACCGATACGCCAAGGAGTTCTGCCAGCTTTTGCTGGGTTTTGTTGAGCTTTTTTCTTGCCGGAACAAATTCATCTTTGTTCATAAAAGATCCTCTTTTCACACTCCGTAAAAATCACACACCGACATACGGTCTGCCGGGATGCATCAGCATTGTGCTGGCGACAAACATCCGCCACCGGATCAAGGCCCTGGCCTGGGGCCCCTTGCCGGAGAATCGCTGAATGACGGTGGAACCCCCTAAAATTTTCCTCCATCGACCCCGGAACAACGATCGGGGTCGATAGCTCCATTCGTCGGCTCAAGCAGAACCATCGACCTTGCCCTCGAGCTTTCTGGCTATGGCAACAATCTCGCCGGCAAAATAGGTTCGGTTGTCGGGATTGTGGGTACTGGTCTCTTTCCATTTATTCAATGGTGATTCCGGGTCGGCGCAGAAGGTTGTTTTCTGATCCGCCTCTGCCATCAGGCATTTTGTACATGTATCACCGGTCAATTCCATATCGCAGAGTGGGCAGAGGTTTTTCCACGGTTTGTTCAACTTAGCCACGTGGGTGACATAGTATTCTCGGTCATGCGCCGGATGTTTATAAAGCCATGTCCACATTTTCACCATTTCTTTCGACATTTCAGCAAGTTTCATTTCTCTACCTCCGCGTTTGATGATGGTTTCAACTTATTCCGTTCATGTAACGGCCAATGCAACAGTGTTTTTTCAAGCAGAGGCTTCTAAACCCCGACTTATCCTCTGGGCCATGGCGATGATGTCTCCGGCATACAGGGTCCGATAGTCCGGATTATCTAAAGTTGTCTCTCGCCATTTGCGGAAAGGTGATTCGGGATCAGTGCAGAACGTGCCATTCTGGTCAGCCCAGGTCATCAGACAGTTGGAACAGGTATTCTCTGCCACTTCGCAAACCGGACAGTCGTTCTTCCACGGTTTACTCAGTCTGGCAACATGCTTGACGTAATATGTTTTGTCGTGTGCCGGATGCCGATAGAGCCATGTCCACATTTTCGTCACTTCATTTAATGCTTCAATTTTTTTCATTTTTCTACCTCCACACTTGAGATTGTGTCCCCGTCGGTCTTTTCTTGCGACTGTGTCGAAAAAGACCCGAGGAACATCGGTTGTCTACTCGCCTCATCCTTGAATTGCAAACAATCCTGAATTCCCAAACCGCCTAGTTTTTACCTTGTGCGACAAAGTAGTATTTCAGGCATATGCACATTATTTTGAGACGCCAAATGCCTCATTTTTTTCCACCACAGAGTAGTATAATTTTCTTCTTTCCTTACTGAATCGGCATTCAGTCGAATTTTTACTTCAATTACGACGTTGTGGTATTATTTTTTTCCGCCACTACCACAGAGTCGTATTTCTTGCATATGTACATAACCTTATACGACATACGTATAGCATGTCGGAAAAAAAAGCAAGGGAAATTGCAAAATAAAAATGCTTCTGGCCATCTCAGGCCTTCTCGGCGGACATCGCCGGCTACCCAATATTTGTTGGTAAAATACTGTAATTTAAATTGATATTGTGAAATCTCCGGCTCCTTGAACTATGAGTTTTTTTTCCCAACGCTCCATGTCTCGAGAAAGCACAGTGTTCTTCGGGCAACATACGGATGTCGGACTTTTGCGGTACGATCTCGGTGATCATGCCCATTCTTTCCGCAGGCTTGTGATACAAACGAGCACTACCCACCCGCTTTTGCCAAGTCCCCTCCAGCAAGCAACCGGACGAGAAGTCGTTGACGCCTTGCACAATGACTAGAATTTGCGCCATCTGCAAACGGTAAAATCAGGCCGGAAGAGACCATGAACCCGCAATACATCTTGCAATCAGTCCGGAAAAATCCAATTCGTATACGGTAAAATACCGTAATTATATGAATATGATCTTCAAATCCGATATCCGATCGCCTTCTTTTTTAAAAATGAAAAACGCCCATCTTGCCCAATATGTCGCTAACAGCTTGGGGCGAGACTTGATGCTACAACCGTCCAGTTCATTTTTGCATTATTTTTTCATTTACCCTTGCTATTTTCCGCAACTTGTTTTAAATAGTATTTATGTGCATACGCTAGAAATACTACTTTGTAGCAATTTGCTGTATGCTGATAGCTTACAATGTGGCACTTGCCTTATTTATTATTTTTTTGTTATAATTATGTGCATAAGACAGAAATACCACATTGTAGTAATTGATAACTCATAGTGTGACGCGCTGTGGTGATTGCATCCCGCAGATATTGGTTTGTCTTTATTATGTGCATAAGCTAAAAATACTACATTGTAGTAATTGACGCAGAAATATGGGCCGCATTGTGGCGATGAACTTTTTCGGGGAGCAGCAGATTTTCATTGTGTGCATAAGCATAAAATACGACATTGTCGTACTCCGGACTTCAGACCAATAACACATTGTCGGAGAAAATGAAAATCGTGTCTTGCAGCCTCATCATCCGCATGTGAAAAATTGTTACATTGTCGCAGTACGAAAGGCAGGTCCTTTCATCTTAGCTTATCAGAGGTGTTTGAGTTTTGATAACAAGCTTTTCGGGCAGTCTGAGAAGCGATTTCCTTCCGCCCACGATTTTTGTGGTCTTTCAAGGGGAAAGATGTGAAGAAAAACAGTATCAACCCAAATTTGTATAACGAGGTCAAGAGGCTTGGGGCCAAGGACATGGAAGCCTGCATGCAATGCGGTAACTGCGCATCGGCGTGTCCCCTGTCTGCTGGGGAAAACACCTTTCCCCGAAAAATCTACCGCTATCTCCAGCTCGGCCTGCGGGATAAGCTGCTGGCATCACCGGAGCCATGGCTCTGCTATTACTGTGGTGATTGCAACACCGATTGTCCGCGGGGTGCGGAACCGGCCGAGACGATGATGGCGGCCAGGCGTTGGCTGATAACCCAGTACGACTGGACGGGGCTTGCCGCGAAATTCTATACTTCGCCGAAGGCCGAGGTCGGCGCCTTCATGGCCATCGCCCTCTTCGTTATTTCACTGTTCGTCATCTTCCACGGTCCGGTCGTCACCGACCGTGTGGAGCTCAACACCTTTGCACCGGTCCACTGGGTGCATATCGGTGACCAGATCATGATCCTCATCGTCTTCGCCCTGCTGTTCGCCAATGCCGCCAAAATGTATTTCGGCATCATGCAGGGCACCAAGGTGCCGCTCCATCTCTATCTCACCCAGGCACCGGTCTTCATCGTCAACTATTTCACCCAGAAACGTTGGCGAAAATGCGGCACCGGTCCGGGCAGCGCCTGGTGGCGGCACTTCTTCCTGTTCTCCGGCTGGGTGACGATGGAAGTCCTGGTCATGATAACCCTTGCGGCGTTTCAAACGGATATCGTCCATCCCTTCTGGCATCCAACCCGCATTTTCGGCTACTACGCTACCATCGCACTGATGTTCGGCGCCACTACCATGCTGTACAGTCGCTGGTTCAAGAAGGAGCAGAATCTGCATCGTTATTCAGATTTCACTGATCTCTTCTTCCTGATTTTGATCATCGCCATTGCCGTTACCGGCATCATGGTGCACACCTTCCGTTTGGCCGGCTTGCCCCTCCTCACCTACACCATTTATGTCATTCATGTGGGAATCTGTGTCGGCATGCTCGTCCTGATGCTGCCCTTCGGCAAGCTGTCGCATCTCATGTACCGACCATTGGCTATTTTCCTGTGTGCATTAAAAGAAAAGGCCCAGAAAGAGTCCGAAGCAAAATTCGCAACCATCCGTAATGAAGTGGGTGACACTTTCCAAAGCTGCATGCAATGCGGCACCTGCTCGGCGGTCTGCGCCGGGGCCGAAGTCGCCGCCTTCAACCCGCGTCTGGTACTGCGCAATATCTCTTTGGACCGCGGCTCCAATGTCTCGGTCGATAACGCCGCCTGGGGCTGTGTCACCTGCAACAGCTGTGTCGAGCATTGTCCCCGCGGCATCGGCATCCTTGATCTTATCAAATCGGTTCGCCGTCAGGTGGTGGCCGCCGGCCTCCTGCCGAAGAGTTTTGAGACCCCGATCTCTAGCCTTAGGAAAAACGGCAATCCCTGGGGCGGTAAGAAGGAAAATCGCCTTGACTGGGCGAAAGGGGCAAAACTTCCGACCTATACTGCTGAACATGAATATTGCCTGTTTACCTGCTGTACAACCGCCTACGACAATGCCAGCGACAAGCCCGGTCAAAGAGCGGGCCTGGCCCTCCTCAGTCTCATGGCCCATGCCGGGGTTTCTTATGGAACGCTTGGCACCAGGGAAAGCTGCTGCGGCGACATGGTCGACAAGGTCGGCGCCGCCGATGTGGCAGCCGATTTGACCAAGAAAAATACCGAGATGTTCCTGGGCGCCGGGGTGAAAAAGATTTTAACAACCTCACCCCATTGTCTGAACTCCTTCAACCATGATTATCCCGGGCTGAAAATGGTCGACGTCGAACATGCCGTCGAACTCCTCGATAAACTTGTCGCCGGTGGCCAGCTGAAACCGGTCAAATCGCAAAATCTCACCGTAACCTACCATGACCCTTGTTACCTGGGACGTCATAACAAGCTCTATGATGCGCCTCGCCGAGTTCTCGCAGCCATCCCTGGCCTTGCGGTCATCGAAATGCAGAACAGCAAGGACCGCAGCCTATGTTGCGGCGGAGGTGCCGGCGGCTCTTGGAAGGAAGGCACAAAGGGTTTAAGTCTCAGCGAAATTCGCGTTAAAGAGGCCATGGATACCGGTGCCTCGGTCATCGCCACTGCCTGCCCCTACTGCATCCGCACCCTCAATGAAGCAATCGTCAAATTAGCTGTCGGAAATAAGATAAAGGTCCAGGACATATCGGAACTGCTGCTGCAGTCGGTGGACTTGTCGGATACCTCCGGCAAACCTGGAATCAACCATATGAGCTTTTCTCAGGAGGGCCCTCATGTCTGAGCGAATCGGTTTTTTCATCTGCCACTGCGGAATAAATATTGCCTACCGGGTCAGAGTCAAGGAGGTGGCAGAATATGCCGCCACCTTCCCGGGCGTAGTGGTTTCAAAAGATTATCTTTTCATGTGTTCGGATCCGGGTCAGGACCTCATTGAAAAGGATGTTAAAAAATTCGACCTGACCCGGGTGGTTGTCGCTTCCTGCTCGCCCCGTATGCATGAAAAAACCTTCCGGGCCGCAACGCAAAGGGCAGGACTCAACCCCTATAAGGCCTTTCATATGGTCAGCGTCCGTGAACACAGCTCCTGGGTTACTGAAAACGAGGACCAGGCAACCGCCAAGGCCATCACCATAGTTCGTGCCGGCCTCATGCGGGTCACCAATCAGAGTGCCCTTCATCCGAGCAAATTCTCCGTCAATCCGAACACCTTGATAGTCGGTGGCGGCATTGCCGGCATGCAGGCGGCCCTCGATATAGCCAGTTCCGGCAACAAGGCCTATCTGGTGGAAAGACAACCCACCGTCGGCGGCCATATGCTCCAGTATGACAAGACCTTCCCGACACTTGACTGTGCTGCCTGTATCGGTACGCCAAAGATGGTGGCTGTCGGCCAGGAAAAAAATGTCATCCTCATGACCAACACTGAGGTGGAGAGCGTGGGCGGCTTTATCGGCAACTTCAAAGTCGATGTCAATCATCGCTCCCGGTATGTCAAGAGCAACTGCACCGGCTGCAGCGATTGCACCAAGGTCTGCCCGGTTGACTTCCCAAACGAATGGGATGTCAACACCAAGATGCGCAAGGCCATCTACATCTCCTTTCCCCAGGCGGTACCGGTGCGTTATGTCATCGATAAAAAAGATCGCGGCCCCTGTGTTCAGACCTGTCCGGCGGGCATCAACATTCAAGGCTTTGTTGCCCTGATCAAGGTCGGCAAACCAGCCGAGGCCCTGAAGCTGATCATGGAAAAGATGCCGCTTCCCGGTAGCCTTGGCCGTATCTGCCCCGCCCCCTGCGAAACCGAATGCCGTCGCAAAGAAGTCGACAAGCCCCTGGCCATCTGCCAGCTGAAACGTTTTGCCGCCGATTCGGTCGATTGGGCAACGCTTGCCGTTCCGACCATTGAAGTTAAGCCGGAAAGTGAAAAAGTGGCGATCATCGGTGCCGGTCCTGCCGGTCTCTCCGCCGCCTACTTCCTGGCACTGAAGGGCTATCACCCGACCATTTTCGAAAAGGCGCCGTTTGCCGGCGGTATGCTGCGTTTCGGTATCCCCGACTACCGGCTGCCACCTGCTATCCTTGAACAAGAGATCAACTATATTAAGCGTCTTGGTGTCGATATCCAGCTGGGTGTAGGTATCGGCAAAGATCGTCCAGTCGGAAGCCTCATGAATGAAGGCTTTAAAGCGGTGTATCTCGCCGCCGGTGCCTGGAAGAGTCGCAAGATGAATATTCCCGGCGAAGATGCCGAAGGCGTCATGCACGGTATCGACTACCTCAACCTCCTCAATCTGAAGAAACCGGTAAAAACCGGCCAACGAGTGGTGGTGGTCGGCGGCGGCGATGTGGCCATTGACGCGGCCCGCGAGGCAGTGCGCCAAGGCGCCGCCGAGGTGAAGATGGTCTATCGTCGTTCTCGCGACGAAATGCCCGCCGTCAAACACGAGATCCAGTCGGCCGAGGATGAAGGAATCAAAATCGACCTCCTGGTCAATCCGATTGCCGTGCTCAGCGAAGGCGGCAAGCTTACCGGCCTGCGTTGCATCAAGATGGCCCTTGGTGAGCCGGATGAATCCGGGCGAAGGCGCCCTGTCCCGGTCGAAGGCTCGGAATTCGACATCCCCTGCGACATGATGATTCCGGCCATTGGCCAGCAGGTCAATCCGGCCTTTCTGGAAGGGACGACCGGAGTGGAAATGACCCGCTGGGGAACTGTGGCCGCCAATGCCCTCACCTACCAGACCAGCATTCCCGGCATCTTTGCCGGTGGCGACATGTTTACCGGTCCATCCATCGCCGTTGAGGCAGTGGCCGCCGGCCAGCAGGCAGCGATCTCCATCGAAAAATATTTGCTTGGTGAAGTTCTCACCGAAAACCGCCCGGTCAAGCCGAGCGGCAAAGACTGGAAACCCATTCCGGCAAAACCCTTCGTTGCCGCAAGAGCCAAGATGCCGATGCTGCCGGTGCCGGAACGTATCAATAACTACAAAGAGATCGAAACCGGCTTCAGCGCAGAGCAGGCCCAAACCGAGGCATCACGGTGTGTCGATTGCGGCGGCTGCTGTGAATGCAAGCTCTGCCTTGACCAGTGCAAGGCCGGGGCCATCGATCACGACATGACCGACCAGAAAGAGACTATTGATGTCGGCTCGATCATTATCGCCACCGGTTTTGATCCGATGAATCCGTCGAAGATGAGCCAGTACGGTTACGGCAAATACCGCAACGTCTTCACTAACATCGAATTTGAGCGCCTCTCCAATGCCACCGGACCAACCTCCGGCAAGTTGCGTTTACGCGATCTCAAAGACCCGCTCAAGTTCACCAACGCCCCGAAGAGTGTGGCGATTCTCCACTGCATCGGCAGCCGCGATAAAAATCATCATGAGTACTGCTCGCGTACCTGCTGCATGTACGCCTTGAAGTACGCCCATCTGTTAAAAGACAAATGCGGGCACGATACGGAAATTTACAACTTCTATATCGATATGCGCTGCTTCGGCAAGGGCTACGAGGAATTCTACAAGAAGGTCCAGTCCGAAGGGGTGAAGATGATCCGCGGCAAAGTCGGTCTGATCACCGAAGACGCCAACGGTATCCTCACCGTCAAGGGTGAAGACACCCTGTCCAATCGTCTCATCGAAATCCAGGTGGAGATGGTCATCCTCTGCACGGCCATGGAGGCACGGCCCGATGCGCCTGATGTCATGCGCAAGTTCGGTATCGGCATCGGCTCGGACGGCTTTTTCCAGGAAGAACATCCGAAACTGGCACCGGTTTCAACCCCGACCAGCGGCATCTTCCTCGCCGGGGCCTGCCAGGGACCAAAGGATATTCCCGACACCGTAGCCCAGGCCAAGGGTGCCGCGGCCGAGTGTCTGGCGCTCAGTTCAGCCGGCGTCGTTGAAGTTCCGCCGATGATATCGTCTATAGACAAAGATATCTGCGTCGGCTGTCAACTGTGTATCGGACTCTGCGCCTACTCGGCCATTGAATTTAATTCTTATGCCGGTATCAGTGAAGTCAACAGTGCAATATGTAAAGGATGCGGCAGTTGTGCCGGAGCATGTCCCAGCGGGGCGGCCAAGGTACGGCATTTTACCGATAAACAGATCTTTGCGGAAATCGATGGGATTTTACTTAACTAACCCCGTGAAAAACGGGATAAGGTCCTTCACGAAATTCTTTTTAAAAGAATTTCTAAGGCACTAAGGAGCTATGTGATGAGCGAGTTTGAACCCAAAATAGTGGCTTTTTTTTGTAACTGGTGCACATTCACCGCAGCAGATCTTGCCGGTACTTCCCGCCTGTCGTACCCGCCGAATATCAAGATCATCAGGGTGATGTGCAGTGGCATGGTCGACCCGAAATTTGTCCTGAAAGCCTTCCTCAACGGGGCCGACGGCGTGCTGGTCGGCGGTTGCTGGCCTGGCGATTGTCATTATATCAATGGCAATTATAAAGCTCGCCGCCGGGTGGCACTCCTGACAGAGGTCCTCAAGCAGTACGGAATAGATGAACAACGTTTCTGGCTGCGATGGATTGCTGCCAGCGAAGGCAATATGCTCAAGGAAGTTGCAGACCTGATGACGGCGAAATTAAAGGAACTTGGACCGAGCCCCCTGCAGCAAATGGGACAAATGGTTGGTTGAGACACGGAGACGAGAGAAAATGGCTAAATTCGCGAAATTGTCTTTTAACAAAGACGAACTGAATAAAGAACTATCTGGTTTTTTCAAAGGCATCCTGGAAAATGGCGCAGTCGAGGCCGTCCTTGCCCCGATGGCTCAGGGCAAAAAAGGAGTGCGCTTGTCCCTCATCACCTCAGCCGCCAATACCGGCGCGGTAGATCCCTTCGCCCCGGTTGCCGCAGTCAGCGGCGCAAAGATCGCCTCGTCACTTACCGCCCGGCCCTCCGGCCGCAAAGTGGCCATGGTACTGCGCCCCTGCGAAATCCGCGCCGTCGTGGAACTGGTGAAACTGAAGCAGGTCAATCTTGATGACGTGTTGATGATCGGCATGGATTGCCTCGGCCGTTATGAAAACACCGATTTTGCTAAATTCCAGGAACAGGGCGGCACCTCCGAAACCTTCCTGGAGAAGGCCCAGGCAGGAAACACCGCCAGTGGTGACTTCGATGTTGCCGGGGCCTGCAAGATCTGTGAATTCCCAGCGGCCGACAACGTCGATCTTCGCCTCTGTGCTATCGGTTCCGGCGGTGGTGCTGTGCACATTGAGGCAGTAACCGAAAAAGGCCAGGCAGCCCTGGAAAAATCCGGCCTGAAAGTTGGTGACACTCCCGCCGGTCGCGATGAGGCGGTGAAGAAACTGGTTGCCGTCCGGAGCGCCGCAAAGGATTTGAAATTTTCCGAATATCGGGCTGAAACCAATACCTTCCAGGCGCTTGGCGAAAAGTTGTCGGCCTGCATCAACTGCTATAACTGCCGGGTGGCATGTCCGGTCTGTTATTGCAAGGAATGCGTCTTTGTCACCGACACCTTCCGGCATACCGGCGATCAGTTCATGATGTGGGCGGATAAAGGCGGCATGCTGAAAATGCCCAACGACACGATCTTTTATCATCTGACCAGAATTACCCATATGAGTCTTTTCTGTGTCGGTTGCGGGCAGTGTACCAGTGCCTGTCCCAATGATATTGATCTGATGCCGCTCTTCAGGACATCAGCCGATAAAACTCAGGCCAAGTTCAGTTATCAGGCAGGTCGTTCGGTCGAGGAAGAGCAGCCGATGGCTGGCTTTGCGGCCGATGAGTTGTTTGAAGTAACTGGTCAAGCTAAATAGGAGCAATATCATGGCAGAAAAAAAGCCTACCGGTACAGTCCTCGTGGCTGGGGCCGGTATCTCTGGAATCAAGGCGGCCATAGAGCTCGCTGAAGTAGGGTATAAGGTTCTGCTGACCGATGCTTCTACCCAGATTGGCGGTATTTTGGCCAAACTTGATTACCAGTTTCCAACAGATCATTGTGGCATGTGCAGAATGCTGCCCATGGTGGGCCGCGAATACTCTTCGCAGTATTGCATGCGAAAGAGTCTGTTTCATGAAAATATTGAAATCATGCCGTTTGCCGAGATTCAGGCGGTACATGGCGATGCCGGTAACTATAAAGTCGACCTGCTGAAGAGGGCCCGCTATGTTGATCCGGCGTCTTTGCAACGAGATGGAGGAGTGTATCGCCGTCTGTCCGGTTGAAGTTGCCGATGAGTTCAACCACGGACTGACGATGCGCAAGGCCATCTATCAGGCCATCCCGCACAACACCCCGAAGCTCTTGGCCATCGACAAGCAGGCCTGCACCAGCTGCGGCGAGTGCGTCAAGGTGTGTACTCCCGGTGCCATCAACCTCGATGCCCAGGATGAGATGGTCACCCGCGAGGTGCACTCGATTATCCTTGCCTCGGGAGTCAAGCTCTACAACACCACCGAATTCGAGGATGCCAAGTCCTATGCGGTGTCTCCGGATGTTGTCACATCGCTGGCTTTTGAGCGGATGATGAGCAGTTCCGGCTCCTATCGGGACGGCGAAATAAAGCGTCCCTCCGACGGCAAGCCGGCAAAAAATATTGCCTGGATCCAGTGCATGGGCTCCCGTAACCGACGGCAGAAAAGGGACTATTGCTCGTCCATCTGCTGCATGTTCGCCTTGAAAGAAGCGGTGCTGGCCAAGGAAAAAGGCGGCCCCGGTGTCGAGTCGACCATCTTCTATATGGATATGCGCACCTTCGGTAAAGGCTTTCAGCAGTACCGCGATGATGCCGTCGAGAAACACGGAGTGAATCTTATCCGCTGCCGCGTTCAGGGCGTTATGCGCAATGCCGACGGCAGTCTGCAGATGCGCTATTTCGACCCGGAGACCAATGAATTTTTCGTCAAAGATTACGACCTGGTCGTCCTGTCAACCGGTCAGATCCCCTACGAGACCCATAAGAAATGGGCTGACCTGTTGAATGTCAAGTTGGATTCCCGTGGTCTTCTGGCAACGGAGGACTACAGCAAAATCAGGCTTGCCGGAAAACCCGGATCTGTTTATCTGCGGCTCGCTGATGGGACTCACCGACGTCAGTGAGGCAATGTCGAGCGGTATCGCCGCTGCCGGCGAAGCGACGAAATTTCTCTGCAGCATCGCCGCCGAGACCGTCACAGAAGAGGAAGTTCCGGAACCCACCGCCCATGAGCGTGAATTGCCGCAAGTCTCGGTCGCCATCTGTAAATGCGGCGAGAAGCCCGGGGCCGAAGGCATCGATTATGCACTCCTCAGCGCTGAACTGCAAAAGTATCGCAGCGTCGGCGAAGTGCATGTCATTGAATCAATATGTAAAGACAATGGCGAAACCGCGGCCCTCGACATCCTCGGCAAGACCAAATGCAATCGTTTGCTGATCGGTGCCTGCCAACCGTTTATGTATCGACAGAACCTGAAGAATGTCGCCCGCAAGGCCGGCTTCAACTCGTCGCTCGTCGAGGTCTTCGACCTCTTTGGCATTGCCAGAAAAGGCATGACCGAGCCGTCCACCAAAGAATGGACCCTGCGGACTGCGCGGGAGGTCAAGGCCGATGTCGAGAAGTTGAAATACAAACCGGCCCTCCATGTCGGCACCCTGCCGATCAATCAGACCGCCCTTGTTGTCGGCGGTGGAATCGGCGGCATGCAGTCCGCACTTTCACTGGCCACCCGTGGCGTACCTGTGCACCTGGTGGAAAAAGACGAACAGCTGGGTGGCTATCTCGGCAATAATGTTGAGGCGACCGTCGATGGCCTTGCCCCGATCGCCATGGCCAAGGACATGCAGCTGAAGGTGTATCAGAATAAGAACATTACCGTTCATCTCAACTGCCAGGTGGATGGCACCGTCGGCACTGTCGGGTCCTTTGAATCGAAGCTCGTGTATAAGGATCAAGAAGAGAAAACCTGGCTGCATCACGGCGCAACTATTATGGCGACCGGTGGCCATGAAGGCGCTACCACTGAATATGGCTATGGCACGTCCGATGCGGTCATGACCCAGGCGCAACTGAAGAAAGGCCTGGCCGACGGCGATATTGATGTCAGCGGCGCCGAGAATGTCGTCATGATCCAGTGTGTCGGATCGCGGCAAAAGGAAGGACGGCATTACTGCAGCCGTATCTGCTGCATGTGGGCTATTGCCAATGCCCTGAAGATAAAGGAGAAAAATCCGGACGCCCGGGTCTTCATCCTCTATCGGGATGTGATGACCTACGGCTTCTATGAACAGTATTATTCCAAGGCCCGGACCGCCGGGGTCATCTTCATGAACTACAGCCTGGACAATAAACCGCAGGTGGAAATGGTCGACGGCAAACCGACCGTCAAATTCATTGACACGGTCTTGAACGAAGACATTGAATTGACCGCTGATCTCCTCGTCCTTTCGACCGGCGTTGACCCTGAGGAAAGCAACAGCAAGCTCGCAAAAGCCTTCAAGGTGAGCTTAAACGATGACGGATTCTTTGCCGAGGCCGATTCGAAATGGCGCCCGATCGAATTCCAGCAGGTCGGTCTCTATCTGGCGGGCACTGCCCATTCGCCCATGCCGTTGAAGAGCGTCATTATGCAGGCCGAAGCGGCAGCACAGAAGGCCTACGCATATTTGTCCGGACGTGAGGTGCATACGGCGAGTATTATGTCCATGGTCAAGGACGCCCATTGTATCCGCTGCCAGCGCTGTGTCAAAATCTGTCCGTACGGGGCAAGGTCATATGATGAAATGGAAAATTGCATCAATGTTGACCCCGCCGCCTGCCAGGCCTGTGGTATGTGCGCCGTGGAATGTCAGAACAATGCAGCGGAGGTAACCGGCTGGAGCGACAAACAATTGATGTCTGTCATTGACGCCAAACTCATGGATGAGCTGCTCCTGTCTCCCGTGGAATAAGAGGTGCTACTATGGATATAAAAAGTTCAATACCGGATTTATGGAAAGCCATTTACAACACCGGCGATCTCCATCACTGCTTTAACTGCAGCACTTGTCTTTCCGGCTGTCCGGCGAGCCACGGCGACCCGCCGCTGTTGGTCAGAAATCTGGCCCGCAAGGTTATTCTCGGCCTGGAGGAAGAACTCCTTAACGATGATACGCCCTGGGCCTGTGTCTCCTGCTCGAAATGCGAGGAGATGTGCCCAATGGATGTCAAGCCCTTCGAGATGATCCTGGCCATCCGTCAATGGCAAAGCGCCAACGACGAAACCCGGGTACCACCGTCGATTGTTGAAATCTACAAGAGGGGCTACACCCAGGCGGTAGGCGTGAATACCGATCTCCGGGATTCTTTGGGGCTGCCGGAACTGAAGACCATTACCAACAATCCCGAGCAACTCCAGATGTTTCGTGAGATGCTGATGAAAACCCCGGTGGTCAGCGCCAACGACTATATGTTTGGTGGCTGAAACAGGGCGACGGACTAACTCGTTATGGATGGAACCCAGTGTCCTTACCATACAAAATAATGGAAAGAATCGGCAGCCTCATCCCAGGACTCGGTTCTTTCCATCTTCAAGAGGATTAAGAAATGGAATTATGTCTTTTTCTTGGGTGCAACACCCCAGCCATCCGACCGGATGTTGAACGGGCCATACGGGCGTCGATGCCTGTTCTCGGTATTGATTTGGTGGATGCCGACAATTATGTCTGCTGTCCGGCATTCGGTGCCTTTCCCTCAACCGACACCGATTCCTGGCTGGCGACCAGCGGCTGGAACCTGTCCATCGCCGAGCAAAAGGGCTGCGACATTGTCGTCCAATGCGGCTCCTGTTACAGCTCCCTGCGCATGGGCCGCGAGCATATCATGCATCATCCAGAGCAGAAGGATCGCGTCAACGAACTCCTTGAACCAACCGGCCGTCGGGTCGATGGCAATTCAAAGGTGCGGCATGTCTCGGAGGTTCTCTATAAAGAAGTTGGGCCTGAGACCATCGCCGGACAGATTAAAAAGAGCCTCAAGGGACTGAATGGCATAGTGCAGTATCCCTGCCATACCCTCTATCCCAGCGAGGTTGTCGGTTTTGAAGAATCCGCCCGGGCCCCGAAGGGTATGCGACAGCTGGTGGAGGCCCTGGGGGCCAACGTCAACAGTTACAGCCGGGAACTGCAGTGTTGCGGTGGCGCCGGTGGCTTTATGAAGAGTACGCCGGAGCAGGCCATCGAATTCGCCCAATCAAAATTCGATGCGATCCTCGCCGAAACGCAAACCGACTTTATCGCCGTATCCTGCATTACTTGCCTGATGCATATGGAAAATGTTCAGAATACCTTGAACAAACGGGTTGGCGAAGAACGCTATAAGATTCCGGTTTTCGACTACAATCAGTTGCT
Organism: uncultured delta proteobacterium; assembly: GCA_963754865.1. Classification (GTDB taxonomy): domain Bacteria; phylum Desulfobacterota; class Desulfobulbia; order Desulfobulbales; family Desulfocapsaceae; genus Desulforhopalus_A. The sequence goes on along the minus strand of CAVWHG010000019.1, from coordinate 174,365 downwards.
GGCACTGTGTCTCGGCTTTGAAGCGAAACAGGTGGCATCAATCACCAACGTTTCACGCGACTCGGTGCTCAGTCGCATTGCTTAAGCGATTTCTGGCGATTACGGGTCGGTTCAGCTCAAAAGATTCGTCACCTGCTTGTCCCTTGCGGACACCAGGCGACGAATCCAGCGCGTTGCGTAGACCGGTGGCCCCTTTCAAACTCTTATCCCTGATTTTCGGAGGTATCTAGCATGAATTTCAAATCGATCGATGAAATACTCGGTTTTGCAATACAAAAGGAAAAAGAGGCGGTGACTTTTTACACCGAACTCAGTAAAAAACAGACGGCCGACGCCCTGCACCTGACCTTTCGAGAACTGGCACAGGAGGAAGCAAAACATGTCAAGCTGCTGACCAATATTTCAAAAAATCAAACTGTTATCAAGTCCTATGAGCTGAAAAAAGTACCCGACTTGAAGATCAGCGACTACCTGGTGGAGATGGAATATTCCGAAGGCATGGTCATGCAGGATATTCTTGTGCTGGCCATGAAACGGGAAGAAATGGCCGTCAAACTCTATACCCAGCTGGCCATGGGAGCAGTCGACGACGAGTCCGTCAAACTCTTTAAACTTTTGGCCCAAGAAGAATCGAAACATAAACTGACCTTTGAAAAGCTGTACGATGACAGCCTCGCCGGTGGGGGCAATTAATCCTGCTTTGCCAAGGGCGGAAAATTACCGGGCACCCACTCCGCCCTTCATCAGTCCCGCATCCTAAATCTGCAGGGAGGTGTTTTTATCTCCCAATTCAAAGTCCTGCTGCATGCTGTTTTGCAGATCTTCAACCAAGCACTCCAAAGCTATTCTATACAGAGCGGGTTCCTGCCAAGCACGAAAATCCCTGATAGTTCGGCTGCTGCGAATCCTTTCGGCCCAGGCTTTTTTGGTTGTGAATATGCAATTATCAATGGTAACAGGAAATAAGACCTGCGTGTCATTGCCAGAGCTTTTTCGCACTCGTTCTCTTTCGAATGCCGCCCCCACCTCATTTTCCACCCAGAAACTGTCAATGGCAGCCTCCGACAGAATAAGAAGCAGCATATCCTGCATTTTTACCGTTTTATCGATTTCATGCCTGACTTTTCTGCCACTTTTAATGTTTTCACTGGCGAGCCAGCAGCGTATACCTTGGTGCTGCAGATCCTTCTTGAGACGGTCGGCGAAATCCTGGTTTTTTGCAGAATAGGAGATGAAGCAAGAATAATGTTCCGAAGGATTGCCGCGTAGGGTCGGGATGGCTTTGATAAGATTATTAGGCACACCGGCTTGGCGGAGGAAATGGTCGGGAATGTTGCCGCGTGACTGAAAAATGGTGTCAACCCCGATTGTCGATGGGCCGTGGTGAATAACTTCCGATAAACCAATTACTTGGCTGAGATCACAGTCGGAAAAGATTGTCCCACCAAGAGTGGCACTGGCAAAATTGGTGTTTCTGAAAAATGTGTCAGAGAAAATCGTGCCAAGGAGAAGGGCTCGCTGCAAGCCGGCATCCCAAAGATTGGCATTCACCAGATTGGCCCTCTGCAGGTTGGTTCTCTGCAGATTGGCTCTCCGAAAATTCGCGCCCTGGAGGTTGGCACCCCACAGGTTTGCCCCGCGAAGATCGGCATTAAAGAGATTGGCTTCATGGAGGTTTGCTTCGCGAAGATCGGCCCTACGCAGATTCGCTGCCATAAGATTTGCTCCCTGAAAATCGGCATCCATGCAATATCCTGCAAAGATGTTGGCGCGGGCCAGGTTGGCCGCCTTAAGGTTTGCCCCTTCAAGGTTAGCTCCGACCAGATCAGTTCCTTGCAGGTCCGCACCTTGAAGATTTCCGCCGTGCAGGTCGACCCACTGCAAGTCCATTGCCGAGAGATCCGCTCCTTCCAGTTGCGCTCTAAACATATATTTCTGTCCCTGAACGAATTCCCTCCATACCTCGACCCCGCCATTGCGGAGAATTTTCACATGTTCTTGGTTTGCCATGAAGATCTCCGTAGCAATGTGCGTTTAATTGTGCAGCACTCTAAGGCATTGCCCAAAACAATTGCTTGAAAAATTTTGTGGCCCCCATTGTGTATTTTCAGCTGGACACTACTATTACATGGTAGTATATAATTGTCGATGTTTTCTACTACATGGTAGCATGATCAAGGTATTTTTGGAGATTATCGCTGCGAGAACGTGGTTTATGGTACCAGTGTATCAGACTTGTGCGGAGCAGATGAGGGTTTTTCGATAAAGGCAGAGTTGTTTTTCATGAAAACGAAAATACAACGGCAATTTAATCAAAAAGAGAACTAAAGCAATGGATGAAGCCCTAATATTACAAAAACTGGATGCCCTTTCCAATGAGATTCAATCGTTGAAGACCGGTATGGTGGCGGAGCTGAGAAAAGACATGATGCCGATCAGCCAACAAACGGGTCCACTTGTTGCCGACTGTCTCTCCGAACTTGACCAAGAACACCGGAGAGAAGACCTCGTTCATTTCGTCAGGAATTTGGTACTCAATGTTGAGACCTTGAATTCCCTCCTCTCCACGGTCAAGGGTGCCATGGAGCTCAAAAACGAAATTGAGCCCATCGCCAAACAGGTTCTCCCCAGAATCACCGAACTTTTTGCGGACATGGAGGGGCAATATGATCTCGATGAGATTGCTGCGCTCCTGCGAAATACCCTCAGTAATGTCCAGCATCTCAATACCGCCATGACCATGCTGAAGTCAGGCATGGAACTGAAAGACGATATCGAACCGATGGCCAAACTTTTGCTGCCGAGGATCATCGAACTCTTCTCGGAAATGGACGGACAGTTCGATGTAGAAGAGATTGCCACCCTGATCCGAAATACCCTGGGCAATATGCACCACTTCAATACCGCCATCACCCTGCTGAAATCGGGCATGGAACTGAAGGACGAAATTGAACCGATCGCCAAGCTGACCCTGCCGAAAATCATCGAATTTATCGGCGAAATGGGCGGAATGCTGAAGGTTGCCGGAACAGCTCTGGAATCCATGAAGGGTTGCAAGTTCTCCCCGGAACAGGCAGAGGCAATGAGCAATGTCATTCGCTGCATTGATCTGAGCAAACCAAACAGGATCGGTCCGGTTGGAGCGCTTAAAAAACTCTATGATCCGAAGATCCAGGACGCCCTGGGTGTTGTATTCACGATGCTGGAGGCAATGGGTTCCATGGTGCAAGCCCATAGGGAAAATAAGTAATCGTAATTTAAGAAGGTTATCACAATCTAAGAGATAATCTCTCAGACCAAAGATGTAAGAATCTACTAGACAGGAGGGAGAATACGCTATGAAAAAACTCGTCATCCTCGGTGCCGGATGCGGCGGCACTATGATGGCCAATAAGATGAGAAAACATCTTGATCGTAATGAATGGAATATCACGATCATAGATAAAGACAATATTCACGATTACCAGCCTGGATATCTCTTTGTTCCCTTCGGAATAAACACAGAAAAGGAAATCCGAAAAACCAAAAGAGAATTCATCAAGCCGGGAATCGATTTTGTCATCTCAGAATTGGTCAATGTGGACTGGGACAAGCAGGAAGTAAGCACCAATACACGGGGAAAATTCCAGTACGATATTCTGATCATGTCCACCGGTTGCGATGTGCGACCGGAAGAGGTTGAAGGTCTGGCGGAAACCTGGGGCAAGAATGTCTACGGATATTATCGCTATGATGATTGCATCGCGCTGAAAAAGGCCCTGGCCCAGTTCGAAGGCGGCAAACTGGTGGTCAATATCGCCGAGATGCCGATCAAATGTCCGGTTGCACCGCTGGAATTCGCCTTCCTTGCCGACTGGCATTTCCATGAGCGCGGTATCCGTGACAAGGTCGAGATCGAATTTGTCACTCCCCTCACCGGCGCCTTCACAAAACCCGTTGCCACCGAGGTTCTGACTGCAGCCTGCGAGCAGAAGAACATCAAGATCACTCCGAATTTTGCCCTTGGCGGTGTTGATGGCGAGAGAAAGGTGATTCAGTCCTATGACGGCATCGAGGTAAACTATGATATGCTGGTCTCCATCCCGCCGAACTTCGGTTCCCAGGTTATGATCGATTCCGGGATCTCCGATCCGATGGGATATATCCCGGTCGACAAACACACCCTGCAGCCGAAAGATCGCAGCAATGTCTGGGTTCTCGGTGACGGCACCAACGTCCCGACCTCCAAGGCCGGTGCGGTGGCCCATTTCCAGGCGGATATCCTGGAAGAAAACATCATGTCTTTCATCAATGGGGAGGCCCAGCACGCGCGATCGGATGGGCACGCACTCTGATTCATCGAATCAGGCTTCGGGAAAGCCTACGTAATCGACTTCAACTACGACATCGAACCGGTAGTCGGACAATATCCGTTCCCCTGCATCGGCCCCATGGGTCTCTTGCAGGATACGGAAATGAACCATCTTTCCAAACTCCTGTTCAAATGGGCCTACTATAACCTGCTGCTGGCAGGGACATGGCTTGGCCCGCCGGCAATGCAGACTGCCGGCAAGCGGATGGATATGATCAAAAAGAAGTAACAAGCAAGTAGATTTATACAAAAAAAGCCTCCTGGTAACTCAGTTACCAGGAGGCTTTTTTTTGCGAATTTTCTCTCCCGATTCTTAAATGAGTCGCACCAATGCGACTGTATACAGAAGCATGCAGTCGCATTGGTGCGACCGTGCCATAAGACAATGCAAGCTTTTGGAGAAAACATATTATTGAGAATAGCAACAATTCCAATAATATGAATCATATTTCTAACAAATATTATTTTTGGCACCCTATTTGCTTTCTACTCCTTATGAAAGAGAAAGAAGGAGAGGGAAAAATAGCGGTAACTGTCTGGGAACATCGGATATCTCCGGTCTTCGACTCTGGACGGACCCTGTTGATAGCAGAAATCAAAGACAATGTTTTGGTGAGTACTTCCTATTTGTCCTTTGACTTTGACCGACCCTTTGAGCTGTTGCGAATGTTGCGTGCCGAGAAAGTCAAAATCATTATCTGCGGCGCAATTGCTGAGGGACCGGCCAGCATGCTCCTGGCTGCAGGATTTAAACTGTTTTCTTTTATCGCCGGTGATGTCGATCAAGTGTTGGAGGCCCTGGTTCAGGGTAATCCACTCGATGATAATTTTAAGATGCCGGGGTGCGGCAAGAATATCTGTTGCCGGGGAAAGATCCGTCATGGTCGAGGAATCGGAATTCTCAACAACAATGGCGGTCGAGGAAAAAGTCGTCAAAGACCGTCGCCTCCAGCAACAGCCGAGATAGGCGATGATAGCAACGACCATGCAACTTCGGCTGTAATGTCGGTGCGATTGTCGGGAGAATCCTGAACACTGCCGAAAAATCTTTTGAGTAACAAGAGGGTAATCTTTGATAGTTTTATTATTAGCAAAAGAAATGACGCGGTTCTCTGCTTTAAGGGCTGGATTACAGCACCGCAGGGAGCTGGAAATAGTGTCGGCGGCAACCGGGGTCGATGGTTTTTTGTTGCTTAAGGACCGGGAAATAAACTTGGTGATTGTCGACGAACAGCTTGGCGACATCGATGGTATAACCTTTGTCAAACAACTCGTTAAGATCAATCCGCTGATTAATACGGCGATTGTCAGTACCCTTTCGGCAGAGGACTTTCACGAAGCCACCGAAGGTCTCGGGGTGCTGATGCAACTGCCGAAAGAACCGCAAGAAAAGGACGGTGATACCTTGCTGACCATCCTCGAAAAAATTGGTGTTCTCTTACAACCCGTGGCACCGCAACCACAAAAAGTGGGTAAATCATGATCATCAGCGTAGCCAGCGGCAAGGGCGGCACCGGCAAGACCACTATCTCGGTGAACATGGCACTGGCTTTGGGTAGTGGCGTTGAATTGTTGGATTGCGACGTCGAAGAACCCAATGCCCATCTTTTCCTCAAACCGATCATCGAACGAAGCGAGAAGGTCGAGGTGCCGGTCCCTTTGGTCGATCTGCAAAAATGTACTTTCTGTCGCAAGTGCTCGGACATCTGTCGCTTTAACGCCTTGGCGGTGGTCAAAAAAAAGGTGCTCGTCTTCCAGGAACTGTGTCACAGCTGCGGCGGCTGCATGGCCATCTGTCCGGAAGGGGCGATCACCGAGACCGGCCGGGAGCTGGGAATGCTCAATTTTGGCAAGCGCGATGCTATCCGCTTCGTTAACGGCCAACTGCGGGTCGGTGAGGCGATGTCGCCACCGCTGATCAAAAAGGTGCGGGCAGCGGCTGATCGGCAACTGATCACCATCATCGATGCTCCACCGGGTACTTCCTGCCCGGTGATAGCTGCCATGAACGGCGCAGATTTTATCCTTATGGTCACCGAACCGACCCCTTTTGGCCTGCACGACCTGAAACTGGCCGTGGAGGCGGTACGAATGCTCGGCATCCCCTGCGGCCTGGTGGTCAACCGGGCGGATATCGGCGACCGCAAGGTGTTTGACTATGCAGAAAGCGAAAAGCTGCCGATTTTATTGACGATCCCCTTTGACCGTCGCATTGCCGAGGCTTACTCGCGGGGCAAGAACATCGTCGAAGAATTCCCCGAATGGCGGCAGCGATTCAGGGACCTCTTCGACAAAATCAAGGCAATCATCCATGCCAGAAGCGAGGCGGTATCATGCGCGAAATAGTCATTATAAGCGGCAAGGGTGGGACCGGCAAAACCAGCCTGACCGCAGCTTTTGCCGCTCTGGCGAAAAACAGTGTGCTGTGTGACGCGGATGTTGATGCAGCCGACCTCCATCTATTGATGCAACCCGAGGTGCGGCTGCGGACCGATTTTATGGGTGGCTGCAAAGCCCATATCAATCCGGATCTTTGCACCAGTTGTGGCACCTGCATCGATCTCTGCCGCTTCGGCGCCATCAGCGAACAGTTTCAGGTTGATGCCATCCGCTGCGAAGGCTGTGGCGTCTGTGTCGATTTCTGTCCGGTTACGGCCATTGATTTTCCGGTGCAGCGCTGCGGCGAATGGTATATCTCGGACACCAGATTCGGCCCCATGGTCCATGCCCGGCTGGGTATTGCCGAAGAAAATTCCGGCAAGCTGGTCAGCGTGGTTCGCAAGGAAGCCCGACAACTCGCGGAAAAGCGGGCTGCCGACCTGATCATCACCGACGGTCCCCCGGGGATCGGCTGCCCGGTCATAGCCTCTATCGGCGGGGCCACGGCCTTGGTGATCGTCGTCGAGCCTACGGTTTCCGGCATTCATGATATGGAGCGGGTGGTGGATCTTGCCGCCCATTTCAAGGTTCCCGGCATGGTCTGTGTCAACAAGTTTGATCTCAACGTTGAGATGACCGAGGCCATCGAGGGTCTGGCGCTCCGGCGTAATGTGGCAGTACTTGGCCGGGTTTCCTTTGATCCGGCCTTCACCCGGTCCATGGTCGAAGGCAAAACCCTGTTCGAATACGGCGAACCGACGGCAACCCGGCAACAGGTCCGCGACATCTGGAGACAAATCAGCAACTCACCTTCCATGAATACCCTGGGTATCGTGGATCTCAAAACAACAATTCAATAATCACGGAGAAATAAGTAGATGACTATGGTACGAGTAGCAATCCCTTCCGAGGGTAACGGCGGTTTAGACGGCAAACGGGCAGGACATTTTGGTCACTGTGACGTGTTCACCTGTTTTGATGTCGAAGACGGACAGATCAAAGAGATTACCATTCTCGCCAACAAGGAGCATGTGCAGGGTGGCTGCATGGTGCCGGTCAATCTGCTGGCTGAGGCCGGGGTCAACGCCCTGGTGGTCGGCGGCATCGGTATGCGGCCTCTCATGGGTTTTAAGCAGGTCGGCATCGAGGTGTACCATGATGGCGAGAGGATGGACATCCGTCCGGTGGTTGAGGATTTCGTTGCCGGCAATCTGCAGAGAATTACCGACAACCAGGTATGCGGTGGTGGGGGCGGCCACTGATCGCGAAAATAAAGGAGAAAAAATGAAAGTAGCAGTAACAGCAAAAGGCACATCGCTCGACAGTGAGATCGACCCGCGCTTTGGTCGGGCGCCGTATATTCTCATTGTCGATACCGAGACCCTTGACCTTGAGGCGGTGGATAACAGCGCTAATGTCAATGCCTTTAAAGGCGCCGGCATTCAAGCAGCCACCATGGTCAGCGACAAGGGCGCCGAGGTACTGATGACCGGCTATTGCGGTCCCAAGGCCTTTGCCACCTTGGAGGCCGCCGGTGTAAAAGTGGTCGACGATATCACCGGTAAAGTCCGGGATGCAATCAAGACCATCAAGGAAGGCAAGATAACCTATGCCATCGGAGCTAATAAAGAGGCGCACTGGTAATCCTGCCATACTAGCCGACAGCTGGAATGCTTCCCGGGAAGACAGGCCGCTTCGGTGGCCTGTCTTTTTATTTTCGACATAATCGTATGGAGATAGATCGTGAAAATACAAAAAATAGTTGTCGTAGGCGGCTCAGCCGCGGGCGCTAAAGCAGCCGCCAAGGCCAGGCGCCTTGACGAATTCGTCGAGATTACCCTTATCCAGAAAGCACCGGATCTTTCCATGGCTTCGTGCGGATATCCCTATTATGTCGGCGGGCTGTTTAACGACCGCAACCTCTTGCTTTGCACTCCGGCAGGTGTAACCCGCAACCCGACCTTCTTCAACAAAGCAAAGGCCATCAAGGCCCTGGTGGAAACCGAGGTTCTGAAAATAGATCGCCAAGAAAAACAGGTGCTTTGTCGCGATCTCAAAACCGGCAGCGAGCAACTCCTCCCCTACGACAAACTCATCATCAGCACCGGAGCGAAAGCCAACATACCACCCATCCCGGGTATCGACCTTGACGGCATTACCACCCTTCTGACCATGGCCGACACCGATTACCTGCGGCGCATCTGCGACGAAAAAAAAATCAAACAGGCGGTGGTCGTAGGTGGCGGCCTGATCGGGGTCGAAACCTGTGAAGCGCTGCAACTCTCAGGCGTCAAGGTCACGGTGGTTGAGGCGCTCGACCAGGTGCTGACCTTCCTCGACTGGGACCTGGCCCATCTGGTAGAAAATCATATGCGCAGCAAAGGAGCGCAGGTCTTTACCTCCAGGGGTGTTAAGGAATTCCTCGGCAAGGACGGCAAACTTACCGGTGTCAAACTTGCTGATGACACGGTCATCGACTGCGAACTTGCCGTCATGGCGATCGGTGTCCGCCCCAACAGCGATCTCGCCGCAGCGGCCGGACTGGAAGTCGGCAAATTCGGCGGGATCAGGGTCAACCAGTATATGCAGACCTCGGACCCCGACATCTATGCGGCCGGCGATTGTGTGGAGATTCCCAGCCGCATCAGCGGCGAGCCGGTCTTTGCACCGATGGGCGATCTTGCCAACCTCGAAGGCCGCGTAGCTGGAGAAAATGCCGCCAGCGGTAACAACGTTACCTTTCCCGGCACCTTTCATACCGGTATCTGCAAGATCTTTGATTTTGCCGCCGGTTCCACCGGCCTTTCCAGAAAAGCCGCCGAGCGCATGGGTCTGACCGACTTCGAAACGATCGTCAATGCCAGTCCCGACAAGCCGGGATTTATGGGTGCCAAGCTCCTCGTGTCAAAGATGCTGGTCAGCACCACGGATCAACGTCTGCTCGGTTATCAATGTGTCGGACCCGGCGATGTCAGCAAACAGATCGCCACCGCCGCCATGGCCATTCTCGGCAAATTAACCGTGGAAGACCTGGTCAATGCCGATCTCCCCTACGCCCCACCCTTTTCCCTGGCCATCGATCATTTTATTGCCTCGGCCCATATCATGCAGAACAAGCTCAAGGGCCGAATGACCGGCATTGCAACGACAGCGGTGTGGGAAAAAATTCAGCGCGGCGAGCAACCCTATTTTCTTGATGGCCGCAATCCCAATGAATACGAGGAGATGCATCTCGGTATCGGCGAGCACCTCATTCCCCTTGGTGCCCTGCGCTCGCGCCTGGCCGAACTCCCAAAAGAGAAGGACGCTGAGATTATTTGCTTCTGCAAGATTTCCCTTCGCGGCTATGAGGCGGAAACCATCCTTCGTGCCCACGGTTACACCAATGTCTCGGTCATGGAGGGTGGTATCATGGCCTGGCCGTATCCGCGAAAAAAATAAGCGACTGCAAAGGACAGCAAAAAGTATGAACAGACAGGGCATTACCTTCAAGCCTATTGGGATGATTCACAGTGAACATGTGGAGGCCGGATGCACTCCTATTCAGCCAATTTATGCCAAAGGCTGTAAAGGGCGGGTGGAGATATTTCCCGAATTCGCCGAAGGCCTGTGCGATCTGCAAGGATTTTCACATATTTATTTGATTTTCCACTTCAATCAGGCCGGACCGGTACAACTGATTGTCAAACCATTTCTTCAAGATACTGCCAGGGGTGTCTTCTCAACCCGCGCCCCCTGTCGTCCCAATGGCATCGGCTTGAGTATCGTTGAACTCATCGGTCGCGAAGGCAATGTACTTCTGGTCGACGGGGTGGATATCCTCGATGGCACCCCCCTGCTCGACATCAAGCCCTACAGCGCTCGATTCGATCGGTTGGAAAACACCCGCAATGGCTGGCAGGACGAGGTTGACGAGGAAACGGCTCAAGGCCTTGGCCGGAGAGAGTATACAAGCGGTATACGCCCTTTATCAGCGTAACTATCCTGGATTGTATGTTTTTTGTCACTAAAAGACTTATCGGGCAAAAAGACTGGACCCAACTGGTATAGAGCAAGGTGCAATATGTCGGAGGTTCGCCTTGACAGTCAGAGGGGCTCTACTGCAGCTTCCACTGAGGATTTCTTTTTTCCAAAAAGGCCGCGACCCCTTCCTTCGCATCATCCGTAGTGCACAGTCGGGCAAAGGCCTCATTCATGAACTGGAATTGTTTTTGATAATCCATGTCCTCAGATTGGTAGAAAGCGCTTTTGGCGATCTGTACTGCAAGAGGACTTCTTTTTGCCAGGTCTTCAGCCCAGGCCAGAGCTGCCTCGTCGAGTTCATCATGGGCGACCACTCTATTGATGAGCCCAAGCTCGAGGGCTTCCTGTGCTTTGAGTAGATTTCCATAGAGTAGTAATTCCAGGGCTTTTTTTCGTCCCACACAACGGGCAACCGGTAAAATCGGACCAACACAATTGAGACCGACATTGATTGCCGTAAGACCCATTTTCACCCGGTCTGAGGCAATGACTAGATCTGCCGCCGCCGCAAGCCCCATGCCATTAGCAGTAGCTACGCCTTGCAGTTGTGCGATGACAGGTTTTTTCATGGTGGATATTGCTACCAGGGGATTTTCCATCCACTCAATCCACTCTCGATATTGTGTTGCCGATTTACCGGCAAGCTCTTTAACATCGATCCCGGCGCAGAAAGCTCGGCCGGAACTTTTAAGGAGAACAACCCTGACATTGTTGTCTGCCTCCATGGCAATGAGTGCGGCATGAAGTTCCCCGGCCATCTGGCTATTGAAAGTGTTTAACTGCTCTGGACGATTCAGGGTTATAATGCCGACGTGTTTTTCCGTAATTTCAATGAGAACTGTGGTAAACACAAAATACCTCCATAGAAGCGGTCCACCCGGCCTGCGGCCGGCATTTATCATAAAGCAACTTGCTTGGTCGAGAAGACGATTTTTTGAAAAATCAACCAGCAACCATTTAATCACATTGGAAGAACTCCGCAAGGTGGTTATTACATCACCGACCAACATGCGTACTATAAAAATACAAAAACTGATCATCCGATAACAGCCGGACAATCGGCAAGCTAAAGCCTTCTGTGAATGTAAGCTCTTTCATCAAGGCTCTCTCCCTTATTCCGATCGCAATGCCTCCACCGGATCAAGTCGGGCTGCCTGACGGGCCGGGATGATCCCGGCGACGATGCCGATAAGCATCGACAGAAATTCGGCAAAAAAGACAAAACTCCAGGGGGTGTGCACCGGGAGAAGCGGCACCAGGGCGTGGATCAGCGAGGCACAGCAGAATCCGACAGCCAGGCCGGCGCCGCCGCCGAGACCGGCAAGAAGGGTACCCTCAAGGAGAAAAAGCATGAGAATCTGCCTGCGCGAGGCACCAACGGCGCGGAGCAGTCCGATCTCGGCGGTTCGCTCGCGAACGGCGATGGTCATGATGGTGAAGATGCCGACACTGCCGACGAGGAGGGAAATCCCACCCAGGGCGCCAACGGCCACGGTCAGCATGGACAGCACCGAGCCGAGGACATCAAGCATCTGCTGCTGGGTGGTGATGGTAAAATCCTCCTGGCCGTGACGATTGACGAGAATCCGCCGAATAGCGGCAACCACCTCTTCAGCCTGATAACCGTCGCGGTACAGGACATCGATCTCCATCAGCCCCTCCCGGTCGAAGAGATCAAGGGCCCTGACCGCCGGGATATAGACGGTATCGTCCATGTCAAAACCGAGAATCTGCCCCTTATGCTCCATGACCCCGAGCACCCGCCCCGGCTGGTTGCCGATCTGCATCCGCCTGCCGAGCGGATTTTGCCCGGGAAAAAGCTCACGGGCAACCTTGTCGCCAAGCACCACAAAGGGCCGGGCCAAACGTGGATCGTCCGGCGGCAAAAAGCGGCCACTGCCTACCTGCATGCGAAAGGCGCGATCCATCTCGGCGCCGACGCCATAGAGTGTGATCCTTCTTGTTCGACCTTCGGCACGCACCTCGACATTGCCCTGCACCATGGGCACCACCGCCTCAGCCTGGGGCAGGCGGCGCAGGGCCTCGGTATCCTCAAGAGTCAATAACCGTTCGGACCCAAGAATTCCCAGCGGGGTACCCATGGTGGTGACCTTGCCGGGATTGACGGAGATCAGGTTGGCACCGAACTGGGTGAACTCGGCGACCACAAAGCGCTGTAAGCCCTCGCCCATGGAGGTGAGGAGAATCACGGCGGCAATGCCGACGGCGATGCCTAAGCCGGTAAGAAAGGATTGCAAGGGTTTGGCGCGGATGGAGGTAGAGATGAAATGGAGCTGATCGCCTGAGCTGCATGCTCCCTCCGTCAGTGCCCGGCCAGGGCGCGAATCGGATCGAGCCGGGCGGCCCTGCCGGCGGGCAGGAGAGAAAAGATCAGGCCGGTGCCGAGGGCTGTGGCCATGGCGGCGACCACCGCCCAGAGCGGCGGGGTGGTGGTAAGCTCCGGATACACCTGGGCAATACCCCAGGCCCCGGCAAAGCCGAGAGCCAATCCGAGAATGCCGCCGATGGTCGACAGGAGGAGGGCCTCGCATACCAGCATCGCCATGATCTGCCGGCGGGTGCCGCCCAGGGCCTTGCACAATCCGATCTCAGCGGTGCGCTGGGCCACCGACATGAGCATGACATTCATGATGAGGATCCCGGCCACCACCAGGCTGATGGCGGCGATCCCGGCCACCGTCAGGGTCAGTGACTTGAGGATCTTGTCAAAGGTGGCCAGGATCGAGTCCTGGGTGATGATCGTCACATCCTCTTCACCGTAATGGCGCTTGGCAATGGTCCCGACGATGTGCTTTTTCAAGCGGGCGAGAGACTGCAGATCCTTGCCCTCAACAAGGATGCGGAACAGGCCGCTGGTGTTGTAGAGCATCTGGGCAAAGGCCACCGGCACGATCACCAGTTCCTGGGTGTCGAAACCCAGTGACCGCCCTTCCGCAGCGAGGATGCCGACTACCCGGCAACGATAACCACCCAGGCGGATCAGCTCCCCGAGGGCCGCATTCCCGACCGAACAATTCCTGGTCAACCTTCGAACCGAGGACGCAGACCGGTCTGGCTATGTCCCAATCCTCCTCGGGCAAGAGAGGAGCCCCGGGCGATGTTCAAGTGATGGATATCGAGAAAGGCGGCGGTGGTACCGAGGACCGGCACCTGCCGCTCCCGGCCCTGGCGCACCGCATTGAGTTCGCCGATATTCAAGGGGGCAACACGGCTCACCAGTTCGCTGCGCATGACCGCCAGGGCGTCTTCCAGAGTCAGGTCGCGCGGCGTCTCGCCGACCAGGGTCGCCGGGGTATTATTGGCGGTTTCCGACCGGCCTGGGATAACAATGACCAGATTCGTGCCGAGGGCGGCAAACTTATCGACGATATACAGCCGCGCGCCGTTGCCGATGCCGGTCAGCAGCACCACCGCCGCAACGCCGATGCTCATGGCCAGGAGCATCAGGGCGGTCCGCACCCGGTTGCTGCCGAGGCTGGTGAGACCATAGCGAATGGTATCGAGGGGACGCATGGTCAACCGCTCCTGTCGGCGGCAAGCCGGCCGTCCACCACCCGTACACGGCGCCTGGCCCGTTCGCCGATCTCCGGGTCGTGGGTGACGATCACCAGGGTCTGACCGCCCCGGTTCAGCTCCTCGAGCAGTTCGATGATCTCCCCTCCGGAACTGCGATCGAGATTGCCGGTAGGTTCATCGGCGAGAAGCACCGCCGGCTGGTTGATGACTGCCCGGGCAATCGCCACCCGCTGTCGCTGGCCGCCGGACAGTTCTTCCGGACGATGATGCCGCCGGTTGCCAAGGCCGAAACTGTCGATGAGGGCAGCACTGCGCTCGCGCCGCTGCCGCGCCGGCACCCCGGCCAGCACCAGCGGCAGTTCAATGTTTTGCGTGGCGGTGAGCCTTGGGATGAGATGGAAAAACTGAAAGATAAAACCGATCTTCAGACTGCGCATTGCCGCCAGCTGTTCGTCTCCAAGGCTGGTGACATCGCGGCCGTCGAGCCGGTAGGTGCCGCTGTTCGGGGTATCGAGGAGGCCGATGATGTTGAGCAGGGTTGATTTTCCCGAACCGGACGGCCCCATAATCGACAGATACTCACCCGCCCCTATGGTCAAAGATACATGGTCCATGGCCCGCACTTCTTGCCCGCCAACGGCAAAGGTGCGGCAGATATCGGTTAACTCGATCATAATTTTTACTGCCGTTCTTCAATGTAGGCTTTCAGAACCATTCCCCTGCCGTCATATTCCAGCCAAGGATCACAAACAGCGGGACCAAACCCTTACAAGACAGCCCCGTGAAGCTTTTCCATAGGGTAAAATTAACATAATGTATCACGCCTTCGACTTATGAACCATAACAGTATTGCCAGCATCAGGGAAAGGATACCGATCGCGATAGCCAGCGACCTGCCGTGCCATAACCCGGAAAACCATTGACTCAGCTCCGCCGTAACAACGGCGAACTTGCCGCCGAACCGTTCCAACTCCCGCACATATTTTTTCGAGGCGAAACGATCATATTCAGAAGGGCTGACCGGCGTCGGTTCGGCAGTCAGGTAGATAGCGCTTGCACTTCCCAGTCCAAACAGCAAAATCATAAGAGCAATAACTCTTAAATGCTTACTTGATAACACTTTCTGCTCCTTTTAAATTATAAATTAAATTTTCATGGCATAATAAACTGTTACTACCCACCCTTGTACGAACAATGTACCTTGACGATTTCCGATCAATGCATAGATAATCATTATCCGTAAATAATACCTATTGGCCATCTGGATATGAACAAGCACGAGTTTTCGCCGGAAATACGATTGGAACAAATGATCGAGAAGCTCAAAAAGAATGAGTTTCGTATTACACCGCAGCGCTATGCGGTGTTGAAAATACTTGCGCAGAGTGACAATCATCCTTCGGCAGAGCGTATTTACCAGCAATTGGTTGCCGACTATCCAACAATGAGTCCAGCCACTGTCTATAAAACCATTAATCTTCTCAAAAAGAATGGGGAAATTCTCGAATTAGAATTCTCTGAAATGTGTAACAGGTATGACGGAAACCGGCCCTACCCGCACCCGCATATGATCTGCACCAAGTGTGGGACAATAGTGGATCCACCAATGCTCGATTTTGAAAAATTGAAAATTACCATGATGAAAGAAACAGGCTTTACCATCAGCAGCCACCGTCTGGATTTTTATGGTGTTTGTCCTGAATGCCAAAAGCAATGATTTTTTTGCCGAAAAGCGGATAATTGTTATCGATAAGCATCTAGTATTCATAACAGCACAAGCAAAATTCATGCAAAATGGGAGGGAACCTTATGAGTGATGAAAAAAAATGCCCGGTAACGGGAAGAACAAACAAGCACGTCGTAGGCGGCAGGGCAAACCGGGATTGGTGGCCGAACCAGTTGAACCTCGACATTCTGCGCCAACATTCTGCCAAGTCCGATCCGATGGGCAAGGATTTTAACTATGCTGAAGAATTCAAGAGCCTGGACCTCGACGCGGTGAAAAAGGATCTCCACCACCTGATGACCGATTCGCAGGACTGGTGGCCGGCCGATTACGGTCATTACGGACCTTTTTTCATTCGCATGGCCTGGCACAGTGCCGGTACCTACCGCACCGGTGACGGCCGCGGCGGTGCCGGGACCGGCAACCAGCGTTTTGCGCCCGTCAACAGCTGGCCCGATAATGTCAACCTCGACAAGGCGCGCCGACTGCTTTGGCCGATCAAACAGAAGTACGGCCGGAAAATCTCCTGGGCCGACCTGATGATTCTCACCGGCAATGTCGCTCTGGAATCGATGGGTTTCAAGACCTTCGGTTTCGCCGGCGGACGGGAAGACATCTGGGAGCCGGAAAAGGACATCTATTGGGGGGCGGAGGAAACGTGGCTGGGCGACGAGCGCTATTCCGGCGAGCGCGACCTGGAAGATCCCCTCGCTGCTGTGCAGATGGGTCTGATTTACGTCAATCCGGAAGGACCGAACGGCGAACCGGACCCGCTTGCCTCCGGTCGGGATGTGCGCGAGACGTTTGCGCGCATGGCCATGAACGATGAAGAGACAGTCGCCCTTACCGCCGGCGGCCACACCTTCGGCAAATGCCACGGCGCCGGCGATGCGGCGCTGGTTGGCCCTGAGCCCGAGGCAGCCGGCATCGAAGAGCAGGGACTCGGCTGGAAGTCGAGGCATGGCAGCGGCAAAGGCGGCGATCAGATCGGCAGCGGTTTGGAAGGTGCATGGAACCCGACCCCGACGCGATGGGACAACAATTATCTGGACATGCTGTTCGGCAACGAGTGGGTACTGAGCAAAAGCCCGGCGGGTGCCAAGCAATGGACGCCAAAGGAGGCGACCGACAAAAATATGGCTCCGGCCGCTCATGATCCGTCGAAGCGGGTGCCGATCATGATGACCACCGCCGACATGGCGATGCGCATGGACCCGATCTATGAACCGATTGCCCGGCGCTTCCAGAAAAACCCGGAAGAGTTCGCCGATGCCTTTGCCCGTGCCTGGTTCAAGTTGACGCACCGGGACATGGGCCCCCGCGCCCGCTATCTCGGCCCGGAAGTTCCAAGCGAAGAACTGATCTGGCAAGATCCGATCCCTAGCGTCGATCATGTACTTATCAATGATCAGGACATCGTCGCCCTTAAGGGCAAAATCCTTGCATCCGGCCTGTCTGTCTCCGAGCTTGTTGCAACCGCCTGGGCCTCAGCGTCAACCTTCCGTGGTTCCGACATGCGCGGCGGTGCCAACGGTGCCCGCCTTCGTCTGGCACCCCAGAAGGATTGGCAGGTCAATCAGCCGGAGCAATTGGCGAAGGTGCTGAAAACACTGGCAGGTATCCAAAGCGAGTGCGGCAAGAAGGTATCGATGGCTGACCTGATCGTCCTGGCTGGTTGTGCGGCTATTGAGCAAGCGGCGAAGAATGCCGGTTACGACGTGACGGTTCCCTTTACGCCCGGCCGCATGGACGCCTCGCAGGCGCAAACCGATGTTGTGTCCTTTGCTGCCCTGGAGCCGGAGGCGGATGGTTTCCGCAACTACCGGAAGGCGAAATACAGCGTATCGGCGGAGGAGATGCTGGTAGATCGGGCACAATTGCTGACCCTGACCCCGCCTGAGCTGACCGTTCTCATCGGCGGCATGCGCGTCTTGAATGCCAACTGCGGACAATCGCAACACGGCGTCTTCACCAAGCAACCGGAAACGCTCAGCAATGACTTCTTTGTCAATCTCCTCGACATGCGCACAACCTGGCAGGCAACCTCGGAAGACCAAGAGGTGTTCGAGGGGCGTGATCGGACAACCGGCGACCTGAAGTGGACCGGCACCCGGGTCGACCTCATCTTCGGCTCGAACTCCCAGCTCCGAGCCTTGGCGGAAGTCTATGCCAGTGCCGATGCCAAGGAGAAGTTTATGCACGACTTTATAGCGGCCTGGAACAAGGTAATGAACCTTGATCGTTTCGACCTCGCCGCCTGAGTGTTGTAAAACAATCCTTGGGGGGCTATCGCCTTTTACTGCAGATCGGCTCAAGTTCCTTCGAGGCCGGCAGATGGATGGTGATATCGCCCAGGCTGTGGGTTTGGCATGCAAGACGCCAACCCACAGCCACCAGGATATCTGCATTTCTCGAGCAAAACACCAAGCAGAACTTCAGGAAGCAGTTCCACGTCCTGCCGGTTTCTTCCCCTCTCGTGCCGCTTCCCTTTCAAGAAAATCGCGATATTCACACATATGTCCCAATGCCTTCACCGCTCGCTCGGGACTGTTGAAGAAGACACCGTTGTATTTTGAACCTTCCACTTCATAAATCGAACGTTTTTTCGGATCGGAAGTCAGAGTTACACCAAGAATCGGTTTGCCGAATCGTTCCATCAAGGCAACCGTATGTCTGATATACTGATGCCCCCAGGCATGCAGCCCTTGCAGGATTTTCTCGGATTCTTTCGCGTCAGCCCCGGGGTCTGCTGCATTAACGGATTCGAGCAAGGTCTCGCAAAAGATATTCCCGGCCGGAAATGCCCAGATGGATAATAGCATCACAACCATCCCAGGCCGCCAGCACTTCAATGGCTTTCATGGGCAGTGCCAGGTCATTTTCACCAACCAGGTCAACCGGGTTGGTACGGCTCCAGTACGCTGGAAGCATGCTGTCGAACACGGCAATTATTGCATCGCTCAGTGGCTCGACACGCAACTTCTGATCGCTGCACAAATCACTGGTGACCACCCCCCAGCCGCCGCCAAGGGTCATGATCGCCACCCTGCGGCCTCGCGGCATCGGCAGTGAAGAAAAGGCCATCGAGGCATCGAGCATATCCGTCGGTTGATGGACACTCACCACCCCGGTTTGCCGGCAAAGGGCCTCAAACAACCTGAAGTCCGCCGCCATTGCCCCGGTATGGCTGGCTGCGGCTCGATCTCCGGCCTCGGTCCTCCCGCCTTTGAGGACAATTACCGGTTTCTTCTTGCCGACTCTGCGTGCCGATTCGAAAAATCTTTTACTGTCTTTGACGCTCTCAAGATAGAGAAGAACCGTCCTGGTCAGTTCGTCCACCTCAAAGGCTTCCATAAAATCCTCAATAGCGACCATTGCCTCATTGCCGCTGCCGCCGAAGGC
Organism: uncultured delta proteobacterium; assembly: GCA_963754865.1. Classification (GTDB taxonomy): domain Bacteria; phylum Desulfobacterota; class Desulfobulbia; order Desulfobulbales; family Desulfocapsaceae; genus Desulforhopalus_A. The sequence goes on along the minus strand of CAVWHG010000019.1, from coordinate 154,947 downwards.
CCTGATTCCCAAGCCCTGCGAATCGGCGAAACTGAGCAACTGCACGCCCATATTGCCGGATTGCGAGATAAGTGCGGTACTGCCCGGTTTTGGCCCTACATGGACTCCGGTTAAAATGATGTGCGCATGGGGATTCTGGATACCCATGGTATTCGGTCCGAGAAAGACAATTCCCGCATCGCGGGCATCCTGGAGCAGTTGATTCTCTAAAATCTTGCCTTCTGCGCCGGTCTCGGAAAAGCCGGAAGATATCAGCAAAACGGACTTTACTCCCTTTTGTTGTAAATCCTTTATCAAACCACGCACCAGGGCGGCAGGGATAGTGACAACGACCAGATCGACAGGGCCCGGCACCTCCGATATACTTTTATAAACAGGCCTGCCCCACTGCGTTCCCCCTTTGGCGTTGATCAGATAGACATCGCCCTTGTAGCCATGGGCCAAAAGGTTAGCAGGTAATGACTGCCCCCATTTGCCAAACACGCTCGATGCGCCGATAAAGGCAATGGATCCGGGATGAAATATCTCGCCAATGGCAGCAGGGGATATAACCGGTCGTGGTATCTTGGGCGTCTCCGCTTGCAACACGACCAGCGCATCAACGGCACTGACCTGACCTTCCGGGCCGACCAGCAGGGGATTGATATCAACCTCCGCCACATCCGGTCGCTCAATGGCAAGTGTTGAGAGCCCTAACAGACAATTGACCAGGGCTTTTCTATCCGCCGCCTGCTCGCCGCGAAATGGGCCTAAGAGCTGAGCAGCCTTTTATCTCGTCAAGCATGCTTTCGGCTTCTATCTCGTCGATGGGTACCGCTCGAAAGACCACATCATCCAAGGCCTCGGTAAACACTCCGCCAAGGCCGAACATGACAATAGGACCAAACATCGGGTCACGCATCAAACCTGCGACAAACTCACGCCTGCCGCTGCAGCATGGGTTGGACTAAATACCCTTGCAGATCATCACCTGCCGACGCACGATCTTCCTGCGCTGCTTCCCGGACCTGGGTGGCATTCGGATAATCCCAGACGCACTAAGCCCCGATCGCTTTTATGCGTCAGTTTTTCTCCATGGCCCTTTAATACCACGGGAAACTTCAGCTCGATTGCCGCTCGAACAGCATCTTCCATATCCTTGGCGACAATTTCCCTGACTACCGGAACGCCAAAACCGGCAAGCAGCTGTTTTGATTCTGATTCACTCAAACTTCTCATGTACATGTCCTTTTGCATGAAAAGGTGGGAATACAATGATTTTGACAATCTTCTAGAAGCAGCCCCTGAACCTCTGCTTTTTAGCAATTGCCTCAGATTTCGTAATCTATCATGCGGCGCTCGCAGGTTCTTGGCCTGACGATTTTACCGACTTCCACATGGGCGGGATGCTCCTGGTAGGCAAGCAAAGCCTCCCTTGATGCAAACTCAGAATAGAGAACAATATCGCCGGCAGAATCCTTGCCGCTGAAATCGAATCCCAGCTCAAGATGCAGAAGGCCGGGAATTTTGCCCCGAAGATCCTCCAATGCCGTCTTTATCAATATCGCATCTGCATTTTCTTCCAACGGTTGAGTCCTATTAAGTAACTTCCAGCAGACAATATGTTTGATCATTTTTTTATCCTTCTTAGGGAGGTAGGTAAGAGAGATTTAGACTATGAGGTTGCTTAGATTTTATACCCCTAGCAAATTGTTAATGCCTGACAAGAGCACGTTGAAACTTTTGGAGCAGTTGGTGGTTAAAGTCAAATTGGGTGCGATAGCACGGGAGCCTGACACTTTATCATACGCATTACTGGTAAGCCTGAATAACTCTTCGGCTGGATTACCCAGAGCATCCGGGTTCCGAAACTTCTTCCCGTGTTGCTGTGCTTTAAGCCCTTTGAGGCCCAGCCCCTTTTCACGGCAGCAAGATCCCCCAGATAAAAACTTTCCAATTCCCGACAGGCAACGCGAACCAATACTCCTTCCTTTCCAGCCTCGCTGCACAGCCCGACCAACTTGGTTTTTATTGCTTTGCAATCCCCTGAATCCTGATCACGCATGACAACAAAGACGGTATCCGGCAGCATCCAACCCCGAAGTTTCGCTTTCAGATTTTTTTCCAGGTCCTGTTTTCCCTGAAAAACAACGTAACGAATCTGCATATCGTAGGGAGAATACGTGGGAGAATCCCTGCAAGCATTTCTCTCGCTGACGGCTCTTCGAGAAAAAATACAATGGTTTTCATCGAGGATCGGCTCCTTCAAGAAAACCTTGCTCCCAAAGGTAGCCCATCTGGTCACCTTCCGCCATGTACGCGGTGAGTTGTTCGTCGTCCCTTGCGCGACGGATTTGAGAGTAGCCATCCTTTTTTACCAGCCAGAACACTTCGTCGAGTCGTGTGGAGTTCAAAAAATCTGGAGAGTGTGTAGAAACAAAGACCTGGCCGCCTCGATTGGCATAAGCGCGGAATTCCTCAGCGAGTTCCCACAGCAGCTTTGGATACAGTTGGTTTTCCGGTTCTTCCACACATAACAGTGGATGGGGGTTCGGATCATAAAGAAGCGTGAGGTACGCGAGCATCTTGATGGTGCCGTCGGATACGTACCGGGCAAGAAAAGGGTCCTCAAATACGCCGTCCTGAAATTTCAGCAGCACTCGTCCTTCTTCAGTGGTTTTCGAATCGACATCGGATATGCCGGGTACTCTTTTCTTGAGAAGATCGAGAATCTTTTTAAAAATCTTTTCATGGTGGTTGTGTAGGTATTGAATAACCAATGAGAGATTCTCGCCTTCGCGGGACAGATGTTCTGCATATCCGGCGTCCTGCTCTGGCCGCGCCTTGCTGATGTGAAAATCTGAAACATGCCAATTTTCGATGAGATTACCGAGTGCCATAACTGCCGGAAATCTTGCAAACTGGGCTAATCCTTTGACAGCGAGGATGTCAGGTGATTTCAGAGTCTGTTCCTCCCGGTTGTAGTTCCTTTACATCAGTTACAGAATCAAGTTCATTTGTAACGGCTGTGCCCTTACCTCGGGTAAAATTAAGAAAATGCCAAGGTTGGCCGCTACTACCCCGCCTATATTTCAGAACCTCCCGTTCAACCAATGCCTTGCCTTTCTTTCTCACCAATTTGAAGGAAATAAGTGGTTAGGGGCTTTCCGGTTTGGCACGGAATTTCAACTCTATCTCGATTGGGCCTTTAGAATTTCGACTACGTACTTCTTGAAATCCCCGGCTTCCACCGAGCTTCATTAAGGCAGTATTCACATTGGTAGTGAGCGCATCGCGGAGAAAACCGAACACACTGAAAATTGTACTTTTCCCAGTGCCGTTAGCGCCGACAATAACACAGAAATTGGGCAGATCCGTCAGTTCTGCGTCCTGAAAGGCCTTAAAATTCTTTAATCGTATTGACTCGATTTTCATTCGCTATTGCCTCGCTAGTTTCCTTTGCTCATCATAACCTGGCGATATGTGCCAGCCCACTCGTACGCCGAGTTTTGCGAACGAGAGTGTAAACGATTTCATCTTGGTCAACAAATTTATAAACGTTCTCGGCCAATAGAGATCAAGTATGTTGACTTTCGCGAACACCCTAACACGAAATGCGAAAAGAATAATTCAAGATCAGTACATCTTGTACGTATTGCAAGCTTCACCCAACAAAGCGCTTGGCCAAAGCCTCCAGAGTCATATTCACGATTATCTCGTCATGCGGTATCAGCGCATAACTCCACGGCTTTGCCGCCGTGGCCGGCAGTATAATTCGAGGCATGAGCACACCATTTCAATGCCGACTTCCTTTTTAGCCAGCACCACAGGATCATTCATCTGATTACTGGCCTTGGGTTCGAGCATGTAAATGGTGTCGCCTGTCTCAGCCACGAAATCGGGCTGATACTCCAAAGGAGTTGTCCCTTGGCGGTAATAAATTTGAAATTGCCCCCTGGCGGGCCTGAACCATTTCAGCGCATCACGCTCAAGAATCACAGCCAGCCTGCGTTCCGCCTCGGATTCGAACTTTTGGGTGGGAAAGAGGCATCGTGCAAACCCTCCGAACAGATACTTGGCCATGTTGCTTTTATCGGGCGGAGAAATCCGATAATCGGCGGTAGGCTCGGCGACCAGGTGGGCATAGGCGCTTTGCCTGAGTTCGGTGAAGCCGCAGCTCACCTTTACTTCCAATTCACCCTTTTCCTCCCAGAAGTGGTCCTGCATCTGGACGTGGATAAACCTGGCGATCTCGCGCTGATGACAGCGTAACACCTTGCCGACGTCATCTCCTGCAAGATAGCTTTGGAAGTGGCGCACCGTCTGACCGGCCAGATCGTAGAGCAGATCGGCATGATCATCATAGGAAATGTCGTTGAAGTCGATCAGGCCACTGACCACATAATCCTCCAGCCGTTCTTCTTCAATGCCGCCCTTGCCCATTGCCAGCACTTCACGGTGGTCGGTGCGCAGATGCTGAATCCACAGTTCTTCGGATACCGCCTGGTATTTCAAGGCCGCAAGGTCAAGAGTGAACGCCTTGAACCCGGACTTGACCTCACCCTTCGGCACCACCAGAATACGCGGGATATCGATGGTCTGATCCACAATCAGTTCCGCCGTTTTGGCCACCACCATGGCAATATCCGCTTTCTTGATAAACCCATCCAAGACTCGTTGCGCCGGTTGCCGTTCTTCAACCGCCTTGACAATGGCCGCCTGAATCTCCGGTTTTCTGAGATGGGTTAAAGACGGCAAGGTTTGCGGCTGGCTTCTCGTACTTCTTGATCACTTCCCAGGTCGCCTGGGCGATTTCCTGTTCCTCCGGGCTGGTGAAATACGGGGCTTCGTTGCCGCCGGCCACCGTTGTGCTGCTGGTCACATTCGTCGGCTGCAACCCGAGTTTGTTGGCCAGTTGCGACTGCGATACCACCGTCACGGTCTTTCTTGCCAGCTCGTCTCCATCAATCACCACCGCCTGCAAGCGGATGGCGGAACCGGGGCGATTGGCCTCGTCGATTATCTCCTGAAACTTGTCATGGGCGACGATGTTCAAGCGGTCCACCGCCATGTTGCCGGTGCGTTTGCCGTAGGGCAGCCGCAAGCCCCGGCCGATGGATTGCTCAATGAGGATGCGGGCATTGGCGGCCCGCAGCGGCACGATGGTATAGAGGTTGGTCACGTCCCAGCCTTCTTTCAGCATATTGACGTGGATGACGATCTCGGTCGGTTCGGAGGTTGCCTCCACCTTGAGCAACCGTTCGATCATCTCTTCCTCATCCTTGCCGCTTCGGCTGGAATCGACCTGGATGACTTTGTCCTGGTAGTGACCGGCGAAAGAACGCTTCGGACTGAATCAAGGCGAGCAACTGCCCGGCATGGGTGGTATCACGGGCAATCACCAGCAAAAACGGCTTGACGATGGGGTTGTCGGTCTCCCGGGCAAAGGTTTCCAGTTCCACCTTGACGCTTTCGTGCAGCCGCACCCCATCTTCCAGTTTCAACCGCTCGATTTCCTCCGGCGACATCCCCGCCGGATTGAAGTCCTTGCGGGTCACCACCGCCGGTTCCTTGACAAAACCATCAGCCATGGCCCGGCCCAGGGCGTAGTCGTAGATGACGTTCTTAAACGGCACCGGCCCCTTGCCGGTTTCGACAAAGGGCGTGGCGGTCAGTTCCAGGCCAAGGATCGGTTTCAGGTCATTAATGGCCCGCACCCCGGCGCTGGCCCGGTAGCGGTGCGATTCGTCCATCAGCAGCACCAGGTCCGGCAAGCCGGCCAGGTAATCGAAGTAACTCTCGCCGATATACTCGGATAAGCCGTTTGATGCGCGGGGATTTTCCGCCCCGGACCTCGGAGTTGATCTTGGAGATATTGAAGATATTGATATGGACGCCGGCATGCATGCCGGGCAACCAGCCGGAGCGCACTCCCGACTCCGCTCTCATAGGTATCGCCGGTAATGACGGTCGGTGGTTCGGTGGCAAACTCGGCAATACCTTTGAACACATATTTCGGCGTATTCGGCGTAAAATCGGCGATCAGCTTGTTGTAAATGGTGAGATTGGGCGCCAGCACAAAGAAATTGTTGATGCCGTGGGCCAGATGGAGATAGCTGACAAAGGCCCCCATCAGCCTGGTCTTGCCGACGCCGGTGGCAAGGGCGAAACAAAGGGACGGAAACTCGCGCTCAAAGTCGGTAACCGACGGGAACTCGCTGCGGATCACCTCCAGAATGGCGGCAGTATCGGCGTCCTTGCCCGGCGGCGCGATCTCGGTGATGCGATGGAGGATTTCCAGTGACGTGCGCTGGGGTTGCCGGAGCGACAAACGACCGGAGATGGCATTGACATGACGGTTCATGAATTTTGTTCTCCGTTATCTATTTGCAACTGGTTGTCAAACTGCTTTCTCGACCGGTCGATGGCAGCATGGAGTTTTTCCTGCAACAATTCCTTTGGTGGTAAAATTGTCAGATATTCGGCCACATGGATGCCTGAGGCACCCAGCTCCAGCAGCTCGACACGTTCATCATTCTTTCCTGCACACAAAATGATGCCGAGAGGGCTTTCCTCCCCCTGCTTCCGTTCATACCGGTCAAGCCAGCGCAGATATAATTCCAACTGTCCCTTATGTTCCGGTCTGAATTTGTCGAGCTTCAACTCTATCACCACCAGCCGCCGCAAATCCCGATGGTAAAATAACAGATCGATATAGAAATCCTCGCCATCGACAATGATTCGTTTTTGCCTGGCAACAAAGGTGAAACCGGCACCGAGTTCCATGATAAAGGATTCAAGCTCCCGCAGAATGGCAGCCTCCAGATCCTTTTCCTGGTAGGCCTCTTTCAGACCAAGAAAATCGAGGAAATACGGGTCGCGGAATACCAGATCGGGGGTCATGAGGTCATCCCGGCGTAATTGTTCCAGCTCATGGGCAATGAGTTTTTCCGGTTTCCGTGAAAGAGCGGTCCGTTCAAAGAGCATGGAGCCGATTTTGTTTCTTAGGGTTCTCACACTCCACTGTTCCATCCGGCACATCTCGGCGTAAAAGTCACGCTGGAGAGGATCTTTGAGTGGTATCAACGACAAAAAATGGCTCCAGCTCAATTGTCGTAACAGCGTCACGACAATCTGTTCGTCGGGGAAAACCTCGGCGAACTTGATCATCCGGGTCAGAGCGGAATAGCTGAAGCCATTTCCATACTCCCGGACTTAATTGTTGCGACAGTGTCGCAACAATTTCTTGGCCATAGTCGGCCCTTTCCCCCTGGAGAATTTCCTCGTTGATCCGCTTGCCGACCCGCCAATAGAGCATGGTCAAAGCGGCATTGACGGTGGTGGCGACGGTCGAGCGGGTTTCTTCTATCAGGTGGCGAAGGTCATGGAGAAGCGCATCGGCAGGTTGGACCGGTGTTTTCTTTTCCGTCATTTTTTCCCCTCCAGGTCAAAGAGGGACAACTGTCCAGGCTCAGGTGGCTTTTGCGGCAGGTTCTCGACCTTGAGGCTGTAATCGTCATGGCCCCATTCGCAGCGGGAAAGGACCTGGCGGGGGATCTTCTTGACCGTGAGATTGGCATAATCATCCCGGCCCCGGAAGGCGGTGCAGAGGACGAGGAGCGACCGCTCCGGCCCCACCTCGCCTGCCAGTTCCTGCAACTGCTCGTGGGTGAGGCTGGCGGTGGTGACATAGATGAAATCCTGTTCGGTGGAATGGCCGTGCTGCCAGTAGATGGTAGTCGCGACGGTGCATAGGTGAAACCCTCCAGCTTGCAGAGGGCCTCGGCCAGCATGGCGGCGTTATAGGTTTGGTTGATCACCCAGTTGCCCCAGTGGTCCTTTTCGAGGAGCGACGGGGCCAGGCGATAGTAGCGGAAACCGCCGCCGCCTTTCCAGTTGACGGCTCTTGGTGATGCCGCCGTGGTCTTCGCCGTCGATGACCTTTTTCAGGCGCGGGATGATATGGGTGTGGCAGTGCTCGCCCAGTTCCACCATGATCCAGCGCCGGCCCATTTTGTGGGCGACCGCGCCGGTGGTGCCGGAACCGGCGAAGGAGTCGAGGACGAGGTCGCCGGGGTTGGTGGCGATATTCGAGAATTCGCTTTAGTAGCCGTTCTGGTTTTGGAGTATCAAAAGCATCGTTAGCTCCAAAAAGACAACTGATTTCCTTCTTTGCTTCTTGATTATGTCCGACTTCATCGTATCGGCCACCAAGTTCATGTGGTACATGCCCTTCTGCACTTCAGATAAGAAATCGTTTTAATGCGTGGACGCGATTTCCCATCTTTGCCCAAACCAAATACGTCTTATCCGCAAGCAATGCTCTTGAATGTCTCTTCTGCATATCGCCCAGCACCTGTCCTTCTGGTGGGTCATAATCGCTCCACCAGGTGGAGTTGTAATCGTATAATATTGACTTAGGTGTATGGCATTCCTGATGCAGTAAAGTCGCTTGACGTCCACGGACCTCGTGGATCATTATCTGGATTTTGTAATATCGTCTTGCTCTGTCTGTTCGTGGTAGCTAAGTTGAATTTGGTTTCCATCAATGTTCATTTTTTGCATAAACTAAAATATGATCGTGATGACTCGAAAAGTACCTGAGCGATTGTTCGGGCGAAGTCTTTTTCTGCCAAACAACATTTGCAACAAAATTCTTCCGCCCAAACACCTCATCACACAACACCTTCAGATAATGGCACTCGTTGTCATCAATGGTAATCCACAACGAACCGTCATCAGAAAGCAGCCGCCGGATAATCTCCAGCCGATCACGCATCAGCGACAGCCAGATGGAATGCTCCACCCCATCATCATAATGGGTAAAAGCGCTGCCGGTATTGTACGGCGGATCGATAAACACGCACTTCACCTTGCCGGTAAACTCCTGCTCCAGTGCCTTCAATGCCAGCAGGTTGTCACCGAAGATCAGCCGGTTGTCGAAGATGTCGCCCTCCGTCACCCGATGCCCGGCATGGTACGACAACTCCTGATCCTCCAGCAGGATGCGCGGCTCCAGTCGTGGCCGATTCTCCTTGCCGATCCAGGTCAGTTCAAGTTTTTGTTTCTTCATGGATTTTATTTCTTTTTAAACGCTCAGGTATCTTCACAATTCCATCGAATTGCAAAGAGTTGATTCAAAAAACATCATAACCTAAAACAGGTCTTTCCCACGCTTTAAAAAGCGAAATCCCTAGCTCTGCTGACAACTGCAGCGCCGTCTGATCTTTTAGAGAAACCATCGCAACCACCTCACTCCATCCCTTTCGGGGTAATATAGGCAGCCACCAGCTCCCCCAGGCGGATATTTTCTTTGTGCGATACTGGGAACAGTCCTCTTTCGCTAGCCATTTACTCCCCCGAACACATACCTCTATACTTGCGAGAACAGCTTGATATTTCTATCAATCAATTCCCGGTGAAAAGCAACATGGCCGATAAAATGCTGCAAGGCTTGTTCAAGGGTAAAGGCCTTACCGTCACCAAATGTATATCCGTACATCGACCAGTCGGAATCAACTATGCGTTTGAGATGCGATGCCATAAAGCGCCTGGTAGCTTTGATCGCCTCTATGGCTGAAGACAGCTCGGAGGCTTGATAATCCAAGACCGAGGTCCAGGTGCCATCAAAGGAAAGAACGGTGGTTCCGGGAGATACTATCCCCCAACGATATCGGTGGAAGTTGGCGATATCAAAATCAACGCAGTGCACAACCTGCTCGATGATCGACCATGCATCACTGAAAGGCCGGAACAAGACAACCTCCGGCGCAAGGCCCAGGGTATCATCGAAGGCATGCGACAGATGGTAAAACTGTTCGATGAGTGCCAACTTGCTTGCAGGCGTCATGGGTACCTCCAAAGACAGAACGAAATTGATCTGCAGTCCGCTCACTGAGAAATCAGGAGAAGCGGGTTTTTCCAAAGAAATTGACTGCGTTCCAAAGGAAAACAGTTCGGAAAAGAGCTTACCCGAAGGAGCGGAAATCAGATAGAAGAAATTTCCCGGCCACCAATTTATTGTTCCGGAAGTATGACAATCAATCCCCTCCCCGCCACTCTGTCCGCCCTTAACGAAAGGGGTACGCAAATCCTGTTTAATCTGCACCGGGTTTATGGTATTGAGTAAAAATTGGGGGTCTTGCGAATAGGCTGGGACGCCCATTTTCTCTATCATAACATATTGAAATTACGTTTGTCGTCGACAAAAATTAAACGACCATGACTCAGCAAAAAGTTCTTGTTATCCTCGCCCTCCTCTTGAGCTTAAGCGGCTGCTCCTACCTCGGCACCACCTTCAAACAGGCAGGTTCTCGGCACGGCAAAAACAATCGCCGACGCAACGGGTGTACAAGCATATGCTTGAGACCGACAATTTCCTAGGCCGTTGATTTTCCCTTAATCCTCTTCTTTTTCGGCTTGTTCGGCGGCAGCTCTGCAAAGGTGATCCGCACCAGATGGCCAAGCCATGCGCGGTCCTCCAGCTGCTCTTCGATCAGCAGATAATTCTTGGCCCCGGGATAGGGCGGGGCAAGAGCAATATCGCCGGCAAAGGCCATCCCGGCCGCCGTCGGTTTTATATAAAGCTGGTTGTCGCAGATCAGGGCAACAATCTTGCCATGGCAATACACCCCGTATTCGCCAAACATTTTTTTGCAGGTAATTTCCCCGGCTTCGGCCATCTGCTCCATGGCGAAATCGGCGAAGCTTTTACTCGATGCCATGACGATTCTTCCTCCTCACCTCATTAAGCTTGATTCCCGGTATCATGGTCAAACACATACCCGAGAGAACGTCTGCTTTTAAAATATTGGGGGTCCTTCGGATTTTCCTCAAAGTAGCGCCGCAACCGAACAATGTAGTTGTCTACGGTGCGGGTCGATGTGCCCTTGGCATAACCCCAGCCGATCTCCAGTAATTTGCTGCGTGACAGGGATTTTCCTTTGTTGACGATGAAGAGTTTGAGCAATGTGATTTCCTGTTCGGTCAACTGGATCGTTCCAGCTCGGCACTCGGCCCGGCCGCTGGCAAAATCAACAGTGTTTGCGCCGAAGTGATACAGGCCATCCTCACTTGAATGTGCTTTATGGGAATCGTCCTGTTGGCGCTGCCACTGGTCCCGGGTCAGCAAGCGTTTGATGCGCAGCAGAAATTCTTCGAGGCTGAAGGGTTTGGTCATGTAATCATCGACACCATCGAGAAAGCCATCAACTTTATCGGACGGTTCGACCTTGGCCGACAGAATGAGGATGGGCAATCGTTCATCCTCGAGACGAATGCTTTTGAGAATCTGCATACCGTCCATGCCCGGCAGCATCAAGTCAAGAACAATCAAATGTGGACACCATCGTTTCCAGGCCTCCATCCCTTCAATGCCGTTCTGGGCAATCTTCACCTCATGCCCTGCTAAGCTGAGGTTGAGCTCAATTCCTTCGGCGATATGGCGATCATCTTCAACGATTAAGATTCGCTTCTTGTCTGGTGTTTTCACTTGCATCCTCTTGTTCTAACGATACCGGGGCCTGCCTCGGTAAAGAAACAGTGAACTGCGCCCCTTTGCCTAACCCGTCACTGTGGGCGGTAATCCTGCCCTTGTGGAAACGGACAACCTGCTCGACCATATACAAGCCCAGGCCGGTTCCCCCGACATGGCGCGATTCCGTCCGTTCAATCTGGAAAAATTTTTCAAATATTTTCTTGGCCTGGGATTTTTCAAAACCTATGCCGTTATCGGAAAAACAGATCAGCACATTCTTTTCCGTTTGAGCTGAAGGTAATGGTAATCCGCGGGCAATCGTTCTCATTGTGCCTGATCGCATTGGACAACAGGTTCATCAGCAGCAGCTGAAAGAGTGCGTGGTTTATGAAGCAATAATAGCATTTTCTCTTTGGCTGCTTAATGACGATCGCACTGCCGCGAAAGAATTGCTCGTTCTTCCGGCAAAATACCTCCACCTCCTCGACTACATCAACAACGACAAACTCGCCGCTATAAATCTTCGCTTCGATCCGGGCCAAATTGAGAATGCCGTTAATGTTGTCGGAGAGCCGCCCCACATCGCCAGCATATAACTCAGATATTTCAGCTGTTTGTCTCTCGGTAGCTGATGTTTGACAAAGGTCTCGAGATAAAGCCGGAGGGACGTTGTCGGGGTCTTCAGTTCATGGGTAAAGCTGTTGATAAAATTATACTGGGAACGATAGAGGGCAAGGGTCTTTCGCTGGTAGACGAAAATCATGAAAATACCAATGAGAATGATACCGACCAGAATCGACAGGACCATGATAACCACCCAGGTCTGCCAGGCGACGAACTGTTGCGGATCAAGATTGGTCTTTTCAAGTACGGCCTTGAGGCCGGCACTGACCGACACATACCAGTAGATATACAAAAACAGCGAAAGACCGAGGGCAATTATGGAAAAGACCAGGATAGCAATGGGATGAAGAAACCAGATGGAACGGTTCATTGCCGGCGGTGTTTTTGTAAAAGAATTGTCATTTGTTTTCCTTGACTATCTACCATCAAATTAATGGCTTACAATACCATTAACCGTTCTCCGCTTCATTTATTCAAAGAGGTCCAACAATGGCAGACACTCATCCGGTTCATCATCTCGGCACAAAGGCACGGGTCCTGCTGACCAGTGTTTTTGGCCCGTACGCCCAAGACGACGAATATGGCAGCAGCACAATCAATCCGATGGAACTTTACCACAATCAAGTGACCCGCGTACAGGGAGTTTTCTCCCTGCGAATGTTCCACCGATCATTTGGCTTGCTGATGATACAAGGAAAACATCGAAGCCCCCTGTACCCTGCTCGACTTTCCCGATTTACAGCGCTTCATCCAGACCATCCGCTGGCAACAACTACGATATAATAGGCATCAGTTCGATCATCCCCAATGTCAACAAGGTCAAGAAGATGTGCGAATTGATCCGCACGTATCAGCCTCGGGCAACAATTGTCGTCGGCGGACATATCAGTAATATGGAGGGCATCGATGCGATAATCGACAGCGATCATGTCGTCCGGGGCGACGGAATCATGTGGTTTCGCCAATTTCTCGGACAGGACCTGCACAAACCGGTCAAGCATCCGGCTGTGGCATCGGCCTTCGGCACGAGGATTCTCGGCAAAACCCTTTCAGACAAGCCGGGAGATACAGCGGCAATAGTGGTACCCTCGGTTGGTTGCCCCATGGGTTGCAATTTTTGCTCAACCTCCGCCCTGTTTGGCGGTAAGGGCAAATTCAAAAATTTTTATGAAAGCGGCGAAGAACTCTATGGCGTCATGGCCGACCTGGAGGAAAAACTTCAAGTAACATCCTTTTTTATCCTCGACGAAAACTTCCTGCTCCATCGCAAGAGGGCCCTCGGCCTGCTCGAACAGATGCAGAAACATCAAAAAAGCTGGGCCCTTTTTGTCTTCAGTTCGGCAAAGGTACTACGCTCATATCGCCTGGAACAGCTCGTCGAGCTGGGTATTACTTGGGTCTGGATGGGGCTTGAGGGCAAACAAAGCCAGTATACGAAGCTTGCCGGTATTGACACAAAATCTCTCATCGAAGAGCTGCAGGGCCATGGCATTCGCGTCCTCGGTTCATCGATCATCGGCCTGGAGGAGCACACTCCGGAAAATATTCATCAGGTCATCGATTATGCTGTTTCCCATGCCACCGATTTTCACCAGTTCATGCTCTACACTGCCAATCACGGAACCCCCCTGTACAAGGAGTTGCAGGAAAGGGGGACCCTGCTGCCGCCGAACGAATTTAAGATTTCCGATAGCCATGGTCAGTACCGTTTCAACCATCGCCACCCACATATTCCAGCGGGTGTGGAGGAAAAATTGTTGGTTGAGGCATTTACACAGGACTTCAAGGTCAACGGCCCCAGCCTCGCTCGACTGATCCGCACCATCCTCAAGGGGTGGCAGCGTTACCAGACCCATCCTGACAAGCGGATAAGAAACCGCTATCTGGCCGATGTCAAGCCGCTGCGCCACATGTATGCAGGTGCCGTCTGGGCCATGAAAAGGTGGTACCGGCGTGACAAGGCCCTGCATCGACAACTTACCGAGCTTCTCTGCGACATATACCGCACTTTGGGTTTGCAACCTCGACTGCTGGCCCCGGTGGTTGGTCGATATATCTACCGGGCAATGAAGCAGGAGGAAAAGCGATTTACGGCCGGCTGGACTCTTGAGCCAAAGACTTTTTTGGAAAAAAATCATGCTGCTCTGGCGGAGATGATCAACAACAGTGGCCTTGCCAAGCCTCTGGGCGAACCAACAATGGTAGAGGACCTGATGACTCGCAAACAGCTGCCACTGTCCCCTGCTCCCCGGTAAGGAGGACTTAGATTTGCGCAGTGCTGAAAAAACTGCGCACCTTGCCTGTTAAATCCTTGAGAATTAGCAAAGTGTCTTTGTGTTTTTCTATTAATAAGGGGAGTGTCCCTAATTAAAAATTACCACCTGCAAACGATCTTCGGGATCCTGAACATACACGACAACAAATCGGGCGAACAAAATGGCCTGGATCTTGCTACCACAGTGTGGCTGTCGAAATCCATTTTTAGATTTACCTGGTCCACAATGTGGGAAAACGTATGAGAAAGGTCGTTCTTGGATTATTATTAGTCATCCTGTCGGCTGGCAGTGGTCATGCCGCAAGCCGGTCAATGTCAATGGTCGCTATGCCCAGTGAAATCGCCACTGGAGCTACTATGCGCCTGCAGTGCAGCGCCGCTGCAAGCTGGCTTGTCCCTCTGACAAGTGCAAAGATTACCGTCAAGAACTCTAGCGGCTCCATCCTTGTTTCCTCCCAATCCATGCAAATCAGCGGGTCTGTCGCCGGTTACAATTATTCTGTTCCAGCCAGCGGCCCTCTTGGTACTTGGTATTACAATTGTGAAATCATCGGAGGACAGGGGACAAAAGTGACAAGTTGGAGCACCTTCTCCGTCAGTAAAACACCCGCCTTAGTAAATGGACCTATCCCTGCCCACAATACGATAACCCACTATGATGGGTCAGTTACCTGTATTGGCTGTCATGCCAAGGAGGCAACAGATATGGTGAACAGCCTCCACACCAAGTGGAAGGCCCCTTCTTCGCAGCTCACCAACACCAAAGGAGAAGAGCTTGGCAAAGCAGGCGGCGGCATAAACACCTTTTGCACCTATGCAATGTCCTCGAAAAGCGCCTGCTTTTCCTGTCATGTCAGGTCGGATGGCAATGCCCCGCATCCGGCTGAAACAAAAGATGTCGACTGCTTGATGTGCCACAACGACACCTACCAGCGAAAATTTGTCACGGATGCCAGCAACACGCAAACGGTGATAAATGTTTTGGGAAAAACACAAACCTATACCTTTGGCAAAGTCGATAGTCAGGGTAACTACACTATTGAACCCGATTACAGCAAGATGCCGGCGGGCACACTTATGGCCAACCTGGCAAGAACTGTGCACCTGCCGACCAACAAATCCTGTCTGCGATGCCATGCAACCGCGGGTGGTGGGGATTGGACAAAGCGCGGTGATATGGGTCTCAACTCAGCCAGTCCAACTATTGACCAGGATGTGCATCTGTCACAGAATGGCGCCAAACTGACCTGTGTCGATTGCCATTCTGCCCTGAATCATAAAATTGGCGGCAGGGGTATTGATTTACGGGGGACGGAAGCGGCAGCCCCGACCTGCAAGGCTTGTCATACATCGGCTCCGCATAGCGACGCCACCCTTAACAGACACGCCGCCGGGCAGGTGAGCTGTCAGGTTTGCCATATCCGTGAATTTGCTAAAGGGGGCGCGACAGAAATGTCGAGAGACTGGAGAAAACCGGTGTGGAATCCTGCCTTTTGCTCCGGCCAGGGCGGGTTTGTCGGCGAGGAGATCAGGAAGTCCTTTGTCAAGCCTGAGTATGTGTGGTTTAACGGGACATCATATGTTTACAACATTGGTGAAACAATCAAGGCTGATACTAACGGCGTATATCATATGGCAGCGGCTAATGGAGCTCCCTTTGACGGCAAATCCTTAATCGTCCCGATCAAAAGACATGCCTCGATTATGCCTCTCCATGAAAGCGGTAAGATTATCCCTCCGGCTATCATGTGGATGTTCATGACCGGAGATTTTGATACTGCTGTAAAAAAAGGTATGGAAGAGCAGGGCATGACCGGTAAGTACACCCTGGTAGAAACCGATGCCGAGATGCTGATAACTCATGGCGTGGATCCCAAATCCAAGGCACCAACGTGCACTGAATGTCACAACAACGCAGGAACTACCCCTGATGGTGCCGGCATAGTTCCTTTTGCATCACTCGGCTATCACACCGTCCCCAGTACAGTAAATTCCTGCACCCTATGCCACGAACAAAAAAGTCTAAGCTGGTCGGCAACTCACCAGCAACACAGAAGCAAACTTTCATGCGCGAGCTGTCATACCACCGAACCGACAGGTCTCGTCAAAGATAAAAGCATACTGTGTAAGAGCTGCCATAGCAACAAATCGTGGCAGGGGGCTGAGACCCATAAAAAACACCTAGAAAAGCAAGTCCAGTGCTCAACTTGCCACACCTTCAGTTGACTTCCATACCTCGGCAAACGGCACCATTGAGGTGGTGGGCGGCAGGCTGATAAAAAATATTTAAGATACGCATTATTTTTCCTCGTTTGGTCGCGGTTCACCGGCCAGCAGGGCATAGGGCCGCCAGTAAAGATTCTTGATACGCTCCGCGGCCTGTTGCCTGAATTCTTCGAACCTGGCGGTCAAATAATAAAGTGTCGGGACAACAATCAGCGTCAGGACAGTGGCGATTAACAGACCGAAGATGACAACATTGGCCATCGACTTCCACCACATGCTCGATTCACTGACCCAGGCCATCGTCCAGGTATGAAAATCATAGGAAATGCCGGTAACCATGGGAATCAGCCCAAGAATGGTGGTGATCGGCGGTGAGCAACACCGGCCGCAATCGGGTGGCACCGGCAAAAACCACCGCATCCGCCAGGTCATGGCCCCGTTCCCGCAGCTTATTGGTATAATCAAGAAGAACGATGGCGTTATTAACGACCACCCCAGCCAGGGAAATAACCCCGACCCCGGTCATGATGATGCCGAAAGGTGCCTGGAAGAGGGCCATACCCAGGAAGGCGCCGCCCAGCGACAGAATGACCGAGGTCATGATGATAAAGGGCTGGATCACCGAGTTGAACATCGCCACCAAAGTCAGGAAAATGAGGAGCAGGGCGACGAGAAAGGCCTTGGTGAGAAAATCCTCGGACTCTTTCTGCTCATCCTGTTCGCCGGTAAATTTCATGGTATAGCCCGCCGGCAGCACAAATTTATCGATATATTTCATGGCCTCGGCCCTGACTACCGGACCGGTGGTCTTGGTCTCTTCGATACCCGCCTTGACCGTCACCACCCGTTTGTTGTTGATGCGGTTGATGTCGCCGATGGAACCGGCGAAAGCAAAACTCGCCACGGTGGACAGAGGGACCATTTCTCCTGACGGGGTCGGCAGCATCAGTTCATGCAGGACATCCACCACCCGGCGGTCGGAATCCTTCAGCTGCAGGGTGATGTCGAAATCGTCATTGCCCTGCCGAAAAGAGGAAACATTCAGGCCGTTGTAGGCGCTTTTCAGGGCAAAGCCGATCATATCGGTGGTCAAGCCGAAGAGTGCCGCCTTCTGCCGGTCAACCATCACCTGTACCGAAGGAATGCCCTCGACAAAATTATCACGCACATCCTCGACAAAGGGCATCACACTGAGCACATCCTTGACCTGCTTGGCAATCTTACCCAGCACCTCAAAGTCGGGTCCGGAGATCTCCAGATTGATCGGCGCCCCGGTCGGCGGCCCCTCTTCCTCTTTGGCGATGGTGATTTTGCCGCCGGGAATATCCTTCACCCGCTCGCGAATGGTGTTGACCGTGACATGCGTTGATTCGCTGCGTTCCTCCAGCTCAAGAAAGCGTACGCCGACATGGTTGGGGGTATTGGAACTGAAGGCCGAGCCACCCGCCGCACTGGCCACGCCCTGGATGTAGACGTCCTTGACGTTTTTCAGGTCGCTCGGGCCAAAGTATTTCTCCCCTTTCGGCTTGGTGTATTCCTTTGGCGCAAGAGCCGCCAACACCGATTTTTCCAGGCCGGAAGGTTGTGTTGCAGAACCCTTGGCGACACCGGCAATGGCCAGTTCGACCCGCTGGATTATGCGATTGATATAGTCAAGATCCGCCCCTTCCGGGGTGTCGATATTGACATAAAAGCCTTTGGGATCGATCTCCGGAAAAAATTCCACCGGTTTTTGCAGACCGATGACCAGGAGCCAGATCTCGAACATGAGAATGAGTCCACCGAAACTGAGGCCGAGAATCGACCATGGTTTTGCCAGGCAGGCTCGCAGCGTCCGGCTATACAGGGTGGTCCAGAACCCCTTGATTTCCATCGGCTTATCAACCGCCGCCGACATCTCCTCGATGCTCATGCCGCTGTGCTCGGCGCGGCCTTTGATCTTCATAAAGATAGAGCCCATGGCCGGATTGATGACCAGGGCGACGAAGAGACTGGCGGTCAGGGTGACGATCAGGGTGATCGGCAGGAACCGCATGAATTCGCCCATGATTCCCGGCCAGTAAAGCATCGGATAAAAGGCCACGAGGGTGGTGACGGTCGAACCGATGACCGGCCAGGCCACCTCGCCGGTCGCCCGCATACAGGCCTGCACCTTTGTTGCCCCCTGCTGCATGAAGCGGTAGCTGTTTTCGACGATGACGATGGCGTTGTCGACCAGCATGCCGAGGGCCAGCGTCAGGCTGAAGAGCACGACCATGTTGAGGGTAATGCCCATCATATAAAGGACGATAAAGGCAATAAACATCGAAAAGGGAATGGACAGGCTGACGAGAATGGCATTGCGCATACCCATGGACAGAAAAATGACCAGGCAGCACCAGCACCAGGCCGGAGTAGATATTGTTCTCAAGGTCGGCGATCATCACCTCGATATCCCGCGATTTATCGAGCACCTTGGTGATCTTGGTGCCCTGCGGCCACTTGACCTGTGCTTCCTCGACAATCTTGCCGACCTTGTCGCTGATGGCGATGATATTCTCTCCGGAACGTTTTTTCACCGACAGATTGACGGCATCCTGGCCATTCAGCCGGGAAATACTGGTTTCTTCCTTGAAGCCGTCAATGACCTTGGCAACATCCTTCAGGTAGACCGGTTCGCCCTTGTGGGTGCCGATAACCAGGCCATAGATCTCTTCCGGGGTCTTGAATTCACCCGGCACCCGCAGCTGGAAACGGCCGTCGCCAAGACGAATGGCACCGCCCGAGGTGTTCAGATTCTCACTCTTTACGGCATTCTGCAGACTGCTTGATGGTCAAACCGTAATAGCCCAGTTTTTCCGGAGCGACCTCGACCCGGATCTCCCGCGTCAGCCCGCCATTAACCTCGACCTCCATGACCCCGGGAACCGCCTCGATCTCATCCTGCAGATCATCGGCGATTTCTTTCAGGCATGCCAGGCCACAGCTGCCGGAGAGCGAGAAGACAATGATCGGCATCTCGGAGAGATTGACCTCAAAAACGGTGGGGTCGTCCTCAAGGTCTTTGGGCAGATCGCCTTTGGCCGCATCAACCTTATCCTTGACATCCTGCAGGGCCTTGCTGATATCGGTGCCGGTGACGAACTCGACGTTGATGATCGACTTGCCTTCGGAACTGACCGACGACAGTTTCTTCAATCCCTTGATGCCTTTTAGCTTTTTCTCAATTTCGACGGTGACCGCCGTCTCCATGTCGGTGGGCGAGACGCCCTTATATTCGGTCGAGACGAAAACTATGGGAATGGTGATATCCGGCTCGCTCTCGCGGGGCAGCGCCTGATAGCAATATACCCCGAAGATGATAAACAGCACCGCCAGGACAAAGACGGTCGTGCTGTTTTTTACCGCTGTATCGGAGATAATCATAACGTCAGTTCCTTCACATCAAGGGCGGCCTTGACCACCTTGACCTTCTGGTTATCCTCAACATCGCGGTGTCCCTCGACTACCAGGCGTTCGCCGCCTTGCAGTCCCTCGACCACCTCGACATACCATTTTTCCATGATGCCAAGGCGGACCTTCTTTTTGTGGACAATAGAATCTTCTTCAACATAGACGTACTGTTCGTTGTTTCTTGAAATGACGCTGTAAAAGGGTATGACTATGGCCTCGGGAACCGTCCTTTTCACTACATCGGCGCGGACAAACATCCCCGGCAGCACCTCGCCGTCACTGTTGTCGATGGCCAGTTCGAGGCGGAAAATCCGTGCCACCGTCTCCGGGGCAGAGGAGAGAAAATGCACCTTGCCGGTGATAATCCGGTCTTTCAATGCCTGTAATTTAATATCGATGGTTTTCAGGCCCCGCACCGCCGTGACATCGGACTCAGGGATGCCGACCACCGCCTTCAACCGCTCGATTTCCATGATTTCGACGATCGGATCGCCCACCGCCAGCTGCAGACCGACCTTGGCATCGATCTTCTTGATGACGCCATTCATCGGGGCGGTCACCAGGCAACGGGAATACTGGAGTTTGGCGTTGTCGTAATCGGCCTTGGCGATTTCCATATGGGTTTTGTTGGTATCGAGCATGGCGCTGGGAATAACACCCTTGGCGTAGATGGCCTTATCCCGCTCGTACTCCGCTTTGGCGAGCTCGAAGGCAGCTTTCGCCCGATCAACGCCAATGCGGTAATCTTCCTCATTAATGCGGACGATGACATCGCCTTTTTTAACCTTCTGCCCCTCCCGCACCAAAACCTCGTCAATGGTACCATTCAGTTTCGAAAGCAGGGCCAGGGTGGTCCAAGGCTCGATATTGCCGGGCAGATTGATCCGATCATTGATCGTTTCCGGTTTGAGGGCAAGCGTCACCGCGTTGATCGGTGGACGCTCCTGTTTGTCGCCGGCAGCCTTAATTGAGGCAATTGAGGCACTCTCCTTTTTGATTGCCCCGGCCAGAATAATGATCAGCACAACTACGGCAAGCAGCAGAAAACGCGGCAGATTGTTCCAGATGAAAAAGACGATTTTTGCCCGCACAGTCCGGGGGGCGCTATTATGGCTTTGCATGATTTATCCCCTTCATTTGAAAGAGGTTCAGGCCGGGGGCTGTAACCCCTCAATAGCCTGACGGAACAGGGTCTCAAGGGCCATTTCGGCCTCTTCGGTCTGAATTCTGCCGCTGAACCAAGCGGACACCAGCAGGAGATACAATCCGTAAAAATGTCCCGTAATATAGAGAAGATCGATATCTTTACGTAACTCTCCCCGCTCCTGGGCCTTCTCAAGAAGGGGGAAAAGCAATTTGAAATAGTCGTTTTCGTGCTCCAGATGTCTGTCAAGATCGACGTCGCGGGGAAAAGCAGTCTGTTGCATGAAAAGGCGGGCAAATTCTCTATTTTCAATAATTTTATTGAATTCAGCCATATAGATACTCACCATCTGTTGCAGGATAGGAATATCCTGGTCGGCATTGCTGGTCAGTTCCTGGTGCAAACATTCCAATTCATCCTCGCAAAAGGCATGGAGAATGTCACTTTTTGTTTGAAAATAGCCATAAATCGTGCCCTTACCAATTCCGGCCGCTTTAGCCAACTCCTCAATGCTCGTTTCGTCGAAACCCTTTTCGGTGAAAAGAGTCATTGCCGCCTGCATAATTGCCTGGCGGGTTTCCTTTTTTTTCGTTTCTCTAACACTTATCATGGTGTCCCTTAAGGTTAATTATTGACTGGAGTCGGAAATATAACCTGACACAATAATCCGTCAAGGATTATTTTCGACTCCAGTCAACATTTTTCATGAACGGCATCATCTGCCCTTCTTTTCATTGCAAAGTATATATCGGCTCAAGCTCGCATTATCGAGACCGTCGTAATGTGCGAAACGCAACTTTCCAGCCAAAAATATCGCAAATATATTTGACATATATTTTTTATCTAGGGTATGTTCAAGACTCCTTTGGCAAGCCCAAATTATACCCTACCCGCCGGCGAAGAACATACAGTCGCCGGCAATAGCTTGAAACAAAGAAATCAATTCATCGTGCGCCCTGAAACCACCACTTCGCTTTGACATATGTTTCAGCTGGCTTATGCCGAATGCACCAAGAACGAATTTCTCGTCCGTGCCTGCCTGGAGGTTTGCAATCAGGCCAGGCGCCCGGCTTACCTGTCCTATGCCAGCGAAATCGGCAAAAACCGCTCCCTGTAAAAACACGAAGGCTGTTTAAAGATCAACCCACTACCAAAAAGGAGGAAAACACCATGAAAAAACTGACACATCTGGTTTTAGCCCTGACCCTCGGAATCGGCATGATCGCCGGCAACGCGCAGGCGAAAACGGCCTGGACCGCCAACTCGGTGTGGCCGCCCAACAATCACCAAACCATGGCACTGGAGGAATTTGCCGCCAAGGTCAAGACCCTCACCGGTGGCGAGCTGGAAATCACCGTCAGCAGCGGCGGCGCCCTTGGTTACAAAGGCCCGGAACTCTTAAAAGTAGTTCGTGACGGCATGGTGCAGGTCTCCGACATGCTGATCAGCGGCGTGGCCGGTGAGGATAAGATCTTTCAGGTTGTCACCCTGCCGTTTTTGGCACTGAATTTCGAGGAATCAAAACTGCTCAACGAAACCGCCCGCCCCTACTTTGATAAAACAGCCGCTAAATGGGGTCAGAAAATCCTCTTCATCTCCCCCTGGCCCGGTGCCGGATTGTGGACCAAGCGCCCGATAGCCTCGGTTGCGGAAATGAAGGGCCTGAAGACCCGTACCTACGATAAAAACGGCTCCCTGGTCGTCGAAGCAGCAGGCGGCACCCCCTATACCCTGGCCTTCAGCGAGGTATATTCCTCTTTAGCCACCGGGGTTATCGACTCGGTGATCACCTCCTCGCCGACCGCCGTCGATGCCAAATTCTGGGAGGTTCTCAAATACCATCAGCCGATGAATATCACCATCGCCACCGACATGATCAACGTCAACCTCAAGGCCTTCGAAAAACTCGACAAGAAGACCCAGGACGCTCTGGTCCAGGCCGGTCGGGAAATGGAAGAGGCGATGTGGAAAAAGCAGGCCTCGATTGACGGAGAAAAAATCGATATCTGCACGAAAAACGGCATGGAAACGGTTGTTCCTTCGGTGGATTTCATGAAGGCCCTGGCCGTCATTACCGAAAAAATCCGTACCGACTGGTTACAGGACGCCTCCCCCGAGGCCAAGGCCCTGTATGCCGAGTTCATGGCAAAGGTCAAACGCTGATTGTCGGTTGTGTGACTGCGTACCCGCCGTTCGCTTCTTCCGGGGCGAACGGCTCCCTTAAGCCCGGGAGGGGTCCATGAAGCAACTCATTAAAATAATTGATGGAATATCAACATTTGCCGGTGGCCTGGCCGGGGCCATGCTCTGCGTCGGTCTGCTGCTCACCTGCGGCGAGATCCTGCTGCGTACTGCCTTCGACCGGACCCTGTATATCACCGATGAATATTCCGGCTACCTGATGTGCGGCCTGACCTTTTGCGCCCTCGGCTATACCCTGAAGGAAAAAGGCCATATCCGCATGACCATTATCCACGGGCTCGTCAAAGACCGAAAACGTGCCTGCCTGGATGCACTCTGCTTCGCTCTCGGTTGCCTCTTCTCGCTCTTCATCACTCTCTACACCTGGGAGTTATTCCGCGATTCGATAGCCACCGGCTCGCAATCGATGCAACTGTCGTCCACCTACCTGGCGATACCACAGTTTTTCATGCCGTTTGGCGCTTTCATCATGACCCTGCAGTTTTTCAGCGAATTTCTGAAAAGCATCCTCGTACTGAGGGGCGATACCGCCGGGTTGATTCTTGTTGAAGAAACGCAAGATCTGGGACGATAAGAAAGGAGCCTCATTGTGGAACTTGCAAGTATTTCTCTGACCCTCTGTGCCTTGCTGGTGCTTTTCATGGGCGGCACTCTCTGGGTCGGCATCTCTCTTTTCCTCGTCGGCTTCGGCGGCTTTATCATCTTCACTGAGCTGCCTTTCGGTTCCATCCTGGCCACCACCGCCTGGAACAACACCAGCGGTTCGGCGATGATGGCCCTGCCGATGTTCGTATGGATGGGCGAAATCCTTTTCCGCAGCCGGATTTCCGAAAACCTCTTTAAGGGCCTCACCCCATGGATGGACCGCATCCCCGGTCGACTCCTGCATGTCAACATCCTCGCCTGTACCTTTTTTGCGGCGGTCAGCGGTTCTTCGGCGGCAACCACCGCAACGGTCGGAAAAATCACCGTGCCCGAACTGGCAAAACGCAACTACGACAAGGGCCTGACAGTCGGTTCGCTGGCCGGCGCCGGAACCTTAGGAATTCTCATACCTCCGAGTATGATGATGCTCGTTTACGGCATTATCGGCGATGTCAGTATCGGCAAACTGTTCATTGCCGGGATCATCCCCGGCTTTATGCTGGCGGGAATTTTCAGTTTGTACATTATGGTCCGCTGCCTTATCACCCCGAGCATGGCCCCGGCCGGTGCCGAGCGACACACCTGGCAGCAGCGGTTTCAGGCCATTCCGGAAATCCTCCCGGTCCTCGTTCTCATCCTGGCGGTGCTCGGCAGCCTCTATGCCGGCTGGGCCACACCGACCGAGGCCGGGGCGGTGGGCGTCGTCGGCTCGATGGTCTTTGCCTTTACCACCGGGGACATGAATATCCAGGTATTTCGCAAAAGCCTCATGGGTTCGATCAAAACGACCTCAATGATCATGCTCATAGTCCTCGGCGCCTCCTATCTCTCGGTGGTTGTCGGCTATCTCGGCATTACCCGCAAGCTGACCATGTTTGTCACGGAAATGGGCCTGTCGCCATTCATGCTCATTGTCATTCTCAGTGTCCTGTATATCATTCTCGGCTGTCTGGTTGACGGCTTTTCGATGATCGTCATGACCACCCCCATCGTCCTGCCGCTCATCACCGCGGCAGGCTTCGACACGGTGTGGTTTGGCATCTATCTGGTGTTGATGATCGAGCTGGCCCAGGTCACGCCGCCGGTCGGCTTTAATTTGTTTGTCATCAGTTCCATAAATAACGACGATCTTCTGACCATAGCCCGAGACGCCATGCCGTTTTTTTTCCTGATGATCCTGGCCACCGCAATCGTGACGGTTTTCCCGCAGATAGTTCTTTTTTTACCAAATCTCATGAAATAATGCGGAATGTAATAAACCTTATAAAAGGTAGGCTATGAAGATCGATATCAATTGTGACATGGGGGAAAGTTTTGGCGCTTATACCCTGGGGATGGATGAAGCGATCATCGCCTCCGTCTCCTCCGCCAATATTGCCTGCGGCTTCCACGCCGGCGATCCGCAGGTCATGAGCCGGACAGTCAAACTGGCGGTCGAGCATGGGGTGGCCATCGGCGCCCATCCCGGCTTCCCTGATCTCATGGGTTTCGGCAGGCGTAATATGGACTGCAGCGGTACAGAGATCGAGGACTATCTCATCTACCAGATAGGGGCGTTGCAGGCCTTTTGCAAGGCGCATGGGACTCGTCTGTGCCATGTCAAACCACACGGTGCCCTCTACAATATGGCCGTCGGCAACGAAGCCCTGGTCCGGGCCATCGTCCGGGCCATCGCCCGGGTCGACACCAGCCTCTTCATGGTGACCCTGGCCGGCGGCCATGCCGACCGCATGGCGGCCATCGCCGGCGAAGAGGGAATAAGCACCCTGTTCGAGGCCTTCCCGGATCGGGCCTATACAGCCGAAGGAACCTTGGTTTCCAGGCGTTTGCCCGGCGCGGTCGTCGATGATTGCGAGGAAGTCGCTAGTCGAGCGGTGCGCATGGCGGTCGAAGGGGCGGTCATTGCCGTCGACGGCACGAGGGTTCCCCTCAAAGCACATACCCTGTGTCTGCATGGCGACAACCCTCATGGCGTGGCCCTTGCCGCAGCCATTCGCAATCGCCTGGAAACGGCTGGTGTCGCCGTCAGGCCAATGACGGAATGCCTCCAACCCTCATGGCAATGACGGCAATGAAAACCGAGTTTCGCATATGCGGCGATCGAGCTCTTCTGGCGATTTATGGATCCGGAATAGATCGGGCGGTGAACGAGAAGGTGCGGCGCATGGCAGCTCTACTCACCGGCCATCCGCATCCCGGCATTGAAGCGGTTGTCGGTTCGTATTGCACCCTCTTACTCCATTATAATCCGCTGCATGTCGGTTTCCTGGAGTTGACCGCCCTGCTCCTGGACCTTGAAAAGACCCTCGGCCAGGCAGCCATCGCCCAGACGCGAAGGGTCGATATCCCGGTCTGCTACGGCGGTGAGTTCGGTCCGGATATTGACTTTGTCATGGAGCACAATAAGATAAGCGCAGACGAGGTGATAGCCCTGCACAGTGCAGCAGATTATTACATTTATGCCATTGGCTTTGCACCCGGCTTCTGCTACCTGGGAGGTCTTGATCGGCGCCTGCACACGCCACGCCTGACCACCCCGCGCCAGAATGTGACAGCCGGTTCGGTGGGTATTGCCGGCAGCCAGACCGGTGTCTATCCTCTGGCCAGCCCCGGCGGCTGGCGCCTCATCGGCCGCACGCCGCTTCGTCTTTTTGCCCCGGAACGACAGCTGCCCCTGCTGTATCAAACCGGCGACACCATCCGCTTTCGGTCTATTTCGGAGGATGAATTCCAGCACATCCACCTCTTGGAGAAGCCATGACCGACTCCCTTCGCATCCTTGCGCCGGGTATATGTACCACTGTCCAGGATCTTGGGCGGTTTCACGCCTATCATATGGGTGTTCCGGTTTCCGGGGTGCTTGATGACTATGCCGGGAGAATTGCCAATTGGCTGGTGGGCAATCCGGCAAGGTGCGCGGTCCTGGAGATGTCAATAGCCGGCGCCCGCGTCGAAATCCTTTCCCCTGCCGACATCGCCATTACCGGTGCCGCCATGGGTCCGCAGATCAACGGCCGGCCCTGTCGGCAATGGACCAGCCTTCGCGTACAGCCGGGCGATGTTCTTGATCTCGGCGTCGCCGATAGCGGCTGTCGGGCCTATCTGGCTATTAGCGGTGGAGTTGCCGTGCCGCAGGTTTTGGGCAGCAGCTCAACCTATCTTGGTGGCCTGCTCGGCGGCTTTAAGGGGCGGATGCTTGCCGCCGGAGACATTCTGCAGCGCGGAGCGGGGCCGCTTCTTCGTTCCGCAAAAAGCCTGCCGTGGTTTCCGCTTTACCCCGAGGATATCTTTCTTCGTACAATCGCCGGGCCGCATGACCGTTTTTTCCACAGCCGGCTGGAGCGATTTTTCTCCACCCCCTTCACGGTCACCGCCCAGTGCAATCGCATGGGCGTGCGACTTGCCGGCCCACCGATCGACCGCGATGCAGCTGCGCCGGAAAGCATCCTTTCCGAACCAATAATACCCGGAAATGTGCAGATTCCGGCGGGTGGTCAGCCGATCATCCTCCTCAAGGAACAGACCATCGGCGGCTACACCAATATCGCCACAGTGATTTCTATAGATATCTGGCGGATAGGACAGGCAAAACCCGGTGACAGGGTGCACTTCGTGCAGATCGGCCTGGAGGAAGCGCACCGACTACACCGGAATTGGGCGGATTTTCTCGAAACAACGCACGCCCTGCTCGTTGCTTAGAAGGCCTCCAGGCATTGCCTTGGTCAAAGAAGTTTTAAAAACAATGCCTCTGACCTGCTCTATACCGATCCTACCCCGAAATTCCGCAATGCAGTGCGGAAGGCGTTGAAGGGACTGAGGATGGTGTCGCCAAGAAGGATTACATAGCCAAACCAGTGATAGAAGGTCAGTGGCTGGTTTGTTTCCCAGGCGAGGTAGCAGAGCAGGATTGTTGCGACCACCAAGCCAACAACAGAGGCGATGACATCAACAAGAAACAGCGCCACGCCGATGTCACCGGATTTGAAAAACTCGGCGAACAGGACAAACACCCCGATACCTATGAGGATGAATCCCGGCACCCCGTTGAGCGAAATGCCGGCTATATGCGTCACCACGAAATAAAGGAGCAGCAGAAAAGTCCAAGGTATTTTATTGAACAACGACATTTTCCCCGTGTTGTTATTTGTCCCGCCATTGCCCATTGTTAACTCCTCGTAGATTCTGTCATTTAATAATGTGCAACACGTATCAGGTCACTTTCCAGCAACAGCGCGGCATCGAAGAAAAGGCGCCCGATCCCGCGCGCAAGTGAGCATTATTCACCGTACATTTGATTGGGTATCAGCATTAACAGCTTCCAGAAGCTCTGGGCCTGCTGGGCAGTGACCTTCTGCAGGCCAATGTTGAAACTGATGTCGGTCTTTGCCGGAAGATTGTTCACCCCGCCGACGGATGTACGAAATCCGATGGTACCGTTGATCAACGACAAACTGGGGTCGGAGGCGAAAAAGGCATCCTCGCCCTTGGCATCGGCAAAGGCCGAGGCTTCACTGGCCAACCCACCCTTTCCTTCGTTGAGGATGACATTCAACTCGTAACGCGCCGCCGCCTTATTGTCTTCAACATATTTGATGCCACCGCCTAAGCTATCCTTGGCATCGCCCTGGCTGAGGGTGAGTTGGGGAAACCAATTATCAGTGTCGTACGAGTAAATCAGCTGACCATTGACAGTAGTCTCCGGGTAGTTCCCCGATGGGCCGCTGGGCAGAACGGTGTTCTGAAAAGTCACGGGATCGACATTACCCAGATTAACAGAAATGCTCTTTTCACCTATCATGCGGGTAACGGTGGCGCTTTTCTTCACCGCCTCGGCGCGGAGTTTACTGATGGTTGTCTCGGCCTTAGGCGGCTTGCCGTTGAACATGCCGGCGTATTTCGAGGTGAATCCTTTAGCCTGTCCTATGGTCTGCACCTCCATGCGAACGGGTGTATCCGCCAAGTTCACCTGTCCATTCTGGTCGATGGCATAGTTACCGACAATCTTACCTACCGTTTTGGTCTGAGCCGGATTGGCAGGGTTGATCACCCCGACGTTGACATCGTATTTGCAGTCGCCAACCTGGAGCACCCGGCCCAGATGCTTGGAGAAGATATATGGCCGGCACTTCACAGCACCCTTGTAGAAGGTAGTGCCGACGGTAACATCGTATAGAAAATTATCGGTAACGTCGATCTTCGGGTAGTCGCCGTCCCTGTTTTGCGGCAGGCGGGTTTCCCAGGATACGGCAAGACTCCCTTTAATGAAATTGTCCTGGGTGAGCGGGGGCTCAGCGGCAATAACCGTCGTTGCGATCAAACCGGCGGCAAGAGTGAGAGAAAGTAGGCATTGTTTCATGACAGGTCTCCTTGGTTGAACGTTTTGAGGCGCTTCGGCGAGCCGTCATAGCCATTCGCCGAAATAAACAATAAAGCTTAATGCTCACACAAGTAATGATCAGGACTTACGATTACAAGGCCGTAAACGGCAAGTCAATATTTTTTACTTATCGCTTTCCAACCTTGCCCTTCTCTTCCGCATCGATGACAACCACCACTCCATCCGCCAGCCCCTGGCGGTCGATGGTGGTCACCACCCGTTCACCGGCAGCGACACCCTCGCGAATCTCGGTGAACTGCCAGTTGGCAAGGCCGCTTGTGGTCTTTCGATATTCGAGGCGATTGCCGGCAGGATTGGCGACATAGACATGTCCATCCTTCAGTAGGGATTCGCTGGCAATGCGCACGACCTTCGATCGCCCTTCGATGATGATTTCGACATCGGCACTGTAGCCGACTAAGAGGTTGACATCCTTTACAACTTCCTGGAAATCGACCTCGATCTCAACGGTACGGGCCTGTTTTGCCTGCTCAAGCACGTAGGGAGAGACGGAACGGGTCCGGCCCTGAAAGACTTTTTTCGGGAAGGCATCGAGGGTGATGCGGGCCTCCATGCCCGGGCGGATCTGTGCCGCATCGATTTCGTCGATCGGGGCAGCGACATACAGGGATTCCATATTGATCAGATCGATCACCGGCAGCGTCGCAATGCCCGGCGGTGACGGGGTGATGAACTCACCGATCTCCCCGTTGACCTCGGCGACAATCCCGGCAAAAGGGGCGGTGATGACCGTCCGTTCGACCATCGCCGCCGCCGCCTTGATCCGCGCAAGACTGACCTCACGCTGCGCCTGGGCGGCCCGGCAACCGGCCTTTTTCGATGCGGCGGTGGCAACGGCCTCGTCATAGCTCGATTCCGACGTCGATTGGTTTTTTCGCAGTTCGGTCAACCTCTGGCCCTGACGCCCGGTGTATTCTGCCATGAGGCAGGCCTCATTGGCGGTGGCCTCGGCGACCTTTGCCTGCTTTTCGGCAAGATCGAGTTCCGCTTCAAGATCCTTGTTCCACAGAGCGAGAAGGAGCTGCCCGGCCGAAACCTTATCACCTTTATGGACATTTAGGGTGGCAATCCGCCCACCGACCGCCGGGGCAAGCTTTGCCCGCCATCGCGCCTTGACCGAGCCGGCCCGGGTATTGGTCACCGTCGCTTCAACGATGCCGACCTCGGCTTCCTGCACGGAAACCCGTATCGGCTTTTCCCGATACCCATATTGGTAAGCGAAAACGCCGCCGATCAGCAGCAGGGGGATAATAAATATAAGGATGCGTTTCATGGTGTTTTCCGGCAAGACTGAAGACCGATCAGGGTTTGGTGACAAAGGCGGAATAAAGGGCGCACACCGCCCTTTCATAATCGATTGCCGCGACGCCGATGATGATATTCATCTCCGACGCCCCCTGGTTGATGACCCGGACATTGATCTTCGCCTCTTTCAAGGCAGTAAAAATCTTGGCGGCAATACCCACTGTCCGTACCATACCTTCTCCGACTATGGCGACCAGTGCCAGATTTTTTTCGATACACAGGCTGTCCGGCTGGAGCTGTCGGCGGATTTCATCGATAATCACCTCCTCCAGCCCCTGCAATTGGCCGTCTTCGACAATGACACTGATCGAGTCGATGCTTGACGGACATTGTTCAAAGCTCACTCCATGCTCACGGAGAATCCCCAGCAGATCGGTGGGCAAACCCCACCTCCTTATTCATCAAGGATTTTTCCAGACAGATCATGGAAAAATCCTTTCGACCGGCAATGCCGGCAATCTCCGTGGCGGCAATTGTGCCGGCACTGAGCTTGCCGGCGATAAGTGTTCCCGGATCCCCGGGGCGATTGGTGTTTTTAATGCGAATGGGAATTGCCGCCTCGCGGACCGGCAGAATGGCCTCGTCATGAAACACCGATGCCCCCATATAGGCCATTTCACGGATCTCGCGGAAGGAAATTTCGGCAATGGTCTGGGGATTCTTGACGATGCGCGGATCGGCCATAAGAATGCCCGAGGTGTCGGTCCAGTTTTCGTAGAGGATGGCTCCGGCAGCCCGAGCGGCTATGGCCCCGGAGATGTCCGAGCCACCGCGGGAAAAGGTCCTCACCTGACCGGACCGGTCCCGGCCATAGAAACCGGCCATGACATACAACCCTTCCGGCCTGCAAAACCTTCGCCCCAAAGCCTGGTAACTGCCCTGATCGATGGTTCCGTTGGCCCGGATGAGTATATCTTCGGCGGGATCGACAAACTCTCCCCCCAGATATTCAGCGATAAGGTTCGCGGAAAAAAATTCGCCACGGGATGCGGCATAATCGCGGGTTGTGCCGGCAAGCAATTCCTTCTTAAAACGGTCAAGTTCGCCCAGCACCCTGTCACTTAGCCGGAGATCGACAACGATTTCAGCAAAGCGTTTGCGAATCAAGGCAAAAGGCTCTTCGATGGCGGTGGATAGAGCCGCCATTTTGTGACAGAGATACAGCAGGTCAGTGAGTTTTGGATCCCCGGCATACCGTTTACCCGGTGCCGAGACGACAACAATACGTCGTCGCCGATCAGCCTCGACAATGGCCTTGACCTTTTTGATTTGCGCCCCATCGGCGACACTGGAACCGCCAAATTTAACGGCAATCCGCTGCACTTTACAGGATTGCTGCGAGCTTGATCAGTTCCAGGCTTGAGACAATCCCCACCGGCTTACCCTTTTCCCCGGTCACCAGCAGATGATTGACGCCCGCCTCGTACATCACTTTGATCGCGGAGATCACGTCTTCATCCTCATCAAGCTGAATACAGGCATTCTTCGATGATTTATCGGTGTTGAATTCACACTTGGTCATAAATGTCGAGATCTTGGTTTGCCGGCGATCAGCATCATGGGCCAAGCCGTTCATTACATCCCACACGGAAACGATACCTATCAGCTCCGCGCCAACCTTGACGGCCAGTACCGAGACATTGGTTTCAGCCATGAGCTGGATTGCCATATCAAGACTGTCATCAATATCTATTACCGGAAATTTCCTTTTGATTGCCTGTCTGACCTTGAGTGATTCTGCCATAAAATCCTCCTCTGCTGTGAAAATACGGTACCGTTTCGCCCACCACCCAGTAATATCATGCTTTCTTTAATCCTATCTTGTTTTTATCGGTTAATCAATTGCATTTCACCGCTCCAGGAAAAGGTTGCAGGAAGCCCTCTGGCGCTGCCGGTATCGCACTCTATTTATAATGGCGTCCCCGACTTCCCACTCTTGACTTATCGAGACTTGATCCCCATTGCATAAAAAGAGGACATGCCAAACTTCAGTCTTTATTTTAACCATGGTAAAAATAAAAACGCCTATGAAACCTTCCCCATTGCATCAAAGAAAAGACCACAACCAGGCCGGTTCGATTATTTATTTAACCCACGGCGGCGGCCCCTTACCCTTGCTTGATGATCCGCAGCACCAAGAATTGGTCGATTTCCTCTGCCGAATCCCGACAACCCTCATCACTCCGTCCGCCATTCTGGTTATCAGCGCCCACTGGGAACAGGCTATTCCCACCATTACCAGCGGTAAGAAACCGGAATTGTACTATGATTACTATGGCTTTCCAGAAGAGTCCTACGCCATTTCCTACCCGGCCCCCGGTGCGCCTGAACTGGCTGGGAGAATTCACCGACTTTTCCTGGACCAGGGGCTTGCGGCCGGCCTTGATGAATGCCGCGGTTTTGACCACGGGGTCTTCATTCCCCTGAAAATCATGTATCCAAAGGCGGACATCCCCTGTGTGCAAATCTCGCTTCTCGAAAATCTGCGACCGCAGGACCATATACAAATGGGTCGAATACTGGCTGCGCTGCGCCGGGAGAATCTGCTTATCATTGGATCCGGATCTTCCTTTCACAACCTCCGGGCCTTTCGTCAACCGCCGACGGGAATCTCGCGGCAGAATAATGAGGCATTCGAGGAGTGGCTGAGAGAAACCATGACCGATGATGGCCTCAGCGAAGATGAGAGGGAAAGACGTTTGCTGCATTGGGACCAGGCACCGGCGGCAAGATACTGTCATCCGCGGGAAGAGCATCTCCTGCCTCTCCATGTCTGTTATGGTATGGCCGCAAGACCAGCAGCCAGGACCTACACGATGGAGCTTATGGGGAAAGCGGTCAGCGCCTTCATCTGGTAACCGACAACCAAGGGGGTAAGCGGGCCATCGTTTGCAAATCAGCTTTTCTTGCCTTTTCCGCCTTGGGACTTTCTTTGCTGCTTTGCCTGCCGAACCGACTGCTTGGCGACGGAATGGCCGAAGTTTGCCAGTGGCCGGCGGCCAAGGGAAAAATATTCGCCGTGGCAGTAGGCCAGAAGCTCTGCTTCACCCAAGCGAATTCTCCCATCATTGTCGATGAGCGCGGTGTCGACCTTGTTGCGAACAATTTCTGCGACAAACAGGTCATGGGAACCCAGCTCGGTAACACTTTGGACGCGGCACTCCAGAGCCACCGGACTGATTTTCAGGGAAGGGACGGCAACATCGACGCCGGGCTCGAGCTCTAAACCGAAATGCTTAATCTTGTCGACCTTGCGCCCGGAACGGCAGCCGCAGAAATCGGTCATTTTCAACATTTGTCGAGTTGTCAGGTTGATGACAAATTCACCGGTAGCCCGGATATTCTCATAGGACAATCTTTCCTTGCGTACGGCAATGGTCACCATCGGCGGATGTGAACAAGCCACACCGGTCCAACCGACCGTGAAAACATTCGGCAGGCCGTCCCGGTTTATTGTCGTCACCAGCACCGCCGGCACGGGTCCGAAAAGGATCGATCCTTTAAAGAGTTCTTTCGTCACGGATCATCCTCTTTCCTGCCGCCGCATCCTGATAACCGCCATCGACCGGCAGTTCAGGCTGCCTGGCCGCGGCCACAGCCAGCTGGTCGCACCGCTCATTGCCTGCATTACCGGCATGCCCCCGCACCCAGTGCATGCGGACATCGAGGGCATCGACCACGAGCAGCAGCCGCTGCCAAAGATCAACATTCATGACCTCCCCGCCATCGGCCTTACGCCAGCCGTTCGTCCGCCATTTCCGGGCCCAGCCCTTGGTAATACCGTTCACCAGATAACTGGAGTCGGAATACAGATCAATCGGCGCCCCGCATTGCCGCAAGGTCTCGAGGGCGACAATTGCCGCCGTCATCTCCATGCGGTTGTTGGTGGTCAACCGGTACCCACCGCTTATCTCCCGCCACTCCAAACCCTGCTCAATGACAATCCCGTAGCCGCCGGGTCCAGGGTTATTGATGCAACCGCCGTCGGTGAAGACGATAATCGCTCCCGGCCGCTGCTCCATGCGAACCGACAGCGGGGTGCCATTCTTTGAGCCATGTTCCTTTTTTTTATAAACGGGGTTCAGAAGCCAGGCCAGAGCCTCTTTTCGGCTGGGGAAACTCTGGTATTTGGCGCCGGCAAAGCCTTTGACCTGCGCTTCGGCAGCGGACCAGTCGGTAAAGATTCCCGACCGACGACCAACCGCCACCGCATAAAACTTTTTTTTCACTTTTTGATCTCAACCTTTCGCCATGTTCCATTGCTTAAATAAAAAAGAGGCCGGATTCCCCTCATTAAGGATAACCCGGCCTCTGTCGTCGCATCCGCTACCTGCAGAATTCAACACCCTTTGATGCCTCAGCCTCCGACACTCTTGGTCTCATTTTTGGCCCCTGCGACACCCTCTTTGGTCAGCGACCCGGCGATACCATCGCGCGATACTTTGACAATCACATCCTTGGCGATCTCCAGGGAGATGATATTGTCGGCAATGCCGGTTATTACCCCGTGCAATCCGCCCTTGGTAACCACCTTGCTGCCTTTTTTCAAATCGTTGAGAAAGGCCTGGTGCAGCTTCGCCTGTTTCTGCTGCGGCCGGATGAGCAGGAAATAGAAAACAACAAAGATAAGGACCAGCGGCAGAAACTGTGCCATACCCCCAAATTTCCAGCAAAACCACCGGCAGCACCGGCAGCACCATCGGCCGCAAAAGCAATTCCTGACATAATAAATCCTCCAAAGATATAACTGACATAGATGAAAATCTTAAAACTTCGTGCAAGGTAATCATTCATCCTCGAGCTTGCTATAAAAATCTTTCCGCCACTTTGCAAAAGCGTCGATCTCAATGGCCCGGCGAATTTCAGCCATGAGGTTCTGATAATAATGCAGGTTATGGATGGTGTTGAGATGGTAGCTGAGTATCTCCCGGGCATGAAAAAGGTGGCTGAGATAAGCGCGGGAATAGTTGCGGCAGGTGTAACAACGGCACTCTTCATCCACAGGCCTGGGGTCATCACGAAAGCGCGCGTTTTTGATGGTAAGTCTTGCCGCGTGAGGTAAAGAGCGAGCCATTCCGCGCGTTGCGTGTCGGCATAACGCAGTCGAACATGTCCACCCCGCGCCATACCCCCTCGACCAGGTCGGCAGGAGTTCCCACCCCCATCAGGTATACCGGATATTCGGTGGGAAGCGCCGGGACGATCGCCTCGGTCATCTCATACATGAGCTCTTTGTCCTCGCCGACGCTCAGCCCGCCGATGGCGTAGCCGTCAAATCCGATGTCGATGAGGGCCGCGGCATGCTCCCGGCGCAACTGCGGATACATCCCGCCCTGGACGATGCCGAACAGCAAACGCTCCCTTTTGCTGTGGGCCTGACGGCAACGGGCCGCCCAGCGGGTCGTCAGATCGGTGGATTTTATGGTTTCATCTCTGGTTGCCGGAAAGGCAATGCAGGTATCAAGGCACATCATGATATCCGACCCGAGGGCCTGCTGAACCATTATGGCATCCTCGGGACTGAGAAAGAGTTTGCTGCCGTCGAGATGCGACCGGAAGGCCGCTCCCTCTTCGGTAATGGTGGCCAGCTTCTTGAGGCTGAAAATCTGAAAGCCGCCGCTGTCGGTGAGGATCGACCCCTTCCAGTTCATAAAGGCATGCAAACCGCCAAAGCGCTCAATGAGCTCGTGTCCCGGACGAATGAAAAGATGATAGGTGTTGCCGAGGATTATCTCAGTCTGCATTTCCAGAAGGTTTTCCGGGGTCACGGCCTTGACCGTGCCCTGGGTGCCGACCGGCATGAAAACCGGTGTCTGGATAAGCCCTTGCCGGGTACGGACCTCGCCCCTTCGGGCAGCACATTCGGAGGAACGGGCCAAGAGGGTATACGGTGTGGAATTTGTCATAACGCTTATTTCAATGGATGTATTGAATTTTTCGAAGCTTTGCCCCTGCTCCTGAACTGTGTCGTTAGCAAAAGGTGTGGTGCCGTTGCGGCACTGCTTCTTTTGGTATATCATCGCAAAACAAGAGATACCAGAAAAACCATGCGCATCGAAGCATTGCTGCGTTTATAACGACCCTTACCCCCGAGGCTGTTTGAAAATGAAAACAGTTGTCATCATTGAAAATGAAGCAATAGAATTGGCAGCCTTGGTCAGTCTTTTCGAGCAATGGCAAAAAGAGATCAACGTCCTTACGGCCAAGGAGGAAAAGGCTGCTATCAGTATCCTGTCGCAGCACCATGTCGATCTGGTGGTATGCGATCTGGCCCTGCCGAAAACCAGCACCTTGGAAGGATTTTCCCTCCTCACCCATACCTTTCCCTATGTGCCCTGTATCGCCCTGTCTGCCGAGCTGGGTACATCGTCCGCCGAAGCGATGCGCAGGGGGGCAAGCCACTGTCTGGCAAAACCCGTCATTGCTGCGGATCTCCTGCAGTACGCAGCAGACCTCCTCGATACCGACACCAGCGGCACGGTCAAGGGTATCCCCATCCATAGCTTTTTACAGATGCTCGAAAGCGAGGAAAAGACCTGTACCCTGCAGGTCAATCACCAGAAAGACACCGGCCTGCTGTATATCCACAATGGCCTGCTGGTCGGTGCCGAAACCAAGAACTTTATCGGCGAGGAAGCGGCACACCTCATTCTTTCGTGGCAGGAAACCGTCGTCCAGCTCCGCTATTTCAACGGCCAACGCAAACGGCAGATCAACAAACCGCTGCTCTCCATTATCATGGAGGCCTTTCGCCTGCGCAGCGAAAAGGAAAAGGAGCAAAAGGTTGCTCCCCCTGCCAAGGATCATCAACTCGCCTTGAAACACCTCTCGACCCTGGGCAAGCGCCTCCCTTTGGAAATCGGCTCGAGAGTGAAGATTGAGTTTCCGCACCTCGACAATCGCTTTGAAAGCACTATGGTCGGCATGCTGCAGGACCATTATCTCATCCTCACCAACCCCCAGCCCCTTGCCGATATGGACGAGAAGATCAGCCTCGAACAGCGGGTAATCATCAAATACGTGCATAAGGGGCGGGTATGGATGTTCAAGGCCCAGTTGTTGAAAACCGTCGAAGCGCCCTACCAACTGCTGTTTTTTGAATATCCGGTGGTTCTCCACTACCATGAGCTGCGCCAGTCGAAAAGAAGCGCAATTTTTATTCCCTGCACCTTTCATATTTCTGAAGAGCCTGAGCTTTATGGCACCCTCATCGATCTGAGTATGACTGGGGCACTTTGCCGGATCAGACACAAGGCCCAGCCCCTGCCGCAGATCGACATCACCGGCGACATCATTCTCCGCTGCCTGATGCCGGGCATAAAAGAGGAACAGAAACTCAGCGGAACCATCAGAAATATGGCCACTGACAACGATGAAACGAGGATCGGCATTGAATTTACCAACCTCCAGTCGCACCTGGCCGACACCATCGGCAGCTATCTTTTTGCTCTTGATGGGGTGGCGGAATAGTGGCCGAAGTTTTTGCGATGATTGACAATCAAGCGGATTGCAAGGCCACTATGGCAAAAAATCTACAAATGCAACAAAACAGCAAACGCAGTCGCGTCAAAATTTGCAGATTTTGAAGGTGCAGTTCTGCATGAGGCAGCCTGCCATGCCGGGGCCAGGTATATCGTCACAAGAAATATCGCGGATTTCAAAAATTCAAGGTTGCCCGTTTTCGAGCCGAATGGCAAGTTAGGAGATGGCAAACAGGCGAATCTCTTCTTCACGTCTGACAATATCCTCAACCAGACGAAACTGGCGTTCCGCCCTGACCAGATTTTCACCATCCTGCCGTACCTTGAAATAGCTGTTGCCGCGCAGATGATCGGTAAGAAAACGCACCCCGAGCTCAAAGGTGATCGCCAGGACGGCGTCAAAAATATAGGCCCGCTGCTCGGCGGACAGCTGCTGCGGCAGGCTGAAATAGCCGGCGAGAATCGCCCGGCAGATCTCCATATCAAAAAAGACCGCACGGCCATCCGCACTGCTCTCCCCCGCCCGGTTGCAGCAGGAACGCAGGCAATCGCCCAGATCGTAATGGACAATCCCCGCCCCCACCGTGTCAAGATCAAGCATGCCATCGGCCAGGCCCTGGTCGTCGAAGAGAAAATTATCGATCTTCGGATCGCCATGAATCGCCTGAACGGTCAGGAGTCCGGAGTTTCTCGCTTCTTCGAGGATCGTCGCCCAGTGCCTGCCTTGCTGGATGGCTTGAAAGCAATAGCGATACGCCGCATCCGTCCCTGTTTGCTTCTTTGTCGGCAGTCGATCAAACTCCTGCAGATACCGGGGCAGATTATGAAATCCCGGCAATGGATCGGCAAGGCATTGCACATCCAGATCGGCCACAAGGTTATGAAAAGAGGCGAGAACCCGCCCTATCTGAAAGGCCTGTCCGGGGCTTGTAAGGGTACGGCAACTGGTGTGGGGCAGATAGGTCTGGCCGCGCCAATACTCGCCCTGGGGGTCAATAAAGAAAAGTGCGCCGGCAAGCGTCGGCACCGGTAGAGCGGTACGAAAGGTTTTGTCGGTTTGCGTTTGCCGCCCTGACAGGTAGTGAGTGACTTTCAGCAAAATTATTGATAACGCTGATCGGCTGGGGAAAAACCCGGCGGTTGATGCGCTGCAGGACAAACGGTGCCCGCGGCCGACGCCACCAGAAAGGTGTCATTGATATTGCCACAGCCGAGTAACGATATCGGACAGGTGGCGCCATCCCGGCAAAATGCCGCCGCCGCCCGGCGCGGCTCAGCCTCGCTTGCCATGGCCAAAACTCGCCCCGGCCAAAATGGGCCGCCCCGAGAAGTGCCGCATCCGGCCTGAGGATGATCTGCACCGGGATGGTCCGCATGAAATCCGCCATGAGACCCTTGGCACAAAAACTCTTGAGAAAGCCGGCAAAGGATACCTTGCCGAAAAGGCGCGGGACTATGCCGCCACCCAGATATATACCGCCTCGGGCGTAGAGTTTCAGCGCCAGATTGCCGCTTTCACTGCCGAGTATGCTGAGGAAAAGGTCAATGGCCCGCCGACACAAGGGACAACCATCTTCGCGCAGAGCCGCATCGACGATAACCGGGATGCCGTCATCGGCCCGGGCCATGGCCGCAGCAATCGCCGCGGTCTCGGGAATGCCATGATAATTTTTGCAGAATTGGTAGAGATGGGCAAGACCAGGTCCGGCAATCAACGATTCATAGCTGACCTGCCTGTGTTTTTTCTGCATCCAGACAAGAAGGGAGGTCTGCTCGTCATCTATCGGCGCAAAATTGCAGTGCCCTCCCTCGGAACCTCGGGCAAAGGTCTTGCCCTGGACCTGCACAAGCAGCCCTTCGCCAAGACCGGTTCCGGGGGCAATGATGCCGCGGATCTCCGCCTCATCCCTTGCCCCCGCCTGGACCTCGGCTAGATCATTCGAGCCCAAATGGGCAAGAGATGCGGCGACCGCAGTCAGATCGTTTATTAGTTTCACCCGCTGAAAGCCAAAACGCATCTCGAAGGCACGGCAATCGATCAGCCACGGCAGATTGGTCAGCTGCACCCGGTCGCCAACCACCACCCCGGCCACAGCGATACAGGCCATCTGCGGCCGGTGCGGAAATTCGGCAAGGAAAAGGGCGAGGATTTCTTCAAACCCGGAAAACTGGGCATTGCGGTAGCGTTTTTGACAAAGGAGGCGGAACTCTCCGGCAACTTCCTGAAAGATTGCCAGATCACTCTTGGTACCGCCGATGTCGGCGGCGAAAAGGCTTGCCATGGTCATGATTGTTCTCCTGCGAAAAACTGCTTCAGCATATCGGATTAGCCGTTGACCAGATGAATATCCCAGGCCTCGGTGCGGCTGTTATTCTCCTGATTTTTGACAATGGAAAATTCAAATATATTTGCCGAATCGAGGAAAAGCGAATCATTTACCTCCGGCGCCTTGGAACAATGAAAAAACACTGAATGGGGCGCCAGGCCCTCACGACTGAGGCTGTAATAACGCATAAAGCCGAAGCCCCTGTCCGGGTTGTAGTTGATGGGAATGCCGCGTTGCCGGTTTTCACCGCTCGGCGCTCCAATCGGCAGTAGTCCGGGAATCAGATAGCCGGAGATAAAAAGATCGGCCGCCTCCCGC
Organism: uncultured delta proteobacterium; assembly: GCA_963754865.1. Lineage (GTDB taxonomy): Bacteria > Desulfobacterota > Desulfobulbia > Desulfobulbales > Desulfocapsaceae > Desulforhopalus_A. Next base: position 114,115 of record CAVWHG010000019.1, on the reverse strand, counting down.
AGATCATTGCTGACATATTTGAAACCAATGACCTCAACTCGGCAGCCCATGTTCTGCAGGGCCAGCACCAGGCGGATAAAATCACCATCACCGGTGAGCAGGATAACCCGGTCGAGATTTCTCGCCTGCAGCAGGGCGTCAATGGCCAGATCCATGTCGGCATTGGCCTTGGTGGTGAGAATTCCCTCATCATCAACGAAGTGTCTGACGAATTTTTTAATGACCTTAAAGCCACATTGGCGGACTACATCGTGATAACGGTAGAGTTTTTGCCGATATTCCTGATCCTCCTTGGTCCGCTCGTCATCTTCCGCCAGGTAGGAATTGGCGCGCAGAAGAGTGGAGTTGCCGGCATTCGCCAGCTCAACCAAAACATCGTAACGCATGCCATAGCCGCCACACATCCTGATGTTTTCAGCATCTACATAAATTCCGGTCTTCAGCATGCCCATTACTCTGCCTGCGGGAAAGTCATCGGCTATTCCCATTCGATGGTTGCCGGCGGTTTTGAGCTGATGTCATAGACCACCCGATTCACCCCGCGCACCTCGTTGATGATGCGGCTTGAGATCTCGCCGAGGATCTCGTAGGGCAGTTTCGTCCAATCCGCCGTCATGGCATCGCGGGAATCGACGGCACGAATGGCGATGACGTGTTCGTAGGTCCGCCCGTCGCCCATGACACCCACCGTCTGGATGGGCAGGAGCACAGCAAACGACTGCCAGACCTTGCGATACCAGCCGGCTCGGCGCATCTCTTCGAGAACTATGACATCGGCCTGCCGCAGGATGCGCAGCCGTCTCGCCGGTAACCTCGCCCATGATCCTGATGCCGAGCCCCGGTCCGGGGAAGGGTTGGCGGTAGATTGCCTCCTCCGGCAGGCCGAGTTCAAGGCCCAGTTCGCGCACCTCGTCTTTGAAGAGTTCGCGCAGCGGTTCAATGAGATCAAGTTTCATGATCTCCGGCAAGCCGCCGACGTTATGGTGCGACTTGATCGGTGCCTCACCGCGGAAACTCACCGATTCGATGACGTCCGGATACAGGGTGCCCTGGGCGAGATACTTGACCTGGCCGATCTTGTGCGCCTCTTCCTCGAAAATCTTGATAAAGCCCAGGCCGATACGCTTGCGTTTGACCTCCGGGTCCTTGACCCCCGCCAGTTCCCCGAGAAAATAGTCGGTGGCATCGACATCGATCACCTTCAATTTACTCTTTTCCTTGAAAAATCGGAGAATCGACTTGGGTCTCACCGGTGCGCATCAGACCGTTATTGACGTAGATGCAGGTGAGCTGATCGCCCACCGCCCGATGAATAATGGCCGCCGTCACCGAACTGTCTACGCCGCCGGACAGGGCGCAGATGACGTTATCGGCAGCCACTTTCTCACGGATGGCCTGAACATTTTGCTCGATGAAAGAGTGCATCGTCCACTCCGGCCGACAGTTGCAGATGCCGAAGATGAAATTGCGCAGGACATCGGTACCGATGAGGGTGTGTGCCACCTCGGGATGGAACTGTACGGCGACCAGCGGTTTTTCTTTATGGCGGAGTGCCGCATAGGGCGAATTGTCGCTGATTGCCGTTGCCGTGAAATCTTCCGGTATGACCTCAACCCGATCACCGTGGCTCATCCATACCTGGTGTTTGGCATCACCGGTTTCCAGACCGGCAAAAAGACCAGCGGTATACTGGACTTTCAGTTCCGCCTTGCCGAATTCCCGTTTCTCAGCCTTCTCGACCTTGCCGCCCATCTGCTGGATCATCAGTTGAGCGCCGTAGCAAATACCGAGAACAGGAATGCCAAGGTTCCAAAGGCCTGGGTCGGAATGGGGTGCGCCGTCATCGTAGACCGAACATGGTCCGCCGGACAGAACGATGCCGGATGGCTGCAAGGCTCTCAGCTTTTCAAGAGAAATGGAGAAGGGGTGTATTTCGCTGTAGACCTTCTGCTCCCTTATCCGTCTGGCGATGAGCTGAGTGGTCTGCGACCCGAAGTCGAGGATGATTATTTTTTCGCTGTGAATATCCATGGATTTACTGATGCCTTTGGCTAAAGAAGTTGTACCACCTTTTACCGTTCCCTGATTTCATCGTTGCAGGCTCAAGCGGTGCGGTAGTTCGGCGCCTCCTTGGTGATAATGACGTCGTGGACATGCGACTCGCGCAGTCCGGCCGAGGAGATACGGACGAACTTGGCCTTTTGTTGCAGATCGGCAATGGTCGCGGCGCCGACATAGCCCATGCCCGAACGCAGACCACCGAGCAGCTGGTAGAGAACATCGGCAATCAGTCCCCGGTAAGGAACCTTGCCCTCGATGCCCTCGGGCACCAGTTTTGAGGTGGTGGTGACCTCAGCCTGGAAATAGCGGTCGGAGGAGCCATGATTCTGGCACATCGCCCCAAGAGATCCCATACCCCGGTAGCCTTTATAGGTCCGTCCCTGATACAAAAAGGTCTCGCCGGGTGTTTCATCGGTGCCGGCAAAGAGACTGCCGAGCATGACCGTACTGGCCCCGGCGCCGATTGCCTTGGTGAGGTCGCCGGAGTGTTTGATGCCGCCGTCGGCTATGACCGGTATATTATAGCGGTTGGCGACCGCAACACAGTTCTTCAAGGCAGTCATCTGCGGCACACCGACCCCGGCGACGATTCGGGTGGTACAGATAGACCCCGGCCCGATACCGACCTTGATGCCGTTTGCACCGGCACGGATAAGATCCTCGGTGCCCTCACCGGTCGCAACATTGCCGGCAACGATGGAAAGTTCCGGAAAAGCGGCCTTGAGTCTTGCCACTGCCGTCATAACACCCTTGGAGTGACCGTGCGCCGAATCGACGACAACCACATCGACACCGGCCTTGAGCAGCCTCTCGGCCTGTGCTTCAATATTCGCTCCTACTCCCAGAGCCGCACCGACCAAGAGACGACCGAATTTATCTTTGGCGGAAAATGGGTATTTTTTAATCTTTTCCAGATCCTTGATGGTAATCAATCCTTTTAATGCACCGTTGTCGTCGATCACCAGGAGTTTTTCGATGCGGTGTTCGTGGAGCAGGGCCTTGGAATGCGCCAGATCGATCCCGACTTTGGCGGTCACCAGGTTTTTCGAGGTCATGACATCGGCCACCCGCAAACCGTCATCGGAAACGAAACGGAGATCGCGGTTAGTGACGATTCCAGTCAGTTTGCCGTTATGCAGAACCGGCAGGCCGGAAATCTTATAGGTGCTCATGATCTCCTGCACCTCAGCGACAGATTGATCCTGGGTGACGGTGATCGGGTCGATGATCATCCCCGATTCCGATTTTTTCACCCGTTCAACCTCCAAGGCCTGCTGCTCAATACTCATGTTTTTATGAATGATACCGATGCCCCCTTCGCGGGCCATGGCAATGGCTGTGCGATGCTCGGTGACGGTATCCATGGCGGAACTTACCAGGGGGGTTTTCAGAGTGATGCTGTCGGTAAGTCGTGTTTCCAGGTTCACCTCCCCCGGAAGTACTTCGGAGGCCGCCGGGACAAGCAGTAAATCATCGAAAGTAAGAGCAATTTCTATAGTATCTGGTAACATATCCCCTCCTTATCTTTTTAAAGAATTACTTGTAAAGCATCTTTATAAAAAATCTCATTTTTTTTAAGATAGCGCCAATGTACTGACCACAAAGGTTGTGCAACGGAAGCGATATCCCCGGAAATCAGGGGCGAAAGGAACACTGAAGAAAATGTTGCTGGAAATGAACCCGATAAATCCCCAACTTCGTCTGGTCGAACAGGTTGTTAAGCTATTGAAGAACGGTGCAGTTATCTGTTATCCGACCGATACCGGATATGGTATCGGCTGTGACCTTATGAATCCGAAGGCCATTAAAGCGGTCATGCAGTTGAAAAGAAGGCCCAAGGACAAGCCATTTTCCTTCATGTGTTCCGACTTGACCGATATCAGTCAATACGCCCATGTCTCCAATACCGCTTACCGGCTGATGAAAAAAAGTCTGCCCGGACCCTATACCTTCGTTCTGCCCGGCACCAAGCTGGTTCCTAAGGCAATGGCCAGCAAACAAAAAACGGTGGGAATCAGGGTTCCGGCGCACCCCATATGCCGGCTGCTCATAAAGACCCTCGGCAATCCTATCGTCAACACCAGTGCTCAACTCGACGACAATGCAGCCCCAGCCGAACCCTTTTTGATAGAGCAGTACCTGGGCAACAGGATCGATCTCATCATCGACGGTGGATCAATCTTTCCCAATCCTTCATCGGTCATCGATCTGACCAGCGACACACCCGAGGTACTGCGCGTCGGCCAAGGCGATGTTACTCCGTATCGCTGATCAGCGATTCCTTCAATGATTTGCTCATGGTAAAGTGCAGGGTCTTGCGATCAGGAATATCCATAACCTTGCCGGTTCGGGGATTTTTGGTGGAACGGGGTTTCCTGTTGCGCACTGAAAAACTGCCGAATCCCCGCAACTCTATGCGTCTTTCCTCGACGAGGGCCTTAGCCATCGTCTCCAGCATGATGTCCACAGCCAGGCTGACATCCTGTTTCTGCATGGAAAGCTCACTGCTCAATTTGTCTACCAGATCTTTTTTTAACATACCAACTAACGAATATTATAGATGTTTAGAAGGATACCCCACAATGGGGCGGTCTATTTTCACAACGGCTTTTCTTAAATTATAAAAAAAGGTTGCCTCACCGGAAAGCCCCGGCAAGACAACCTATTCACTGCATGTCATGCACCCGAATGAACCGGATCCTAGCTGTTGTCCGAGGAATCGCTCCCCTCTGCGGCTGCTTTCAACAGGTCACCAAAGGTCGAGGGTCCGTTCTCAGCGGCGGCTTTCTCAGCCTTTTTGAACTTTTCAACGACTGTTACCTCATCCTCACCCTCGAGGGTCTTGACGGACAGACCGATCTTCCGATCCTTGGCGGACACATTGATAACGATGGCCTTGAGAATATCCCCGACCTGATACATGCCGATCGGAGTCTTGACCTTGTCCTTGCTCAGTTCCGAAACATGCACAAGGCCTTCAATCCCCTCTTCCAGCTTCACAAAAACACCGAAATCGGTGACGTTGGTAATCTCACCTTCGACAACGGTGCCGGAGGGATAATTATTGTAGGCCGCCTGCCACGGATCGGGAACCAGCTGTTTGATACCCAGAGAGAAGCGCTCGTTTTCCTTATCGATCTTCAGAACAACCGCCTGAATGGTCTCACCTTTGGTATACTTCTCGGAAGGATGCTTGATGCGTTCCGTCCAGGAAAGATCGGAGACATGGATGAGACCGTCAATCCCCTCTTCAATGCCGATAAAGACACCAAAATCGGTGATATTTTTAATCTTGCCCTCGATAACCGAGCCGACCGGATAGTTTTCGGTGACCAGATCCCAGGGATTGGGCTGAAGCTGCTTCATACCGAGAGAGATACGTTTGGTCTCGGTCTCAATGTTGAGTACCATAACCTCAACCTCATCACTGACCGAGACCATCTTCGAAGGATGTCGAGGTTTTTTCGACCAGGTCATCTCAGAGACGTGAATCAGACCTTCAACCCCTTCCTCCAACTCGACAAAGACGCCGTAATCGGTGATCGAAACGACCTTGCCTTTGGTTGTTTGTCCAACAGGATACCTGGTAACAACCGTTGCCCAGGGATCTTCACGGAGTTGCTTTACGCCGAGGGAGACGCGGTCATGTTCACGATCGTACTTGAGAACCTTAACCTCCAAGCTCCTCGCCCACCCGGTAGAGTTTTGCCGGATGAGAAACACGGCCCCAGGAAAGATCGGTGATATGACAAAGACCGTCCATACCGCCCATATCGATAAACAGACCGTAATCGGTAATATTGGTGATCGCGCCCTTGATGATCTGCCCTTCGGCCAGCTTGGAGCGCATCTCTTCACGGAGTTTATTGCGTTCCTCTTCAAGAATCGCCCGGCGGGAGATAACGACGTTATTACGTTTTTTATTGAATTTGAGAATCTTGAAATCCATGCTTTCGCCGATAAGGGCATCAAGGTCCTTGACCGGACGCAGATCGATCTGCGAATAGGGGAGAAAAGCCGGAACGCCGATATCAACCGACATACCGCCTTTAACCCGACTTTCGATCTTGCCGGAGATAGTCCCCTCGGCTTCTTGAATTTCGGCAATTCTTTCCCATACTTTGATGGCAATAGCTTTTTCCCTTGACAGGAGGAGGCCGCCTTCTTCCTTGCGACGCTCAATAAATACATCGAAGATATCACCAATTTTGATATCTTCGCCAGAATCGAGACGAAATTCCGACTTGGCAATATAACTTTCGGCTTTATCACCAACATCAACAAGAAAATAATCATCGACGCTGCCGATGATTGTGCCCCGGGAAACATCACCGACGGCAACCACCTTGTTATTTTCTTCCATCTCAAAGAGCTCTGCAAAACTCAGCTCTTCACCACTGTCCTGGGTTGATTGTTTAAGTTGTTCTGTCATGGATTTTACTCTTCCTGTCGACCAAAGGCCATCTGGTAAGGGTTAATTACTCCGACGCATGCCGGAGTAAAAAAAGACAAGGCGCCTTTTTTGTAAAATAGGGCACCTTGCGCGAATATAAACAGTATTGTATAGCAGCTTTTCGACGAAACGACAAGACCTTCTTGCATCGCAAGATGATTTTTCGCAAAATTCCTGCACTACGAACAGCCGGTTCTTGCGCCGTGTCAAACCAGTAATCCGGTGGCAGAGGGTCAACCTTATCGCCTTATCTCGATTCCTTGCCACTTCTCCGTGGTCCGCCCCCCTGGGCACCGGGACGACGTCTTTTTTTGCCCTTTTGCTGATCGCCGGCAGATGCCGTGGCAGTGCTGTTGCCGGAGGGGGCCCGGTTCTGTCCCTTGGGGGGGGGTGCCACAAGGGCTTCCTCAGGCAGAACACAGTCAAATTTTCGATTAATGAACTCCTCTATCGCCGGCAGGTAGAAGGACCCCTCTTCACACGCGAAACTTACCGCCTTACCGCTCGCTCCGGCCCTGCCGGTCCTGCCGATGCGATGCACATAATCCTCCGGCTCATACGGCAGGGTGTAGTTCACCACGAAGGTAATCCCTTCGATGTGGATACCGCGTCCGGCAACGTCGGTGGCAACCAGCACCTTCACTTTGCCGGATCTGAACATTTCCAGGCGGGAGGCCCTTTTCGTCTGCTCGACATCACCGGAAAGCAGGAGACAATCAATACCGTTACGTTCAAGGCGATTGGCCAAGCGCTTGGTCTCATTCTTCATATTGGCAAAGACCATGATCCGATCCTCGGGGTGCTGCATAATAAGGTTGTACAAAATGGTATATTTTTCTTCGGCGGTAGCCAGATAAACAATCTGCTCCACAGTTTCGACCGACATCTGCTCCGGTTCCGCCTCCACCACCTTTGGCCGCACGCACCATTGCGACGAGAGACGCTGCACATCCTCGGGTACCGTGGCCGAAAAAAGCATGGTCTGGCGCTCTTCCCTTGCCGGAAGCCGGCCAAGGATACGTCGTACATCAGGGATAAAGCCCATATCCAGCATCCGATCCGCCTCATCAAGGACAAGGATCCGGCAATCACGGAGATCTATGACACCCTTGCCGATAAAGTCGAGCAAGCGTCCCGGAGTGGCAACCACCACATCACATTTTTTATTCTGCAACAAGCCAAGCTGTTTCTGATAATCGACCCCACCAAAGACGGGGCAAACGGTGATACCGCAATACTTGGCAAGACCTATGCCATCTTTGGCGATCTGCATCACCAACTCCCGTGTCGGAGCCAAGACCAAAGCACGAACGCCCCCTTTTTTCGACCCTGGTCTGCTATCACCGAGCAGCCGGGCAAGGATGGCAATAAGAAAAACCGCGGTCTTGCCAGTGCCGGTATTGGCCTTGCCCACCAGATCATGGCCGGCCAACACATCTTCCAGGGCCTTTGCTTGAATGGCCGTACAGTACTGAAACCCCTGCTCGGCCACCGCCTGCATAATCTGGAGGGGGATTTGATAATCGTGAAAACGGCTCTTGCCCTCCTCCGGGGTTACCGGAAAGCTGTCAAGATTCCATTCCGGTTTGTTTTTCGGTTTGGCCGGTGCGCGATATTTTTTCGTTTCACTTGACCCGGCGACTGTCTGTACGCTGTCTCTTGATGCCGTTTGCCCACCAACCCAACCAGCCGCAGCCCCATCTTCCGGAATACCAGGTTTTTCGACCACAGCTGAGACGGAACGTCCCAGAAGTTTGCGGTATTTACGTTTCCCTGCCTGGGCAATTTTCTTGATTCGTGTCCCTGCCGCCAGAAGAAATCTCTTCATCATACACTCTCTTTCACACCATTAATTAAGATTTTCCGGCAATGCGTAATTCCTCCATCAGTGGTCCGAACAATTCCTCGTATTCGGGAATGGTCTTTTTCAAGAGGGTGCTGATATAAGGAATTTCTGCATCATTGACAACAAGATTGGCCGAACAAGATAAGGCCTGCAGATCGTAAAGCGTTTCAAACTGTTCACCAATCAGAACGTAAAATATATAGCGCCGCCGCGCCATGTTCATCGACCGCATGTATTGATGAAATGCTCCGGAACGAACACCACCCGACTCAAAACGACTGTGCAGGAAAACTGCGGCATAGTTGACGAACCGCATTTTTTCAATTGCCTCGTCAGGGGTCGCCGCCTGTTCAACCCGATACCCGACAGCGGCAGCGGCCTTGATCACCTGCTCACGGCCGGGCAAGTCCGGCATCAGGATAATTGCCTTGGGGATGTCCTCAACCACATCTTTTTCTTCAAAGCTGCCGTCCTTCAACCAATCGGTGTCAGGCGGTGCCGGCGGCTTGATCCGTCCTCTCCCTGAGGATCGCCCGACACTGTCTCGCTCCGGAGGAATGAAAGAAGTGCGATCCATGCTCATGTCCAGGCTAAAAGGGACAGCACAATGGGCGCATTTGATTTTAACGCGCCGGCCCGGTTCAAGCAGTCGAACCTTCTCCCTGATTTTTTCCCCCAGCTTCAGTTGTTTTCCACAATGCGGGCAATGTACTATCATAGTTTTCTCATAGCCTCTCGCTCATCTCTTTCCGCCACCCGGTTTTCGGCATTCTCGAAGAAGAGTCGTCATCTCCTGCCGAATAACCCGTCATCTTCTTCCTCTTCCATGGCCAGATCGGTCAAAGTGGTGGTCGATTCACCACGCTCAGCCTTTAACCGATCAAGCCCGCGATTCATTTCCGCCCGTTGCGAACAATAGGTGACGGCACTTTTCTCAGTTATGATGCCACGGCTGTAGAGCTCCAGAATGTGTTGATCGAAGGTCCGCATTTCCAGTGCCGAGCCTTCATTGATAATATGATAAAAGGTTTTATCTTCGGTTTCGCCGTTGATGATGAGATCCTTGACCCTGAGACTGGTGCGGAGAATCTCTATCGCCGCCACCCGACCGCCACCGACCCGCGGCAGCAACCGCTGGCTGACAATCCACCGAATAGTATCGACCAAGCGGTTTCGTATCTGCGGCTGTTCTGCCTGCTCGAACATTCCGAGAATACGGTTGATCGTCTGTCCGGCATCAATGGTATGCAGGGTTGAAAGGACAAGGTGCCCGGTTTCAGCAGCGGTCAGCCCGATCTCCATGGTGTCCCGATCACGCATCTCACCCACCAGGATAACCTTGGGAGCCTGGCGCAGAGCCGCCCGCATGCCAATAGCGAATGTGCTGAAATCATTACCCATTTCCCGCTGGTTAAAGGTTGCCTTGTCTTGTTCGTGGATATACTCGATGGGATCCTCAAGAGTAATGACATGCACCGATCGCTCCCTGTTGATGCTATTCAACAGGGCGGCAAGCGACGTCGTCTTACCGGTGCCGGTGGCACCGGTAAATAGAACCAGGCCATTCAGCTCGCGGGCCATAATGTTAAAGGCCTCGGGAAACTGCATCCTTTCGATGGTTGGAACCTGCGTTTCAAGTTTTCGCAGAACCGTCGAGAAATAGCCTTTCTGGGTAAAGATATTAACCCTGAAGCGCGCCTTATCCGACAGCGAGTAGGACATATCACACGATCCGGTTTCCACCAGATCCTTGAGAAGCCGGCGGTTGTTACCGATAAGGTTGAGGGCAAAGGTCTCGGTTTGAAAGGGGGTGAGTTCGGCCACCGGCGGGGTTATTTCCACCGGGACCAGTTGGCCGGCGGCTTCAACCTGTAAGGTTTTTCCGACGGTGATATTCAGGTCGGAAACATTGCTGTGCGATTCCAGCATGGTGGCTATCCAGTAATCAATTTCCGTCTTTTTCATACTATTCCCCGAAATAATGTGCGCTACCACTTGTGTTCATAGTATATTCTAAGGTCTAACCCCGGCAATGGGAAGAAAGCCGGGATAAGTACCTTCACGAAATTTGTTCATAAAAAACAAGAAACAAATTTCTAAGGTACTAACAATTGTTACAAGCTTTTTCCCTTTTTTTCTACACATTTTCTTTTTGTTACCCATCCACCTTAAGCTAATTCGGAGTTTTTGACATGGCAATTCCATTGCGCAGTGCAACAACCACGGAAGGACGGAGAATGGCCGGCGCCCGCAGCCTCTGGCGAGCCAACGGGGTTAAGGAAGAACAGTTCGGCAAACCGATCATCGGCATCGTCAACTCCTTCACCCAGTTCGTGCCAGGCCATGTTCATCTCCATGAAATCGGCCAGCACCTGAAGAAAATCATCGACGACGCCGGTTGTTTTGCCGCCGAGTTCAATACCATTGCCATCGACGACGGCATTGCCATGGGCCACTCCGGCATGCTCTATTCCCTGCCGTCCCGCGAACTGATCGCCGACAGCGTCGAATACATGTGCAATGCCCATACCGTTGACGCGATGATCTGCATCAGCAACTGCGACAAGATCACCCCCGGCATGCTCATGGCCGCCATGCGCCTGAACATTCCGACCATTTTTGTCTCCGGCGGACCGATGGAGGCGGGTATCGATGGCGATAAGCGCTATGACCTGGTCGACGCCATGGTCATGGCCGCCGACAGCGCGGTAAGCGATGCCGATATTGCCCGGGTGGAACGCTGTGCCTGCCCGACCTGCGGTTCCTGCTCGGGAATGTTTACCGCCAATTCCATGAACTGTCTGAACGAGGCCCTGGGGATGGCCCTGCCCGGTAACGGCACGGTGCTGGCCACCCATATCGGCCGCAAAAAGTTGTTTGAAGAGGCAGCCAAACATATCGTCCGCATGGCCTCAGCCTGTTACGATGGCGGCGACGTCTCCGTCCTGCCGCGATCCATCGCCAGTCGAAGCGCCTTTATGAACGCCATGACCCTCGATATCGCCATGGGCGGCTCGACCAATACCGTCCTGCATCTGCTGGCCATTGCCCACGAGGCCGGCGTGGATTTCACCATGGCCGACATTGACGCCCTGTCCCGTAAAGTTCCCAACCTGTGCAAGGTATCGCCATCCTCACATTATCACGTCGAGGATGTCAACCGGGCCGGCGGCATCATGGCCATTCTCGGCGAGCTGGACCGGGCCGGACTGATCGACAGCGCGGTATACCGGGTCGACAGCCCAAGTCTCAGGAAAACCCTCGACACCTGGGATATCGCTTTATCGACACATAGCCGGGAGGCAGAGGTCCTTTATCTCAGTGCTCCAGGCTCTGCCGGACATAATTTGGTCATGGGCTCGCAAAGACGCTTGTACAAGGAACTTGATATCGATCGCCAGGCCGGTTGCATCCGTGACCTGGACCACTGCTATAACCGCGAAGGCGGTCTCGCCATCCTCTTCGGCAATATCGCCGTCGACGGCTGTATCGTCAAGACCGCCGGAGTCGATCCGTCGATCTTTAAATTTTCCGGTTCCGCCAGGGTCTTCTCGTCGCAGGAAGCATCCTGCGAAGCCATTCTCGGCGGCAAGGTCAAGGCCGGCGACGTCCTCATCATCCGCTACGAAGGACCGAAAGGCGGTCCGGGCATGCAGGAAATGCTTTACCCAACCTCCTACCTGAAATCGGTGCATCTCGGCCGCGAATGCGCCCTGATCACCGATGGCCGTTTTTCCGGCGGCACCTCGGGTCTGTCCATCGGTCACGTTTCCCCGGAAGCCGCCGCCGGCGGTGCCATCGCCCTCATTGAAGACGGCGACAACATCGACATCGACATCCCGGCGAGAACAATAAATGTCGCTATAACCGACACTGAACTGGCAATGCGCCGCAAAAAGGAAGAGGCAAAAGGCGTGGGGGCCTTTCGCCCGACAGACCGGCAGCGGACCATCAGCACCGCCCTCAAGGCCTATGCCCTGTTTGCTGCCTCGGCCGACAAGGGCGCTGTGCGACTGCTGCCGGAGTAGCCTGGAATTGCCGTCGGGGCTTGGCAAAATTTCATCCATCGTCAACCATGGGGAGTCTCTCTTGAAACCGACAGATATCAATAATCCCGAATATTTCCATAAAGTCATCGACTGCCAGTACGCCTGCCCGTCACACACCCCGGTGCCGGAATACATCCGCATGATCAGCCAGGGCAAGTACGACGAGGCCTTTCGAATCAACTGGATCTCCAATGTCTTCCCCGGCGTTCTCGGCCGAATCTGCGACAGGCCCTGTGAACCGGCCTGCCGGCGCTCCCGTGTTGAGGAAAACCCGGTGGCCATCTGTCGCCTGAAACGGGTGGCCGCCGACTTTAAAAACCCCGATACCGATTTTCTTCCGGAGGTGCCCAACGAAAAAAACGGCAAACGCATCGCCCTCATCGGCGGTGGCCCGGCGTCGCTTACCGTTGCCCGCGATCTCCTGCCCCTCGGCTATACGCTCGATCTCTACGACAATCAAGCAAAAGCCGGCGGCTTTATCCGCACCCAGGTGCCTTCCTTCCGCCTGCCGGAAAAGGTTCTAAACGAAGAGGTGGACCGCATCCTGAAGATGGGGGTAAACACCCACCTTAACCACCACGTCGACAGCCTGAAAAAGATCGTCGACCAGGGCTATGACGCCATCTTTGTCGGCACCGGCGCCCCACGTGGTCGAGATCTGCCGGACCTGCCCGGTCGCGCGGCAGGTGGCGAGGCGATCTATATCGGCATTGAATGGCTGGCCGGGGTACTTTACCGCCATATCATCAGCAGCGGTCCGAAAGTTCTGGTGCTGGGCGGCGGCAATACCGCCATGGATTGCTGTCGAACCGCCAAACGGCTGGGAGCCGACGAGGTGACGGTGGTCGTCCGCAGCCCGAAAACCGAGATGAAGGCCTCGCCCTGGGAGATTGAAGATGCTGAAGACGAAGGCATCCCGATTATCGACAACCATGCACCCCTGGAATTTGTCATTCGTGACGGCAAACTGGTCGGCATGCATTTCCAGAAAATGGCCGCCAAAATCGACAAAAACGGCAGGCGCCGCCTCGTGCCAACCGCCGAACCACCGGTCTTCATGCCCTGCGACCAGGTGCTTTTAGCGGTCGGCCAGGTCAACGCCTTCCCCTTCATTGAAGCGGAACTGGGGATACAGATGACCGAGCACGGCCTGCCGGAGCTCGACCAGGAACGCACCAGTCAACGGTCCCGCACATTTTCTTCGGCGGCGACGCGGCCTTCGGCCCGAAAAACGTCATCACCGCCGTCGCCCACGGCCACCAGGCGGCGATCTCCATCGATCTGTTCTGCCGGGGCAAGGATCTCCATGATCGCCCAGCGCCCTCGGTAAACCTGGTCAGCCAGAAGATGGGTCTGCAGGACTTGCTCTACGATAGCCGGGTTTCCATCGACCGGCGCTATGCGGTACCGACTGTTGACCGGGCCAAATCACTGCGTGATCGGCTGCTGGAGGTCGAACTCGGCTTCAATAAAAAGACCGGTCACCAGGAAGCCTCGCGCTGCCTGAATTGCGACGTACAAACGGTTTTTGAATTTTCCACCTGCATCGAATGTGATTCCTGCGTCGACGTCTGCCCGGAATCCTGCATCAACCTTCACCGACAACGGCAACGAGGAAGATCTGCGCACAAGGCTCCTGGCGCCGGCGAATAATAAACAGCAGGCATTGTATGTCTCCCCGGCCCTGCCCACCGGCCGGGTCATGGTCAAAGACGAAAATGTCTGTCTGCACTGCGGCCTCTGCGCCGAACGCTGCCCGACCTCCTCCTGGGAAATGATGAAATTCACCTACAATTGCGCACAGGCGGGAAAAAAATGAATCAGATAGAACGTGTCAATGACTTTGTCGTCCGCTTTGCCAACGTCAACGGCTCCGGATCGGCCAGCGCCAACAATCTCTTTGCCAAGGCCATCTTTCGGCTCGGCATCCCGGTCAGCCCGAAAAACATCTTCCCTTCAAATATCCAGGGCTTGCCAACATGGTACGAGGTGCGGGTCAGCGAACATGGCTATCTCGGCAGACGGGGCGGCTTTGACCTGGTCGTCGCCGTCAACGGTCAGACCCTGATGCGCGATTACCGGGAACTTTCCCCAGGCGGCTATTTTCTTTACGACTCATCGCGGGAGCTGACCCCGGACTTTGACCGCGAGGATGTCACCGCCATTCCCATCCCGCTCACCGACCTGTGCAACGGGGCCTTCCAAAACCCGAAACTGCGACAACTGCTGAAGAACATCATCTACGTCGGTGCCCTGGCCTCCCTGCTGCACATGGATTTTACCGTCTTAACCGACGCCCTGACGCAGCAGTTTCGCAAAAACCCGAAACTGGCCGAACCGAATATCAAGGCCCTGGAAATCGGCTACGCCTACGCCGGCGAGCATCATCCGGATACCTGCAAACTACGGGTGCAAAAATCCAATCGGGTTGGCGACAAGATCCTTATGGACGGCAATGCCGCCTTTGCCCTCGGCGCCCTTTACGCCGGGGCGACGGTGGTCGGCTGGTATCCCATCACCCCTTCCACCTCGGTCGTCGAGGCCTTTGAAAAGTACAGCAAGATGTTTCGGGTGGAAGCCGACACCGGCAGGCGCAAGGTGGCCATCCTCCAGGCCGAAGATGAGTTGGCGGCGCTTGGCATCGTCATCGGCGCCTCGTGGAACGGGGCCCGGGCCTTTACCGCCACCTCCGGGCCCGGCATCTCGCTGATGAGCGAGTTTCTCGGCCTCGCCTATTTCGCCGAGATCCCGGCGGTAATCTGCGATGTACAGAGAACCGGCCCGAGCACCGGCATGCCGACCCGCACCCAGCAATCCGACCTGCTGTCCTGCGCCTATGCCTCGCACGGCGATACCAAGCACGTCCTGCTCTTT
Source organism: uncultured delta proteobacterium (assembly GCA_963754865.1). Taxonomy (GTDB): domain Bacteria; phylum Desulfobacterota; class Desulfobulbia; order Desulfobulbales; family Desulfocapsaceae; genus Desulforhopalus_A. Next base: position 98,832 of record CAVWHG010000019.1, on the reverse strand, counting down.
CCCTGCGACCCGCGCGAATGCTTCGATTTCGCCGCCGACGCCTTTGATCTCGCCGAACGGCTGCAAACCCCGGTTATCGTCATGAGCGATCTTGATCTCGGCATGAACGACCATATCAGCCCGCCCCTGCACTGGGACGACACCCGCAGCTATGACCGCGGCAAGGTCCTGACCGCCGAAGATCTTGAAACTCGCCAGGAAAAATGGGGCCGCTATCTCGATGTCGACGGCGACGGCATCTGCTATCGCACCTATCCCGGCACCCATCCAACCAAGGGCTCCTATTTCACCCGCGGCACCTCGCATAACGAGTACTCCGGCTATACCGAGGATAGCCCGATATATCAAGCGAATATGGAGCGCCTCCTGCGCAAGTGGCAGACCGCCCGCTCCCTGGTACCGTTGCCGCATATGAAGATCCGCGATCCCGAGAGTCGTCTCGGCGCCATCTTTTTCGGCACCACCACCCACGCCGCCTATGAGGCAATGGGCAGCCTGGCCGGCCAGGGTGTGAAGATCAATTCCCTGCGGTTGCGTGCCTTCCCCTTCCAGGAAGAGGTCGGTGAATTCATCAACCGTCATGAAATTATTTTTATTATTGAACAGAACCGCGACGGCCAGCTGCGCACCATGCTGATCAGCGAAGGCGATTTCCCGCCGGACAAATTGCTGTCGGTGGTTAATTTTGACGGCCTGCCCATCACCGCCACCTGCATCACCGAAAAAATTGCAGACCCTTCTTGAGCGAAAACCGCAACACAGCCGTAAAGATGGAGGCCAAGCATGAGCACCGACCGCCCGATTTTCCGTCACCCCCAGGCCGCCCAGAATGCCGCCGGCTTTACCCGCAAGGATTACGAAGGGGCAATTTCCACCCTCTGCGCCGGTTGCGGCCATGATTCGGCCACCAACGCCATCATCCAGGCCTGTTTTGAGCTGGCCATACAGCCGCACCGGGTCGCCAAGATGTCCGGCATCGGCTGCTCCTCCAAGACCCCGGCCTACTTCCTCGGCCGGTCGCACGGCTTTAACTCGGTGCACGGTCGCATGCCGTCCATTGCCACCGGCGCCAACATGGCCAACCGCGATCTGCTCTATATCGGCATCTCCGGCGACGGCGACACCGCCTCCATCGGCATGGGCCAGTTCGCCCACGCCCTCAGGCGCAACCTGAACCTCAATTATATCTGCATGAACAACGGCTGCTACGGTCTTACCAAGGGCCAGGATTCGGCCACCGCCGACCGCGGCTCGGCCGGCAAAAAGGGCGTTCCCAACCCCTACTCGGCCATCGACCTCTGCGAACTGGCCATCGAGCTCGGCGCTTCCTACGTGGCCCGCGGTTTCTCCGGCGACAAGCAGCAGCTGGTACCGCTCATCAAGGGGGCCTTTGCCCATAGCGGCCTGGCCTTCATCGATGTCATCTCGCCCTGCGTGACCTTTAATAATACCGCCACCTCAACGAAGAGCTACGAGTACGTCCGCGAGCATATCGAATCGACCAACACCTTCGACTTCATTCCGCTGCAGCAGGAAATCCTCGCCCACTACCCGGAAGGCACCAGCCAGGAGGTGGTCATGCACGACGGCAGCATCATCCATCTGCATAAGGCCGATGCCGGCAAAGACGTCACCAACAGGCGGAAGGCGGTGGACAGCCTTGAGGAGGAAAAGGCCAAGGGACGACTGCTCACCGGCCTGCTCTACGTCAATCAGGATATCATGGAAACCCACGACATTATCAATTCGACGCTGCGGCCGCTTAATACACTGGGTGAGGCTGACCTCTGCCCGGGCAACGCTGCCCTGCAGAAGATAATGGAAGGATTGAGATAGGGAAAATAGATATTGTGTCCACTTATTGGTCTATTTTTCAGTAGTTACTCATGATTGATGAAAATATTTCCTGACAGATACCCTATTGTAATGCGCCAAAATGTCAATTATTAGTTTCTGATCGTGAAGTAAATGACCGATCTTCAAACATAAACCACATTGCTATTTCTCCCTCCTGCTATGGCAATCATCAGAACCAACTATGTCTTGATCGATTTCGAGAATGTTCAGGTTAAATCAATAGCCCTACTTGAAGGTGATCATTTTCGTGTGAAGGTATTCCTCGGTCCAAAAAACACCAGACTCCCTGCTGAATTGGTTGTAGCCGTTCAAAAACTGGGAGAAAAAGCAGAATACATCACATTGGACACATCAGGATCAAACGCCCTGGATTTCCATATTGCTTATTATTTAGGGGTATTATCAGCAAAGGAACCAGCGGCATACTATCATGTTATTTCAAAAGATACAGGCTTCGACCCACTCATACAGCATCTCAGATCGAAAAATATTTATTCATGCCGATCAGTTTCAATTGAAGAGATGCCATATTTTGCAAAGAAAGAAGCCAATATCGAGGAAAAACAGGTAGTAATAGAAGTACCTGAGGACAAAAAACCTGTTCCACCACCGGCAAAATCAGCCTCTGAATTAGATAAAAACTTTAAGCTCGTTCATGAAGACCTAATCAGACGAAAAGCCTCCAAGCCAAGGAAGGTCAAGACTCTGAAGAGCACAATGCAAGCCAGGTGTGGAAAAGACGTGGCACCATCAATCGTAAATTCTATTTTCCAAAAGATGGTAACGAAAGGTTTTGTGAAGATCGATGGAGAAAAGGTGTCTTATGCACTTCCAGAATTATAGAAACTCCCAATGATCCGGAGAGTTATCCATTCATTAAAAATAGAAAGTAGATAAATAGGAAAAATTGGGACGCTTCCCAGTTATGTTTTCAAAAGCGAAAAACAAATCGCCACTTCCGCATAATCCCGGGGCGTACACCCAACTCCCCAAACAAGACCTTAAACATTGAAAAAAACCAAAATCTTTTAAAGTGCTAATACATCTACCTATTTTTTGAGAAACCAAGGCACCCTGCCCCCCGTGAGAATCACCACCCCGCCGACCGTCACCAAGAGGGTGTGCTTGGGAAATAAAGGGTCAGCATATTCATCACAGACAATCAAGACTCGCCGTCGATCAATTTATTTTTACTACTATTACGGCCATATATCTTTAACGGTACACATCTTTCCTGTGTTCGGCCGTCACTATGGTAATAAGAAAAGAAAGTGTAAACGCTCTTCATCAAGCGTCGAAAAGCCTCCCGGGCATCCATGGTTTCCGGAAATTCATCCTCATCCAAAGTGAAGGGGTGCAAGTGCCAGTAGTGGTAACGACCCATCAATGAATCACCCTGTCGATACATATCCAGTCGGGCGAAACCGGTATCAGAGAAGGCTGCTCTCCGGTGCCGAGTGAGGGCTCATCCCTTCGTCACCAAAGAATCTTGATACCGTAGTCGGCGAAGACGCTGTCCGCCGTTACCATGGTCAGCTTTTCCGTTAGAGCCTGGGCGATCAGCAGGCGATCAAACGGGTCACGGTGCAGAAACGGCATCTTCTCGATCTTTGCCGTATGGCGTAACTCGATGTTCAGCAAGGTAAAAGCGTTGGCCGCCAGTTGCTCCGACACGAAACGCTCGACGGGCCTGGCAAGCCGCAGCTTGCCGAGACTGGATTTTATCGCCATTTCCCAGCAACTGGCAATGCTGACGAAGCACTCGTTGGCGGTGTCGGCAATCGCTTGCCGGGCTGGGACAGTCAGATTCGGAGCGTCGTCAACCCACCACAGGAAGACATGCGTATCAAGAAGCAGGCGAGGCATCAGACGTATTCCTTGAAATCCTCGGGTAACGCATCAAAATCCGGGGCCACGGCCAGTATCTGCCCCTTGGCTGAACCTGGCTGACGCCTCTGTAGCCCCTCAGCCACCGGTATCAGCCTGAGAAGCGGCTTGTTGTCCCTGGCGATCACGATCTCCTCCCCCAACAGTGCTCGCTTGACCAGTTCGGAAAAATGGGATTTTGCTTCGGCAATATTGTACGTTTTCATGACACACCTCCATGTTGGTCATTATAGGTGACCAACATGGAGGTGTCAAGGTGAGGTGGTAAGAAGTTTGTTGTCCTTATACAGGTAGAGGGATACGATTTCCTTGAGATACTGCTGCTGTTCACGGTTATCTTCCATCAATACGATTTCCGGATAGGAACCATAAATCAGACGGCTTTCGAGACGCGCCTCGGTCTGCTGTCGTTGTTCTATCGCACCTGGCTCCAGTTGCGACAGGGGGTAGTGGATCAGGGTTGTTTTCCTTCCTCTCTCAAAAACTGATGCGACAGATAATTTTCCCTATCGCAGAAACCACGGCTCCCGCCCGCCGGTAAGAATCTCCACCCCATCAATCGTCACCAAGACGGTATGCTCGAACTGGGCACTTCGCTTCAGGTCAGCGGTGACCGCCGTCCATTTATCCGGCCAGATACGGCATTCGGCCCTGCCGACATTGATCATCGGCTCGATGGTAAAGGTCATGCCTTCAACTATCCGCGTGGTATTTTCCGGTTCATAAAAATGGGCGACGTAGGGCGCCATATGAAAGTTTTCGCCGATACCATGGCCGGTAAACTCCCGGACGATGCCGAAACCGTTCTGCCGGGCATGGGTCTCTACCGCCAGGCCGATGGCGCTGAAGGTGTTCCCCGGCCGGACCTCATCAATGGCCCGCAGCAAACACTCCCAGGTAACCTGAACCAGCTTTCTTGCCTCGGCGTCGACCGCACCGACAAAAACCGTCTCGGAACAATCGCCATGCATGCCATGCGCATAGACGGTCACATCGCAGTTGATGATATCGCCTTCCACAAGCTGGCGGCTGTCGGGAATACCGTGCACCACGACTTCATTCACCGAGGTGCAGATGGATTTGGGAAAACCCATGTAGTTGAGCGGGCTCGGATAGGCACCGAGGGCAATAATGTGCTGGTGGGCGAGCTCGTCCAGTTCGTCGGTGGTGACCCCCGGGCGTACGGCGGCAAGTACCGTATCCAGCACCTGCCGCGCCAGCCTGCCGACCTCGCGCATCCGCTGTATCTGCTCGGCGGTTTTTTTAACGCAGGAGAGCTTGTAGGGTGCCGGAACACCGGTATGGGCATACTCCGGACGGGCGATATGCGGCGGCACAGCTCGGCAGGGACCAACTATTCCGGCGGTGACGGTCGATCTTGTCATGTGTATCTTCTCCATTCCCAAAAAGGGTTCATCGACGATAATGCCGGCAAACCCTGAAAAAGATACCTCTCTTTGTCACGCAAAAGCAAGGCATTTTACAGAAAGCACCTCGGCTCTTTCGTTTGTCGCGAAAAGGTTCTATAGTACTTGGGTAAGCTTGAAACCGGTTTGCCATTGATATGGATCTTCCGGCACATATATCCCTGGTACATGCGATAAAAAACATGACACTGCTGAAAAGATCTGAGCTGCAGGCAGCACTGCAGGAAGGATCGCCGATACTTAATTCACAGATATTCCTTTTTTTCGGCGAGCGATTCCTGTGTAAAGAAGCGGCCGATCTGCTGCAGGAAAAACTTTTGGCGGCGGGGCCCGGCGCAGTGCAGGCCATCGACGGCGACCGCGAGGACGCCGGCCGGACTTTATCCCGCCTGATGAGCTACAGCCTGCTGCCGGGCCGCCAGTTGTTTCGCGTCTCGGACAGCCGGCTCTTTCACAGTAAAACGGTGGTGGCAAGACATATGGACCAAGGCAGTGCAAGCCTTCCAGAGTGGCAACTCCGGCCCAGCTCGCAACCATCTCCTCGCCATGGTCCAGGCGGTCGGCCTGGAATTCGAGGGGCCGACACCCCTGTCGGAAATTCCTCCAGCCTGAATGGCAGAAAATCTTTGCCTTCGCCAAACCGGGCGACAACCTGCAGTGGGCCGACCAGCTCCTCGGCGAAGCACACGGCAAAATGCCGGTGGCCGGTGCCAACCTGGCGGACCGCTATATCGAAACCTTCGACAAGGGCTTCCCCAAACAGAATATCCTGCTGCTGACCGCGGAAACAGTCGATAAACGTCAAAGGTTATTCACCTATCTGAAAAAACACGGCACCGTTGTCGATTGCTCGGTAACCGGCGGTTCCGGCGCCGCCGCGCAAACCGAGCAGAAGGAAATTCTCCGGGAGATGATGCAGAAGACTCTCACCGAGTTGCAGAAAAAGATCGAGCCCCGGGCCGTTGAGATGTTTTTTGAGCGGGTCGGCTTTCATCCGGTGGCGGTGGTGGTCGAGACCGAAAAATTAGTGCATTCCATCGGTGACCGACCGACGATCACCGTCGGCGACGTCGAAGAAATGGTCAGTCGCAACCGCGAAGACGCCCTCTATGAACTGACCGACGCCCTCGGCAAACGGCAGGCGGACCGGTCTCTGACCATCCTCTCGCACCTCCTCGAACAAGGCATTCATGAACTGGCGATCCTTTCGACCCTGAGAAATTATTTAAAAAAACAACTGATCTTCCGTTCTCTCCAGATGCGGGACTTTCCAGCCTGGCGGAGCACCATGAATGCCAGGGATTTCCAGAACACCTACCTTCCGGCCCTGAAGGCGGAGGAGGAATGGGGCGAACTCCTGCAAGGACACCCCTACGCCCTGTTCATGAGCTTTAGCAAGGCCTCCGAATATTCCTGTTCCGGCCTGAAACGCTGGATGGCGATGCTGCTCGACGCCGAGTTTCGCCTCAAAGGCTCACCGCTGCCGCCGCGGCTGGTTATCGAGGAACTCCTCCTGGCGATGCTGAAAGGCGCTCCGAAAATTTCCGGCAGAAGAAATTCCATGGTATATTGAAGGATTGCCAGCAAGAATTATTGTATCGGTATGCGAGTTTTCCGCCCATCGGAATTGCCATGACAAAAAAAATGAAAAAGCATTTAGGGACCGTTAAGAAATAACTCCTACTATTTTCACCATTTCTTTACGGCCCCTTATACCGTTCATGACATTGAAACGGATTACTTATTGTTGAACGACGGATTACCTTAACTGTAGACCATGACCGAACAGAAAGAGCAAAGAGAAGGCAGTGTACTTACCAAGGACGCTATTGAAACCAGGGAACCGAACATGTACAAGGTGCTCCTGCACAATGACGACTATACCACCATGGAATTCGTCATTGCCATTCTCGAAACCGTATTTCAGAAATCGACCCCTGACGCCACCAAAATAATGCTTAATGTCCACAACGAGGGAGTTGGCGTTGCCGGAGTGTATACCAGGGAAATCTGTGAAACAAAAATCTCCCTGGTTCATCAGCTGGCAAAAAAGAATGAGTTTCCATTGCGTTGTTCGATGGAAACGGTATAAACGAGGATTTTCCTTTTCCACAACCGCATCCGGAAAAATATGCTGAGCAAGACACTAGAAAAAGCCCTGATCATGGCGATACGAGAGGCAAAAAACCATAATCACGAGTATGTGACCGTTGAACACATGCTCTATGGTATTCTGCATGACGAGCTGACGAGTTACATAATCAATCAATGCGGCGGCTCGACCCAGATTTTGAAAGAACGTCTGGAAAAATTCTTCCTGCGGGAAATCCCCACCCTCTCCGCCACCGGCTCGATGGAGCCGGCCCAGACCATTGCTTTTAACAGGGTTCTGCAACGGGCCGTGGCCCATGTGCAGAGCTGTGGGAAAAACCAGGTTGATAGCGGCGATGTTCTGATATCAATCCTCGCCGAAGAAGAATCGCATGCCGTCTACTTTCTCACCTCGGTGGGCATCGGCAAGATGGAGGTGATGAATTTCATCTCCCACGAACTTCCGGCCGAAGGCCTGCAGAAGGAGCCCTTTTCCTCACCGCCCGAGGCGCCGGACCAGCAGAAGGGCGGCAAAGACGCCAAGGCCCTGGAAGAGTTCACCGTCAACCTGGCGGAACTGGCGGCCGCCGGCAAGATCGACCCCCTCATCGGCCGGGGTGACGAGTTGAACAGGACCATGCAGGTTCTCTGTCGGCGCAAGAAAAACAATCCGCTGCTGGTCGGTGAACCGGGCGTCGGCAAGACGGCCATGGCCGAAGGACTGGCTCTGCGCATCCATCAGGACAAAGAAGCCCGCGCCAAAGGCGAGGCACCGCAGGTGCCCGACCTGCTTGCCGGTGTCGAGATCCACCTCCTCGACATGGGTACCCTGGTTGCCGGCACCAAGTATCGCGGCGATTTTGAAAAAAGACTGAAAAGCGTCATTTCGGCCATTGAGAAAAAGGAAAACGCCATCCTGTTCATCGACGAGATGCACACCATCGTCGGCGCCGGAGCGACCAGCGGCGGCTCCATGGATGCATCCAATCTGCTGAAACCGGCCTTGCAGTCCGGGGTTCTGCGCTGCATCGGTTCGACAACCTACGAAGAATATAAAAACCAGATAGAAAAAGACCGGGCCCTGTCGCGGCGCTTCCAGAAAATCGACATCACCGAACCGACGGTTGAAGATACCCATCTCATTCTCAAGGGACTGCAACGAAAGTACGAGGAGCACCACAACGTCAAGTACTCGGCAAAAGCCGTGCAGGCCATGGCCGAACTGTCGTTTCGCTTTATCAACGAGCGCTTTCTCCCGGACAAGGCCATCGACGTGATGGACGAGGTCGGTTCTCTGTTCCGCCTGGAAGGTCGGCAAGGTTCAACCGTCAAAGTCAGCGATATCGAAAAAGTGGTATCGAAGATGGCAAGAATCCCGGCCAAATCAAGTTCACACTCGGAAATCGGTGAACTGCGTGAACTGGCAAGCCAATTGAAGGCGGTGGTTTTCGGTCAGGATGAGGCCATCGAGGCAGTCACCTCGGCGGTGAAACGATCACGCGCCGGCCTCGGCAACCCCGACTCGCCGACCGGCAGTTTTCTCTTTGCCGGCCCAACCGGCGTCGGCAAGACCGAGGTCGCACGCCAGCTGGCGGTTGCTCTCAATGTCCATTTCGAGCGCTTCGACATGAGCGAATACATGGAGAAACATGCGGTTGCCAGACTGATCGGCTCGCCTCCCGGCTATGTCGGCTTTGACCAGGGCGGTCTCCTTACCGAATCGATTCGCAAGCACCCCTATTCTGTGCTGCTTTTCGATGAGATTGAAAAGGCGCACCCGGATATCTTCTCCATTCTTCTCCAGGTCATGGACCACTCGACCCTCACCGACAATTCCGGGCGTAAGGCCGATTTCCGCAACGTCATTATCATCATGACCACCAATGCCGGGGCCCGCGAACTGGCCGGGCGGAGCATCGGCTTTGTCAGCAACAAGAAAGGTAAGGATCAGACGGCCATCACCAAGCTCTTTGCCCCGGAATTCCGCAACCGGCTGGATGCCATCGTCTCCTTCAGCTCCCTTGATCATGCCGCCACCGAACTGGTGGTCGACAAACTGATCAAAGAACTGGAAGGACAACTGGCGGAAAAACGGGTGACCATCAAACTCAGCCGGCAGGCACGCACCTATCTGGCGAAGAAAGGTTATGATCCGGATTATGGGGCACGGCCGCTGCGCCGGCTGATTATGAAGGAGATCGGCGACAGCCTGACCGAGGAGATACTTTTCGGCAAACTTGCCAAAGGTGGCGAGGCGGCGGTTGATGAACAGGACGGCAGCCTGGTATTTGCTTACTCGAAAGAGTAATTTTCTTCCCCAAGATGGCAGACGGGTATGAAAACGACACTGAAAAATGTGCTCAAACAGCGACGCCATGAAATTATCCGCACTAGCCAATCAATACGGTGCGCACAACATGTTTGTCGCATTCTTTCAGCTCGGTATCAGCCGGTCAAGCTCGAAATTGGCCAGGAGCAGTTTGAGGACGGGCTGTCGATTCTCCAGCAAGAGCTTCATAGTTTACCGCTGAGCTTTAGCCGTTATTCTTTTTTCCGCAATTTTACAACACCTGTCCGTCGCTGCTCCGACGATGGATAGCAGCTGTTTCAACTTGACAATCATACATTTTGTATATACAATAAGTATATGGAAATCGAATTCGATCAGGCGAAGTCCGAAAAGAACAGGCTGGAACGAGACTTGCCGTTTGATCTGGTGGCAACCTTTGAGTGGGACAGTGCTGTGGTATGGCCTGATTCCCGGCACGAGTACGGCGAGACGCGATTTTGCGCTATCGGCTATATTGGTGCTCGGTTGTATCATTTGGCTTTCACAACACGCGGCGAGTCGGTTAGGGTTATCAGCCTGCGCAAAGCCAATAAGCGAGAGGTAAATATTTATGCCGAAACTTAAGAAAAAAACCATACTCCCCTCGGCTATCGAGGAACAGGAGATTGCTAGGCAGGCAGTTGCAGATGGCACCGTTTTGACTGCCGAAATGATCAAGAAAATGAAACCGGTAAGCCAATTTCCGGAACTGGGATTCCTTGTGAAGATGGGCAGGCCTGTTTCAGACAACCCTAAAAAGGCGGTCAGTATCCGCTTGTCGCCGGATGTACTGAGCAGCTTCAAAGCCACTGGCCGAGGTTGGCAAACGAGGATCGACAATGCTTTGCGCGACTGGTTGAAAGAGCATAGAACATGACCTTCAAAACAACCCCATCTGCTCCTCTGCCCGCGGGTGACAAAACTCTCCATCTTCATGCGTCGGCTTTTGACCGGCTACGCCATTGATTATCGAAATCTCCAATTGAATGTCCGGGAATTCCGGAGACAGTGGGAATTCCCTGGCGAGCACTACCAAGTCGGCAAGACGGCTTGTCCATGATATTTCGGAGACTAAAACCGAAATATCATGAACGCTCACATCATTATTGCGCTCCTTTCAAAGCCGCATGGGCCGCCGCCAACCGGGCGATCGGCACCCGGTAGGGGGAGCACGAGACATAGCTCAGGCCAATTCGGTGACAAAAGTCGATCGATTGCGGGTCGCCGCCATGCTCGCCGCAAATCCCACATTCCAGGCCCGGCTTGACGCCGCGGCCTTTTTCTATGGCCATCTTCATTAAGGCCCCGACGCCCTCTTCATCGATAGTGGCGAAGGGATTATGCGGGAGGATACCTTTTTTCATGTAATCGATGAGAAAACCGGCTTCCGCATCATCACGGGAGATGCCGAAGGTCGTTTGCGTCAGATCGTTGGTGCCGAAAGAAAAGAATTCGGCATTTTCGGCTATTTCGTCGGCGGTTATCGCCGCCCGGGGGATTTCGATCATCGTGCCGAACTTATAATCGACCACGGCTCCCTGCTCGCGCATCACCTCCTGGGCGACTTTTTCGAGCACTTCCCGCTGCACTTTCAGTTCATTGGCATGACTGGTGAGGGGAATCATAACCTCCGGATGCACCACCACCCCTTCCCGCTTCACCTCGCAGGCTGCCTCGAATATCGCTCGCACCTGCATCATGGTGAGCTCCGGAATGAGGATGCCGAGACGAACGCCGCGCAGTCCGAGCATCGGATTGGCCTCGCGCAGGGCATTCACCCGTTTGAGCACCAGTTCCTTGGCGTGAACCTGTTCAAGAATGGTGTTGAGGTCGTCGAGCCGGGAGGCGTGCTGCAGCTGCAGTTTCAGATCCGACAACTCCTGCATCAGTTCGGTGTGACTCGGCAGAAATTCGTGGAGCGGCGGGTCAATCAAACGAATGATCACCGGCAGACCGTCCATGACTCGGAACAGGCCGGAGAAATCCTCACGCTGGTAGGGGAGGAGGGCATCCAGGGCCTCTTTGCGGTCCACCCTGCGGTCGGACATGATCATTTTCTGGATCAGCGGCAGTCGCTCGGCCTGAAAGAACATGTGTTCCGTTCGACAAAGACCGATGCCTTTGGCCCCGTATTCCCGCGCTCGGCTCGCATCCTGGGGATAATCGGCGTTGGCCCACACACCCAAGCGCTTAAAGTCGTCAGCCCAGGAAAGCAATTTTATGAGCCATGGATCGCGAATATCCGGCACCATGGTCGGCAACACCCCCAGATATACCTTGCCGGTACTGCCGTCGATGGAAATGCTGTCACCTTCATGGATGATCAGGTCGCCGACGCTCATCAGCCGTCTGGCAATTTCGATGTTGAGGCTTGCCACCCCGACGACTGCCGGTTTACCGAATTGCCTGGCGACCAAGGCGGCATGACTGGTCCGACCGCCCTTGCTGGTGAGAATTCCCTCTGCCGCCAGCATGCCATGGACATCGTCGGGCTTGGTCTCCGGTCGGACCATGATCACCTTCTTGCCGGATTTCTTCGCCCAGGATTCGGCCAGATCGGCATCAAAGGCGACAACGCCGCAGGCGGCACCGGGTGAGACATTCAGACCGGAAGCCAGTTCTTGCCCGGCCTCTTTCGCCTCTTTGATCGCCGCAGGATCGAACTGGGGATGCAGAAAGAAATCGACCTGTTCGGGACTGACCCGCAAGACCGCCTCCTCCCGCGAAATGAGCCCCTCGTTCACCATATCGACGGCGATCCGCACCGCCGCCTGGGCGGTACGTTTGCCGCTCCTGGTCTGCAGCAGCCACAATTTGCCCTTTTCTATGGTGAATTCGACATCCTGCATTTCCCGGTAGTGGGTTTCCAGTTTCCGGGCAATTTCTGCGAACTGCGCACTGGCTTCCGGCAGTTCATTCTTCATTTCCTGCAGATCTTTTGTCTGGCGTATGCCGGCGACCACGTCTTCACCCTGGGCATTGATCAGATAATCGCCTTCGAGAACTTTCTCCCCGGTCGCTCCGCTGCGGGTCATGGCCACACCGGTGGCGCTGTCCGCGCCCATGTTGCCGAATACCATGGCGACGATACTCACCGCCGTTCCAAGATCGTGTGCTATGCCGGCGGCATTACGGTAATCGATGGCCCGCTTGCCGTTCCAGCTCTTAAACACCGCTTCGGTAGACATATCGAGTTGGTCGTAGGGGTCCTCGGGAAAGGCGTGCAGCGTATGGTGACGATAAATTTCCTTGAACTCGGCGGTGACGACTTTCCAATGTTCGGCGGTCAGTTCCGCCTCGGTCACCACCCCGGCAGTTTTCCGTACCCTCGTCAATACCTTCTCGAAGACTTCATCCGGCATACCCATAACCACACAGCCGAGCATCTGGATAAGGCGTCGATAGGAGTCGTAGACGAACCGCTCGTCACCGGTGAGCTCTATCATCCCCTGTGCAGTCTGATCGTTGAGGCCGATATTGAGGACGGTATCCATCATCCCCGGCATCGAAAATTTCGCACCGGAGCGACAGGAGACAAGCAAAGGGTTTTTGCAGCCGCCGAAAATCTTGCCGGTAGCCGCCTCGACCTTGCGCAAGGCCGCCACTTCCTGTTCCCACATCTTTTCCGGTAAGGTCCCTCCCCCGGCAAGATAGGCATTACAGGCCTCCGTAGTCACCACAAATCCGGCCGGTACGGGAATTCCGAGGCGGACCATTTCCGCAAGATTGGCGCCTTTTCCGCCCAGCAGGCCACGCACTTTATCCCAATTGCCGCTATAATTTTCCTGAATCTCATGCACTTCATCAAAAAGATAAACCCACTTTTTCGTCATGGCGGTGCTCCTGTTGATGATATTTTGCTACCAAGCATGCAGTTACCCGTCGTGGATGACCATGCCGTAAAAAACCGAGGATGATAAATTGCAAATAGTTAATTATACCACACATCATGCGAAGTTGCTTTCTCCATCTTGATCATCGTCGGACTCTTCGGCCCCCAGGACCCCGACAGCAACATCATCCTGTTTCTTGCCTGGGGCGTCTGGTGGGCCGGGGTAGTGTTGAGCTGGTTCTTCGTCGGCAAACCTTGGTGCGGCGTCTGTCCCTTTCCGGGAGTAGGCCGCCTGCTGCAACGCCTCAATCTCAGCCTGAACCTCAATCTCTAAAGAAAATCCTTATCTTCCATGACGGTAAAAATGCTTTTCAATCGACAAGCATATTGACAACACCGCAAAGAACATATAAACATTCATTTATATGTTGATGAGATGAGCATTGGAATAAAAGCCATTTTCCACGACCAACCACAATTGTCCATGACCGATCCCCCCATTCCCGATGATCAGGTACCAGGTCTCTTGACGGACGATCATCTCCAACGGGCCGCTTTTCTCGCCAAAAGCCTGTCCGACACCAATCGCCTGCGAATACTGCGGCTCCTCTGCGACGGCCGGAAATCGGTATCGGCCATCGTCGAGGAACTCGATTTGTCGCAGCCGCTGATGTCGCACCATTTGAAAGAATTGAAGAGATCGCTCCTCGTCAAGGTAGAACGCGAGGGACCATTTATTTACTATCAATTGGCGGATGCGAGAATTCTGGATGTCGTCCAGGCTCTGAGCCGGGTGGCGACAGATCTCTTGGCAAAGAGAACCACTTTTTAAAAATCGGAGGCAAATCATCCGTATGAACGATTTTCTTGAAATCATTTCCCGCATGGCCCCGGAAGAGGCCTTGTCACAAATCACCCTGATCCTGGAAAGGCTGTTAGTGGATCTTGATACAGATGCCCGCAAGCGTTTCCTGATGAATCTCATCGGCCGGTCGGAAAACGATAAAGTCGCCAGCCTTGTGCATCTGTGACTGGCGGAGTGCATGGGCGAAGGTGTCGACCCAACACAGATGTGCCGAAGCCTGGTGGACAAGGTTGTCCAATCCGAACAGCTCCGGGCTATTGCCGATCCCGACCTGCTGGTGCTGTTCGAGGACTGGCTGGAGGAACTGGAAGCGGAAGTAGTGGCGCTTCTAAAAACCCATGGCTCTTTGGACAGCAAGGAACTCGCCGACAAACTCGGCCTTTCCGTCAGGGGTGCAACTTTTCTTCTGTCTAAGCTGGAACGGGCGGGAGGCTGAAATCATGGCGAAAAAGTGGCCATCAATAGGTACAGCCCTGGCGGCCATGTCGCTGACCATTGTATTTGTTTGGTATGGGCAACGTCCGGCATTGCCCAAACAAGCCACCTGGGATGATGTCATGGCCGAGGCCGAGGCCGGCGGCTACAAAATCATCTCCACCGAAGAACTTGCCGACCGATATCGCACGGAACCCAACCGCCATCACTATGATCGATACCCGGCAGGAATGGGAGTACCGCACCGGACATATTAAAGGTGCCGTGAATTTTTCCATGGAGCCAACTGCCTGGGCACGCTGGCGTAAGACGGGCGACCTGGGAAAATTTCTCGGCCCGGACAAAGATCGCCTGCTGGTTTTTTACTGAGCGGGTTTGACCTGAGTCCGCAGTGACTCAGCGGCCCGGGTGGCCGCACAACTTGGCTATAAACACGTGTATCGTGACCCCTACGGTTTCCCGAAATGGCAGGAATATGGCCTGCCCATCGGCAGCACTCCGGCCGGCCTGACAGCAACCGCCGAGGCAGCCGCGGGACCACAGGGCGATCCTTCGTTTCAAGGCTGGGGCATGCTCTGGACCCTGCTCGGCATATTCGCCGGAGGTCTGGCCCTCAACCTCACCCCCTGTGTCTATCCGATGATTCCCATCACCGTCTCCTTTTTCGGTGGTCGTTCGGCCGGGGATAAGCCCAGTCAGTTGAAGTTGGTCCTGCATGGTCTCTGTTATCTGATGGGCCTGGCCTTGACCAATTCGACTCTCGGTGTTGTTGCCGCCCTTAGCGGTGGACTGATGGGCTCGCTGCTGCAAAATCCCCTTGTCCTGGCCCTGGTCGCCGGGGTGCTGGTGCTCTTTGCCACCAGTCTTTTCGGCTTCTGGGAACTGCGTTTACCTGGCGGTATGAGCCAAATGGCCGGTAAATCCTATACCGGCTACTTCGGCAGCTTCTTTATGGGGCTGACCCTGGGCATCGTCGCCGCACCCTGTATCGGCCCCTTTGTCCTTGGTCTTTTGACCTGGGTTGCCGGCATCGGCAATCCCTGGTTCGGATTTTTGATCTTTTTTGTTCTCAGTCTCGGTCTTGGTCTGCCGCTTTTCGTCCTGGCCCTGTTTTCCGGACAGTTGCAGCGCTTGCCCCGCGCCGGAGGCTGGATGCTCTGGGTGCGTAACCTCATGGGTTGGGTGCTGATCGGCATGGCAGTGCATTTTATTCGGCCGGTTTTGCCGGGATTCCTCAAGGTCGGCTTACCGGTAATCGTCGCCCTGGCCGCCGGACTGCACCTTTGGTGGTTTGATAAAAACGAAGCAAAATTTAGGGCTTTTCCCTGGTTGAAGGCCCTTGCCGGTACGGCCTGTCTGGTCCTTGCGACTTTCTCGATGGCCTCATGGACCATGCGGGGCCCGGGAATCACCTGGCATGCTTATTCGGAGCAAACCCTCCGGGAGGCGAAGGCCCAGGGCAAACCGACCATCCTCGATTTCTACGCCGACTGGTGTACACCATGCCGCGAGCTGGACGAGGTGACCTTTCATCAAGCGGATGTAGTCCTCCTGGCGGAAAAGAGCTTTTCCATGGTAAAAGTTGATGTCACCAAAGGCGACAACCCCTACCATGAAGAGCTGTTGAAAAATTATGGTATCAAAGGGGTCCCGACAATTGTTTTTCTTGATGCACAGGGCGTAGAACGTACCGACCTCAGGCTCGTTGATTTCCTACCGGCCGATCAGTTACTTCTGCGCATGCGAACGATAAGTGTCCCGTAGGAAAGACAAGTAAACCTGTAACAGGAGAAAATTATGCTGAAAATCCACTTTTTTTTAAATGAACCAAACGGCAAACCGTGAAAGCATTTCAAACAATTTCTGCCCAGGTTGGGCGAAAAATATCCGGTTGAAATCGAGATCACTGCAAAACCTCAATCGGCATACGAAACCGATGAATACTTCGCACTAGATTTGCCGGTAGCCCCGGCAATTATGGTCGGCGACGAGATCGTCGTAGAAGGAAGCGATGTGCCTGAACATCAAGTTGAACTGTGCATCTGCCGCCAACTTGGTCTGCCCGAACCGGAGAAAAAAGGTTTGATGGACCGCCTCTTTAAGAAATCCTGATGCCTTCTTAAAAAAACGACAACGGCATTTTGACCCGGTACTCTTAAAAATTACCAGGGCCAAAATGCCATGAGAAATGAGGGGATGGGGTCTATTTGTAGGAGGTTTTCAACTTCATATCCTTACGTGACTCCGGGTCGTAAATGCCTTTAGATTCAGCCTGTTTGATCCATTCCTGCCGCAGACCTTTGAGGAAGGTATTCCTTTTCCTCGACCAGCTTGCCATAATCCATGCCAACGAGGGCCTGGGCTTTTTCCTTGGTCGAGAAATCCTGGGCGACGAAATCGGCGGCATTATGTTTGGCAAGAACGATGCGGATTTTCAAACGGGCATCCTGGCCCTTATTGATGGCCCCAGCCAGGGTCCGCAGGATTTCCTCAGGGGCATGGAAAAAGGCGCCGTGTCCGGCAACGGCATAATCCCAGCGCCACTGACCATGGCGGATATCCTTAAGAGCCGCCTTCATTTCCTCCTCCGTTGCCCCGACTTCCCAGGCCTTGGCGGCTTCGAGATGGGCCATGGCCAGGACATCGGTGGCCATCTTGGCCAACTCGTTCTTTACGTGCCAGCTTTTTCGCAACGGTATCACGGAACTCTTTCTCGGTGCCCTTATGACAATTGAGACAGGTATTGGCGATATTATCGAGGGGACTGCCGACCTTATGGCTGGAATATTTGACTCCGCCCTCACGTACATAGGGCATATGGCAGTCGGCACAGGCCAGCCCGTTGCGGCTGTGCACGCCGGTGACAAAGGTTTCGTAATCGGGATGCTGCGCCTTGAGCATCGGCGTCTTGCTCAACTGATGGGTCCAGTCGGAGAAGCTGTATTCGTCGTAATATTCCTCCATTTTCTCGGCGGAAAAACCCTTGCTCCAGGGATAGGTGACGACCATGGCGGTCTTCTTAGTACCTTTGTCATCCCACTCGGTCTTTTTAAAGTAGTACTCAGCATGGCACTGAGCGCAGACCAGGGAGCGCATGTCCTGATGGGTGACATCGGCGACCTTCAGACTGCCCTCGGCGTCGAGGCCGCGCTTCAGATACTCGCGGGTGAGTGTCAGCTTCATGGTTTTGTTGTCATGGCAATCGCCACAGCCGATGGTGTTGACGACTTCGTCGCCGTATTTTGCCCATTTACCGGTAAAGTATTCCAGCTCGCCATCGCGCTTCATCAGGCGGGGCACATCGGGGGATTTGCAGGTCCAGCAGGCGGTCGGCAGAGGGCCGGTGATTTTGTCGACCGGGGCGCCGGTGCGCAGGGTATTGATATTGTCCTCCAGGGCATAATAATGACCGCGCGGCTTGTTGTAATCCTTGGAGAAAGGATAACCGGCCCACATAACCACCAGGGCGGGATCCTGCTTCAGGACATCGGCGATCTCATCGCTCTTTCGCGTCTGCATATAGGTGTCATACTGACGCGGATAATTCTTGCCCCACTCGGAGGCGCGGGTCTCGTTGTCTTTTATGGCCGGGACCGCGCCGATGGCCTGCTGCTCGGCCTTGTTCTCTTTGATGGAAACCGTCAATAATGCCATCGGCACCAGGACGACCACACAGAGAGCAACCACAATCATTGATTTTTTCATACACATCCTCCCGATTGAGATCCTTATAATACCTTATTGGTAAAATTATTTTGCGTTGCCATGAGATTGCGCATTGTCCCGTGCGGTAAATCCCTGTGGCATTGCCAGCAGGGTCGCCCCATCTGCACACGACCGTCCTCGACTTTTTCGTAGAGTGTGCTATTGGCCAGCATCTGGGAAACCGTCTCCCGATGGCAGGAGATACAGTTGTCCTGGATTCTCCGAGCGGCATCGTCACTGATGCGAAGATTGGGGCCGTAGGTTTTGAAGGTCATAGCCATCGAATGTTTATAGCCGTCCCGAGCCTTGGCCAGCATCTTATTGGCAAAGGAATCGCGCGGCAGATGGCAATCAACGCAGGTCGCCTCTGTTGCGATGCGAGCTGTGCTGCCAGGTATCATAGTGGGTGTTCATGGTATGACAGGTGATGCAGACCTTCGGGTCACTGGACAAGATAGGACAACATCTTCGATTCATGGACCAGATTGGCAAACACCGCCACGACGGCGACAACACAAAATATGGCTAGATATTTCATAATCTTACCCAACAATTCTCCAGCAATGGACTATTTTGCCGTCTGGTGACGGCGCTTTCTCCACTCTCCCGCACTTGCAACCTCATCCGCCCGGAGCCGTTATTTTCCTACAAAATTGCAGGATATGCCGTTCTTCTGCTGCCGACAAGTTTTTTTTCAATCCCTTAAAGATAAGCAAATTACATACCAGGAGATTCACCCTGCTCCGGCAAAAGTCCCATGGGACAGGCATGAGTGCAGGCACCACAGGAGGTACATCCATCTTGGTTGTGACTAATGCGCAACCGGCGATTTCTGCCTGGCAAGGCCAGCATTCCGCCAAGCGGGCAAAAGGAGCAGCAAAAATCAGCTTCCTTTTGTGGCATCGGACCCCTCCCGTTTTTGATGAAAATGTATCCTTTCCTTATGCAAATCGAAGTTATCACCTTTGTCTTTGACTTAGGTCAAGCAGGTTGTCGAAAGCATTGGTTAGAGTACCATGATTAGAGTATGTTTTGGAATGTGCAAAGAAGCTTTCCCCCGAATTTTTATAAGAAATAGAAGTTTTACCGGTTAAATTTACTGAAAGGACGGAGTGCCGATGCATATTCATTACATTCAACATGTGGCGTTCGAGGGGTTGGGCAGCATCGAGCCGTGGATACGACAAAACACCCATCGCCTGACCGGAACTCGGCTATACCTCAACGAGGAGTTGCCATCCCTCGACGGTATCGATCTCTTGATAGTGATGGGTGGTCCTATGAACATCTACGAAGAAAACAAGTATTCTTGGCTGGTGGAAGAAAAGAGGTTTCTTGATAAAGCAATCAGCAAGGGGCGATCGGTCTTGGGCATTTGCCTTGGCGCGCAACTCCTTGCCGGGCTGCTCGGCGCTCGAATATATGCGGGCGCGCATAAAGAAATTGGCTGGTTTCCGGTTGAGACGACTGAAATTGCAGGCACCAGCACACTCTTCAGTACATTTCCGCCCTGTCTCGATGCATTTCACTGGCACGGCGACACCTTCGATATTCCGGAAGGAGCCAAGCATATAGCCCGCAGCGCCGCTTGTGAAAACCAGGCATTTATTTATGATGAACGAATTGTCGGCCTGCAGTTTCACCTCGAAACAACCCTTGCAAGTGCGCAACAACTGATAGCCAACTGCGCCGAGGAAATCGTCCCCGGACCTTACATCCAGGAGCCGCGGACAATGCTTGAAGATTGCAGACGTTTCGACACGATAAATGCAATTATGCATGAATTGCTTAGCAGGATGGAAAAGCCTTTCCCACGTGGCTGAGAGAAGAAAAATTCGATTTTTACAACCCACAATCAAAAGGAGGACCATCATGTTTTGCTTCCAGTGTCAGGAAACCGCTAAAAACACCGGCTGTACCATCAAGGGAATGTGCGGCAAGCCGGAGGAAACCGCCAACCTGCAGGATCTGCTCCTTTTCGTGCTGCGCGGCATGGCCGTGTACGGCGAAAAGCTGAAGGAACTCGGCCAGCCTGATCGCAGCCAACGACGACTTTGTCCTGCAGGGACTTTTTCCGACCATCACCAACGCCAACTGGGCCAACGATCGCTTTATCAGTATGATCGAAGACGGTCTGGTGCGTCGCGATAAACTGAAGGCGGCCTTTCTTACTGCCTATAAGGCGAAAAACGGCAAAGACTTTGACGGGGTTCTGCCGGACGAGGCAACCTGGACCGGCCCGGTTTCAGCCTTTGCCGAAAAGGCCAAAGGTGTGGGCGTGCAGCGCACCGCCAACGAGGATGTCCGCTCCCTCCGGGAGATGCTGGTCATCGGCCTGAAGGGCATTGCCGCCTATGCCGAACATGCCGCCGTCCTCGGCTACCGCAAGGCCGAGATAAACGATTTCATGTTTGAGGCCCTGGCCTCGACCACCAAAGAGCTGACCGTCGACCAGATGGTTGCCCTGGTCATGAAGGCCGGAGGCGTTTCTGTTACCACCATGGCCCTGCTTGATGAGGCCAACACCACCACCTATGGCCATCCGGAGATTACCAAGGTCAATATCGGCGTCGGCAAGAATCCCGGCATCCTCATCAGCGGCCATGACCTGAAAGACATGGATGAACTGCTTAAGCAGACCGAGGGCAGTGGCATCGATGTCTATACCCACGGCGAGATGCTGCCCGCCAACTATTACCCGGCCTTCAAGAAATATCCGCACTTCATCGGCAATTACGGCGGTTCCTGGTGGCATCAGAACAGCGAATTTCAGTCGTTCAACGGTCCGGTGCTGCTGACCACCAACTGCCTGGTGCCGCTCAGGAAGGAACACACCTACCTCGATCGCCTCTACACCACCGGTATTGTCGGCTATGACGGGGCAAAACATATTCCGTTCCGCGAACAGGGCGGCAGCAAGGACTTTTCGGCGTTGATCGCCCAGGCCAAGACCTGCAAACCGCCGACGGAACTGGAAACCGGCTCAATCGTCGGCGGCTTTGGCCACAATCAGGTCCTGGCCCTTGCCGACAAGGTTGTCGAGGCGGTCAAGTCCGGGGCGATCAAACGCTTTATCGTCATGGCCGGCTGCGACGGCCGGCAGAAAGCGCGGGGATATTTTACTGAAGTTGCCGAAAACCTGCCGAAGGACACAGTCATTCTCACCGCCGGCTGCGCCAAGTTCCGCTACAACAAACTCAATCTCGGCGATATCGGCGGCATTCCCAGGGTGCTCGATGCCGGACAGTGCAACGATTCCTATTCCCTGGCGGTCATCGCCTTAAAACTGAAAGAGGTATTTGGTCTCGCCGACATTAACGAGCTGCCCATTTCCTTTGATATCGCCTGGTATGAACAAAAGGCAGTGGCCGTCCTTCTCGCCCTGCTCTTTTTGGGTGTCAAAGGCATCCGCCTTGGGCCGACGCTGCCGGGTTTCTTGTCACCCGGCGTCGCCAAGGTGCTGGTTGATAATTTCAATATCAGGCCGATCAGCACCGCTCAGGAGGATATTGCCGCCATGATGGCCGGCAACTGAGGCTCACCTTGGCCAGGCAAGGAGGGTCCTTGCCTGGCCCCATCAAAAGGATTTCTGCCCGCTTTTCTATCTTTCCGGAGAGTTACATGGCAAATGATTACGACATCATCGTCCTTGGCGCAGGCACCACCGCCTTTGCCGGGGCAAGAATTGCTGCCGCGGCCGGTAAAAAAGTGCTGCTGATCGAGCAATCGCAACCCGGCGGCACCTGTGTCAACTGGGGCTGTATCCCGAGCAAAACCCTGATCCATAAAGCCGAAATGTATTACGCCGCCCGCAAGGGTATGCACTGGGGCCTGAACCTGCATGCCGGGGCCCCGGATTGCGGGACGCTCATGCCCTTGAAAGAAGCAGCGGTCGAAACAATTCGCACCCACCACTATCAACACGAACTGGACAACACCCCCGGTATGACCCTGATCCGCGGCCACGGCCGCTTTGTTTCCCCCCGGGAAATCCTCGTCGATGGCCGGCGGTATCAGGCACCGCAGGTCCTCATCGCCACCGGCGGCAAGCCGCGCTCCATGACCCTGCCCGGCCTCGACCAGATCAACTATCTCAACAGCTACAGTGCCATGCACCTCCCCTGTTTTCCGGAATCGATCACCATTCTCGGCGGCGGGGTCATAGCTCTTGAGATGGGTCAGATGTTCGCCCGCTTCGGTACCCGAGTCACCATCCTGGAACGCGGCCCACGCCTCCTTGTTGAATTCGACGAACGACTCACCGAGCAGTTCAAACAGATGCTGCAGCGCGACGGGGTAGAAATATTTTGTGATATTGTCGCCGAACGGGTCGAGAAGGTCGGCGACAAAACCTGTCTGTACGCCCTCATCAACGGGGCGGAGGTGGCCTTTGTCGCCGAACGATTGATGTTGGCCATCGGCACCGAACCGGTGACCCGCGGCATCGGCCTGGAGGAGATCGGTGTTGCCGTCAGTCCCGGCGGCTTTATCACCGTCGACAGCCAGCTGCGTACCAGTATTCCTGGCATTTGGGCCGCCGGTGATGTTACCGGCCCGCCGATGGTCGCGCCAAACGGGGCGCGGGAGGCACAGATCGCCGTCCGCAACATGCTCTATCCCCAGGCCGGTCATACCATCGACCACCGTTTCTCGCCGATGGCGGTCTTCGTCGATCCGGAATTCGCCACAGTCGGCCTCACCCACAACCAGGCGGAAGCGCACGGCTACCGCGTCGTCACCACCTATCTGCAGCTCGACCGGGTACCCAAGGCCCATGTCATGGGCGAAATGCTCGGCGGCGTTCTCCTCACCGCCGAGAAGGGCAGCGGCAAGGTCCTTGGCGTGCAGCTCCTTTGCCCGCGGGCTGCCGACATTATCCAGGAAGCAACACTGGCGGTGCGCTTCGGCCTGACCGTCGTCGATATCTCGACCACGGTTCACGTTTACCCGAGCATCAGCGACGGCCTCCGTCAGGCTGCCGAACGTAATGCCATGGAACAGGGATTGCTGTAGCACCCATAAAAAACCCTTTTCTTGAAGGAGCTTCTCCATGCCGATCCCCGGAAATCTCTTGACCACGGCAATGGCCGTCATGCCCCATAAAAATATCAGTGAGGCCCTTGACCTGGCCCTGACCCTCGATGTGCCGTTTTGGCCGCAATTGCCGAATCTCAACTATTACGAAGACATGTATGTCCAAGCGGCGGAACACTTTCCCGGCATCGTCCTTGACATGGAGAAAAAAACCCTGCGCTTTTCCATGGACACATTTATCGGCGAATTTGAAGAGACCATGAGCCATTTTGACGATCCGTCCTACTTCGATATCAGCCCTATCTATTCGCAGGTGTACCACGAGTTTTTATCGAAGGATCTTGGCGACAGATCGGCCATCCGTGGCCAGCTTGAGGGGCCGATCAGCTTCGGTTTCAATGTTCTTGACCAGGATGATCGGCCGATCCTCTTCGACGACTCGATCCGGCCCTTTATGTTCGAGTTTATGGCCAAGAGAATCAATGTGCAACTGGCCCGACTGAAGGAGCGCAATGCCAACGCCTTTATGTTCATCGACGAACCGGGATTGCAGTTCATCTTTTCGGCGATGTCCGGCTATGACAACCAAAAGGCAAAAAGCGATCTCGATACTTTCTTTTCCATGGTCGACGGACCAAGAGGAATCCACCTCTGCGGCAACCCCGACTGGGAATTCCTCCTCGGTCTCGACATGGATATCCTTTCCATGGACATCTACACCAATGCCGAGATCTTTTCCTCCTGCAGCGGTTCGATCAAAAAATTCCTCGACCGGGGAGGAGTGATTGTCTGGGGCATTATTCCCACCGGTTTTGAGGCATTTTCCAAAGAAAGTCTTGGTTTTCTCAGCATGAAGCTCGAAGGAATCTGGCAGCATTTAAGCAAAAAGGGCCTGGATATAGAATACCTGCTTTCCAGAAGCATGCTGTCGCCGGCGACCTGCTGCCTCGTCAATCAGGACGGGGGGCAAACCGTTGCCAAGGCCTTTGCCATGATCAACCACCTTTCGCGCACGCTCAGGGAAAAATATGAAGTCACTTGACCTGGACTGGTGAGAAAGTATGAACAACCGTTTTACGTGCGGATCATGCCGCCCTCCTTCCCGCCACAAGGCGTTTACGAAACTCTTCCGGTATTGTATATAACGACTTTGGGCATTCCTTACCCCGTTCCCGCGTCACAAGCCGGGAATCAACCCACCAAGGAGGATTGGCAATGAATGACTGTATCTTTTGCAAGATTGTGGCCGGCAAAATTCCCGCGAAAAAACTCTATGAAGATGATGACGTGCTGGCCTTCTGGGATATTTCCCCGCAGGCACCGGTACATTTTCTCGTCATTCCCAAAAAACATATCGCCGCCCCGGTTGATGTCCTGGAAGAAGATGACCGGCTGATCGGCAAGCTCATTCGCATCGGCGGGCAATTGGCCAAAGAAAACGGGGTTGCCGACGGCTTCAGGGTGATCTTCAATAACGGCAAAAAGGCCGGGCAGGTGGTGTTCCACATCCATCTGCACATCATCGGCGGGCGGGAAAAGCCCTGGCCGATGTAAGCGGGATGAATGAATTTGCCTCGGCCATAACCGCCGCCTTAATTAATATTCTGCCGTCGGCCCTCACCCCACAGAGCCTTTTCCTGCTCTTTGCCGGCGGTTTTGTCATGCTGCTTTTTACGACGCTTGTCGGAATGGTCTACCTCCTCCGGCAAAACCGGCGACTACGGGAAAGCGAAAGAAAGCTTGCCATCGCCGATCAGCGCGGTGCGCATCAGGAAATTCGCGCTGCTAAACTCATCACCTTACTGAAAAACGACCGAAAACACTCAACAGAGAAACTGCGACTCCTCCAGGATGCCCGCGAGGAGTTGAGCCTGCGCTTTTCTCATTTGGCGCAGCAGATCTTCGATGAAAAAAGCGCCCGTTTCAGCGAACTGAACAAGGATCGGCTGGACTCGATCCTCCTGCCCTTTAATCGCCAGCTGGTTGCTTTCAAGCAGGAGATCAACGAAATCTACCGCAGCGACAGCCGCGAACGGCTGTCGCTGAAGGGCGAAATTCTCCAGCTGCGCGATCTCAACCAGCAGATCAACCGCGAGGCGATGAATCTGACCCGGGCCCTGAAAAGCGACACCAAGGTCCAGGGCAACTGGGGCGAGCTGGTCCTTAACCGGGTGCTGGAAAAGTCCGGCCTGCGCCTCGGCCAGGAATACCATACCCAGGGTGGTTTCCGCGACGACGGCAACCGCTTGCTGAAACCGGATGTCATTATCCATTTGCCGGAGGGCCGGGATATTATCGTCGACTCGAAGGTGTCGCTGCTCAGCTGGGAGCGTTATGTCACCTGCGACGACGAAGGCGAACGGGCCGGGCACCTGGCGCAGCACGTACGAGCGGTGCGCGACCATGTTGCCACCCTCGGCGGCAAAAATTATCCGGGACTTGCCGGCATCCATTCCCTCGATTTCGTCCTCATGTTCATGCCCATCGAATCGGCCTTTTCCGCCATCTTCCAGCAGGATGACGGCATCTTTACCGAGGCCCTGGCCGGCAATGTGGTTATCGTCACCCCCACCACCCTCCTGGCCACGCTGCGGACCATCGAAAACATCTGGAAATATGAGCAGCAAAGCAAGAATTCCCAGGAAATCGCCAGGCGCGCCGGCATCATGTACGACAAGTTCCGCAGCTTTGCCGAGGAGATGGAAAAGATCGGCAAGCAGCTGGCCACCTGCCATGCCACCTACGATACCGCCTTTGTCAAACTGACCCGCGGCCGCGGCAATCTGGTCGCCCATGCCGAACAGCTGCGGGAACTGGGGGTGCAGATTAAAAAAGAGCTGCCGAAATCGATCACCGATATAGCCGATTGCCAGCCCCAGGACGAGCCCTCGCCGGCGTCCGGCGACATGCCTTCCCGGTAGGTAGATCTCCAGTCACCATTTGCTGTTGGATGGCGACGATACATCCCACTCCACCAGTTGCCAAGTCTTTGTAAAAATGGTAGTTGGACTTAATAATTTTTGATCCGGTTGCCTGCCCGGCGGCATGTGACCGGAACAACCACGAACCCCATTGCTCCTTCGGAGGCTCCGGTGCTGTTACATCACACTTTTATCGACATCGCCAAGCAGTTCGGCAAGAAACTGGCCATTCACGATTTTACCACGAGCCGGGAACTCACCTATGCCAGATGCCTGATCGCCGGCCTGATTCTCGCACAGATTTTTAAGAAACTCGAACCGGGATTCACCGGCATCATGCTGCCGACCTCCGCCGGCTGTATTCTTACGAAGATCGGTGTGCTGATGAGCGGCCGTATCCCGGTGATGATCAACTACTCGACCGGGGCAGAGCATAACGCCCGCTACGCCCAGCAAAAGTGCGACTTTAAAACCATCATCACCTCCAGAGCCCTCCTGGAGAAGATCGAATGCGCCCATGTTGACGGCATGCTGTATATCGAGGACATCATGGCCGGCATCACCACCGGGCAAAAACTCCGGGCCGCCGCCATCGCCGCCCTGCCCGCCGCCGTCATCAAGAAGCTGGTGCACCAAGGCCAGGAGGACGACACGGCGGTGGTACTCTTCACCAGCGGCAGCGAAAAGGATCCCAAGGCGGTGCAGCTTACCCACAAAAACCTCCTGGCGAATATCGCCTCGGTGTCGCCGATTTTCAGCTTTCGCAGTGAAGACACCTTCATGTGTACCCTGCCCTATTTTCATGTCTTCGGCTTGATGACCACCTTCTGGCTGCCGATCTCCCATGGCATGACCATGCTCACCTACGCCAACCCCCTTGATTTTAAAAAGGTTTGCAGCATCGTCAGGGAACATAAGGCCACCTTCATAGTCGGCACCCCATCGTTCTTCTGGGGCTATCTGCGAAAATCCGAGGACGGCGATTTCGCTTCCCTGCGCATTGCCATGACCGGTGCCGACAAATGTCCCGACGCCCTGCGCGAGGGCTTTAAAAGCAAGCACAACATCACCCTCTACGAAGGCTACGGAGCAACCGAGTGTTCGCCGGTTATCTCCGTCAATACCCCGGAATTTAACCGGCCGGGCAGTGTCGGCAAACCGCTTCCCGGCCTTCTGGTGCGCATCGAAAATTACCAGACCGGCGAAGAATGCGCCCTTGGCGCAGATGGCCGCATCCTGGTTAAAGGCGACAGTGTCATGAAGGGCTATTTCAACGATTTCGAGCAGACCTCCCTGCACATCCGCCACGGCTGGTACGATACCGGCGATATGGGCAACCTGGACCAGGATGGCTATCTTTGGCATGTCGGCCGCTTGAAACGCTTTGTGAAGATCGGCGGGGAGATGGTGTCCCTGGTGAAAATCGAGGATATCCTGGAAAAATTCCTGCCCGAGGACAGCCATTGCTGCGTGGTCGAGACCCCCGACGCCATCAAAGGCGCGAGAATCGTCGCGGTGGTGACGACACCGCTCGACGAAAAAACGGTCCTCAAACAGATGGCCAGGCATCTGCCGCCGATCTCCCTGCCGAAGATCTTTCTGGTATGGGAGAATCTGCCGAAGATGGGCAGCGGCAAGATTGATTTCCGAACCATCTCGGAAATGGCCAGGGAACAACTCAGTCGCAAGAACCTTTCTTAGCCGGCGTTGCCGAGGAAATCCGCCATGGCCCCCGCAACCTCACCCTTTTCCATCGCCAACATCCGGCTGTTTATCGCCTTTCGCATATTTTTCAACTCGCGTTTTTACTATCCGGTCTTTACCATTCTCTTTCTCGATTACGGCCTGACCATCGAGCAGTTTGCCCTCCTCAATACCGTCTGGGCAATCACCATTGTCTGTGCCGAAGTGCCATCCGGGGCCCTGGCCGATATCCTCGGCCGTAAATATCTGCTGGTCACCACCTCTCTTTTGATGGTTGCCGAGATGAGCCTTCTGGCCTTTGTACCCCTCGGTAACAGCAGTTTGATATTTTCGGTCTTTCTTGTCAATCGCGTGCTCAGTGGCCTCGCCGAGGCCCTGGCCAGCGGCGCCGATGAGGCCATCGCCTACGACTCGCTGGTCGAAGAAGGCATGCAGGAGGACTGGCCGCAGGTGCTCAGTGTGCAGATGCGGCTGCGTTCCATCGGTTCAATCGTCACCATGACCATCGGGGCACTGGTCTATGATCCGAGCATGGTCAATCGCCTACTTAGCTGGATAGGTTCGGACCTCACTGTCAGCCAGCAGGTCAGCATGCGCTTTCCCATTTATTTGACCTTCATTCTATCGCTTTTCGCCACCGGTTGCGCCTTCAGTATGCGGGAAAAGCCGGCAACGCGGACAGCCGGCCAAGGCTCCACCAGCCGCGCCGCCCTGCGCAAGACCCTGCAGGCCGGCGCCTGGCTGGCCAAGACGCCCTTTGCCCTGGCAATTATTCTCCTCGGCACCCTTTATGACCACATCCTCCGCATGATTGTTACCATGACCAGTCAGTACTACCGGCAAATCGACCTGCCGGAGGCAAGTTTCGGACTGATCGGCTCGGCCATTGCCGTCCTTGGCCTGGTCACCCCGAAAATTGCCGAACGGATGGTCGCGAAAAACGCACCGCTCGTCAACGTCTGGTGGGTTTCCGGCATAAGCCTTCTCGGCCTCATCGGCCTTACCGGCTTTTATCCTTACTGGGGCCTGCTGCCCATGGCCTTGATCTTTGTCGCCCTGATGCTGGTATCCTTTTTCACCAGCCATTACCTCAACCGCATCACCGAATCGCACCAACGGGCAACCGTTCTCAGCTTTAAAGGCCTGGCCTTTAACCTTGCCTACGGAATCATCGGCTTTCTCTTTGCCCTGCTTATAACCAGACTTCGCGATGGGGCAAAAGCCAATTATCCCGACTGGAGCGGCCCGGCACTTGAGGGCTTTGCCTTTCAGCAGGCCATCGGCTGGTTTCCCTGGTATACGGTGATCGGTCTTGCCTTGACGCTGCTTTTTTGCTCGTATCGTCTGCGCGGCACCGATGATTACCGGAAAATCGGCTGAAGAACCTCGGCAAAAACAGATAATATTCCGTTTTCCGGCGAAGACTTGCAACTTGCAGTTCTGAGAATGACCTTATATAGTGAATGCCGAGTGCACAGCCTTCCGGCGGGTGACGGAACCGCAGGCGGAAGCACTGATCATTGCCCCGTTTATCCATGTCAGGAGGTGAAATTCCATGCTGAAAAGATTTTCCATATCGCTTGAAGAGGAACTATTGACGATCTTTGATGAACATATCATGGCCCACAGCTACACCAACAGGTCGGAGGCCATCCGCGACCTGATCCGGAAGGCCTTTATCAAGGAAGAATGGCAGGCGGACAAAATGGTTATGGGTGTCATCAGTCTGGTCTACGACCACCACCAGCATAAACTGCAGGAAAAAGTCACCCTGGTGCAGCACGACTACCATCATCATATTGTCTCAACCACCCATGTGCATATGGACCATGACAACTGCCTTGAGGTCATCGTGGTGCGGGGCAAGGCCAAGGAGGTTCAGGAACTGGCCGACCAGCTCAGCGCCCTCAGAGGGGTGCGCGACGCCAACCTGGCGATGTCCAGCACCGGGGAGTTCCTGCACTGAACAGGAGCATCTCCGATAACGGCGCCCAGCGAGCCTATGCAAACTTTCGGTTCTTAGGAGCCGTTACAAAATAACCTGGCCATTTCAACCCATTTTGTTACGGCTCCTTATACCGTTCCGGGCTTTCCTTTGGCCATGTTATTCTTTTACAACAGCTTAATGCCATAAAGGTTTCCACAGAAAATGAAAAACATCGCTTCCGTATCCGTCCATGGCGGCCATAGCGGCCAATTCTGCCACCATGCGACCAACACCCTGGAAGAAATCATCCAGCAGTATATTGCCAAGGAATTTCCCTGGGTGGGCATCACCGAACACGCCCCCGGCATCAGCCAGGAGCTGCTCTATCCCGATCAGCAGGCGGCCGGGCTGACACCGGAGTTCCTCCTGCACCGTTTTTCCCTGTACATGCAGGAATGCCGCAGACTTCAAGAGAAATACCGTTCACAGATCAAGATCTTTGCCGCCATTGAAAGCGAGACCTACAGCGGCTACCGGGAATTCATGCCCTATCTGATCAGCACCTTCCAGCCTGATTATGTTGTCGGCTCGGTCCATTTCGTCGACGACCTGGGCTTTGACTATTCCAAGGCGCAATATGAGCAAACGGCTGAAGCCGCCGGCGGCAAAGACCAGCTGTATTGCCGCTATTTTGACCTGCAGTATGACATGCTTCAGCTTTCTCAAACCAGCCGTGGTCGGCCATTTCGACCTCATTCGCATCTTTGATCCCGGCTACAAGGCACGACTGCTGCAGCCGGAGGTAATGGGGCGAATCAAGAGAAACCTGACACTGATCAAGGAGCTTGACCTGATTATGGATTTCAACCTGCGCTCGCTGCTGAAAGGCGCCGACGAACCCTATATCTCCCGGGTAATTCTGCAGATGGCCAAAGACCTGGGCATAACCGTAGTGCCCGGCGATGATTCGCACGGCGTCGGCAATGTCGGATTGAATATGGAAAAGGGTATCGCCATCCTCGCCAACCTGGGATTTGCCACAGCCTGGCGGCAGCCGCAACTCCTTACGTACTGACCTCAAGGGCAATTTCCGGCCGACGGCCACGATTCATTTTTTCGACCGTGTCCCCGCGACACCGACAGGGTCGGAACCCTACACTTTTGTAGGGACGCAGAAGCGCGTGCTCCTGCCACATCGCTGACAAACCGCCGTTTCAGGCGGGGTTATTTCCTCCTACAACAATTTCTTCCTTTTGGCAGCGTTTTTGCAAAGACCATGGCAAAGAAGCCACAAGGACACAGCCATGCGCCGAGAATTTGCAATTATTGATACCACCCTGCGGGAAGGAGAACAGACCCCCGGCGTACTCTTTTCGCTTGAGGAGAAAAGGCGGATCATCGACGGCCTGGTGCGTGTCGGGGTGGGCGAGGTGGAACTGGGGCTTTCATCATCTTTTCACCCCTGCGTCGGCCCGCTCATTGCGTATTGCCGCAACACCCACCCGCATCTGAAACTGTCCCTGTGGAGCCGGTGTAAAAAAGAAGATATCGCCGTCGCCGCGGAACTGTGCCCCGATCTGCTCTCCCTTTCCATTCCGGTCTCCGATATGCATCTGGAAAAACGTTTGGGCAAGGATCGTACCTGGGCCCTGGCGACGCTGCGCAGCGCCATGAATTTTGCAAGAGATAAAGGGATGACGCTGTCCATCGGCTTTGAGGATGCCAGCCGCAGCGACCAAAGGTTCTTAATGGCGATGGCGCAGGTTGCGGAACAGCTGGGAGCGGTGCGTATTCGCCTTGCCGACACGGTCGGCATTGCTTCTCCGGGGCAAATGGCCCGGCTGGTGGCGGATCTTGGCAGAGGACTTAGCACAAGCCAGTTGGCAGTGCACACCCACAATGATTTCGGCATGGCCACCGCCAACGCCGTAGCCGCCCTTGAGGCCGGCGCCCGCTACGTCGATACCGTGGTGCTCGGCCTCGGGGAACGGTCCGGCTGCGCCAGGCTGGAGGAAATCGTCGCCTATCTCAACCTGGTCAAGGGTGACACCCGGCTGCAGACCGGACAGCTCAAACCTCTTGCCCGCTACGTGGCGGGCATTACCGGCCGAACTATTGAGGGCAATCGACCGATTGTCGGCGAGGATATCTTTACCTGCGAAACCGGCCTGCATCTCCAGGGTCTGCGCAACGACCCGCAAACCTATGAGCCCTTTGCCCCCGAGCAGGTCGGTGCCGAACGTAAACTGCTGCTCGGGCCGAAATGCGGCAGGCGGGCGATTATCGCGCATTTGAAAGGACTGGATAGTAGGCTGGCGACAAACCTCCCTGAGGAGACGGTGCAAAGGGTTCGCGCAGAAGCCACGGCCTTGCGCCGCCCTTTAAGGGATCTGGAACTGCTCCGCCTGCTCGCCCCCCCCCGACAAAAGCATTCCTCATTCCAAGCGAAAGGAATCGTAGCGATTGAGGCCATACTTCTTAATGCGGTAGCCGATTTGCCTCTCGGTTAGCCCAAGTTCCCGCGCCGCGCGAATCTGCACCCAGCCATTGCGGCGAAGCGATGCCTCGATCTCCAAACGCTCGATGTCGTAGAGCGATTTCGGGCTCACCTGGTGACTGGCCTTAACGACAGGTCCACTCTGCCGCCCTTCGTCGGCAACCGCTCGATGGCTTACGAAAAGATTAGGTGGCAAATCATGCAGGGTGAGCCGGTCACCCTCAGCGAGAATGACCATTCTTTCCACCAGGTTTTGCATTTCGCGAATGTTCCCCGGCCAAGGATAGCTGATGAGGAAATCGAGGAGCTCGGAGGTGATTTGCACCTTCTTGCCGTTGCGCTCGTTGCTTTTTGCGAGAAAATGACTGAACAGCAGGGGGATATCCTCCTTTCTCTCGCGTAGCGGCGGCAAAATGATGGGAACAACATTCAAGCGGTAATAAAGATCAGCGCGAAACCGGCCCTGGGCTACGGCCTCTTCAAGGCTGACGTTGGTCGCCGCGACGATCCTGACATCAACGGTGAAGGTCTTTGACCCGCCGATCCGTTCAAACTGCTTTTCCTGCAGGACGCGGAGCATCTTCGCCTGCAGCGACAGCGGCAGTTCGCCGATTTCATCAAGAAAGATGGTGCCGCAATCGGCCAGCTCAAAGCGCCCCGGCCGTGAGGCATGGGCCCCGGTAAAGGCGCCCCGTTCATGGCCGAACAGCTCGCTTTCCAGGAGGGTTTCCGGCAGGGCCGCACAGTTGACCTTAATAAGCGGCTTGTCCTTG
The DNA here is from genome assembly GCA_963754865.1 of uncultured delta proteobacterium. Classification (GTDB taxonomy): domain Bacteria; phylum Desulfobacterota; class Desulfobulbia; order Desulfobulbales; family Desulfocapsaceae; genus Desulforhopalus_A. The sequence continues at coordinate 65,548 of CAVWHG010000019.1, read as the reverse complement.
CGATTGCCACCCTCGTGGATGGCCCGCGCCACCAGCTCCTTGCCGGTCCCCGATTCGCCGAGCAGGAGGGCGGTCACCTTGCTGCTGGCGATCTTGTCGATGATGCTGAACACTTCCTGCATCGGCTTGGAATGGCCAATAATAAAATGATCACCGTGCACCTGATGCAGACGGGCCTTAAGCGAGGCATTTTCTTCGATCAGTTTGGCCTCTTTCTTGGCAATTTCCCGGTGCAGGGTGAGAAACTGGGCAATGAGGGTGGCGAGTACGCTGAGAAATCGAATATCTTCTTCAAAGCTGATCTCATCACCGAACAAGCGGTCCACCGTCAGCACCCCCTCCGGTTTGCCCTGCACCATCACCGGCACGCCGAGAAAGGAGATCGTATTTTTTCTGACCTTCGACCGCGCCCCGGTGCGGTTGAGAAAAAGCGGTTCGCTGTTGATATCCGGGACGACAAAGGGCGAGCAGCTCTGGAAGATCTGGCCGCAGACGCCCTCGTCCGGTCGGTATACGCCGCGCATCTCCTCTTCATCGGACAGGCCGCAGGAGGCCTTAATCGCCAGCTTTTGCCTGACCCGATCAAAGATCAGCAGGGTTGCCCTCTCCATTTTCATGGTATCACCGAGAACCCGGAGAATACTCGCCAGTGTGCTGTCGAGATCGACGGCCTTGCCGATCAGTTCGGTAATCCTTGAGAGGGCGATCAGCTCAAGCCCTTGAGTCCTGCCATCTGTAGGTGTAACCATTGTGTACGCATCCATCTCTTAAACTCCCCAGCGGCGAACACACTGCAACCGCCTGCTTACAACTGCACCACATCCTTTGGCTGACAACCGGCGTTACCAGCACGCGGCTGTCGAACTCTTCCATCCTTGGTTAAGCAAATGTCATTCCATTTATTTAACATACTGTAATTTTTAATTATTTTACACAAAGACAAGGAACTGGACCGTTTTTGCTACAGATTTGTATGTCCACACGGCCAGTATTTTACATTTATGTTAAATATTTGTATGTCGTGCCAAGCGACACCGCAATCCACATATTGTTACATATTTGTCGCATTCTAACCAAATTGCGCTTTTATGCTGTCCCCACCAATCCACCGACCAAGCTCCACAACAACAACGTATCTAATTGTTATTATGAAATTATTTTTCATATTCTCGACATGGCACACCTCTTGCTCATAGAGAGCTGACGGTAACAACAACGCTGCCCCAGTAACTCCCAGCCGGTACTGCAACATCGACTGTAAAAATCTGCGGCAATGCCAGAAAACAAAGAAACAACCACACCACTAGACAAGGAGAGCATCATGAGAAAGGTGGCAATTTACGGTAAAGGCGGAATCGGCAAATCAACAACTACCCAGAATACCGTAGCCGGGCTTGCCGAGATGGGACGGAAGGTCATGGTCGTCGGCTGCGACCCGAAGGCCGACTCAACCCGCCTGCTGCTTGGCGGACTGGCCCAGAAATCGGTACTCGACACCCTCCGCGAAGAAGGCGAGGACGTTGAACTCGACAACATCAGAAAGCTCGGTTACGGCGGCACCTGGAATGTCGAATCAGGTGGTCCCGAACCAGGAGTCGGTTGCGCCGGTCGGGGAATCATTACCTCCATCAACATGCTCGAATCGCTGGGTGCTTACGAAGAAAGCGAAGGCCTCGACTACGCCTTCTACGACGTTCTCGGCGACGTGGTCTGCGGTGGTTTCGCCATGCCGATCCGTGACGGCAAAGCAGAAGAGATCTATATCGTCTGCTCCGGCGAGATGATGGCCATGTACGCCGCCAACAATATCTGCAAAGGCATCATGAAATACGCCCAGTCCGGCTCGGTCCGCCTCGGCGGCCTCATCTGTAACTCGCGGAACGTCGACAACGAAAAGGAGATGATCGAGGAACTCGCCAAAAAAATCGGCACCCAGATGATCTATTTTGTTCCCCGCGACAATGATGTGCAGCGAGCGGAAATCAATCGCAAGACGGTTATCGAATGGAATCCGCAGGCGCCACAGGCAGATGAATATCGCGGCCTGGCAAAGGCCATAGATAACAATAAGATATTTGTCATTCCCAAACCCCTGATGATCGAAGAACTGGAGCAGCTGCTGCTCGACTTTGGCCTGTTGGAAGCATAAGTCACCTACACAACTTGATAAAGGAGATACCACAATGATGATCATGATCAGAGCCATAGTTCGACCGGAAAAGGCTGACGACGTTCTTGCCGCCCTTATGGATGCGGGCTTCCCCGCGGTGACCAAATACTCGGTGACCGGCCGCGGCAAACAGCGCGGCATCAAGATCGGCGCCGTGACCTACGACGAGATCCCCAAGACCATGCTGATGAGTGTCGTCAAGGCGGCGGACAAGGATTTCGTCATCAATACCATTATGGATGCGGCCCGCACCCCCGGCAAAGGCGCCTTCGGCGACGGCAAGATCTTTGTCACCGAGGTGGAGGACGTTTACACCATCAGTTCCGGGGTGCGCGAGGACACCAAGGCGGAGGTTGCGGCATGAAAGAGATCATTGCAGTCGTCCGCATGAATATGATGAACAAGACCAAGGCCGCCCTGACCGCGGCCGGCGTCGATGCCTTTTTCGGCCACGAGGCGCAGGGCCGCGGCCTCGGCTTTGTCAACCGCGATCTCATCAAGGGTGCGGAACAGGGCTACGAGGAAGCAGCCATACTGCTCGGTGAAAAGGGCAAGCTCTACCCCAAGAGGATGATCACCATCGTCGTCAAGGACAATGAGGTCGACGACATCGTCCAGGCAATTATCGAAACCAATCAAACCGGCAAGCCCGGCGACGGCAAAATCTTCGTCCTGCCGGTGGCGGATGCAGTTCGCGTCCGAACCGGTGAGAAGGGTGCGAAATCTATCGCGTGAGTTCTATTAAGGAGGACATACAATGGCAAAGGCACAGAAACTGGTGCAGTGGGAACCGCACAATATTAAAGAACAGCTGCTGGAAAAGTATCCTCCGAAGGTTGCCCGCAAACGCGCCAGCCAGATAATGATCAACGAGGCCCTTTCGAACACCACTCCGGAGATTGTCGCCAACGTCCGCACCATCCCCGGCATCATCACCATGCGCGGCTGCACCTATGCCGGTTGCAAGGGGGTCATCATGGGGCCGACCAGCGACATCGTCAACCTGGTACACGGTCCGATCGGCTGCAGTTTTTACGCCTGGCTGACCCGGCGCAATCAAAGCGACGCCATCAACGACACGAACGCCAATTTTATCAACTACTGCATGTCAACCGACATGCAGGATTCGGACATCATCTTCGGCGGTGAGAAAAAATTGGCGGCGGCCATTCAGGAGGCCTATGACCTCTTTCACCCGAAGGCCATCGCCATCTTCGCCACCTGCCCGGTCGGCCTGATCGGCGACGATATCCACGCGGTGGCCAAGAGGATGAAGGAACAGTTCGGCGACTGCAACGTCTTTGCCTTCAGCTGCGAGGGCTATAAGGGCGTATCGCAGTCGGCAGGCCACCATATTGCCAACAATCAGGTCTTCACCCATGTGGTGGGGACGAGTGAAACGGAAAAAACCGACAAATACAAGATCAACCTGCTGGGCGAATACAATATCGGCGGCGACGGCTTCGAGATCGACCGAATCCTCGAAAAATGTGGGATTAAGAACATCTCGACCTTTTCCGGCAACGCCACCTACGACAAATTCGCATCCGCCAACCAGGCCGATCTCAGTTGCGTCATGTGCCACCGCTCCATCAACTACGTGGCCGATATGCTGGAGACCAAATACGGCATCCCGTGGATCAAGGTGAATTTCATCGGCGCCGAGGCGACCGCCAAATCGCTGCGGAAGATTGCCCAATACTTCGGCGAGCAAGACCTGATCGACCGGGTCGAGAAAGTTATTACCGAGGAAATGCCGGAAGTAATGGCGGTGCAGCAGGAGGTCTATCCGCGCACCCAGGGCAAAACGGCAATGCTCTTTCTCGGTGGCTCCCGCGCCCATCATTATCAGGAACTGTTTAAGGAAATGGGCATCAAGACCCTGTCGGCGGGCTACGAATTCGGGCACCGCGACGACTATGAAGGTCGCCAGGTCATCCCCACTCTGAAGGTCGATGCCGACAGCCGGAATATCGAAGAGATTGAGGTGGAGCCGGATCCCCTGCTGTACAAACCTCGGAAGACCGAGGCTGAACTGGCCGCCCTGACTGCGGACGGACTGAACTTCAAGGATTACGAAGGTCTCAACCCGAACATGGACAAAGGTTCACTGATCATCGACGACCTCAATCAGTATGAAGCGGAAAAACTGGTGGAACTGATGAAACCGGATCTCTTCTGCGCCGGGATCAAGGAAAAATATTCCATCCAGAAACTCGGTGTGCCGATGAAACAGCTGCACAGTTACGACTCCGGCGGACCCTATGCCGGCTTCAAGGGTGCAATCAACTTCTACCGGGAAATCGACCGGCTGGTGAACAGCAAAGTCTGGAGCTATATGAAGGCACCCTGGCAGGAGAACCCCGAACTCTCGGCTACCTATGTTTGGGAATAAACCCGCAAAGAATGGCTCCACAAGGAAGGTATAACCATGCTATTACGACACACACCAAAAGACATTACGGAGCGCACCGCTCTGATGATAAACCCGGCCAAGACCTGTCAGCCTATCGGCGCCATGTATGCGGCCCTGGGGATTAAGGGCTGTCTGCCGCACAGTCACGGCTCGCAGGGCTGCTGCGCTTACCATCGCAGCACCCTCACCCGCCACTATAAAGAACCGATTTCTGCAGCCACCAGCTCGTTTACCGAGGGTGCTTCAGTCTTTGGCGGCCAGGCCAACCTGCTGCAGGCGATCGACAATATCTTCACGGTTTACGAACCGGAAGTCATCGCCGTGCACACCACCTGTTTGTCGGAAACCATCGGCGACGACCTGCCGCAGATCTTCGACAAGGCCATGAAGGAAAAGAAGGTGCCGACAGGCAAGACCCTGATCGGCGCGCCGACTCCCAGCTATGTCGGCTCGCATGTCACCGGCTTTTCCAATATGGTCAAGGCGATGGCGGCCCTGGCGACGCCATCGGGCAAGAAAAACGGCAAGATCAATATCATTCCCGGCTGGGTCGAGCCATCCGACATGGAGGAGATTAAAAAGATCGCCGTCATGCTCGGGGTCAGCATCAACATGTTTCCCGATACCTCCGGGGTGTTGGACGGCCCGCTCACCGGCGAATACAAGATGTTTCCCGATGCCGGGGCGACCATTGCCGATATCAAAGACAGCGGCAGCAGTATCGGCACCCTTGCCCTTGGCGAATGGTGTTCGGCGGATGCGGCGCGCCTCCTTGACACCAAGTGCAAGGTCCCCTGCTCTATCCTTGACATGCCCTTCGGTCTTGCGGCCACCGACCGTTTTGTCGATGCCCTGCGGACCGTCGCCGGAGTCACGGTGCCGGAAGAAATCATGGTGCAAAGGGGCAAGCTGGTGGACATGATCTCCGACATGCACCAGTACTTCTACGGCAAGAAGGTGGCGCTGGTCGGCGACCCCGATCAGGTCATCGCCATGACCGAATTCCTGGTGTCCATCGATATGTGCCCGATCCATATTGTCACCGGCACGCCGGGCAAACGCTTTGAGGAACGGATTCTCGACATCACTGCGGGCATGGGCCGCAAAGTGAACGTCCGGGCCAAAGGCGACATGTTCCTTCTGCATCAGTGGATCAAAAATGAGGGAGTGGATCTGATTATCGGCAACACCTACTGCAAGTATATCGCCCGCGATGAAGATCTGCCCTATGTCCGCTGGGGCTTCCCGATCCTTGACCGCCAGGGCCATCAGCACTTTCCGACGGTCGGTTACAAAGGTGGATTGCGACTTCTCGAGCAGATTCTAGGCGTTCTTCTCGACCGCAAGGATCGCGACGACCCGGAATCGAAGTTCGAGTTAGTGCTGTAGGCCCCCTTACTGGTTCTCTAGTGCCCTTTGCGGCAACGGGGTTACCCTGCCCGCTGCCGCCATTTGCGAAGGGTTATCGGTGAAAAAAATGAACTTGATCCCCCCTGCAGAGCATAAAAGTTGCTGTTGTCCTAGACCGAACAAGGTGCAATCGGTTATACATCTCCCGGTTGCCCCGCAGGTGGTCGCCCGGACCAGATTTTCCCCACCAACACCGCTGCGCGGTGGCTGTCTCATGGTCCCCGAAGCCATGGACCTGCTGGCGGAGATGATGCAAGAGAGAGAAGAAAGTACCACCATGGTGGCGATTACCGGTCCGGGCGATCCTTTGGCAACCCCCGATATCACTTTAGAGACCGCACGCTTGGTGCGCCAGCGCTATCCAGCGGTGAAAATAGGTCTAAAAACCTTAGGCATAGGGAGCGACCGGCTGGCCGGCGACCTGGCCCGTGCCGGGGTGAACTATGTTGAAATGCAGGTCGATGGCATCAAAGTGGACGTTCTTGAGAAAATCTATGCCTGGATACGACCAGGAGCGAAAACCCTGAAGGTCGGCGAGGCAGTGGAACTGTTGATCAGGGAACAGCGCAACGGCGTGCCGGCCCTGCGATTTCACAATATCGGGGTGACGATCCTCACCACCCTCTATTCCGGCCTGAATCTTGACCATGCACCGAAAATCAGCGCGGCCATGATGGTCCTCGGGGCGGGCGGCATGGGCCTTATCCCCTATACCCCGAAACCCGGTGCCGAGGTGGACCTGGAATGCCCCGACCAGTTGGCCGTACAGGCAATTACCGAAAAGGCCGGAGCCTCTTTACCAATCGTCGAACCGCTGCTCCTCAACCAATCCGGAGGGGACGTGGACAGAGCCCCCCTGCGGACAAAGCCGCTGCCCCGCCCGACCGGGGAACGGCCCAACGTGGCGGTGGTCAGTTCAAACGGCATCGAGATCGATCTGCATCTCGGCCAGGCAATCAGGCTGCTCATCTATGGCCCGCGCCAGGACGGACTCCCCTGCCTGCTGGCAACGCGGGAAGCCCCGGTACCGGGGTCGACCGACCGGTGGGCCGAGTTGGCAGCCATCCTCCACGACTGTTTCGTAATTCTTGCCGCCAGCGCCGGCGAGACGCCGCGCCGGACCCTCGCCGCGGCCGGGATAAAGGTGCTGATTACCGAGGACAACATCGAAGGTACCGTCGATGCCCTGTACGGCGGCGGCAAGAAGGGTAAGAAAGGAAAAAAACAGTAACACCAATCGTCATCGAAAAAACTATTACCAAAGAAAGGAGTTAAAAATGGCCACACCGGAAAGGCAGGTATTGCTTTGCCAGAGTTTTCGTGTAAAGGGTGATCGCAAGGGGATATGCCACAAACAAACCGACGGTTTTTTACAATATATCGAAGAAGAGATCCTCGACCGCGGCCTGGATATGCAGGTGGTTGCCACCGGCTGTCTGAAGCAGTGCGAATCCGGCCCGATCATGGTCGTCCAGCCGGATAACTGGTGGTTCAAGGGGATCGACAGCGAGGCGGCCATCGACGCGGTCCTCGACGCCCTGGAAGACGGAGCGCCGCCCGCCGAATATCTCATTAAATAATTGGAAGGCTTATAAACATGATCCGCCCGGCCACTCAGTCTCATATACCGGCTATGATCGAACTGCTGCGCCGGCTCTTTACCATCGAAGCGGACTTTGGCTTTTCTGCCGAGCGGCAGCGGCGGGGGCTGGAATTGCTCCTCGCCGCCCCTACGGCAAGAGTCATGGTCGCCGAGGAGGATGGCAAGGTCGTTGCAATGGCCACCGCCCAGCTGGTAATCTCCACCGCCGAAGGCGGCCCATCGCTGCTCATTGAAGACCTGGTGGTGCTGCCAGCGCACCGGAAAAAAGGTGTCGGTGGTGCGCTGCTGATCGCCCTTGCCGAATGGGGAGCCTGCCTGGGTGCCGACCGCATGCAGTTGCTGGCCGACCGCGCCAATCATCCAGCCCTTGATTTTTATCAGCACCTGGGCTGGCGGGAAACCCAACTCATCTGCCTGCGCAAATATTCCACCCCCGGCAAAGGGGATAAGTACCTTCACGAAATTCTTTCTTAAAAACAAGAAACAATTTCTAAGGTACTAAAAGGAGATACTCCCATGAAACTTGTTCAGATTGACAATTGGCGCGACTACCGGCGTGACGGCAACCAGTTCCTGAAAACTGCCCTGGGCGCATACAGCAAGAAGAAAAAGGCCTTTTCCGCCGATACCCTCTACAATCTGATCTGCATGGCCATCGAAAAGCTGATCATGGCATTCTTAATGAAAAACGGCGACCTCGCCGAGAACCATACCATGGCCGACCTGCTGCGGGCGCTGCAGCTGCACCTCGGCGACATGCCGGCGCTTGCCGAGAACCTGCTCTATCTCAACGATTTTCAGGAAATATGCGATTTGGAACAATTTACCATCCGCATCCCGGCCGAGGCGGATGTAATCAGGTTTCTCGCCATCGGCGAGGAGGTGCGGGCGGTTCTTTATCCGCACCTGAATAATTGGGGTCAACTTTAATTCAAAGAAATAAATATTGTCAGGGTAATATCTAGGTGAAGGCTTAAATTTACTCTGACCCTAATTGCTCGTTACACTCGAAATGACAAAACTTGACTTACTCGCCCTTTTTCACCCGGTTAAGAACACGCATTGCCCGGGTGGTGTTAAAGACGCCGCAGACGCAGAATTTGGCCATGCAGCAGGCGGCGGCATCGGTGGTCATCCGCCCCTCTTTAACCAAATCGAGCATCTTTTTGGCAAAATTGGGCGAAACCATGCCGTGGCCGCACATCGTCGTCAGGGAAAGAGTGTCCCGCTCCGGCAGGCGGCCGGTGTCGCCATGGAAACCGAGGGTGTACTCCACCGCGTGCGGGGTGATCTCCACCTCACCGCAGATGCAGCGGACGTCGTCGACCAGGGCGCTGATATTGATCGACAGACCAAGATCCAGCTGCTTGACTTCCCGGACAAACTGGGTGGCCTTCCCTTGGTCATCAAAGACCACCGCCGCCGATCCCGGACCCGGCATTTCACTGATCAATTGTTCGTAGCTGGTTTTTTCCTGCCGACCAACGAAATAGAGCTTGAGAAAAGCAAGTTTTTTTTCCGGGCGATAGAGCGAATTGACCAGGGCGTTGCCCATGTTGATCGGCTGATATTTGATGGCCGCGCGCAGGAAGGTCTGGGCCTTTTCCAGGGCGCCCTGGTCATTGAAGCCCTTGCCGGCCATGGCAAAGACAATAAAATCATTCCGGAGGGTTTCCGGAGTTCCGTAACGATGCAGTGTGTTGGTCATTGTCCGTTTTCCTCGAGGTTAACATTGCTGGCCCGGCCCAGCCCAAGATTCACTTTTGCCCACCCGATATCATAGCCTTCCCGAACGAGGAGTTCTCGCACCGGGTCGCGGCCCTCTTCGTCGCAGACGGTTGCCACGCCGATGCTGACCACAGTGTCGGCCGCCCGGCATACTGCCTTGATCACCTGCAAAACCCGCACGGTATCGTCAAGGGGAGAGATCAGTTCGACAATGCAGGAAAGAACCTTTTCATTGAGAATGTCCTCGCGAAGGGTTCCGCTTTCCCGATTGACCATCATCTGGGTAACCGGGTTACCTTCCTCGAAGGTGACACCAGCTGCGGCAAAGACTTGAGTCGCCTTCTCCACCTCGCGAAAATAGACGCCGATCCCCGGACGTCCGAACTCGACAACCAGGCCAACGTCCCCGGCCTTGATCCGATGACTGACGTCGTTGGTCTTCACCTCCTCGGTACCACGACCGTGTACTCCGGTTGATTCGTGGGTAACCATCGGATCGCTGAAGGCACGGCGGACAATCCGCGGCCATTTCAGTTCGTCGGGGATGAAGGCCTCGGTCGGACAGATATCGGGATCGGGCTGGAAACGGAGGGCAAACTTCTTCAAGCCCCGGCGAATGGCCCGGGTTAGCGCCGGCTGGAGATGCTCGAAGCTGAGGCTCCGGTAGCAATTGTGGCATTCGACGCAGGTCTCCGTATTGATCTCCGCCAGGCCGTCATCGCCGATATAAATCGCTCCGACGGAACAGACGGGAACACAATTGGCGCACCCGACACACCTCTCCTTGGAAATTTTCATACGCAGTTCCTCTTTTGCGAAGGTTTTGACTGAAACAATACCGATTTCCTGATCAAATGTATCCAAAAGATCAAAATATTACAATCCCCACAGTCAGAGAATTTTGTGTTTTTCCTTTCGGGAAATCATTAAAATTCGCATTTTATTATTTTTTATAATATAATTACACATTATTGTGTGGCATATTCAGAAATATTCAGGCAACCCTGCTGACCAGCCAGAAAAAAGCAAACACTCCAGTGTACAGCATATTGGATACAAAATGCCGAAGCCTTCCCTTCCAACCCAGTCAAGCCAGTCGGTGCGTGAAAGAACCTACCGGCTGCTCCGCAAACAATTGCTGACCGGACAATTCGGCCCGCGCCAACGCCTCACCGAGGAATCCCTCGCCAGGCACCTCGGGGTAAGCCGTACCCCTGTCCGCGAGGCCCTGCACAAGCTGGAACTCGAGGGACTGGTCAGTTCTGCCGGCGCCAGGGGATTCCGGGTGCCGGACGACTCCCTCGACGACATGAACGAGCTATTCGCAATCAGGGAAATTCTTGAGGGCCATGCCCTTGCCGAACTCAGCCGCATCGTCACCCCCAACGACATCGGCGAACTGCGCCAGATCGTCGAACAGGCTGAACAGGCCTGCCGGGAACAGTCACTGGAGAAGGTCTTTGCCTTCAATACCCGTTTCCATGATAGGCTCTACGGCTTCCTTGCCGCAAGCCGGCCACGGCTCCACAACCTGATTGAGGACATGCGTCAGTATGTCCTCCGCTACCGCGAAAACACCCTGATCCGCCAGGGCGGCGCCAAGAGGAGCATCTCCGGCCACAAAAAAATCCTCCTTGCCCTTGAACTCGGTGACCCCGAACTCTGTGACCGGATCATGCGGGGCCACGTCCGGGAGGCCCGGGAAGACACCCCCGCTCCCAGCCAACAACAGCGACACCGCTCCGACCCTGCCCGCATCGCCAGCGAAACCATTGAGCAAGGATACAATCCGCTCAGCCTTGCTGTGGACCGGACGGACGACATCCAACCATAACAAGGAGAAATATTATGGCAATCCCTCTGCGCAGCACCAAAACAACCCATGGACGAAGAATGGCCGGAGCCCGTTCCCTATGGCGGGCCAACGGCATGAAGGAAGAACAGTTCGGCCGGCCGATCATCGCCGTAGTCAACTCTTTCACCCAACTCGTCCCCGGACACATGCATTTGCACCAGGTCGGCCAGATGGTCAAGCAGCGGATCGAGGAGTTGGGTTGTTTCGCGGCGGAATTCAACACCATCGCCATCGATGACGGCATCGCCATGGGCCATGAGGGGATGCTCTACTCACTGCCGTCCCGGGAACTGATCACCGATTCCATCGAGTACATGTGCAACGCCCACCAGATCGATGCCATGGTCTGCATCGCCAATTGTGACAAAATCGTCCCGGCGATGCTGATGGCGGCGATGCGACTGAATATCCCGACAATCTACGTCTCCGGCGGACCTATGGAGGCCGGCCAGGCCTTAAACCGCAGCCTTGATCTGGTCGATACCATGGTCATGGCCGCCGACAGCAGTGTCAGCGACGAGGATGTCGCGGTGATCGAACGCTTTTCCTGCCCGACCTGCGGCTCCTGTTCCGGAATGTTCACCGCCAACTCCATGAATTGCCTGGCCGAGGCCCTGGGACTCGCCCTGCCCGGCAATGGCACGGTAGTCGCCACTCATGCCCTGCGCAAGGAGATGTTCTCCCAGGCGGCAGAAAGGATCGTGACAATGTGCGGGGTCTGGTACGGCAACGCAGACACCTCGGTCCTGCCGCGTTCGATCTGCACCAAGGCGGCCTTTGAAAATGCCATGACCCTCGATATCGCCATGGGCGGCTCGACCAACACCGTCCTCCACATTCTCGCCATCGCCCATGAGGGCGAAGTCGATTTTACCATCGCCGACATCGACCACCTCTCCCGCAGAACCCCCAACCTCTGCAAGGTCTCGCCAAGCTCTGCCTACCATGTCCAGGACGTCAACCGGGCCGGGGGGGATTCTCGGGATCATGGGCGAACTCGACCGCTGCGGCCTCCTCGACACATCGGTCCACCGCGCCGACGGGATGACCCTGGCCGAAGCACTCAACGCCTTCGATATCGTTCGCCCCTCGGTCCGTCGTGAGGCACTCAGCCTGTACGGCGCCGCCCCCGGCAATATCGGGCGTAACCTGGTCATGGGCTCGCAAAGCAGCCAGTACCCGGAGCTTGACCGGGATCGTCAAAAGGGGTGCATCCGCGCCATTGCCCACGCCTACTCCCAGGATGGCGGCCTGGCGGTATTGTACGGCAACCTCGCCGAGAAGGGATGCATCGTCAAGACCGCCGGGGTCGATGCCTCGATCCTCCGCTTTCACGGGACCGCCAGGGTCTTTGTTTCCCAGGAAGAGGCCAGCGAGGGGATTCTCGACGGCGTAGTCAAGGCGGGAGACGTGGTCTTTATCCTCTACGAGGGACCCAAGGGCGGCCCGGGGATGCAGGAGATGCTCTATCCGACCTCCTACATCAAGTCGATGAAACTCGGCAAACGCTGCGCCCTGGTCACCGACGGCCGCTTTTCCGGTGCTACCTCCGGCCTCTCCATCGGCCATGTCTCTCCGGAAGCGGCGAGCGGTGGGCTGATTGGCCTGGTCAGGACCGGCGACCCGGTGGAGATTGACATCCCGGCCCGGTCGATCAACCTGCAGGTCGCCATCGAGGAATTGCAGCGGCGGCGGCGGGAAGAGGAGGCCAAGGGCAAGGATGCCTTCCGGCCGCAGCGGCACAGGCTTGTACCCAAGTCCCTCCAGGCCTATGCCCATTTCGCCTCCTCGGCCGATACCGGCGCGGTACGGATCCTCTAACTACACCCCGGGAAGATGCCACATGGCTGACATACTGTTTATCTGCCCTTACCCTGAACTGGCTGAAATTGGCCTTCAGGTGATCGGTGACGACAACGACATCGACATCCGCATCTCCCGCATGGACGAGGCGGTTGAACTGGCCAGGAACGCCGAGGAATTCGGTTACCAGGTGATTGTCAGCCGGGGCCTCACGGCATCGAAAATCAGGCAATCCGGGATCGATCTGCCCGTCGTCGATATCCGCATTGGCGGCTATGACATCCTCCGGGCCTACCAGGAGGCGAAAAAGCTGGGCAAGAGGGTGGGAATCGTCGATGTCGAGGATGTGATTCTCGGCCTGCCCAGCCTCGAGAAGATTGTCGATGACAAGCTGATCAAGTACACCTGTCAGAACGATCTTGACGATATCGCCCAAGGTATCGCCATGCTCAAAAGGGAGGGTGCCGAGGTAGTGATCGGCAAGATCGCCATGGCCCGGGAGGCCCGAACCCAGTGTATCGAAGCGGTGGTCATCACCTCGGCCTTCGAAACGGTACGCACCGCCCTGCTTGAAGCGAGGCGGGTCAACCAGGTGCGGAAGCAGGAGAGGAGAAGGGCTGAGCAGCTCAAGGCGATCTTCGATTTTACCTATGACGGCATCATCGCCCTCGACCGGGACGGCAAGATCACCGTGTTTAACAAGGTTGCGGAAGAGTTGTCTGGCTGGCCGGCGAGCAAGGCAATCAACCGCAACGTAACCGAGGTGATCCCCGACGCCGCCTGCCACCACCTGCTAAAAACCGGCCGCCCCGATCTCGGGGCGGTCTTTGAGATCGGGGCGGTTAAGGTGGTTGGCAACCGCATACCGATCATCGTCGACCAGAAAATTGAGGGGGTGGTAACGACCTTTCAACGGCTCGACACCCTTCAGAAAATCGAAAGCAAGGTCAGGCGCAAGCTCTCGGACAAAGGACTCACCGCCCACTACCGCTTCGCCGACATCATCGGTTCCAGTCCGGCCCTCCTCGAGGCCGTCGCCCTGGCCCGGGAATATGCCGGCATTGACTCAACCGTCCTGATCTACGGGCGAACCGGAACCGGCAAGGAAATTTTCGCCCAGACCATCCACAACGCCAGCAAGCGGAAGAGCGAGCCCTTCGTGGCGATCAATTGCGCCGCGCTGCCCGAGTCAATCCTCGAGAGCGAACTGTTTGGCTACGTTGACGGTGCGTTTACCGGGGCACGCCGGGCCGGCAAAGCCGGGGTTTTTGAAATGGCCCATGGCGGCACCCTCCTCCTCGACGAGGTCGGCGAAATGCCCCTGCCCCTGCAGTCCCGCTTTCTCCGCGTCATCGAACAGCGGGAGGTGATGCGTCTTGGCGACAGCCGTATCCTGCCGATCAACGTCCGGCTTATTGCCGCCACCAACCGCAACCTCAAGGAGATGGTCGAGGCGGGCACCTTCAGGGAGGATCTGTACTATCGCCTGAACGTTCTCTCCCTGCCAATCCCTTCCCTGTACCGGCGCCGGGAAGATATCCTGCCGATCGCCGAGCACTTTCTCCGCGAGTTCTATACCCTCCAGGACAAGCCACCGGGATTTTTCTCGGAGGGGGCCGAGGCACTCCTCCAAAAACATGAATGGCCGGGAAATATCAGACAACTCCGCAACGTGATGGAACGATTGTCGGTGCTCACCGCCGGGGGACTCATCGGCAGTCGCGAGGTACGAAGGGCACTGCAGATCCAGGAATTCGCCGACGACGAGTCATCCACCTCCGCCTACCCGCCCCGAGTCGGCGCAGCGGCCTTTTCCCCTGCCGCCCAAAAACGACAAACGAACACCTCCTCGCCACTTGATGAGGAGAAGGCCTCCTACGAATACCGACTGATCAGGCAGACGCTTGATGAGTGTCACGACAACAAGGCCATGGCGGCGCAGAGGCTCGGAATCAGCCGGACCACCCTCTGGCGCAAGCTTCAGCAAGGCCGAAGGGGATAAGAGCGAGGCAGGCAATGTTTCGTAAATGAAACATTGCGGTGCAACATGTTCCACAAATGAAACGTTTCACCGCCCCTGCCGCTCCCCGAAAGCAAGACTATCCCTGAAATTGTTTCCCATTATCTGCAAATAAATTTGGCATTTTCAAGATATTCCCCTCTTTGCCGACAAAATAAGTTGCCCCTGACGTAATGGCCGGCTATTTGCAGTGTAGCTCGCGGCATCTGCTGCAGCGTTTCGTGACACGTTTCACCCCCGGAACAGCACACCGGAAAAACGTTGTCCTTTTTGGGCTGGCGTAAAGATTACCAATACAGATGACAAAGGGGGAGACAGAACAGGACAGGGCTGTGGTTGCCGAGTGAGCAGGGCTGATTCAGTAAAGTTTCAATTCGATTGTAAAAAAGGTGTAGTCGTAGAACAAAGCAGAAAAAGAAGATACAACTAACCCAACCGAAGGAGGCAATGATGAAGAAACTGAAGGAAAAATTGTCGTACGCAGTGCTGCTGCCCGCTGTAGCAGTACTAGTCAGTGCATGGCCAGGACCCGCCTATGCAGCCTGGCAACCCACCGAAACCGGTAGAGTTCGTCGTGCCCGCCGGAGCGGCGGTGCGTCCGACCAGATGGCGCGCACGATCCAGGGCATCGTCGTGAAGCACAAACTGATGGAACAGCCTATGATGATCCTGAACAAGGGTGGCGCGAGCGGCGCTGAAGGCGCCATGGACGTCAAAGAAGCCAAAGGCGACCCCCATAAGCTCCTAGTGGCATTTTCCCTGATCTACACCCTGCCGATCGCCCAGAAGCTGCCGCTCAACTGGGACAACTTCAATCCTGTGGCAATGATCGCCCTTGATGAGTTTGTGCTGTGGGTCAATGCCGAGACACCCTACAAGACCGCAGGAGAGTATCTCGCTGCCGTAAAAGCGGCGCCTGACGCAACCTTTAAGATGGGCGGTACCGGTTCGAAGCGGGAAGACCAGATCATCTCTGTTGCCTTCGAAAAGGTCGTAGGGAAAAAAGTAACCTACATCCCTTACAAGAGCGGCGGCGAGGCGTCCACGCAGCTGGTCGGAAAACACATCGATTCCAATGTCAATAACCCCAGCGAAAACGTCGCCCAGTGGCGGGCGGGACCGGCAAACGCCCTCTGCGTGTTCTCTGACAAGCGCATGGACTATGACAAAAAAGTTACGACCATCGCATGGTCCGAGATCCCGACCTGCAAGGATCACGGGCTCGATGTGCAGTACCAGATGCTGCGCGCCTTCTTCCTGCCGCCCGACACCACCCCGGAGCACGTCGCGTATCTACGCCGACCTGCTGCAAGAAAGTGACGTCCACCCGAGTGGAAGGAATACACCGAACTCAACGCCCTCAAGGACGTATGCCACCGGTGCGGAGTTCGTAAAGTTCTTGGAAAAAGATGTCGAGAACCACGCACAGCTGATGAAGGAAGCGGGTTCGCCGCCAGTAACGACATCACCGGCTGGCGGTACGGGGAACGTCCCGTCTCCAAACCGGCAAATATGTTTTTACGTCTGCGTTGATCGGGGAGACACGTGCATGGAACAGAAACAAACGCAAAGCCCGCCTCATCCAGTCTGGTTGACGTATGACCGGACGGAGGTGATTACCGCCGTCACTCTTTTCCTCGTGGCGTTGTGATGATGATCGATAGTTACAGGATCGGCGCGGGCTGGGCCCTGACGGGCCGGAGTCGGGATACTTCCCGTTCCGCATCGGCGCCATCATCTGCGTTTCGAGCGTTGTGGTTTTTCTCAGAACCCTCTTCACAACACCCCATAACTTTAAGATTTTCGTCTCGTGGGACCGCTTCAAGCTGGTGCTGGAGGTGCTGGTGCCTACTATCTCTTATGTGTTGGCCACCCAGTTGATCGGCATCTATGTCGCCTCCGCCCTGTTCATCGGCGCGTTCATGCGGGTCATGGGCAAGTCCAGCTGGCTGAAAACCGTGTTGATCAGCATCTGCGTCAGCATGGCGCTGTTCTGGATGTTCGAAATACAGTTCATGGTTCCGCTGCCCAAAGGGCCGGTGGAAGCCCTGTTCGGATACTGAGCTCTTTAAGCCTTTGCAAAAATAACATGGCCAGAGGACTGCCCGAAACGGCATGAGAATCCGTGATAAAATGGGTTGAAAATGGCCAGGCTATCTCGCAACGCCACCTAAACTGAAGCACTACCGCTTAGGAGGATTGTCAAGTGGAAGACCTGTTTAATCTGTTCCACGGTTTTTCGGTCGATGCTTACCTGGTACAACCTCGGCATGATGGCGATCGGCCTCATCCTGGGGGTCATTGTCGGCGTACTGCCCGGCCTGGGGGGACCGAACGGCGTGGCGATTCTGCTGCCGCTCACCTTTACCATGTCGCCCACCTCGGCAATCGTCATGCTGTCCTGCATCTATTGGGGGTCGCTGTTCGCCGGGGCCATCACCTCGATCCTGTTCAATATTCCCGGCGAGTCGCATTCGGTGGCGACCACCTTCGACGGCTACCCCCTGGCCCAGCAGGGCCGGGCCGGCGAGGCGCTCACCGCGTGCTTTACCGGATCGTTCTTCGGCGCCTTCTTTTCCATGCCGTTATCACTTTTCTGGCGCCGCTGGTGGCGAAATTCGCGCTGAAATTCGGTCCTCCCGAATTCTTTGCCGTCTATCTGCTCACCTTCTGCCAGCTTCATCGGCACGGGTAAGGATCCGTTCAAGACCATCATCGCCCTGATGCTCGGTTTTGGTCTGGCCGCGATCGGCATGGATACCGTCAGCGGCCAGCTGCGCCTGACCTTCGGCTGGTCCGAACTGCTCCGGGGCGTCGACTTCCTGATTGTGGTCATCGGACTGTTCGGTCATCGGCGAAATCCTGGTCAGCATGGAAGAGGGCCTTAAGTTCGAAGGCAAAAGCGCCAAGATCAACGCGAAGGTGGTGTGGGAAACCTGGAAAAAGCTGCCCCAGTACTGGCTGACGCTGCTCCGCAGTGTCGTCATCGGCTCCTGGATGGGAATCACCCCCGGCGGCGCCACATCCGCGTCTTTCATGGGCTATGGCATCGCCAAGCGCTTCTCAAAAAACGGCGACAAGTTCGGCACCGGGGAACTGGAAGGCGTGCTCGCACCCGAGACCGCTGCCCATGGGTCCGGATGCGCCGCGCTGCTGCCGATGATGGCGCTGGGGATTCCCGGCTCGGCCACTGCAGCGGTGCTGCTCGGGCGGCCTCATGATCTGGGGCTTCCAGCCGGGGCCGCTGCTGTTCATCGAGCAAAAGGAGTTCGTCTGGGGCCTGATCGCCAGCATGTACCTCTCCAACATCGTCGGCCTGATCATCGTTCTGTCCACGGTGCCGCTGTTCGCGGCGATCCTGCGCATCCCGTTTGCCATCATCGCCCCGATCATCATCGTGGTGTGTGCGATCGGCGCCTACTCCGTGCACAGCGCCATGTTCGACATCTGGGTCATGCTGGTATTCGGCGTGATCGGTTATATCCTGAAGAAGCTCGATTATCCGCTCGCGCCGCTGGTGTTGGCCGTGGTGCTCGGCGATCGCGCCGAGATCTGCGTTCCGCCAGGCCATGATGGGCTCCCAGGGCGCACTGAGTATTTTCTTTTCGAACACGCCTTGTCGGCGGCATTATGGTCCTTGCGCTCCTCATGCTGTTCTGGCCTGTGATATCGCCTGCGTGGGACAAGCTCCGAGGGGTTGATCCAAGCAGCCGTCTCCGCAGAAGACACTTTAACATCACCATTACAGTAAATCCTTTTTGAGCATCTCAAACTCGAGATAAGGGAGCAGCGACAAAAATGAGAGTGAACAGTGCCTGTCTGACCGGGGTTGGGACAGTCGAGGTGCGGCAGCGGGAATTGGAACTCGGCGCCGACGAGGTCCTGGTCAAGGTTCACGCCGCCGGGATCTGCGGCCAGGACAAAAACCTCTTTAACGGGATAAGTTCCTCCCTCCGGCGGACTCAACACCGAGATGAAGACCCCTTTGCCTACCCCTATTTTTTCGGCCACGAGGCTGGCGGCACGGTGGTTGAAGTGGGAAAAGATGTCCGCCAGTATAGAACCGGTGATCGGGTACTCGCTTTCGCCCTGGTGGAGACCTCCTCCGACGATCCTCCAGGCTGGCGAAGAGGAACTCGAACCGGCGCCTGGCAGGTCTGGCGATGGATATGGCGGCCCTCGGCGAACCCATCGGCTGTGCGGTCCTTTCTCGGTCTCTGTTCACAGGTTCAGCTTGGCGATACCGTCGCCGTGATAGGGATGGGTTTCGCCGGCCAGGTCATTGCTCAGATTGCCAAGAAAAAAGGGGCCCATCGGGTAATCGGCGTCGATGTCGTTACCGGCAAACTGCAGTTGGCCAGCCGCCTTGGCCTTGACCACGCCGTCAACAGCTCGAGACCGACCCGTTGGCGGCGATCCTCGATCTTACAGGAGGTCAGGGCGCCGATGTGGTCGTCGAGGTGGCCGGCACCGGGGCGGCAGTACAACTCTGCAACGATGCGGTGAAGCACAACGGAACCCTGGTCTTCTACAGCTGGATTACCCAGAATATCAACCTCAACATCTCTCGCTGGCACAACAACTCCCTCAACATCGTCAATACCGGCCTGGTTCACCACGGGATCCTCCAGCGACACATCTGGGTTTCCCAGGCACTCCGCCCGGTGGTACTGGGCCAGCTCGATATCGCCCCACTGATCACCCACAGCTTTCCCTTAGCCCAGATAGGCCGGGCGATGGCCACCGCCAACAACGATCCCAACGCCATCAAAGTGGTACTGCGGCCATGACCGGTTTCTTTTATCGCCAACTGGCCAAGGCATGTCAGGCGAAAACAGTGACTCCCGGCGACCAAATATCGCTGAAAATCGACCTGGCTCTGGCCCATGACGGTAGCGGCCCGGCGATCCTCGAGCAGTTCCGAAACGAGCCTCGCCAGCCGGCCGGGCGTTGTAGGGTGCTCTTTACCTCGACCACGCCTTTCCTGCTCCAACCGTGGCAGACCGCGCGTTTCAGCTGAAAATGGCCAAACTCAGCGCCCGCCACAGGTTCCTGCTGTTCCGGAACGGCGAAGGGGTGCTGCACCAGGTGGTAGCGGAGGAGGAATCACTCTGGCCAGGGATGATCATCGTCGGAGCTGACGGCCATGTCGCCACCGCCGGGGCCTTCGGCGCCCTTGCCTTTTCGGTGAACCCGAAGGATTTTGTCACCGCGGTCTGCAACGGCAGTTACATCCTGACTGTGCCGAAACAGATAGTCATCACTCTCACCGGCAGACTGTCGCCTCCGGCCATGGCCCGCGATCTGGCCATGCACATTATAAACCGGTACGCCCCGGTGATCCAGGGTAAGGCAGTGCTGCTCACCGGTTCGGCGATCGATCTGCTCACTGTCAGCGAAAAGATGGCCCTGTGCAACTTTCTTCCCGAAGGCGGGGTAGCCACCGCTCTGGTCCTGCCGCAGGGTGAGCAGCTGGCCCACGATATCACCATCGACACCCACAGTATCACGCCGCTGGTCTGCCTGCCAGGCAACCGGCTCAACTTCACTCCGCCGGCGAACCTGGTCGAGGAGCGGATCAGCGTAGCGATTGTCGGCGGCTGTTCCTCGGGACGGCTCGACGACATCAAGGTTCTGGCCGAGGTTCTCGCCAAAAACGATGTCCACCCGGAGGTCACCTGCCTGGTAACCCCAGCCTCACGGAACGTCCTTGCGGCAATGGACACACTGAAACTCTCGGTTCTCCTGCGCAAGGCGGGAGCGATCGTCCTGCGCGCCGGGCTGTGGCCCCTGCCCGGGGAAACATTTTGGCCTCCTCAGCGAGCAGGATACCGCAATCACCACCACGATCCGTGGCAACCCGGGGCGCATCGGGGCAAAGGGAGCACGAATCTTCCTCGCCTCACCCTTGACGGTGGCCTGGTCGGCCGTCAACGGCAAAACAGCAACCGTACCGGGTTGCCCTTGAAGAAGCAATTTTTACGCAAGAGAAGAGATCTTTTGCTTACATTTTATAACTGTCTGGTAACAAGGAGTATTGAATTGTGAGCTGCAAAGACGGACGTCATTTCCTGCAAATTCCCGGCCCGACCAATGTTCCCGATAGGATCCTCCACGCCATAGGCCATCCGACGATTGACCATCGCGGACCCCAATTTCAAAAACTTTCCGAGGAGGTGCTGCTCGGCGCGCGCCGCATTTTTAAGACCTCGGGGCCAGTAATGATTTTTCCGACTTCGGGTACCGGCGCCTGGGAGGCATCCCTGATGAACACCTTAAGCCCCGGCGACAAAGTACTGATGTTCGAGACCGGCCACTTCGCCACCCTTGGTACACCATGGCGAAAAAATACGGAATCGAGGTCGATTTTGTCCCGACCAACTGGCGACACGGCGCCGATCCACAGATTGTCGAGGAGAAACTGCGCGCCGACAAGGGTTATACCATAAAAGCGGTGAATATCGTCCATAACGAAACTTCGACCGGTGTTACCAGCCGCATTGCCGAAATAAGAAAGGCCATGGACAACGCCGGCCATCCCGCATTGTTGATGGTCGATACCATCTCATCCCTCGGATCAGTTGATTACCGCCATGAGGAATGGGGCGTTGACGTGACCATTGGCTGTTCCCAGAAGGGGCTGATGCTCCCCCCTGGGCTCGGCTTTAATGCCGTCAGCGAAAAGGCCCTTACCGCATCGAAAACCAACGGCTTCAAGCGCCATTTCTGGGACTGGAATGAAATGCTCAAGTCCAATGCCACCAATTTCTATCCGTACTACTCCAGCCACCCCAACCTGCTTTTCGGCCTGCGCGAGGCGATTCGGATGTTGGAGGAAGAAGGGCTGGATCAGGTGTTTGCCCGCCACAATCGTTTCGCCGAAGCTACCCGGCGGGCGCTGCAGGTCTGGGGCCTCGAAAACCTTTGCGAGGAACCAAGGGAGTACAGCCCGGTCCTGACCGCGGTAATGATGCCGGACGGCAAGGGTGCTGACGCCTTGCGCAAGGTTATTCTGAATAAATTGAACATGTCCCTGGGTAACGGTCTCGGCAAGGTGGCCGACAAGGTATTCCGGATCGGTCACCTCGGCAGCCTCAACGATCTCACCCTGGTGGGGACCCTGGCTGGGGTCGAAATGGGCCTGGAACTGGGCGGGGTCAAACACCAGAAGGGCGGGGTGCAGGCAGCCATAGCCTACCTGATCGAACAGGCTGCGTAGAAGAAAAATCAGACTTCTGCATCAAAACTTTTTTCGCCTACCCCGGCTTCTGCCGGGGTAGCCCTTGTTGCTGGAAAAGGAATGGGAAATGAAACAGATAGAAAGCATTTTCAAAGAATTACGCGAAAAAATTACCGGAAATGTTCTGGACAACGAGTTGAGCCGTTCCCTGTACAGCAGTGGCGCCTCTTTATTCCGGATCAAACCGCGGGCGATAGTCCAACCGAAAAACAAGCAGGATATCGTCGAAACCATCAAATTCGCCGGGGTTTACAAGATTCCGATCACCCCCCGTGGCGGCGGCACGAGTCGATCCGGCAACGAACTTGGAGCGGGTATCCTCCTTGATTTCAGCAAAAATCTCAACCAGATCATCGAACTGAACGTCAAGGAACGGTGGGTCCGGGTCGAACCTGGCCTCGTCCTTGCGGATCTCAACCGCCACCTGAAAGCGCACAACCTCTATTTTCCCATAGACCCTTCAACCATCGACTCCGCCACTATCGGCGGAATGGTCGCCAACAACTCCAGCGGGCCGCACGCGGTCAAATACGGGACCACTCGTGCCCATGTCAAATCGCTGGAATTGATCCTTGCCAATGGCAATGTGGTGCGAACCGATCGCGTGCCGCTCTCGGGCACCGCCCAGCCCTCGCCGGTGGCCTCACTGGCCGTTAATGTTGCCGCAATCGTCAAGGAATACGAACAATACCTGGAAGAGGAACGACCCTTTACCAGCAAAAATTCCTGCGGCTATCATGTCTGGGATCTCGTTGAGGATCAGGCCTTAGAGCCTCACCCCCCTGCTGGTCGGCTCCGAGGGGACCCTGGCCATTATCTCGGAAGCGACGCTGCACCTCTCGCCCATCCCCCAAAAAGCGCTGAGTGGATTCGTCTACTTTGACGACCTTAGTAAAGTCGGCGAGGCGACCCTGCAGATCCTCGAAGAGGGTCCGTCGATGATCGAGATCATGGAAAAGCATATCCTTGATCTGGCCCGGGAGCAAAAACCCGATTTGGCCGAATATTTCCCGGAAAACGCCGAGGCCTCATTGTTTATAGAATTTCAGGAAGACAGCGACCAGCTGCTCCAGGAAAAATTTGCCCGGGTCAGCCGGAGGCTGCTCGAGGACAACCAGCTGGCGATCAAAGTGCTGCTGGCCCGTAACGCCGAGGATATGAAAACCTTCACCAAGGTCCGGGGGATTTCCGGCCCGATTCTCAACCGGATGAAGGGCCCGCGCCGGCCTATCGCCTTCATCGAGGATGCTGCAGTCCATGTCAGCCGGCTGCCGGAGTATATCAGCGGCCTACGCCAGCTCTTCGATCGCTTCATGATCAAGGCGGCAATCTACGGCCATGCCGGTGACGGCAACCTCCACACCATGGTCATCCTTGATCTCAAGCAGGCCGAGGATGTCAAGACCATGTTGGAACTCTCCGACGCCGTCTGTGAGCTCGTACTCAGCCTGAAAGGGACGATCAGCGGCGAGCACGCCGATGGCCGCCTGCGCAGTTTCTATGTTAAAAGGCAATACCCCCATCTTTATGGGGCGATGCTGAAGATCAAGGCGGCCTTCGACCCCGGAGGGGTTAATGAACCCCGGAGTGATCATCTCCGGTGATGAAAATGCCCTCGGCCACGACCTTCAAATTCGGCCCCGATTTCGCCCTGGTCAGCACCGGCAGCTCCTTTGACAAACTGCTCAATCAGGTGCAGATCGAGAACTGCTCCGGCTGCGCCAAGTGCCGCTCCTACTGCCCCATCGCCAGTTCCAGCCTGCAGGAGTGGACCAAGGGTCGAGGTAAGATCACCTTATTGCGCGAGTTGATTTCCGGACGCCTTCCCGCCTCGATCCTTGAAGAACCTGAATTCAAGGAGGTAATGGATTCGTGCATTAACTGCAAACGCTGCCTCACCGAATGCCCGTCCGGGGTCGATGTTCCCTGGCTGGCAATGTCGGCAAGGGCCGATTATGTCCGCCGCAAGGGAGAGAGCTTCAGCAACCGGATACTCACCGACACCAGCCTGCTCTGCAAGCAGGGAAGCATGCTGGCGCCGGTGGCCAATTTTGCCACCTCCCTTAGCCCGATCCGCTGGGGTCTGGAGAAAGTTCTTGGCATGGATGCCAAACGTCACCTCCCCCCTTCCAGTACCAAACCCTGCGTAAACTCCTCAAGAGTCGGCCCCAGTCGCCGGGTTCCCGGGAAATTGTCTTTTTCCTCGGCTGCTTTGCTAACTACAACGACCCGGAGGGCGAGGGACTGGCGGCTGTCGAGGTCCTGGAGCATAACGGCGTCAAAATGATCGTGCCGGAGTTGAAATGCTGTGGTATCGCCCGGATCAGTGCCGGCGGTCAGGACCAAATCATCGACGATATCAACTTCAATATCAAGGTTCTGAACGAATACGCTCGGAGCGGCCTGCCGATCGTCTTCAGTGAACCAAGCTGCGCCCTGGCGGTAAAAAAAGAGTACCCGAGGATAATCGAAACGGCGGATGCCCGCGAAGTCGCCGCAGCCTGTGTCGATATCCACCAGTACCTCATGTCGCTGCATCAAAAAGGGGAACTCAAGACCGACTTCGGCAGGCTCAACATGTCCGTCGGTTACCACGCACCCTGCCACCTTGGCAGCCTCGGGGTAACCACCGAACCGGTTGACTTGATGCGTCTCATCCCCGGCCTGAAGGTTGTTCGCTACAGCGACAAGTGCTGCGGGATGGGAGGGACTTACGGTCTGAAAAACAAGAACTACGAGCTGTCGATGAAAATCGGCCAGCGCCTCTTCACGGAGATCAGCAGTTCTGCCGTTGATCAGGTGGTGACCGGCTGCGGTGCCTGTGCAATGCAGATATATCAAGGGACCTCCCTTGATTCCTTGCATCCGATCAAACTCCTGGCCATGGCCTATGCCACTGCTGGGGAAAAGAGCACGCACGCCCAATCCGCCGTCTGACCAAACAACCTGACGCCCCCCACTCAGCAGCACGCCCCAACCCGGCGGTAAAGTTGGCCGCCGGGTTGCCTGACGGGACACGGTGTTTTCATAGCCGGAATAACCGTCCCGGTTACGTTCAGGTTGTCATTGCCCTCATCGTGACGCCGGACGGTTTTCCCTTGGGCTACGAAGTGATGCCGGGAAATACCAGTGATAAAACCACTTTGGTTGATGTTCTGCGGGCAATTGAGGACCAATATGCCAAGGCCTCATTATTTGCGGCTCCTAAATGACGCTGATCAGCATTTTCGTGGCGACAACCAAGAGCAGCAGGGCAAATATCCGCTTCAGCTTGTCAACCGGCAGGCTATGCGCCAGTTTGACCCCGAGAGGGGCGGTCAAAACACTGGCCGCGGCAATGCCAAAGAGGGCGGGGAGATACACGATAGCCAACCGAATAGGGTGGCAGAGTGGCAAGCTTCCAGCCGCCGACGATATAACCGACGGTCCCGGCCACGGCAATCGGCAGGCCGATCGCCGCCGAGGTGCCGATGGCGTTATGGACCCGGACATTGCACCAGAGCATGAACGGCACCGAGAGCGTTCCGCCGCCGATGCCGACAAAGCTCGACACCGCACCGATAATGTTGCCGACAGCGAACATCCCCGACCTGCCCCGGCAGCTCACGCCCGCCCTTCGGCTTCTTGTTGAGGAGAAGCTGGGTTGCCACGAAATAAAGAAAAATTACAAAAAAAATTTTCAGGAAATTGGCTGGACAATGACGAGGCAAAACAGGAACCAAGAAAGGTACCGGTGAGAATGCCGACGACAATTTTCTTTACCACATCCCAGTGCACCGCACCCCGCCGATGATGCGCCATAAAGCTGGAAACCGAGGTAAACATGATGCTGGCCATGGAGGTCGCCAGTGCCAGATGCATGATCATCTCATGGGGAATAGCCTGTATCTCAAAGACATAGACCAGCATCGGTACAATCACCAGGCCGCCGCCGATCCCAACAGGCCGGCAAGAATCCCTGCTATAGCCCCTACCACGCAATAAATAACCAGTGTTGTCAGCATCTCTTTCTCTCTGTTCGAATTTTTCAAAAAGCCACTATGGGAGGTGAAAAAGACTGCGTAATTTAGTCATGGTCTTGCCAATTTGCAAGATCAGAAATGCATACCTTGATTCCTGAAAATGTCCTCGAAACCCATCCGCCGAAACTCACTACACGAGCCAGGAGAGACCAAGCAGCAGCTTTCCCGATTTTCAAGTGACTTTCCGACAAATGGTCATTATTGTCTGCAATGGTCCATTGTTGACGGTTTCGCAAAAAGAGGAAAATCGCCGGTTTTGTCATTTCGAGCCCAGCGATAAATCTCCGGAATAATTAAGAGACTTCTTGCGAAACCATCATTATTGAGTCACTAAGAAAAACGCAGTTCTTATTTTGCCTATTATAACCGAGTCGCACGATTGAATATACAAACTTCCAGGCCAAATCCCAACACCACCACCAAACGCATACCATTTGCGCAGCTTCGCGACCTCCTGCTGCCCTCATTTCGGCGTCATCGAGTGCAGGTTCTTGGTGGGCTTGCCGCCCTGATCCTTGTCGACTTTCTCCAGCTCATCATCCCGAAATTCATCAAGCGCGGGGTAGACGACCTGGAGTCTCTGAACGTCACCCCCACCGACCTCCTCCGCCTGGCCGGGATCATTGTCCTCATTGCCGTCCTTGTGGTTGTGTTGCGCTTTATCTGGCGCTATATGATCATCGGCTTTTCCCGGCTTCTTGAGCAGACGGTCAGGAATCGCATCTTCAGCCACATCCTGAAAATGGATGCACCGTTTTTTGAGAGACACACCACCGGCGACCTCATGGCCCATTCCAGCAATGATCTCTCCGCCGTGCAGATGGCCTGCGGCATGGGTCTGGTGGCGGCGGTCGATTCCCTGGTGATGTCCCTTGCGGCCATCGGCTTCATGATTGCCATCCACCCAATGCTCACCTTTCTCGCCCTGCTGCCGATGCCCTTTCTGGCGGTCGCCACCCGGGTCCTCTCGGCCAAACTGCACCGCAAGTTTGCCTCGGTACAGGAAGAGTTTGCCGAACTGACCGAATTTTCCCGCTCCAACCTTATTTCCATAGGCCTGATCAAGGCCTATACCATGGAAAACTTTCAAACCGACAGATTTGACCGAATCGGCAAAAGATATGTGAAAAGTAACCTGCAGGTCGCCGTCATCCAGGGTCTGATCACACCCCTGGCCACTCTGGTCGGCAGTACCGGCATGCTTATGGTCCTGTATTTCGGCGGCAGTCTGGTCATCGAAGCGACCATCACCCTGGGCGATTTCGTTGCCTTCATCACCTATCTGTACATGCTCATCTGGCCGATGATGGCCATCGGCTGGGTAGCCAATCTGGTGCAGCGCGGCCTTACCTCCCTTGATCGCATTTATGGCCTTGTCACAAGTCAATCTACCCTGCCGGACCCGATCCCCGCGAAAGAGCCGGACAGACTGGTACAACCCGGGTTCCAATTGACCCATTTGACCTTTTCCTACCCGTCCGGCAGCAGCCCGATTCTCCGCGACCTCAGCCTCAACCTCGGTCCCGGCATTCATGGGGTAACCGGCCGTACCGGATCCGGTAAATCGACCCTTTGCCGGCTGCTGGTAAGACTCTACCCCCTGGCCGACTCCATGCTGCTCTTCGGCGGCCTTGAGGTGAACCGCCTGCCTCTGGCCTTTATCCGTTCGCATATCGGTTACGTCGGCCAGGAGCCGGTCCTTTTCTCCGATACCATCGCCGCCAACATCGCCCTTGGCCGACCGGATGCGGGACACGGATGATATTGTCAAAGCCGCCGTCAATGCGGCGATCCATGAAGATATCCTGGCGCTCAGAGATGGCTACGACACCCTGATCGGCGAACGCGGCGTAAAACTCTCCGGTGGCCAGCGCCAGCGTCTGGCCCTGGCCCGGGCCCTGCTCTGCGATCGGCCGGTGCTGATCATCGACGACGGCTTGTCGGCGGTTGATGTGGCCACCGAGCATGAGGTATTTGCCGGACTGAAACGGCATTTCCAGGGCAAAACCGTGGTTATCGTCTCCAATCGCATCAAACTGCTGTCGATGACCGACCATATCATCATCCTCGGCGACGGCACGGTGCAGAGCGAAGGTGACCATGATCACCTGCTGGCCACCAACTCCCTGTATCAAGCGATGTTTGAAAAACAGATGCACCAAGACAGCCAGGAAGAGGTCGCCCTGCCATGATGGACTACGGCTACAGTGAAGAGGGCCGCCAGGCCTCTCTCGGAGACCTGCAGCTCTGGCGCAGGATCCTGCAATTTTCCGCACCCTATACGCTTGGCTTGATCGGTGCCGTGCTCATCTCTCTTGTCATCACCTGGGCGACACTGACCCTGCCCTATCTGGTGCAGACCGCCATCGACCATTTCATTACCGCAAGCCAGCTGCCGGTAGACCGAGAGAATTGACCGGACTTACCGGAAATGCCTTGCTTTACGGCAGCATTATCATCGGCGTGTTTTTTGCCACCTTCTGCCAGATCCTCGTACTTGAGTGGGTGGGACAGTGGGTGATGCACGGCGTCCGGCAAAGTCTTTTCAACCATCTTCTGCATCTCGATCTGCCGTTTTTCAACACCCGTCGCACCGGCCAGCTGGTAACCCGGCTGACCAACGATATCCAGAACATGAATGAAATGTTCACCTCGGTCATCGTCACCCTCTTCAATGACCTGCTGCGACTGCTCGGCATCCTCGTGCTGCTGTTCTGGATGAACCCGCGACTGGCGGCCCTGATGTCGATTTTCGTTCCGATTGCCCTCGTCATCACCATCTTTTTTGCCCAGCTGGCGCGGCAATGCTTCCGCGCCATACGCAGCCAGCTGGCAAAACTCAACAGTTTTCTGTCGGAAACCCTGTCCGGCATCGCCATCCTGCAACTCTTCGGCCGGCAGGAGACATCGCGTCGCACCTTTGAAGGCCTCAGCGCCGGATATCTGCATCGAAACACTCAGCCAGATTCGGCTCTTCGGCATCTTTATGCCGCTCACCGAATTTCTCAGCTCGGTGGCGGTGGCCCTGATTCTCTGGTACGGCGGTGGTGAAGTGTTACAGAAAAGATTGACCCTCGGCGAACTGGTCGCCTTCATTTCCTATATGCGCCTTTTTTTCCAACCCCTCCGCGAACTTGCCCAGAAATATTCAATCGTTCAGTCGGCCATGGCCTCGGCCGAGCGGATCTTTCAGCTGCTCGACACAAAGAGCGGCATCCTGCAGGCATCACCCTCCGCCTCCATCACAAACCTTCGGGGCAAGCTTGAATTCCGTAACCTGCGTTTTGGCTACACACCGAGCAATCCGGTCCTGCACGACATCTCTCTTATCCTGCGGCCCGGACAGACCGTAGCCCTGGTCGGCACAACCGGTTCCGGCAAGACCACCCTGGTCAACCTCCTCCTCAGATTTTACGATCCGCAGGAAGGACAAATCCTCATCGACGACACCGATATCGCCACCCTTGATCTGAAAGAACTGCGGACGATGGTCGGTGTCATCCTGCAGGATGTCTTTATCCTCCAGGATACCCTGCTGGCCAACATCGTCATGGATACCGGCTGCGGCAGACAGCAGGTGGAGGAGATCCTCACCCGTACCGGCATGAACCGTTTTGTGCAGAAACTGCCGCAGGGTCTCGACACCCCCATCGGCGAAGGTGGTATGGAGCTGTCGACCGGCGAAAAGCAGCTACTCTCCTTTGCCCGGGTGCTCTGCCGCAATCCGGCCATCCTGGTCCTTGATGAGGCAACGGCGGCAATCGACACCGAATCGGAAAACATCCTTGAACAGGCCATCGCCGACAGCTTTAAGGGGCGCACCTCTCTGGTCATCGCCCACCGCCTTTCAACCATCAGACGCGTTGATCACATTATCGTTATGGCGCACGGCAGAATTGTCGAACAGGGCAGCCATGAAGAGCTCCTCCGTCACAACGGCCACTACGCCATGCTGGTGGCCATGGACCTGCAAAACGGCCATTGAATTTCCTGGGCGCGGTACAGGGCGATTGCCCTTTAGAAGTCTTCGACTCTTGCCTCAGGACATGCCGAGATAGGCCTTCTGCACGGCTTTATTGCTTCTGAGGTGCACCGCTGAATCGGTGACGGTGATCTCTCCGGTCTGCAGGACATAACCGCGATGGGCGATGGACAGGGCCATGAGGGCGTTCTGTTCAACGAGCAGGATGGTCGTGCCCTGATCGTTCAGTTTCTTGATGATATCAAAAATCAGCTCAACAAGAATCGGCGCAAGGCCCATCGACGGTTCATCGAGCATGAGAAGGCGCGGATTGAGCATCAGGCCGCGGGCGATGGCCAGCATCTGCTGCTCCCCGCCGGACAGCGTTCCGCCGAATTGATCGATACGTTCTTTTAAGCGGGGAAAGAGGTTGAAACCATTCTCCATCCGCTCTTCAATTAGATCCGCGTCGTTTACCGTAAAGGCACCCATTTCCAGATTTTCCTTGACCGTCAAGCGTCGGGAAGATACCCCGGCCCTCGGGCACATGGACCATGCCCTGGTAAACGATCTCATGCGGTTCCATCTTCGATATATCCTTGCCGTCAAAGACAATTCGCCCCTTCTTGGGATGCATCATGCCGGAGATGGTGCGCAGTGCCGTGCTTTTCCCGGCCCCGTTCGAACCGATAAGGGTGACGATCTCACCTTCGTTGACCTCAACCGATATCCCCTTCAGGGCATGAATATGTCCATAATAGCTATGGATATTGTCAATTGTCAGGAGGCTCATTGCATTTTCTCCTCATGCTGTCCGGCAACGGCGCCACGACCAAGGTAGGCCTCGATGACCCGGCTGTTGTTGCGTATTTCCGCGGGCGTGCCCTGGGCGATTTTCACCCCGTAATCCATAACGCAGATATCTTCGGATATGTTCATAACCACGCGCATATCGTGCTCGATGAGGAGGATGGTAATGCCCATCTTATCCCTGATATTCCGGAACAGCTGGATGATATCCTCTGTTTCCTGCGGATTCATGCCGGCAGCCGGTTCGTCGAGCAACAGCAATTGCGGATCGGCGGCCAGTGCCCGGGCGATTTCCAGTCGACGCTGCGCCCCGTAGGGGAGATTCTTGGCAAGTTCATTTTCCACTTTATGCAGGCCGACATACTTCATCAAGCGTAAGGCCTTCTGTTCCGCTTCCCTTTCCTCTTTCTTGAAGGCCGGCGATCTGAACAGGATGGCGAAAGCCGATTGCTTAAAATGAATGTGCATCCCGACCATGATATTCTCAATAACCGTCATGTCGGGAAAGAGGCGAATGTTCTGGAAGGTGCGCGCTATGCCGCAGGCGGCGATCTGATCCGGCCTGAGTCCGACAAGAGATTTGCCGTTAAAGGTGATTGAGCCGCCATCCGGCTTGTATATCCCGGTGAGGGTATTGAAAAAAGAGGTCTTGCCGGCGCCGTTCGGGCCGATGATCGAAACAATCCGACCTTTTTCGAGGGAAAAGGTGACGTCACTGATCGCTTTCAGTCCACCAAAGGTCTTGGTAATATTTGCAATTTCAAGTAATGCCATGGGTCTGGTCTCCTTAATTACCGTCTTCCGGGGCCACTTCGCGTTTACGCCGTCTGGCGGGAATCAAACCGGCAGGCCGGAAGATCATCATGAGAATGAGAATGAGACCAAAAAGCAGTTTCTGATATTTTGCCGGATCCAGCTGGGTCGACAGATTCTTCCAGGCAAAATTAATGACCGGAATCACCGCATCACTCTGGCGCAGGTCGTTGAGGTACAGGGAAAAGCCCTGGAGCACCTGGAGATTGAGGATGGTCACCGTCGCCGCCCCGAGAATAACCCCGGGAATACTGCCGGAACCACCGAGAATAACCATCGACAAAACGCCGATGGACTGCATGAAGGAAAAGGATTCCGGGCTGATAAAGGTGCGGCTGGCGGCCAGCAGCACACCCATGACGCCGGCAAAAGAAGCACCGACGGCAAAAGCGGTAAGTTTCATGCGTACCAGAGGAATACCCTGGGCGATGGCCGCGGTTTCATCCTCGCGTACCGCCGTCCAGGCCCGGCCCAGTTTCGAGTCGTCAAGGCGTCTGGTGACAAAGACGATGACGATAATGACCATCAGGGCGAAGATGTAAAACATCAGGTTATACATATCCGCCCGACTTATCGGATGACCGATCAATCGGGCTGAAGATGGTATTGAACCAATCAACTGCGAACTCCGGCATGGTCGGCCGCTGAATCGGGGTGATGCCCTGCGGACCGTTGGTGATATTCAGGGGTTTGTCGAGATTGTTGGCAAGAACCCGAATGACCTCGCCAAAGCCTAGGGTGACGATGGCCAGGTAATCGCCCTTCAGCCGGAGAACCGGCAGACCAAGAAGAATCCCGGTAAGACCGGCGATAACGACACCAACCAGAAGAAACATATAAAAGGCATCACCCGGGCAGAAGAAAGGGCAGGCCCGACGGTTGCGTTCCCGGGGCAAAGTGCAGCACGTAGAATTGCTGCGAGCCGAAGAAGGCCCACAGATAGGCTCCTACCGCATAAAAGGCGACATAACCGAGATCGAGCAGACCGGCAA
This sequence comes from uncultured delta proteobacterium, assembly GCA_963754865.1. Taxonomy (GTDB): domain Bacteria; phylum Desulfobacterota; class Desulfobulbia; order Desulfobulbales; family Desulfocapsaceae; genus Desulforhopalus_A. The sequence goes on along the minus strand of CAVWHG010000019.1, from coordinate 32,705 downwards.
AGCCGACAACGATATTCAGACCAAGGGCCAGGGCGGCAAAGACGCTGATCTGGAAAATGACCTCCAGATAAAAGATATTCCTCACGCCGACAACGGGAATGATGACGAGGGCCATGATCGCTCCGACAACCAATTTGAAGCGTAGCGTCGGCCCGAAAAAAGTACAGCGACAAAAACGAGGTGATAAGAACGAGAAAGGCCAGATTCGAGCGCGGCTGGGTATAGACCAGAAATGTGCCGGCAAACATGTGGGCGACGATGCAAAACATACGCCAATGGCCCCTGGTTTACTTTATCGAACAATTCCTTAAAATACGACGAAACCATGAGAATCTCCTATGCTTTCTGACCGACATTTTTACCCATCAGCCCCTGTGGCCGGAAAATGAGGACAAGGATGAGGATACTGAAGGCAAAGATGTCCTTGTATTCCGAACCTGCCGCCCCGATGGTGAATGTTCCCATATACGACCCGGCAAAGGTCTCCAGCATGCCGAGGATAATGCCGCCGAGAAGGGCTCCGGTCATATTGCCGATGCCGCCGAGAACAGCAGCGGTAAAGGCCTTCAAGCCCGGGAAAAAGCCGATAAAGGGATCAATCCTGGTGAATTTCAGGGCATACAGCACGCCTGCTGCACCACCAAGGAGTCCGCCGACAAGAAAGGTCAGAGAGATAATGCGGTTGACGTTGATCCCCATGAGACTGGCGGTCGGCATGTCCTGCGCAACCGCACGAATCGCCTTGCCGACCCTGGTGGCATTCACCAGATAATTGAGGCAGACCAGCATGAGTACGGCGGCGACAATGACAATAATCGATTTAATCGAGATCCCGAGAACAAGCTTTGAAGTGCCCATCGCCAATTTACCGAAAATAATCCGTCTGATCGAAATTTCCGAAGGTCGGCATGATGCGGTTGAACTGGCCGGTGGTCAATCCTTCCACCAAACGAATAACGTCCTGCAGCAGAAAGGAAACGCCGATGGCCGAAATCAGCGGTACCAGGCGTGATGCCCCGCGCAGAGGTCGATAGGCGATTCGTTCGACCGCTACAGCCAGGCCGCCGGCGGCGAGCATGCCCAGAATAATTGCCAGAACCAGGTAGGCATAGGCCATAAACAGCGAGGCACCGGCCAGAACCCCGGCCGACTGCAAGAAGATGAGGAGCTCCACTCCGACAAAGGCGCCAACCGCAAAAATTTCACTGTGGGCAAAGTTAATGAACTGGAGAACCCCGTACACCATGGTATAGCCAAGAGCGATGGCGGCGTAAACAAAGCCGATGGTCAAGCCCGTCGATAACCACCTGGGGCAGATTGGTTAGGGTGTAGGTGAACACGGTGACATTCAGCTTGTCCATGAGGTGGACACCGACGCTCGTCCTATCAAGAACCAGGGCAAGAGCCACAACAATCGCCGACATGACCGCAGACGCTGCCGACGGAAAAGGTCAGCAGCTGGCCGATTGGCCGGACTAATTCATATACATTAATATATCTCAGGAATCGTTTCATAATAACTCCCCAGAGTTGATAAAGAACCGGCCCTTTAAACAGCAAAGGGCCGGGGCAAAGAACCTAGGAAGTTTTATTTGGGAGGTGCAATCTCCAGAGTCTGGAAGATTGGATTTTGGCTCCATGCAGCAGGATCAGCAGATTTAACCTGCTGTACAAAATACAGAGATTTCTCCGGATCACCTATTGCATTGAAGGTATAGGTGCCGGTGATACCTTTGAAGCCCTTCAGCGCACGAACGGCCTTGGCAACAGCTTCACGGGTCGGAATCTCATTTTTGTTGGCTACAACTGCATTCTCGATGGCCTTCAAGCAGATAGCCATACAGTCATAACTCTGAGCGGCAAAAGGCTGGGGTGCTGCGTTGTATTTTGCGGTGAAATCGGTTATGAATTTAGCAGTTCCGGGGTATACCGATGCCGGGCCGGCAACAGTTGAATAGAAAGTTCCACCACCGTCGATGAGGGTTTTTCCACCGATTTTAGCAGCATCCGCAGAATCAAAACCGTCATCGCTCAGGAAGGTTCCCTCATATCCTTTCTCACGAGCCTGTTTAAAGAGAACGGCAGCCTGGGCAGCCATACCACCAAAGTACACCAAATTAGGATTGCCGGCGATGACCGGGGACAGGATAGCGTCAAAATTGGCCTTTTCTTCAGTTCCTTCAAAACCCAAGACCTTGATCTTGTTTTCTTCGGCTTTTTTCTTGAAGAACTCGGCAATACCCTGACCATATGCCGATTTATCATGAACAACAAACGCGGTCTTCACGCCTTTGGCGGCGGCAAAGTCGGCACCAACCACACCCTGCACGTCATCACGGCCAACGATACGGTTTACTTCCAGATAGCCACGGGTGGTTACCTTCGGATTGGTGTTGGCCGGAGAAACGTTGGCAAGACCGGAGGTATGATACACTTCAGAGGAAGGAATCTGTACGCCGGAATTATAATGGCCGACAATGGCGAGAATTGCCGGGTCGGACACGATTTGCTTGGCATTGGCAACGCCGTTGTCGGGATTGGCTTGATCGTCAAACGGGGCGAATGTGACTTTAAAACCCAATGCGGTCAATGGTCCACCCAACTGCTCGAGGGCCATTTCGGCACCACGCTTGATGTCCACACCGGTAGAGACTTTGATCCCCGGACAGCGGTGACTGGGTGGCGATTTTGATGGCTTTGTCCGCAGCTCCTGCAGAACCGATTAACGCAAGTGTCATACCTGCGGCAACCATCATTGAAAACACGGAAATCCTTCGCTTCGACATACTTTTCTCCTCTTGTGTTGTAACAGCTTTTTTGTTCGGTTGACCATGGCCGGTGGTGCGGTATCCGATCATTTACACTGCACCACATCCTGACATTGGTATCCTCAACGCCCCTGTGTTCTGGTCTAAACCCAGGAAGTGAAATCGGTATACTGAAATTGAATACATTTTAAGTATGCACCGATCATCCTCCCGTGCTTCAGCGACCTCATGCTAGCTGATTGCCTCGGCTGACGCAACTAATTTTGCGGATTTTTGCATAGAAGTGCATTTTTTTCCATCCTACGAAACTGTATTCGGCAACCTACTTTTTCACCCCACTGATAACGGACGAATCGTTTGGCGTAGCACATTTGCGGTGTTTGATTTCGCCAACGCCGGCCTGTTCGAGCATGGTGAATATCTCGGTCCGTGAAAAGGACCGACCGCCATCCGTGCCGACCAGCATATTAAGAGAAAAAAGTGCGGCAAACTCCGGCCCGTCCTTAGTGTCGTCGAGGATGAAGTCATGGATGAGAAGTCAAACCGCCCGGTACCAAAGCGGCGACGGTCTTGTTGATACACTCCTGGCACTCCTCCGTTGAGTTGCTGTGCAGGATATGCGACAACCAGGCGACATCGTATGGTCCGCCGCTTAGGGGATCAACATTGAAATCGCCACCGATAAAGTCGATCCGCTCGGACAAACCGAAACGAGCCACGGTCTGTCGAGCAAAGGATCGGTGCTTGGCCGATCAAGGATAACCGCCTTGAGCTCCGGATTGGCCAGACAAAAGTGGATGGCATAGGTTCCGGGACCGCCCGCCCAGATCGAGCAATTTTTTACGACCGGCCAGATCGAACTGCCCCACCAACTGCGGGGCGATCCCCATCGCCAGATTGAACATGCCCAGCAGAAAACTTTCTCGCTCAATTTCCGTACCGTAAGCAACGCCGAGCAACTTTTTTCCCGGTCATCACCGCTGCATCGAGCTGCGCCCAACCGTCAAGGATGTGGTGATGATGCAGGATGATATGGCCCATATAGCCGGGTAAACCGGCATCCAGAAATTTTCCGGCGAACTCCCTGTTTTCATAGATGCCGTCTGTTTTCACAAGCAAATGCATGGCCGCCAGGGCGTCAAGCAGCAATCCGGTGGCCCGAATCTCGCTGCCGACTGCCATGGCTACCGCCAACGCATCCTTGGGCCACTCCCGAGCACCGAGAAAATTTTCAGCCGTACTCCGGCCTGGAGGGCACAGCCGCGCCAGTATCCGCTGGAGATCCCAAGCATCGTCCCAACACTCCACTCCACAGCCATAGCAGATCTCCTCCTTGCAGTTTTTTCAGTTCACTTTTTCAGTTCAAAATGCAGGCTCTCAGGAAAAACAAATACCGTGCCATTTTCCTGGGGCAAAAACTCTTTTAACACGTTTTGCCCCTTCTCATACCCTTCCTTTATCGCAACAAAGTCGAATACCCGCGGATTGCCAATCCTCTCGCGGACAATCGTCGTGAACGGCGTCTCGCCGATAACTTCACCGTTAAGTGTGACGATCGCCCCGCTCGGCTCGGAGCTTATGTGAATGGGATATTTTTTCCGCTCCTCGAGAACGAAGTGCAGTGTCGTCGGGATGAGGTCGTGAACCGTCTCGTGATATAACTGTTCCTTGAACACCTTTCGCATCGGCATATACTCTTCCTTCACTACCCTGAAGGTGTAGACGTTGTAATCGCCACTGCGTTGCTGGATGATAGTATCCATAGGTGTTTCGCCTATCACTTTGTCGTTGAAAAACACCATCGCCCCCGAAGGATCGGTACTGATATGCACCACGTGGGGACTCTGCCCGCAGCCGCCAAGCAATATCCCCACCGCAAGGAGCATCGCCGTCATAAACAACCGCCCGATTTTTGCCAAAGCCGGCCTCCCATTCGTTGATAATTGACACGTCCCACCCATAAGCAGCAGGCAAACCGGATACAACAAAGGTCTTGCGTTTCGCTGCAAAGAGAAGCACTGTAACCGTACTTTCTTCTCATTGTAGTCAATTTTATGATGAAAATACAACTTTTCTTGCCAGATGATGCCGCAATCACGCAACTCGGTCAGTGACCAGGAACTGAAACAGGTTATTGCTGATTTTCTCGACCAGGGGCATGTCGAAAATATCGTGGCGATGTTCCGCCGCGAGCCACGATACTACGCCTGGACCGGTGACCTTCTCCGAGATCAGCGTTTCAGCGTACGTCTCGGCATCTCCGTTCTTTTTGAAGAGCTTCTGCTCATTCAGCCGGATAAACTTGCTCTTGCCATCCCTTCCCTCCTCGAAGTACTGGCTGCCGACGAACCGCTGCTGCGCGGCGAGGCCATCTCCCTCCTGGGTATTATCGGCAGCGAGGCGGCCGTGGAGCTTGTCCGTCAAAAAATTGATGATCCGGATCCGCAAGTACGGGAGATGGTGCAACTGGTCCTGGGGGAGCTTGAATGAAAGGAAGAAAAAAAGAACGGGAGGATCGAATCATCATTCGATCCTCCCCTATGGAATGGTGTGATTTTAATAAAGACCGAGCAGATTGAGGGCGAGGAGTACCAAACCAACGCAGGCAACCCGCTTAACCACGGTCGGACTGACCCTCTTGGCGATTTGCGGGGCAATGTAGCCGCCGAGAATCGCTGCCGGAAACATCGCCAGGAAAAAGATCAGGTCGAAATTGCCGAACTGATAATGGCGCATGGTGCTGATCGTGGTGTTAAAAAAGATTGCCAGCAGTGAACTCCCGACCACCAGATACATCGGCAGGCGCAGAGCCACCGACATCAGCGGCACCATGAAGGGCCCACCGCCAAACCCGAACATTGATGCCAACACGGCGATGAGAAAGCCACCGGTACAACCGACGAACATATTGACCTGAAATTCCTGTCCCCAAAATTCTACCTTCATATTGGAATCCTCCCGAATGAGATCTTGTTACTTGCTCTTGGCCGATTCTTCGGCGCGCTTTTTAAACTCCTTGAGAATGGCCTGTTCCTTTTTGTTGCCGGCGAGATATTTGGGCGTGGTCTGCCAAAACATCAAGGCGGCCAGGATCAGGAGAATCCAGCCGAAGGCGAACTTGAACTGATCCAGGGTGATCATCTCGGTCAGTTTCGGCCCGATAAAGCCGCCGACGAGCATGGCCATACCGATGCCGCAGCCGAGTTTCCAGCTGATAAAGTTGATCTTCGAATAGTTGAAGATACCGCTGCCCTGGGAAAAAAGCACGGTGGGCGTAACCGTCCCGGCAACCACGGTGTGAGGCAGGGCCGGAAAGAGGGCAAGAAGCAGGGGATTCATGATAAACCCACCACCGGCACCCATGAGCACCCCGAAAATGGCCACTGCCAGACTGAGGAAAAAGGGGTAGATGATGTTCATGCTGGTACCGGCGTTGTCGAGATACATCGTCGGAAAAGAAATCTTGTTTTCAAAGGTGAGGGTCTCACTTTTCGCCTTTTTATCGACGACGGCGACTATCTTGTATTTGCCGGGGGCAACGCCGTCGCGAACCTTGATCTCGGCGGAATAGGAACCATCGGGTTGGACGTCGATCTCCGGGGCCAGAACATTGTCTATGGTGCGGAAACGGGCCTTGACCAACTGCATCGAACGACTGCGGGTCTGCTTCTCGTCCATGGCTTCGAGGAGCGGTCCGCGGCTGCCGATGATGCTTGCCATGAGTGACGATTGATGGCGATCGATCTTGATCTTCGCCGGTTCATTATAGGCAACATCGGCACCGAGGTCTTTCAGGAGCTTTGAATAGCTCCACTTATTGCCCTGCTTTTTCTCTTCGTCGAGGACCTTCTTCAGATCCTTGGGTACAAAGATCTTATAGTACGCCGGCATTTCCCCGGTGATATAAAAGAGGTAGGGACGCTTACCGGTGTCTTTGTCCGGGTCGGCGTCGAAACGGCTGGAGCGCACGTCGTGTTCGTCGGCCCATACCTCAAGATACACCGGCTTACCGGCCGGCGCCTTGCCGGTTATTTTGATCACCCCGCCGTTGCTGAGTTCGGTTTTGTCGATGGCGATGGTCGGCGCCGCCACTGCTTCCCCGGCCGGAGCCGCCGTCTTGGTTTCGTCGGCTGCCTGTGTATGGGTGCCGAGCAACAGTGCTGCTGCCGCGAAAAACCACGGTAAGATCCACATCCTCTTCTTCATGTTTATCCTCTCCTTTGCTGTTGGTCGTGATCGGCCAGATTTTTTCGGGTACGGGACCGCACCCATAGTCATCTACGTACTTACTTCCAAGCAAGCTGCATGCCAACAGAAAATCGCCAAAGAACTTTCAGGAGTTTCTGAAGATCAAATCTGCAATGATCAAGACGAAATCTCTCCGTACTTTCATTTTTTTTGCAACGTTGCCAGTCGTTTCAAAAGAAAAATGAGGATGAAAGGAACGAGACAGTCAGGAGTGAACGCATAGCAGATAGAAAGACAGACTGCGGGTTTAATGGCCGGAAGCTCAGTGGTGCTGCAACAGATTGCCAGCGGTGCCGCGACGTTCCCGATATCTTGCAAGCTGCACTATTTACGCTGTCCTTTTCCTCCGGCACGACCCAATCACCGATGCAACAAAAACTTTGCACCGCAACATTCCAGGTGCTCGGTGCAGGCGACGATGCATCAACCTCTTTTCATTTTTGCGAAAATTCGCTACAATCCTTTTCTTCACCACCCACAACCATCCTTCCACCCGCGAGTTCGACAATGCTTGATCTCATCGACAAAAAAATTCTCACCATACTGCAACAGGACGGCCGAATTACCAACGCCAGGCTGGCTCAGAAGGTCGGTCTGTCACCCCCCGCCGTCCTCGAACGGGTGCGACGACTCGAAGGGGCGGGGGTCATTGCCAAATATGTGGCGATTTTGGACCGCGAGCATAGCGGTTTTGGCCTGCAAACTATCGTCATGGTCTGCCTCAGTCACCACCAGATCTCCTCCCTGCAAAACGTCAAGGAACGGCTGACAAGCATGACCGAGGTTCTTGAGTGTCATCAACTGACCGGCGAAGTCGATTTCCTCCTCAAGGTGGCAGTGAAAGACATGAACGCCTACACCAATTTCGTCAACAACAAGCTGTCGGGCATTCCGGGAATCCAAAACGTCAAGACCTCTTTTATCCTGGAAACCTTGAAAAATGATACGGCCCTGAAACTTCTCCCCGATGACTGAGTGTTCCCGTCACCATATAAATTTCTTAACCGCCCCTACTCGGCTGATGATATTTTTCCCCGTAGAGAGTATATCGGGGGAAATCGAAAATCGCCATTCACCTCAGGAAATCGGAAAAATCAGCCAGCTATCATGAAAAACCAGGACGAACTTGTTGCCCAACTGGCGACACTCTTAACCGCCGGCGATAAAGTGCTCGCCACCGAGGCCGGAGAAAACCAGCAGAAAAGACTTGTCAGTGAAGAGAAATTCCACGACTTCAGGATCTCCGCCATGTCCTTTCTCGGCCGAGTCTTCGGCCAGGACAGCACCTATCACCAGAGTTTTAAATCCGAGGTCACCCAGGCCACCGCAAGTCGAACCCGGCGCGGTATCGGCATCCTCACCGCAGCCGAAAAAGACCTGCGCGGCGATTGGCTGGAAACCACCAGCGGGGCGATTACCCGCGACGTCTTGACAGATATGCTGCAACTCGCCAAGGTGCAGCTTGAGACCCATAATCTCCGGGCGGCGACGATTATCGCCGGTGCCGTGCTGGAGAAACACCTGCGCAACCTCTGCCTTGCCAAAGGAATAAAAATTTACAATGAAATCCAAAACAAGGCGGTTGCCAAGAAGGGCTTACAATTGACCGGCGAGGCATATAAAAGACAGATTTACGACAGGCAGGAAAATAAAGAGATACTCACCTGGCTGGAACTCTACGACAAGGCCGCCGAGGTCAAGAGCGATGATATCCCGGTGGAACAGGTGAAAACCATGGTCGGCGGAGTCTTGAGCTTTCTCTCGCAAAATCAGATATTAGAACCAGCTGCACCATGTCGGACCAAGACCGCTCCTCCGCCCCGACACCCTCCTTTTTATCTACTACATAGAGGGGATTGTTCCCGCCCATCAGCCGATTGATGCCGAACACTTTGTCGGCAACTGGGTCGAGGACGACTTCAGCTTTCTCTTTTTTACCCAACCGGCACGTGAACAAGTTGTTACAGATCCTCTCCGATCTTTCCCGGTCGAAAGCTTGCTGGACGAATATGAAATGACCTATGCCCAGTGGCAGGGTGGCAGCGTTGAACCGGTGCGCATCGGCCGCTTCCTCCTCAACCCCACCTGGATCAAGGCCTCGCCCGGAGAAAACGACGTGGCAATCACCATCGATTCAGGGGTGGTCTTCGGCAACGGCACCCATACAACCACCCAGGCCTGCCTGGAGGCCATCGATATCGCCTGTGCCGGCAACAAGGTGCAGAGTATGCTCGATCTGGGCTCCGGCACCGGCATCCTGGCCCTGGCCGCGGCAAAACTCGGCTGCCGACAAAGTGTCGCCGTCGACTATAACTACCTGGCGGCCAGAACAACGCGGCAAAACGTTCTCCTCAACCCCTGGAGGACCGCATCCTGGTGGTCAACGGCAAAGCGGAAGAACATACCGCCATTGCCACCGACCTGCTGGTGGCCAATATCCATTTCGAGGTAATGAAGAATCTGGTACGTACCGAGGGCTTTCTCCGTCAGAAATGGTTCGTCCTGTCCGGTCTACTGGGCAGTGAGGTCAGAAAATCCTCGAATTTCTTGCAACCCAGCCGGTTCTTATCCTCAAACGCTGGAATCAAGACGATATCTGGCACACGATTCTAGGTATTACCCAGACGTCCGGTGACCTCACGGTAAAGAAGGCCGATGCATTACAACCGGAAGGGGTGGACGAAAGTCCTCTCAGCGAATAGCTCATGAGGATTTTCTTCACCACATTGCCGTCGGCAGCGCTGCCGAAATGGTTCATGATAGGACGCATGGCCTGCATCCGGTTGGCAAAGGTGGAGAAATCGAGATTGCCTTCGATCCAGGCACGAATCTCCTCCTCGCTCACCGCCTTGGGCAGATATTCTTCCATGATGGTGAGAAAAGGACTGCCTTCCTGGCCCTTCGCCGCCAGACAATTCCCGCTCCGATTTAATAAGCTTTTTAATGATGGCGACAACCTGCTCATCACTCAGCTCCTTTTCCGTCTGACGACCGAATTCCCCCATCAGAACTCGGATCGCCCATGTCCGATCACTGTCTTTGGCCTTCATGGCCACCTTCAATTCACCTTTGACTCTTTCCTGTAATGTCATGGTGTTCACTCCAAAGATATCGATTTTCCTGTAGGCCGACGGCGCACCGCTGTTGAAGGGATAAACGATACCATCTTCCGGCAGAAAAAACAGCAATTTCACTCTTTGTCCAAGGCACCATCGGCTCCCCGTCACCTGCACATTTTTCACAAAACGCTTTTGAAAATATAGCAATTGGCCCGGAAATCATGATACCATTGGTTTGTTGATTTGCCGTGATGATATTGACGTTCTAATCCGCCCAACCGCCACGAGGAAAAACATGACACTTTTGCCGGCCATTGAACTGGAAACACGCCCCAATCCCGACTGTACGGTGATCTGGCTGCACGGCCTGGGGGCGGACGGCAACGATTTTGCCCCCATCGTCGAACAGCTGCGACTGCCGGCCACTTTGGCCGTGCGCTTTATCTTTCCCCACGCCCCGTCGATGCCGGTAACAGTCAACGGCGGCTTTGTCATGCCCGCCTGGTACGACATTCTTGAGATGCAGATTGACCGCAAGGTCGATCAGCCGGGACTGCTGGCCTCGGCCAAGGCGATCGGCGGCTTTATCGACCGGGAACTCGCCCGGGGTATCGCCGGCAAACGGCTGGTCGTCGCCGGATTTTCCCAGGGAGGGGCGGTCGCCTATCACCTGGCGCTCAGCCACGCCACCCCCCTCGGCGGCCTGCTGGCGATGTCCACCTACCTGGCCACTGCCGATATTCTCACCTTCAGTCCGGCAAACAAAGAGATCCCCATCAACATCCAGCACGGCCTCGACGATCCAATCGTCCCCGAGGCCCTTGGCCGCCAGGCCGCTGCCCGTCTGACCAAGGAAGGCTATCAGGTCAGCTACAAAAGCTACCCGATGGAGCATTCCGTCTGCCCGGCACAGATAAGCGACATATCCAAGTGGCTGCAGACTGTCCTGCGCTGAATACCAATAACCGGAGGTCTCATGGATCCTCTTTCCTTTATCGCTGAACAAAAAATTGCCCAGGCCATGCAGGAGAGAGATCTCAATTCGCCGAAATGGAAGAATAAGCCGCTCCCCCTGGACGACGACCGTTTTGTTCCCGACGACCTGAAAATGGCCTACAAAATCCTCAAAAACAGCGGCTATCTGCCGCCGGAGATCGAGGAACGCAAAGAAGTAAAAAGACTCGAAGATCTCATCGCCTGCACCGAGGATGAACACGAACGGCTGAAGCAGATGAAAAAGCTCAATGTCCTCCTCATGAAGATAGATGCTCAGCGTTCTTCACCGGTCAATATTGCCGGGCAAAATGACTATTACCAAAAAGTGGTGGAGCGGATCACCCTGCACTCCAAATCAAAGAAATAGTCTGTCCGGGACAAATCATAGGCTCAAATCATACTCTGAAGGTGCGTCATGAAAACCATCATCCCCAAGAAAAACGAGGAACATCTCCCCCAGGCAGCGGAACGATTTACAACTGCATCCAGGGCGGCAGCTTTGACCGGTGCCGGCATCTCAGTAGGCAGCGGCATTGCCGACTTCCGCAGCCCGGGTGGTCTCTGGTCGGTCTTTTCACCCGACGAATACGCCACCCTTGATGTCTTTCTCAGTAACCCGCAAAAAGCCTGGCAGCTGTATCGGCAAATGGGTCGAAGCCTGCTCGGCAAAAAGCCCAACCGTGCCCACCGGGTTCTTGCCGACTTTGAAAATGACGGTCTCCTGAAGGGCCTGATTACCCAAAACGTCGACAACCTGCACCAGGCAGCGGGCAGCCGCAAGGTGCTGGAAATTCATGGCGATCACCAGCACCTCCAGTGTCTGCAGTGCGGCCATGTAACACCGGTGACCGAAGATCATTACCGGAGGAAGAAGTGCCGGAATGCCTTCCTGCAGCTATCCTTACAAACCGAATGTTGTCCTTTTTGGTGAATCGGTAAGAAGCCTGCACCACATTGAAGAGCTGCTGGCAAACTGCGATCTCCTTCTGGTTATCGGCACTTCCGCCCAGGTCTATCCCGCCGCCGGCCTGCCCGAACTGGTAAAGCAGCAGGGTGGCTTGATCTACGAATTCAACCAGGATCAGGCGCTTTCGGTGCCCGGTTCCCAGGGCAGCATTCCTCTCTCCGACTTCTTCTTTCAGGGGGATCTGGCGCATACCCTGCCGATGTTCGGCGAAGCAGTCCAAAGAACGAAAAAGAAATTCACATCTCCTGCGAGTCAAGAGTTGTCCGCAAGAGAAAGATGCCGACGGGGATATAGGAGGCAAGGGCCAGAGCGGCAAGATGGGGAAAAATCACCCCGGTTTCCGGAGAATAGATGAGCAGGTAGGCCACCAGAAGCGGCATCTTGTCGAGCTGGAAAAAGGCAAACAAGCCGAGCACGAATCGCCGCATGAGATCGGGATGACGCTCCGAACAGCCTTTCGAAGCCCGATAAAAAAGACCGCAGGAGATGGTTACTCCGACGAGGAACAGACAGGTGCCGAAAAGTACCTCGGAAGCAAGCGCCGAGGTATCGGCTGAACGACGCACCACCTCGGAGGGAAACCAATACACCGACGAGGCAAACAGGCTGACAAGGTATCCGCCGACTGCTCCGAACAGGTATTTGAAGTGGACGGCGGATACCTCTTCGGCCAGCGCAGCAGGTTTGGCGTTTCAAGCAGAAAGAGCGCTGGAATCATCCCGGCAAGAACGGCCCCAACCAAAAAATACGGCCAGGCTGGAACCTTTTCGTAAATCGGGAAAAAACAGTCGATTGGCATTTACCGGCAAAACAAACAGCACTCCCAGCAAAAACGAACAAACAGCACCAAATCCGAGGAGAAAGGCGGTCATCAGCTTTGCCAGGCCGGTCAGATAACTGAGACCGCCGACCAAAGAGGAAAAAACCGCAACGAAAATTCGCACAATCATCAGCTCGTGCAACTCCTTTTTCATGCGTCGAGAACATTTATCTTCACACGTTCTGTTAAATAAATAACCCTTGTTACCGATTGTGGCAACTCTTTCCAGCGAAACAGCACAGATTCGGTCGTTATCAGGAGTCCCGGTACTGCCCCGCCCCTTGCTGCCACATTGTGGCATGATTAGAGTGCTGCGAGCGAGATCGATCATACAAAATTGCTACAACATAGCCTGATCGCACAAGGCCTTCCACCATAATTGAGAATTGCCAATGAATATGCCCTTTCACCACCGGACCCTTGAATCGCTGACCTTTGACAACCGATTTACGCGTGAGCTACCCGCCGACCCGACAATCGGATAATCACCGTCGTCAGGTCACCGGCGCCTGTTACTCGCGGGTCCTGCCGACCAGGGTGTCGGCCCCCCGACTGGTTGCCTACAGCCGTGAGGTTGCGGAATTGCTGGATCTCATCTGAGACAACCTGCTTGTCTCAGGATTTCACCGAAGTATTTGTCGGCAACAAGATCCTGCCCGGGATGGATCCTATGGCCATGTGTTACGGCGGCCATCAGTTCGGCAGCTGGGCCGGGCAATTGGGCGATGGCCGGGCGATCAATCTGGGAGAAGTCGTCAATCAACGCAGGAACGCTTCACCCTGCAGCTCAAAGGAGCGGGGCCGACCCCCTATTCGCGGCGGGCTGACGGTCTGGCCGTTCTCCGTTCGTCGATCCGCGAGTTTTTATGCAGTGAGGCGATGTTCCATCTCGGCATCCCGACCACCCGCGCCTTGAGCGTAATCGCCACCGGTGAACTGGTTGAACGGGATATGTTTTATGACGGCCACCCGAAAGATGAACCGGGGGCGGTGGTCTGCCGGGTCGCCCCTTCCTTTCTCAGGTTCGGAAATTTCGAGATCCTTGCCGCACGAGGCGAAACAGCCCTTCTGCAAAGGCTGGTCGATTACACCATTCGTACCGATTTTCCAAATCTCGGCGCCCCGTCACCGGCGACCTATATCAGCTGGTTTAAAGAAATTTGCCGAAGCACCGCCACTCTCATTGTCCACTGGATGCGAGTCGGCTTTGTGCACGGGGTGATGAATACCGACAATATGTCGATCCTCGGTCTTACCATCGATTACGGGCCGTACGGCTGGCTTGAAGATTTTTCCCCTGACTGGACCCCCAACACCACCGATGCCCACGGCCGCCGCTACAGCTTCAATAATCAACCGCATATCGGTCAATGGAATCTGCTGCAACTTGCCAATGCCATCTATCCTCTGATCGACCGCGTTGAGCCCTTGCAAGAGGCCCTTGCCGACTACAATGAGCTCTTCCTGAACGGCTGGAACGACATGATGGCAAAAAAACTCGGATTTGCACAGTTCGAAAAGAACACGGATGACCATCTCATAAAGGAACTGGTGGAGATCCTGCCGCTGGTCGAGACCGACATGAGCATCTTCTTCCGAAACTTGGCGACCCTGCCGACAAACATGCACAATTCGCTGCAGGAGACTCCCTTCCGGAAATCTCTCCTCGACGCCTACTACCAACCGGAGCAGCTGACCGAGGGATATACGGCAACAATGAACGGGTGGCTCAGAACCTATCTGCAGTCGGGCAGAAAAAGACAGCCAGTCGGAAGAAGAAAGACGGCAACGGATGAACAGCACCAATCCCAAGTATGTGCTGCGCAACTATCTCGCGCAACTGGCCATCGACCAGGCGGAAGCCGGGGACTATGTCTTGGTCGGCGAACTTCTTGAGCTTTTCCGCAACCCCTACGACGAACAGCCGGAGAAGGAGCATTTCGCGGCAAAACGCCCGGAATGGGCGCGCAACCGAGCCGGCTGCTCCATGCTTTCCTGCAGTTCATAATCCTCAACAACAAAATGGGCCATACTCCGACACCTCGGAGTATGGCCCATTTTGTTCGCACGCTCGCCAAGAAGTCAATTCCAGATTACCCCACTTTGCAGGTATTCCTGCTTTTCTCGGTAGCTGAGCTGATCAAAATTCACCTGACCTTTTTTCGGCCGGTTTAAAGCACAGACATAGTGCCAACCGCCCTTCACCTTTACCAGGATGTATGCTTCGTATGTGCCTCTCATGCCACACTCCTTTCGTGGTATCTGAAGTTTTTGTTTCCTTTTGTCCCTATAGTATATATTCCATCGCCGCTAAGAACCAGCCCTCGGAAAAATAAATTTGCAGATTTCTTAACGGTTCCTATAAAAGCAAAACCACCGACAGGGAGACAAAGGACAGCAGGGTGGAAACAACGATCGCCGCCGAGGCCAGGTTGATATCGCTATGCATCTGCGAAGAAAGTACATAGATGGCCGTCGATGCCGGGAGGGCGAGGAATATCATGCCCACCTTGAATGGCAATCCGGTGACGTTGAAGATATAAAAAAACAGCCAGCCGAGCATCGGCAGAACCGCCAGTTTGCAAAATGCACCGAGCAGGGCCGGCGCCAGATTGCCCCGAACCCCGGCAAAGGTGAGAGTACCGCCGATCGAGATCAAGGCCAGCGGCAGGGCCACCGACGAGATCAAGCTCAGGGAATTATTAATAAAGACCGGGAAACTGCCGAAGAGCCGGGAATAGGCGATGCCGGCAAGACAGCCGAGAATCAAGCGGATTTGCCACCAGCGACCGACCGACAATAACCAGCCGTCGCCTAAGACCGACATCCTGTCCGGAAAACCAAATACAGGTAGAAACGGCAAAAAAATTGATAAGGGGAATGGTAAAACCGATCATGATACCGAAATTTTTCACCCCTTCCGCGCCGAGGCTGTTGACAATAACGGCAACCCCGATATAGGTGTTGAAGCGGTAGCAGCTCTGGGAAAAAGACCCGGCCTTATAGTCGGCAACCGGCCACAGTTTGATGATCAGGGTACTGAGCAGATACATGGCCAGCAGGGCACAGAGACAGGCCAGACAAAAATCCCAGTCTATGCCCTTATCTAAGGAAGCACCGCCGATTTCCTTAAACAGCATGAGCGGGAAAAAGAAATAATAGATAAGCCGGTCGGAGGTCTTCAGAAACAGGGAATCCGTCAACCCCGTACGCTTCAAGACTGCGCCGAAGAGAAGCAGGGCAAAAATAGGAAACAGTGAGTTGAGAATAATCACGACAGACTCCGGAAAGTGAGGGTGGCTTTCATTTGCCCTCTCCTCTTATTCCATTTCAAGAGATTTCTCAACCGGCTGTTGCCTTGCCGGCAGATCTGCCAAAAAATTAATCTCTTGCCTTTTACGCCTTAAGATTATTATAGTTTTGCCGAAGTTAACACTTGACGGTTTCGCAAAAAGAGGAAAATCGCCGGTTTTGTCATTTCGAGTGCAACGAGAAATCTCCGGAATAATTAAGAGATTTCTCGTCGCTCTGCTCCTCGAAATGACAGAAATTGACTTCTTGCGAAACCATCAACGCTTGATTTAGAAATGGAATAAGGGAGAGAAGGTGTGGCACAGAAGACCATAGTTCATAAAGGATACCACGGAACTATTGAGGTAAGTACCAGCGACTATTCCTTGTACGGCAGAATCCTTTTCATCGATGAGGAACTCACTTACAGCGGTAAAAGCTTTGAGGAACTTGAGGCAAACTTCCGCGAAGCGGTAGAAATACATATTGAAAAATGCAAGGCTGAAGGGCCAAGAGCCACCTTTCTCTGAATAGCTGAGGAACAGAACTCATGAGCATCTACTCTATCGACGGAAAATTCGTCGAAGACCATCAGGCGACCATCCCTGTCGACGACCTTTCGGTACTGCGCGGTTTCGGAATTTTTGATTTTCTGCGGACCTACAACGGCATCCCCTTTCACCTCGATGACCACCTCCTGCGCCTTCAGCGTTCGGCACGGCTCATCGGCCTGCAGCTGCCGCACTCGCAGGCCTGCCCTGACGGAGATCGTCAAAGAGACCCTGGCCCGTAATAATCACCGGGAGAGTAATATCCGCAT
Source organism: uncultured delta proteobacterium (assembly GCA_963754865.1). Classification (GTDB taxonomy): domain Bacteria; phylum Desulfobacterota; class Desulfobulbia; order Desulfobulbales; family Desulfocapsaceae; genus Desulforhopalus_A. Next base: position 15,736 of record CAVWHG010000019.1, on the reverse strand, counting down.
TGTTGTCACCGGCGGCATAAGCTCGGACTGTATCACGCCGGACAATTCTCCCCGCCTGCTGGTGATGATTGGCGAGGTCAAAGCCATGCCGGAAGAGTGGTACAGGGACGGGGCCAAGATCATCACCTGCCACTGTGGAACGCTTCATGCCGGGCGCCAAATCGATTAACTACATTCCGGCCATTCTCTGTCAGGCAGAAGCCCGCAGCCAACAGGCCATTGAGGCGGTCTATGTCGACCGGGACGGTTATCTGCTGGAGGGAACCACCTCCAACCTTGTTGCCCTGCGCGGCGACACCCTCATCACTCCGCCCTGCGACCGGATCCTGCCCGGCATCACCCGCCAGGTGGTCCTGCAGCTGGCCCGCCGGGAATTCGCCGTTGAAGAACGGCAACTGCATAAGGATGAGATTCGCCTCTTCGACGAGGCCTTCCTCACCTCCTCGGTAAAAGAGGTGGTACCGGTGGTCGCCATCGATTCGGTACAGGTCGGTGATGGCCGACCGGGCCGGCGAACCTTGAAGAATCATGGAGTTGTTCAGGGAATATACCACCGCCTATCAAGACTGATCGGTTTCCTTCGGCAAGGTGCCGAAGATTGCCGCTCACAACGTCTGCAACCTGGCATAGCCGGCGAGCAGGATGATCTCGCCCTGCTCATCGAACGTCACCTTCAGCCGGCCCTGTTTCCTGTCCATGACCTTGGCGACCGTTCCTGCGCCAAAAATCGCATGCCAGACCCGCAGCCCTTCGGCGATATCACCGATATCGAGGACTTTGCCGGCAGTCCTCTCGGGTAGGACTTGCTCCTTCCGCGGCGCGAGGAATTCCACACTGCTTCCCACCGCCTTGAGATAGGCCTCGGCCATCGCCATGTCCTCTCCACCAAGGGGTTTTTCGGCAGCTGACGTCTTGCCGTGCAGCATCTTGCCAAGTTCCTCGGAAAGTCCGGGATTGGCCTCATAGAGAAAGCGACTGGCGCGGGCCGGCAGCCCCGGATACTTGCTGCCGCCCTTGGCCAAGCTACGGCGGAAGCGGGCATCGGCCGGATGGATGAACACAACCTGTTCAATGGCCCTGGTCATTGCCACGTAGAACAAGCGCCGTTCGTCCTCAAGCTCAACATCCTCACCCCCCTGCTGGCGATAAAAGGGGAAAGAACCTTCCTCAAGGCCCGGCAGGATTACCAGGGGCCACTCCAGACCTTTGGCCCGGTGCACGGAGGTGATCAGCAGACTGCCCGCCGCCCGGTTCTGACTTGCCGCCCGAAAGCCGGCAATTTTTGCCAGCAGCTCCGGGACCGACAATCGCTGTCCGGCGGCAAAGTCGATAAAGGCCTGGCAGGTCTTCACCCGATTTTCGGCGGTTGCCGTGCGTGCTGAAAAAGTGTCGTAGAAATCGTAGAGTTTCAATTTTTCAACGATGGTTTTAAGAAGACCGGCGGCCGTTCCGGAGTGCGGCATCATCGCCAGCTGGCGCCAGTTTTCGGCGGTATCGGCAAAGCGTTTCCGCAGAAAAGGAGGCAACTCCCTGCCTCCCCAGCCACTCAACAGTTGCGGGGCGGAACGAGGTTGTTCGGCAATAGCCCGGGCCAGCGCTCTCCAGCTCCTCGCGTTTCAGCCCCATATGCGGCTGGGAAAGCATGGCCAGAAGCGTTGCCGTCCGGGTCGGCAGATCATCACCGTCCAGGGTGCCGGTCACCAGCTGCAGGTATCCGGTAAGCGCCAGGATCTCCGGGCAGTCGAAGACCTGGTTGTTACCCTCCAGACGATAGGGGATACCCGCTTCAAGGAGTGCCAGCTCGACCGGCACACTCTGGGCAAAGAGCCTGACCAGCACCACCGCCTCGGCAAGTGTCCGCCCTTGCCCCTGCCATTCGCTCAGGACGGCGAGCACCGGATGCTGCAGTTTATTGTGGTGCTTGCCGGTGAACTTGTCCTGTTCCTCAAGGCAGGAAATCCCGGTATGCGGGGTCACCGCGTGCGATACACAGAATTTCCGATCGCGCTTACGGTTATTGGCAATGAGATGGTTGGCGGCAAGAGAAAGACCGTGGCCGTAACGAAAGGTGTAGGACAGAAGGTAGTTGGCCGGACCGGGAAAATCCTTCTGAAATCTGCTGGTGATGTATTCCGGCTGCGCCCCCCGCCATTCGTAGATGCACTGATCGACATCGCCGACCACCATGACCTTTGCCCGCCGCCCGGCGAGAATCTTCAACAGCTGCTGCTGTGCCTCGTTGATATCCTGATATTCATCGACGATGATATGCTCGACCCGGTCGGCGACCCAGGCGGCAAGTCCCTGGTCGGCACGCATCGCCATCAGTGGTTCGTGGATGAGGTCGGCATAGAAACGGATCTTCTGCTCATGCCGGACCTTTTCAAAAAGCTCGAAGGCCCGGACAAAATAGCCGTAGCGGGCCGGCAAGCCGGATCCGGCGAGAACCTCCTCAGCCCCGAGCACCGTGCCTTTTACCCGATCAAGAAAGGTGAGAAACTCCTCAACCTCCTCGCCCGACGGCCAGCCTTCGTCGGCATGCTCTTCCTTATACATCTCGTTGACTACCTGCCGGGCCAAGCGTTCCAGGAGATAATCCTCGGTTACCAGGCGAAAGGCCGGCAGGGCCCCGCGCTTGGTAAAACTGTTGACCAAGCGTAAACCAAGGGAATGGAAGGTGCGCACTTCGGGCAGACGGCAACCGAGGTCGCCAAGGTTTCGGGTCATGGATTCGGCAAAGGAGTCCCGCGCCGACTTGTTGAACATCAGGACCAGCAACTGATCGGCTACGGCCCCCTGGCGCAGCAGATGGCCGATCCGTTCAACCATGGTCGTGGTCTTGCCGGAGCCGGCCACCGCACTGACCCGGGCATGGCCACCACTGTGGTTGATGATGCGCTGCTGTTCCTCGGTCAGATTCATCGGTAGGAAACGAAAGGCGGCCGGACCACCCGCAGGAGTGGCCCGATGAAGGATTTATTTCTGCTTTGGCGGCAGGACATCGGTGATCGAGCCGTCGACAATCTCGGCGGCAAAGGCAAAGGTTTCGGCAAGGGTCGGATGGGCATGGACGGTACGGCTGATATCCTCGGCGTTGGCACCCATCTCCAGCGCCAGCACCGCTTCATGGATCAGCTCTCCGGCATGCATGCCGCAGATCCCGGCGCCGATGATCCGTCCGCTGCCTTTATCGAAAAGGACCTTGGTCACCCCGGTCGCGGCCCCGGCGCTGAGCGCCCTGCCGCTTGCACCCCAGGGGAATTTGCCCTTGTCGAACTCGATATTTTGCGCTTTCGCCTCCTTCTCCGTCAGTCCCATCCAGGCAACCTCCGGGTTGGTATAGGCGACCGAGGGAATGGTCATCGGGGCAAAGGCGGCTTTATGTCCGGCGATGACCTCGGCGGCGACCTTGCCTTGATGGGTGGCCTTATGGGCGAGCATCGGTTCGCCGACCACATCGCCGATAGCATAGATATGGGCTATATTTGTCTCCTGCCGCTCGTTGACCTGGAGAAAGCCGCGTTCGGTCAACTGCAGACCGATCTCGGCAAAGCCCATGTCAGCGGTATTGGGGCGCCTGCCGACCGCCACCAGGACCGCATCGAATTCGCCCCCTTCCGGCAGATTGGCACCCTCGATTTTGACCTGAATACAGTCTGCGGTCGGGCGGACCTCCGTTACCTTGGTCTTGGTAAGAATTGTATACTGCTTTTTCAACTTCAAAAAGAGCGGCTGGATGAGATCCTTGTCGGCCGGAGGAATGATCTGCTCAAGCATCTCGACGATGGTGATCTGCGAACCAAGGGCGCTGTAGATCTGGGCCATTTCCAGACCGATGATGCCGCCGCCGATGATCAGCAGCCGTTTCGGCACCGATGTCAGTTGCAGGGCTGCGGTCGAATCCCAGATGCGCGGATCGGCGGGAATATTCGGCAGGACGAAGGGCCGGGAACCGGTGGCGATAATGGCATTGGCAAACTGCACCTCCTGCTCCCCGGCCGCACCGGACAGGGTCAGGGTCGACCGATCCTTGAAGGTGCCCTTGCCGGTCAGACGGGTGATCTTTCGCGCCCTGCACAGTCCGTCAAGGCCGGTCGTCAGTTGACCGATGACCGCATTCTTTTTCGCCCGAAGTCTTTCCAGATCAACCTGCGGTGCGGCAAAATCAACGCCGAATTCCGCCGCCGCTGCCGCTTCTTCGATGATCGTTGCCGCATGCAGCAGGGTCTTCGAAGGAATGCAGCCGACATTCAAGCAGACGCCGCCAAGCCTTTCCTCTTTTTCGACAAGGCAGACGGCAAGCCCGAGGTCGGCGGCGCGAAAGGCGGCGGTATAACCACCGGGACCACCACCCAGGACCAGGACATCATATTTTTTTGTTTCACTCATCTGTTGCTCCTTATAGCAGGGTTCTTTTCAGATCTTCGAGATTTTGCCTGAGCGCCCGGCAGAACCTCGCCGCCTCCGCCCCGTCGATTGCCCGGTGATCGTAGGACACGGAAAAAGGCAGCATCAGCCGCGGCACAAACTGCTCCCCATCCCAGACCGGTTGCATGGCGCTCCGCGACAGCCCGAGGATGGCAACCTGCGGCAGGTTGACAATGGGGGTGAAACCGGTGCCGCCAATACCGCCCAGGCTGGAAATGGTGAAGGTTGCACCCTGCAGGTCGGGAATAGCCAATTTCCCGGCTCGGGCCTTGGAACTGAGTCGTTTCAAGTTCCCCGGCGATATCCCGGAACCCTTTTTTATCGGCATCCTTCAGCACCGGTACCACCAGACCACCCGGGGTATCGACGGCGATGCCGAGGTGATAGTATTTTTTCAGGATGATTTTCGCACCATCGGGCGCAAGGGAGCTGTTAAAGGCCGGAAAGGTCTTCAGGGTCGCGGCGGTCGCCTTGATAACAAAGACCAGGGGGCTGTAGGCGACCTCACCCTCCTGCAAGTTGCCATTCAATTCTTTTCGGAACCTCTCCAGTTCGGTGATATCGGCCTGATCGAAATGGGTCACATGGGGAATGGTGGTCCAGCTCCTCTGCAGATGCGGCCCGGAAAGTTTTTGTATGCGCCCCAGGGCAACCTCTTCAACCGGCCCGTATTTACTGAAATCTTCAAGGCTGGTGCGGGGAGGTTGTCCGCTCCTCGCCGGCCGGCTGCTGCTTACCTTGTCCGGCGAGTCCCGCCAAAACGTCTTCCCGGAGAATCCGTCCCCCCGGCCCGGTGCCGATGATCCCGGCAAGATCCACCTGCTGTTCACGGGCAAAGGCCCGTACCGAGGGGGTGGCATGCGAAGGGGACGGCCGGCCGGACTGCCCGGCCGTTGCCGCAGTCGGACTATCGGCCGCGGTCACAGCTACGGCCGCGCCCTGCACGGTTGTGGCACCGTTGCCACTTTTTCAACGACCGCCTCGGCTGTTTCAATAAGGGCGATGATATCACCGCTGCCGACCACATCATCGGCCTTCACCAGCACCTCTTTGATGATCCCGGCAAAGGGTGACGGGATATCCATCACCGCCTTCTCACTCTCCAGGGCAATGAGTGAGGCCTCCAGGGCTATTTGCTCGCCGGGGCGAATAAAGACCTCAACCACGGTAATCTTCTGCACATCGCCGAAATCGGGGATACGTATCGTTTCTATGGCCATTCGTTTTCCTCCTCAACTGCAGACCGCACTCGGCGCATCCGGATTTATCGCATATCTTTGCATTGCCTCAACCACCGTTGCCGGGGCCATTTTACCTGCACCGGCAAGACTCCGCAAGGCGGCAACAACGATATGGTATCGGTCGATTCTAAAAAATTTCCGCAGTACCGCCCGGCTGTCGCTCCGGCCATAGCCGTCGGTGCCGAGAACCGTCAGTGGCCGGTGGATAAAGCGCCGCAACTGCTCGGGATAGGCCCGCACATAATCGGTGCTGATAACCACCGGTCCCTCACAGTCCTCAAGCATCTCCTCGACATAGGTCCGCCTCTTCGGTTCTCCCGGGTGATAGCGATTCCAGTCCTCGACCAGCATTCCTTCCCGGTGCAGCTGATTGACCCCGAGAATCGACCAGACATCGGCCCGCACGCCAAAATCCTCAGCCAGCAGATCGGCGGCGGCGATAACCTCGCGGAGGATGGCGCCGGAGCCCATCAACTGTACGACCGGACCGGCCGCCTGCCCACGGCGCAGGAGATACATGCCACGGCCGATACCCTCCTCCACCCCTTCCGGCATCTCCGGATGCTGGTAGTTCTCGTTTTGCAGGGTGATATAATAAAAGATATCCTCGCCCTGTTCAAACATTCGTTCAATACCCTGGCGGATCAGAACCGCCACCTCGTAGCTGAAGGTCGGATCGTAGGCCTGACAGGTGGGAAAGGTCGAGGCAAAAAGCAGGGCCTGGCCATCCTGATGCTGCAGACCTTCACCGTTCAAAGTCGTCCGGCCGGCGGTCGCCCCCATGAGAAAACCCTTGGCCCGACTGTCACCGGCGGCCCACAGCTGATCGCCGATGCGCTGAAAACCGAACATCGAATAGAAGGTGTAAAAGGGAATCATCGGCACGCCGTAGTTGGCATGGGCAGTGGCCGCCGCCAGCCACGAGGAAATGGACCCGGCCTCGGTGATGCCCTCTTCGAGGATCTGGCCGCGGCGATCCTCCCGATACCAGGAGACCGTCTCGGAATCCTGCGGCTCGTAGAGCTGGCCGCTCGGGGCATAGATGCCGAGCTGCCGAAACAAACCCTCCATGCCGAAGGTTCGCGCCTCATCGGGGATGATGGGGACGATATGTTTGCCGATGGCTTGGTCCTTCACCAAGATACCGAGAAGTCGGACAAAGGCCATGGTCGTCGACAACTCACGCTCCTTCGAGGAGGCGAGCAGGGCCTTGAAGGCCTCAAGCGGCGGGGCGAGGAGCGGCAGATGGACGTTTTCCCGGAAGGGCACCGGACCACCGAGGGCCGCACGCCGCTCCTTAAGAAAGTTCGCTTCCGGGCTGCCCGCCGGCGGCCTGATAAACGGCAGGTCGGCCAGCTGCTCGTCGGCCAGCGGCACATGAAAACGGTCGCGAAATTCCTTCAGGGACTGAACATCCATTTTCTTGACATTATGGGCGACCATTACCGACTCGCCGGCCTGGCCCATACCAAAACCCTTGATGGTCTTGATCAAAAGGACGGTGGGCTGCCCCTTGTGCTGCATGGCCGCCGAATAAGCGGCATACACCTTGCGCGGATCATGACCGCCCCGGCTCATCTGCCACAGCTGCTGCGTCGCTGATATCGGCAACCAGGGCCATCAGTCGGGATCGTCACCAAAGACCTTGTGCCGCAGATAGGCCGGCCCCCGGGCGCGAATGGTCTGAAAATCGCCATCGACCATGGCCCCGAATTTTCTGCAGCAGCAAGCCCTCCTTATCCCGCTGCCAGATAACATCCCATTCACTGCCCCAGATGAGCTTGATGACATGCCAGCCGGCACCGCGAAACCGCCCTTCCAGCTCCTGAATGATCTTGCCGTTGCCGCGCACCGGCCCATCGAGGCGCTGCAGGTTGCAGTTGACGACAAAGATGAGATTGTCGAGATTCTCCCGGGCGGCAAGGGACAGGGCACCGAGGGATTCCGGTTCATCGGACTCGCCGTCGCCCATGAACACCCAGACCTTTCGATCGCCCGCCGCCTTCAGACCGCGGCTGTCCATATAGCGCATGAAACGGGCCTGGTAGATGGCGGCCATCGGCCCAAGACCCATGGAAACCGTCGGAAACTGCCAGAAATCAGGCATCAGCCAGGGATGGGGGTAGGAAGACAGGCCATGGCCGCCGACCTCCTGCCGGAAATTTGCCAGATGTTCTTCATCCAGCCGGCCCTCGACAAAGGCCCGGGCATAGACCCCCGGCGAACTGTGTCCCTGGAAGTAGATCATGTCGGCACCGAATGGCGCCTGCGGCCCGCGGAAAAACCAGTTGAAGCCGACCTCATACATCGCCGACACCGAGGTATAGGTGGCGATATGCCCGCCAAGTCCCTTGCCGTCCTTATTGGCCCTGGCCACCATGGCCATGGCGTTCCAACGGACATAGGCGGCGACGTTTCTGGCAATCAGCGAATCGCCGGGGATGTGCTCTTCCTGATGTGGCGGGATGGTATTGCAATAGGGGGTCAGAAGACCGGGAGATGTTGAAACGCCCAGCTCTCTTGCCCGTTCGGTCAACCGGCCGAGCAGATAGTCGGCCTTTTCCGCACCTTCCTGGTCAATGATCGCCGCCAGGGAAAGGAGCCAATCCTCGGTTTCCTGCGGATCAGGATCGTGGAAATATGTCATACACTACCTCACGAATTCGCCAACAAAATTAAACCTTGGTCCTAACGCCTAGCGTCTACCGGCCACCTGGCATTACACATAACTTACCTTATCGAAGGGCAGAGAAGAATGCGGGTGCCCTGGTTTTTCTTCCTTTGGATAACCGATGGCGATGATCGCCTCGACCATCAGATTTTCCCTGAGACCTAGAAGTTTTTTCACGTATTCTTCGGCTGATATCTTGCCGTCATGGTCGCGCTGGCGGATCTGTATCCAGCAACTGCCGAGGCCCAGATCGGTTGCCGCCAGATGGATAATGAGGGCGGCGATGGAACAGTCCTCCACCCACACATCACCTCGGGTGGGATCGCCGCAGACAACTATCGCCAGTGGCCCATTTTTCAAAAACGATGAGCCATGCGCCTTGGCTTTGGCAAGCTCATCAATCATCTCGCCATTGGTAACTACAACAAACTCCCATGGATTGAGGCCGCGCGAGGATGGGGAGCGCAGCATTGCCTCAACCAGCAGATCGATTTTTTCCTTTTCCACCGGCTTTTCCATAAATTGCCGGATACTTCTTCGTTTTTTCAAGAGATCTAAAAACATGGCTACTCCTTCATTACGGTTAACTGAGTTATATGAGGTCGGATAGCGAGGCCTGGTCAGCTTCATGCCCCGGCAAACCAACCGGTGCTTGACCGGCTGCACCAAAAATAAATAATCTTAACTCTAACGGAAAAGATTGTATAATACCCCGAATAAATTATCCATCAATGAACAATCAAGGAGAAATTTGCATACAACACAGGTGTCGGGTACAAGCGAGGAAGGGCTGATCGTCGCCCACTACGGGGTGGCGGTTGAAGTTTTTTTTGCGGCAGGCAATACCCGCAAAATGATCCGGGTAAAGCGCAACTCCGGACATGTAGTCGGCGACCGGGTGATGATCGACAATGAAATCCTTACCCGGCTGGAGAGAACCTCTGAACTGTCGCGTATGGATGCCCGCGGCAACGTCCATCTGGTCTGTGCCAATCTGCATATCCTCGGCATCGTCGTTTCCTGCGAACCGCTGCCGCCACCGGGTTTCATCGACCGAGCCATTGTTGCCGCAAGGGCCGCCGGGCTCCGGCCGATCCTCATTATCAACAAGGAAGATCTCCCCGGCACCGCCGCTTATCGGGCGGAAATCGAGGCTATCTACGGCGAAGCACTAACGGCAGTGACCCTCAGTGCCATAACCGGCACCGGTCTGTCGCAAGTCGGCGGTCTTTTCGGCGCAGGGCTGCGGGGGATTTTTGTCGGCACCACCGGTGTCGGCAAGAGTTCCATCCTTAATGGCCTGCTCCCCGCCCTCAACCTGCAGACCGGGGAAATCAATGAAGTGTCGAAGCGCGGCCGGCACACCACCACCGTCTCCACCCTGCACACCCTGCCGGGCGGCGGCGAACTCGTCGATTCACCGGGTTTTAATGATTTCGGCCTGGTGGCAATCACCGCCCGGCAACTCGCCCTGTTTTTCCCGGGCTTTGAGGCGGCAAGAGAAACCGGTTGCCGCTTTCGCGATTGTCGGCACCGCGACGAACCGGGCTGCGCCGTCAGCGAACTCCTGGCCTCGGGGGCGATCAACCAGGACCGCTATTCGACCTACCTGCAGATTCTTACCGAAGTGGAAAGCCTGACGGTTGAACCAAAATACCGGGTGCTGCGCCATCGCCGGAAAAAATCCGGATAAATTTGCAATTGGCCGGGCTATGGTTTAATGTCAGCGCCGGATTTGCCGGTGACCGGCAGGCAAGAGAAATATTCAACCACCTGTGAAAAACCATGCATAGCAACAAGCGGATAGCAGTGACCGGCGGCGCCGGCTTTCTCGGCTCGCATTTATGTGAGAGGCTGATTGGCGATGGCCATGAGGTGCTGTGCATCGATAATTTTTTTACCGGTGCCAAACAAAATATCATCCATCTCCTCGACAATCCACGCTTTGAACTGATCCGCCACGACGTCACCTTTCCGCTGTATATCGAGGTGGATGAAATCTATAATCTCGCCTGCCCGGCCTCGCCGATTCACTACCAGCACGATCCGGTGCAGACCACCAAGACCTCGGTTCACGGCGCCATCAACATGCTTGGCCTTGCCAAAAGGATCAAGGCCAAGATCTTTCAGGCCTCGACCAGCGAGGTGTATGGCGACCCGGAAATCCACCCGCAACCGGAAAGCTACTGGGGCAATGTCAATCCGACCGGTATCCGCTCCTGTTACGATGAGGGCAAACGTTGCGCCGAGACCCTGTTTTTTGATTATCACCGGCAGCATCACCTGCGCATAAAGGTGGCGAGGATCTTCAACACCTACGGCCCGCGCATGCACCCGAACGACGGCCGTGTCGTTTCCAATTTCATCGTCCAGGCCCTGCAGGATAAACCGATCACCGTCTACGGCGAGGGCAACCAGACCAGATCCTTCTGCTACGTCGACGACCTCATTGAGGTCTTCGTTCGCCTCATGGATTCCCCCGACGACTTTACCGGCCCGGTCAATACCGGCAATCCCGGGGAATTTACCATCCTCGAACTGGCCGAGAAGGTCATCAGCATGACCAATTCAAAATCGACAATTTCCTTTGTCACTCTGCCGGCCGATGACCCGAAACAAAGGCAGCCGGATATAACTCTGGCCAGGGAAAAACTGGGATGGGAGCCGAAAATCACCTTAGAGCAAGGCCTGCGGCCGACGATTGACTATTTTGCCGGGGTACTCAACTCATAGCTTTCAAGATGTAGCATTGTCGAAGTCATTGAACAGGTTCCATCCTTTATACGTAAGCGATTAAGGAACGCCATCTTCCAGTAGCTCAGGAATATGTTTAATTACGCCAAACCTTTTTACGGAGGCGTACATGAAGAGCAAAGAAGCTGGAGAGACGGAAAAGAAGACGTACTGGCAAGAACATATCCAAGCCTGGAGGCAAAGCGGCCTCAGTCAGGCGCATTTTTGCAAAGCAAGATCCCTTGCGCTGTCGACATTCCAATACTGGCGAAGAAAAATAGGCCAGGGCAGCAATGATTCACCACGTTTCTATCCGCTGGCGGTCATGCCTTCGATTGAGGCCCTGGACAAATCATCACCTGGAATATTGCGGGTAATCCTTGGAGACAGGAGATTTGTTGTTGAGATAGGAGAGGATTTTTCCGAAAATGCGCTGAAGAAGCTCATTGCCACCCTGGAGCAGCTGTAATGTTTTCCTCAGCCTCGCAGGTGAAGGTATATGTCGCCATTGGCAGCACCGACATGCGTAAGTCGATCAATGGCCTGAGCCTGCTGGTTGCGGATCAATTCGACCTCGATCTTTTTTCCGGCAGCCTGTTCGCTTTTTGCAACCGCAAGCGGGATATCGTCAAGATCCTGTACTGGGCCGACAACGGTTTTTGCGTCTGGATGAAGCGATTGGAAAAGGATGTTTTCCGCTGGCCCGACTCGGAGCAAGAGGTGATGGAGGTCAGTCGATCGGCACTCGGCTGGCTGTTGAGCGGGTTGGATTTGCGCCAGGCGCATAAGCGGCTGAAATACTCTTCGGTTTCGTAGATAATATACTGATATCATTAATTATTAATTGACATTAATTGTGGTTTGTGGTAGATATTTTCGCCATGAAAGCCACAGCTAAAACCTTGCCGGATGATCCTTTGCAGCTGCAAGAGATCATTGCGCGCTACGAGAAGGAGAACGATCTTCTCCGGGAGCAGATTCGTCTTCTCTACGCCAGGCTTTTCGGCAAAAAGAGCGAGAAGGGAGGTGAGTCCTCCGGACTACAACTTCCGCTCTTTGACATGCCGGAACCCGAGGGGGAACCAGAGCAGGAGACGACTGAAGTCCCTGCCCATACCCGCAAGAAGGCTGGCCGAAAAAAGCTGCCGGAGGGACTTCCCCGAGTTGAAGTGGTGCATGATATCCCCGAATCCGAAAAGGTGTGTGCCTGCGGTCATGAATTAAGCCGGATCGGCGAGGAAACTGCGGAAAAACTCGATATTATTCCGGCTGTTATCCAGGTCATCAAGATCATTCGGCCCAAATACGCCTGCAAGCACTGCGAGGGTCTTGAGACGGAAGGACCGGTAGTGAAAATTGCCCCGGTTCCGAAGCAGATCATCGAAAAAGGCATTGCCACCGCCGGCTTGTTGGCCCACATCATTACCGCTAAATTCTGCGACGCCTTGCCTTTCTATCGGCAGGAGCGACAGTTCGAACGGCTTGGGGTGGATATTCCCCGAGCGACCATGTGCAACTGGGCGATGAAGGCGGCCAACGCCTGCCAACCCTTGCTGGAATTGGTGAAAAAGCACATTCGTTCCGGACCATTGATCAATATGGACGAGACCACGGTCCAGGTGCTTGAAGAACCCGGTCGTTCTCCCTCAACCAAATCTTATATGTGGGTTTGCCGCGGCGGTGTTCCGGATAAACCGGCATTGCACTACCATTATGCTCCATCCCGGTCCAGCCAGGTGGCCGCAGCTTTGCTTGCCGATTACAAGGGAGTTGTGCAGACGGATGGGTATGCCGGTTATGACTTTCTCGCTGTGCAAAAAGACATTTTCCATGCCGGTTGCTGGGCGCATGCCCGCCGTAAATTCACTGAAGCGGCCAAGGGCACAGGAAAAGGGAAAAAGTCCGGCAGTGTCGATATCGCTCTCGCTTATATTCGGCGAATATACGAAGTAGAGACAGAGGGAAAGAGGTTGCACTACAGCGCGGTACAATTTGTAGAATTGCGGCAGCGCAAAGTTAAACCGATTCTTGATGATTTCTTCAAGTGGTTGAGCAAAAAAACATTACAGGTCGTGCCAAAGAGCCTTCTTGGCATAGCGGTCAATTATACCCTGAAGCAATGGAATCGTCTTTTGGTCTATCTTGAGCATGGTGACACGACACCTGACAATAATCTTGCCGAAAACGCCATTCGTCCATTCGTTGTCGGACGAAAGAACTGGCTCTTCTCAGGAACTCCCGAAGGGGCTCAGGCGAGTGCCTGCCTGTACAGTCTGATCGAAACAGCCAAAGCGAATAACCTGGAACCATACAAATACCTGCGTTATCTGTTTGAGAAATTACCCTTTATCTCATCGGAAACAGAACTTGCCAGCCTCTTGCCCATGAACCTCCGGCCGGAGGATCTGGTCATGGAAATCGCGGCTACTGGTGTTTAATTGGCGGTTACACACAATCGTATGCGTTATAGAGGAAAACTAACCAATTGGAAGGATGACAAAGGCTTTGGGTTTATCACTCCCAATGGCGGCGGGAAACAAGTGTTCGTTCACATAAAGTCATTCGTGAATCGGCAACGAAGACCTATCGGAAATGAAATATTAACGTACGAACTAAAAACTGACCCCAAAGGACGGGAACAAGCTGAAAGTGTTTTGTTTCGTGGCGAGCAACTGCCATCAACTCCTTCATCGTTGGAGAGAAATGTTCCTGTTATACTGGCAGGTACGTTCATTACCATTGTAGCGACGTTGGCACTGATGGGCAAGTTGCCATGGGTTATTCTCGCGTTCTATCTTGCGGCAAGTGTAGTGACGTTTATAGCCTATTCGATCGACAAGTCAGCTGCTCGCAACGATCAATGGCGCACCCAGGAAAGCACTTTACATTTATTCGCAGTCATTGGCGGCTGGCCTGGTGCCATGACTGCACAGCGGTTGCTTCATCACAAGTCTAAGAAGCAATCTTTTCAAATTGTATTCTGGGGGACTGTAATTATTAATTGTGGTCTTTTGGGCTGGTTATTTACACCTGGAGGAACTTCTACCCTTCAGTATTTGTTTAATGCACTATACAGGCCAATCGGGTAGCCGGGGGATTTTCTCCCCCAGCCCCCACACCACCTGGCATGCGGGTCCGCACCAGGCGGTTCACGAAGTTACCGGGCCGTAGCCGGGTAGTGAATCCTGCTCCACAGTTTCTTGATTGAGACCAGACCTTGTTCAGACAGCCATTCATTCGTCATCCCTGTCTGTGTTGCATATGTTCTCGAGAGATGCCAATAACTCTTGCGACTCAGAGCGGATAGGATGGCATGCCGTTTATTGGTCCCGAGTTTCAGGAGGTTCCGCACCTTGGTTCTCGCATAACGCCACTGTTTCCAATAGCACATACGAATCCGGCGACGAATCCACTCATCAATCTCAGGGATTGGACGGTAATACTTCGAAATACCGAAGTAGTTTATCCAACCTCGAAGATACTGCCCGAGCTTCATCATCCTGTAATCCATGGATACCCGCCAGCTTCTGCCGGTGAGCTCACGGATTCGACGTTTGAATTTCTCAAACGCTTTATCGGTCCAACGAATAGCACCACGTCGAAAGGTAAAACCCAGAAATGAACATTTCTCGACGTGTACCACCTTACTTTTCTGCTCATTGACGATCAATTTCCTTTAGGTAAACCCCGGCTTTGCCGGGGGACAATAAAAGTTTGACGGTTCCAGCAAAATAATGAAGCCTCCGAGACCGTGAACCGATCAAAGTCACGGAAAAGGAGGCTTCATGAACGACATTCAATGTTTAAGCCACGCGAAATGGGATTGCAAGTACCATGTTGTGTGGATACCAAAATATAGGCGCAAAACTTTATTTGGCGAGCTGCGCAGCAATTTGGTCGATGTGTTCCATGAACTGGCAAGACAAAAAGAAAGCAAGATTATAGAAGGTCATCTGCAACCCGATCATATCCACATGTTGATCTCGATACCGCCGAAATATTCTGTTGCACACGTGATAGGATATATGAAGGGAAAGAGTGCAATACATATCGCACGGACCTACCTGGGCCAGAGAAAGAACTTTAGTGGAATGAGTTTTTGGGCGAGGGGCTACTTTGTCACAACAGTTGGGGCAGATGAGGAAACTGTGCGAATTTATATCAGAGACCAAGAGAAGGAAGACCGTCGAGTTGAACAACTGTCGCTATTTAAATAGGCGACCACCGAATGGTGGTCAGTTAATCTTTTAAACATACCGCTTTGAGCGGTTCACATATTTAATACCACCGGCTTTGCCGGTGGTTACTGATTTCAGTTGGGATTCGAGAAAATGTCGAATCGACTTCATTACCCGCCTACCTGCACGAGGACTCCGTACTAAAATAATAAAGTCATCGGCATATCGAGCAAAACGGTGGCCGCGCTTCTCCAACTCTTTGTCCAGATCATCGAGCATTATATTGGCGAGCAACGGCGAAAGTGGGCCACCTTGAGGAACGCCAAGGGGTGTCGCCTCCAGGCGGTTGTTCACAACCACTCCGGCCCGTAAATACTTGCCGATAAGTTTCAACACTCGTTTGTCGTCTATCCGGCGGGATACTCTTGCCATAAGAACATCATGATCAACTCTGTCGAAAAACTTTGACAGGTCGGCATCTAAAC
>CAVWHG010000018.1:0-16766 GCA_963754865.1 uncultured delta proteobacterium | reverse complement strand
TTAGGAATTGGCGGGGGATGCCATCTAGTACCTCTCAAAACGTCAAACAGCCCAGACCCGAGACACTCCTCACCAGGAACCAGTCAATTGTAGAATTTGGTTATCCATTCTCTAAACAACTCGATTGTATTTCGTTACTTTGTAGAGATCAACATTCCAACAATCAAATGGACCAGCTTGACTGGTGCATTTTATTGTTGGAAATGTGGAACTGTCCCGAATGGCGCCAGTTTAAGCCTGACCTAATCCATTAAAAAGCCCTGAAAACATTGGTTTAAAATGGTATGTTTGCACATGAAAAAACATACCAAAATTATGCCGATGTTACCAGGGTTCTACGCCCCTAAACGAGGACGAAAACCTCGTACACCACAACAGGTGTTCGCAGCACGACTGACCTCTATCAAGGAAAAAACATTCAAACAGATTGGGGAAATATTCTCGCCCTTTCTACCTATAGCCGCCCTCAGACAAGAACAAGCCGGTACCATGAGCCGGCGTCAGTATTTTTACGAAAGAAAACACGTTCTGGGCTTTCCTCGGCCAATGCCTTGATTCCGATGGAGGCTGTAAAGAAGTTGTCAGAAAATTGCAATCCTACGCTGCAATGCGAGGTCTCGAGATGCCCTCATCATCTACTGCATCGTACTGCGCAGCACGAAAAAAGTTAGACGAAAACACGCTAACTCAGATCTTTCAGCACACAACACACTGGGCCAGCAGTTCTAACGCATCAAGAGCACTGAATGGTCGTCGAGTAGTCGTTGTGGATGGCACAGGTGTCAGCATGCCGGATACAGCGGCAAATCAGGCTGTATGGCCTCAGCTTTCCAGTCAAAAAGCTGGCTGTGGATTCCCAACTGGCCGAATATGCCCCTATTTTTCATTGGAAAACGGCGGGCTGCTTAATTATGCCATAGGCAACAAGAAGTGTCACGAGTTACCGCTGTTTCGTAAGAACTGGTGCACGTTCGATAGGGGAGATATTTTCCTTGGCGACAAGGGCTTTTGCAGCTATTTCGACATTGCAAAGTTGAAGGATCGTGATGTTGACAGCGTTGTCACGCTTGCCCGACGAAAACCGGTTAGCAAGAAAAAATGCCTGAAAGAATTAGGCTCTGACGATCTTCTGATAGAGTGGCCGAAACCTCAATATAACAAGGTCCTTTCATATTCCAAAGAGGAATGGGAAGAGCTGCCAGACAAGCTTGTAATGCGGCAGATCAAGGTTCAGGTAAAGCAACCTGGTTTCAGATGCAAAGAATTTTATATCGTTACAACTTTGCTTGATCCCGTTAAGTACCTCCGTGCTGATATAACCGCTCTGTATCGTAAGCGATGGGACGTTGAGCTTTTCCTCCGTGATATCAAAACAACAATGAAGTTTGACATTCTCAGGTGTCAATCACCTGAAATGATACGCAAAGAATTGCTGATGTGTTTCATTGCCTACAACTGCATTCGACGCCTCATGTTTGAAGCTGCAAGTGACGAGGATATCGAGGTGCGCACCATCAGTTTCAAAGGAAGTCTGCAGGCAATTCGAAGTTGGGAATCTCGAATGGGAGCTTCTCAATTGGACCGGCATGAACAACTGGTTATGATGGCCGATTTATACCTTGCCTTGGCACACTGCAGGATCTCGGATAGGCCAGAAAGAAGCGAGCCAAGATGCTTGAAACGTAGACCCAAACCGTACCAATTGCTGACGAGGCCAAGACACGAAATGAAGGAGATTCAACATCGGAACAGATACCGGGCAGAAACACCTTAAACTAGCGCCATTCTGGTCTGTCCCGTATTTCCGTCCCGATCTCCGGTAACAGTTTAGTCCTTTCTGTCCTCCACCGACAATTTTTCCAGTGATTCTTTAAGAATGTCATTGACATTTCGGGGTTTTTTGTTTAAAAATATATGAGTATATTTACTCACATATGGAGATGAGCTTGAGCCGAAAAGAGATCTTGGAAACCCAGAGAGCAGTTCTCAAGGAAGACATCTGCAGGATGCTTGACAGTTTTTTGATCGGGACTGTGGCAAAGCCACCGTCGATGTCCGGCTATAACCTGACGACTAAAGTTACGGGCAAAACCGTCACCCTGTATGTCAGAAAGGCTATTGTGCCCATTGCCATTGAGATGAGTAATCGCTACAAGCAACTCTGGAAGCTTTTACAGGCCCTGTCAAAAATCAATTGGGAATTGCTCAAGCTGAAAGATGAGTAAATACATCAACCCGCCACCGAGGTTCGAATGTCCCTATCAACGCGCTTGTCCGCATTTAGGGCAGTTATCGACGACCTGGGTGTTTGGCGAATATCAGCGAGGTGCGAAGCGGTACCAGGAACACCTGCGAATAATGGATCGTTTTCAACTTACATTGAAAAAACGTGATGAGCAGATCCGTCTTCTGGAACAGGAAAACGCCGAGGTGAAGGCCAAGCTAACGATGCTTCATCAAAGGCAATTCAAAGCGAACACCAAGAAAGCACCAGTAGACTCAGCCAAAAATGATACCCCTCCTGCCGGCTGCAAAAAGCGTGGTGCGCCAGTAGGCCATCCTGGATGGACGAGAACCAAACCAAGTCACATCGATCGAACCGTCCTGGTACCTGCTCCGACCTTATGTCCCCACTGCCAAAGCAGCGATCTTTTACCGTCAGCGGAGAGATACGAACATCTTCAGGAAGATATCGTTGTCACGCCGAAAACCCTGGTGACCAACTATGAGCACGATCAGGCCTACTGCATCCGCTGCAAACGTCTGGTGGTCAAAGCCGGCGAAGGCGAGATTCTCAATGCCCCCATTGGTCCAGTTGCAAAATCTGTGGCGATCTATTTACGTTACCGCATTGGGATATCGTATCGAAAAACCGCCCTGATGTTTCGCGATCTTTTCGGCTTGTCGTTTGTCCCAGCCGCAGCCGTCGGCTTTGACCGAAAAGCCTCGAAATTCGGGGCGCCTCTTTATACGGATTTACGGGAAAAAATCAGGATCTCCGAGGTGGTTCATGCCGACGAGACTTCATGGCGCAATGACGGGAGTGGCCACTATGTATGGTTTGCCGGCAATGAAAAACTTGCCTACTTTCATATCGCCAAAAGTCGCTCGGCAGAGGTTGCGCACAACATCTTCGGCAAGAAGTTCGAAGGGATTGTCGTCAGAGATCGATACGCTGCCTATAACGGTATCGGCAGTCAGTGGCAGTCGTGCCTGGCTCACATCATTACCAAAGCCAAGGAGATCAGAAAGGAGCACAGCCTCTTGCCGCTCAAGGATAGAGACGCAAAAGCTGATCGCTTTTGTGAGCAAGTGAGCATGTTATTCACAGCTGCCTGCAAGACCGCCCAAAAACTGAAAATCGAGAAGATTGCCTGGGCCGAAGCTGGCCGCATTGAACAACAACTCATCAAATCCCTCGGCCGCATCTGCAAACAGCCACTGAAATTCAAACCCGGGGAAAACTTGCGGAAGTTTCTGGTCGGACCGACTCAGGCCGCCCTGTTTACTTTTCTTCGTAATCCCGCTGTTCCGCCAACAAACAACCACGCAGAACAATCCTTGCGGTACCTGGTAATCTTCCGCAAAACATCTTTTGGCACCAGATCGGAAAGCGGTATGATTGCCCATAGCGTTCTCTCAAGTTTGGTGCAAACCGCAAGGAGGCAGGGACTACACCCAAGACAATTCCTGGAAACCCTCCTTACCTCAGATACCCCCACTGCTCTTTCCAGACTCTATAACAATTCGGGATGATCGGATAACACCGAAGGGACTAAACTGTTACCATTTACTTCTGATGGTCAGTGACTCTCAATAGCACACATATAGGCCAAATCGAGGATGTTCGCTCCATTTTTATGCTGCCCTCTGTAAACTTAGGACAACCCACAGCTTGCCTAATCGGTTTGCGATCGTTTCCCGTCCTATTGATGTAGTATCTTGTAATGATTCCCTCTGCACAATATTTGAAACCTAAACGGATTTCATTAATATCAACCCCCAGTTTTACAGCTTTTTGTATCTTTGTGAGATGCCGGGTGTCACTTCTCCCTCAATGAATTCGGACCAGAGACACTTAAATTTCTCCTAGATTAAGCCCTCACGCTTCCAATTGGAACACTTCCCGCATACCAATCGACGCACCTCTTCTTCACTGATTAGCAGTAGTCAGTGTCATACATTGCTATATATTTCTATGTGTTATATGGTAGTGACAAGACCATACCCTATCGGGTTTTGAAATGCAGCACCCTGTCAATATCATGGAATCATGGGGAAAGATATTGTGGGAACCTCTAGTGAAGAAAATCTCCCCTATTCCATTACAGGGCCAATAATGTCCAAATATCAATACCAGACTCTCTCCAGTGCCTCCCTTAATACCATCACTTTCTCCCTGGAATTCCATTGGATATATTTATTCTGCTGCTAGGCATGCGGTCAAGCCGACAAGGTGATGCGCACATGAGAGTACCATGATGATGCCGACAAAGAATTGAGACAGATACTGCGGCGACAGCTGGGAGACCCTCGTCATCGAAGAACTATATTGCCGACAGCAACATCATCTACGAAATTTGCCATAGCCACATTGGTTGTAACCGGAAATACCTTGCAGAACCTGGTTCGTCGTTGGTATGGTCGTGGGCGTAGAAAACCCCAAGAACCTAAGGCTGGCCACCGCCCCATCAGCACCCCTGAATAGCATGCAACCAATCCTTGAAGTCCACCACCTCAGTAAACGTTTTGCCAAACTGGAGGCGGTTCGCGATGTCTCGTTTCAGGTCCGACCGGGCATCTGCTTCGGCCTCCTCGGTCCGAATGGTGCCGGCAAGACCACAACCATGGAGATTGTCGAAGACATCATCGAAGCGACAAGCGGCGAGATCCTCTACAATGGCCGCCCGCGAACAGCTTCCTTCCGCGAGGAAATCGGCATCCAGTTTCAGCACACCTCCCTGCTCAATTTCCTGACGGTAGATGAGACCCTGGCAACTTTTGCCCGACTGTTCACTAAACCCGCCGACACCAAAGAAATTGCCCATCGCTGCCAATTGACCGACCTTGGAAAACAACGAAACGACAGACTCTCCGGTGGCCAAACCCAGCGCCTGATGCTGGCCTTGGCCCTGATCAACGAACCTCGCCTGATATTTCTCGATGAACCGTCAACCGGACTTGACCCCCAAGCCCGCCGCAATCTCTGGGAGATTATCAGGCAACTGAAGGAAGAAGGCCGGACCCTGATCCTCACCACCCACTCGATGGAAGAGGCAGAGTATCTCTGCGACGAAATTGCCATTATGGATCAGGGCACAATCATCGCCGGCGGCAGTCCCGAAGAACTGATCCACCGGCATGGTGGAGGGAGCTCCATTATCCTGCCGGACACTGGCGAGCCACATGATCTGCAGGGAGTTGCTCTTCACACAGCCAATCTCGAAGATGTTTTTCTCAATCTCACCGGAAAAAAACTGCGGGAATGATCGCCCCCCAACAACCAACTTGTCGACCATGAACACACCATGAATCTGCTGAGAATGTGGGCCATTTTAAAGGCCAGAAATGCTGAATTTTTTCGCGATCGTGCAGCTTTTGGCTGGAATTTCGCCTTTCCTTTCCTGATCATCCTCGGCTTCGGTCTCATCTTCGAGGGCAAGGAATTCAAACAGTTCCAGGTCGGCATCTTCCCTCCCGCCGCCGCTACCGATCTTGGCAATACTACCCTACCGCAGGCGTTTCAGCATGATCGACATGTCATTTTTGTGCCGGTGGCAAACCTTAACGAAGGTGAAACAAAGCTCAGCCATCACAAGATTGATCTCCTCGTTGATGCCCATTCTCCGAACAATGCCTATTGGATCAACGATTCCTCACCAAACGGTTCTCTGGCCGAGAGGGTCTTCCTCGCCTCCTTCATGGCCGGAAAATCTCCCCCGGAAAAAGGACTTATTCGCGGACCACAGATCCGCTATATCGACTGGCTGATGCCGGGCATCCTGGCGATGAACATGATGTTCTCCGCGTTGTGGGGGGTCGGCTACGTCATTGTCCGCTACCGTAAAAACGGTACCCTCAAACGGCTGAAAGCCACGCCGCTGACTGCCCTTGAGTATCTCAGCGCCCAGATGCTGTCGCGCATCTTTCTCCTCATGTTCACCCTCTGCGTGGTATGGATTGGCGCCGATTTTATCTTTCACTTCCAGGTCCAGGGGTCGAGAATCCTCTTCCTCCTGGTTTTTTTTCTCGGTGGCTTGAATCTCTGTGCCATCGGTCTCGTCCTAGCCGCCCGGGGCACCAGTGAAGAGTTCACCAGCGGCATTCTCAACTTTATTTCCTGGCCGATGATGTTTCTTTCGGAAGTCTGGTTTTCACTGGAAGGATCATCGCGACTGGTACAGGACTTTGCCCAGTTCTTTCCCCTAACGCACCTGCTGCGAGCCGCCCGCCGAGTCATGAATGAGGCAGCTACCCTTGTCGATATTCGGGTTGAGTGCTCTATCCTCTTGTTCTCAACCATCATTTTCCTGGCCATTGCCGCCCTGCTCTTTTCCTGGAATGAATGAGATGATTGCTGGGCATTGATCCTGCTTTTCAACTATTCTCCCGCACCAACACTCGCCAAAATCGCTCGGCAGGGCCGTTCTGCAGCCTGGGAAGCCGACCATTTGCTCGGAGGTAAAATACAAATTGCAAAAAAAAATGAGGAAGGGTAGCCTAGTCGCAATGAAAATTATACGTAATGCTGAGGTCTTTGCCCCCCGAGCTTTAGGTAAATTCGATATCCTCCTCGGCGGGGAGAGTGTCCTGGCGGTTGAACAAAACATTGAGCCCAGCCGATTGCCGGGCGCCGTGGAAGTCATCGACGCCACGAATATGTTGGTAATACCGGGCTTTATCGATGGTCATCAGCACTTTACCGGCGGCGGTGGTGAAGGTGGTTTTCATACCCGGACCCCGGAGATGCGTCTGTCAATGAATATTGCCGGGGGAGTCACAACCGCGGTGGGACTCCTGGGGACTGATGCCCTGACGAGGACCGTCGAAAATCTCTACGCTAAAACCCTGGCCTTCAACGCCGAAGGCATTACTGCTTACATGTTGACCGGTTCCTACTGGCTGCCGTCGCCGACGGTCTGTGGCAGTGTGGCCCGCGACATCACCTACCTCGGGCCGGTACTCGGCGTCAAACTGGCCATGGCCGATCAACGCGGACCGCATTACAGCGCACCGGAACTGGCAAAACTGGCGGCCGAGGTGCGGGTTGCATCTCTCGTCGCCGACAAGCCGGGCATTATAACTGTCCATACCGGGGTCAATCGGGATGGCCTTGATCTGATTTTCGAGGTCGTGGAAAAACATTCGATCCGCGCCGACAGATTTGTGCCGACCCATATCAACCGAAAAAATTCCAAGGTTGCCGGGCAGGCCATGGAACTCGCCGACCGCGGTGCGACGGTCGATGCAACATGCCTGCTGCATGTCCCGGCCGACAGCGACCAGCATCTGTCCGCTGCCGATTTTGCCTGCCAGGCCGACGACAACGGACTTTTTGACCAGGTGTCTTTCAGCTCCGATGCCGGCGGCTCGCTGCCGAAATGGAACGCTGACCGAAGCCGGATTATCGGTATGGGCATCGGCACCCCCGCGTCCCTGCTCTTTGAACTGCAGCGGCTGGTGAACGTAAAAGGAATAGCCATGGAAAAGGCCCTGCGGCCACTCACCACGACGCCGGCACGAATTTACGGCCTTGCAAAGAAAAAAGGGCGGATTGCCGGCGGGGCCGATGCCGATCTGCTCCTGCTCGATGCCGACACCATGACATTGCAGGGGGTGATTGCCAGGGGCCAGGTGATGATGCGCAACGGCATCCTGGAGAGGAAAGGATATTTTGAATAGCAGCAGCCCGTCACCCCCGGAGATGGCTGAGGATACCCTTCTTACCGTCGAAAATCTCTCCCTCAGTTTTCCGACCTTTACCGGCTTCGTCAAGGTACTGCACGATGTCTCCTTCAGTGTCAAAAAAGGTGAGACCCTGGCCATTGTAGGAGAATCCGGATCGGGAAAAACCGTCACCATGCGGCGGGTCATGCATCTCCTGAAAAAGGTGCACACCGACGGCGGCAGGATCAGGTTGAGGAAAAGGAACGGCAGTATCCGGGATATCACCACCCTTACCAATAGCGAGGCGCGACAGATCAGGGGCGTTGACATGTCGATGATCTTTCAGGAACCGATGACCTCGCTCAATCCCCTGTTCACCATCGGTAACCAGCTTGCCGAAGCCCTGTTGACCCATCGAAGAGCGGCGAGAAATCAGGTTGCCGAAAAGGCTATCGCCCTGCTGGAGATGGTGCGCATTCCCGATGCCCGGCAGCGCTTCCAGGAATATCCGCACCAGATGTCCGGTGGCATGCGTCAGCGGGTCATGACCGCCATGGCTCTGGCCTGCAATCCGCAGCTGCTCATTGCCGATGAGCCAACCACCGCCCTCGATGTTACCATCCAGGCGCAGATCCTCGCCCTGATCCGCTCCCTGCAGCAGGAACTGAGCATGGCGGTGGTGTTTATCACCCACGACATGGGTGTGGTGGCGGAACTGGCCGACCGGGTGGTGGTTATGTACCAGGGTCGAGTGGTCGAAGAAAACGACGTTTATTCACTCTTTCGCAAGCCGCGCCATCCCTACACCAAAGCCTTGCTGAAAGCCATTCCGGTTCTTGGCAGCATGCGCGGACGACAAAATCCGGCCACCTTACCGGCTTTGGATATGGCCCAGGTGTTGAGCAGTACCGAGGACCTGCCGCTCCCCGCAGAAAAGGAAATAGATACCGCCCGCTACGATATGCCGCCGATCCTCTCGGTGAAGGGCTTAACGACTCACTTTGTATCGCGAAAATCCTTTTGGGGCAGGCCGACGCATCTGGTGCATGCGGTGGAGGATGTCAGCTTCAACCTGTATCCGGGGGAAACCCTTGGCATTGTCGGGGAATCGGGTTGCGGCAAGTCGACCACCGGCTACGCGGTGGTCGATCTGGTGCCGGCTAGCGGCGAGGTGCTGTTCCAGGGCAAGAACCTCAAGGCCTTACCGGAGGCCGAGCGACAGCTACTTCGCCGCAACATTCAATTCGTCTTCCAGGACCCCTTTGCCTCCCTCAACCCACGTTTGACCATTGGCGATTCCATTGCCGAACCGCTACTGATCCATGGCATCGGTGATGGCACCACCAGGAAACAGCGGGTCGCCGATTTGCTTGCCCGGGTCGGCATCCCCTCAAGTCATGCCGATCATTATCCTCATGAATTTTCCGGCGGCCAGCGGCAAAGGATCGCCATCGCCAGGGCCCTGGCTACTTCACCAAAGGTCATTATCGCCGATGAGGCGGTTTCCGCCCTTGATGTATCGATTCGGGCGACAATTTTGAATCTCATGATGGAGTTGCAGCAGGAAATGGGTTTGTCATATATATTCATTTCCCACGACATGGCGGTTATCGAGCGGGTCAGCCATCGGGTGATCGTCATGTATCTTGGGCAGATCGTGGAAATGGGTGACCGGCGACACATCTTTGAAAACCCCGGACATCCCTACACAAAAAAACTGCTGGCGGCAATTCCCATTGCCGATCCGACAAAACGAACCAGTTTTGCTATGCTTTTTGGGGAAATTCCCAGCCCGATCCGGGCAATCGGCGATCCACCGGCCAAGGCCAAACTGATAGAAATTACACCAGGACATTTTGTTGCGGAGATAACCGACGGTAACGGATTCAGCTGAGGCTGGACCCAATGAAAACTTAAACAAGGAGGAATTGCAATGAGACTCAAGAAACTGCTACCGACCTGCATGGCACTGGTTTTGGCCATGGCTGGCCCGACCTTTGCGGCGGGCACCAAGGACATCACCTATGCTGCCGAATCAACGGTCAAATCCCTTGACCCGCACGACACGTCCGACACCTATTCGGGGGCCATCGAAAAGGCGATTTGCCAGGGTTTGATGGGTTTTGATAAAGACATGAAGATCATTCCGGTACTCGCCGAGAGTTACACCTTTAACGACACAGCAACCCAGTTCACCTTCAAGCTGCGCAAGGGTATCAGTTTCCATGATGGCGCACCCTTTAACGCCGACGCGGTGAAGACCAATATCGACCGAATGATGACAGGAAAATATAAGCGTTCCAGTTTGATGAAGACGGTGAAAGAAGTGGTGGTGGTTGATGAATCCACCGTTCAGTTCAATCTGAAAGAACCCTTTGGTGCCTTTATCAATACCATCGCCCATCCCGGTTCACTGATCATCAGCCCCAAGGCCATCGCCACCTATGGCGATGAGGTCAGCAAGCACCCGGTAGGAACCGGCCCCTACATCTTTGAAGAGTGGGTACCTGGGAATTTCCTCAAGGTTAAGAAAAACCCCAACTACTGGCGGGGTACGGTCAAGGTTGACTCCATCACCTTCAAACCTGTCCCGGAAAACGGTGCCCGTCTGGCCATGCTGCGGGCCGGTCAGGCCCATTATATTTTCCCGATGCCGGCGGAACTGTTGAAAGTAGCCGAGGCCGACAACAAGATCGATGTCATCACCATGCCGTCGATCATTGCCCGCTATCTGATCCTCAACACCCGCTATGCACCTTTGGCCGATGCCCGCGTCCGTCAGGCAATCAACTATGCCATCGACAAACAGGCGATTATCAATATCGCCATGGGTGGCGCCGCGACCCAGCTTGACTCGGTGATTCCACCAAACCTCCAGTATTACAAGAAACAAAGCCAATGGCCCTTCGATCCGGCCAAGGCCAAGGCTCTGATGAAAGAAGCCGGCTATGAAAAGGGCTTTGAGGTGGTCTTTATGTCTCCGACTGTCTCTAATCGACTGCGTGCCACGGAAATGGTCCAGCAGCAGCTGCTGCAAATCGGTATCACCGGCAAAATCGAATCGATGGATGTGGCGAGTTATTACAAGAAACTCGAAAGCCAGAAGGTTGACGATAAAGACATCATTCCCTTCATCGGCTTTAGGGCTGGTCCGCGTCAACCGGTGATGCCGACTGGGGTATACGACCGCTCATCGCCACCGAGGGTTTCCCCCCGGTCAATGCCAACTACGGCTTCTATTCCGATGCCAAGGTTGATGGATTTGTCGCCGCCGGTCTTGCCTCCGCCGATCCCGCGGTACGGCAAAAGGCCTATGGCGATCTGCAGGACTATGTCTGGGATAAGGCTCCCTGGGGCTATCTGTATACCGATTCATTGATTGCCGCCAAATCAAAAAAACTGACGGGTATTTATCCCATGGCCGACGGTGCTTTCTCGGTGGAAGAAGCCGAACTGGCAGAGTGATTGCGACGAAAAAATGCTCGGTTATTTTTGCAAACGCTGTGTGAACATCATCCCGGTGCTCCTGGTGGTCTCCATTTTAGCCTTTGCCTTTGTGCATCTGCTGCCTGGAGACCCGGCCCGGATGATGGCCGGCAGCGACGCCGATCCGGCCACCATCGCCATGTTGCGCCATGAACTCGGACTGGACCGGCCTTTGCCGGTCCAGTATCTGACCTATATGGGCAAACTGCTGACCGGGGACCTTGGCAAGAGCCTGCGCTCCAAGACCCCGGTCTTCGAAGAGATCAAGCAGCGCTATCCGCCAACAATGTATCTGGCGGCCTGCGGCATGCTCTGGTCGGTGATCATCGGTGTGCTTTTTGGCGCCATCGCCGCAATCTACAGCGGCCGGTGGCAGGATTATACCGCCATGCTGCTGGCCGTCTCCGGTATCTCCATGCCCCAGTTCTGGCTGGGACTTCTGGCCATCCAGCTTTTTGCCGTGTATCTCGGCTGGCTGCCGGTGGCCGGATTTTCCGGCAAATTCTCTGAATTGATCCTGCCGTCCTTTACCCTTGGCGCCACGGTGGCGGCGATCATGGCCCGCTTTACCCTGTCGGCCTTTCTTGATGTGCTCGACGAGGAGTATATCTCCACCGCCAGGGCAAAGGGCCTGAGCGAGAGCACCGTGCTGTGGAAACATGCCTTTCGTAACGCCCTGATTCCGGTGGTGACTATGATCGGCCTGCAATTCGGCTTTCTTTTGGGTGGCTCGGTGGTGGTGGAGACGGTTTTTGCCTGGCCGGGCCTTGGTCGGTACATGATCGAAGCGGTCGCCGTGCGCGATTATCCGGTCCTGCAGGCCTTGCTCTTTTTGTATTCCTTTCATTTTGTCCTCATTAATCTTCTCGTCGATATGGTGTATGCCGTCATCAATCCGGAAATACGCTATACCTGATTCAGGCAAAGAAACAACAATGGACCGCGAAAAGACCCCCTTCTCCCTTTTTTGCTACAAGTTTAGACAACGAAAAACTGCGCTGGTAGCCGGTGTTTTTCTTGTCTTCCTGGTGCTGACTGCTTGCTTTGCGCCGCTCATTGCCCCCTATGATCCCTTCCAAACCGATTACAGCCTGTCGATGCAGACGCCAAGTTTCAGCCATCCGGCGGGAACCGATATTTATGGTCGGGATATCCTCAGCCGCATCATTTACGGCTCACGGATTTCTCTGGCCGTAGGACTGACTTCCGTCCTGGTCGGTGCCCTGGCCGGGGTCACTCTTGGTCTCTTAAGCGGTTTTTTCGGGGGTTTTCTCGATGGCCTGATTATGCGTACCTCCGATGTCCTGTTCGCCTTTCCCGGAATTCTGCTGGCAATCGCCATTGTCGCCATCCTCGGACCAGGTCTTGTCAACGTGGTGGTGGCAGTGTCGGTCTTTTCCATGCCGACCTTTGCCAGAATCGTTCGCGGCAGCACCCTGAGTCTTAAGGAAAGCTTGTACGTGCGGGCGGCAAGAAGTATCGGGGCTTCGCGGAAACGTATCATGTTTGTCCATATTCTGCCCGGCACCCTCGGCGGGGTCATCGTATACTTCACCATGCGCATCGGCACCTCCATCATCACCGCCGCAAGCCTCAGTTTTCTTGGCCTGGGGGCTCAACCGCCAACCCCCGAGTGGGGAGCGATGCTGGCTGAGAGCCGTGACTATATCGGTGTGGCCGATCACATGTCGATGTATCCGGGCATTGCCATTTTTTTAACCGTATTGTTCTTTAACCTCTTTGGTGACGGTCTGCGGGCGGCTCTAGATCTGAAGACCCAATAAGGCTAAACCCGCACCAGTCGTAATTGCAACGTACCGGACATTTACAGGAACTGATAATACCCGACCGATTATCGGCATAGCCACCAATGTTGATATCAATCGCCACGGCATGGCGATAAACTCCCTTCCCCTAGCGGATCCCGACGGCGATCGAAAAGGCCGGCGGCCTGCCTCTAGTCCTGCCGTATAGTGGAACCAAGCCCTGATGCATCCCATGGTCGAAAGGATCGACGGACTGCTGCTGCCGGGAGGCATCGACCTTGATCCGGCGTGGTACAATGAGGCGCCTGCCGCCGGACTTGAAGAGGTGAACCGCGATCTGGATATCTTTCAGTTCAGCTTTTCGAGGTGTGCCGCAGGATGGAAAAACCGGTTCTCGGAATCTGCCGGGGTTGCCAGCTCATAAATACC
The DNA here is from genome assembly GCA_963754865.1 of uncultured delta proteobacterium. GTDB lineage: Bacteria > Desulfobacterota > Desulfobulbia > Desulfobulbales > Desulfocapsaceae > Desulforhopalus_A. Next base: position 3,198 of record CAVWHG010000018.1, on the reverse strand, counting down.
GCGCTTGGCGGAAGCCTCTTCCAGGATATTGACGCAGAATGGCAGATCCCGGCCCTGCGCCATCGAGGCCCGGGTCACGATACCGAGCACCTCGTCACCATCGAACCCGGTTCACGGTTGTTCGATCTTTTTGGCAGTGAAGTGGTGGTCAACTCCCGGCACCATCAGGCCATTAAAAAGGCCGGAAGGGACTTGCGGGTAACGGCTGTCGCCGGGGATGGGGTCATTGAAGCGGCGGAGCACCGCTCTCTGCCCATCCATCTTGTGCAATGGCATCCAGAACGGATGCTTGCCGATTCCGATATTATGTTGCCGCTGTTTCTTGATTTTGTTGCGCAGTGCAGAAAAAGCCGGGAGGTCCGGGGAGAGGGCATAGAGGCATAATAAAACCAAGGGCAAAGATAATTGGTATAATCCTCGGCCGAAGTTTCTGTAAGGAGGCACACCATGTTGCATTGCGGCATTTTTCTCTGCGGAGCGGCGCTGATGATCATCGAACTCACCGGTTCACGGATTCTCGCTCCCTTTTTCGGCACTTCACTCTTGTCGCGTGGACCAGTCTTATCGGTATCATCCTCACCTGCCTTAGCCTGGGCGCTTGGTGGGGCGGGAGGATTTGCGACGGGCAACCCGAGGCGCGCATTCTTGGTCGCATCGTCTTGCTGTCAGCCTGGGCGACTTCGGCAATCGGCCTGTCTAAGACTTGGGTCCTTGAATTCCTTCAGGGGATGGGTAACCTGCATATTCTTGCCGTAACCGCCACCGTGGTCCTTTTTGCACCTGCGGCGGTGCTGCTCGGCATGGTTACACCTTTTGCAGTCCGTCTTTGTCTGCGTGATCCAGAGTATGCCGGTCGGACTTCCGGTGGGTTATACGCCATTTCCACGATAGGTTCCATTGCTGGCACTTTTATCGCCGGTTTTGTACTTATTGCCTGGCTGGGAAATACCGCCATCATTCTTGCTACCGCCGTCCTTCTGGCCTTTGCCGCCCTGCTCCTTGACCCCAGACATCGCTTATTGAAGGCGATTTCTCTCGTGGTCTTTCTTCTCCTGCTACTCTTTTCAAGGTATCAGGATCTTAAAATGGCAGGTCTGGGCTTCATCGATCAAGACACCCCCTACAACCGGGTGCTCGTTTATGTTAACAAGGATTTTCAGACAGGCCGACTGATACGGGAAATGGTAACCGGCCCGGGTGGAAGGCAGTCGGCAATGTTCCTCGACGATGTCACTGATCTAGTTGTCGCCTACACTCGCTTCTACCGCCTTGTCGAATACTATCAACCGGCAATGAAAAACATGCTTGTTCTCGGCGGTGGGGGATATTCTTTTCCTAAATACGCCCTGAAACATTACCCGAACGTAAAGGTTGATGTAGTCGAACTCGATCCGGGAATAACTGAGCTGGCTCGCAAACACTTTGCCTTGGCAGACGATTCTCGGCTGAAAGTCATTGAGGAAGATGCCCGGACATTTCTCGGTCCTTGCAGAAGTCCTCTACTCGTTATGATGTTATCCTCTGTGACGTCTTCACCTCGCACTATTCCATCCCCTTCCATATGGTTACCCGTGAGGCAGCCACCCTCATGAAAGAAGCCCTTAGTCCCCAGGGTGTCATTCTGGTAAATGTGCTCGCCTCGCTTGAGGGCCATTCAAGCCGATTCTATAAAACCCTCTATGCAACATATTCCGAGGTGTTTGACCATATCGACTTGTATGCCGTCCAAGATCCCGGCGACAGCCATCGCCGGCAGAATATCATCCTCGTCGCCGGCAACAGCCTGGTACAACAACAATTCGCCAGTGACGAAATTCAAAAGATGCTTGCCCATGCCATCCCGAAACCTCAAGGCGATTTTTACCATTCACCGATGAGTTTGCCCCGGTTGACAGGTATCTCACGGAAATGTAGGATACCCTGGCCATACTCCTCGGCTGGTATGCGGCATTATTTCCTGCAGGATGCTTTGTCGATTAACGAGGCGATGCTGATTGATCGGGATGAAGATGAACAGCCAGCCACATTGCGCCCTCCGAAGTCTGCACGACCGTATGTGGTACACCGGCTGGCAGGAATAGATGATCGCCTGCCTTGAAAGAAATTGATTCGCCCGCTAATTGAAGACGGGCCTCTCCTTGAACCAAAAGTACCCATTCGTCTTGAGCTTGCACCTACTCTTGCGGGGTGATCGCTACTGAACTGACGATACGTTCAATAACGAGATTCTTATGACTGAGAATTGTGTCGAAGCGCTCGTCTTCATGAGGTGCCACTGCATCAGTGAATAGATTACAGACTCGCATATGAAAAACGGTTTACACTTGAAATCCTTCCTTAAAAACTTCCGGATAAAGCTTCTTGGCACATTCTGGACATATACCATGACTGAATTTCGCTTCGGAGTGGTCCCTGATAAACGACTCTACCTCATTCCAATATCCTTTATCATTCCTCGTATCTTTTTACACGAGGCACAAATCGGAATAAAGCCGCTTAACAACTTCACCTTGACAAGTGCCTCCTGCAGGTCGTCAATAAGCCGCTCCCTTTCCTCAACCATCTTCATTCGTTCTGTAATATCACGGTTGATTACAAGAAATCCCGAAAGGTCGCCATTGGCATTTCTCCGGACGACCCAGCGGCTGGCTACAATTATCGGCATCCCGTTTCGGGTGATATGTCTTAATTCACCTTCCCATTGCCCGGTAGCAAAAGTGCGTGCAGTAATATCTTCCAGGGGCATTGGAAATTGTGTCTGCAAAAGATCCTGGGATTTTTTTCCCAATGCCTCTTCTTTCGTCCACCCGTATGTTTTCTCGGCACCACTATTCCAATATCTAATAATGGCATCAGGGTCGTGAACGAGTATGGCATCATGTGCAAGGTCTAGAAGTTCTGCCTGCTCCTTCAGTGTGTCAACTGCTCCTTGCTAGTTCGTCAGTTCGTTCCTGAATCCTTTGCTCAAGGGTTTCATTCAACCTGCTGAGCTCCATCTGCACGAGCTTTTCACTTTTCCACCTGACAACCAGTGCTCTTGAAAATACCAGTGAACCGCCGGAGAGCGCCAACAAAAGCAGCAGATTGATGATTACCTCTTTTTGCCAGATTGCAAGGTATTCGCTGGTTGCGAGCCCCACATTGATAATCAGAGGATATTTCCTAACCCTGTGAAAGGTATACACCCGTTCTATATTA
>CAVWHG010000017.1:0-143379 GCA_963754865.1 uncultured delta proteobacterium | reverse complement strand
CGATGCACACTTTCAATGCCTGTATATCTCCATTTTTGGCAAGTTCGATAATTTTGCGGACTAGAGCACCTCGGCCTCGCCATCAAGCAGGGCTCGCGCGATGACTGTCGTCCTGTTTTTTGCTCCTGGTGGCTTGCCTGCAGGGTTCCTGATTGGCCGGGCTTAAACGGCTTGCCTCGCTGTTTTCCTGTCGTATTTCAGCCATTTTTTTCCTCATGCATTTCTGGATCTATTATTTTTATACACATCGGGGATAACCGACGTATTCTCTTCATTGCGTTCTCCGATTTCGTTGTCCGTTTCGCCGATTTCCGAAAAGACAATTATCAATACCGACAGGACTTGTCGCCAGCTATCCGGGACATCGGCTATCGAAGGCCTGATATAGGCATCCAGGTATAGATACGCCTTGTATATCGACAGTTTCGAGTCGGGGGCAATCCTTGCATGACGCCGGAGTGGTCTGGCGGGGGGAGAGTTCGGCCAACAAAGCACTCTTATGTTCGCGGGATCGCCGGGAGCCATTTGTCAATCGCTTGCGGATCACCTGTGATTTTGAAGGTGCACCGGTCCGTCGGCCGCTACAGAAACACCGTCCGAATGAGCAGTGCATAGAACTTCTTTAGGGGTCATATTCTCACCTCAACTATCCTGTTTTCGGTTGATGCGATTTTTCTATCCGTAACAAGGTCACAACCGAATGTTTCCGGGGGTTCATGAACGTTTCTATCCGTAACAGAAGGGTAACGTGTCAGTTATCCGTAACACTTAGAACCGCATGGTTGTTGAGTTGTGACGGTGTTACGGATAGAGGGGGGAGAGGGGATATAGCGAGAAAAAGCCTCGATGAACTGTTTCTTTGATCCCTTGGCGAACCAATTGAGCTGAACCGAACCGGTTTACTTGCAACACCGTACCCCTTTAATCTGTTTGCAAGCTGCCGAGGTTTTATCGGCAATCCTCTGTTGTATGTTGCCCAAGGTTTTTCATCATCCGCACACAGCGCCTTCATAAGTTCCGCCGTGCTGATCCGGTCAATTGCTTTCTCCTCGAAACACCTCTTGAATGTCTGCCAAGCAACTCAACGCCAATAGACTGCGCTGCGCTTTCAGCACCGGATATCTTCAAGTGCTGTATTTGTCGCAATGTCCAACCACTCAGGACCGGCGACCATGGCAATTGCAAGGAGGGGCTCCCAATTGTCTTGAGCACGATCATTGAGACTTGGGGGGAGATATGGCCTGGCCTGCCTACCTGCTCGCTGTAATCAATAGCGAACCGTGCCAACTTTGCCGCAAGATTTTCAAATAATCCCGGCTCTGCATATCGAAGCCGGTCAACATTCTCATGGGAGAGTTTGCGTCTTAGCTCAAGAATGATTGCTCGATCCATGAGAGTGTCGGCAACATGACCGATTCCTGATAATGCCTTTGGCTCCCCAGGTTGAAGAACCTAGTCGGGGTGAAGGTATCGCCAACTGTCCGTATGACATAAGCCGAATCACGGGTATGTCCGGAATTGATAATGCCCCGCAGTTCTTCGTTGTCCTTCATGCAGGCGTCAACTTCATCAATAAGAAGGGTCGGCTTCCATGCGTCAATCGATCGATACAAGGCCGCCGGGGAAATAGCTAGCTTGCTGTAATTGGTCGGCAAACCAACTCGACCAAGCAAGGTGAGCAATTGACTCTTGCCGCATCGCTTTTCAGGGGCCGTAATGATTGCCAGGGGGCAAACCTGAACAACATCAAGACACCAGGTCATGGCACACCATAAGGCAACCGCAATAGGTATTTCCTTGTCGCAGACAATGAACCGCCGAACACTGGCAGCAACATCAGACAAGAATCTCTGCCGGATATACTTCTTCTGGCCATGGTGTAACTTCACTTAAAAGGAAGGCCGGTATCAATGTCCCCGACGTTTTTCCGGCCATCCTTAACTGCCTGGTCAAGCGACTGTACGTTCGTACCTCCAAATTTCAGCTTCCTTCTTCCGCACTTGATCGTATTGAGAGGAGATAGTGCCGCGAATCGAAGAACAGTTTCTTTCATTTTGAGGTCTGAATTGCGTTGTCGAAAATCGCTGTGATCAAGGGGGGTAGTGCTATCCGTTACAACGTTACAGCCCACTGTTTCCGGGCATTCACAGCTATTCGTTATCGGTTACAGAAAGGTTACGTAACTTATTATCGGTAACAATTGCCGCCGCCTCGATAATGGACTTCACCGCAGACAGTCCTCCCAGTTGATGAAGGTCGTTAAAATCCTGCCCTGCTTCGTGAGGCATCGCAACCAATCCACCAACCGCAGCCGCTGCTTCTTTTGCTTTTTCCTGGCCGGTCCCTGATTCGTCATTGTCTGCACAGATAATCAATCTCATGCCAGGGAATTTCTTGCAAGACTTTCTGCAACGGGTTGCAGGTTTCCAGCATCGAAGGCCACCGCTACAGCATGACCAGTTGCTTCATGAAGACTTGCGCCGGTTGCGTAACCCTCACAGATAAGCAGGGTGTTTTCTTGTGGCCTTCCTACTGAAAAATAGTTTCCCTGTTTGGCAGTACCGGTCTTGAATTTCTTGATCCGTCCGGCATGATGAACTGAATACCATGGATTACTGCCGCACCATCCCGCAAAGGTATTAGAAGGTTTTCCCTTAACTGTTTTACGCCATAAGCATGAACACCTTTCTTTTTCAGATATGGGTGCTCATTTGTTGCCACCTTTGCCTTTTCAAAAGTATCTGCGCACCACTTCCGACACTCAGCTTGCACCTAGGTCTTCATCGCTGTACTTTGTTGCCGTGCTGTCTTTGACCTCGAAGAGTAGCCGGATTTTCGTCTCGGAGTATATGTATTGTTATCCCTGAAACTCCAATCACCCTTAATACCACTCTTGTGGTCACCAAATACGCCACAGGGAAAATCATCTCCATGACGGACATACCAGCCATTTTTCGTCCCTTTGCGGTGTCCCTCAACATGACAACGGTGGAGTTTGCCGTCAGGGATAATATCACCGACAAACTCCAAGCCTGCCGCCTGGATAGCTTCTTTAAATTTAGCCTCAAACCCACCACTCATTGCACCACCCCATCCACACCACCCGTAAGCATTCTCACCCCAGGTGGTATCTTCATATGAAACTTCTCAAGAGTGTGTGCCGTTTTGAACATGGCCACCCCTTATTTCGCTGGTGCGTCTAAGGTAAATACTCGCCGCGCCTCCATGTAGGCCACGACATCATCGATGGCATACCGCACCGATTTTCCCATCTTTGTGTAGGGCAAGCCACGGCCAAGGAAGCGGTCATTCCGGAGTGTCGGCAACGCTCTGCCTGTCATTTCAGAAACAGCTTGTTCGTTAATCCATTTTTTTTCTGCCATCGTAGAACCTCCTATTGTAAGAAACAAAAAACCCCATACCCTGCGGGACATCGCAGGATATGGGGAATACAAAACACAATATGAGGCATGACTGGTCCTAGGTGGAAAAATGAAATCCTACCTAGGATTTGAGAATAGGTAACTATTCAAAATATTTATTAATTAATTTTTCCCCTTCATTAAATATTTTCGAAAGTGTAGCGTCGGACATTCCGTGGGTGATAGACGATATCTGTTCAGGTTTATCTTCATCATTGAGACTCTTTACGACATGAAGGTCTCTCGCTATAGTTTTCATCAAGGTTTCAAAGGCGGTAGCATTAAGTGCGTCTTTTTTCAAATACACTGCTTTGTTCTTTTCGGCAATTTTCATTGCCAGCAAATAAATTATTTTCAGCCAAGTTCCACGTTCTCTATTCCCTATGCCATCTTTCGACATATTGTTTTTGCTCACGACCTCATCATCCTTTTCAAGCAACTCCTTGAGGTCATTCAATGCAGAAACACGAATAACCAGCACGCTGTCTTCCGGGAGCGAAGTTGCTGGGCAAAAATTGTCTGGATGAGCGGGTTGACCCTGTTTACTAGAAAAAGAAGAAAACAGGCCAATTTTGCCAAAATCCTTTATCCCGTAACGTTTCTGAAGTTCCCATAGCTCTCCGTTTTCTGGATGTCGTAGCCAAATTCCGAAGTGGTGATAGAGTTTCTCCACCGGATAACTGATCAAATGCTTATATGTACATTCAATATGATATCTTGCAGAGCCCAAATCCATGGGCAAATCCCAGAGTCCATTCACGCAGATCAATTTATCTTCCCAAAGGCCGCCGAAATCTGGCGTAACTTTGCCGCCACAAATTTCTGCTTTCATTTTAACAGCGGCCACGACTCTCTCAAGCGCCTCTGCGAGAAATTTCGCTTGCTGTTCGGGAGAATACCCCTTCAAAAATTTTTCTTTCAATTCTTCACAGCTACTTTCCCACACAATATCTTGACGATATACATTTTCTCTTTCTCGCCCTGGCAGGAATACACCAAAACATGGCAGGTCGAAACCAATCTCATCATTAGTCAACAACACAGGCCGCAATTGTGCCCAAGAAAATTCTCTTCTGTAGTTTGCTTCCCATTCCTCAAACGAAATATACTTTCCTAAGTATCTAAGGAATACCTGATTAGCAAAATTGACCGACAATATCAGGTGGCCATCCAAAGCCCACCTTAGAACATCTGCCTCATTGACATTTTCTTTGAACATTAAAGACAGGTGTTGCGCTGCTTCTGTTAGAGTTAACCATTTTTTCAGTTTGATCAGTTTATTAAATAACGCCATGTGTACACCCGATGTGGTTAACTCATTAGAGATTGTAGTTTTCAAACAACATGTTTCCTGGTAACTCAAACTGCCAAGGGAATCAAGTATTGATGTGCTTGCCTTCTTCTTAACAATTAATCCCCTCTTTCTTCCTTAACATCAGAGCGACAGGTTCCCACGTTCCACTTGAAGCTTGAAGGCCAAGATCATGTTCACGCCACCCTTAGGCCGGTCGCCCGGGCGATAACCAGGCACCTCCCGAATTCATCCCGGGATGGAAATTGGTCCCCGTTTTGACGACACCTTATTTTTTTGGACACCTCATCAATGGTGCGGTTTTACTCGTCTCCATCATCCATACCTGACCCGTTCATGCCCCCAGGGGCTTTTCCTTAACGCTCACCACCATTGCTCTTTACCACAGCAGCTTAAGGTGGTTTGAAGCCTGCTCCTGAAAGCCCACTCCGAGGGAACTACCCTCATTTTTCGTGTTGCCTCGTGGCACACTATTTCCAAAATATCATAACCGAAATAAGTGGAAGCAGAGAGGAGATTTCCAGATTATCTTGCTCAGCACATGAAGCTTCTAAGGAGGAAATGTTCAACGAATTGCCTTTTTGTTATTTGCCGACAAGTGGGATGGTGAAAAGGTGCTATGGAGAGATGATTTTAAGTGAGGTCAATGAGTGGGGGATGTGATGGGGGGAAATAAAAAAGCACTTAGCGGATTGTCCGACAAGTGCTTGATATTTTTGGTAGACGAGGCGGGATTCGAACCCGCGGCCCTTGGCTTCGGAGGCCAATACTCTATCCAGCTGAGCTACCCGTCCATATGCTGATGTTAATTACCCAAATTTGAAGAATTGCTCAAGGCTTTTAAATAAATTCACCAAAACCTGTGAGAAGAATAATCGGCTGGGTGCAATTCCCAGTACTTCACTGCACCGGCATGAGAATCCTTAAGGAAGTATTGAAAAAATTATCAGATTATTTCCTGGCGAAGGCCAGGTACTCTTGCCATTCAATCGGCAACATGGTCTTTTTTAAATTATTGCAATTTTTACAGGAAGGAACAAGATTTTCCTTCGTCGACCGTCCGCCCCGAGCTAAGGGAACGAGGTGATCCATGGTCAAATCATGAAAATTGACCTTTTGACCGCAGTAGTGGCAAAGACCTGGAGCGGTCTTTTGTTGCCACCATCTGGTTTTCCGCATCTCCCGGGCTTTTGCCCGCTCACTGCGGATCTCCGCATCGTCAGGGGCATCGAAATCGATATACTCCCGAACCATTAGACAAGATCCCCTAATAACAGCTGCCGCACTGACCCGAGAAGATACAGAGAGCCTCCCACGACGATAAGGTCATCTTCTCCCGCGGCATTTTGAGCAGTGACAAGTGCCTCCTGGATGTTTTCCACGCATCTTGCCCTGCCTTTCCAATCTCCTGCGAGATATCCTAAAAGTTGCTCGGGTGCGGCAGCACGTTCGCCAATCGGTCGGGTAAAAATCAGATCGTCGACCAGCGGAGCAATGGCTCCAAGGGTGGTCGAGAGATCCTTATCCACCATAGAGCCCCAAACAGCCACAAGCTTTCGGTAGGTGAAGTTGCGCGACAAAGTGTTTGCCAGATTCTTGACACCATCTGGATTATGAGCACCATCCAAGAGATAGCGAAGTTTCTTGCCGCTTTTCTGGGGCTCTGCTTCCTGACCGGTGACCGGCACAACCTGCTCAAAGTATTCCATCCTGCCCGGCCACCGTACCTGCGCAAGCCCGGTGCGAAGATGTTCTTCACTTACGACAAAGCCCATCGTTTGTAAAAGCTGTAGAGCGGCAATGGCCAGGGAGTCATTCTCCGGTTGAACCAGACTTGCACGATTACTCTGCAGATTGTCGATTGCCAGGTTAGCAAAGATTTCTCCACCTACCCATGTCCAGGTGGCATCAGGACCGAGCTTATAGTCAAATTCTTGGCGCAATGCATAAAGTGGTGCTTGCTCCATCTGGCTCACCCGTTGAATTACCTGTGCCGCTTCCGGATGAATTGCCCCGGAAACCACCGGCACCGCCGCCTTTATGATCCCGGCCTTTTCCCCGGCAATTTCTGCTAGGCTACTCCCAAGATAGGCCTCGTGGTCCATGCTGACACTGGTAATGACCGAAACCAGAGGAATGACCACATTCGTCGCATCAAGTCGTCCGCCCATGCCTGTCTCAAAGACTACCAGATCAACCTGAGACTCGGCAAACCACAGCAAACCGAGGGCCGTTGTAAATTCAAAATAGGTAATCTGTTCACCATTTAGTACCCGGCAAATTCTGCTGCCCAATTCGGCGAATTTTGCTTCGCTGATATAATCATGGCCAATGCGAAAACGCTCCCGCACGCTGCTCAGATGGGGGGAGGTATAAACGCCCACTCGGTAACCGGCTCGCCTCAACACCTCGCCCAGAGCGGCACATACCGAGCCTTTGCCGTTGGTTCCGGCAACATGCACAAAGCGAAGAGCCTTTTCCGGCCGGCCGACTTTGGTGAGGAAAGACTGCATTGCCTCAAGTCCCAGCTTGATTTTATGCATCTGCAGCGCCTCAAGATGTGCCAACACTTCAGGATATGTCATGTTCATCATCGTGGTTGTAGGAGTGGAGGGATTAGGCAAGGTATTTCCTGTTTTCGTTAGTCAGGCTTCAGTCGTCAAATAACCGTCAGTTTCGCATAATCAAGGTGCAGGGTTTTCAGACCATGTCGGTCGAACTGGATATCGATGGATCGCCCTGTCGACATTTTGATAACAGTGCCGTTGCCGAAAAACGGGTGCTTGACCTTGCTACCTAAAGAAAAATCACTCATCTCCAACCTCTTCGACTTGGCTTTTCGTAGCGGTAAATCCGGCTCCTCCTCGAACTGAGAAGGGAAGAAATCAGGTTGCATCGTTATTTTTTCGCCGATCCGCTCGTAGAGGCCACCGCTGAGCTCGCTTAAAAACGGCGACATCCCCGCCCTGCGAAATTGTCTATCCTGGGTCATAAGCTGCCGCGGAAAGGTCAGGTAGAGATATCTTTTCGCCCGAGTTGCGGCCACATAAAGGAGTCGTCTCTCCTCTTCCCATTGTTCGCCAAAGGTTGCCGAGGCGTGGGGAAAACGACCTTCGGCCATGCCAATGACAAAGACAGCCTCAAACTCTAGTCCTTTGGCGGAGTGGATGGTTGACAACACCAGCCGTGAAAGCCCAGTTCCATCGGCTGTGCCTTCATCGGGGGGGTCAAGACTGGTATCGTCGATAAAGCTTTGCAAATCATCGTAACCATCCATAATGCTCTTCAGTTGATCGATGTCCTTGCGGCGTTTTGGAAAGTCATCACTGTACAGTCGCTCAAATATCGGCTGATAATATTTCAGGACAATTTCATAGAGGACGGGAAGTCGGTGACCGTCGGCCAGCAATTCAGCGTAAAGCTGCGCGAGTGCGGCAAATCCTTCCCGCCAGCTCTTTCCAGCCGGATACTTGGCCAAGACCTGGAAAGGATCGGCCGCCTGGGCAATGATCGCCGAAATCTTTTGCGCGGTGGTTGGCCCGACATGTTCCAACTGCAAAAGCATCCGGTTCCAGGAGAGGGTATCCTGTGGATTCACCAAGACCCGCATAAAGGCTATCATATCCTTCATGTGGGCCGACTCGGTGAGCTTCAGGCCGCCGCGTTTTTCGTAATTGATGGCGGCGGCGGCTAATTCTAACTCCAGCTTATAAGAGTGGAAACTTGAGCGAAACAGCACGGCGATATCGGTGAGAGCAACACCCTCGGCAAGCAGTTTGCGCACCGCTCTGACAATAAAAGCCGCCTCTTCCCGCTCATCGGCGGCAGCAAAAAGCATCGGACGAAGCTCACCTTTGCGCTTGGTAAAGAGTGTCTTAGTATATTTTTCTGCTGCATTACCAATGATATCATTGGTAAAGGAGAGAATCGGCTGGGTTGAACGATAGTTTTCCTCGAGTTTGATGATCTTTGCGTTGCTGAAGACCTTGGGAAATCGCATGATATTATAAAAATCGGCACCCCTGAAGGAATAGATCGATTGTGAGTCATCCCCCACCACCATGACATTGTCGTGGGTACTAGCCGCCAATCGGATGATATCGGCCTGGATAAGGTTGGTGTCCTGATATTCATCGACCATAATATAGGCGAACCGCGTCGATATGGCCTGGCGAACCTCCGGCGACTCGACAAGGAGCCGCTTCCAGTTCACCAGCAGGTCATCATAATCCATCAATCCGTGTTCGAACTTAAAGGCCTGATAGTGCTTTTGCAGGGTGAGTATATCCTGGAGATGCTCGATAAGATGCGAATATTGGGTGTCTACCAGGTCTTCAAGGGCAATCGATTTGTTGATCGAGCCGCTGATCATATTGATAACCACCCGTCGGGAAGGAAAGCGTTTGTCTTTTTTGCCCAGGCCAAGCGAGGATTTAAGGAGATTAATAATCCCCTCGGCATCACCCCGATCAATGATGGTAAAAGAAGAACCGAATCCGATCTGCGCCCCGTGCCGCCTGAGAAGCATGTTGGCGATACCGTGAAATGTCCCGCCGACCACACGGCTGCAGTTTTCGTTCAACAACCTGCCGGCCCGCCACAACATCTCTTGACTGGCCTTGCGGGTAAATGTAAGCAGAAGAATAGACTCGGGTGCGACGCCCTGTTCTACCAGATGGACCACCCGATATATGAGCGTCCGGGTCTTGCCGCTTCCGGCCCCGGCAATAACCAGCACCGGACCTGCCGTGGAGGTTACTGCCGCATATTGGGACTCGTTGAGCTGTTGCAGATTTACTAATCTCGATGTAGCACCGTGTGGTTGAAAATTTCCATCAGTTTTCATGGCGGTCACTTTAACACAGGGCTTTCACAGCCGCAACATCGGTTGACAAATTCAGGTTCGCTGGTATAATACCTTGCTCAACTCACCGAGATCAGGAGTTCTTGACCCTTCATCCTCGACCTAAGGCCTAGCCGCAAACATCATGACAACCGAAGCTTGGAAATCCGTTCTGACCAAGGAAAATCTGGCAATAATTTTCCCAAAGGACCGATCTAACGATTTTTTTGAAGCCCTTTTCGGTGATGCCGACGAGGGTTCCTATGACATCGAACTGGCGTACCGTGAAAACAAAGGGAACAGTCTCATCATGGAACTCCGCCTGCATGAGCGACCTAACCGCTGTCTGGCATGCAACCTGACCCAGGGTCTGCCACAGGTTTTTTCTCGTCATCCAATCATTAATGTTCAAGGAATAGTTAATGATATCGAAAAATTACTTGGGACACCTTACCGCTGCACCAGCTGGTCGCTTGGATATACCGAACAAGCGAAACGCTCTCTCCATGTAATTCCCCTGAAGATTGTCATCGAAAAGAACTGAACCACAGCCAGCGCTCATTCCAATAAAAAAGGCCGACTTTAAAAAGTCGGCCTTTTTTATTGGGGAATGTGGCAAGAAAAACTATTCCACAGCTACCCTCGATCTTCCTTCGGCCTTGGCATGATAAAGAATATCATCGGTGCGTTCCATCCACTGTTTCAGGGATTCTCTCTTTCGCAGTTCCGACATGCCGATACTTATTCCCAGTTTGGTCTTGGCATCGGCCCAGATATTCAGATCGTTAACGGCAACACACAAGCGCTCAGCGAGAATTCTCCCGTGCGGCAGATCGGTATTGTCGAGAATCAGGAGAAATTCGTCACCACCCATGCGCACCAGGAGATCGGTGGAACGAACGGCGCGCTTCAACACCCCCGCCACGGTCCTCAACACCTCATCGCCCTTTTGGTGGCCGAGACTGTCATTAATTTCCTTAAACCGGTCGAGATCCATTGACACCATAGTCAATGGATTGTTGTATCTGCGAGCACTATCCATCATCGGGTGAATCCGATCTTCAAAGACCCGACGGTTGAAAAGTCCAGTCAGCGAATCGCTGCTCGCCCGCTCAAACAAATCCTCGTACTCCAGTCCCCGACGCAGACATTCGGCAAGGATCTCAAGAGAATGGTTGACAAGTTCCAGTTCCTGCGAAGAGAGCTCATAACCTTCTTTCAAAATCAACAGAATGCCGGCGTCATCGGCGGTTTCAAAGATCCATTTGTAGGCGAACCGACCGTCTTTTTCCGTAAAAGAGCCATCAAAAGAGGTCTTTTCGGCAATGAGTTGTTCTGCAAAAGCAATTGCTTTCCGCCGAAAGGGGCCGTGCCCGGAACAAAACAGATGACGTTTGTTACGATGGCTATTGTTGTAACCGATGAGTTCATGCCCCACCAAGGGCATGAGCCAGACTGAATAGGCCTCGATCATTCCACTCAAACTTAACACGCCGGCCATTCTTCCGTGCAGTTTATTGATGAGGTCAAGCCTTTCCGATTGCTTTTTCAGATAATCAAGCTCAACCATAACTTTCTCAAATTCCACCTGCTTCTGGTGCGTCGATGAGAATTGATTTTCTGTAGTCGTGATGGTCATGGATGATAGTCCTAAGGTTATACAGTGATTTGGCAACTCAGTTTTTCTGGATACTCTTCTTATCGTCGGTCGGAAGAAAATCTTTACCTTTATTCTCCTGTTTTTATGTAAGCATTTTTTATGCCATCATTGTTTTGACACTAAAATAATTCTCAATACGAATCATAATATATTGATTGCAATGAGTTACTGTGTATCAAAAAATTTCAATTGTAACCCAACCAGTGGATATTTGCCGTTGAATCTCTTCGTCCGGCACTAATGACAAAATATTGACACAAAGACCAATGAATAATCTTTGACAATTTCCTGGCCAAGCGGTACTCCTCATCTCTCATTCTACAGCTTCGACCAAGAACCGGAAACCATCACCGCAGGCTTATGCATCACACCTCATTGAGACAAAAAATCGGTCAGCTCTTCCTCCTTGGATTCACGGGCGACACCCTTCCCCTATATCACCCAATAATTGCCGATATCAGGGAGGGCAAGCTTGGCGGCGTCATTCTCTTTGACCGGTTCCTGGCAGAGAAAAAAGATTCAAATAACATTATCAGCGCTGAACAACTGCATAGGCTTACCACGGATCTGCAGAAACTCGCCGGGGGAGATCTCATAATCGCCGTCGACCAGGAAGGCGGCAAGGTCAATCGCTTCAAGAAGGAAAGAGGTTTCCCGATCACCCCCGCAGCGGCCGAGTTGGGGAGCAAACGGGATATTCAGGCAACTGTGGCAAGTGCCCGACAGACAGCGCGTATGCTCCGAGCGGCAGGGGTAAATCTGAATTTGGCTCCGGTGGTCGATATCAATGTCAACAGTAACAACCCGATTATCGGTCGGTATGATCGAAGTTTTTCCGACAATGGCCGAACGGTTGCAGAGCATGCGACCGCCTGGATCAGGGAGCATCAAGCGGAGGGAATCCAATGCTGCCTGAAGCATTTTCCCGGCCACGGCAGCTCTGACCGCGACTCACATCTGGGCTTTGTCGATATCAGTACATCCTGGCGTACCGATGAACTGGTCCCCTACCGCCTGCTTATCAATTCCGGACATGCCGCAGCTATTATGGTTGGACATCTCATTAATAAGAATTTTGACGCGATTTATCCTGCAACCTTGTCGAGCACAACCCTCCAGACACTCCTTCGACGGGATCTGCATTTCACCGGTCTGATCATCTCCGACGATATGCAAATGAAGGCGATAACCGACTGCTTTGGTATGGAAGAAGCGTGTTGCAAAGCATTGGCCGCCGGCATAGATCTGTTGATAATCGGCAACAATCTAGCGCACGATCCCGACATCCTGCATAAAGTAAAAACCTCACTCTTGGAGGCTGTGCATAAAGGGGAGATATCGACACAGAGGATTGAAGAAGCCTATGCCTTTGTACAAAAATTCAAACGTTCATTGAGATGTCGGCACGCATCCAAATAAGCATTCCGCCCATTCGGTTGTCGGCAGCGACCTGGCCTGAATCTTCGGATTTCTCGGAGCGTACCGTATTTATTCCGGAAAACTGATTATTACCACGGCTTAATGAGTACGATGACGCTTAAGAATTGCCACCCCTGCTCCGCTGCCGAGGAATTTCCCAACTATCGTCGACAGCTCTCGCATGGAAATGGGCTTCATGCAGTATTCATCGATGCCCGCTCCAACGGCAGCATCCTTTGAGACCTGATCCGAATATCCGGTAATGAGAATTATGGGAATGTCCGGCCGTAGGCTTTTCACTTGTTCACTTAATTCGAGTCCGGTCAATTCAGCCATGGTCAGATCGGTGATAAGCATATCAAATTGCCTTGGATCCAGTGAAAACAAGGCAATTGCCTCTTTGGGAGAGGTTTTGCCGACTACCGTATATCCGAGACTTTGCAGAATCTCACCGGTGACCTGCACCACCTGCTCTTCATCATCAACAAGGAGAATTTTTCCCGTTCCACCTTGCAAATCCCCCAAGGAAACAATCTGTTCAATGGCTGTTTCCTTTTGCGCCACCGGCAAAAATACCCTGAACTTTGACCCCTTGCCGATTTCACTTTCGACTTTGATAAATCCGCCTTGGCGGCTGATTATGCCATGGACCATCGCCAACCCCATACCTGTCCCACTGGTTTTTTCTTTGGTGGTAAAATAGGGCTCAAAAATTCTGTCAAGAAGCTTCTCTTCTATGCCGGAACCGGTATCAGCAACACTCAGTTCGAGCCATTCCTTGCCATCGCCGGTCTGGGGGGCAATTCCCATGTGCACCTGTAACACGCCATGTCGGCCGGACATGGCATGGGATGCATTGGTGCAAAGGTTTATAAGTACCTGATGGATCTGCACTGGATCAATAAATACCCTGCCGCAATGTTCATCGATCTTTTCTTGAATGACAATGGTGCTCGGCAAGGTGGCACGCATGAGTTTCATCACCTCTTTGACAATGGGATGCATATACTGCAACACCTCTTTCTTTTCGATGCTTCTCGAAAAAATCAGGACCTGTTCTACTAAAGATTTTGCCCGTTTCGCAGCCTTAAGGATCTCTTCAAGATAATCGAAGACGACTTTATCGGACATCCCGTCCTGCTTCATTTTCAGGCGAATTATTTCAGTATATCCCATGATGGGGGTGAGGACGTTATTGAAGTCATGGGCGACTCCGCCGGCCAATGTTCCGATAGCCTCCATTTTCTGGGTATGGCGCAATTGTCTCTCAAGCCGGTAGTGTTCTGTCACATTCTGGGCAATCCCTATAATCCCCGACACATTTCCGTACTTATCTTTTACCGGAGAAGCGGTGATATCAAAAACAAGCTCGTCACCATCTACCCCAAAAACACCTGTTTTCTGGATACTGGACTCGATCTTTCCGGATTGTATGCAGAGCTGGAAGGCACAAAAGGCACATTCTTCACTTTGCGAACAAAAAATGTCATGGCAATTCCTACCGAGGGCATCACCGTATCTCGTTTGCGTTGCCTTGTTCACCCACTGGGCCTTCATGTTACGATCAAAAAGAATCAGGATCCCGGAAAATCCGTCGACAATGGCTCTTTTCTGCGCCTCGCTCTCAAAAAGCGCATCAAGTACTTCATTTTTTTGATTTGATTCCAAAATTTTTCTCTCTTTGGCAAGGCTGGGGATTCAACCTTTTCATCCTAGACTCATTTGTGAATACTCTATCCTCGGACCAATTGTATCACTTGGCCGAGCTATATACAAAAGAGTATCATAATTTTCCACAAATTCCCCCGACATCCACAAAACGTTATCTGGACACCACTCTCAATTCCTTTCCCTTGACTCTTGTCCTGCCATTTCTTATTAATTGTGCGAGTGATAGACCCAAAAAATAACCAGATGAAAGGAAAGCCGACAAAGACACTATGCAACTTTTAAGCCCAGCGCATTCTTTTAACTCTCCGGGACACCCGGAAATCAAATACCCCTGCATGTGGACCTACCAAGTTATAGGAGAAGATTGCGACTTACTCAGAGATATTATCATCGAAGCCTGTTTGCCGCACGTCGTTGCAATAAGCCACTCACGGTCAAGCGCAAAAGGGAAATATCACAGTATTAATGCCGAACTGGTAATTCCCGACGCAACTACCAGACTGAGGATATTCGAAATTTTGAAAAGCAATGCCGCTGTAAAAATCGTGCTCTAAGGACAAAGATATGCCTCCCGGAACGATAATGAAAAATTCCCAGCTCCTTGCTGCCCTACGTGAAGCGGTGGGAGTAGTGCAAATGGTTGTGTTTAAGGAGATCCGTACCCTTTTAGCAAAGAAAAGACCTGATACCGAGGCGACTCGCCTTTCCTTCTTGACTGGTGCCATCACCAATGAAATATTTGGCATGCAAAATGCGACGAGCAAGTTTGTCCGATTCCGTGCCGAGAACCTGGGCGATATCGAGCAAGAACTGCTGGCTTTGAAGGAAGAGCTGCCGCAGCTTTGTTCCGATATCACTGATGCTTTACGCATCCAGACCCTCTGTGACCACCAGGAAGGCAATGACAGTTCACAAACCCTTGTGCGCGCAAAAGAATGTGGTTTTCTCATGGAAGACCGTGATGCTCCGCTGCCTTCTACCTTTATGATACTGGCAAGGGCACTCGGGGAAAAACATAATATCATCATTCCCCCTATCCAGATCAACCAGGAGCAGTTTTCGACAATGGTGCATTAAGCCGTCACGAGGGCAGCCACCACCTTTCAATTCCCTTGGCCGGCAGGTGCAAGCCCTGTCGGCCTGTCTCGCACCATTACTCTGATCACCCCGCGCACCGAATTGCAAACAAAGACCGCCTCGGCGGTCCTGACGTCATCCTCGCTCAACACCTCCTCAAATACCGGTCGGCTGACATCGGCAAGCAGTCGACCACGCATAATACCGGCCAACAGACCACAGGCAACCGGAGGAGTTTTGTATCGGCCGTTACTATAAATAACAATATTGGTAACACACCCTTCAGTAACCTCCCCCACCTCGTTGAGAAAAATGTATTCATAGAGCCCCTGGTCAAGAGCGCGGGCATATTCGGCGTTATACAGCTCTCGTCTTGAGGTCTTAAAAAACGACCATGCCGCACTTGTATTTACCGGCTTTGGAGAAAAATCAATCATGGCCGGACGCGTACCAATCTCTTTTCCCGGCACCACAGGCAAAGATGTACATAATGGCGGGACAGTCTTATCTGGCTTGATTGTAATCCTGCCATCTTTTTCCAGCACCAACCGCACCCGGCAGCAGCGATCGGTGAAGCATTTTTCTTCCTGCATAAGTCGCGACAAGATCGTCGATATATCGCAGGAAAACTGGAAAAATTCGGCGCCGGCCTCAAGCCGTTGCAAATGCTCGCCAAGAAGAAAATAGCCCTGGCCATGCTGCCAGAGGAGCGTTTCAAAAAGGTGAAATTCCGGCTGCCGATTGGTGAGAAAACGCCCCTTCAACAGCGATTCGTGCCATTCATCTTCCGGCACGGAATCATAGGTGATGCCGGCACCGATTCCCATTTCGCCTTGGTTTTCCAGCAATCTGACCGTTCGAATGGGAACATTTAAAACCGCCGCGCCGTCAGGTGCAAAATAGCCAATTGCCCCGGTGTATACGCCTCGCGGACTTTTCTCCAATTCATTAATTATCTGCATGGTACGAATTTTTGGCGCGCCGGTGATCGATCCGCAGGGAAAAAGTGCTCGAAACAATTCGGTAAGCTTGAGGCTCTGCATTGTCACTGCCGTGGTTGTCGCCTTGATGGTCGAAGTCATCTGCAAAAGGCTTTCATATGACTCAACGTCGAAAAGAGAATCAACATAAATCCGGCTCTGCCCGTGGCCGTGCAGCAAACGAGCCAGATCATTACGCAGAAGATCAACTATCATGACATTTTCACTTCTGTTCTTTATATCGTTGTGCAATGCCAGGCGATTTGCCCTCTCTTCGGCGCTGTTTCGGCCACGCTGGGCAGTCCCCTTCATGGGCCGTCCAATAATCTCAGCCCCCTTCTTGCGAAAAAACAATTCCGGAGAAAACGACAAGATCCTCTCGTTGCCGTTGCGAATATACGCACCGTACCCTACAGATTGATTCCGACGCAGAATATTGTAAAGTTTTTCCGCCGATCCGGCAAAATCAAAGAGCAGCTTCATGGTGTAATTAACTTGATAGGTGTCACCTGCCCCGATATATTGGCGAACAATACCCAGCGCTTCGACGAATTCATCCTTACGCATATTTGGCCTGATATTCTTAATGGAGCAGTGAACATCGCCTAAAGGGTGGGACCGATCGAAAGGGAAATCATTTTCTCCGCTACAATGGTTAAAGGTACGTGGTTTTAAAAAAACCCCAAGATCGGCAAGGATGTCCGGGCTGGCGGAACAATGGGTGCTGCCGGGATGCACTCCTCCCTCGAGCATTACCCCGAATTCATAGCCTATCCAGCCGGCGAGGAAATAGCCATCGGTCAGCCGCTGCTGGAGGTCATCGAGGTACGTCCCCAGATCCTCACCACCTCGACAGATCAATCGATCAAGCGGATTAAGAAAAAGCAATGACTGGAAGTTTTCAGCGTCCGGGCGGGATGTATCCAGGAACACAAAGTCCTCCTGTCGGGACAAAAGGCCTAGAAGATTTTCCAAGTCCGGATCTTGCATTCGCAACATAGAAATATCCTTTTGACGAACCCTTAGGGAATAACTCTTCAATTCTCGGCTATTTTCTTACGATTATATCAACTTCGAATTGAGCAGCAAAAAAAGGCCGAGGGGCATTTACCCACTCGGCCTTTTTCATGAAAAATCTTAATCCGTTTATTTCTTATTGCTTTCGGCCTCAACCTTTTTCCTTTCAGACTCAGCCCTCAACTCCTCATACTCCTTAATGGACTGCATGACACTCTCGTCCTGCCGTACTTTTATCTGGGCAACCTTAGCTCTGATCTTCTCCTCTTTGATCTTTAACACCTTGGCGCCAAAGAGTGTTGCGGCCAGATATTTAAAGGAAAACAGCATCAGCTCAACATCGTCATCTTTGATTTTTTTGATGGTCTCTTCATCAATCTCGTAGGTGTCGAGGAAGGAGCTTTCAAAGACGAATTTGCGAAAGGTAGCAATATCCGTTGAGGCCATAAAAAACATCCGTTTTGCCTGTTCCGACAAACTGGCTTGCTGGCCGAAGGATTTACGACGCATAACCAAACGCAGCCACTCCTTGTTCATCTCGTCGCGAACATCAACCCCTTGGTCAGCTCGCCATTCACGAATGGTCCATTCCTTGTCCTCTTCAAAACCTTTGCAGTGGTCTTCACGGACCAAGAAGAAAAATTTTTCCTCCTGCGAAGTGTTTTCATTCCCCAGCGCGTCCCGAGTTCCGCCTTCATGAAAATCGGCCATCCCCACCGGATAATAGCGGCAGGCTGTCGGCCTATCGGTGTACACGGTGCAACCGTCAGGAGTCACGAAGGGACATTTGTTGTCATCTTCGCGCAGCTTGATCATTACCCCCGGCATATCAGTATTCTCGAGATATGTCGGCTGGGTAAACTGATGGAGAAACTCGTGGGCGGGAAGGCCCAGTCTCTTGGTCAGCTGCAGAATATCATAGGGCGTCAGAACGATTTTTATTCCCCCGCAACAGGCGGTAAAACAACGCACTCCGGGATGACAACGAAATTTCAAGGGACTGTCCAAGGTGAGCTTGCGCGGAACAATGGATGATGGGTTTTTTTCTTTTCCAAAAATGGTTTTCTCCGTGGTGCTTTTTCCTTCATTACTCATTACATCACCTAATTAAAATATTATATCAGGACCCGCCGAACGGGATAGTTTGTTGCGAGCAATCTCGCATAATAAACATCACGGTCTTTTGTGTAAACCTATTTCACCACCTTCCCCCGATAAACGTCCCTTGCTGTAACCTCCGCCCTTGGAAACGAACGGTTTAGCACTCCTGCCACCAATGATTCTCTGGACTTCTCTTATTTGTTGCAGTTTTCATATTTTATGCGTATATGTCTTGATGCCTGATTGTAGTTTTTCCATTTTTATTGCCGGGTAGCCGGTATAAGAGGTTTTTGAAAGCATGAAATTGTTCAGTCGTCCAATAGATTTATCCGGAGTCAGCACTGTTGTTTATCACCTGCCCAATGGCCCTGCTCTTTTTCTGAAGATCGACGGTATTGAGGAATATCTTGACCTTGAACTCGAACTCGGCCACGTCTGCGACACCTCCGACATTGATGGAGTATTGCACTTTTTCCCCAGAGGAAACGCCTGATTTACTGCATTATCCTTTCAATACCTTCGTCATAGCCTCGCCAAGACTTTTGGCATTAAACGGCTTATACAGGATAGCATTGACCCCGGCAGCCAACGCCGCCTCGTTGTCCTGGCTCTCATTCTGCGTTGTCACCATGATGATCGGCAAAAGTTTGGCAGCATATTTTTCCCGCACTTTTTCCGCCAGTTGTATACCGGTGATTTCCGGCATATTGAGATCGGTAAGAACCATAAGCGGCTTTTCCGTCTTCAGCCATTCCAGGGCTGAAGCCGGAAACTCGAAAAGCACAGGATCATATCCCAGTTCATGCAAGGTGGCTTTGTAGATATTCAGGATCATCCTGGAGTCATCCACTGCCACAATTTTCGGCCGCACCCCGGTCTCGACGTCCCCGGTAAGTTTCTTGGCAAAATCAGTCTTTCCCGTATCCACAAGAAGCTTATGATAATGATCGCGTATATCCCGGTGGGCATGGGGAAAATATTCCAAGGCTAGTTTCTCGAAGACTTCATCTTCAGCAAGATTGATAAAGACATTGTCAACCTGTCCATTAACAATAATCTTGGCGATATGTCTGGCCTCTTTTTCCGGTCCCCTCAAAAGATTCTTTATACCGGCGCCAAGAATAGAAGAAAAATTTCGGTCAATTGCCCTTGCCGCTGCCATGCAGACATGATCCTCCGGATCGGTCAAACCGGCGGTGAGAGTATAAGCACCCTTTTTCAGTGGCAACAGAGCAAGGGCCTCATAAGCGGCAAAGCGGACATTGGCGCTTCGGGGTTCATTGCTGAGCAACTTGCGGATGGGGATAACCGCCGATTCGTCGCCGATGTCACCGAGAACGTTGAGGGTATGGATGCGAAAATCAGGATCATCATGGAGAAGGTTTTCAATAAGAATGGGCACTGCCTTGGGTCCGATCCGTACCAATTCGGCCTTGGCATAGGTCCGCATATGAGCGTAATGGGATCGTACGGTATCATTAAGTTTTTCCAAAGAGATCTGATCTTGAACTGAAGAAAAAATTGACAGTATCAGGTAATCAATTTCATTGTCGGTGCCCATCCGCTCGGCGAGTCGATGCATTGCCGTCGGAGTGCCCACCTGCCCCAGCGCCTGAATCGCGGCAATAATGAGTTGACGGTTGGCGGCATAAAGATAGTCGGTCAAGGTACTGATCGCATCAGGATCGCCAATAAGCCCAAGACTCTCGATAATCAAAAGAATTTCAGCGTCATTCTCCGATGCAGCGATCAGATTAAGCAATGCAGGAGTAGCCTCCTCAAGACGCAACTCACCAGCCACCCGTATCAATTCTGTTTTGTCCGAGATCGTCGGAGATGCCAAATATTTTATCAGTTTCTCAGGATAGGCTATGAGAACGGATATAAGAGTCTCCTTGATGATCGGCATTTCTTCAGCCACATCAGCCTGATATTTAAGAAGATAAATATAGAGAGGGACGGAAAAATCGGCATCGGCCCGAGTCAAGAAGTACATTAGCCTATTCTGGGTTTTCTGATCTACATCCCGCATATGCGCTAAGACAAGTTGTGCCTTGATCAGGTCTCCGGTGTGAATATTTGCTTGGATTTCCTCAATCATGTCTTGCGGATTGACACCAGCCATAATTGCTCCACGATGTTTTTGTAACAAGAATAGTCCTTTTCGCCCGGATAAACGGGACAAGTCCCTTCAGCAAATCATTTTCGTGAGAAAAATCAAAACACCCTCTTCGAGAAATATCATATCATGGACAATCAACCTTTGTCTAATACAGTTGAAGAACATCTCACTGGTAATCGACGGCAAAGGATTGGAGCATAACAAACGGACCACTCAGCGCACCGGCAGCCATTCAGGCCCCATACGTCGAATAACATTGAAACCTCCTGGTAATACCGTGTTGTTTTTCACACCGACAAAATCGAGAAACACCTGAACTTCGTATGACCTTGACCCGGCATTGCAGAAAATGATCAACATCTTGTCGAGCGGCAGCTCCGAATAGCGGTCACGTACCTGATCATACGGCAGAGACATCCATATGTTCGTCCCAAATTTTTCAACAAAGGGTGCTGCCTGCTTTTCATGTCGAACATCAAGCACCTGCCAATCCGGTCGGCTTGCTGGATTGGCCATCCAGGAGAAAAATTCTTCCATGCCTATCTGTCGCATCCGCCCGTCGCAGAGATTGTCGGCGACATAGGCAGCGGCGTTGAGCGGATCAATGGCAGGTGAGAAGGGGGGTGAATAGGCCATCTCCACATTGGCCAAGTCATCAATGGTTGCCCCGGCGCAGAGCGCCACAGCAGCAGCATCGATGCGTGCCGACAAGGCGTCGTTAAGCGGTCCGGTACCCTGAAAACCCAACACCTTTCTGGTCCGCCGATCAAAGAGCAGCTCAAGACAGATAATGTCCTGTCCCGGGTAGAAATGCGCGCGATCCGAGGGTGCAGAAAGTGAAAAATCTGCATCGAAGCCTTCTTCTCGCGCAGCTTCCAGGCTGAGACCAACAGATCCGATGGATAACTCAAAGGCCTTGAGGATGAAACTGCCGACCCCGCCATTAAAAACCGAGGGAATCCCGGCCATATTGTCGGCGGCAACCCGCCCCTCTTTGTTGGCCATACTGCCGAACGGCGCAACAAAACGTTTAGCGGAGATCAGATGGGCGATCTCGACACAGTCGCCGGCCGCATAAATGTTCGGGTCGGAAGTCTGCATCCGGGTATTGACGACAATGCCGCCGGTCGTCGGCGATACGAGCAACCCGCAATCCCGGGCAAGTTCCGAGCGCGGCCTGACGCCGACCGCCATAATGACCAGATCGGCATCAAGTGTCCGTTTGCTCGTTCGAACAGCTGCTACCTTGCCCTGATCTAGGACAATTTCTTCGGCTGCCTCGCCAAGATACACTGCAACATTATGATCATGCAGGTGCTTTTGTAAAATAGCCGCAAGAGGCCAGTCGATGATGCGCGGCAAGAGTTGTTCCTTGTATTCGACAAGAGTAGTTGCAACGCCCCACAGATCGGTAAATGCCTCAGCCATTTCAATGCCGATCGCTCCGCCGCCAATGACCACTGCTTTTCCTACTTGTCCTTTGGCCAGTCTCTCTTTGATAGCAATGGCTTTATGCAGGTCACTGATGGTGAAAACTCCGTCGGCATCGCTGCCGGGTATTGTAAGCGACACCGGCTGGCTGCCGGTTGCCAGCATCAGGGTGTCGTAGGCAATGGTGTTTTTCTCGCCGGTTTTTAAATCAAGGGTCGCAACTGTTTTATGTTTTCTATCGATAGCCAGGGCACGGGTGGAAGTCAGAGTGGTGACCCCCTTGGTTTTCATGAAAAAATATTCATCCCTGAGCATGTGAAAGCTTGTTGAGCGCAGTTCCTTCTCGTCGGCAACATCACCTGAGATGTAGTAGGGAATACCGCAGCCACCATAGGAAATAAGACTATCCTGATCTATGATTGTCACCTGGGCATCCGGCATAAGGCGTTTGACTCGACAAGCCGCCTTGGGTCCTGCCGCCACTCCGCCAATTATCACAATTTGTTTACTCATCGTCACACCACCTTGCATGTTATTCTTAGGTTAACTCTCTGTTTCAAACAATAAGTAATATTTTGGAATATAGAGGAAGTATCACTGTTTTGCTGGGGGAAGGGTAATGATAAAGGTTGTTTCCTGGCCTTCTGTGCTCTGCACCACAACTTCAGCACCATGATTATCCAGGATATTCTTGGTTATCGCCAGACCGAGGCCCGTGCCCTTATTTTTATCGCTAAAAAAAGGAAGAAAAATTTGGTCAATTTTTTCAGGGGCAATTCCAACCCCATTATCCTTGATTTTCAGTTCAGTCGCCCCATCGACCATGGCACGGGTACTCACCTGCAAACAGCCATGTTCATGCATTGCCTGGATGGCATTCATGAGAATATTCAAAAGGGCACGGTAGAAAAGTTCGCTATCAAGATCATTTTCCGGAAGATCCGGAGCCAAATCGACAAGCAAATCGATATGACTGACGTTTCAGTTCCGGGGCGATGAAATCCAGCACTTTTTTGACGATCTCATTGACGTTACCTCGGACAAAATTGGTCTTCGGGGGCCGTGCAAAATCAAGAAATTCGACGACAATGTTGTTAAGGCGAACCGTTTCATCGACCACGATTCTCGCCAGATGTTCGTTTCCCGGCGCTAATTTGCTGATTCTCTTCTCAAGTATCTCGGCGGTACTGCGAACTATGCCGAGGGGACTTTTAATTTCATGGCTGACTGTTGCCACCATCGTCCCAAGATGGGCAAGCCTTTCTGCCTGATTAAGCTTTTCTTCAAGCCTTAGCCGCTCAAGCGCCCTCCGTTCGATTATCCCCCCGGCCCTTGACACGATAAATCGCAGGACCAGGAATAAAATCGCCATCACACCACTGGAAACCATGATTATCCTGCCCTGCAGGCGGATAATGTTCGCATAGTTTCCCGTTAGGTCTTTTTCTATCTCAATAACCCCCATGATGAGTTCCCCTCCCCCTTCACTCTCCTTTCTGACTTGACGAAAGGGAATAAAGGTCTTCAGCTCACAGCTCACCTCGCTGGTTATCCTCATAGCGCTGAGGACCGAACCACTATAGGTAAATCGCGAATTGGGAACTCCTTTCAAGGCCTTGTAGTATTCGACGGCACCCGCATCCTCCTTGCCGACAAGATCAGGTAACGTGGAATAGGAGATAATGTTTTTACTCGAATCATAAATGGTCACGGAATCGATTTTCAATCCCTGGATAACTCCTTTAACAATGCCGTCGAGAAGTTCAAACTGTTCAGGATTGCGTAAGGCGATGCCACCAT
Source organism: uncultured delta proteobacterium (assembly GCA_963754865.1). Lineage (GTDB taxonomy): Bacteria > Desulfobacterota > Desulfobulbia > Desulfobulbales > Desulfocapsaceae > Desulforhopalus_A. The sequence continues at coordinate 119,524 of CAVWHG010000017.1, read as the reverse complement.
ATCGGATAACCGCAGGAAGGACAAAGCGTCGAAACACCTGCTGATTAAGATTTTCCGCGAGGAGAAGAGAATACTCTTCGTTCTGCTCCAGCATGACCTTACGGGCATTTTCGGAAATCAACCAGGAGAGAAGGAGAGTGAATACCAGGATGACGGCAAGACTGGAAAAAGAGAAATACTCGACCAATTTAAAAGGTTCAAGACCGGCCAAAACCTTTTGTTTTTGTGCCGACTGAAGGCTCGAATCCGTCTTTTCTCCTTTAGTCATACTATGCTCTTTTTAGATGAGAAAAAGCCGGCACTCTTCCGCTGTTGTTCCCGGCGTCCTCAGATTAGAACGCCGAAAACCATGCAAAGGCCCTTCATTGCCTCTGGTTGCACCAATCAGTTGGCGTTTTTACGCAGATAGGTGGGAGTCTCAAGATAATCATCATTCCAGTTCAAAGCACTTCCGGCTTTTCCTTCGGGAGGATTGGAAGACCCGAGGCTGTCAAAAGACTCAAAATTTGATCCAGGCAGGCGGGAAACCTGCGGGTGGCGATTCGGCAGGGCCGGCGAACCCTTAATCGGCGCCTCCACCTCCTTGACTGGGGTCGGCTTTTTCTTACGAGTATCAAGAGGAGTAATGGTATCCTTTTTTTCGATCATCGCCCCTACACCTGTCGCAATTACAGTGACATGTAGCTCATCACCGAGGGCGTCATCATAGAGTGCACCGATAACCACCTTGGCATCGTCATCGGCTTTCTCCTGGATCATCGCTGAAGCCTCCATGAATTCGGCCATGGTGAAGGTCTCTTGCGATGCGGAAATATTGATCAGCAGCCCTCTAGCGCCATCGATCCCATAATCCTCCAGAAGTTGGTTATCAATGGCCTTTCTGGCCGCCTCAACAGCGCGATTTTCGCCGGTGGCGGAGCCCGAGCCCATAATCGCCGGCCCAACCTCCCGCATGACGGTGCGCAGATCGGCAAAATCAGCATTGATCAAACCAGGTACATTGATGAGATCGGTTATTCCTTTAACCGCCTGCAGCAAAACATTATCCGCCATCGCCAGCATGTCAGATAACTTACTGTTTTTTTGCATAATCGACAACAATCGATCATTTGGAACGGTGATAATAGTATCCGCGTATTTTTGCAGCTCCTGCCACCCTTCTTCGGCATTTCGAGTGCGAAATCTTCCCTCAAAACTGAAGGGTTTGGTGACCACTGCCACGGTTAGAGCTCCAAGCTCCCGGCTTACCTTGGCGACGATCGGGGCTGCCCCTGTTCCTGTGCCTCCTCCCAATCCGGCGGTAACGAAAACCATATCACTGCCTTTCAGGGCATTTTTAATTTCTTCAAGAGATTCCATTGCAGCCATATTGCCGGTTTCCGGATCTGCACCGGCACCAAGTCCTTTGGTGATACCTGGACCTAACTGTATGCAAATATCGGCTTTTGATTGATTCAATGACTGCCTATCAGTGTTGGCAGTAATAAATTCGACACCCTGGAGCCTATTGGCTACCATCGTGTTGATAGCATTACCGCCACCACCACCGACGCCAATTACTTTCACGACCGCAACGCCTTCCGATTCTGCCATCCTGAACGGCATGGTTACCCCCTACTCAACTCTTTGGAATCGCATCACCAATATGGTAATAAAACTAGAATATTATCACCTCAGTATATAGCACCCTGCGAGTGACCCTCAAACAAAAAACGTAACAATCACATGATTTTTTTTATCCAATCGCGCACCCTGCTGAAAACACCGGTATCTTGTCGGCCCATCTCGCGTTGCTTTTTTCTACCAAAAATCACGAGTCCCGCCGCCGTTGTGCAACGAGGATTATTCAATTCCTCAACTTTTCCAGTCAGTCCGCTGGGATATCCAATCCGAACCGGCAAATCGAAAATCTGCTCCGCAAGCTCCACTATATTGGCCAATAGAGCCGTGCCTCCAGTCAGGACCACACCGCCATTGATTTTATTCTTTTGCCCCGAAGCGATCAATTCTCGATCAAGAATTTCAAGGATTTCAATAACCCTTGCTTCGAGAATATCGACCAACACCTTTTGCGTTACCTTCCTCGGTTCACGGTCACCAACCGTGGGAACATCAACTACGAAATTCGGCTTTACCACCGAAGAAATGGCTCCACCAAAGTCTTCTTTTAAACGTTCGGCGTCCTGCAAGGGGGTGCGCAGACCAACTGACAGGTCATTCGTGAGATTGTGACCGCCAAGGCCAATCTCACAAGTGTGCCGGATGGTGCCATCACAAAAAACCGCCAGATCGGTCGTGCCGCCACCGATATCGACAAGGACGACACCCAGCTCCATTTCATCCTTGCTGAGAACCGCACTGGCCGAGGCAATCGACTCGAGAACCAGCTCAGCAACCTCCAAACCTGCCTTATTACAACATGTTACCAAATTATGGACAGCACCGATATCAGCCGTCACGATATGCACATTGGTAACCAGTCGAACGCCGGTCATACCTATCGGATTCTGAATACCGGTGTGGTCGTCCACCATGTATTCCTGCGGCATTACATGAATGATCCGCTGGTTCTCGGAGATCTTCACAGTTCGCGCAGCAGCAACTACCTCTTCAATATCCGCCTGTTTGATTTCGCGGTTATTAATTGCCAGAATACCAGGACTGTTGAATCCTTTAATGTGGTTTCCGGCAATGCCGACATACACGTATACAGCGCGGAGATCGCAACCGGCCGATTCCTCAGCCAGCATTACTGCCTGGCGAATGGAGTTAACCGTGCTTTCGATATTGACCACAACGCCTTTTTTCAAACCCTTCGAGGGCACTGTGCCGACGCCGATAATTTCGATTCGATCTTCGAACATTTCGCCGACGACACAGCATATTTTGGTTGTTCCGATGTCAAGGCCGACCACCAGTTCTCCTTGCTCATGCCTGTGCGAGCCAGCCTTTTTCGGACTGTCGGCATCGGTTTCTTCGATCACCGCGATTTCTTTCTTTTCATCCATTTCTCTTTTACCCCGAGCCGCTCTCTACCACGAGCACCTTATCATTCAAGTAATCCATCTGGATATATTCAATCTGAGACAGCAATTCCTTGCCGTTTTGTTTCTTATAGAGTGTCCTGAGTACCTGAATTAACCTCGAATATTTGACCTTAGTGTTACCATTTCCAAAAAAAATTGGAAACGGGTATTCGACAAGATAGACCACCAATTCACCGGATTTGGTAGCATGCAATTCAGAAACCGAGTGGGCCGGCAAATGCGGGTCGTTACCTTGTACCTTGCGTAGAAACGTTAAAATCTCCGCAAGCACCTTTTCTTTCAGCTGTGGGTCAGTGATCTCGGTCAAACCGGTAACCACCGGAAAATCAATATCAGCCCCCGGATTAACTGAAGAAAAGGCGATTCCGTTGGCATCAAGATACTGCAATTGCATTCCCTCAGCACTCGGCAAATGCAGCAGGGCTATCGGGGCGTTTTCTTCGATTGCTATGAGAATTTTAGCCGGCCAGCTCCTCTTTACTGTTGCCCGGGCTACCCACGGCATGGCGGCGATACGGGTCTCAATCTGCGAACCCTGAAGGGTAAGAAGGCTTGTTTGATGGGGAACAATTCCCGAAACCACCAGAATTTTCTCTTTGGAAACAGCCGTGCAACCGGCAATCTCTATCTTAGCCACCTTAAAGAATGCAATCGATTGTAGGCCCTGGCGGACTTTCTCTCCGCCGCCATAAGTCCATGCCAACGGCAACGTCAGAACTACCAGAACCAACACGACAAATCCGACATACCTTTTTTTCCTGCTCACCGGCTGGCTGTATTCTTCCTGATATTCTCTTTTCTTCCCCTGTATTCGCTGCCTTATCTTTGCCAGACGATGCAGCCGAGGTTTATAGTGACTTGTCTCAGCCGCAGCACCACGTATATGCACATCGCTTGAGAAATTCGCGTAGCCGGGTTTCTTTTTGCGAAGTAGACGCATCAATGACTTTTTCAGTCTGGTAAGCAGCATCGTTTTCATCAAATAAAATGTACTTCAGGCTCGAGGCAAACACTACTATCATTTTGCACTCTATCCTGAACAATTTTCATAAGCCGGAATACATCGGCAGCAGTTGCGCCACCGGTATTAACAAGAAAATTCGCCATGTCGCTCGGATACCATCGCAGCACCCACCCTCAGTCCCTTCAGGCCGCTGGCCTCTATCAGTCTGCCGGCACTGTCGCCAGGCGGATTTTTAAAAAAAGACCCGGCACTGGCGTATTCACTTGGTTGGGTCGCCTTCCTTTTGTCTTGCAACGATTTGCAATAGGCCAAGATTGCCAACCGGTCGCCTCTGCTTTAACACCAATTCCACCCCGGCAACCACCGCCCTTACCCTGATACACTGCAAAACCTTTCCAACAACGATAGGCAAAATCGAGATGCCCCGGAGAGAAAGATGATCTCCCCATCGGCTGTCACCAGGCGTCACACCGCGCAGGACTGAGGCGATATCTCGGCCCCATGCCCCGGCATTCATAATAACCGCCCCACCTACCGTTCCGGGAATGCCACAGCCAAACTCCAAACCGGTCAGGCCTCCTTCCGAACAGCGCCGGGAAAGCCTGGCAAAGCTGCCTCCACCACCGATTCGCACAATAATCGAACCACCACCACCGTCCTCCTCGGCAACAGCAGCCAATTCCCCGCCGAGACGCAGAATGACCCCGGGAAATCCTTCATCCCGAACCAGCAGATTGGTACCTTTGCCAATAATCCGCCAGGGGATATCCTCTTCGGCAAAAAACGCCAGGAGCGGTTGCAACTCCCTGAGCTGATCTACTTGAACCATTGCCTCAGCCGGCCCACCTATGGCAAACGAAGTGTAATGGGACAGGCTACACTGCCATTGCACCGGTTGTGAAACCAGTTCCATCAAGTCTTTTTTTCTGCTCCAGATTCACCCTTGCTTTCCGTGCTGTTCTTCAAGCAGATTGAGTAACGTCTTCTCCTACCCTGACAATATTTCCGGCCCCCAAGGTCAACACCAAATCCCCTTTTCTGAGTATCGGCAGCAACTCCCCGGCCATTTCTGCCAACTTTGCCGATATAACGCGTATTGCGTTGCCCGTGAAGCATGGTGGCAGCCAGCAGACTCTCACTGGTTACACCCTCCAGAGGTTGTTCACTGGCCGCATAGATATCGGTCATAACGAGGTAATCGGCCTTGTGAAAACAGGTCTGAAACTCTTTAAAGAGTGCCTTGGTTCGTGAATAGCGATGCGGCTGGAACAAGAACCACCAACCGTTTTTCCGGCCATGCCTGTTTTATTGCCGCAAGAGTCGCCCGAATTTCCGTAGGATGGTGGCCATAATCATCGACGACGGTAATGCCGTCGACCTCACCTTTCTTCTGCATTCGACGCTGCACCCCGGCAAAACTTTGCAGAGCACCCTGGATTTTTGCAAAAGGCAGTTCCAGTTCCAGCCCGACACAGACAACGGCCAGGGCATTGTAGACATTGTGGATTCCCGGTGGCGCAATATGCAGGCTTCCCAACTCACCTGCCCCATTTTTTACCGTGAAATGTACCCGTCCATCTTGCCAGGTAATATTCTCTCCGTAAAGATCGGACTGCGGCGTCAATCCGTAGGTGATGATCCTCTTTTTGATGAGCGGGAAGAATATCGGCAATACTCGGATCATCCAGACAGATAATTGCTGCACCGTAAAAGGGAATCTTGTCGATGAATTGCAGAAAGGTCTCTTTGATATGATCAAGATCCCGATAATAATCGAGATGTTCAAGATCAATATTGGTAATAACCTCGAGCACCGGTGACAACTTCAGAAAAGAACCGTCGCTCTCATCGGCCTCGGCCACCAGAAACTCCCCTTCACCAAGTTTGGCATTGCCGCCGAGGGCATCAACCTTGCCGCCGATGACGATGGTCGGATCAAGGCCGGCATGGGAGAGCATCCAGCTGACCATCGACGTGGTCGAGGTCTTGCCATGACTGCCGGCAATGGCAATTCCATATTTTTTCAGGCGCATCAATTCGGCAAGCATCTCTGCCCGCATGATCACCGGAATGTTGCTTTCCTTGGCCTTTACCACCTCCGGATTATCAGGAGAAATTGCCGAAGAGGTCACCACGACGCTTGCTCCGTCGATCCACGCACCGTCATGTCCTTGATATATATTGCCCCCCAGGCGGACAAGATTCTTGGTGATACCGGTGCTGTGCAGATCCGACCCCGACACCTTATAACCAAGATTGAGCAACAATTCGGCAATACCGCTCATGCCGATACCGCCAATTCCGACAAAATGAATATGTTTCGTTTTTCTATACATCAGTTACCCTTCATCTCCATAACCTGTAGACAACAAGCCACAATTTTTTCTGCTGCATCAGGAAATGCCAGCCTTTTCATGGCCGTGCCCATAGCGCGATCAGCTTATCGTCATCGCCCATCAGTTGTCGGATATCATCGGCGAGCTTGTTCGCCGGTCAACTCGTTTTGCCTGAGTACAATCGCTCCACCTGCCGCCGCATAATGGTTGCGCGTTTTTTTCCTGATGATTGTCGGCGGCCGAAGGGATAGGGAATGAGGATGGCCGGTTTTCCCAACACGGCAATTTCCGCAAGAGTCGTGGCCCCGGCTCGGGATACCAGCAGATCGGCCTGGCTATAAATTTCCGCCATATCGGCAAAAAAAGGCTGAACCAGGGACTCAATTCCTCGATCAGCATACAGTTGTTTGGATATCCTCAAAATCCTGTTCCCCAGTTTGGTGAATCACTCGAAGACCCGCAAGGATAGTATCCGGCAAGTTTTTGCAAACCCTCAGACACCAGCCTGTTGACCGCCTGGGCCCCTTGACTGCCACCAAGCACCAGCAGGGTTCTCTTGCCATTTCCACTCCTTTGCAGAGATACATTCTTAGCCAATTCAAGATATTGCTGCGCACCGGATTACCGGTATAGGTTATTTTTTCTCCGGGAAAATCGCCCCCGCTTCCAGGCAGGGACAGACACACCCTGTCGACAAAAGAGCCAAGTTTTCTGTTCGCCAGTCCCGGAACAGAATTCTGTTCGTGGATAACCGTTGGAATCCCAAGAATTTTCCCGGCAACCACAACCGGCCCGGTAACATAACCACCAACACCGAGGATAATGTTCGGTCGAAAGCGGCGAATAATCCTCCCTGCCTGATAAAAAGAAACCGGCAGTACAGCAATCGCCTTGAGGAGTTCCCAGGGATTCTTGCCCTTCAAGCCGGAGCAGCGAATATTGTCACTGGCAAAACCATAGGCTTCAAGGCTTCTGATATCCACTTTCCTTCGTGTGCCGACAAAAAGAACCTGGGTTTCCGGCATCTGCCGTAGAAATTCCTGGGCAGCGGCCACGGCCGGAAAAAGATGTCCACCCGTTCCACCGCCGGTCAGGAGCAGCCGGATATTTGACAGTTTTCCTTGCAATTATTACCGCTCCCCAGAATCGTTTTTCCGAGCTGCCTGCAAGCTTAGCACTTCTTTTTTAAATTCATTGCCGCGGTGTCCATAACTGGTAAACATATCAAAACTGGCGCATGCCGGAGAAAGCAACACAACATCACCCGGCCTTGCCGTCCCGGCAGCAAGAGCTACCGCGCTCGTGCATCGACTGTGCCGGTATAATTTCCACCACATCGGCCAGAGCCTTCTCCAATAAAACCGCAGCCTCACCTAGCACTACCAGTTGCCGCACCCGCTCCGAAACCGCTTCCCGCAGCAAGCGGTAATCATCACCTTTATCACGGCCCCCGGCTAGAAGGATAACATTACCGGGAAACTGCTGCAAAGCTCCGAGTACTGCACCGGTGTTGGTGGCTTTCGAATCATTATAGTAGCGTACGCCATCGACTTCAGCAACAAACTCTATCCGGTGCGGCAGCAGGCGAAATTCCCGCAACCCTCTGCAGAACCTGTTCCGGTGTGCAGCCGAGCCGGCGAACGGCAAGTATTGCCGCAGCGCTGTTTTTCAGTCCGACACTATTGGCTAGTGCTGTACCGGCAAGAGGATATTCTTCCGTTTTTCCAGATAGAGTCAGGCAAATCATCTGGCCTTTGATGACTGCCGTGTCATTGTCTCGCAGCGCCAAAGGTTTGAACATCGCCCGGCAAATCTGCGGACAATGCACGGCAGAGGGAATCATCGCCATTAATGACCGCCAGATCACTCTTTTTTTGATGGGCAAAAAGTTGCATCTTCACCCGACCATATTCCTCAAGACTGCCATGTCGGTCGAGATGATCGGGAGTAATATTCAGTAAGACCCCAACATCAGGGGCAAAGTTTCCGGCGCTTTCGAGCTGAAAGCTGGAAACCTCGACGACAACCATGTCATACTCTTCCGGACGGCAGAGAAATTCATAAAGAGGTGTACCGATATTGCCGCCGACGAACACCCTCTTCCCCGAAGCCGCCAAAAGCTCGCCGATAAGGGTAGTCACCGTGGTTTTCCCATTGGTCCCGGTGATCGCGACAACCGGTACGTGTAGTTCCCCGGCAGCCACCGCCAGCTCACCGGCCATCTGCACCCCTGCATCCTGCAGCGTTTCGAATAAGCGGCAAGGCAAGATCCACCCCGGGGCTCAGGAGGACAAGATCCACCTGACGTAAAAAATCATAGGTATGGCCACCTGCCTCCCAGATGACTCCGGTTGCCGCCAGAAACTCTCCTTCTTCAGCAACAAAGCGCTGTTCCGGTCGATTGTCGGATACCCGCACCTCGGCACCACACTGCAAAGCGTATTTCACCGCAGCCCGACCGGAAATGCCGAGTCCGAGAATTGCCAACTTTTGTGCCGGAAGATATCATCTATTGCTTTTTTCATCGCAGCTTCAGGGTGGCTATGGCAAACAGGCCGAGAATAATCGAGACAATCCAAAATCGCACAACGACCTTCGGTTCATGCCAGCCTTTCTTTTCAAAATGGTGGTGAAAGGGGGCCATGAGAAAAATCCGTTTGCCGTTGGTGAATTTAAAATATCCAACCTGCATGATAACCGACAAGGCCTCCATGACAAAGATTCCGCCGACAATCGCCAGGAGAAATTCCTGCTTGATGATAATGGCAATGGAACCGAGGGCACCACCAAGGGCAAGGGCACCGACATCGCCCATGAACATCTGGGCCGGATAGGCGTTAAACCAGAGAAAACCGAGACACGCCCCGACAATCGTGCCGCAAAAAATTGCCAACTCACCGCTTCCCGCCACATAGGGTAACTGCAGATAATCGGCGAGAACCACATGGCCAGCCAGATAGGAAAAAACCAGATAGACGGCGGCGGTCACCACGGTTGGTCCGGCGGCAAGGCCATCCAGTCCGTCGGTGAGGTTGACTGCATTCGAGGAACCGACAATGACCAGAACGGCAAAAACCACATAAAACCAACCGAGATCAGGGCGAAGGTTCTTAAAGAAGGGAAAGCTCAGGTGCCCGTCGAAGGCCGGATGCAAATAGATGGCAATGCCGACAACAGCGGCGCCGATGAGTTGCAAAATCAACTTTCCCTTAGCACTTAATCCTTTGGAATTATTCTTTCTTTACCTTGCGATAATCATCAATAAAACCAATCGCCCCATAAAACAGGGTGATAAAGACACCAAGCCACACCAACATGTTATCAAGACGGGCCCACAGCAATGTTCCGATGGTTATTGCGGCAATAATCAGCAGCCCGCCCATGGTCGGAACCCCTTGTTTTGGCAATATGCGTTGCCGGTCCGTCATCACGAATGACCTGGCCGATCTGGAAATAACGCATGGTCCTGATAAACATCGGTCCGAAAATTACCACAATCAAGGAAAGCAGTGACTGCCGCGCCAATCGATCTGAAGGTAATATAGCGAAAAACATTTAAAATATTCAGGCTATTATGGAGGGGATAGAGAAGATGATACAACATAACCGAAGAGACTCACCAGGTAGAGTGTTTGAGATAACGAGAAAGCCCAACGTCTTTAATCAGACGTCTCCCTCAAGGAGTTTTTCCACTATGGTTTCAAACCGTAGACTACGGGATGCCTTTACCAGGATCAGATCATCTTTTCCAAGCTTTTTTGCAGCAACCATATCTTTTATCCAAGCCACCGCCTCGTCCTTGTCGGTAAAGGTATGAAGCCTCTCCTGGGGCAAGCCCGGCTGAGAGTGCTCCCTCTTGCACATCATTCTTAAATTCTCCTACAATTCCGACATGTTCAATGGCCAGTTCGGCAATCAACCTGCCGATAGCCAAGTGCGCCTGTCGAGAGGTTTCGCCGAGTTCCCGCATATCGCCGATAATTGCCACAGCGTTCTTTGCATCGAGCTGCTTGAGGGTTTTTAAACCCGCAGCCATTGAAGCCTGGATTGGCGTTATAAGTATCATTCAATACGGTAAAGCCGAACTTACTGCGAAGCATCTCCATACGTTTGGCGGGAGGGCGATAATCTCCGAGTCCGGCGACAATCTCGACAAGATCCGCCCCTGCTGCAGTGGCAATGGCCGCAGCGGCAAGGGCATTGGCGACATTATGCTCACCGGCGGTAAAAAGATGAATAGGCACGGACTGCAGTCGAAAGTGCAGGGTGAAGGTGATTACCCCACCGGCCTCAAAAAAAATGTCCGATGCCCAGAAATCCGGCTTTTCCAACATTCGTCCACCGCTTGCCGCAAAGGTCAATTTTTTCTGCCGGTAATTCCCTATGAGCCGAGAAACCCATGGATCATCAAGGTTGACGATGAGGGTGGCCGACGGCTTCGTCGCGGCAAAAAGCTCTTCTTTTGCCCGAGCGACCCCCTCGATCGAGCCCAAACCCTCAAGATGGGCTCCATGAATATTGGTTATGCAGCTGATATCGGGATCGGCTATTGCAGCAAGCCTGAGCAATTCCCCCGGTCGATTCATGCCCATTTCCAGCACCACCGCCCGATTATTAGCAGAAAGGGGCAATAGGGACAAGGGCAGGCCGATGAGGTTATTAAAATTCCCTTGCGTCTTGAGAACAGCGTTATCCGGATGATCCGGCCCGGCCGGCCATTTCCGGGCAAGGATTGCCGTAACCATCTCCTTGACCGTGGTTTTGCCGCAGCTGCCGGTGATACCGATAACCCGTTGTTCGCAAATGGCTGCTAACTGTCGTCGCCGGTATCCGGCCATATCACCAAGAGCCCGCTGTGTGTCGGCGACAACGATTATGCTTACATCGGAGCGCGACAATGTGGTCGGCACACGTTCGACAACAAGGCATGATGCGCCGTTTACCACCGCCTGCTCGAGAAAATCATGGGCATCGTGATTTTCTCCTTTCAAAGCAACAAAGATCCCATGCAAGCTACTCACCCGGCTATCGGTAAGCACCTGGCCCAGCAAGCCACCGCCCTCGTTGCCGGGCTGCAAGGTGCCGCCGACGGCCGTAGCAACGAGCTTGTCAGTCCAAGATAAAAGGGCGTTTTTCGCCTCAATTCGATCATCAAAAAATCGCTTGCCCTGGAAGGTCAGCTGATAGGTTTCATGTCCTTTACCGGCGATGATGATGATATCCTCCGAACCCGCTGCCCTGATTGCCTGTTCAATAGCGCTCTTCCGGTCCCTGATAACGGTACAACCATTTTCTTTGCGGCCTCGAAGCACTAGCCATTGGCTGTTTTTAGTCTCTCCGAAAAGCGGAACAATTCCGGCAATAACCTGCGCAACTATTTTGTCGGGGTCCTCGGTTCGAGGATTGTCGTCGGTAACGACGACGACATCGCACAGCCTTGCCGCGATTTCGCCCATGAGAGGACGCTTGCCGGTATCCCTGTCACCACCGCAGCCAAAAACACAGAAAAGCTCTCGGTGCGGCAAAGCCTTGGCGGTCCGCAGCACCTTCTCCAGGGCGTCCGGCGAATGGGCGTAATCGACTAAAACCACTGGGCCCAGCGAATTCCAGGCTGATCCGACAGAGACCCTTTCCAGTCTGCCGGGAGCGCCAATCGCCGAACTTAAAGCTTTACAGATCAATTTTTCATTAATCTCCATTGCCAGACAAAGCCCGTAAACGGTAAGAATATTCTCAACGTTAAATCTGCCGACGAGCGGGCTTGAAAAAGTATGCACGCCGGATGGGGTCTCTATGACAAGATCCGTACGATCAAGGCCTGACGCAAAACTCAGCAGGCGTACCTCGGCGTGTTCATTTTCTCCCCAGCCGATAATTCGTTTTCCAGTCTTTTTGCACAACTCATGCAGCGGCTGCAGCCAGCTCCAATCGCCACTGTCATCTTTTGGCACCGGCAAGACAGCTGCCCCGCCGGGTTTGAGGTATTCGTTGAAGAGTTTCGTCTTGGCCTGCAAGTAGGTTGACATATCCGGATGATAGTCAAGGTGATCACGGGTCAGATTGGTGAAGGCGGCGGCCTCAAAGACAATGCCTCCTATTCTTGCCTGAGCCAAGGCGTGCGATGATACCTCCATAATCACATACTCAACACCGGCATCGACCATTTCCGCCAGCAGCTGCTGCAGGATAAAGGCTTCAGGGGTGGTGAACCGCGTGCTGAGCACCACTTGCTCGCCGGTTTTCAGGGTATAGCGGTTATTTACTGTACCTATGACGCCGACATTCCGACCGTTTTGCAAAAATATTTGCTCAAATAAATAGGTGATGGTGGTTTTGCCGTTGGTCCCTGTCACGCCAATACAAGAAAGTTTATCCGCTGGTCGATGAAAAAAATTTGCAGCTGCCACAGCATATGCAAGACGACTATCAGCCACCTCAATAACCACAGCATTGAGATTCTTCAACCGAGTCTCGCTGATTCGCCCCCCTTCGCAAAGCAAGGCTACACAGCCACTCGCTGCCGCCTTTTCGAGGTAATCGTGACCATCCTTTTCAACACCAGAAATCGCCACAAAAAGAGCCCCGGAAGAGATTATACGGGAGTCGGCTGTTATAGCGGTGATTGGCAGGTCACTTTGGGAGTTTTCAATGGGGACATGGAGTATCCGGTAATCCAGGCCCAAAAGGAGTGAGGCGAGTGTTGGATGCGGCTGACGTGGCGACATCGGCGATTACTCCGCAAAAAAATTGTGTTCATGGTCCGGAGAGTTTCCGGTTTATTACTTTTTGGCTGGTACGCCTTTCGTGAGCTTTTCCGGGACTACGTCTTCACTTTTACCAAGAATGAGTGTACACTCGCTTACTCCTTTCAGAGGTGTTCCGGGCGCAGGTTTTTGAGAAACAACCTTTCCCGTCCCCCGAATACTGATCTTTAAATAGACGCCCTGGAGAAGACGAAGGCTTTTTCTGAGGCTCTGCCCCTTCAGGTCCGGCATTTTTTCCAGCTTTGGAAGAGTCTTATCTTTTACATCCCCGACCTTTAGAGTTACTGAAGACTGATCTTTTTCGCCTTGATAATTACCATCCTCGGCAGATTCCGGCTCTACCACATCGGCAACAGTTTTTGCGACCTGCTGCAGCACAGAAATTCTCTCAACCTTTTCTTCAACAATTTGTTCAAGAGCCATTGTCTTTTTGACGTTTTTGGGATGAGGTCCGTCCGGTTCCCTCTCAACCATCACCAGTAAATTCAAGTCCAAACCACCAGCTGGAATAGTCACCAATAACATCTCGTTAATCATCAGCTGCTGCTTCGCGCCCTTAAGCACCTTTACTGGAATCTCATCTCGAAAAAAATAAGCACTTGCAGTCCCCAGCCGTGCCTGGCTCCGAAAAAGTTCCGAACTCTCATAAAAATTGATAAAACCCTTGTCTCCGCTACGCTCTCCTGCCAATTTTTCATTCTGTGGAATATCCACACCCGTTTCGTCCCCGACATTCTTTTTAACAGCAAAAGGCCTGACCCTCTCTCCTTCATTTTGGAGAGCGGAAATTGCTGTTAGGATATTAAAGGGCGTCGCATGTTCAGGGACCATCTCAAGAAACGGCGACGGAGGAAGAACCGGGTGCTGATCACTTTCCAACTTTTCCCCAGGTTGCATCGACAGATGGAAATCAGCCAGAGGCTTGTCATTCAGTCCAAGCCAATCCCACAGCCGCAGCTGATTCCCAAGATTCCCGTCGCTGGACCTTAAACTCCAGGGAAGGCGGATGGTCGTTTGGCTGTCCTGGCCGTGCAACAATGCTACATCCCGCAAAAAAGAACGAAATTTGTCGGGCAGCAGAACCGGCATGATGAAACGATTACCAAGTACCTCCTGGGAATACTTGGTGAAATTATTGGGGTCAAAACCTGGTAACTGGCTTCCACCGATAACCTCCCCAGTGCGGCCCTCCATGACATATGCTATGGCCTGGTGGACCTTATAGAGCTTTGCTATATCCTCGAGCAATTTATCGAGGATGTCTTGGATCTTCAGATCAAGAGTAAGAACAAGGTCTTGGGGTGAATTGAGGCGCTTTTGCTCTTCATTTTGTCGCTTCCGACTTGCCAGGAGTCGATCATAATAGAGCTCGATCCCTGTCAAACCTATGCTGTTTTCAGCGTACCCGATCAAATGAGCGGCCTGGGCGCCGTTGGGATAAAACCGCTTCTCCTGTCTTTGCAGGTACACACCAGACAACCTCTTGCTTTTTATGGCAATTTCCTGCTCAAGACTAATACCATCGGCAAGCCAAACCCGCAACGAACTATTTTCCAGCTGTTGCTGCATCTCTTTTTCGTCGAGTGACAGAATCTCTCCAAGCACCTTCACAGTAGCCGGAATAGATGCCAATTCCTGTTTGCGAGCATACACCGAAACCCGATCGAGAGTTACTGCTATCTGCTTAAGATTTCTATCATAAATTGTTCCTCTAGGAAAACTTGCCGTGGTTTCAAACGTTGTTGAGCCGATCACTTCCCTTATGAAAGAAAGCACCCCAAATCTCTGATCAAGCAGCCAGACGACCAGTGCCGCTCCCGCCAAAAGCAAAACGTAAAGGAAAACCCGCCTGACCCTTTGTCGGTTTTGCACTCTCGGGCGGGACTGTATATGCATGGTATATAAGGAAAACCGTTAGCGACAATGTTGGCCGGTGCAATGCGCGAAACAGCAAAAGGAACCGTAGGTAAATGCTCAAAAAACCGCCCTGCTCCTCACAACTCCTAAGCAACAAATTTCTCCCGCTCAGTTGAGACGTTCGATCTGACCAGGTGAAGCAGCATAAAGTGACAATTTGTCTGCAGCCATTTGACTTAAACGTTCAGGAGCATAGAGACGGGCTTTCTGTGCCAGCAAACCGATGTTCTTATCCGTGAGCTCATGCCGTTGATTGTCAACAATTGCAAGCGAGCTTTGGACATCATTTATTTTTCCAGCCAAAAACATGTTCGCCGCCAAAATAAAGGGAAGCATGATCAGTATTATTCTCCCGACCGCTTTCCACAATACCAAACCGCCAGGTAAATCAAAAAAATCCCGAGATTGCAACTGCTGCCTTACCCCGAGATTGGTTACAGTTCTGAGATATGAAACTTGCGTAGTATGGTGAAAATTCATAATGCTCCCCCAAGAATAATTCAATTTCTTTTCTGTGCAACCCTCAACCTCGCGCTACGCGACCTGGCATTGGCAGTTGTCTCCGCAGAAGACGGGACAACTGGTTTTCCGGTCAATATCTCCAACATCTCATTATTTTTAAACTTTCTTTTCACTATCCGATCCTCAAGAGAGTGAAAGGAAATAACACAAAGTCTTGCTCCGGGATTGAGAAAGTCGACGGCATCATCTAATATCTTCGCCAGATTTTCCAATTCCGTATTCACGGCAATCCGGAGTGCCTGAAACACTTTCGTAGCGACATGTATCCTTTTTGGATGAAAGCGCTTTGGAACCGCCTTGACGATTATCGAGACCAACTGTTTGGTACTGCAAATTTTCTCCTTTTCCCGATAATTGACGATTGCCGCGGCAATCGGCCTGGCCTGGCGCTCTTCACCGTAGTAGAAAAAAATATCAGCCAGCTCCTGCTCCGAACACGTTGCGAGAATGGCTTGAGCTGACGTCGGATTTCGGCTATCCATACGCATATCAAGGGCTTCATCTCGCTGAAAACTGAATCCTCGATCTCCGCCCATATCGAGCTGCAGGGACGACAAACCAATGTCAATCAGCAGACCGTCAATCCTCTGGAGACCGGCTTCTTCGAGCCCTATGGCCAACTCAGCAAAATTGCGTCTTATGATTGTCAGTCTGCCGGCAAATTCCTGCAACCGTTCGGTACTGCAACGAAGCGCGTTGTCATCCCACTCAAAGGCTACCACCTTTCCATCGGGAGCGGATCGCGACAGGATTTCCGCACTGTGACCTCCCAACCCCAAGGTACCATCGACATACACCCGGCCGGCCTCTGGCTTGAGAAAGTGCATGCACTCCTCAAGGAGCACCGAGCGATGAATCTGCTCCGCCGGGCCTACCTCCGTCAAGAGATAATCCCCATCCGCGACAGACTCGCTTCATGCTCGACAAAGTTGTCACGGGTGGCCTTTGTTTCGGCACTCCAGGCCTCTTTATCCCAGATCTCAACCCAGTCGAGCATACCGGTCACGGTCACATCCTTGCCCAACGACAAATCATTTCGCAGATCGGGGGGAATGAGGATTCGCCCCTGCTTATCGATAGAGCATTCGACTGCGCCACCAACCACATAACGGAAAAAACTTGAAATGCGGTTTTCTCCACCCTGGGTCAGCAGTTTTGTCTCCAGAGCCTCCCACTCGGCCACCGGATAGGCGCGAAGATGATTGCCCCACGGCACCAACATCAGATTTTCTGAGCCGCTTTGACGCAACACCTCGCGGAAACGACTGGGGAAATTCAACCTCCCCTTCGCATCCAAGGTGTGTTCAGTCCTGCTCCGAAATCTGTTGTTGATCACCTTCAGCCCCTAGTCCCCCCTACCAACGACCACCCACAGGCCCCAATCACCCACCTTTCCCCACTACAGTCCCATTTATATCATGGTATGAGAAGGTGTCAAGAGAAAATTTCGATTAAGTTCGCCATGATAATATGTTCGGAGAAAATCTATAAACATACCATATCAAGCATGTTAAAGAATACAATAGACTACATATGGTATCAATTATGCTATGGCTGGAGCTATGCTCCCAACACACGGAAACTGTCTAACAGCACACCCATTGAATATTTGCTGGAAATTCAAAATACTTACGCGAGTATTAGTGAATAATAGGTTTTTTCAAGTGTGGGGAAAGGTGGGGGGAGGGAATGCGTGAAAACAATAAAAGGGGCAACTGCAGTCACCGCAGCCACCCCTCCACTCATGGAAAAATTTTACAACAGCTTATATTTATTCGTTTAATAATTGAGAATAATCCCCTTGGTCGGCAAAGCCGTGTTCCGGCCCTGGAAAAGAGCCGGCCTTCACTTCTTCACCGTATTCCTCAATGCTTTGTTTTATAAGAGGAGAGAGATCGCTGAATTTCTTTACAAATTTTGGAATAAACTTGTCGAACATACCGAGCAGATCGTGGGTAACCAGCACCTGCCCGTCGCAATGCACACCGGCACCGATACCGATGGTTGGAATGGCAATACTCCTGCTAATTACCTGAGCCAGGCCCGAAGGAATACATTCCATAACCACGGCAAAGGCCCCTGCCTCTTCCAGTCCCCTGGCTTCCGCCAAAAGTCTCCTGGCAGCCTCAAGCCCCTTGCCCTGCACCTTATAGCCACCGAGTTGCCCGGCGGTCTGCGGTGTCAGGCCGATATGGGCCATGACCGATATTCCGGCATCGACCAAGGCCCGGACGACCCGACACATGATCAGGCCGCCTTCAAGCTTTACCGCGTCGCAACCTGCTTCCTTCATAAAGCGCATGCCGTTGACAACGGCGTCCCGTTCACCGGTTTGATAGGCACCGAAGGGCATGTCGCCGACGATAAAGGCGTCGGGAGCCCCACGACGAACCGCCTTGGCATGATGCAGCATTTCCTCCATGGTTACCGGGACGGTCGAATCATAACCGAGCATCACCATACCCAGGGAATCGCCGACCAAAAGGATGTCTACCACATGACAGCTGTCCAACAAACGAGCCATCGAGGCATCATAGGCGGTGAGCATGGAAATCTTCTTTCCTTCCGTTTTCATTGACCGGATGTCTGAAACTGTTCTGCGCATAATTGTATCCTCTTTCTCAGGGGACCTCATTGTTATCTCTCTTCCATTCCTCAAAAAGAGACTGCTGGATGGCTGCCTGCCGGGGAACTTTGCGCCCGAAATGCTCATACGCCCTGGCGGTTGCCACTCGACCGCGTGGAGTTCTCTGCAAGAAGCCCGACTGGATCAGAAATGGTTCGTATACATCTTCAAGGGTGTTTTTTTCTTCACAGACCACCGTCGCCAGGGTCTCAAGACCGATTGGCCCACCCTCGAACTTATCAATAATGGTCAGCATCACCCTTCTATCCATATCATCGAGGCCAAACTGATCAACCCCGAGAAGATTGAGCGCTTCATTGGCAACCCTCACATCAACCACCCTATGACCGCCGACTTCGGCAAAATCCCGCACCCGCCGCAACAGTCGATTGGCGATTCTCGGGGTGCCCCGGGAACGCCTGCCCAGCTCCAAGGCTCCTGCCGGATCGATATTCATGCCAAGAATCCTCGCCGACCGCTGAACAATGGTCACCAGCTCCTCGGGGCTATAAAAATCGAGGCGCAGAACAACGCCAAAGCGGTCGCGAAGAGGCGGGGTCAGAAGACCGGTGCGGGTGGTCGCCCCGACCAGGGTAAATTTCGGCAGGTCCATCTTTACCGACCTGGCTCCCGGCCCCTGGCCGATGATCAAGTCGAGCTGAAAGTCCTCCATGGCCGGATAAAGGATTTCTTCCACCACATGGTTGAGACGATGGATCTCATCAATAAAAAGGACATCGCCCTCCTGCAGACTGGTGAGAATGGCCGCCAGATCCCCCTGCTTTCTCAATGACCGGACCGGAAGTGACCTTGATCCCCGCCCCCATCTCGTTGGCGATGATATAACAGAGAGTTGTCTTGCCCAGTCCGGGAAAACCGTGAAAAAGCACATGATCGAGGGGTTCACGACGTCCGAGGGCGGCCTGGATAAAGATCGCCAGGCTCTTTGCGCACCTGTTCCTGGCCGATGTATTCGGCAAGCCTCTGCGGCCTGAGGGCATTGTCGGTTGCCGGTTCGCGCACCTGGGGTTGCGGATTGACCAGACGATTGTCGCCGGTGATATCTTCTTCGATGTTCATGCCAGTGTCCGCAGGGCCTCCCGGATAAGAATCTCGATGCGCATCTGGGCGAAGGCTTCTTCACCCTGTTGCCTTTTAACGGTCTCAAGGGCTTTTCTGGCCACCGGATCGGGATAGCCAAGATTGGTCAAGGCCGACAGGGCATCGGCGGCAACCGATCCGGCGACCACTATTACATCTTGGCCATCAACGGAATAAGGGAGTGTACCGCTGCTTAAATGGGCAACCTTTTCTTTCAATTCAACGCAAATCCGCTCCGCGGTTTTTTTGCCGACCCCGGGCAGCATGGTCAGCCGCTTGAGGTCTCCGGCAAGAATCGCCTGGCAGATCTCACCCACACGCATCCCCGACAACATCGCCAGGGCCAGCTTCGGTCCGATTCCGGTGACGGTTCGCAGAATAAGAAACAGCTCTTTTTCCTCCTCCTCGAGAAAGCCGAACAGGGTGATGGCATCCTCCCGAACATTGGTGTGGATATGGAGAAATACCTCCCGGCCTTTTTCCGGCAACCGGGCAACAGCATCGGTTGCCAGGATCACCTCATAACCGACTCCGCCGACATCGACGACTGCTCGATCGGCACTTTTGGCGAGAACCCTGCCTGTTAAGGTGGCAATCATAGGATATTAGACCTGCATCTGATTTGCATGGCAAATGGCGACGGCCAGTGCGTCGGCGGCGTCCGGGCTCGGTTTACCGGAAAGCCCCAGCAATACCTGCACCATGTGCTGCACCTGCTCTTTTCCTGCCTGACCGTAACCGGCAACCGCCCGCTTGATGGCCCGCGGGCTATAATCGTGAACCGTCAGCCCATTTTGCATGACCGCTACCACCGCGGCACCGCGGGCATGACCGAGTTTTATCGCCGAACGTGGATTGGATGCGAGGAAAACCTCTTCAATCGCCGCAACAGCCGGTTGGTGGACCTGAACGACCTCATTCAGGCCCTCGAAAATCTCATTGAGCCGGTAGGAAAATGATTGATCCTTGCTGGTCTTAATGACGCCGCAAACAACAAATTCCAGATCGCCCGCGACTGGAATCGATAATTCCATATCCGGTTACCCGGCTGCCCGGATCAACCCCGATGATTCTTGCCACCTTTCCCGCCAATTACGACAGCTGCTCCATCAGAGAATCATCGATGTCAAAATTTGAAGAAATGTTCTGAACATCTTCATGGTCCTCAAGATTTTCCATGAGCTTGATAAGCGACTTGGCAATTTTTTCGTCGGTTACCTCAACGGTGGTTTTCGGAATCATCGACACCGAGGCATCAATAAAGGTCAGGCCACCCGCTTCCAGAGCAGCTCGAACGTTTTCAAATTCTTCGGGCGAGGTATGGACCTGAAATTCCGCCTCTTCCTCGACCACATCATCGGCTCCGGCCTCAAGGGCCATATCCATCAATTTTTCTTCGGTGGTGAGCTTTTTATCAATGAGGATCAAGCCCTTTTTCTCAAACATCCAGGACACACAACCGGATTCGCCGAGATTGCCGTTACTTTTGGCAAAAAAATGCCGCACATCGGCGACCGTCCGGTTGCGGTTGTCAGTCATACATTCGACGAGCACGGCAACACCGCCGGGGCCGTAGCCTTCGTACATGATCTCGTCATATATCTCGCCGGCGATCTCACCGGTTCCCTTCTTAATCGCCCGGGCAATATTGTCCTTGGGCATGTTTTCAGTCTTGGCTGTGGCCACTGCCGTACGTAGCCGAGGATTTCCCTCCGGGTCTCCGCCGCCGGCCCTTGCGGCAACCGTGATTTCCTTGATCAAACGGGTGAATATTTTCCCCCGTTTGGCATCAATTGCCCCTTTTTTTCTCTTAATTGTTGACCACTTAGAATGTCCAGACATAAAGAATACCTATTAATTTTTTGATTATAATATATTCCCGGGCTGCATCTCTTTTTCAGGAACCGATTTCATATAGCCCATTCCCAGAACAAAAACCTCTCTGCTCTCGATACGGGAACTTTTCGGTTTCTGCACCTTTACCATGGTAAAACGTTTCTTCATCTCATCAACAAATTCCGGGAAATCCTCACTCTGAAAAACCTTGCAGAGATAATGCCCTTTATTAAGCAGCAACTCTTCAGCGAGCGCCAGGGTGTGCCGCACCAAGATCAGGGACTGCTGGGCATCCGCCCATCTGCTGCCGGTGGTCTTGGGGGCCAGATCGGAGATCAGCACGCGAAAAGCCGGACGAAACTGCCGTACCGCGACAAGTCAATTCCGGCAGCATGATATCCTGGCACAACCAATGAATAGGCGCCCCTCCGGGTCTTGCAACCTGATCCGCCTGCTGCAGGTCAACCCCGACGACAATGCCTTTCGGACCAACCACCTCAGCCGCATAAAGCGACCAACTGCCCGGAAAGCAGCCAAGATCGAGGACACTGTCACCCCGGGAAAGAAACTTAAACTTCTGCTGGACCTCTTCCAGTTTATAGATTGAACGAGCCGGATATTTTTCTTTTTTTGCTTTTTTCGAATAGTAATCGTTTATTTTACGCACGTTTTAGTCCATTTATTATTCTTTGACAAGACGAATTCCGACTGGTCGCCGCGCTCCTCATGATGAGGTCGGATGGTTCACTGTAAGCATCTGCAGATATGCAGCAACAAAGGCCAGCGCCGTCTGTCGATCGGTCACTTTCCCTTCCACCCTGGCCACTTCCAGTTCATCGAGAAGCGTTGTAAAAAGCGGCCCGGGCACCAAGAGCAAATTCTTTGATAAGATCCTTGCCGGTCAAGCAGGCGCGGACCGAAAAGCACCGGCTGAATGTGATCATCATACATCTTCTGCACAGAGTCGAACAATTCGGCCAGTTCCTGCTTCCATCCGCTCCGGCTTCTTTTCCCCGCGGCTGGCCATACTGTCAGCCATCGCCAGGAGAAAAAGCCCGGGCAGATTTTTTCCGGCGCGGCGACAAAGATTCAAGGCCGCTCGCCTGGTGATTTTGCCTTCGCGCGCCACATTGCACAGGTGAAACGGATGCATGTGCATACCGATGAGTCCCCCGGCGTGCTCGATATCTGCCTTGCTCCAGCGACTTCGCTCGGCAAATTCCCGAAAGATCCGGACGCCCATCTTCGTCATGCCGATAAAAGGTCACCCGGCCGTTTTTGCCGGGTTGCACATCCTTTGTCACCGGCTTCCCTATATCATGCAGCAGTGCCGCCCACTTGAGGCAGGTAAGGGAATTTTTCTGTTGCAGATAGTTGGTGATTTCCGTGATACGACGCGGGAAAAACCGCTGCGGGTCGGCAAGAATTTCTTCCATGGTCGTAAGGGCAAGAAAACTGTGGCCGAGAACATCGAGGTGATGAAATTCCGGCTGCTCAACCCCTGCTCCGTGGTAAAGTTCCGGCAGGAGAAGCGCCAGCAGCCCATCCTCGTCCATGGTTTGCAGAACAAGGCCAGTCCGAGGCGAATTAAAAATCATCCGCAGCTCATAGCCAACCCGTTCCGCCGCGGCATCAGCGATACGCGCTGCATGTCTTCTCACCTCTGCCCGAGTCTTGTCGACCAGATGAAATCCAAGCATTGCACACAACCGATAACCGCGCAACATGCGCAGCGGGTCGGTGACAAAGGCGCCGGTGCAATGCCTTATCCTTCCATCCCGAAGATCCGCCAGACCTCCGGTCGGATCAAGTAAGGGGGGCGGTTCTCCCTCAGCCGCCAGTGCCGCAAGTGGGATGGCCATGGCATTGACGGTAAAGTCCCGGCGCTGCAGATCCTCTTCAACGGTCGCGGTTCCGGCGCGAAAGGTCGCAAAATCGACCTGCTCAGTGTGCCAGACCACCCGAACAGCTTCATCCTCCGGACCGGAAAGATCAACGAGGGTCCCGCCGCCGAGTTCTGCACGCAACTGTTTTGCCAACATACCGGCAGAACAAGGGGCGGCGATATCAATATCGCCAGCCGTCCGCCCAAGCAGCCAGTCGCGCACCGTCCCGCCGACCATATAGAGTGACACATCGTTTTTGACCGACAACCGCAACAGAGCCTGCAGCACCTGCGAAGATACCTGGCCCCGCAAATCTGGTAAATTGTTCGGCGTCAAACAATGCACCCTTTCCTTTGCCTTTGTCCTTGACTATAATCTTTACCCGAGCAACCAACGGCTATCCCGAAGAACCAGCAGACCACCCCGACCGGGTAGGCAAGAATACCATATCCAGGCAAAGAAAGACAGCTCCGCGCCATTTCCAGAAGAAACCCATGTCCGCCACCCAACCCTTTCTTTATCTGGCACCCATCCGCGGCCTCACCGATTCCCTGTTCCGCGACACTCTGCACGATCATTTCAAAGGCTTTGATGCATCGGTTACGCCGTTCATAAACCCGCAGAGAAAATCGCTCTATGAGGACGCCATGCTCCGGGACGTGCTGCCCCAGTGCAACGACGGGTGGCCGATTGTTCCCCAGCTGCTGCACACCGACCCGGAGGCCTTTGTTGTCCTCGCCAATCGCTTGGCCGGCTTGGGCTACACCCATATCAACTGGAACCTCGGTTGTCCGGCGCCGATGGTCGCCCGTAAAAAAAGAGGCTCCGGCCTCCTGCCCTACCCGGAGATGATACTTGAAATCCTCGACCAGATACTGCCGCAGCTGGATATTGAAGTGTCGATCAAGACCAGGCTTGGTTACCATGACCGGTCGGAACTGGTGGCCCTTCTACCGCAACTCGATCGTTTCGCCCTGAAAGAGATTATCATCCACACTCGCCTCGGCAAACAGCTCTACAAAGGAAATACCGACCCCGATGGTTTTGCCGTCTGCCAAAGTCTCAGCCGCCACCCGCTGGTCTATAACGGCGACATTACCGACCTTGCCACCTTCAACCTTCTTGCCACCCGCTTCCCAACCGTTGACCGCTGGATGATTGGCCGAGGGGCACTTGGCAACCCGTTTCTCGCTGAAGAAATCAAAGGTTTGCCAACCGACTCACCGGAACAAAGAAAAAAGCGCCTTTACGCCTTCCATCTCGATCTTTTCAACCGTTACCAGCAAAGGCTATCAGGGCCCTCGCACATCCTCGGTCGGGTCAAACAGCTTTGGACATACCTCATTATTTTCTTTCCGGGACAGGAGAAATTTGCGAAGAAAATCCTTAAAACCGGAAATATCGAGGCGTATTTGCAGGTTATCGAGCAGCTCTTTGCCACCTAGATGGTGTTTGCCCTGTTTATCCCTTCGAGCTTTTATAGCAACCCCAGATTTCGAAAGATATCGTCGGCGAGAGGTGCGGCACATATCAGGATGCGGTTGCCGCCAAAGGTGCAGGTGACCTCACCGGCAGTTTTACCAACCGGCAGTTTTCTTGCGAAACGGACAACCAAGGCAGCAGCAAGATTGAGCGCTGCCTGCACATCGGAGGCAGATGCAGATTGGCTGCCGAATTTCCTCAACACCGCAGTCGGCCCGGGCCAATCCTCCATCAGCAGCAAGACATCATCTTCCCCGGCAAGTCTTGCCAAGGTGTTGTTTTCCCCTTCATCTCGACCCATAATCAGCCAGCCGCCACCCGGCAGAATGAGTTGTCTCCCTAAAAGCAGCAAACGGATATCAGTGACGGTGATCTCTGCCCCCCGCAGCGCCGAATCGGTGCGAGTAGAGCTTTTCAATACGGCGACCAAGAATCGGATCAGCCAGGGTGCAGCCACCCGCCGGGGCGGGATAATCTGTAATCCCATAGCGGGCCGCCATGGCAATCTGGGCCGAACGGCCTCGCCCGCTGAACCCCAGCAGCTTGTCTGCGATCCACCCAACCCTGCAGCTCCGGCAGAGTTTCATTGAGTAACTGGGCACACAGCGGACGGAGGAGAAGCGACCTGGTGCCCGAATCGCGTTCGATGACGTTCAGGGTGTCGCGGCGCTGGGACATCGGCCGCTGCCTCAGGACTTCCCCGGAAATGAGGAAGGACGCCCCACGCTCATCAAGCATCTCCTTAGCCCGGGAGAACATGAGAATCTTGCAATCGATACAGGGATTGAAGTTTTTGCCGAAACCATGCCTCGGGTTATGCAGCAGCTGGAGATAGTCGGGGCTGATATCCTCAAGAATTACCTTAATCCCGTATTTGCGAAATATCCGTTCCTTATGCCCTGCAACATCATCGAGAAGGTCGTAGTTGAAGAACGGGGTGACAAACTGAATGGCCTCCACCTCCACCCCCTGCTCCATGATCAGTCGTGCCGCGAGAATCGAATCGAGCCCTCCGGAAAAAAGAGCAAGGGCCTTAATGTGCGTCATGCTGAAGCGCCGCCCTTTAACAGCAATTCTTCGGCAAAGGCATGGGTCTGGGCGGTTGCCGAGTCACCGGCGAGCATTCTTGCCAACTCCCGCACCCTGGCTTCAGGTAAAAGACGGCTGACCGCCGATTGGGTTCGGCCGTTTTCTACGGTTTTTGACACCTGGAAGTGCTGCGTGCCCCGGGCGGCGATCTGCGGCAGATGGGTAATACAAAAGACCTGATGATGCCCGGCCAGCTCCTGGATTTTTTGTGCCACCGCCTCGGCTGCCTGGCCACCGATTCCGGCATCAACCTCATCAAAGATGACCGTGTCGACCATATCTTTTTTGGCGAGAAGGCATTTCATCGCCAGCATGAGGCGTGACAATTCTCCGCCGGAGGCAATTTTTGCCAAAGGCTTTGCCGGTTCACCGGGATTCGGGGAAAAATAAAATTCTCCACGGTCCCAACCACTTGCCCGCATTTTTTGAGGAGATCTCTTCACACCTCACGCCAATTGACGATAAAACCGGCGCGGTCAAAGGAGAGAGATGTCAGTTCCTCCGCCATCGCCTTCTCCATTTCTCGCCCGGTTTGGCGGCGCTTTTGCGAAAGCTGCCCGGCTTGGGCCAACATCTTTTTTTCGAGAGTTTGCACTTCTACAAGAAGAGCAGCGATGGTTTTATCCATGTTTTCAAAATGCACTATTTCAGCTTCGCATTTTTCCGTAAAATCGAGAATTTCTTCAATCGTTTCGCCGTATTTTCTTTTTAACTGCTGGACCAGATCGAGGCGCTCATTGACCTGATCGAGGCGATAGGGGTCATCATCAAGCCCATCGCGATATTGCCCGGAGCAGGCTGATATAGTCCTCGGCCAGAAAGGTGTAACCGCTGACATCTTCAGCAAGCTTGGCCGCGCCTGGATCAAGGGCCGCCATTTGCCCCATGTTCTGTCGCAGCTGGGTCAAACCATTGAGGAGGTCGCTGCCCAGCAGGCGGCAGCTTTCCTGGCTGACTTTAATAAGAGCTTGGGCATTCTTCAGTCGCTTCTTCTCCGCACCCAGCACCTCGTCTTCGCCTGGTTGAAGCTCCGCCTGACGGATTTCACTGACCTGGAATTTCAGGAAATCCTGTTTCTTGTTCCTTTTCCTGCTCCTGGCGCCTGAGCGCAGCCAGAGCCTCCCTTTTTTCCTGCCAGAGGCTAAAGATCTTCGCAAGTTCTTGTCTCTCAGGCCACAACTCCCCGAGGGTGTCGAGGATATCAAGATGCAGTGCCGGCTGCAACAGCTGCTGGTGATCATGCTGGCTGGCAACGCTCAGCATATCGGCCGTCAGTTCGGCAACATTTTTGGCGGTGGCCAAAGAACCATTGATAAAAAACCTGCTCCGCCCGGCACTGTTGAGCATTCGCCTGACAACCACAAAGGTGTCACCGCCGAAGCCGCCCTCTTCAAGTTTTTGCAGAAGACGACCATGATGCGGGACTCAGTTCGAACAGCGCCTCCACCTCACACGATTCGGCGCCGCTGCGAATCCAGTCGACGGACGCCCTGCCGCCACTGAGCAGTTGGATGGCACGCAGCATTATCGACTTGCCCGCCCCGGTTTCCCCGGTCATGACCACCAGACCGGAGGATTTTCCCTGATCGAAACTCAGTTCAAGGGATTCAATCAGGGCCAGGTTCTTTACTCGCAATTCACACAGCATCAGTTCTCTTTCTCACCTTTTGTAACAAGAAGTCCTGCCTTGACTCTCCGGCTAAAAGGACTGTAGGGTACCAGAGATTCATAACAACCGACAAAGCGCCTATCGCCGGCAACCGTCCAGCCTCATTCTCCTTACCCATTTTTTCTCAACAGTTCAATATGAAAGGGAAAACAGACCTCAGTGCCAGCCTCGAAGACTACATTGAGGCAATCTATCATATAATCGGTTTGAAGCTGGTGGCCAGAAGCAAGGAAATAGCCGCCCGCCTCGGTGTCAGTCGAGCCTCGGTCACCGAAGCCTTGCGCGCCCTCTCCAAGAAAGGGCTCATCAACTACTCGCCTTATGAAGCCATCACCTTAACCGAGACTGGAAAGACCGTAGCCGAAGACGTCATTTTTCGCCATGAAGCCCTGAAACACTTTTTTATCAAGGTGCTGTCCATCAACGACTCGATAGCCGAGGAAGGCGCCTGCAGGATCGAACATGCCGCCCCTCCGGAAATCATCGCCCGCATGATCAGCTTCACCGAATTCATGCAAATCTGTCCTAGAGGCGGCGATGATATGCTCAAAGGCTTTGCCGATTATTGTGCAAGGGGCAAACAGGGTGACAATTGCGGTGATTGCCTGTCCCATTGCCTGGAAACGCCCAAGTCCCGCTAAATGGCTCTTTACCACACCCGACTGAAGACACAACTACGCAAAGATCTTGCATCAAGCCACTGATTTGCTCCTGCATTGTTAACGACCTGCATTCCTAAGCAAATGAACGACTTCCCCTTCCTCGGGAAAACGATTCAAGGACTTTTTGGAAAAAACCAGTTTTCCATCCACCACCACCTCAAAAACCCCTCCCGAAGAGGCGAGCAGCTCAACTTCGACACCGAAAATTTTTCTCAGTTCGTCCCCCAGACCGGAGGCACGCGGCTGATAATTTCACTTTGTACAATATTCTATGGATATCTTCATTGAGTCTCCTTGAAAACACCGGCAAATGACAGCCGGCCATCTGCGCATCAGCAGGAACACCTTGACCTTCGTTCCAACTGCCATGCATTTTTTGGCAAACTCCTGTACAGTTACAGCTGCATAGTCGTTAAAAGTAGCCATTTTTCTTGCCATATCAATATGCTTCAGTGATAAAATGAACAACGGCAGTCGATCAAACAATCTTTTTCCGCACCTTGAGCAACTGAATCTTCGGGAGAAGCAGCAACTCTCCCCCGCCGCAACCTTATCCACTAGCGGACTCAGACGCTTGCCGGAGGACAAAATCGGCTATCGCCAGCAATTTGCCCTCGATGCCGACCGCATCCTTCACTCCCGAGCCTATGCCCGGTATATCGACAAGACCCAGGTCTTCTCACTCATCAGCAATGACCATATAACCCACAGAGTCCTGCACGTCCAGCTGGTGGCGAGGATTGCCAGAACCATTGGTCGCTTTCTGCATCTCAACGAAGATCTTATCGAGGCCATTGCCCTCGGCCACGATATCGGCCATCCACCCTTCGGCCATGACGGAGAAAAGTTTCTTTCCGAACTGTGCGTAGAAACATGGCCTGGCACCGTTTCAGCACAACATTCAGTCGGTGCGCTTCCTCGATAAACTCGAACGCAAAGGTCGAGGCTGGAACCTGACTCTGCAGGTGCTGGACGGCATCCTCTGCCATGACGGCGAAGCCCACTCCCGGAACCTGCACCCACACCCCATCCAGACTTTCGCTGATTTCGAACGAAAACTGCAGGATAAAATTGCCGATCCCGCGAACTTGTCCTCATGCCGGCAACGCTGGAGGGCTGCGTCGTCCGGCTGGCCGATACAGTTGCCTATATTGGCCGGGATATTGAAGATGCAATTATCCTCGGACTGATCACCCGGGATGAAATACCTGAAAGACTGTCGCCTCCTTCTCGGCGACACAAACGGCACAATCGTTTACACCTTGGTCACCGATCTTGATCACCAACAGCCGTGTTTCCACCCCAGAAGCATCGTTCATCGGATTCAGCAAGAAGATCGCCGATGCACTGGCGGAATTAAAAATTTTCAACTATGAAAAAATCTATCTGGCACCGAAAACCAAAGAAAAAAGCCCTGTTATCCGGGACTGCTATCGCAAGCTTTTCGAACATTATCTGGGCTGTCTCAAGAAAACTGATGAAATTCTTCCAGTGGATGTCGACCTCATGAACAATGTCCATTCCCCATCCTTAGAGCATTACAGTTCTGAAGAAAAGGTACGAGATTTTATTGCCGGCATGACCGACGACTTCTTCCTCAGACAAGCCGGAATACTCGGGTGTCCGATTCCGAAGAAGGAATACCTTCCGGCGGCAGACCTTGCCCCAGCCTCAGACAACGACGGTTTACTTCAGATATAACCATTGACCTTGGTCAATGAACATGGTATCCATTTGTTCCGCTTATGCACCCGTAGCTCAGCTGGATAGAGCACCGGACTTCGAATCCGGGTGTCGGGGGTCCGAATCCCTCCGGGTGTACCAAAAAATCTCTTTATTTACTCCCATATAAAAGCCATAAATAGCCAGTGTTAACGATAAATTAGCACTGGCTATAGTAGTTTTATCTTACCCCTATACAGACAAATATATTTAACGTCTTTGGGGTGGCTTATCCTGCTATTTCTCTACCATTGTTTACATATAGTTTACACGAAATGGGAGAGAACATTATGGCTATCTATCTAAAATGCTGTGGAAAAGATCACATAAAAAGTAAAAGAAAATGCGATATTTGCAAGAAAAGCTTTACTAAGTTTATTGTAAAGGTGAAAGATTCTTCCACTGGCCACGTCGAAAAAGTAAAAAGCGTCCTTGTCGAATCTGCCGAAAATGGTTCATACCAAATCCTCGGGTTGGGGATCGGCAGAAAACCTGCGGTGATCATGAGTGCATGAGAAAATGGCATGCCGAAAAATGCGCCAAATGGAACAAAAAAAGAACCGAAGATGTGCTCAGGAAAATTATTTGCACGACAAGCTGACACTTGCGGTCGGGGAAAGTGAGGGAGACAACAAATCATCGACAGCCACCGCGTCAAAATCCTCTGTTTTCGCCTCCGGTTCCGCTTTTTTCCCACAACTGCCACGATCTCTTGTTCAAGAGGTGATGGGCGCGCAACAGCTGGTAATTATAGAATATCTAGGCCGACAACTCTTAAGATCCGTTCAAGAGGTGATCAGAAGGCAACTAATAGAAATCAAAGGAGATCCAGCACAACTACCCCCAGCAGGTCATTCAAGAGGTGATAGCATTCCCCATGGGATTTAACATCTTGAAAGTCGGATAAAGCGTACACTATTTGGTGTCCACTCCCAAGTACTTCAAGAACAGCCTGTCTCTGGCCACTGATTCGGTGGACCATCGATAGCTGCCCATGACAGTCTGTACCTTTGTGGTTTCAATGCAGTCGAACCAATCCAGGATCTGAGCGAGAGAGCGTTGCGCAAGCCAGTTTTCCAGTTTCTTTTCGAGCTTGATAAGTGATTTGGTTTTTCCGGGTTCTTTTTTCCTGAGCTTGGCCTGTACTTCCTTTATTTTTTTCGTCAGGAAACAATGATAGCCCAGCGAGACAAATTGTGTGAATTGTCTTCCACGCAGATTGTCCGGGTACCATGTGCGCGGTCGAGCACCGTCGAGCCTCCCTTTTTGCACGGCAAAGAGTTCTTCGATTTTTTCACGCAGCCGATAATTTTCAAGTGCTGTAAATGTGTCCATAGCCTGATTGCTGACAAGGGCGAAATAGCCAAAGTACTTCTTTGCTTCGGTAATGGCTTTGTCGTTGAATCCCACCTTCAGCTGCCCCCCACGCCCCTTTCTGGAACAGGTCAGGTACTTGTCTGTTTTCTTTTGCGCTGATTCCGTGAACTCGGTTTTTCCTCCTTATATCAGGCTTTTCCCCTAAAATTTTTGCCGCGGCTCTAATGGTCAAAACTGTGGAAGGTTCGTTACCGTCGGTCATAATCCTTGTCCCCTCGCAAAGATCCCCTGAAAGAATCACCGGGCAGGTGTAGGGTGTGCGGCTTTTCGATCCGTCGATCTAGCTCGGTGAAGTTTGTTACACCGTATCAGAAGAGCCTACCTTGCTGGCCTCTTAAGTCTTTTATCTTGAAGAGCCAGTTCCAGTTCATTTTTTACTTCTTCATTGAAACAGGCGAAAGTGACTTTAAGAGTAGTGTTCTTCTCGAAGAAACGAAAAAACTGTATTGATGGCGATTGTTGCCGCTGCAGATAGCGGGAATCCATAGGCGCCACAGCTGATAGCAGGAAATGCGATTGTGGTGATATTTCTCTCTTCGGCGATTTTCAGACATTCGTAATA
Source organism: uncultured delta proteobacterium (assembly GCA_963754865.1). Classification (GTDB taxonomy): domain Bacteria; phylum Desulfobacterota; class Desulfobulbia; order Desulfobulbales; family Desulfocapsaceae; genus Desulforhopalus_A. Next base: position 87,962 of record CAVWHG010000017.1, on the reverse strand, counting down.
GCAGGATGCCAGCAATTCGCTCTCTTTCTTGTCTCCACCCCGCCAGACCGGCCCGACCGTATGAATGACATATTTGGCAGGAAGATTATACCCGCTTGTTATCTTGGCATCCCCGGTCTCACATCCGTTGAGTGTTATGCACTCCTCCAACAATTGCCGGCCAGCAGCCCGGTGAATCGCTCCGTCAACTCCACCACCGCCTCGCAATGAATTGTTGGCGGCATTGACGATTGCATCGACAGAGCAGCTTGGTGATATCGGCGATCTTGATCTCAATTCGCTGCTCAGGATGCAGGCTGTTCTCTTTCATTCGCCTTCTTCTCGAGTCTTAACGCCTTGCTTCGATTGTTGCATGCCCAGCTTGCAGGCGTAAGCCAAGCCCTCTTAATATTTTCATGATAGTTGTCGTTACAGGATTGTTCGCCGTCTTGACCGTGGTTCTTCACTGAGTTCGGAAAGATGACTGTGTTTTAATCTGACGTATCCTCAAGCGCCTTGTCATCCTGACTGCCAGCCATCGCCTTGGGCTTTAAAGAATTCGACAACCTCTGGACTCAGCCTCAAAGTCAGCTGTTTCTTTGGTTGGCTTTTTTTGCTTGCCACGAGGGCGACGGTCAACCGGTTTTCCATTACGATAGAGCTGCCCCTCAGTGAAAAACTCCTCGGGCAGTTCAGGGATATCATCATAATCGGATGTTCCGATCTGATGAGCGTCAATCTTCTTCAAATTGCTCTTTAAATGCACGCTGCTCTCTTTCATTGGCTTTCCTCATTGAAATAATCCTGATAGCGTTCTCTCTACCGGTATGGACGATGACCACCAAACGTCCCGCCAGTTCGCCCATTGTAACAAACCGGTCTTCTCCATAGGTCTGTCGGCTATCTTGCCAGGTGATTCGACGCGGAGAAGCGAAACCATAGGAGCATCTTCGAAGTCGAGCCCCCGTTCTTCGATAGTCGCCTTTCGCTTCAATTCGTCAAATTCAATTTCCATGAGTTAATTGTAACTACAATATGTTTCGAAGTAAAGAACAGCTTCATGTCATTTTTATTTCTCAGCCATGTTTTTTACCTTCGGTCGAGTGGGTTTCTACAGCAAGGCCCGGTAATCGACACCAAGCACCTCGGCAAAGCGCTTAGCCATCTCCTTGCCGATGACACGCTTGCCGGTCTCCATCTCGGAGATATGTCGCTGAGGAATACCGACCTTCTCGGCGAGTTCCCGTTGCGTCAGATCTTCCCGGGTACGATATGCACGAAGGGCAATTGTCTTTTCCTTGCCGATAAGATCCGGAAAAACTTCCGCAACCGTGTAGGTGCTACCTTCCCCGGCCTCTATCTTCCGCGCAAACTCCTCAACCTTCGCGGCATTCTTCCGGTGAACCTTCAGCTTCAGAGTTATCGTGTCGTTATCAGTATGGTGCTTTTTCGTGGGTTCCTGCATAGATCACCTCAATGAACCGAATCTTGCCTTTATCTTCCCGCCAGATTGCCACGTAGCAGGGTTTCCCTTTCTTCAGGTGGCAATGGTGCCGATCGTCGGATAGCTTTGAGTAATTGGGCCAGTCACCCCGACCGGCCCGGTTGTTTCTATTTCGATGACCAGTTGGAAAAACACTTCACGAACCTTGACGGGCAGCTTGTCGGCTTGCTTCTTTGCCTTGCCGGTGAATTCAACGGTCCATGTCATGTAATTATATACCTATTATTAGTATCAGACAAGGGTTCATAGTTTGCTGACGATGGAAACAATTTTTCCGGCCGGCTGCTGCTGATCGTCCTGGAGCGACATTGCATTCCTGACGGAACGGTCATTGACATGGGAATACCTCATTGTCATGGCCAAGGTTTTATGACCAAGGATCTTGGCAATTACCGGCAACTCAACCCCCGAGTTGACCAGCCAACTGGCACATGAATGCCTCAACGAATGAAAGACGAACTTCATCCTGCGGTCAGTGATTCCCTCATTGAGACCAATGTGGTGTGCGGCGGCAGCAAAGACATTGCTGATCCGTTCCATTCTTTTTCCGTTGGTAGCCGGGAAAACAAGCTCATTTGGCGCACCACGTTTCATGTCTCCAAACATTTGGACCACTGCCGCAGCCATGAAATCGATTACATCATGCTAAAGGAGGTGGTGGAGGTGGCAACTCTCCTCGTTTGAGTGCCTCGCGAGCAGCTTTAACCGGAATGCCCGCCTCGCATGGCACCCCTACTTGGCACAATCCGCATCCATACCCTGCAAATTTGTAAGTTTCCTTGACATAATCACGAGACCGGACAAGATGCTGGCGGCACTTTTCCTTGTCATGGCCGGACTGGGTTATGGCACGAGCCGGGCAACGGTCAATACATTTCCCACAGGTTCCATCGGCATAGAAGAGACAATAGTCGTGATGTCCGGTGTAGAGGCGCGGGGTTGGCTCAAGTGATATCTTAGCAACTACGGACCCAACACGCATCGCTTTTCCCTTGGCGGTGATAAGGCCGTCACAGAGGCCGAATGTTCCAAGCCCGGCCGCATAGGCGGCATGACGTTCAGACCAGGATGATGCATAAGAAAAACGTTGTGATTTAATAATGGTCCAATTGGGGGCAAGCATGGGAGCAATTGCCGGATGTCCCATCCCTTCAAGCTGCTCGGCAACATGCTTTCTTAAGGCTACATTGAACTCTTCACCGTACACCCTGATCCTGGCCCATTCCTCGGCGGGAAACATATTGGCCCGCCGATTGGCCATGCGAACTATTTTGCGTTGAGGTAAAACCCACGAAATGACGGTGAGCTGCTTGGCACTTACATTTTCTTCGGAACGATGCTGGTTGAAAATTTCCCAAGGGGTCCAGTGGAAGGCACCTATATACTCCTTATATTGTTGCCAGATGGGATCGGCACCAGAGGAAAAACCGACCAAGGCCGTGTCCCAGGCGGGCTCACCAGATGCATCCTGCATGGTATTGAGAGGCGACGTGGTGATAAATTGCTCAATCAAATCGGTAACAAATCGGTGCGATACGGTCGATTTTTCCATCATTGCAAAGTGCTCCTCTCCATTTATAGCAGGTTTTTCTTCTGATTTATCTGACTTGATAAAGGCCTTTCAACAGGAGAGGTGATACACAAATGGAACTATCACTGCTCCTGGAGTGCCCTTGCCAAAGCCCCTCCAGCCTCAAATGCTTCATTGAGATAAGCCTCCCGTTTTTCAATTTCACCCTTCCGATCCACATCTCTGCAGAGAACGGTTTTCCAAAGCCCGGCATTCAGAGCATCAAAGAAATATTTGACGGTGAGTATAGCTCCATCAAAGAGTTTTTTACCTTTTGTGGCCCCGACAGAAATAAATAACCCTTTACGTGTTTCCGGTGCCTTTCCAGCCTCTTGATTTTCGATCCAGTATTTCCTAACCCAACGAGACTGACATCGGTCCATGAAAATTTTCGTATGGGCACTGACAGTATAAAAAAAGATTGGGGAGGCGAGCATAATGCCGGAACAGGATTCAATCTTGGCGAGAATGCTTTGGAAATCATCCTGAATGGCGCATTCGCCGGTTTTGATGCATCCATAAATTTCAAGACAGGGGGAAATTGCATAATCTCGAAGAAACACTTCTTCCACATGCGCCCCTTCGAGCTGTGCCCCAGCTACAGCCCGCTTCAGCAATGCAGCAGTATTTCCATCACGTCTCGGACTGCCATAAATCGCGACAATTTTAACCATGCTCCAACCTCGTTAATTGCCAGATGTTTGCTCGTTTATGCGATCCTCAGAGCTTGTAAACCTAAAGATGCGAGACGTGTGTAAGGTTGCCTGTTAACGTAGAATCATCTCAGGATGCAAAAGGACAACGATTTATGTTTTCATTCTATCTTGTCCAAATTTCAGGCACATAAGATCCTGGTGTGCAGTATTCAATTCGATATGGTTCGATGATAACGACCACATATTTGGGATCATCCGGACCAGTGAAGATGGGGGTCAACATATCATTCCAAAAATTGTGACGCTCTTCCTTATCCACCGTGACCCGCGCCTTTGCTTGAATTTGTAGATAGGGTTGCATTGCCATAAAGGAACTGACGCCGCAGGTCAGATGAACATTGGGGTTGTTTTGGATCTGTTTCACCTTGCGGGAATCAGCGAAGGTTGCGCAGCGAAGGATAAAGTTGCCATCTCCTACAGTTACCACGTACCGGACCCAAGGATTATTCTGTTCGGTTACTGTTGCCAATGAGGCAAGCTGAGGCTTGTGAATGATGTCGAGTATCCGTTGATTGAGTTCTGGCATTTCGTTTTCTCCATGTTGAGTAAATAGATGAGCATCGGCGGGTTTCCCAATGGATAGGGTACCTCCCCAATATTAGAAATAGAGTAAGCACTCATTTTCGATCCGCCCATCTGCAAATTTTCATCCGGAAAAATCTGCTCAGCTGTTGTAAAATGAAACGTTAATGCTAAAATCAACGGTGTCTGAAAAACTTTTGCTCAATTTTTTCCGTTGGGTGATTGTTTGGGTATGGTTTTCGACCCTTGCTCTTTGCCTAACTCCATTACTTTTTCTTCACCTGCACAACTCGCCGTCGACCTACTGGCACGTCAGCCAGTGAGGAGAAAAGGAGCTCCTTATTCTATGCGTTCTTTAGCCGTTTGCAGAGCAATATTTTTATCCTTGGTAAACAGCCTCCATTTCATTTCCGATGAATGAATACCTGCTTTTTTGTCTTGCCCCCTGCTGAGATACCAGTGGCCAAAGCGTTCAACCGTCGAAAATGGATGATTTTCCGTACAAAATAGCCCGCAAGGATTAATTTCTTTGAAAAAAATGGTTTCATTCGGATCACCATCATAAGACATGTTGGCAGGCAATACGATTTGTGAGACATCCACTTTCTCTAGTACTTTTTCATCCAGCCAATCTGAAACTTTCATTTTATTCTCCTTTAAAGCTCTAGCAACACACCAGGCTCTTTAGAACGCCCAGGCACGTCTTATTTCGATACCCTGCTCCGTAATGAATCTTCAACTCGCTGATTCCTTTCCCAACGCTTTAAACATCCCCGGCTAGGTCGTAGGCAGGTAGAATTCCTCGCAGCCGGCACTTTTCCCCTGATCCTGTAACCATTTCAGTTGACTCATGCGCTTGTCTCTACTACGGCTGGCATATTCAGGATCTGTGCTGCGGTACCTCTGCTCTGCGAAGTCCATAGCCGAAAGCGAACCATGTGTCCTTGAAAGGATCATGTCGCATTTTGCAAGTGCCCATCGAGCTTCTAAGGAATCATCGGGGTCATGCGACAGCCAGCCATAATTATGCAGCACATACGCTAAGGTAACCGATCGACCTGCAATGATGGTAACAACCATCCCCTCCATCATTTTCATTAGAGTTTCTTCATCGATGTCATTGTCATTGATCAACTTTTGCAGATGAGATATCTTGTGATCAATCACATCGTCGCGGCCGGGTGTGCTGTACGCCTCCCATCGATACGTTCCCTCAGGGCATTTTTCCTGTCGGCATCGGTTGAAACCTTCTTGGACAATTGGCACGCGCATAAGGAGATAACCATAGAGTGAATCCATGATCAACCGGGCTCTCATCGCGGGATTATACTGCTTTGGATCGATTCGTCGCGCAACCGCCTGATCGAATGTTTCATCGGCATGACAGAAATTCCGGTTGTATTGCTCAAGAGAGTAGAAGGGATGGTCCCGGTTCGGTAGATATTGCCAACGCCCAGCAGCGAATACCGGCCAGCGGAATCGCGCCAGGCCGCTGCCTGCATCGATGTCGACCAAACTAGCGAAATAGTTATTCTGTCGCAGTTGTCTCACCTTCCTAGGTAGCGTTGCCTCCCATGTCTGGATTGGTGAGTAGGTGCTACCGTCGTAGACAATGCGCCCTACAAGTCCCGCGTGACCTTCACCAATAAACACTGCACCGGCAGAGAGCGATTGGGCATTGATGCCAATGGGGTAGGTGTCAAGGGGCAGTGTTCTGGTTGATGTTTCTTGCAACACCAAAAGCAGGGACTGGCGAAATCGCCGGTCCAGATACCATTCTTTAGCGGGCGGCACATTTTCCCAGGCCGTCGACCAATGGCCCAAGAGATGCCCGTCACGCGTGGTGACTGCTGCAGGCAAATGAGCAATCCTCGCATAAATCCAACGAATAGCATAGGGGACATCGGCGCAGTCGACGGCTATGCCATGTCTTATGAAAAAGTCTTCGCTTATGGTCTTCTCCACCCATTCGGCAAATCGTTGTTCCTGAGCACCATCCCATCGCCCGGCCCCCACCAGCCAGACCTGCCCTGTTGATTCTTGCAAGGTCTGAGCTGCAATATCTTCTGTCAAAAACGGTACAACAAGGGTGAGAACAACTAGAAAAAGCCAGTTCCTGATCTGCATTTTTTCTTTCTCCCTGGCCGAAAAAACCATTATTGCCTTATCGATAGATGTATCTTTCACCGCTGAAATGGCAGTTATGTTTTTATAGACCCAAACCAGATTGGTAAGCTCTTTCTATTTTATGCGTCCTTTAGCCGTTTGCAGGGCAATATTTTTATCCTTGGTAAACAGCCTCCACTGCATTTCCGGTGAATGAATACCTGCTTTTTTGTCTTGACCCCTGCTGAGATACCAGTGGTCAAAGCGTTCAACCGTCGAAAATGGATGATTTTCCGTACAAAATAGCCCGCAAGGATTAATTTCTTTGAAAAAAATGGTTTCATCCGGATCACCATCATAAGACATGTTGGCAGGCAATACGATTTGCGAGACATCCACTTTCTCTAATACTTTTTCATCCAGCCAATCTGAGATTTTCATTTTATTCTCCTTTAAAGCTCTAGCAACAAACCAGGCTCTTTAGAACGTCCAGGCACGTCTTATTTCGACAAGCGGTTGGAAATTCGGTTGTAAGTTTCTTTCAGCTCTTCGCCCACTATCTTAGCTTTAGCGATAAATTCCTCAGAAGCTTCCTCTGCATCACCTGCAATTGCAGCCGCCTTGACCTTCACCTGAACCCATTTTTGCTCAGCCTCTTCATACTCTTTTTTGGCATCCATCGAGGCAAGGTGCATCTTTAAGCTTACGCCATCCCGTTCCATCTTCAGTTTTTCGATGAGCTTGTTAAATTCTTCTTTCATATCCATGGCTATCCCCATTAATGCGATTTTTAACAATTCTTGCTTTCATGGTAGTTTCATCGCAAATTTCGGATGACACTCCAAACAGTATATTTTCGATTCGGCATGTCCAGCATGACAAACAGTACAGCTGATTTCGCCGAGATGGGATTTGTGCGGATTCCTGTCGGGAAAATCCTGAGGCGCAGTTTTGCCAATTAGATTCTCAATCGGCCCATGACAATCCAGGCACTTCATGTTTTCCACTGCGCTCTCACCACGAATATCCTGGCCGTGACATGCTGCACAGGTGATGTCCTTCGAAAGATGCCGGGCATCCAGATTATCCGATTGAACAGCCGAGGAAAAAACATTTTTAATCAGTAACATATCCTCTTTAGATAATGCCTCGTAGGTCACGGGGGTTCCAGCAAGACCAAAACTCTTGCCCGGCTGCCAGATATGACAATCGAGGCAATCAGCCTTCATTGGGCTTTTGAGATGGGCAAGATGGAGGCGGGCAGCAAATTTGTTCGGTTTGGCCATGTCCTTTCCTTGCTGGGCATGGCACTTTACGCAGACTCTTAGAACATTGCCTTTAACAGGAGGATGTGTCGCGGAAAGAAGAGTGGTAAAATCATCATGGCAGGCAGAACAAGACTTTTGTTTTTCCACCGCCTTTCCCATTTCCTTTTTAGCCTTTGCCGATTCCGTAGGTATGACCAAAAACATGCCGACGATTTCGATCAACAGCAAGGAAACCAGAATCATAAGCCATTTATTTTTCATATTTTTTCCTTTCCGCGATACAATAAGCCGAGGAATGAACCTATCCTTTTTTACCTGCGTTTCTGCCCGCTACTCGACCAAAGACAATACAGTCCGGGGTGGCATTCCCGCCCAAACGGTTCGATCCGTGGATGCCGCCGGTGACTTCTCCTGCCGCAAACAGCCGGGGGATAGGGTTGCCCCAGATATCAATAACCTGTGCATCCTTGTTGATGCGCAACCCTCCCATCGTATGATGTACGGCCGGCCACTGGGCAATGGCATAAAAAGGACCTTCCGTTAAGGGAATCATCGATTTTGTAAACTGCCGACCGAAATCGGGATCCTTGCCGTCCGCCATGTATCCGTTGTGAATTTTGATGGTTTCCTGAACTGCGTCTGCCGGGATTCCAAGCTTTGTGGCCAATTCTGCAAGCGTTTCGGCCTTGATAAACCGACCTTTGGCCATACCTTTTTCCACTTCTTCCTTTGTGCCCATCTTGGGAATCATGGCTTCATTGAAAATGGAATAGGTCGGTTTCATTCCGGTCTTGATCTGAGCCATGGAGACAACATCGCGGCGTTCCATTTCATTGACAAAGCGTTTGCCAAGCTTGTTGACATAGACGATGCCGTAACCCGGGCCACGGAATGGATAAACAGCCGGTGCATCAAGAATACCGGTTTCTGGTTCCGCGTAGGGGTAAAGCTGAATAAAGGCCAGTTGCAATGTGTCGGCGCCGACAGCCTGAGCATAACGAATCATTTCTCCGGTTGCACCCGGCTGGTTAGTACAATTGAATTCCGGCACGATGCTCGGATTGAAAGACTGACGCATTTTGATGTCCCGGCTGAACCCACCGGAAGCGAGAATCAGGGCCTTGCTGATTTGAATGTTTTTTGTTTTTCTGCCGATCTTAACCTCAACTCCCTCGATGGGATTCTTGGCATCGCCATCCTTTCGCCAAATCCACGTTACCTCGGCATTCAGTTGAATCTTCAATCCCTTTTCTTCAGCGATCTTTTTCAGGGCTTCGGTATACCCCCGACCAACACCCTCCTCACAGGTATGGGTCCGATAAGCCGTATGGCCACCTGTTCGATTGAGAATCTCCCGTATTTTCAGCCCGCCGTTATCAAGCATCCAGTCAAGAGAAGCGGTTGCCCCATTGACGAGGACATCGACTAATTCCGGCGAACCATAGAAATCACCGCCCTTCAGCGTATCAGTTTTATGCAGTTCTGCACTGTCGTCACCCAGATTTAATTTCTGACGCAAATGCAATTTATCGTCCCACGAATTGAATTCTCCGCCGTTGATAATAGAATTTCCGCCATAGGTCGGCCTCTTCTCTAAAATAACGACTTTGCTGCCCTGGGCACCTGCCTCCGCTGCGGCGGCAAGCCCGGCAAAGCCCGAACCGACGATCACCACATCTATTGTCTCATCCCACTTTTTCGGCAGCGTGCGAGCCATTGCCTCGGCAGAACCCGGTGTTGACAGGTTCAGGGCCAATCCACTTGCTGCCGCAACACCCAAGGTAACAGCTCCTTGCAAAAAAGTCCTTCGTGATGAATTAGCGACGCTTGTTCCCTCTGTTCCCTTCTCTGCACCCACTTTAATCTCTCGAGTTTCTTTCATCATTTATTACCCCTTTTATGTTCTGATTGTGTTCCTTCATTCCCCTTCCCTTGCCCGACTTTTTAAGTGGCCTTCATTCGTTTCCTAGCAATTCTTATACCAGACGTAAAATCCTCAATGATATTCCGCATATCTTCTCGTTTTTATTGTAAAAGAAGAAAAGACGGCTGAAGCGGACAGCAAAGGCGAATTGTCCCGTCGCAGACAGGATGATCGTTGGGAAACGTATGCACCCCCCTCCCGGCTTTCTTCCACTCTCCGGCTGTGGTCGAATATGACCGTTTGCGCAAATATGACCAACTTCTGGAGGTCAAACTTCAACGAATATTCAATGCCTGCTGCAGCCGTTGTGTTGACGCCCGAGGCTGGTGGCGGTGGCAATGTTCCATCTGCTTATGCGACAGTCATTGGCGGTAAGGTTGTCTATGATAAATCACCAACTGCCTTCTGTTCCGTCAGCTTTAACAGGGTCTTGCAGGCATACGGCGGCACATTGAAGCCTGAGGCCGTGGCCGGAGTACCTATAAGCTATGCCAAGGTGGTTGATGGTTTACCAAGGTTTGTGTTGCTTATTCCGGTAAGGCTTTGCCGAGATCCTTTTAGCGTATACCCTTTCTTCGACAGTTTCCGTTGCCACCGGGTCGACCCTGCAACAGGATACCAAACAGTTTATCGATACTGATAAAGATGGGGTTCAGGATGCTGACGACGCTTGTCCCGGAACTCCGCTGGGCGCAAAGGTTGATGCAAGAGGTTGTTGGACATTGAATACCGATTACTTGTTCGATTTCGACAAATCCATAGTGAAAGTTCAATACTACCCGTATCTTGATGAGCTTGTGCCGGTTATGAACAGAAACCCCGGTTTGCGAGTTGAAATTCAGGGGCATGCCGACAGCACCGGCACGAATGTCTATAACCAAGCCCTTTCCGAAAGACGCGCCAAAGCAGTACGCACCTCTCTTACGAAAAAGAATGTTGATGCACCTCGTCTTATTGCCGTTGGATTCGGCGAAGAAAAGCCTGCCTATTCCAATGATACCAGCGATGGGCGAACGAAAAACCGAAGAGTTGAATTGAAACCGATTCAATAAGGAATGAAAAACATAATCGGGTAAGGGTCGGGTTTCTCTCCCGCCCTTACCCGATTACTTTGTTTTCGGCACCTATACGCACCTCGACCATGTGTTCTTTGTGGTCGTCAACGACAGGGATGAGCAAATCAAGCTGATCCTCACCATCGACACACACAGCCGTCACATCCGCATCGGCCGACAATTGCCGAACCGCGATATGATAAACTGTCTCTCTATAGCGATAATGCACCTGAACCCAGGCCATTCCGGGGGAAGGCACGGCTGAAAATGCAGTTTATCGACATCCAGGCGGAGCCCAAGCAGTGATTCGATGATCAACCGATACATCCAGGCGGCCGATCCGGTATACCAGGTCCAACCGCCGCGGCCGATATGCGGGGCAAGGGCATATACATCAGCGGCAACGACATACGGCTCTACTTTATAGACGGCGGTCTCAGCTGCCGATCGGCCATGATTCACCGGATTGATCATGGTGAAAAACTCCCAGGCGCGCCCCTTGTCGCCAAGTTGAGCAAAGGCCATCGCCGCCCAGATGGCGGCATGGGTATATTGTCCACCGTTTTCCCGTACCCCCGGGACGTAACCTTTAATGTAACCCGGATTCAGGGTCGACTTGTCAAATGGCGGATCGAGCAGCTGGATCAGTCGGTGCTCACGACGGACAAGGTATTTGTCAACCGCCTCCATGGCCTGATGCGAACGTGCCTCATCTCCGGCCCCGGACAGCACCGACCAGCTCTGGGCAATGGAATCGATCCGGCATTCGCTATTGCCCGACGACCCGAGAGGCGTGCCGTCATCAAAATAGGCTCGGCGATACCACTCGCCGTCCCAGCCATGTTCCTCAATGTTGCGCTGCACTTCGGCCGCCGCAAGGTGACAGCGTTCGACAAAGGCTATGTCGCCGCGCAGGTTGGCAACCTCGGCAAAGCGCATGAGGACTTCATACAGAAAAAACCCCAGCCAGACGCTTTCGCCTTTGCCGTGCCGGCCGACCAGGTTCATCCCGTCATTCCAGTCACAGGAACCGATCAGCGGCAGACCGTGCTCCCCGAAGGTGAGACTCCTCTCGATGGCTCGAACACAGTGGTCATAAAGGCTCGTCTTCTCTTCCGATAAGATGGGCAGATCGTAATACGAGTCCTCATCGGCATTTACCGGGCGCCCTTGGAGGAAGCGTACCGATTCATCGAGAACCCCCCTGTCTCCGGTGGTGGTAACATAGCGATACGTCGCCAGCGGTAACCACAGATAATCATCGGAGCAGTGGGTGCGTACCCCTCGACCAAGGGGTGGATGCCACCAGTGCTGTGCGTCTCCTTCCTCAAATTGACGGGAAGCGGCAAGCAGCAGATGTTCGCGAACCAGATGCGGTCGGGAATAGATCAGGGCCATGACGTCCTGCAACTGATCACGGAAACCAAAGGCACCGCCCGACTGGTAGGTGGCGCATCGCGCCCACATCCGACAGGCCAGGGTTTGATAAAGAAGCCAGCCGTTGGCCAAGACATTGAGAGATTGATCAGGGGTTTCCACATTGACCGCACCGAGGGTGTGGCTCCAATGCTGCCAGACGACATCAAGGGCGGCACGCGCCGCTGTTCTGCCGCGAAAACGGGCGACCAGGTTTTCAGCATCATCCCGGTCTTTACCTATCCCGAGCTTGAAGATGATTTCACGTTCCTGTCCGGCGGCCAACTCAAAGTTTACCTGGATGGCGGCGCAAGGATCGAAACCGGCTCCGACTCTTCCGGAGAGCCGGACGCGGGACATCGCCGCCGGCGCAGCCGGGGTGCCGTTACGCCCGAGAAACTCCGTCCGATCACCGGTCAGGCTATGCGAGCGGTCATCGACATCGAAGAATCCGGTTCGACCATGGAACTCGGTATTATAGGGGTTACGGGCAAAAAGGGCGCCGCTCTTTCCGTCGATTGCCGTAATCACATGCATCGCCGACTTTTGCCGCAGGTCACCAAGCACCCAATCCACATAGCCGGTGGCGGAGAGTTTCCGTTTTCGGCTCGATTCATTGCGGATTTTCAACACCGAAAACTTGATTGCCGCGTCGAGTGCCACGTAGATCCACAACTCGGAACGGATACCGCGCTCGGTATGTTCAAAGACACTATAGCCGAACCCATGCCGGGTGACGTAGGGGTTGATCCCTCGACAAGGCGCGGGAGTGGGTGACCAGAAGTGGCCGCGCTCTTCATCGCGAAGATAAAAGGCCTCACCGCTTGAGTCGCTTACCGAATCGTTTATCCACGGCGTAAGCCTGTATTCATGGGCATTCTCACTCCAGGTAAAGGCCGGACCGCTCTCGGAAACAATAGTCCCAAAGAGTGGATTGGCCAGCACATTCACCCAGGGCGCCGGTGTCTGCTGTCCCGCCGCCGTGGTAATGACATACTCGCGCCCATCGGGAGTGAACCCACCTAAGCCGTTGAAAAACAACAGATCGTGGCGCGGCAGGGGAAGCACCGCAATTGGCTCGGGGCGAAGAGTCCTGGACGGAATGAGGCGAGGAACCGTTATTTCCGCCTGCGTGTGCCCGCCTATCTGCTCGGCCAGTGTGCCCCGGGTGTCGGAAAGTATTGCCCTGGCGACCGCCTGAAAAAGGATGCGGTCTTCCTCGGCTATTTGATCGGCGGAGCGGACGAAGATGCCGCCGGGTCGATCCCCGATGCCCCCCCTTCGACGCCCGCCGCAATGAGACCGACGATCTGCTCATGGAGAAGTTGCCGGTAACCGGCATGATCTTCATTCCAGATCACCAGATCAACCACCAGCCCCTTGAGACGCCAGTAGGCATGCGCCTGCACCAGTTGGCGAACCAGCTCGATATTGACTAAATCCTCGATCCGCACCAGGACGATCGGCAAATCGCCGGAAAGAGTATAGCCCCACAGACCGGATTGGCCGCGGCGATTTTTTTTCAGAATATCCTGCTCGGCACGAAGCGTTGCCTTGGCATAGATCACCGCACCGGCAAGTCGCCCATAAAGCTGCGCATCAGCCTCGGTGGCATTGATCTGTCGCAGCAGCACCTGTCCATGGGTCCAGGCCAGATCGAAAACCCGATCGGCAAGATGCCGGTCTTGATATTTTTCCACCAGGCTCAGTGCTTCGTCACGGCCGGCACCGATACCGGTAACCATATTTATCGTTGCTGATTCACCCGGGGAAATTTTTATTCGACAGCGAATGGCGACAATCGGATCAAGCACCGATCCCTGGCTGCCCGATAATTCGCCGGCATTGTCGGTTCCACTCGCCCATTGCCTGTGGATTGGCAACACTGTTGCCGCGACCGATAAACCGCAATCGGTCTGTCTCATAGGAAATATCAGTTATGCCGGCATCATGAATCGCCATCAAATGCATCATCCAAGGCATCTGTTCGCTCTCGGAACGGGGCCGGCGGGTGCAGAGAATCGCCCGGTGTTCCGGAATGATCTCAGTCTGCACAAAAAGGTTGCTGAAAGCCGGATGCAGGGCATCGACGATGGGCGGTGCCAGAACCACCTCGGCATAGCTGGTTATCTCAATTTCCCTGGTCCGACGACTACGGTTGGTAAGGGTGATGCGCCGCAACTCGATATCGTCTTCGGAGGAGACAACAACTTCAGTATAGGTTTCAATGTCGTCATACCGGCAACGAAATTCAGCACGTCCCTCGGAAAAGACCGTCTCAAATTTTTTCGCATGCACCAGGGTCGGCTGATGCGTTGTCGACCAAAATCTGCCGCTGGTCATGTCACGCACATAGCAGAAGGTACCCCAGTTATCACAGGTGCTGTCTTCTTTCCAACGGGTGATGGCCAAATCCCGCCAACGGCTGTAGCCGCCGCCACTGGCGGTGATCATTACGTGGTATCTGCCGTTTGACAGCAATTGTACCTCCGGATACGGCGTATCGGGGCTGCTGAACACCCGTATCGGCGTTTCCTCGGTGCCGGCAATTATCTGGGCATCCGACAGCTCGGATGCATGAATATAGAAGGCCGTCGCTTTGGGAATGCGTTCCTTGAGAAGCAACATGGTCGCCTGGAACAAAGGCTCCGATTCGAAGCGTTTCTGCATACGCCGGTCAAGGAGAAGGGAGGCAAGGGCGAGAAAGCTCATGCCCTGGTGATGGGCCATGAAGGAACGAACCACCACCTTGGTATTACCGGGCGGCATCCGCGACACGGTGTAGTCAATCGCTTCATAAAAGCCATATCTGCCGGAAAAGCCTTCAACCTCGAGCCGCTGCAGGTTAGCACACGCCTTCTCCGGTGCGACCATCAGCGCCAGCGCCGAGGCATAGGGGGCGATCACCAGATCCTCTGCAAGTCCGCGTTTCAGTCCCAGGCCGGGGACACCAAAGGCTCGGTACTGGTAATTTTGATGGACATCGATGGCGTTATAGCCGCATTCGGAGATACCCCAGGGCACCCGCCGCTTTTTACCATAGTCGATTTGGCTGGCCACAGCCGCCTTGCAGGTCTGGTACAGGAGGGTCTTGTCGTAGGACGGCATGACCAGGAGCGGCATCAGGTATTCGAACATCGAGCCGCTCCACGACAGGAGGATGGGCTCGCCACCGGTGGTGGTGAGCAGGCGCCCGAGGGCAAACCAGCTTTCCTCCGGCAGTTGCCCCTGGGCAATCCCGACAAAACAGGCAAACCTTGCTTCGGAAGCCAGCAGATCATAACAACTGGTATCCAGCCGTTGGTCACCGACATTGTAGCCAATAGACAGGAGACGACGCGAGGCATCGAAGAGGAAGGCATAATCCATTTGCGCAAGTTTTTCTACCTGCCGGACAAGATCGTCAATGAGCGCCAGCCGCGTTTTTGCCTCTTCACCACCATTGGTTATAAGGCGCATGCAGCTCAAGAAGCCACACCTTTTCCTCAGGGGAGTTCGTAAGAGATAACCGTTGTTCAATTTCCGGCAAAATTCCTGTCTCAATTGCAACCAGATGACCGAGTACCGGGATCTCGTCAAGAGCAGCAAAATCGGCACTCCTGGTCGAAGAAGACATAAGTTCCGTCCACGGAGCAAGGAGTGTCAGTTCCGTCAATGGCGTCGCGGCACTGCCGAGCAAAGGCCATTGCCCACCATCGCACTTCGCCGGCGGGGTTGGTATCCAGCGTTTCAATCTCGGTGGCCAGTAACGCAGCAGACGGTTGCGACTTGGTCAAGACACCAGCGCACCGCGGTCAGGGTGGTGGGCGGGACACTCAAGGCTCGGGCAAGAGTGTCCTCTATTGGCACGACGTTCTCTGAAAAAAAATATCCAGCAATATCGATGAGGACCCGCAAGGTATCGTTTAAGCCTTCGAAGGTTCGCCGGCCGAGAATCGGCTCATCGACAAGTCCCTGCAGACCCGGTTTCAGGGTAAGAAGATGGCCGCCGAGGTTGCCGCTGTCCACTGAGGAAATATACGTTGGCAACAGGGGCAAAAGAGTTTGCGTATCGTACCAGTTAAAAAAATGGCCGCGAAAACGCTCCAGCGTCTCCATGGTGCGCAGGGTGTTGGCCGTCCGTTCGATCAACATTCCGGCGGAAATATAGCCAAAATCATAGGCCGAGAGGTTGGCGAGCAACGACAGACCGATGTTGGTCGGCGAGGTACGGTGGGCGATGACGCCGACAGGGTGTTCCTGAAAATTATCGGGGAGCAGCCAATGATCTTCCGGGCCGAGAAAGGTCTCAAAAAAGGCCCAGGTTTTACGGGAAAGGCGGCGCAGGAAAAGGGTCTGGTCCGCTGTCAAGGTGTCCGGTCGACGGGCCAGCGGTCGACTGATCCACCAGGTGATAGCGGGAGAGGCAAACCACAGGAGGAGAATCG
This sequence comes from uncultured delta proteobacterium, assembly GCA_963754865.1. Classification (GTDB taxonomy): domain Bacteria; phylum Desulfobacterota; class Desulfobulbia; order Desulfobulbales; family Desulfocapsaceae; genus Desulforhopalus_A. Next base: position 71,475 of record CAVWHG010000017.1, on the reverse strand, counting down.
GCCCGGCCACCAACAGGGTGGTCGGCTGCAGCAGGAAAAGACCGCCGGCAACAAGGATGGCCAAGGCCGGTCCGCTCCACATGGTGCGACAGGAGGCCATGAGACCATTGTCATCAACTTGTTGCGAAGCGCCGGATGGACTCCATTCGAGCAGCCGCCGATGGCTGATCAGCAAGCGCCAGAGGGTCCGCAGCATGGCATCGAGGCTGAAAAACGCCTCAAAAGGCAGGCAGACCAGGGTGAAGGCCGCCTGCAGGCAAAACTTGCCGGATGCATGCAGAGTTGTCCAGAGATGCTGGCCGAGAGTCACTTCAAGCGGCTTTTGCAGAATACTGAGCATCGAGGCGAGAAGAGAGGGAGCCAGTATACCGCCGATCACCGTCAGCGTCCAAAACCAGGCATGTGCCGGCACGATCCAGCCGAGCAGCAGGAGGAGGGTGAAGGCCGGCGCCGTCAGACTGCGGCGCAGGTTGTCGAAGATCTTCCAGCGCGACAGCATCGACAACCTATTCTTCCGCAGTTTACCATCCGGACCGGGAACCAGGGGCAAGGTCCAGCAGCCAATCTGCCAGTCGCCGCGAATCCATCGATATCGACGTTTTACATCGGCGCTGTAGCGGGTCGGGTATTCTTCATACAACTGCACGTCACTGAGCAGGCCGGCCCTGGCATAGCAGCCTTCAAGCAGGTCGTGGCTGAGAATGAGGTTGTCGGGAAAACGGCCGCTCAAGACCTGCTCAAAGGCATCGACGTCATAGATACCCTTGCCGATAAACGACCCTTCGGAAAAAAGATCCTGATATACATCGGAAACGGCGCGGGTATAGGGATCGATGCCGGGATCGCTGCCGCACAGGCCGACATAGAGTGACCGAGGTGCACCGGACAGACTCTCGGCCACCCGCGGCTGGAGGATGCCGTAACCGGCAACGACCCGCTGCCGATCCTGATCGTAGCATGGCCGATTGAGCGGGTGCGCCATTGTGCCGACAAAGCGCCACGCCGAATCGCGGGCCAGCAGGGTGTCGGTATCCAGGGTGATGACATACTTCACTGTCGACAGGAGGCCGGTGTCACCGACGACCCGGGCAAACCGCCGTCCGCCGTGGCCGCGCAGCAGTCCGTTTAAATCGGCAAGCTTGCCGCGTTTGCGCTCAAAGCCCATCCACCTGCGATCTCGGGCATTCCAAAGACGCGGGCGATGAAACAGGAAAAAAGTATCCCCTGCACCAAGCGGATACTTGTCGTTCAATTCGTTGATTTTTTCCTCAGTCAACCGCAAAAGTGCTTCATCCTCGGCGAGTATCTCCGCGTCGGCGTCACAAAAATCGGTGAGCAGGCCGAAATGCAGATTGCTATGCCGATTTGCCAGGAAGCGGATTTCCAGTGCCTCGATTAATTCCAGGATGTTGTCGGTGCTTGTCAGCATCGTCGGAATCACAACGAGGGTGCGCATTTCCGCGGGAATCCCTTTTGAGAAATCCATCCGCGGCAGAAGTCGGGGTGTTGCCACTAAGGTCACCAGCCAGTTGACCAGAGCTATCACCGGCTGGCTTGCACAAAGGAGCAAAAGCAGCAGAAAAAATCCAAGTCCCCAGGACTCCAGGCCGTCAGCTCGGGCCTTGGCAGCAAAAGTTGCGGCCAGGGTGACGGTCAACAGCAAAATTGTCCCGCCATAGGCAAGAAATGGGACACGACGGCCGACTTTGCCGAAAACCTCAATGAGAGAAAAACGGGTCTTGGCGGTGCGCTGAAGCAGGGCCAAGCCTTCGCCGATCAGATAAAAGCCAACGTGCGCCGAACGATCCTCACCGCCTTTTTCCGCCGCTGCCTTATCGGCCAGGTTAATCGCCTGCCGTGCCACTTCGCTCTCGGAATGGGGGCTTGTTACGGCAATTTTTTCGATGACGTGACGGTAGCGGTCACGGGTGGTAAAATCCATGTCGGCGTAGAACTCGGCGGGATCTTCCGTCAAAATGACCTCAACCACACTCAACTGCTCGACGAACTCGCGCCAATCCATGGCGCCGAGAAACCGTAGACTGCCGATGCTGTTACTCACTGATACCTGATCGGCGGCCTGCTGCTGAGTCTCCGCCCGTACCAGTTGTTCGATGGTCAGACTCGACTCGGCGAGGCGCTGCTCAATCCAGGTAAGCGGCAGAGCCAAGGCCAGACCCTGGCCCTGTAAACGGCGCGTAAGTTCGGCGACAAAGGAACTGACCATCGGCGGGTTTGACCGGGCCATATCGGCGATCACCAGGATCATGCTATTCGGATCCTTGCCGGCGATCTCGGTCATGTGATCGGCCCAGTAATCAGCCCGGTTGCGATTAATGCGATCGGTGGCGATACGGGCGGTGATCCGCCGCAGATTCTCGATCAATGCCAGGCGAAGCATGATGGGAATGGCCCAGAGCTCACCAAGCTTCAGGGGCGTGACGGTCTGGTAGGCGGCGACAAAACTGCTGAGACTTTCCGGATCGATCCGGCCATCGCCATGCGAGATTAGTCTCCAAGGCAATGTCATACACCCGCGGCAAGCCGGCCGAAGGACCGTTCAACAAGCGTGGCAGCTGCCGGCTATAGCCCTTCGGCAGGTGCCGTTTCGCCGTGCGGATCTGCTCCTCGATCAAATAAAAGTTATCGAGCAGCCATTCTCCGGCCGGGGCAATGATACGGTTTGCGCTGATTGCCTCGGTGAACAGCCTGTAGACATCGATGAGGACGGTCTCATTATCGGCCAGCCGCGACAAAAGTTGTTCCGGATGGTGCTTAAGACAGAGTTCATGGGTGTGAGCGAGAATCGCCCCATGTAGTTTCATCTGATCGCTGCCGAAGAGTTCCGATCGCAGCGGCAGTTGTTCCGTGCCATACTTACCCGCCAAGACCTTCTTCCGGAAATATCCTGAGAAATTTTCCAAGGTCCTGCGAAAGATCGCGGTGCTGACCTTCATTGTTGATATCCCCTTACTGTAGCGTTTGCTAATGCCTGTTTGATCGCCGCATTTAGCTCGGACAAACCGTATGGCTTAGCCGAGGAAGAATTGCGGCCATTCGCCATGGTCACCGACCATAACCTCATCCTGATCATAGCCACTGGAGAGAATAACCGCGATGCCGGGAGCAAGATGACGCAAAGCCGACAGCGTCTCCCAACCGTCCATGCCCGGCATGACTAAATCGCAAATGACGCAGCATATGGACTCCTGATGCTGCTGAAATACATCAACAGCATCGAAACCATCCTTTGCTGTAAAGACATTAAAACCGAAGGAAATGAGGGCAACTTGCGCTATTTCCAGAATCGTCGGTTCATCATCAACTATTAATATGGCGCCGCCGGCAGCAATCTCTCGGATTGTTGAATAGTCCGGCAATTGAAAATTTTCCATGGCAAAAACCGGAAAAAAGACCCGCATGACCGTGCCGCACCCGACCTTACTGGTGACGGTGACGGCGCCGCAATGGGCCCGGACGATGCCCAGGACGACGGGAAGTCCCAAACCGCGATCCAGAAATTTTGTGGTAAAAAAGGGGTCGAAGATCTTCTCAATATCATTTTCGTCGATGCCACAGCCGGTATCGGTCACTTCGAGACACACATATCGACAATCCTGCGGTTGCCAATCCAGAGGAAAACGGTTGGGCACAAGAATTTCCGCCTGAGTCAGTATTTTGATGGTCAGATGGAGAGTACCTCCCTCATCCCTGAGAGACTCCCAAGCATTGGTCATTATGTGTGACAGAACCTGATCGATCTGACGGGCACTCGCCTTGATGGTAGGTCCAGAGAATGGGAAGTCAACTTTCACATCGACCTTCTGCGGCGTAATAACCCTGAGTTTATTCAGACTTATGCGACATATCTCAGAAAAATCCAGCGGTTCATGCTTGCCGAATGTTTGTCCAAGATAGAACTCCTCCCACGCCAGGAGTTTTGCTTCGGCCTTTTGGCGCAGGGACTGGTCATTGCCTGAACAATTTTTAGCGACGAGGTTTTTTTTCAGCTGGTTTCCCTGATCGGCAGTCTTAATATCCATGTCTTGGCCTGCTCCTTGCCGTTATGCGATGGCGGATGAAATCGATAAGCCGGTTGCCAACAGCTTGGTCAGTTGCTCGGCGGCCACTGGTTTACTGAACAAAAATCCTTGTCCTTCCTGACAATGGCGGGCACTTAGGAAGGACAGTTGTTCCTGGTTTTCCACTCCCTCGGCAACGACGAGCAGCCCAAGGCTTTTACCCATGGCGATCACCGCACCAACGATAATGGTATTACCGTTGCCGGCAGCGATGTCATGGAGGAAAGACCGGTCAATTTTCAAAACATCGATTGGAAACTGCTGCAAATAACTCAAGCTTGAATAACCGGTGCCGAAATCATCGACCGCCAGCAGGAGTCCGATTTTCTTTAACTGTTGCAGTATGGCGAAGGAGGCTTTGGCATCGCTCATCAAGACGTTTTCGGTAATTTCCAGTTGCAGCATGGCCGGCAAAATGCCGGTTTCATCGACAATCCTGCTCACCTCATGAACAAAATCCTTATGTCGAAATTCCACGGCAGAAATATTCACAGAGAGGGGAATCTGCCGCAGACCGGCCTTTTGCCAAAAGTCGATCTGCGCACATACCTGTTCGAGCATCCACCGGCCGATAGGCACTATCAGGCCGCAATCTTCGGCAATCGCCACAAAACGACCGGGCAGTTCCATACCCCGGTCGGGATGAATCCACCGCACCAAGGCCTCCGCTCCGGTAATCATCCCGGTTTGCAGATTCACCTTCGGTTGGTAATAGACGATAAATTCACGGCGCTCCAGGGCGCGCCGCAAATTGACTTCGATGACCTGCCGTTCAACCGCCTGAACATTCATTGCATTTTTAAAAAACTGGTAGTTGTTACGGCCTTTTTCCTTGGCATGGTACATCGCTGTATCGGCATTCCTGATGAGGGTTTCGACATCCTCACCATCGTCTGGATAAACGCTGATACCGATACTGGTAGTCACATGCAGCTGATGGTCGGCAATGGTATGGGGGGCCGTCATGGCCATAAGAATTTTCTTGGCGGTTAAGGCTGCCTTTTCCCCGTATTTGTCCTCCATCAACAGGACCACAAACTCATCACCGCCCTGCCGGCTTACCGTGTCTGATCGGCGCACACAGGAAAGGAGGCGTTTCGCCACCGATTGCAACAATGCATCACCGGTCTCATGGCCCAGCGAATCGTTAATACACTTAAAATTGTCAAGATCGAGAAAGAGCACGGCAAAATGGTTGCTGTGCCGTTTCCCCAAAGCGATTGCCTGGATTATCCGATCGTTTAAAAGTACGCGGTTCGGCAGATCGGTGAGGAAATCATGTTGCGCCAGATAGGCCATTTTCATCATGTTTTCCGCGGTAATGTTGAGATGGTCGACATTACCTGACATATCGGTGCTGATAACTGCATCGCTGATGGCATTAAGGGTGATGTCCGACCGGTTTTTTTCCATGAAAAACCTTTCTTCAAGGGTCTTACTCCGCATACAATTATCCAGCGTTTGCCGAACCAGATAGCTGCCGAAGTGTGCTTTCGACAAATAGCCCCGCGCACCGCGTTGCACCGCTTCCGTAGTGAGCATTTCATCATCGGCGACACAAAGGATTATGATCGGGATGTGCGGCGCCACAGCAAACAATTGGTCAAATGTATCGATATCCCGGCTGTCGGGGAGCGACAGATCGGCCATAATGGCGTCGATGCTGCCGCCGTGCAGCAAGGTTATGGCCTCGGACAGATGGCTCACCCGTTGCACGGAAAACTGCCCGTCACCGGCTTTGCCGATGGCATTTTCCAGATCTTTGGCCACGATGGAGTCGGCGGTGATAATGAGAACGCGATAAATCATCTTTCTCTTTCGGATCCTTCGGAAAGGTCAGCGGTGATGATGCAAACCACTTGCAAAGCAGTCATTATGGTACTGGGCAGGAGACCTTGGCCCGGAAAAAAGAACCAACCACGTTCCCGTCACCAGTGAAAACGATTCCTTTCACACATGTTGAAGAGATTTTTCACTGTCAACCAAGAACGCAGTCGATTCGGCGCGGTGGAGGTGAGATTATGACAAATCTCAGGCGGGAGATGATCCCTACAATTGGTGGTCAATTGGAACCAGCATCTCTCAAACTCTCCTCCAAACATCATTTTACGGTTGCTTCCTCGGCGGTGGTCACGACGACTTTTGTTTCCGGACATCCGGGAGAATAGGATTCTTTGCCCTGATCGTCGGTGACACTCACCCGGATCAAATACTCACCGGATTGCCTCATAGTCAGCCTCGTTACGAACGGCGGCTTGTCTATGACATTTTTCGAAAGCAGCGTATTGTTTGCGTCCTCAACCTGAACCAGCATAGACATCACTGTACCATCCGGATCAGCCGACTGAGAGGCATCAACGGTTATATCTTCACCGGTTGATAGTAAGATCGGCGATATGGCAACCGCACAGAATGGCAGGTCATTCGGAGCAACTTCCTGCAACGCCACCGGTCTTGGCGGAAGCAAAGAAACGTTGCCGGTTTTGGCGGAAATGACAAAGGGATAGCGAACACCGGCTTTATCGACATGCAATAGAAATGCGGCGAAAGGCTCTTTGCCGATCCACACCACATCTCTGATCACCTCCACCACATCCCCCCTTTTAAAGATCATCCACTGAAGCTTTTTGCCGGGATTGACATCGATCTCTCTGATATCCGCCTGCCCTGCCTGTTTGACAAATTCGTCAAACAAATCAGTGGCTCCGGCCTATTTCAAAGCCTTGTTTTAAATCGGCAAACGTTTCTTTGACCATGTCACGAAAATCATCGTTCGACTTCAGTTCCGGCCCATAGAGAGGATTGGCTCCCAGCTGCTCAACTTCGGTTTCAGCCAAAACCACATCGGTAACACTTGCCAGTACCAGGAAAGCCAGACACCATCTTTGCACCAGCGCTGTGATTTTCATTTATTCTCTCCAGATATGCTGGTGTACCTGCCCTCAGTAGCGTTGAATTAGGAGTCTGCTTTCTATCGACTTGACCTCTTTGATACTCCGGACAATATCCTGCGCTCTGTCGACGGCTTTCTGCGAATTTACAAAGCCACTGAGTATCACTACGCCGCCTATGGTGGTGACCTCAAGCTGCGCTATCTTCAGTAAAGGATCACTTGAAAATTCTTCCCTTATCTTGGCGGTAACGGCAAAATCGTCTAATGTCACGGCAGCCCTTTCGCCTTTACTGCTTATCGCTGCGCCTGGATTGTCGGGTTGCTTATCCGCCTGTTCTACCGTTTTGTCGACCTTTCTCCCGGCCTTTTCGACTGCCCCCTCCTGCTGACAACTGGTGAGCAGGAGAACAAAAGTCCACAAAACGACAGTGAGAAAACGCCTGTTTACCGGGAACATTGCCCAACTCCTTTGGCGCTTGAATCTTTCCATTGTCTCACTTATATGAAAAAATGCAGACCAATGCCGAAATACTCCTCTTCATCGCGAATATAAAATTGCCCGTTTGGAGAACTGCCTTTGTAGTATTCAAGCATGATTTTCAGCTTACGACTGAGGAAATCCGGGTTTTCCAATTGTACTCCCATCCTCAGCGACACATCGGTATTCCAATCGTTTGCCTCACGGCTTTGGATGTCCACAGCGGCAATTGGCCTGAGGGATCCGTCTCATCCAGGCTACCGGGCTATTAAACTCGACCCCGCCCTGGGCAATCCATGGGTCCAGTTCGGAAGGCGTTCGATCGAATAAATAACCGCCACCGCCATAGAGACGAAAGCCGAACGGCAAATTATAGGAGAGGAGCGTGTCTACACCTTCATAACTGAAATTAATGCGCTCATCGGTGTTGCCCCTGAGCACGTACTCATCGCCCAGGTGTGAACTTTGGTGAAAAATCTTCGCCATTGCCGAGAAGTTATTCTTTTTGAACGACAGGGGTATGGCAACCAAATAATCGGCATTGACCAGATCATGTGAATCGGCAGCCAGATCAAAAATGGAGAAAACACCGGCCTGCAGACCTACTTCCATCTGCGAATTCCATGGGCCGGCAAAACGATAGATACTGAAGGTCTCGCCGAACGTTGCCGAACCAACATTTTCCAGATCATTTTTTGAATGTTGCTGATAGGAAGCAGAAAAGTGCGGCCAGCGAGGGTCCGCCAACAGAGAATTAAAGAGCAGATCCCGCGGCAGAAAAACGTTGACCTCGGTGGTAATTTCCGGCTTTTCCAGATGCGCAACGTCCTGCCTGTCCTTGGTAAACACCACCTTTTTTACACCTTCAATGGATGAAAGGGCGGTTTTAATTTTATCACTGACGGTATCCGAGGCCTCCAGGCCCTGGATATAGATGACGCCATTCTGCACCTGGAGTAATTCGGCGGAAATTTGAAAATCCCGCTTGAGAACCGCCGTCGCATAGCCGCTGATGAATTGATCGCTGGTCGGACCGGTTGCGGCAGCAGGCCGGGGGAGAAAGAGTGAAGTAAGCAACAGCCCTGCAAAAACAGGGACTAACAATTTTTTGCTTGTTGCCCGGAGATCGTGATGAAAAAGTGCCATAGGTGTGCCCTCGCGGTACTTCGAGTATAGGGTTAAAAAATCAATGTTTTCCGGAAGATGTAAAAATGTTGACGATGGCTTTTGCCGTCTCCCCGATCACCACGGCATACGAGGCGATCTGGTCGGCGGTTTCCATGGCCTTGCTGGTTTCGCTGAAACCCGTCCGCAGGTCGTTGGTAATTGCCACTACATTTTCCGAGGCCATGGCAATATTGGGAATCGCCCGGTTAAGGGCCTCCTGATTCTCTTTCAGGATGACCCCAACCTGCTCCACCGCGGCATTGACGTTTCTCATCGTCAGAATCGCATAAGCTCCGGCAACAACAACCACCAGAAAAATAATGAGCAATCCTAATTGACTGAAGGTGATGTATCCTTCCATAGGGTTATTCCTCGATGCCGAAAATTATTGTGAATTGAATGAATTAATTTTAACGACGGCTTATTTTACTTCGGCCGCTAATTTTTTATGACCCGTCACTTCTTCTTTCACTGCCGGTTCATGCAACACCTCCTTTGCTGCATCGACGCACTTTTCAGCGGCGGCGTAGACCTGAGATCCCTTTTCCTCGACGGCAGTTACCAACCGTTGTCCGGTTGAGGAGGTAGTGTCCTTGATCTTCACCCAGGCATCTTTGCTGCGCCGACTGACATCTTCGCGCGTTTCCTTCCCCGCTCTCGGGGCAAAAAGAACCCCCGCTACCGCACCGACGGTGCAGCCGATGGAAATACCGAGGGCCAACGCCCCTGCCTGATTGCGACGCATTGATTTCTCACGATCACTTCGCACATTGCGTAACCTGTCAACTAACTCTTTGACAATCATTGCTGATCCTCCAAACATCATAATTTTTTTATACATCTTTCTTCCACCTTCAGTAAAATTATAGCTGAGTAGAGCAGCTCTTCTGCTCAAACGAAACGTATACCCTTGCGGTATAATGGAAAACGCAAACTACCGATTGATTTCCAGACTCATTATATTGTTTACAGCCTTGACGCCATGGACATCCTGGACAACTTGCGTGGCCAGCTCCCTTGCCGATTCGTTTTTGGCTGTCCCGGATAAGGTCACCACGCCGTCGCGTGTCCCAACCCTGGTGTTGAGCGCACTGGTCGAGCGATGGTACATTAATGTCGCTTTAACCAATGCCGTTATCGATGCATCATCAATGAGCTCGGCGACATTGCCGGCGTTATTACCGATCTTTTTACCGACATCATCAACCTTGTCACCGATCTTTTTACCGACGTCGCCAACCTTTTCGCCCATACTTTTTTCCGTTGAGGCTTGTTCATTCATCACCCCCATGTCATTTTTTACATCCTTGACACCTTCAACATCTTTGATGTATTCGGTAGTCAGGTCAATCTGCGCGGTATTCATGGCCATACCACTTATGCTGACAACACCGTTTTCGACGATGAAACGGACATCAACCCCGCGCAGAGTGCGATGCGACATGATCGCCAGCCTGACTCGAGAAAAAATCACTGCATCGGAACTTTTGGCGTCGTCGCTTTTAATTTGCAAATGGTTGTCAACGACGACAACGCCGACAATGCTTTCGACCATTTCCTGAGCCAAGGCTTTGTGGGATTCCTCGGTAACCATGCCTGTTAAAGTAACGATACCATCCTTGGATTCGACGACAATGTTATCATCCTGAAGGTAGTTCTTGAAAACAAAGGATTCTTTTGCCGCTGATTCGATGATCTCATCCGTTGCGGTCGCGTAAACCGGCACATCGCTCATCAGTAAGGCGAAAACAACCGATAAACAAAGACCTGTCAAAAACCTTCCTTCATTCTTCATTATCAGTACTTCCATGGTGTATCCGTTTGTTGAATGTTTTTGGAAAATCGCTGCATGCCATCACTTAATATGAAAAGCATTCGTGCCAAACAGGCCGATCAAGCCAATAACAATCAAATATATGGCGACGATGTAATTCAGCAGACGCGGTGCGACCAGGATGAGGATGCCGGCGATCAGCGATACCAGCGGGGCCAGACTAACATTCATATTCATATTCATGGGCATGTCCTTGGTTGTTGTTTTTAAAATGTTTCCCTTTTCATAATGAGTTAGCAAGTCCCATGCCGAAAAAATTGAACACTCCAATTTTTAATTATTAGTCTTTGATCACATATACATAGATCGTTGTTCCGAGAAAATTCAGGTATCATCTTCCTTGCAGAAAGGGCAGGCAAATATGGTCATATATGGCCATTGGTCGTATATGACCACACCCTGTCTGCTGCGTAAGGGTATCCCGCCTCGAATGAACTAAATAATATACCGTGATATTTGCAGGTTATCTTATTTTCTGCACATCCTGAGAAATCGGCACAGGGATTGCTTTTACCAAGAGGAGCCAAGAGAAGCGAACAAGGGTATTGCCGGTCTTAAATTCAGAACAACAAAAGGAAAGAGCATGAAGAAAAACAATTCCGTCGTGGCGACCTATTTCTCACATGGTGTGGCTGAGGCGGCTATCAAAGAACTGCAACGGGCAGGTTTCGATATGAAGAAACTGTCTATTGTCGGACGTGACTATCACACCGATGAACAAGTAGTCGGCTACTATAATACCGGCGATCGGATAAAAGTCTGGGGAAAAACCGGGGCCTTTTGGGGTGGAATCTGGGGATTTCTTGTTGGCTCAGCATTCTTTTGGATTCCCGGTATCGGACCACTTCTTGTCGGTGGACCGCTGGTCGGGTGGATCGTCGGAGCACTCGAAGGGGCTGTTGTCGTCGGCGGCCTGAGTGCCCTTGGCGCAAGTTTGTACGGCCTGGGCATCCCTGAAGACAGCGTTATACGCTATGAGACAGCCCTGCAGACCGGCAAGTTTGTCCTGATTGTCCATGGTTCCGCCGAAGACACCATCCATGCCAAGCAAATCCTTAACCTTACAAAGCCGGACACCTTGGAGCTGCATCAGTGATTGCAGTGATCACCCTCATACAAAGACCAAGTAATTAAGGGAGCTGGCATGCCGGTTGATTTTAAGGATTATTATAAGGTTCTCGGGGTCGACAAAAAGGCCAGCAGTGCGGAGATCAAGAAGGCCTTTCGCAAGCTGGCACGTAAGCATCACCCCGATGTCGCGCAAGACAAAACCAAGGCCAACAGCTTATTCAGTGAGCTCAATGAGGCCAACGAAGTCCTCAGCGACCCGGACAAACGACGCAGATATGACGAGCTGGGTGCCAACTGGAACAATCCGGAACGGCAAGGGCCACAGCAGGAAGGCGGCTTTGCCGGCAACCCCGGCGATAGTACCTCATTCCATTACGACGGCACCGGTTTCAGTGATTTTTTTGAGCAGTTCCTCGGCAGCCGCGGTCGTGCCGCCGGTGGTTTCTCCCATTTCAACCGGGCCGGACAACAAGGCATGGGTGGCGCAAATGCCGCACAGCGCGGCCAGGACATTGAAAGTGAAATCCTCGTGACCCTTAGCGAAGCCTTGCATGGCTCAACGCGCAAACTCAGGTTGCAACGCCATGAACAGCAGTCGGAACAAACACTGCAAGTGAAAATTCCGCCCGGTGTGCGGGAGGGACAACTCATCCGTCTCTCCGGCAAAGGGCAGGAGGGTATTGGCGGCGGCGGTTCGGGAGACTTGTACTTACGGGTGGTATTGGCCAAACATCCCGACTTTCGGGTGCGCGGTGCCGATCTGCACTTTGACCTGCAACTGTCACCATGGGAAGCAGTGCTCGGTACCACCGTCCATCTAGCAACTCTTGATAAAGCGGTATCCTTGAAAATTCCGCCGGGAACGATGGCTGAACGACAGTTCCGTTTACGGGGAAAAGGCCTGCCAAGCGGTGCCGGAACGCGCGGCGACCTGTTTGCCACTGTCTCAATCCATGTACCGACCCAGCTTAGTCCGGAAGAAAAGGCCCTTTGGGAATCATTGGCTTCCACATCGACATTCAACCCGAGGACGATTCATGATTGAACACAGCCCTGCCTATAAACAATCCTCCTTTGCTCTTGTGGTGTTTCAGCCGGAGCCGGATATTCTTTACAGTCTCGATGCCACGGCGCACCTCGCCGGAGTTCCTCGCCGCTCCCTGCTGATCTATTGCCGAGTTGGCCTGGTACAGCCCATCATCCAGCAACCGAACGGGGCTATGGCCTTCACCGATGAAGCAATTTATACCGTTCGCCGGCTCGAACATCTGCGGGCCATACATACCAATGATCTGGCCTGGCTGAACACCATAATGGAGCTCGAAAATGAGGTGGAGTACCTGCGGGCTGAGTTGCGCTTTTACCGCAATTCTTGAATGCGGTGTATGCCGTTGAAGTAAAAATTCGTATCCTTGGTGATCAACAACGTTCAAATAGGTCATATATGACCATTGGTCGTATATGACCTATTTGTGCCGATGACAGAAGAGCGTCCGGCTCGGAACCTGTTCAATATCTCTACACAACAACAGCATGTTAGCTGATAAATGGTGAGTCCCGGGGATTTGGCACAAGGATTGCTCCTAAGAAGGAGTGAAAGAGGGCCTTGTTTTACCGACATGGCAGTCGAGGAAATATGGCCGATAAAAAAGGAGAACCAAATGAAACCAACCATGCTGCTTGCCATTATGCTCATCGCTCTTGGAATTATCGCCTTCGCCTATGAAGGGTTCAACTACACAACGAGAGAAAACGTCGTCGATATCGGTCCGCTGAAAGTGACCACCGAGAAAACCAGAACCCTGCCGTTACCTCCGATTGTTGGGGCAATTGCCCTGGTCGGCGGCATCGTGCTGCTGGTTGTCGGCAGCAAAAAAGCCTAATTCCGATGAACGGGATATTATAAAAAAAGCTTGTCCACGTAACATCGGCATCAGAGGCCATCATGGCGATGAGAAAAAAGAACAGTACCAAGGCACCGATAGATACACCTGCTCTTGGCACAAAGCGAGCACGAAAAAGAGCCGGTAAAGCAGCAGCCGGGCAACCACCGGATGAAAAAGCCGCTGCCGCTTTTCCCGTTATCGGCATCGGCGCATCGGCCGGCGGCCTGGCGGCCTTTGAGGCCTTCTTTTCCGCCATACCCGAGGATAGGGAGCCGGGCATGGCCTTTGTCCTGGTGCAGCATCTGGCCCCGGATCATAAAAGCATCCTCGCCGACCTCATCCAGAGTTATACGCGCATGCAGGTCTTCGAGGTCGAGGACGGCATGACGGTGCAGGCCAATTGTGTTTATATCATCCCGCCTGGTCTTGATATGGCCTTGCATGGCGGCAGGCTGCAGTTATCGAAACCGGCAGCGCCCCGCGGTCACCGTCTGCCTATTGACTTCTTCTTCCATTCTCTGGCCCAGGACCAACACGAGCGGGCGATCTGTATCATCCTTTCGGGGACCGGCAGTGATGGAACACAGGGGTTGCGGGCCGTTAAGGGCGAGGGCGGCATGGTCATGGTGCAAACACCTCATTCCGCCGAGTTTAACGGTATGCCACTCAGTGCTATCGGCACCGGTCTCGTTGACTATCAGCTTCTTCCGGCCGAGATGCCCGCGCAGATTCTCGCCTATAGGGCCGGTAACTTCAAGAATGGCTGTGGCCGCATCCGCCGGGGGCGCACATGACCATATGGTTCTGCCGAAGAATGACGACCCGTTGATCGGCGTGACCGGTTTCTTTCGCGATCCAGAGGCCTTTAAGGCGCTTGAGGAAAGGGTCATTCCCAAGATTTTTACCGACAAACCTGCGGGTGCCGCGATTCGCGTATGGTCACCGGGATGTTCCACCGGCGAGGAGGCATATTCCCTCGCCATTCTCCTGCAGGAAGGCCTTGAGAGGTTTAAGACTCATTTTAAAGTGCTGGTCTTCGCCACCGACATTGACAGCCAGGCAATTGCCACGGCCCGGGCAGGTATTTATCCGGCCAAAATAGCCGACACTCTTACTCCGGAACGTTTGGCGCATTTCTTTACCCTCGAACCTGCCGGCAATACCTACCGCATCCACAAAAACATTCGCGAACTCCTGGTTTTTTCCGAACAAAATGTCATCAAAGACCCGCCGCTCTCGAAACTCGATCTGATAAGTTGCCGCAACCTCCTCATGTATATGGACGGGGATTTGCAGAAAAAGCTCATTCCCCTCTTCCATTATGCGTTAAATCCCGGCGGATTTCTCTTCCTTGGGAACCTCCGAGTCGATTAACGACTTTTCTCATCTTTTTGTACCCTTGGACAGTAAATTAAAACTCTATCGCCGCGAGGTCGATGTACACGGCGCACAGTATGCAGGCTCCGGTCGCTTTAGCGCTCCGTTGGAGGCCAGGTTTAAAGGGCCTGCACCGGGGGCAGGCAGGACCGTCAACGCCGGCAAGCTGTCGCTGCGGGAACTTACGGAACAGGCACTGCTGCGCCAGGTCGCGCCAACCGGAGCACTGGTCAAGGACAACGGTGACATCCTCTATCTGCATGGCCGCACCGGCATGTACCTGGAGCCTGCCAAGGGTGTCATCGGCGCCAACAACATCCTCAGTATGGCCCGCGAAGGCTTGCGGCGGGACCTGACGGACGGCCTGAACCAAGCGGTGACCGAAAAAAAAATCGTTAACCGTCCTGGTTTGCTGGTCAAAACCAATGGCAATTTCACAGCAGTCAATCTGAGCATCTGCCCGCTGGCTTCCCGCCCTGTGCAGATCTCTGACACACGGGATGGAAAGAGCGACAATGAAGATTCTGCCGAAAACACTCTCTTCTTGATCATTTTGGAGGAAGCATTGCCTTTTAATGTCAACCATGGGCAGCAGATCGACCGCATGGCCGGCGATGAAGCGATAGCCGGCTCTGGAGACTCCGACCGGTCGAGAGAAAACGCCCGCATCGCGACGCTCCGGCAGGAATTATGGGCGCAGGAAGAATACCTGCAGACCGCCAATGAAGAATTCAAATCGACAAACGAAGAGATGCAGTCGATCAACGAAGAACTGCAATCCACCAACGAGGAACTGGAGACATCCCGGGAGGAAATGCAATCGATCAACGAAGAACTGGCGACCGTCAACTCTGAGCTGCAAACCAAGGTGGCCGATTTGTCGCGCGCCAATAACGACATGAACAACCTGCTGGCCGGTACCGGCATTGCCACCATCTTCCTCGACAACGATCTGCGCATTGTCCGCTTCACCCCTAATGCGACCGGGATCATCAACCTGATTGACAGTGATATGGGACGGCCCTTACGTCACCTGGTCGCCAACTTGGTGGGTTATGACAGGCTGCCTGAAGACACCCGAGCCGTGCTCGACACCCTGATTCCCAAAGAAATCGAAGTTCAGGCTCAAGAAGGGAGTTGGTACATTCTGCGCATCCGGCCCTACCGAACCCTTGACAATGTCATTGAGGGGCTGGTGCTCACCTTTGTCGACATCACCGGCCCTAAGAGAGCGCAGGAGGCGCTGCAAAAAGCCAATGATCTGCTGCGCCTGGCTGGAGCCGGGCGAGATCCGGGCGATGCTCTGACCGGAGTCAATTAAGATGTATGCAGGAGATGGGCATATGAAGAAACGTCAGAAGGAAGCAATCCTCGTGGCATTTTTGCAGGAAAAGGAAAAGTATAAAAGGCTTGCCGAATATATTGTCGATCTGATCGAGGACGATCCTTCGACGCCGAAGGAAAACCTGCATACCATCATATATCGCCTGAAAGATGAACTGCGCCTTATTGAGAAAATCACTAAACTGAACATCGGCCGATTTGAGACGGGTTTGCCGGCCATCAGCAAAAAAAATTATCAGGAGTGCATCGGCGATCTCCTGGGAGTAAGAATAATCTGTCTGCGCCTTTCCGATATTGGAAAAATTGAAATCTATCTGAAACTTTTATGCGAAGAAAACATCATTCATTTTATCCAGGGACCCGATCAGAAAAAATCCTTCATTCTGCCGACTGCCCCCGGCCGGCCCATTGAGGACGGCACCGATCTGCGCTATACCGGATACTCGTCAATCCATTATCAGATCCAATTAGGGGAAAATTGCGATGCACCGGAGGAGTTGAAACACCTGCAGATCGAACTGCAGCTGCGGACCATCCTTGAAGAGGCCTGGAGCGAAATTGACCACAAATACCGTTACGTACTCAGTCGCAGCGGTTTTAAACTGCCGGAGCATATCCACGCCGGTTTTTATAATTTAAGCGCCTACCTCCAGGTTGCGGCGCATCAGGCGGAATACCTGTGCCGCTCGGCAGAGGCCTATACCCTCATAAAAAGTCCGAAAGTCAAAGGAAGGGCGACAATTTCCCGAAATGCTCGGTTGCCGACTCCGCCGAGGGAATTGGATGGCACCTCCGGCCGTCCGACATCGACCATTGAGGCGCATCTTGAAGAGATTTTTGGCGTGAAGCTTACCCGTCGGACCCTCATTTATTTCGGCAAACGTCTCGGAGAGTTGAATATAGATAAAACCGAGAGCAAAACCCTGCAGCAATTATTCAAGAAAAACAGGTTGCTGGAATTTAAAGCCATTTTTCAGGAAATAATGAGCACTGCGCCTTTTGCCAATGACAAAGAGCACAACATTGACGCAATAAATGCTTTGAATTTTGCCATCTTTTACCAACTCGAAGGAAAAAGAGTGGCGCAGGAAGGTTTGCGCTTTGTTTTGCGCTGGAGAAAAAATCGCTGAGCCCGGCCGCATCCGATACGTAAACCATACAATTCCAAGACAATGCAGGCAACCCTATGAATAGCAAGAATCCGACCATCGACACCGCACCGCAACGTTCTGAAGAGGTGCTGCTCAAGGCGGGAGCCCTGCAGAGTGCGATTTTCAACAGCGCCAACTTCTCCAGTATCGCAACAGACGCCAAGGGTGTTATCCAGATTTTCAACGTCGGCGCCGAACGTATGCTCGGTTATCTGGCCGTTGAAGTTCTGAATAAAATCACCCCGGCCGACATTTCCGATCCGCATGAGGTGATCGCCCGCGCCGAAGCACTGAGCAGTCGAATTCGCAACGACCATTACCCCGGGTTTTGAGGCCCTGGTGTTTAAGGCCTCGCGCGGCATCGAAGACATCTACGAACTGACCTATATCCGCAAGGATGGCAGCCGCTTTCCGGCGGTCGTGTCGGTTACCGCCCTTCGCGATGCGCAGGACAGCATCATCGGCTATCTGCTGATCGGCACCGACAATACCGCACGTAAGCAGATCGAAGCGGAGCGCCAGCATTTAATCGAGATCCAGGAGGAAACCAACGAACAACTGCAGAAGGCCAACGTCACCTTGCGGGAAAGCGAGGAAAAGCTCGCCGTGACGCTTAACTCCATCGGCGATGCGGTAATAGCCACCGATGCAGCAGCGCGGGTGACACTCCTCAATCCTCTTGCCGAAAAACTCACCGGCTGGACCCTGGCTGAAGCCGCCGGTCTGTCGGTGGATAGAGATTTTTCACATCATCAACAAAGAAACGCGGCAACCGGTCACCATTCCCGGTCTTGGAAACCCTGGCGCAGGGCACGATACAAGGCCTGGCCAACCACACCGTACTCATTGCCCGCGACGGCAGCGAGTGTGATATTGCCGACAGTTGCGCACCGATTCGTGACCGCGACGATCAGGTGATCGGGGCGGTCCTGGTGTTCCGTGATGTTACCGGCGAATATGCAGCACAGCAGGCCTTGCGCGACAGTACTGCCTTGATCCAGACCATTCTCAATACCGTGGCCGATGGCGTCATCACCCTGCATGCCCACGGCGGCATCGTGCAAACCGTTAACCCGGCTGTTGAGCAGATGTTCGGCTATACCGCCGCGGAACTGCATAGGACAAAGCTTCAGCACCCTGATTCCCGAGCTTGATCGAGACCAGCGCAATGGTTCTCTTGAGTATTACAGTGCCAGCGATGAGGCGCGCGCCGTCGGCCTCGGCCGCGAAGTCGTCGGGCGGCGCAAGGATGGCAGTCTTTTCCCTCTGGAAATAGCGGTAAGTGAGATGTGGCTGGGTGGCCAGCGCTACTTTACCGGCATTTTGCGTGATATTACCGCACGCAAGCAGGCTGAAGAGGCGCTGCTCAAGGCGGGAGCCCTGCAGACCGCCATTTTCAACAGCGCCAATTTCTCAAGCATTGCCACCGACGCCAAGGGCGTCATCCAGATCTTCAATGTCGGCGCGGAACACATGCTGGGCTATGCCGCCGCCGAAGTGCTGAACACCATCACCCCGGCCGATATCTCCGATCCGCAAGAACTGATCGCCCGCGCCCAAGCCCTCAGCCTCGAACTCGGCACCACGATTACACCGGGTTTTGAAGCCTTGGTGTTCAAGGCCTCACGCGGTATCGAAGACATCTACGAGCTGACCTATATCCGCAAGGACGGCAGCCGCTTCCCGGCAGTCGTGTCGGTCACGGCTTTGCGCGACGAGGAAAACGCCATTATCGGCTATCTGCTGATCGGCACCGATAACACGGCGCGCAAGGAGATCGAGGCCGAGCAGCAAAAGCTCAGTCAACGCCTGCGCGACCATCAGTTCTACACCCGTTCCCTGTTCGAATCGAACATCGATGCACTGATGACCACCGATCCGTTCGGCATCATCACCGACGTCAACAAACAGATGGAGGCACTGACCGATTGCACGCGCGACGAACTGATCGGCGCGCCGTTCAAAAAATACTTCACCGATCCGGAGCGGGCCGAGGCCGGCATCAAACTGGTGCTCAGTGAAAAGAAGGTCACCAACTATGAACTCACCGCCCGCACCAGGGACGGCAAGGAAACCGTGGTGTCCCTGAATGCCACCACCTTCTACGATCGGGACAGAGTTCTGCAAGGCGTATTTACCGCTGCCCGTGACATCACCGAGCGCAAAATCATGGATCAGGTGCTGGAGGAAAAGACCGCCGAGCTTGGAGAAGGCCAAGGCCGCGGCAGAAAATGCCAACCTCGCCAAATCGGATTTCCTGTCGAATATGAGCCACGAGATCCGCACGCCGATGAACGCCATCGTCGGCATGTCGCACCTGGCGCTGAAGACCGAACTGACCCCCCGCCAGCGTGACTACATCAAGAAGATCAAGATTTCCAGCCGACATCTGCTGAGCATCATCAACGATATTCTCGATTTCTCAAAGATCGAGGAAGGCCAGCTGACCATCGAACACACCGAGTTCGAACTGGAAAAGGTGCTCGACAATGTCGCCAATCTCATTGCCGAAAAGGCCGCCGCCAAAGGGCTGGAACTGATCTTTGATGTCGACAAGAACGTGCCGGCGAGCCTGATCGGCGACCCCTTGCGACTCGGGCAGATTCTTATCAACTACACCAACAATGCCGTCACCTTCACCGACCATGGCGAGATTGACATCGTCATCCGCCTCAGGGAGCAGACCGACGATGATGTGCTGATCTACTGCGCTGTGCGCGATACCGGCAGCGGTCTCACCGAGGAGCAGGTGGGCCGGTTGTTCCAGAGATTTTCCCAGGCCGACACCTCGACCACCCGCCAATTTGGCGGCACCGGCCTCGGCCTGGCCATTTCCAAAAAGCTGGCCGAACTTATGGATGGCGAAGTCGGCGTGGAGAGCGAACCCGGCAAGGGCAGCACCTTCTGGTTCACCGCCCGCCTCGGCAAGGGCTTGGGCGAGCCGCGCAAATTGACCTTTACTGCCGACCTGCAGGGCAAACGCGTGCTGGTGGTAGACGACAACGAAAGCGCCAGCCAGGTGCTGAGCGAGATGCTCCATAACCTGAGCTTCTCGGTCGATCAGGCCGAATCGGGAAAGGAGGCTCTGAACGCCGTTGAGCGTGCCGAGAGGCAGGGCAAGCCCTACGACATCGTTTTCCTTGACTGGCAGATGCCGGGAATGGATGGCAACGAGACTGCCAGGCAACTCGGCAGGCTGCCCCTCGGTCACATGCCGCATATAATAATGGTAACCGCCTTCGGCCGCGAAGAAGTCATACTCGGCGCGGAGGAAGCCGGCGTCGAGAATGTGCTCATCAAACCGGTCAATGCCTCGATGCTCTTCGACAGTGTTGTCCGTATTCTCGGAGGCGATGGCGATGGCTTGCCGGTAGCCTGCGAACCCGCAACCGACTCTTATGACCTCCTTGCCGCCATCAACGGCTCACGCATCCTCCTGGTGGAAGACAACGATCTCAATCAGGAAGTGGCGACCGAACTGCTGTGCGATGCCGGTTTCATCGTTGATCTGGCGAAAAACGGCAAGATTGCCCTGGAAAAGATCAAGGCCGTCGATTACGACATCGTCCTCATGGACATGCAGATGCCGGTCATGGATGGGCAGACGGCAGTACAGGAACTTCGCCGCGATCCGCGATTCAAAAATCTACCGGTGGTGGCGATGACCGCCAATGTTACCCACAATGATCGCAACCTGTGTCTTTCTTCGGGTATGAACGACCATGTGGCCAAACCGATCGAACCGGAAAAATTATGGCAGGCACTGCTCAAATGGATCCCGCCGCACGCACATCGACGGCTGAAGTCACTGAGGCGCAGCCGCATAAGGTGGCGGAGGTCATTTTACCCTCAGGTATTGACGGTCTTGACACGGTCAACGGTCTCAGCCATATGCTCGGCAAAAAATCGCTTTATCTCTCGATACTGCGCAAATTCGTCGCCGGGCAAAAGGACACCGCGGCGGAGATTTTTTTGGCGCTGGAGGACAAAAACCTGCACACCGCGGAACGGCTCGCGCACACACTTAAAGGTGTTGCCGGCACCATCGGCGCCACCGAACTGCAGGGACTGGCGGAAAGGCTTGAATCGGCGATCAAGGACGGCCGGCCGCAACAGGAAATCGATGCTCAGTTCGACGAATTGAAGATGCCGCTTGGCATTTCTCCTCAGTCAACTGGAAAATCAGTTACCGGAAGCAGGTAAGACGGTTGAGACGATCCTCCCGGAACACCTGCGGATTGTCTGTGCCAAGCTAACGGCCATGCTGGCCGACGATGACGCCGAGGCGTTGATCTACTGGAAGCCCATGCCGACCTGCTGAAAAGCTGCCTTCCCGGACCATTATCAAATAATTGACGAGAGTATGCAAAGATTCGACTTCGATGCGGCGCTGGCAGCGCTCAGGGCCGCCGGTGCTTCATTGCCCTAAGAGGGAAAATATGAACCAACTTCATTGCAGTGAAAGGGCCACGATACTGGTGGTCGACGACACCCCGGAAGACCTGACCCTGATGAACGGGCTTCTTAAGGACGCCTACAAGGTAAAAATTGCCAACAGCGGCGAGAAGGCCTTGAAGATCGCCGCCTCAGAAATGCCCCCCGACCTGATCCTGCTCGACATCATGATGTCCGGCCTGGACGGCTTCGAGGTGTGCCGGCAACTGAAAGACGATCCGCAGACAAAGGACATTCCGGTGATCTTTCTCACCGCCAAGTCGGAAATAGATGACGAAAAGAAAGGACTGGAACTCGGGGCGGTCGACTACATCACCAAACCGCTCAGCCCATCTCTGGTCATGGCCCGGGTGAAAAATAATCTGGCAATGAAGGTCATGGCCGACTCCCTGCGCAACCACAATGCCTCTCTGGAAGACGAGGTGGGTAAGCGCACGGCCGCACTCATCCTCGCCAAAGAAGAGGCGGAAAAAGGACAACAAAGAGCTGACACCGCACTTGCCGAAATACTTCGGCTGAAATTGCAACTGGAGGGAGAAAGGGCCTATCTGCAGGAAGAAATCAAGCTGAAGAATAACCATGGAAATATTATCGGGCAAAGCGATGCACTGCAACAGGTGCTGCATAAGGTCGGACAAATTGCCAACAGCAATACCACGGTCCTCATTCATGGGGCAACGGGAACCGGCAAGGAGCTGGTCGCCAGGGCTATTCACGGTTTGAGCCTGCGTAAGAATCGGGCCCTGGTGAAAGTTAACTGCGCCACCCTGCCGGAAAGCCTCATCGAAAGTGAACTGTTCGGGCATGAGAAAGGCTCCTTCACCGGTTCTATTGCCAAACACCTCGGCCGCTTTGAAATTGCCGACGGTGCCACTCTTTTTCTTGATGAAATCGGCGAATTGCCGTTGGGACTGCAGGCAAAGCTGTTGCGAGTTTTGCAGGATGGCGAATTCGAACGGGTGGGCAGTTCGCATACCATCAAGGTCGATGTACGAATTATTGCCGCTACCAATCGTAATCTGGAAGAAGAGGTGCATAATGGCCGATTCCGTGAGGACCTTTGGTATCGCTTGAATGTCTTTCCTATTATCATACCGCCGTTGCGCGACCGTGCTGAGGATATTCCCCTGCTTGTTGATTTTTATGTTAAAAAAATTGCCAAGCGGACGGGTAAAGCAATTGAAATCATCCCGGAAGCAATCATGACTGTCCTGCAAAACTATAACTGGCCGGGGAATATCCGGGAACTTGAAAATGTCCTGGAGAGGGCAGTCATCAACTCGCCCGGTCCGAAACTGCGCCTCGCCGATGAACTGACAAAGCCGGAGAAGAATATAGCGGCAACCGCCTCAAAGACCATGGAAGCGGTTGAACGGGATTATATTTTTCAGGTACTGCAACAGACCAACTGGAAAGTCAGCGGTAAAGACAGTGCCTCGGAAATCCTTGGTCTCGACCGCAGCACCCTGCGCGCCCGCATGAGTAAACTGAATATCGAAAAACCATGAGCACCTTGAAAGAGAAAGAAACCATGTCTGAAGCAAACGACGAAAGCCGGCATCTTCTTACCGTCGACGAATTAAAGGGGGAAATTGCCTCGCTTAAAGCAAGCCTCCTGGCAAAAGAGAAGGCCGTGGACGCGCTGCAGGATTCGGAAAAACGCTACCGACGACTCTTTCAATCAGCCAAAGACGGTATTCTCATCCTTGATGCGGATACCGGCAAGGTGGTTGATGCCAATCCCTTTCTGTTGCAGTTACTCGGATATACTTACGAGGCGATATGCGGGCAATTTATCTGGGAACTCGGGGTGTTCAAGGATATTGCCGCATCCCAGGAGGCCTTCAGGGTCCTGCAGCAGAATGAATACATCCGCTATGATGATTTGCCGCTGGAAACCCTTAACGGCCAATCAATTGCCGTAGAATTTGTCAGCAATGTGTATCTGGTCGACCACAGCAAGGTGATCCAGTGCAATATCCGTGATATAACGGCGCGCAAGCGCGTTGAGATAGAGCGCAAGCGTTTGATGGCAGCCATCGAGCAAGTGGGAGACGCCATCGTCATGACCGACGCCCAGGGCACCATTCAGTACGTCAATCCGGCCTTCGAGCGAGGCAGCGGCTACACTTCAAAGGAGGTCGTCGGCCGGAATCCGCGTATCCTCAAGAGTGGCGAACAGGACGATGCTTTCTACCGGATCCTCTGGCATACCATCTCCGGGGGGAAAATCTGGTCGGGCGTTATGATCAATAAGGGTAAGAATGGAAAACTCTATACCGAAGAAACCGCTATATCCCCCATTCGCGACTCTTCCGGCCGGATCGTTAATTACGTGGCTGTGCAACGCGACATAACCGAGCATCTCCATTTGACCGCCCAGCTGCAACAGGCCCAGAAAATGGAGGCAGTCGGCTTGCTGGCCGGCGGCGTGGCCCACGATTACAATAATATGCTCAGCGTCATCCTCGGATATACGGAACTTGCCCTGGGCAAGGTGGATCAGAGCGAATCGCTGTATACCGACCTTGAGGAAATATATAAAGCAGCAATGCGTTCTACGGAAATTACCCGACAATTACTGGCCTTTGCCCGCAAACAACTGATCAATCCCGAAGTGGTTAACCTCAACCACAATGTGCAGAGCCTGCTGAAGATGCTCGAACGGCTGATCGGTGAGGACATAAGCCTGGCCTGGTATCCGGAGATCGGCCTGAACCCGATCAAGATGGATCCCACACAGATCGACCAGCTTCTCGCCAATCTTTGCCTCAATGCCCGGGATGCCATCGCCAACGTCGGCAGGATTACCATCGAAACGAAAAACGTCGTCATCGATGCAGCCTACTGCGCGCAACACGCAGGGTTTCTGCCGGGAGAGTATGCCCTGCTCACCGTCACTGACGATGGCTGCGGCATGGATAAAGACACTCTTAGCCATATTTTTGAACCATTTTTCACGACCAAGGGCATTGGCCAGGGAACCGGCCTCGGACTCTCCACCGTCTATGGCATTGTCAAACAAAACAACGGATTCATCAATGTCTACAGCGAACCGGGGAACGGCACGACCTTTAAAATATACCTGCCCTGGTACGCCGGCCAAATAGTTGAGCGGCAGGGCGAGATTATTGAAGAAATTCCTCTCAGCAACGGTGAGATGGTGCTGGTGGTCGAGGATGAACCTTTGCTCCTGAATATGGACAAAAGAATGCTCGAAAGATTGGGCTACCGCGTACTGACTGCCGGCACGCCGAGCCAGGCCATCGACCTGGCAAAGGCACATGCAGGTGAAATACGCCTTCTCATCACCGACGTCGTCATGCCGGAAATGAACGGCCGAGATCTGGCGGAGAAGCTGCACTCCCTTTATCCGCATATGAAGATTCTCTTTATGTCCGGTTATACAGCCACGGTCATTGCCGATCGGGGCGTGTTGGATAAAGGCCTGAACTTCATCCAGAAGCCGTTTTCTTACAAGGGCCTGGCTATCAAAGTCCGGGATTTACTGCTAGGAACATGAGAAAAATTATCGGAAACTTGCAGTTCAACCTCCATTGAGTTATATTGCTGTATAACATGATTCAATGGAGGTGCGATATGCACACAACTATCCTGCGGAAGGTCGGCGGTTCGATAATGCTGGCCGTTCCGCCCGCTATTCTCGATCTGCTGAACTTGCATGCCGGTGCAAGCGTCGGACTGGCTGTCGACCACGGCCGCCTGGTGGTTGAACCTACGCTAAAGCCGCGCTACAGCCTGGAAGAACTGCTGGCTCAATGTGATGCATCGGCTGAGATCAGCGAGGAAGATCGCGCCTGGCTGGAGAGCAAGCCGGTCGGAAGCGAGTTGCTGTAATGGAGCGCGGTGATCTTGAACCTATCTTCGAGTGACTGAGCGAAAAAACGGCCTACCCCTCTATTACAGGATAGGCCGTTTTTCGCTTGAACATCTGTTACCAATGGTAAACTCTGCTCATTAAAAGTGGAAGCGCACACCGGCGCCAAGGCGACTGGCTCTGCTGGCAAACAGGTCATCGGCTTCGCTACGTCCTTCGACAAAGAGTGAGATTTTCATGACGTTCGGTTTCTCATAAATCTGATATCCGACATTGGCGATCAAGTCGACTTTGCCATCGTTACCTGACCAAAATCCGGCTCCGGCACCGGCAAACAACTTATCGGTAAAATAGTAGTTCATCAGGGCGTCTGCAATGAACACTCCTGAATCGCCATCGTCACCATCAAAACGGGCAAAACCACCGATAAGACCCATTGCAGTAATTTTTTCAGTTAGCGGAAATTCCCAGCCAACGCGACCAAAAACATAGCTTGCCGGGTCAAACTGATGGGACGCACCGACATCAACCACCGGCCCACCCCTGCCCTTGGCAACCATTACACTCTGGGTACAATCGGTTGGGTTGGATTGCGTGCCGTTGTTGTCGATCACCACTGTCTTGACGGTGTAAGTCGGTGATGCACAGGGAATGGTGAATTCCTGGATAAACGGGGCCGCATTGTCGGTCTTTTCAGCAACAACCTTACCGGCGGCATCGACGATCTGAAAGATTACCTGAGAAACGCTGCCGTCGGAATCAGTCGATCTGCTTGCATCAACAGTTATTACCTCACCGCATTTAACCTCGGTGTTCGACAATTTCATGCTGCAAACCGGTGCCTGATTGGCCCGGGCGACCTGTTTGACTTCTTTGACCTCATTGACCTGGGCAGGGACAGCCTCGACCGCCATCAAGCTCAGATTGCCGCACAGGGCAGGAACAATGAATATGTAGTGCCGGCCATTCTTATCAATGGAGAACTTCAGGGCATCAAAAGGAGCTTTACCACCCCAGGTCACATCCTTGACTACCTTGACCGGCCCGGTACCATTATGGCGAAAGAGCATCCAGTCCAATTTTTCTCCGGGAGCAATTTGCACCGGCTGAATTTTTGCGCTCGGAAATTGGCTCTTAAACTCGGGATAAAGGTCGGCGTCACCGGCTTTGGCAAAACCTGTCTGCAGATTTACACTGTTTTTATCGACCATGGTGCGCAGGTCGGCCTCCGAGGTTATAGCCGGGCGGCTAAAGGGGTGAGTGCCCAATCGTTTGATCGTTTCCGCGGCAAAAGTTGACGATGCCGACGTTAAGACCAGGCACATACCCAAAACCCCTAATAATTTCTTCTTCATCTTTTCTTTCTCCTTGTGGTGTTTGACTGCTAAGCAATTATTTAATGATCAATCAGCCCCTGTTCGGCTGAGTGAACCTGTGGCTTATATTTTTCCACTCCTTCTCGTCGCTTTGTATGGGCAGCACTGTTGCACCGCCCTTGTTCCTTCGTGCATACACATTCGCTTCATGGCGGAGAATACTCATGGTAATTGACGCACCTGCTAGGCCTCCGAGCAGACAGCCGCTTGCCGCACCGGCAAGAGCCACCATAATCGGATCTATTGCCCCGATGAAGAGAGCAATGCCCATAAGCCATCCTAAGGCGCCGCCAACCACCGTTCCAGCGCCGGCACCTGTCGCTATTCCCTCAGACAAGGTGGTTGTCTTTTTCGTCGGAAATTCCTTAAGGCCTTGTCTTTCCGCGAGCAGTGCTGATCTTGCGGCCTGGCGGTAACTTTCATCTTTCGCTGCGTTGACGACCTGTTTGACCACTGAGCGACGAGGATAGATTCCATAATCTGCGAGGTTTTTAGAAGTCATACTTGCACCACCTATGGTTGTTTACGTTTTTTCAACAGGACCTGGCAATGCAACCATTGCGTCGACGGCAATGATCTTCACATTGTCGGCATACATTGCCCGTGATTTGAATCTGACGAAGGCTCGAGGATCTTTCGGAATGCCCGGCAGATCATGCTTTACTGCAAATTTCTGCCCTGCAGCGCAATCCTTTTGGCCATGATTTTCCGTGGACAGTCCAGTTTGCAGCAAAGATTGTGTCAGACAAGCCGCAGCAATGTTGCAAACGAATATTGCCGATAGAATAAGTGCTTTGTAAATGAAAGTTTTTGGAGCCACAGGGGTCTCCTTTTTTGGTAATTGACGTCTTTATAAACTGCTCTCCGGCCTGGTCATTTTTCCATGAGTTACCATCTCTATTTCAATTCTTGTGCCAGGTTTCTCTGCACTTTGAAACAATGTCCAACGATCTGAAATATCAGAATAATTGATTTAAATGGGGTGAGGATGGCGGGAGTATCAACCAGGAAAAAATGGTCATATGTAACGTATGGTCGTATTTGACCATTTTTTCATATGGCCTTTCAGTTGCTCGCTTGTTCTGCAGATATTTTCGACGATTGGGGAAAGAGTTCTGCCCGGCCGGCGCACAGACAAACTCCGAAAATGAAAATGCATCCGGAAACATAAATCCACAGCAGCATAGCCATGATGCCGCCAAAGGCCCCGTAGACGGCATTCAGTGTGGCGAAGTCCTTCAAGTAGATGATGAACAGACTTTCACCGGCTCGCAGCAGGAGGGTTGCCACCAGGGCGGCAAGCCAGACCTCGACAAAGCGCGTCGGGCGACTCGGGGCAAACCGGTAAAACATTATCAGGCCGAGGTAGACCACCACCAAAGAGACCAAAGAACCGCCCAAGTCGTATACCCAGTAACCGAAATCGTACATGGGAAAAAGCCAGCTCTTGGCCATTCTCGCCACCACCGGAACTGCCATGCCGAGAAGTACTGCACCGGCCGTGATACCGAGAAGCGCCAGGCTTTTCAACGGCTGCCGCCACCAACTGTACATATCGCTGCTCCAGGCACGGTTGGTAGCAACGATAAGGGTGGTGAAACACTGGAGGGTGGTCCAGGCCAGGGCCAGGGAGGCTAAAGTGCTTGCCTTTTCTCGGGAATTGATTACCCCGGAAAGAACGTCAAAGATATAGCGCTGCATCTCGCCGTTGATCGGCACATAGCTTTCGATAATGGCTATCACCTCTTTCCCGGCTATAGTTTTGTCGACGAAGGACGAAACAATCGTCACCAGGAGAATCATCAACGGAAACAACGAGAAAAAGGCATTGAAAGCAAAGGCCCCGGCCATTTGTGTGCCGTCGATTTGCAAAAACTTTTTGACGGCAAGACCGAGTATCGCCGATATCCGGTGAATCTCCCGGTAAAAACGGTTTACCCCGGTTGTCAAAAGTGTCGACTGCCGGCCGTGCCGCAACATCTTCACCATTTCCAGGACCAACAGCGGGATGGCGCCCACGGCAAGAAGGAGAAAGCAATCGGCGAGTGGCATAAACTGCGTCTTCAGGAAGCGACCGAACATCGCGTTATGTTGGCTCCACACTTGCAGAGCGAAGGAGATGGACACGACGATGAGGAGATTGACATTGGTGAAAAGGGCAATGCGCCATACCTGCTTGGTTTCGCTGCGGGCGCCGAAAGATCTGAGAAGTTCGGCAAAGACCAGGACGGTGAAAGCATACGTCCGAGCGGTTTCCACGGTTCCCGTCTTTAAACCATAGAGGTAAACGGCCAACGCCACCCCTGCCGTGAGAAAACCGGTGAGAAGCATGGTGCCAAGGAAACTCTGATCGGTCATGCTCTCAGATCGGCGGCGTGGCCGGCGTTGCATGACGTCGGGATCGATAGGGTCGGTTGCCAGGCAGAGCGCGGGGAGGCCATCGGTGACCAGGTTGATCCACAGCAGATGGATCGGCAGGAGGGGCGAAGGCAACCCGACGGCGACACAGATCGTCATGAGCAGCAGTTCACCGGTGTTGCCCGCCAGCAGGTATTGCAGCGTTTTGCGGATGTTATCATAGATGCCGCGGCCTTCTTCCACGGCGGCAACGATTGTTGCGAAATTGTCGTCGGTAATGATCATATCCGCCGCTTGTTTGGTGACTTCCGTGCCTGATTTTCCCATGGCGATGCCGATATCCGCGCCTTTTATGGCCGGGGCATCGTTGACGCCGTCGCCGGTCATGGCAACAACGGCATGTCCATCGGCTTTCAAGGCGCGAATTATGCGCAGCTTGTGCAGGGCAGTGACGCGGGCATAAACGGCGATTTTCAGAGCCTGCCGGCTGAGCTCATCGTCGGTCATCTTATCGAGTTCAATCCCGGCAATTGCCGTATCAGTCTCAGAAGCGATGCCGATTTCCCGGGCAATGGCCGTCGCGGTATGCGGATGGTCACCGGTAATCATCACCACCCGAATACCGGCGGCGTGACACCTGGCCACGGCCTCTTTGGCCTCCTGGCGTGGTGGATCATACATGCCGGTTAAACCGACAAACACCAGATCATGCTCGACGGCATCGGCGGTGAGGTCGGCGGCCGGGGCCAGGGCCAGGTCGCGATATGTCGATCCGAGCACGCGCAGGGCTTGCTGGGCCATAACGATGTTTTGCGCCGCGATGGCCTGGCGATCCTTGTCAGTTATCGGCCGGACTCCGGCTGCGGTGTAGATCTGTGTGCAGAGCGCCAACAGCACGTCGGGCGCACCGTTGATCAAGGCGCGGAGTTGGCCGTTTGCCATCGTACGAATGACTGTGCTCCGTTTGCGGTCGGAATCAAAAGGAATTTCACCGTACTTAGCCATCTCCTGCTCGATCTTCTGCCGGTCGCCGCCGGCTTTGCCCCCGGCCGTAAGCAATGCGCCTTCGGTGGGATCACCGACGGTTTTCCAGGTCCCGTCTTCTTCAGTGAGATGTGAATTGTTGCAGCCGATAAGTACGGTTGCC
Source organism: uncultured delta proteobacterium (assembly GCA_963754865.1). GTDB lineage: Bacteria > Desulfobacterota > Desulfobulbia > Desulfobulbales > Desulfocapsaceae > Desulforhopalus_A. The sequence continues at coordinate 41,018 of CAVWHG010000017.1, read as the reverse complement.
AGTTCAAGTAGCGGCGCCAGGTGCTGCGCTATTAGCCTTCTTGCCCTCGAAGTGTACTTCGCCTTCCGGCGCATAACCGTCACCGGTGACCTGGTAGCTTTGACCGGCGACATACATGGCGCGCACGGTCATTTCACCGGCCGTAAGGGTCCCGGTCTTATCGGTACATATAATCGTCGTCGAGCCGAGGGTCTCAACAGCCGGCAGCTTGCGCACGAGGGCCTGCCGGCGGGACATGCGCAACACGCCAAGGGCAAGGGCAACGGTGACGATGGCCGGCAGCCCTTCCGGCACGGCGGCCACAGCAAGGCTGACCGCGGTCATCGTCAATTCATAGAGCCTGGTACCGCGAAGCATGCCAAGGCCAAAAAGCATAGCGACGATGGCCAGTGCCGCCCAGACGAGAATTCGTCCAACCACATTAAGTTTCTCTTGAAGAGGTGTCCCCTCCTCCGCCCCCGCCTTGTCAAGGAGTTCGGCGATGCTCCCCAACTCGGTTTGCATCGCCGTGGCGACAACGACGGCTTGGCCGGTCCCCGCCACAACACTGGTTGCCATGAAAATCATATTTTCGCGGTCGCCGAGCGGGACGTCGCTTGCCGCTAACACCCCGGGTTGTTTCATCACCGCCGTCGATTCGCCGGTCAAGGCCGATTCAATGCACTTGAGCGATGCCGCTTTAAGGAGCCGGGCATCGGCCGCTACCAGGTCGCCGGCTTCCAGCGCCAGGATGTCTCCGACAACGATTTCCGCGGCAGGGACCATGATGATCCCCCCGTCACGTCTGACCTTGGCCATCGGTGCAGTCATCTTTTTCAGCGCGGCGATCGACTTCTCGGCGTTGAACTCCTGGTAAAAACCGATGAGGGCGTTGAGGAAAACGATGGCAAGAATGGCGGTGGCATCGACAACCTCGCCCATCACCGCGGAAATCACCCCGGCAGCAATGAGAATCCAAATAATCAGGCTCTTGAACTGACTCAGAAGAATCTGCAGCGGGCTGATGTGCGCACCTTCCGTCAACTCGTTGAGGCCGTTGGCCGCAAGGCGCTTAGCCGCTTCCGCCGCCGAAAGTCCGGTCTCTGCCGAGCCAAGTTGAGCCAGTATTTCCTCGGCAGCCCGGCTGTGCCAGGCCGTGGCCTTTTGTTGTCCAGTGGCGACAGGAGGTGGAGTCATGGGGTACCTTTTCTTGTTGCCGTCTTCATTCGTGGCGCAGTGCCTCAATGGGATCCATGCGGGCGGCGCGGCGCGCCGGAAAAAACCCGAACACCACGCCGATCCCCGCCGAAAACAGGAAGGACAGCACATTAATTGCCGGATCAAAGAGAAATGGTACGGCCATGACACCGGCCAGCAGCATTGAGGCACCGGTGGCGATAACGATGCCGATGAGCCCACCCAGTGCCGCCAAAGCCACCGCCTCGATGAGGAACTGCAACAGCACCTCACGCTCCAGGGCGCCGATGGCCAGGCGCAGACCGATTTCACGGGTACGTTCGGTGACGCTGACCAGCATGATATTCATGATGCCGATACCGCCCACGAGAAGACTCACCGCCGCCACCGCCCCGAGCAGGGTAGTCATGACCTTGGTGGTACCGGAAAGCGTCTCGGCCAACTGCTGCGTGTCGAGAATGTTGAAGTTATCGTCGTCGCCTTCGGCCAATTTGCGGCGCTCGCGCAGCAATTGCCGCAGACCGGCCTTCAGGCTGGTGCTGTCGCTGCCATCCTGCATCGACACCAGGAGTGTCGCCACCTTCTGATTGCCGGTGACCCGACGCTGCAGGGTGTGCAGCGGCACGAGAACCGAGTCGTCCTGGTCATTGCCCATCGCCGCCTGGCCCTTGGAGGCAAGTACGCCGATCACCTCGCAGGAAAATTGCTTGATGCGCAACTGCTCGCCCAAACCGCCCAGCCCCACTTTTCCGCCGTAGATCTCGCGCCGCACCGTCTCGCCAATAATACACACCGCCGCACCGGCATGCTGTTCTTCATCGGAAAAAGCGCGGCCGGAAGCAAGCTTCCAGTTGCCGGTGGCAAACCAGGCGTTGCTGCTGCCGGTGACGCTGGTGGCCCAATTGCGACCGTTGGCAACGACGGTGACGGCGGCGCGGCCTTCCGGCGCCACGGCGGCGACCCCACCGATCTGGGCCAGGATAGCATCGGCATCAGCCTCCTTGAAAGAGGGTATGCCTGCGCCACCACCGCCACCACCGGGTCCCTGACGCTGCCCGGGTCGGATCATCAGCAGGTTAGTGCCGAGACTTGAGATCTGCATCTGCACCGCCTGGGTGGCGCCATTGCCCAGGGTGACCATGGTGATAACGGCGCTGACACCGATGACAATACCGAGAATAGTGAGGAACGAACGCAACAGGTTGCGGCGGATCGAACGTAAGGCAAGGAGCAGCGTATTGAGCAGCATCAGGGCCTCCCTGGCGTGACCGGTATAGACGAAAGCGATGGTGGAAAAACGGTTGGATGCGGGTTTGCTTCATCGGCTGCCAGGCGGCCATCGACGAAGCGCACCATGCGGTGGGCATAGGCTGCCATATCGGGCTCGTGGGTAACCATCAGCACGGTGATACCGTGCTCGACATTGAGACCACGCAGCAGCTCCATGATCTCCTGGCTGCGCTGGCTGTCGAGGTTGCCGGTGGGTTCGTCGGCCAGCAGCACCGCCGGTTCGGTGACAATGGCCCGGGCAATCGCCACCCGCTGTTGCTGCCCGCCGGACAGTTCCGCCGGAGTGTGATGTTCCCAGCCGCCAAGTCCCACCGACTGCAGCGCTCTGGCCGAAGCGGACCGCCGCCTGGCTGCGCTTTCACCGCGATAGAGCAGCGGCAGTTCGACGTTTTCCTGGGCCGAGGTACGGGCCAGCAGGTTGAATCCCTGGAAGACAAAGCCCAGATAGCGGCGACGCAGCCGCGCCCTCTGGTCTCGCGACAGCGCTTCGACATGCGCCCCCTGGAACAGGTATTGCCCGGCGCTGGGCGTGTCCAGGCACCCCAGGATGTTCATCGCCGTAGATTTTCCCGAACCGCTGGGCCCCATGATCGCCACGAATTCCCCGGCTCTGACGTCGAGATCGATCCCCTTCAAGGCCAGCAGTTCAGCCTGGCCGCTGCCGTAGACCTTGGTCACGCCGCGCAGGCGAATCAGCACCCCGCTCATTTCGCAGCCACCGTTTTCTGGTCGGTAATCACCTGCATCCCGACCTCCAGCTCGCCGTCGGTAATCTCCGTCATACGCCCGTCGCTTATCCCCGGTGTCACCGCCACTGCCACCGCCGTTCCTTCGCGTAAAACATAGACCTGCCGTGCCGCTGCCGTACTCGCCCCTTCCGAGGCCGATTTGCGGATGGTGCTCCTCGGCATGCGCGGCGTCAAACTGGAAATGATGCCGCCTTTCGCGGCAGGTTTGCCCGCATCGGCCATGCTGGGCGTAAAACGCAGGGCGGTATTGGGCACCAACAATACGTCATTGCGCTGGGTTGCAGTGATCGTCGCCGTAGCGGTCATGCCGGGCCGCAGGCTGAGATCGGTGTTGTCCACTCCGAGATAGGTCAGGTAGGTAACGACATTGTCGGTGATGGTCGAGGCGTACGCCACCCGGGTAATCTGCGCCGGAAATTTGCGGCTTGGATAGGCACTGACGGTAAAGCTGGCATGCTGATCGACCTTGACCGAGCCGACATCGGCCTCGTCGACATACACCTGCAGGCGCAGCTGCGTCAAATCTTCAGCCAAGGTAAACAGGGTTACCGCCTGCAGCGACGCCGCCACCGCGTTGCCCGGTTCGACGCTGCGCGTCAATACCACGCCGCTCGACGGCGTCCGGATTGAGGCCTTCGACAGATTTATCTCATCGGTGGACAGTGTCGCCTGGGCCTCGGTCACACCGGCGCGGGCACTGGCTTCACCGGCTACTGCCCGCTTTAAGGCGGCACGGCCGACATCGAGTTCGCTTTTCGACGGCACCTTGCCACCCGATAAACGTGCTACCTCCTCCAGCCGCGCCAGGTTGGCCTTGGTCTCAGCCACCGTTGCAACGGTTTGTTCGACCAAGGCTTTGGCGACGGCGACGGAGGCACGCGAGCGCAGGATCTGGTCACGCAATTTGGCGGGATCGAGCTCGACCAGGACCTGACCCTTTTCCAGGCGGTCGTTGACATCGACATTGACCTTCAACACCGTGCCCGAAAGTTCGCTGCCGATATTGATCGAACGGGTCGGCTGCAGCGTACCGTTGGCAGTGACGGTGAGGGTGATATCGCCACGTGCCACTGTCTGGGTGCTGTAACTCGGCGCCGCGCCGGCGGTGCGGCGTGCCTGCCAGTACGTCAGACCGGCCGCCGTCGACAGCAGCAGGGCGACGCCAATCCACAGCGTCGGCCGACGGTACCAGGCCGGCGACACAGGTTCGGCAAGCAAGGTGGCAATGTCGGCCGCGGCGGTAACTTCAGGTGTCGGCGTGACGACAGTGGTATTCTTTGGTGAGTTCATGAATGGGGACTCCGGGAAATGTTTTCAGGTGCGGTCGGTGCGGCATGGCTGTTATCGGGAAGCCAACCCCCGCCCAAGGCCTTGTAAAGGCGCACATGGTCGGAGCTGACGTCGGCGCGACCACTGGCCAGACTGGCCTGGGTGGTAAGCAGAGTTCGCTGGGTTTGCAGCACCACCTGAAAATCCACCAGACCGCTGTTGTAGCGTTGACCCGCCAGAAGTGCTGCATTAGCCGCTGCCTCGGCGGCGCTTTGCAGGCGCAGCAAGCGCTCGCGGTCGCCGCGCAGCGCTACCAGAGCATCTTCCACCTCCTGCAAGGCAGTCAGTACAGCCGCCTGGTAGACGGCAACGGCCTGATCGAGCGCCGCCTGCTGCGAGCGCACCTCGGCGCGTCCGGCACCACCGTCGAAAATCGGCATCGAAACACCGGCCAGCATGGCGCTGACAACCGAGGCGCCGTGCGTTAAGGTGCCCAGGGTCAAGGCGTTCAGGCCCAGCGAACCGCTCAACCGGAAGTTTGGCAGACGATTTGCTTCAGCTTCCTGCACCCGGCCTGCTGCCGCCGTCACCTGGTGTTCGGCAGCACGCACATCTGCCCGCCGCCGCAGTGTCTCGGCGGGCAGGCTGAATGCCAGGTCGTCGGCCGGTTGCGGCACCGGCCTCGTTGCCGCCAGCATTGTCGACAAAGCCGAAGGGGTTTGGCCGGTCAGTACAGCCAAGGCATGGCAGGTTTGTTCAATGCTGGTTTGCATGGTCGGCAGGAGGGCACGGATCTGTTCAACCGCCGTACGAGCCTGTTCGACGTCGATTGAAGTGACAAGACCCGCCTGCACACGCCACTCGGTGATCTGCAGCGTCCCCAGCTGACTGGCCAGATTGTCGCGGGCTATCGCCAGCCGTTCCTGGGTATCGCGCAGGGTGATATAGGCCAGTGCCACCTCGGCGGCGATCGACACCTGGATGTCACCGAGACCGGCAGCGGTGGCCTTGACTGTCGCCTCACTGGTGTCGAGCGCGCTGCGGTTGGCGCCGAAGATGTCAAGCTCCCAGCTTGCATCGAGTCCGGCCTTGAAACCATTGACGGCGCTGTTGTTCCCTGACTTGCCGCGCTGTGCCGACGCCGAACCGTCAAGAACGGGCAAAAGTCCGGCCGCCGATACGTCACGCAGCGCGCGCGCCCGGCGCAGAGCCGCCTGTGCACCAATTATGCCGGTGTTGGCTTCGAGAGCCTCGGTCACCAGCTCGCCGAGCAGCGGATCATTGAAGTGCAACCACCACTCGGCGAGGGAAGAGGTGGAGGTGTCTTGGCCGCCGACGGCAAGCGACCATGCCGCCGGCACATCAACGGCCATGGACGTGGAAGGCTGCGGCATGACTTTGCCGCAACCGACCTGCGCCAGCATCAAGAAGCCCAGGACCAACAACAAACTGAGTGTTGCTCTTTCCTGTTGCAGTTGTCTGAACATTTGTATCGGAGTCTCTCAAGCTTATTTGTGAAAATAATCGCGTATTTTCGATGCGATTTGGCGATCCGTCATCTTGTCCGCCGTCTCAACAGCGATGATGGTTTTCCCGAGATCAGCATGATCAAGATGATTTTTAAGCTCACCCTTAGCCTCACCGGGACCAAAGATGAGAATCGATTCGGCGGACCGAATTGCCGCAATCACCTCCGCGTAATACTGGTCAAGCTGGCCGGTAAACTTCCGTTCCCGGCTATCATCGGCCTGGACCATTTGCGCTTCATAGGGGGCTGTCGAGCGAGAACCTTCAATGCGGCCCGGTTGTTTGTCAATATTCGATTTGATTTCGAGAGTCTCTTCCTCTTTGCCTGAGAGAATCATTATCACCGCTTTCCGATGATCAATCCATAAACCTGCATTTATTGTCATGTCAGTCTCCTGGTAATATTTTAAATTCATTTCCTGGCGGGACAAAAATCCCGGACAACCTTATACAAGCCGTCAGTAATAACACTTTTTTAATGAAATTGCCGCCGAAAGCGCCATAGACCAAAGCTGAAAATGATTCCGCCAAGGGCGGCGATGCTGAGAATCGATGGCCAAAGGGTTGCAAGCCCTGCGCCTTTCAGGAAAATGCCGAAACTGGCATCCATGTAGTAGTGCAGAGGCGAAATGTTCATACCTATGCGCAGCCAGGCGGGCATCGCTTCCGGCGGCGTCCAGGCGCCGGACAGGAAGATCATCGGCGCGAGAATGAGAATGGTCATCATTCCGGCCTGGGCGAGATTGCGGGCGATGGTCGCAGCGAATAGGCCCAAACCTGCCGTGGTAAAGACATACAGGGTGGTAACGGCAAAAAACAGCAGAAGATCACCCTTGAAGGGTACGGCAAATATCGGTTTGAGAATGAAGAACAGGCTGATAAAGGTACCGACAAGAATCACCGCGGTCATGGCAATGACCTTGGGGAACATGATCTGAAAACTGGTGAGCGGAGACACCAGCAACTGCTCGACCGTGCCACGTTCCTTTTCCCGCACCATCGCTGCCGCCGGGAGGAGGATGGCAAAGAGGGTAATGACGGTGAGGAGCTCGGAGATCGACATGAACCAGCCATCGTTTTGGTTCGGGTTGAACCAGACCCGGTGGCGGCTGTCGATGCGTGGGACGTTGTCAATGTCTGCTGCGCTCAGGCCCTCGCGCGCCAGACCGGCTTCGAGTCCGTATTGTCCGACAATCTGCGCCGCATAACTCGAGGCGAGGAAGCCGATCACCGAATTAGTGGCATCCACCTGGAGCTGTACCGATGTTGCCTCACCTCGCAGAAGCGATTGTTGAAAGTGCGGCGCCGGCTCGAGAACCATAATGGCTTTGCCGTCGTCAAGCATCTTGATGCCCTCGCGCGAACTGGCGACTTCACCGATAAGCTGGAAATTAGGTGGCCGGAAGCGATACAGCAATTCCCGCGAGGCAAAGCTGTGATCGGAGTCCTGTACGGCAAATGCCGCGCGATTGAGCTGCAGGCTGACACCCGAGCCGGCGAGATAGATATCCATGGTGAAGGCGTAGGCGATAAAAAATAACAGCACCAGGTCACGCGACAGCTGCAGCAGCTCTTTGACCATCATTACCAAGAGGCGACGAAACCACACGGCAAGACCCGGGGTTGGCGTGAAATATTTCATATTTTCGGCCTCTTGTTAAACATCAGATAACCGATGGTAAATAAAGCGGCGGCATACAGGGTAAGAATCAACAGTTCAAACCACAGTGCCGATAATCCCACACCTTTGAGAAAACAGCCAAGGGCAATATTGGTGTAATACATGGCCGGCAGGGCATGGGCGATGACCTGCGCCGCCTGGGTCAGCGAAGAAATGGGGACGAGAATACCGGAATAGAGCACGGCCGGAACGATGGTGAAGATGGCAGTGACGATCATTGCCGCCGTCTGGGTGCTGACCAGCACCGACACAACCAAACCGATGCCGGTGGTGCAGATGACATACATGATCGTCGCCGGGAAAAAGAAAAGAAGCGGGCCCTTGAAAGGCACCTGGTAGAGCCAGACGGCGAGAGTCCAGAGGATGATGGCGTTGAGGATGGAGATGCCGACATAGGGAGCAAGCTTGCCGATGAGGAATTCACCGCGACTCAGCGTCGAAGAATAAATATTGTAGATCGAGCCGCTCTCTTTTTCGCGGACGATGCCGAGCGCCGTGAGAAAAGGCGGGGAAATCATGAGGATGACCATGAGGAGTTTCGGCGCCAGCGACCAGATGCTTTTGACGCTTTGGTTATAAAGATAGCGCACCTCCAGGCGGACCGGCTGAACGATTTGCAGTGCCTGGCTGTGCGGAATGCCCCGCAGGCGGCTGAGATATTCGGTCAGCAGCGCAGCGCTGACGGCGCTGTTGATGGCAATGATGTAGCCCTTGGTGGTCTGGGCGCGGAAGGGAAAGGTGCCGTCGATCAAGGTTTGCACCTGGGCCGGGCGGCCGGAAAGCAGGTTCTTCTCAAAATATTCGGGGATAATGATCGCCGCCCGGATGCGGTTGCTGGTGAGGAGCGGGGTCAGATCCCTTTCGTCGCGCCCATAACCGAGGAACTGAAAATAGCGTGAATCTATGAATTTATTGGCATAATCACGACTTGCAGCGGTGCCGTCGTGATCGACGATGGCCATGGGAATGTTTTCGACGTCAAGCGACAGGCCGTAGCCGAACATCAGCATCAGCACCACCGGAACGATGAAGGCCAGCGAAAAAAAGAGTTTGTCACGGACTATCTCGCGCCATTCTTTTTGCGCTACGGCAGCCACCCGTTTCATGTTCATTATCGGCCGCCTCCTGCCGGTTCATGGTCTTTTTGTTCGAGCGAGGTCACGCGATAGACAAAGACATCTTCCATTGACAGCGGACGAGCGGCAAAGGCTATGAGGGCAACGCCTGCCGCCGACAGTATCGCCTCGATACGTGGCGATCCTCCTCGGGCTTGGGACAGAGAATGTGAATGCGTTTGCCGAACAGCGCCGCTTCCGGAAAACCTTCTTTCACCAGGTGGTCCATTGCCGGTACCGGCTGATCGGTGGTCAGTTCAAAAAGATGGCCGGCCTCAACCTCAACCGCCGCTTTCATCGCTGCCGGTGTGGCGTCGGCAACCACCCGTCCGGCAAACATCAGGGCCAGATGATCGCAGTGTTCCGCCTCGCCCATATAGTGAGTGGTTACGAGAATGGCCACGCCGTCCTGCCGCGACAGTCGGAAGAGTATCTCCCAGAAGCGCCGGCGGCCAACCGGATCGACACCGGACGTCGGCTCGTCGAGAAAAAGGATGCGCGGCCTATGCACCAGAGCGCAGCCAAGGGCCAGGCGCTGACGCAGTCCCATGGGTAAACTGCCGGCAAGGTCTTTCTCGTGCCCGGCAAGTGCCGCCATGTCGATGACCCAGATGAGGCGCTCGGCGCTTTCCCGGCGATTCAAGCCGTAAATCCCGGCGTACAGGCGGATGTTTTCCAGTACGGTCAGATCAAGATAAAGAGAGAAGGCCTGGGACATATAGCCGATGCGTTCCTTGATGGCCTGTCCGGCGGTGCGCATATCCGCACCCGCCACCTGCCCTTCCCCGCCGCTCGGCGGCAGGATGCCGGTGAGCATCTTGATAACGGTGGTCTTGCCGGCGCCGTTGGCACCGAGAAGGCCGAAGATTTCCCCTTGCGGCACCCGGAAACTGACATCATCTACCGCCCGGAAATCGGCAAAATCGCGCACCAGCCCTTTCGCCTCAATGGCAATGGCCTGTGCATCCGATGCGGTTTGCCCTGCCTGGCCGGTACCCTTGGTCTTTACCTGCGGTTTCTCTTTTGCCTCTTTGCTATCGGTGTCGGCATCTGGCTCAACCAGGTTTTTTTTACGTAAAAGGGCAATAAACACATCCTCAAGCTCCGGCTCCGTCGTCTGCCAGTCATGGCATGGGATGCCGTCGAGGGCTTTTTCGATTGCCGCCTGCGCCACCTTTTCGTCGGGATTTTCAACGAAGACCCGCAACCAGGCGCCGTAGGCATCGACCTGCGGATAACTCTCCTTGAGGCGGGCCAGCGCTTCCGCCTGCCCGTCCGATTGCATGGCCACCACGGTTCCGGGAACCAGGCGGACAATCGCCTCCGGCTCTCCTTCGGCCAGCACCCCGCCGGCAAACATGACTGACAACCGTTGAAAACGGGTCGCCTCGTCCATATAGGCGGTCGAGACCAGCGCCGTGATGCCGCGTTCCTGCAGGAGGGAGGCGAGAATCGCCCAGAAATCGCGACGTGAAACCGGATCAACGCCGGTGGTCGGTTCGTCGAGGATGATCAGATCAGGCTCGTGAATGAGGGTGCAGACCAGGCCAAGTTTTTGCTTCATGCCGCCGGACAGTTGTTTCATCGGACGGTGGCGGAAGGTGTCGAGGCGGGTCATTTCCAGCAGACGCTGTTTGCGCTCAGCCAGTTCCTTGGCCGGTACCATGCGTATGCGGGCAAAGAAATCGATGTTTTCTTCAATGGACAGATCGCCGTAGAGATTTTGGCCAAGTCCCTGCGGCATGAGGCCAAGGCGGCCTTTGACCTTTTCGGCGGCCCGCTCACTGTCGATCAGTTGATCAAAGACCGTCACTTCCCCGGCATCATAGGTGAGTACCCCGGCAATTGCCTTCATCAAACTGCTTTTACCTGCCCCATCCGGGCCGATAAGTCCGTAGATTTCACCCCGGTGGATGGCAAGATCCACTGCCTTTACCGCCTGATTACGGCCATAGGCTTTAGCAAAGCCACGAACGCAAACCACCGGGGACGACTCGCTATCGCTTTGCTTTTGCTGAATATCGACAGCAGAAGGATGTGTGTTCGGCTGCCCGGGCAGGGTGTGCAGGTTGGTATTCATCAGAACTTACCACTTCGGCTTCTGCCATTCGACCCCATCCTGCCAGCGGATCACCGCATCGGCGGGAAGGCCGGGCGTGAGACTGTGGTCGGGATTTTCATCGAGATACAGCTTCACCGCATACACCAGCTTGACGCGTTCATCGGGTGTCTGGACCTCTTTTGGGGTAAATTCGGCGCGCGAAGCAATATAACGCGCCGTTGCCGGAAACGGTTTATCCGGGAAGGCGTCGGTGTAAACGCGCGCCGACAGACCGAGACGCAACATGCCGATCTGCGACTCGGGCACATAGACCTTCAGATACAATCGGTCAAGATCGACCAGATCAAACACCGGCGAACCGGCGGAAATGACCTCACCTTTGTCACGCACCCGTGTGGTAATGACCCCGCCGATCGGTGCACACAAGGTCATATCGCCGAGGACGCTCTCCGCTTCCGCCAGTACGGCATGGCCTTGTTCCAGCTGCGCGGTAAGGGCGGCAAGCCCGTCATTCTGTGCCCGCACGCGATCTTCCCCCAGTTCCGCCTGATCCAGTTGTTTTTCGGCGCGTGTCACACCTGTACCGGCCGCTTTCTGCTCACTGCCGGCGGCTGTAGCGGCAAGGTTGGCTATCTCACTCTTGTGTTTGTCTATGGTGCCGGAGGTAAAAAGCTCGCGATAACGTCGCGCATCATGCACCGCCTGCTCTTGGTTGGCATCAGCCTTGGCAAGGACGGCAGTGGCATTGGCGACACCGGCCCCGGCTATCTCTATGCCGAGTTGCACATCCTGCTTCAGGACACCAAGAGATGTCTCGGCTGCATGCAACTGTGCCGCCAGGGCGGTGACGGCGGCACGAGCCTGCGACACCTTGGCCTGGACCTGTGTGTCGTCGAGCACGGCGAGGACCTGACCGGGGATCACGCTATCCCCTTCGCGAACCAGCAATTTGGCGATACGACCGGGGAACTTCCCGGCAACGCTGACGCGGTCCCCTTCAATGCGACCGTTGGCCTGAAGCAAACCATCGGGCAGACCGCGATGCATAAAGCGCAGTGCGATGAACACGCCGCTTATCAGCAAAAGCACAACGACGGCAAGGGCGGTCCAACGTTTCCACGGCGTCTTCTTGTCAGTCGGTGCGGCAATAGCGACAGCGGTGGATGGCTTAACCGCCGGAACAGCCACCACTGCTTTCGTCCCTGCGGCAGGAGGTGCTGTGATATTTTCGGCTGGAGCTTTGTCGGCGATTGCGGCGCCTTCAACAGGTTGCGTAGTCATTGGATATTCCTTTTCGTTGTTACCATCGAAATTGCTGTAACAAATCACTTTATCTCGCTCTGCCGGCCATATTTTCCAGTAGATGCCACTATCACAAATCGCCGACGGCACGCCGCAGTCTGAAGGTTGCCATGACGGCGTCATAGACGGCATTGTTATGGTTGCCATCAACGCGCCTGAAACCCTTGCCGTCAGGGGCGATAGTCCAGTGTTTGGCGGCGGCAATACGTTCTGCCTCCTCCTTGGTGTACACCGGTCCGATCGGCTTGCTCGGATGGGTAAAGGCCGGATCCTTCGAATCAACCTCAACACGGGTCAGTAAGGTGGTGACTGTGCGGTTATCGGGAAGCAGGTTTTTCAGCTCCTGTTCCAGCAGATAGCCGATCATGCCCTCGGTCTCCGCGCCCAACACGTCGAGCGGGTAGGTTTCGACAGCAGTGTAGGCGGCGGACTGCAGGGCCAGTAGACCGACCTGCGGCCCGTTGCCATGGGTTAACACCACTTCGTGCAGCAGAGCGACACGCGCCAGCTGAGCTGCCGCCCGGCGAATGTTGTCCATCTGGTTTTCGGCACTGAGCGCCTGGCCGCGCCTGAGCAGGGCATTGCCGCCGAGGGCTACCACCGCTGTCTCTACATCAATAAAGTCGGAACCCAGATATTTGAGACCGGCGGCATACAGCAGCCAGAGGCAATAGATTACCGCGAGCGCTGCGACCGGCGTATCGCCACGGCCGAATTTGCCGGAGTCGGCACTGGGCGTGCCTTTGCTGCGCCAGGCCAGCGACAGCCCGTAGACGGCACTGAACAGGTAGGGCACGAGGATCATCGCCGTGGACAGCGAAATCAGCGCCAGGTAGGACGCCTTTGAAAAAAGGGTCACCAGAAGAAAGAGTTGCACCATGCCGTTGGTCAGCCACAGGGCATTGGCCGGCACGCCTTTGTCATTTTGCCTTGCCAGCCAGGTCGGCATCACGCCGCCGCCGGCAGGGGTGAAGAGCGATTCGGCCGCGAGCAGCGTCCAGGCCAGAAAGCCGCCGCCAACCGAGATGATCAGGCCGACATAGATCAGCACTGCGCCCCAGGTCCCTACGGCCTTTTCGAGCACGCCGGCCATTGAGGGGTTTTTCAGCGCCGCCAGTTCGGGTTGGGCAAAGATTCCCAGAGACAGCAGTGAAACGGCCATCAGCAGCAGCAGAGTGATGCAGAAAGCCGATAACAGTAGCCCGACCCACATCTGCACGTTGCCGGGCCCGGGCCGAATAGACGCTTGCGCCTTCAATGCCGATAAAAACCCAGACCGTCACCAGCATGGTGCTCTTTACCTGATCGAGCACCGAACCGAGCTTGCGGATCGCCCCAGAAATTGAGAGTAAAGGTATCTATCTGAAAGGCCATGGCCACCAGTGCGATGAACAGTAGCAGCGGTACGACCTTGGCCAGCGTGACCACGGCGTTCAGTACCGCCGCGCCCTGGATGCCGCGCAGCACCAGGCATGGACAATCCATACGACAATCGAGGCCCCGATGATTGCCGCCAGGGTATTTCCTTCACCAAAGGCCGGATAGAAGTAGCCGAGGGCGCCGAAGGCCGCCACCAGGTAACCGACATTGCCGATCCAGGCGCTGATCCAGTAGCCCCAGGCCGAGTTGAAACCGACATATTCGCCTGACAGGGCCCGGGCATAAGCATACACCCCGTTGTCCAGTTCGGGTTTGCGCAGCGCCAGCATCTGGTAGACGAGCGCCAGCATGAGCATGCCGATGCCGGTGATCGCCCAGCCGATCAGGATCGCACCGGCACCGGCACCAGCCGCCATGTTCTGCGGCAGGCCGAAAATCCCGCTGCCGATGGTCGATCCGACCACCAGCGCCACCAGCAGGCTGAGACCGAGAGTGCCGGCCGGGCGCGCCTGAGCGGGCTCGACCTGGGGTGGATTTGCCGCAGTTGTTTGTGCAGGGGTCATGATGCTCTCCTCGTAAGGTTTGGCTTCTTTGCCGTTATTCCCTGCAGTTATGCAGAGCAATACTTATGCCATATGGCGATGACTTGGCATCGCACGATCTATCATTCTGATTATTCGCCATAATAAACAATGGATCATGGATTGGAGCGGCCTTTTACAGCAAAAAAAATGGCCACATACAACCAATGGTTATATGTGGCCAGAACGGAAAAAACTGCTCATTGCACGACAAAAAGATACGATTATTGCTTCGGACCATTCATGCCCATGCCAGGCCCTCCGCCCATGCCGGAACCAGCACCGCGCCCGCCCTTAGCCCCGACCTTGTGTCTGAGATATTGGGAAACCCCGGCAGCCTCGGCCTTCTCATGCATGGCTGTTCGCAGGTCAAAAAGCTCCCCGGCAACTTTTGCCGCAGCCTGTGGATCAGGCTTTTCACTTTGCATAGTGGCATGCATTTCCGCTTGTTTCATAGCAATCTGCTTATGCAGTGCCTGATTGTCTTTAAAAAATTTGCTGACTTTTCCCTGGGTTGCCGGGTCCAACTGCTGCATCATTTGCTCCTGCATCATCGGAGCGCCCATCTGTGGCCCATAGCAGTCACCGTCATAACCATGTCCCCCTCTGCCCCAGTTTGCCGATGCGGCGGTTGCCATGGTCAGTCCAGCTACAAGAGCAATTGCTGCAATGTACTTTTTCATTTTGCTTCTCCTTATATACGCTATCTATTTATTATATATTAATTATTTTGTTGTTTCAGCCGTTCCTTTTTTGCCTCCGGTCATCGGTCCCTGACCAGGGCAATTGTCCTTACACTTTCCCTTACCTTTACCCTTACCATGACCGTCTTTCGGTCCCTGACCTTTTGGTCCGGTTCCATCCTTATTTGGCATAATAATTACCTCTTTCCTGTGTTGGTGAACGATAGTGACCACGAATTTGTCGTCGTCTATACTCACCTTGACGGCTAATAGGCGCGTACGGGGAGAGCAACACCCGGCGGCCGGTAAGCCAGTTGCCCGAATCGGCGACCAGATAACGAATAGTCCAGTACTGGTCGTCGAAATAGAATTCCTGGGCCTTTCCTATCACCCCGTTAAGGCTATCTAATTTATAACCCTGGATAGTTATTTGTTTGCAATCCCTGCGCCAGGCGTCAAACATTCAGAGCGAACCGTCTATGATGCCGATATATAGAGATATTTATCTAAGAAGATCGATAAAAAGGGTGATCCGCAGCCATATAAAAAGGGTCACATGCAACCGGTGTTGGTATATGACCTATAAATGACCAGCAGCAGAGCGGCATCACGGCTGTATCTCCGGCAAATTACCGGCTGTTTGCCGACAAAAGAGAACAAGTTCTTTGATGACGTTCCGTACCGCGCCATTGGCGGCGAGCACGCTGCCATAGGGATCTTCACTGGCCGCAGGCACCACTGCATCAAATTCCCGCCAGGCGACAACCTGTCGGGATGCCGTATCGAGGAGGTGTGCCCGCAGGGTGAAATGCGCTTGACTTGGCTGCACGAGGAATTCCTGCTGCAAGCGGACGATTTCTAAATCGAGACGCAGTTGACCGGCGACACTGGTCGGCGACGGTATAACGGCGCTGAAGCCGCCGCTCCGTTCCAGGGCGGCGACAACCAAGGGTGCCAACATGTTTGCCGGTGTATCGACCCACTGGCTTTGCCGGAAATATTCAAAGGTATGGGCACGGCGGATATAGACGATCTGATAGCTGTCAAAGCCCGGTGCCGCCCGCGGCATACTGACGATAAGCGTCGGTGCTCCAATCTTTATCGGTGCTGCCGGCCCCATCTGCAAAGCCGTTTCCGGACTATCGAAGGAGAACAGTGTCGGCGGCGGCGAATTGGCAGGGAGCAGCATGGAACAGCCGGACAACAGCCATGCGGCTAAAAGCAGCGCGCCGAGAAGAGAGTTTTGTGACCTGCTTTCGATATTTCTCATGGCGATATCTTTTCTCCTGGTCCTAAAAGAACCGGTTGGCGACCACGCAGCAGACTGCTGGGGTTCCGTTCGGTTTGCTCGCTCAGGCGCCTGAGCGAGACGACAAGAACGTTTAATTCGGTCAGAAGCCGCTCCATTTCCGGAAGCGTTTCTCCGGAGAATTGATGCACGCCGGAGCTTACTTCTCCAAAGGTTTTTCTTGCATCGGCAGTTGCCAGACTCATCTCTTTGGCCATTTTCTCGACGGCATCAGCGCCATTGCTGAGGCGGCCAGCACCGGGTCAATATGGGCAGCCGCCCGTGCGGCATCGTCCGCCGCTTCTGCCGCCCTGGCAATAAATCTTGTGATGTCCTGTCGTTGTGAGGCAATGGTGCTCATGACGAGAGAGGAATTGACGAGAATTTTTTTTATTTCCGCCCGGTTTTCGTCATCAAACAGGGCATCGATGTTTGCCGACGTTCGGTCGAGCTTGGCAAGTACTGAGGTGAGGACATTTTCCAGTCGGGCACTTAAGGAGGGGATGGTGCGGATCATCGGGTAGCGGCCCGGCCCAACGGCCGTCAATGGTGGTGATTCCGGGGTGCCGCCGCTTAACTCGACATAGGCGATACCGGTTAATCCCTGGGTTTTTAATACCGCCTCGGTGTCTTCTCTGATCGGCGTAGTTTTGCGAATGGCAAAAAGCAGCTGCACCTCCTGGGGATTGTCCGGATCCAGTTCGATTTTTTCGACCCTGCCGACATCAACCCCGAGATATTTCACCGGTGCATCGACATTCAGGCCGGCCACCGATTCGTCAATGATCGACATATAGTGCATTGTGTCTTTTTTGTTGCCGAAACCCACCGCCAGCCACAATATGCCGGCGATGAATAGCGCACCAAGGGCAAGGACAAATATACCGACGACTGCATAGTTTACTTTTGTGTCCACGGTGGTTCCTCGGTGAACTTTTTGCTCTTAATCTGGGTTTCTGCCTGCTCCTGCGCCGCCCTGCCGCGTGGGCCGTCAAAGTATTGGCGGATGATCGGGATGATCCATATCGGCCAGTTCCGCCATGGAGCCCAGGCCGACCACCTTGCCTTCGCCAAGCACGGCAACGCGATCGGTAACCTGCCATAAAAAGTCCAGGTCGTGGGTGATGATAACCATGGTCAGCCGGTATAACTCATGCAGGCTGCGCACCAAGGTGTCGATGCCGCCGGCACCGCCGGGGTCAAGGCCGGCGGTCGGTTCATCGAGAAACAGCAACTCCGGATCAAGGGCCAGCGCCCGCGCCATTGATGCCCGTTTGAGCATGCCGCCGCTCAGTTCAGCCGGATACTGCAGTCCTGTTTCCGGCAGAAGGCCACTCAGGGTAATCTTCCAGGCCGCCACTTCATCAATCAGCCGATCATGAAGATCGGTGTGTTCACGCAGCGGCAGGCCGACATTGTCGCGAACGTTGAGGGTGCCGAACAAGCCGCCGTGCTGAAACATGACGCCCAGGCGCTGCCGCAGAACATGCGCCTCTTCCGGCGAGATGGTCAGGACATCGGTACCAAGGATTTTAATCGTTCCCGAATCCGGGCGATGCAGCATAATCATCTCCCGGAGAAGTGTTGATTTCCCCGATCCACTGCCGCCGACGATGGCGAATATCTCGCCGCACCGGACATCGAGGTCGAGACCCTGGTGCACCACATGGCTGCCGAAACGGGTGCACACCTGACGCATCTCAATGACGCTTGACTCTCTTTCTGGAGAAGCAGTTGCAGTTTGCATATCAAAGCCCCAGTATGCTGAAAATGACCGACAATCCCGAATCGAGAACAATGACGATAAAGATCGACTGAACGACGCTGCGGGTGGTCTGCCTGCCGACGCTGTCGGCATTGCCCTTGGTGCGAAAGCCCTGGTAGCAGCCGACGATGGCGATAATAGCGGCAAAAACAAAGGCCTTGCCGACGCCGATCAATAAAGCCGACAGATGGATCTGGCTGCCGAAGCGCACCAGGAATTCATGAAAGCTGATATCCAGCTGCGAGCGGGCCATGACCATGCCGCCGAATACCCCGGTGACATCGGCAAAAACCGTCAATAAGGGCAAGGCCGCCAGCAGGGCGAAAATCTTCGGCAAGACGAGAAATTCAAGCGGTTCAATGCCGATGGTGCGCATGCCGTCGATTTCTTCCGTGACCACCATGGTGCCGATCTGCGCCGCATAGGCCGAGCCTGATCGGCCGGCGATGATGATGGCGGTGATGAGTGGCGAAAATTCGCGCAACATGGCAAAACCCACCAGATCGACGACGAAGATGCCGGCACCATAATGCCGCAGTTGATCGGCACCCTGATAGGCGACGACAATGCCCAGCAAAAAAGCGGTGAGTCCAATGATCGGCAGGGCGTCGAAGCCGGCAATCTGGATATTTTTCAGTATCAGCCGCAGGCGCCAACGCTTCGGCTGTGCGGCAATGCGCACCAGGGCGAGGGCACATGCACCGATAAAGCTGAGGAGTGCAAACAGGCCCTGCCAGGCCGCCTCACCCTGCATGCCGATTTTTGCAAGCCTTGCCACGGGCGGTGCAACGACCACCGGCCTATCGATCTGTTTGGCAACGACCTCGAGCAGTTGTTGAAACTGCGGTGACCAGCCGAGCAAGCGTATCGACCGGCCGCTATCACCTATTTTCTTGAAGTGGTGCTGCAGGATCCACACACCGACGCTGTCGATGATCTCCAGGCGTGAACCATCAACCACCACCTCGGCGGCATGGCCATCGCTGATCGGCGCCAGCTTCAGATCTGCATCAGCGATGGTCCGAGCAGTCCAGTTTCCCGATAAAACGAACCATCCGGGCCTGGTTTCGGTGATTTCAGCTGGGCGCATCACTTGTAAACAGACTGTTTTTCGTGCAAAGCAATTCCGGCCAGACGATCCAGGTCTGCATCCGTTACCGTGGGAAGAAAGATCTTTCGATAAAGCTCATCGTGGACAATACTGACAATTGCCACCATGGGGGCCGCCACCAGCACCCCCAACACGCCAAAAGCGGCGACGCACAGAAGCATGGAAAAGATCACCGCCAACGGATGCAATTTCATGCCGCGGGCCATGATAAAAGGCAGGATCACATTGTTCTCCAGGGCCTGGACCGAGATATAGGCGAGCACGACCCACAGCGGCGTCATCCCCCCTTTGCTGAGGGCGAGCAGTACCCCAGGTATGGCACTGAAGATCGGCCCCAAAAATGGAATCACTTCGAAAATGGCTGCCGTCAGCCCTAAAACCAAGGCATCCATGAAACCGAAGATCGGCCACATGAGCAGAAATACCAGCAGGCCGATTGTCACCATTCCCAGCAGGGTTGCCCCGGCCCAGGCAGGAATGAATTTTCCGATACGCTGCATGATGACCAGGGCCTGATTGTGGTGTTGCTCGGGTAAAAGGGCAAACATTGTCGCCAATGATCGGCCGGGGATTCATCAGCATATAGAGCACACCGAAAAATACCGTGACAAAAACCACCAGTATTTGCGCGCCGTTGAAGGCGACAGCGGTAAAACTGCCGAGCACGCCCTGAATCATCTCACTCAAACTGGAACGAAGAGATTTTGAGTCTTCAGCTCTTTTCGCCGGAGTTGCTGGGCTTTTCACCGGATTTGCTTGAGCGACTCGCATCCCTCCTGCACCCTTATCCACCGCCAAAGCATCCTGGGCGATTTCGCTGCTTACCTCGGTCTGCAGCTTTTGCTCGAAAAGAACCGCCTGCTGCTCCATTTTGATCAGGGGCTTTTGCAGACGTTCCCAGTAACCCGGCAAGGCTTCAGAGATATTTATGACCGAGTCCTTCATCGGGCCAAAGAGGGCCCAGCCGACCAAAGCAAGAACTGCAACCAATGCCAAGGCGACCAGCCCCGTCGAGATTTCCCTCCCGCCCGTTAACACCCGCATCCGAGAAATCAGCGGATTGATGGCGAGAGAAATCAGCAGTACCAGCAAAAAAGATAACAGAATGGGAGAAAGCAGTGAGAATGTCTGGATAAAGGCAAATAACCCAGCGCCCAAGATCACATAGCATGAAATCGAGCGCCGTTTCATCTTCGGCTCTGGGGTTGTCCTGGTCATGGTGTTAAATTCTGCCCAAAACAACCAAGATCACAAGGATCACCACTATCAGCCCTACTCCACCGCTCGGTCCATAGCCCCAAGATCGGCTATGCGGCCAGATGGGGATCATCCCTAGAAATGCCAGTATGAGAATGATGAGTAAAATTGTGCCTATTGACATGATTCAACCTCCTGAAAGTAAGAGTTTTCGATACTGCATAATCTTGACTTAAATGATCGTCATGTTGTTGACGATCTTGTTTACACCCGTGCACATCACCGGCAAATTTACCGGCCAGATCCTTTTCAGCTGCGGTCTTGGCCTTGCCGCCCAAGGTGACGACACCATCTTTGGTCTCAACCGTGGTGTTGATGGCGCTGGTTGAGCGATGGTTGAGCAATGTCGCTTTGACCAGGGCGGTGATGGATGCATCATCAATCGAATCAACGACCGTATCCACTTTAGTGGTGATTGCCTTGGTCAGTTGTCTTTACTGGGCCATTGGCCACTTTCATTTCATTTTTAACATTTTTGACGCCTTCCACATCCATGGCATACTCAGTCGTCAGATCCTTCTGGGCGGTGCTGGCGGCATGGCCACGCAAGGTGATGATGCCATTTTGCGAGGTAACCTCGGTTGCCATGCCGTTGACGTTTTTATGGAATAAGAGGGTTGTTTTCACTTTGGTGATGAGCCATGCATCCGATTTTGCAGCAGGGGCGCCACTTTTTTCTACCAGCTTGTTGTCGACGCTCTTAACTCCGGGCAGGCCGGCAACGGTTTCTCCGGCCAAGGATTTGTGGGATGCATCGGAAACGGTACCGGTCAAAGTGACAACCCCATCATTTGCCTGCATCTTGATGTTATCATCCTTGAGGTAGGTCTTGAACACATAGGTTCTTTTGGCGGTTGATTCAATTTGGTCATCCGTGCCGACGGCAAAGATCGGCGAGCTGATTAAAAACGTTGAGGCCATGGTGGCAATCATTGCTAAGCGGTACATTGGTTTTTTCATGGTGGAGTTACTCCTGTTTTTTGGTTGGACGACAGCAGGGAAATCCTGCAGATTTGTTTCGGTAAATGACGACATGTTTGCCCTAAGGAAAACATTCGTCTTTGCCGTTATGCATTTTATATTTCAATTCTTATGCCAGGCTGCCAACCTTCACCGACATTGTCGGCTATTACATTGATATTGATCTATATTTTAACGCTTAGGGAGGGATGGAAATTCTTGCTGCAGACTACAGAAAAAGGTCATACTTAACCGATGGTCATATATCACCATCGGCTCTGCTTGAGCGGGGAGGAAAAAGGTGATGTTGCCAAGAGTGGCAAGAGGCAGTGCCCTTTTATTGACAGGGCATGGGGGTGGTTTGGTGCAGCGGCAATAGCAATCAGATCTTTTCGATCTTCAGTTTAAGCATGCGGGCTCGCAAAGTGCTGCGGTCAAGGCCGAGGATTTCCGATGCCCCGCCCTTGCCGCTCACTTTCCAATTGGTCGTTTCAAGGACCTCAAGAATATGCTGTCGTTCAACTGCTTCCAGGGTTCGGGGGCTGGTGCAGAGATTTTTTGTCGGCTTCCTCAGTTCATCGACAAGATGCAGCTTCGAACCGGACGAGTTGATCACCGCCCGTTCAAGGACGTTTTCCAACTCGCGAATATTGCCGGGCCAGTCATAGCCTTTTAAGCTATTCATGACATTTTCAGTTATGATTTCAATGGGCTTGCCTATACGCTTGGCAATTTTTTGGACATAGAAAGCGACGAGCAGCGGTATGTCATCGCGGCGATGGCGAAGTGGCGGCATGGTGATCGGAAAAATATTCAAGCGGTACCAGAGATCCTCACGGAAATGGCCGTTACGGACCTCTTGTTGCAAATTGCGATTGGTGGCGGCGATAGTCCGCACATCGACTTTGATGGTCTGCGAACCGCCCACCCGTTCAAACTCGCCATCCTGAAGGACGCGCAGCAACTTTGCCTGAAGGTCTATCGGCAATTCTCCCAGTTCATCAAGAAAAAGAGTGGAGCCATTGGCGATCTCAAATCGACCCAGATGTCTTGCATGCGAACCGGTGAAAGAACCCTTCTCATGGCCAAACAGTTCACTTTCGATGAGGTTTGCCGGCAGCGCCGCGCAGTTAACTTTTATCAAAGGCCGATTTTTACGTAAACTTGCACCATGAAGAGCCCGAGCGACCAACTCTTTGCCGGTGCCGGTCTCACCGAGGATTAACACGGTGGTATTGCTGCTGGCGATTTGTCGTATTTTATGGAGTACATTCTTGAGCGCTTCGCTTTGCCCGATAATTGTCTTGTGGTGGTTCTCAAGTTGAATCTCTTCAAGGAGATAGGCCTTTTCCGCCTCCAACTGCTCTTTTAATTTTTTTATTTCTATCAGGTCAATGACAGCTTGTTCTTTTCTTCTTTCCGCCTCTTCCTTTGCGGCTACAAAATCGACGGTTCGCTTTGCAACCATCTCCTCAAGGCCTCGTTTATAATATTCCCGTTCAGTGACATCTTCGAATACCGTGAAAACTTCCACCGGAAGCGTTTTTCCCGGAGAGAACACAGGTACTGCATCGATACTGATCCAGCGGTAACCATTCTGCTGCGGATTGAATATGCCCATAATCACACCTTTCACCGGGAGACCCGTTCGCAAGGCAACCACAGACGGATACTCCAGGCCGGGGAATGGCTCACCGTTTTCGCGAATGGCGTGATGTTCCTCCATCGATGGACAACTGCCCAGGATCTGCTCGCCGTTCTTGCCGAAGATACGCTCACAAGCCGGATTTATCGCAATGATTTTGCCGCTGGCGTCCATATGAACAACGCCTTGCAGCATGGTTTCCGCCAGGATGCGGTGCCGCTCCAGGCTCAAGCGCAATTGACTTTCCACAGCATGTTTGTAGAGCGCCAGCTCGATCTGTATGTGAAGTTCACGAGCCTGGAAGGGTTTCAGAATATATCCTAGAGCTCCCGTCTGTCGCGCTAGCCCGACCGTTTCCGGATCGGAATGCGCGGTCAGAAACAGTACCGGTAGATGGCACTCGCCAATGATCTGTTGTGCCGCAGCAATACCATCCATAGCACCCGCCAGGCGAATGTCCATCAATACCAGTGCTGGTCGCTGCTGACGACTGGCAAGCTCAACTGCTTCTTCCCCGGTTGCGGTTATCCCGGCCACGTCATAGCCCAGTTGCTGAATTTTACCAGCGAGGTCTTCGGCGATGATGGCTTCGTCTTCGACGATCAAAATGGCGGGTTTTGTCATGCTTCAAATCCTTTCAGGGAGAAAGCGACTGTAAATTCAGTACCGATACCGGTTTCCCTTTCCACCGTGCCGCGCAACTGACCAGCCAGTATTCGCACGAGACGCAGGCCTAGAGATTTGCATTGCTGCCAATCCAGACCCGCCGGTAAGCCGATGCCGTTGTCGTGCACCCGCAGGCAAACTGCATCGTTAGCGGCATCGTATTGGAGTCGCACCGTCACTTCACCGCCGTTTTTGTCGGGGAAAGCGTGCTTGAGGGCGTTACTGACCAGTTCGTTCAGGATCAAGCCGCAAGGTACCGCTGCATCGATCGACAGCGCCACAGTCTCGAGCGCTAGAGTAAGGTGCACCTTCTCGGCGAGAATGCCGTGAGCGCTCCAAAGAAAACTGAGGAGGCTGGCGGCGTAGTCGGCAAAGTTCAACTGCCTCAGGTTGCTTGTCTGGTACAGTTTCTCGTGGATCAGCGCCATTGAGAGCACACGATCGCGCACGTCGTTGAGTTCGCTGCTGGTCCGCTCATCAGTGACGTTGTCTGCTTGCAAACCAATGAGGCTGGAGATGATCTGGAGGTTGTTTTTTACCCGGTGATGGATCTCTCGCAGCAGCACCTCTTTCTCTGCCAGCGACGTTCTCAACAGTTCTTCGATCTGTTTTCGCTCGGTAATGTCGGTCAAAGTTACCACGCAGCCCAGGACCACCAACTCAGCCCCATGCAATAACGTGCTATTGAGAATCAAGTAACGCCTTGGTTTTCCTCCCTGATTGAGAGTGACTTCAATATTACGAAAATTTAATCCTGTTACTAACTGTGTAAAAGTGATCGGCTTTCCCGTTTCTGCATTGTGTAATTGTATTGATTCGTCAAAAAGCTTCAACAGTGGATTGCCATGGCAATACTCGCTTGCAAGGCAAGATGCGTTTATGATACGACCTGCCTGGTCGCACACGATGATGATCTCACCTGCTTGCTCGATGATGGAACGGGCAAGCTTGGCAGAGGAGAGGAATTTTTCATTGCGTTTTTGCTGAGTGAGGTCTGTGACCACCACGCTCATTCTCTGGTCATCGAGATCGAGACGACCGTAAGAAAGCATGACTGGAATAAAATTGCCGTTACTGATTACCAGATCGACTTCATCGTGGTCGCAGCTGCATCTACTCAACCGCGCTGCAAAAAGCGATTTATCTCTGTGTGCCACATACGAGTCAAACCGCGTTCCGATGACTCTTTCCAACGGAACCTGTAACAGAGCCGCCAAACGACTATTGCTGTAAAGGATAGTCCCGTCGACTGCCAGGGTGGCGGCACCTTCGCTCATTGTCTCCACCAGGACTCGGTACGGATGGGCAGCGTCTTTCAGCGTAAAGATCTGTTCTTCACCTGCTCCGTAAACAATAAATGCATCGACCTCGCCGCCGCCGATGGCACGTAATGTATCTTCTGCCTCTTCCAGACGCACACGAAGATTTTCTATCTCGAGCAGGAGTTCCTCTTTGGTTGTGTCTATGGTTTTCCTGGCCATGATTTCTTCGTCCTAAGGTCCAAGCCAAGAAGAATCTTTTCAGTGTTAGACATGTCGCCGATGAATTTGCGCGACGGGGGTGGTCGTTCTTTGATTAAAGTAGGCACAGCTACGATCTGTCCTTTTTTGGCAAAAATCGGTTGTTGATAGATATCGATTATTTCCAGTTGATAGCGTCCTTCCAGATGGTCGGCGCAGATCTTCCGCACATTCTCAATTGCCCGCTGGGAATTGGCAGTCAGGCCGCTTATGTAAAGACGCAGGACATAAACACCTTTCTCCGTCTCCTCGAGTGCCAGTTCGAAGGCTTCGGTTGCATCCTGTGGCGGTGAATCATCATGGTGTTTTTTATTATTGCTCATCGAACTGCCTCAGCACTTCTTTCAATCGAGCGATTTAATATCAAGGCCGACCAACACACGTTCAGTGTTGGACAGGTCACCGATGATCTTTTTTATTGGTTCGGGAAGTTTCCGAACCAAGGTCGGTACGGCAAGGATCTGATCTCCTCTGGCCAGCTGGGGGTTTACCAGCAAGTCGATAATCTCAATGCTGAATTGATCTTCCAGATGTTCTTTACAGATCTTGTTGAGATTAGCAAAAGCCGTCCTAGAATTTTGTGATTGACCGGCGACATAAAGCCGCAGTTGCCATTTCTTCACGACAGATACAGTCGTATTTTTTCCCGGCACCTTGGGCTTGGTTGCAGTGGTCATGTGCCGCCTCCCTTCACGTTCTTTGTGGGCGTTGTGACGTTCTCTTTTGCGGGAACAAGTCTGTCCGCTTTTCGTATTCGCGCCATTGCCTGTGTGTCCTCAGCAAGAATCCCTTGATGGCAATATTCTTTGGCGATTGCCCGCTCCAGTTCATCCTTTTCAGCCTCAAATTCGGTTTGCAATACCGCGATCTGCGCATCGATCACAGCCTTCCTGCGCTCGATGTCACGCTTCTTACGCAGAATCTCCTGGCTCCGTTCCACGGCGTCGGCTTTCTCTCTTGACACCTGGGCGAATCTTGCTGAGCCGGTCAGTATACCGCCGGAGCCGATATAGACATCTTCAAGCTGGATACCTTTTGCAGAAAGGCAAAACTCTCTGACCTGATTGGAATGTTCCATGCCGCGGGATTTGAGGATGTACAGACCACGGTTACGTTCACCACTTTCCTCCAAAACCCGCAAGAGGAGCCAGGTATCCATCAAGGACGATATGCCGACTTCAGTACGCTCCAAACTACTGCCGGTAGCGGTGAGATCGGTGCAGAATGCGGTTATCTGCTTCATTTTCAGAAAATCAATCAGTCGTGAAAGCATCGACTTGACTTCCATCTCACTCGTGGCAGCCACCAGATTGGAAATGGGATCAACTACAACAATAACCGGATCGAAAGTCTCGATTGCCTTATGCATGGTCACTAAGTGCATCTCGAGCCCGTAGAGTGAAGGCCGAGAATTGCGAAATTCGAGCAAACCGCCGCTCACCCACTGTTGCAAATCAATACCAATGGACCGCATGTTACGGATGATCTGGTTGCGGGATTCTTCAAATGCGAAATAAAGACAACGCTCGCCACGCCTGCAGGCCGCATCAACAAAATGGGCGGCCAGGCTCGATTTGCCGGTTCCAGCGGTACCAGTGACAAGAACACTGCTGCCACGGTAGTACCCTTTCGCTCCCAGCATAGTATCCAGGCGCTCAACTCCGGAGGAAACTCTCTTCTCGGATGCTTCATGGTCAAGACCGAGTGATGAAAGGGGCATAACGGAAAAGCCTTGTTCATCGATCAAGAACGGATATTCGTTCGTGCCGTGCGATGATCCACGATATTTGATAATCCGCATTCGCCGCGTAGCAATCTGCCGTTCCACTGTATGGTCGAGGAAGATAACGCAGTCGGCAACATATTCTTCCAGACCAAAACGGGTCAGAGTGCCCTCGCCTTTCTCGCCGGTGATTACGGCAGTGACGCCTTTGTCTTTGAGAAAATTGAACAACCGTTTCAATTCACCCCGCAGGATTCCTTCGTCGGTGAATCCGGAAAAAAGCATCTCGATGGTGTCAAGCGCTACACGCTTCGCACCAATGGTATCGATGGCATAACCAAGACGGACAAATAATCCTTCCAAGTCGTATGTGCCGGTTTCTTCGATCTCTGTCTTTTCGATGTGCACATAGTCGAGGTCAAGCTTTTTGCGGGCCACTAAATCGTTCAGGTCGAATCCGAGAGAGGCAAAGTTTTTTACCAATTCTTCCGACTTCTCCTCAAATGACATATAAACACCTGGTTCACCGAACTCTATTGCTCCGCGTGCGAGAAATTCCATGGCAAGAAGAGTCTTACCGCATCCGGTACCGCCGCAAACCAGTGTCGGACGTCCCTGCGGCAGACCGCCACCGGTGATCTCATCCAACCCTTGTATTCCCGTCGGAGTTTTTTGCAGAAGCTCCATTTTGGTCGTTGCATTTTTGCTTTTTTTGGCCATAAAATCCCATGGATGGATGGATGGATGGATGGATGGATGGATGGATGGATGGATGGATGGATTTAACTTCTCCTGTAATCCATGTCCATTAATTATTCAATTTTTCGTCATTTGTCGCCTTTTTTTACAAAATATCCGAAATTTCCGCAGTCGCTCCTTGAATCAATCCACAATATTTCGAGCCTTTTGCAAAATGAATGCAGCATGCTGTGTCATTTCGACCAACGGCAGAAATCTCTTGTTTCAAAGGGCAAGATTGATGGTTTCGCAAGAAGTCAATTTCTGTCATTTCGAGGAGCAGAGCGACGAGAAATCTCTTAATTATTCCGGAGATTTCTCGCTGCGCTCGAAATGACAAGAAAAAATTTTTCGTTCCCTTCCTGACACCTTGGGCGCAATCATCCTTCAACCCGTACAAGGCGCAATCATATCGGATGAATATCGAGCTGAAGTGTTTTACATGCGGCGATGGAGGTAGCGGGGATAGGCAGGATGATCATGAATTGCCGCCTTCTGTTTCAAGATCTTTCCAATAGCAAGCGCAGGCAGCTTTTTCAATTCAGCAAAGAATGCAGGAACCACATACGTGCAGTTCCTGCTTCGAAACTTTTTCAGGACCAACGGCATTTCGGCAGTGCGATTTTGTGCCTCAATCACCCTTTGCCGGCAGGACACTATAGAGATACTGCCTTTAAAATATAGATTACCTCAGGGATACCGATTCTTGAATCACCGTTAACATCGCCGGATAACCAGACTCGGTTTTCGTTCTGACCTGTCAAATTTTGCAAGGTGATAATCGCATCGACAAGGGAGACCTCGCCGTCACGATTCACATCACCGGGCTGGGCAATATTCAGTTGAAAATCCTTGCTCCCGGCAACTACCGAAATCGCTACGGCATTGGCACAATTTGGCGTACTGCCGGCGGGTGTCCACCATTCCAATAAATAATGACCGCCTAGTGTATCATAAGCCCATAAGTAATATTCGCCGATGGAGGGACCTCCACCGAATATGTGCCGTCGGTTGCATTGAAAACTCCATTTATCAAATGCGTAAAGGTCTGGCACGGATCACCGGCATATGCGCCGACCTGTATGGTGGTATTGGTAATTCGAGTAGTGCCGTCCTGACTATATACTACCCCTGACACAGTCGCACTCTGAACGAAGGCTGAGTTTCCTAAAACAAGGACGAAAAGTAGACTTGAAATATGCAATAATTTGTAAAAAAACCGACTCCAAGATGACCTGACCACCTCATTTTCATGCACCATAGGCAATGATCCTCAACCATATTTATAAAGTTTTTGAAATATTTTCTACCAATGATTATCCGGTCTTTTTTACAGCAATAAAAGTATTCCTATTTTATTGTTAGGGCATTTTTTTTGAACTAAACAGCCATCCACACGAGGTAAAAGGCTATTCAAGAAGAAGCCGATTTAACACAAATCGTCTTTCGCAACTAACCCGACAAAATTAGCAAATTAATGCATCACAAAAATACTTAACTGTCTAGTTTTACCATTCTTTTTCTAGCCATACCAGCGAGTCCAATCAGACCGGTTCCAAAGAGGAGCATCGTTGCCGGTTCAGGAACTGGAGCGGCTGACCCTGTTGAAGATGTCCATGAGGATGTTGTTCCGCTTTTTACACCTCCTCCAAGTGGCACGGATTGTGCGTTTAACGCCCAATGACCAACTGTAGGCTCAAAAGTTGGATCATGCAGAATCCAACCCCATGTTAAGGTTATTGAATCTCGTTGGTGATCTTTGTCTTTGATCTTATTTATATTAAAAGTATATATGCCTTTAGTTCCTGCTTCGATACTCCACAATGGAGTCATTACAACAAAAGGCTTATCAAATTTAATATCATGAATAGTTATCTTTTCGTTTTTAAAATCGACAAAATTCAAAAACCCTGGTCCGACAATACCTTCATTTTGTTGAAAATCAATACCTGTTACCTCGCCTTTACTCTTGAAAATAGGCGCCCAGCCATAACCGTTAAAACTAATACCACCGTCAATCATAGTAGCTGAAGCCACCCCTACCATTAAAAAAGTCCCTGCCATAGCCGAAACCACACTCAAAAGCATCTTTTTTTTCATTTTTCATCCCTCCGTTTTTATAGCTATATAACTCCGCCTTGTTTGGACTATTCCAAACAACCAGATTTCCATTGTTCGGTGGCAGCACCTCTATTTCAGGAACTTAATGAACAGGCTCATATTCAAGCAGTATCATGCTCTGACATTTTGCAAATGAGATGCCGTTAAGCGATACGACTGTGAAATAATTTTAACCACCTGAAATATAAATTCTTTAGCTATAAATAGGACTGATGGTGAGGAGATGAATTATCGCAACTGAATGGGCATATTTAACCATTTGGTCACCTGTTACCATTTTTATTATCTTTCAAATGGTACTTATTACTTCGATATTTTGCCGAAGAGGAGCATCATGTCAGCCATGCCGAACGGCAGATTACCTGACATATTTTGGCTGTTTTATTCTTATACCTGATAACTTGGTGAACGCGAAAAAATAGCAACTCGAAAAAGATACCATTTCGACCGGCCTGCGAATTTTCAGGCCGCTGATCGGAAATTATGGGAGATGAAGCTGGCATCACTGGGAAGGAAAGCACAAGATAATTGGTCATCTATGACCATTGGGGAAATGTAACCACTTGCAGGTGGCTGGTCAGGTCATTTTCGATAATTCTCTCATTACATTATTATTTATATATATCAATGTATTAGATGGAATTTTTCGAATTACAATATCCTGGCATCAAACATGCAACTACAAGAACGGTGATCGCCGCGTTCAATATGTTTCTTACCAATTTGCACCATTGCTTCCATCAAAAGATGGCACTGGTGCTCATTCGACTGTCAGAGTTTTTTGTATAAGAATGCTCGAATTTTTTCTTTTCTTCTGATTTCTGATTTCGGTTGTATGGGTGCCATGCTGAAAAGATGACTGACCGTTTTTCCACCATCCGTTTTAAAGAGGAATAGCCAAAATGGAAAAGAGCAAAGTTTTTATCCCCTACGTAGTCCTTTTTTTGATGATCGCCACTTTTTCCGCCTGTGGATCAAAAGCCAAAAATGAAAGTTCGGGAGAAGTGATCAAACAAACCACGACCACCACTGAAAGGCCGATGGTCAAGGAGACTACGACAACAACCACCTCGAAAACTCAATAGTTCCTGGAGCACAATTAAAGCTCGACAAAGGATCGCATTTTCAACCCACGTATTTAAATCCTAAAAGGAGAACATCATGAAAAAATTACATTTATTCGCCTTCGCCTTGACTATTCTGGTTGCCCCCGTCTGCTCGTTTGCGCAACAGGGCCAAATGACCGTCACCAAGACGGAAACCGTCGGGACGATCAGCGAGGTCAACCCCGACACCCTGGTGATCCGCTCCGAGTCCAGCCCAAATCCGGTGGTCTACACCTACACCAAGAAAACCAATTATATCAATGAAAAAGGTGAGCCGGTATCCATGGAGACTGTTAAGTCCGGTCTGCCGGTGACGGTGTATTACTCCAGCAATGGCAATGTAATGACCGCTGATAAAGTAATGGTTCATCAAACCACGACGACAACTTCGGCAAAACCGATGATGGAAGAAAAAAAGACCACAACAACCACCACCAAAACTCAATAATACCAACTGGTGACCCCCCGGCTCTGCCGGGGGACTCCCAAAAAAAGGAGCACATTATGAAGAAATTGACTTTATTCGCATTCGCATTGACTATTCTAGTTGCACCGGTCTGTTCGTTTGCCCAACAGAGCCAAATGACTGTCACAAAGACGGAAACCGCCGGGACGATCAGCGAGATCAATCCCGACACCCTGGTGCTCCGCACCGAATCCAGCCCAAACCCGGTGGTCTACACCTCCACCAAGAAAACCAACTATATCAATGAAAGAGGTGAGCCGGTCTCCATGGAGACTGTTAGATCCGGCCTGCCGGTGACGGTTTATTACAGCAGCAATGGCAATCAAATGACCGCTGAAAAAGTGATGGTTCATGAAACCACGACCACAACATCGCAAAAACCAATGATCGAAGAAAAAAAGACCACAACCACGACAACATCTGAAAATCCTGTTTTCGGAGAGAAAAAAACCACCACTACGACGACAACGTCCAAGACCAACTAGTTGGTGAGTAAAGATATTTGAAAATTCATCTATATCCTATGTGGCATTGCCCTGTGGGATATTTTTTTAGCTTTGACGCCGATCATATTGCCTGCAAGGCTCGTAGCCTCCTTACTCAGATTCTCATTCCACCGTGTGTGTTTTTACCGGGTGACTTTTGACGGTTTCGCAAAAAGAGGAAAATCGCCGGTTTTGTCATTTCGAGTGCAGCGATAAATCTCCGGAATAATTAAGAGATTTCTCGTCGCTCTGCTCCTCGAAATGACAGAAATTGACTTCTTGCGAAACCATCACTTTTGTTTGACAGGTTGTTTTTCATTATTTCCCGGGTCATCCCCCGCGATGCCAACCATGCATCGTATCAACCCGTAACTGAGCCAGCACAACAGCCGCAGCATGATTGGCTGTAATTTCCAGTTATTGTCAAAGATTCGCCGCGCTCCCGCCTTGATGGCCTGCTCCAGGCTGGCCTTTAATGCGGTGGCAAAGTGCTGATCATCAACAACGATATTGGCCTCCATGGCAAGCAACAGGCTGAAAGGGTCAAGATTTGAGGAGCCAACGGTTGCCCAGCGATTATCAATCACCGCCACCTTGGCGTGCAGAATGGACTGGTGGTATTCATAGATCTCGATCCCGGCGTCAAGGAAGCTGCCGAAAAGAGCCCGTGAGGCATAGTGCGCCAATCGATGCTCTATTTTCCCCTGCAACAGCAGAATCACCCGCACGCCACGATCGGCTGCCGCCAGGAGGGCATGACGAAAATTCAAACCGGGTAAAAAATAGGCGTTCGCCACAATAATTTCGCTTTGCGCCTGGTCGATGGCCTGCAAATAGGCATCTTCAATATCGCGGCGATGACGGAAGTTATCGCGCACAAGAAAGGCCGATCGCATATGTCCGGCAGATTCCAGCCGAGGAGCCGGCCTTTTTTTATCCCGGTGCCAATCGAACTGCAAGCGGCGCAACCAGACCACCCGCAGCCACAACCTGCGGGTTGCAGCATAGATTTTTTTTACCAACGGCCCTTCCACTCTTACCGCATAATCATAGCGCGGCGAGGTCTGCCCGGGCATATCGATATCATCAATGATATTCAGGCCGCCGACAAAGGCGAGACTCTGATCGATCACGGCAATTTTTCGGTGTAAGCGTCGCAGTCTCCTGCGCCGCAGTGTCCAGGGCGATATTTGCGGCCGGAATGTCAGGACCATAACACCAGCCTCTTTCAGGTAAGCAATCATCGTTTCCGGCAAACCGCTCGACCCGAATCCATCTATCAGCAGATGCGTTAACACGCCGCGTAAGGCTGCCCGCCTCAGGGCTTCAGCAATGCGTCGTCCGGTATGATCATTTTCGAAAATATAGGTCTCAAGGTAGATATCGTGCACTGCTTGGTCCAGGGCCGCTTCAAGCGCTGGAAAATAGGCATCGCCGTTTTGCAACAGGGTAATCCGGTTGCCTGCACTCATTTTCGTCACAGCTGATTCACCCTCATATTGTTTGCTGATTCTTCGATAATTTCTCGAAAAGGATATTATCAATCCAAGATACAGCGAATTATCTTCTGTCTGCTTTTTGCTCCTTCGGTTATGTTCTATTGCAACGAATTGGCAGTGGAACAGAAGATATTTTCTACCATCGATACTTAAAATCGCCAAGATATGCCGAAAATAATGCGCCCCATCAACTTTAAAATCTTTCTGAGACAGTCTCTGAAGATCAGAGTAGCCCTATTCACACTGATTATCTTCCTGATGAGCTTCTGGTCGCTTGCCTTCTATGCCAATAAAACATTGCGCCGGGGTTTGCAAGATATGGTGAGCGATCAACAATATTCGACCGCTACCTTCGTGGCAAAACAAATCACTGAAGAATTGGAAATCCGTTTACAATCGCTCGAAAATTTAGCTTCTTCTATTAATGCCGATTTACTTGAAAATACAAAGGCTTTACAGACACATCTGGAAAGTCGCACAACATTTCGCAGTCTCTTCAATGCTGGTGCTTTCATCACCGGAAGTGATGGCATCGTAGTTGCCGATACTCCAGTGTCGACGGCAAGGATAGGAGTCAATAACCTTGACCGAGATTACCTGCAAGTCGCCCTTCAAGAGGGGAAAACGTCGATCGGTCGACCGGTCATAGGCAAGAAGCTGATGGCCCCGGTTTTTGCCATGGCGACACCCATTTATGGTGTTGAAGGCAAAGTGATTGGCGCCCTGGCAGGTGTGATCGATTTGAGCAAAGCCAACTTTCTTGACAAGATAGCCGAAAATAGCTACGCGAAGACCGGCGGGTATCTCCTTATCGCACCACAGCACAAGTTGTTTATCACCGGCACCGATAAGAGTTATATCATGAAGCCAACCCCTGTTCCCGGAATTAACCCATTATTCGACCGATACGTACAAGGTTTCGAAGGTTCCGG
Source organism: uncultured delta proteobacterium (assembly GCA_963754865.1). Classification (GTDB taxonomy): domain Bacteria; phylum Desulfobacterota; class Desulfobulbia; order Desulfobulbales; family Desulfocapsaceae; genus Desulforhopalus_A. The sequence continues at coordinate 6,921 of CAVWHG010000017.1, read as the reverse complement.
CGTTGTTGTTGATTCTCGCGGTGTAGAAGTATTGTCGTCTGCCAAACGAATTCCCGCAGCAGGGTGGATCCTGGTTGTGAGGATTCCAACTTCAGAAGCCTTTTCTCCAATTCGCACTACCCAGCAGCGCATGATCCTCAATACCATCCTCGTAACCCTGCTGGCAGGTGGTCTGACCTGGTGGAACTTGGCTCGTCAACTGGCGCCTATCCTTCATGCTGCAACAATACTTGACGTTCACTCGGACAACAACCAGCGGTTGCAACCTTTGCCAATCACTCATCCTGATGAAATAGGCAGACTGATCGGTGGCTTCAATCATCTCCTTGAAACCCTGTCGCATCGTGAGGAGGAGATCCGGAGATCGAGAGACGAACTGGAAATTCGGGTACAGGAACGAACTGATGAACTGGCAAAGACTGTTGACCTGCTGAAGGAACATGCAAAACTTCTCGACCTTGCAAATGATGCCATAATCGTTCGCGACTCGGATGCCATTATTAAATATTGGAATAGTGGTGCCGAGAAAACATACGGGTGGACGAAAGAAGAGGCATTGGGAAAAAAATCCCATGATCTTTTACAGACACAGTTTCCAATGCCCCTGGAAGATATTACTGCACGCACTTTTGCTACCGGGCAATGGGAAGGTGAATTAAGACATATCACACGAAGCGGGATGCCGATCATTGTAGCCAGCCGCTGGGTAATCGAGAGAAATCCCAATGGTGACCTTCAGGGTTTTCTCGTAATCAACCGCGATATTACAGAACGAATGAAGATGGTTGAGGAAAGGGAGCGGCTTATTGACGACCTGCAGGAGGCACTTGCCAATGTGAAGATGTTAAGCGGCTTTATCCCGATTTGCGCCTCCTGTAAAAAGATACGTGATGATAAAGGATATTGGAACGAGGTGGAGTCGTATATCAGGGAGCATTCCGAAGCGAAATTCAGTCATGGTATATGCCCACAATGTGCCAAGAAGCTCTATCCGGAAGTTTTTAAGTAACTATGGAAGATAACTATGTATGTATAAACTCATGCGCAAAAAAATCAAAGACGCCCACCCCCTGGATATTGGTTCCTTATATACATTACCCCCTATGGGGTGTTAGGTGCAATAAGCCAGGAGGTGTACGATTACATGGTCTCTGAGCGTCTTTCGGTCATCATATAGCTTCGTAGGAGAATTTCTGTCCTCCAAGGGAAAGCTCATACATAAGGCCGCCCATAGAATGCACGAAGGTAATCGTTCCTTTCCAATATTTGGGGTCAGCCTGGACATCAGACTTAGGTCCGGCACTGGCACCGGCACTGACTCCTGTGGTTCCGCCCTGTACTTCGGCTCCCACCGTTACAGCGATCGCCTGAGCAGTAGCATCGAATTCAAAATTGCCGCTGATGAATTCATCGTAAGCGCTTTTGTCCTTAAAAAAGATTATCTCACTGAACGCCTTACCACCTGCCTGAAAGCCTATTGAGCCCTCAATAATCGAGGATTTCCCGGTTACCTTGCCACCGCGATAAACCTGTCCTACCCCATAGGAGCCACCGACGACAAAGCCGGCCTTGCCGATCGTTGGAAAGACCGCATAACCATATGCGGTCTTGAAGTATTGGGCAGGGACGGGTGAATCCCGAAATATATTTATGGTGCTCGAATAGTCCTCAGCTGCTGCTGCAGCGGCAAAGGTCGATACCCCGAAAATTAAAGAGACAATTAACAATAGCGATAATTTTTTCATTTCAATGCTCCATCATAATGTGATTTTTTATTCGATCAACGAACCTGCAAAACCGAATATTGTCAAAATAAACTCCAATGATCCTCACCTTAGTTGTTCAGCATAGGAGTCCTCCACTTTCCCTGGGCTGGGCCCTTTCCTACAAACAACGCATTTCTCGTTATACACGTATTACTTCAATTGTTATGCCAGGAGGCAATCTATCTGTACGGCAATGCCCATCACCCCTGTATTTAAGGATAATTTTCTAAAATTACGCCGACACAACTGCCTTTGCCGGCTATAAAAGGCCGGTCATATGTAACCAAAGGTCGAATATGACCATAGTCCTTTCCTGCAAGAATGAGGTGGGTTTTGCCGTTCCCAGAGTCAATTAATGAATACAAGGGCCCGATCAATCACCCTCCGGTCGCTTGCTTCATGATTGCAATAATGGAGTCTTCAACTTCCTGGTCCGCCTTGGGCAGGTGCGGAGCATCAAACATAGCAGCCAGAAGCGTGGTGGGCTTTAAAGTCGCCAAGACGGTCCTCTCATCTTCAGCGTAGACGAATATCCGACAGGGCAGCGCACTAAAGATGCTGGCGTTTCGTTCCAGAGCCTTTCCACCCTGTTGGATCGGGCCAATCTCGAAGACGTAGCATTGGCGAGCGAATTCCACTCCATGTTTGGTCATGACTTCTTGAATGTCGTGAACCTGTATGATGTTGAAATGATGGCTGGGTACGGCAAGGGTCAAGGCAACCACAACTTCGGGGACGGTTTTGACGGTTGAGAATTTGATCAGCATGGTTTTCCTTTCATGGTTGAGATTCTTGGCATTTCATGAACGGCGGAGATTATCTTCTTTGATCATTTCCTGCGTCCCTGTAAGATACAAGGCCAATTATTGACAATATTCCCAATATGGCATTTATCTTGGGAATCTCTGCCTCACCTTCACGCAAACGCCTTCTTCAGTGCCTCGAACTGCACGTGCAGCGACTTGGCGTGTTGGGTGACGGGCGGGATCTTGCGCTCGATGCCCAATAATTGGTACACTGCCATCTGGGCTGCCCGTATTGAATATTCCACAGTGAAGACCACATCGTCCGGAATCTCGACGAACTGACTGATAAACCCCAGGTTCTTCACGCCGGGGGGCACCGGCAGAGGACGGTCGTCCCGCACCCTGGGCATGAACATGCTGGTTATGTAGGGCATATGGCAGGGAATGCAATTGGCCGATGCCATGGTTTCCAGATCGAAGCGCAAGTGACCGCAGAGTTCCGTGAGAATTTCCGAGCCATTGCAGTCAGCCATTGACTTGGCAACGAAGTTGCCTATGCGGTCCGGGAACAGTCCATATCCCCAGAACACCTGGACACCCTCCGGCTGCCTCAGGAAATGCGGTTGATGAGCCAGGACAATCGACATCAACCAATTCGAATCCTTAAATGTTACCAAACCACCGGTGCCGGGTTCGTTGCCGCTGAACTGGTACATCTTGTCAAAGAATGCAGTATCCTTTAAGGTGACGGTAAAGGACTCCCAACATGACTGCGAAATGCAGCTGTTGAAAACCGCCGGTCTGCCGAAATACGATTGGCCTTTCGCCAGTTTTTCCCAGAGCGCCCATCCGCCGCTGTCTGCTTTGGTAAGCTTCTTGGGTGCAGAGGTCATTGAACCGACACTGGAACCATCGGTCATGGAGCCATTTTGCACAAACACAATGTCGCCGTCACCAACGGTGATGACTTCGCTCTTGCCCTGGCTCTGACAGTGGATGCCGGTAACGACGAAGAGGCCGTTTTCAAGCGTGTGATCGAGGTCTGTCACCCTGCGATCCGTGAAAATCTGAACACCTTGGTCTTTGAGCCAGGCTTGCAAGGGCAGAACCAGGGAGTCATACTGGTTGTAAACAGTCCGCTTGACGCCCGCAAGCGTTTCGATTCGGGTAAATTCGAGCATGAACCGGAGGAGGTAGCGTTTGAATTCAACGGCGCTGTGCCAAGGCTGGAAGGCAAAGGTTGTCGACCATAAATACCAGAATTCAGTCTCGAAGAATCCTGGTGAGAGCCAGTCGGTGATACGGCTTGCGGCCAAGGTTTCATCTTCGTCGGCCTGGCTGAGTTTCAGGAGTTCGGTACGGTCGTGCATGGAGAACCCCATCGACGTCACCGGCACCTTAGCGCGCCAGCGATCGACCAGCCTCGCCGATGAATGGGATTTGTATAGGTCATTGAATGCCACGGTCTCATCGAAAACCGTCTTGCCTGCTTCGCTGAGTGAAGGGATCGACTTAAAAAGATCCCAGGTACATTCGTAGTTGTCGGTGGTCATCATCCTTCCACCGCGCATGGAATAGCCCTGATCGGAGTTGCCGGCTGCATCCAGGCTTCCGCCCATATCGGACGCAGCTTCAAGGATAAAAATATTTTTGCCCGGCAGGTTACCGTCTCGAATCATGAAGGCGGCTGCGGCCAGAGACCCGATACCACCACCCACGAGATATGCTTTTGATTTCGTATTCATTATAGAGTGTTCCTTTAGATACCTTAGAGATTCTTTTCTTGTTTTTTATAAACGAATCTCGTGAAGGTACTTATCCCCCCTTGTGGGGGGGGGTTGGTGAAAGAGTATTGATCTACCTATTGCCGGGAAGAATTGCGCTCTTTACTCTCCTGCGCTGTGTACACCGAGTGGGTACCAGGTTCGAACGCCCTGTTTTCAGATATGTTCCTCTTTAAAAGTGGCAACAGTATCTTCAAGGGTTGATCCGTAACGTCGTCCAGGTGTCCTCAAAACCATCTTTGAGTTGCTCCCAAACGTGCTCGTCAGCCTCGCCCAGTTCTCTCAGCTTGACTTGTACTACAGCAAACTTCTTTTCCAGCTCATCCACATGATTTGCATGTTTTTTTCGAGCATCGGCGGCTAAAGTCACCTTCTGGGCCTTAAACCTGGCGAAATTAGCCTGTACCAAGTCCATTTCGGAAGTTATTTTTTGTTTATAGGCTTCTTTTGTGCTCATACTGCACCTCACTTGTTATCAAATTATGGACTCTTTACGATTTTCGTTAAAAGTCCGATCACATACGACAGCACCACGACTCCGCGATCGCTGTCCCCGTCGAGGTCTTCACTCTTTGCCATGAGTACCTTAGAAATTCGTTTCTTGTTTTTATAAACGAATTTCGTTAGGGTACTTATCCGTCTACCGGTTAGTGTTCCAATTATTGTGCCAAGCTGAGATATAACTATTCAAAACATATATGATTTTGTTTTGATTATATAATTATTGCAGAAATACACTTCCTGACCGCGACTCGCACATACTCGGAAATGGTCATATCTGCCCTGTGGTCAGATATGACCATTTTAAGGTTCTGTGATCGACTCATCTGTGTGTTCGGATTCGAGATGCAACAACTGAGCGTCGATATCCATAAGTAATTTCTCATGGACAAGCTGACTGAGAATACTGTTTCGTAAGGCCTCCAGGCCCGCGCCATTATGACGCAATTCGACAAGCTGGCAGTATCCATCAACACCGGCACCAATATTCCCAGCGTTGCGACACCGAACGGCCAGGCGGCATTTCTTTTCCTCCTGACTTCGGCTCTTGCTCCGGTTATCCGTCTGAGCTACGGCCGCATGGTAATCCTGGCACTGCCCTACACCATCACCATGTCCCTTACCGGCTTACTGGCCACCTATTACTTCATGTAACCCGGACAATGTTTTCCAAGCACAAAGGATGGCTCGGGGAACTCTGGCTTATAGAGATTTTCGCAGGTCAACGCCCCTGGGCGTTCGACCTGCCCCCTGCCGTTGTCGTGGCCCTTTTCATTATTTCCCAAATTTTCAACCCCACAGATTTGACAACCTTGGCCTAAATTGCGGTTAATGGAAGTACATCCTCCCGGTCCACCCCCTTGTGGGGGGTTAGAGCAGTTTGCGGATGGACTTCAATTCCCGGCGACGTTTCGCGCTGGTCTCAGGATATTCCATCTCCAGGTCTTTGAAGATATCAAGGATAATTTGTGACACACTCAGCCGAGCATTCTTCTTGTCATCGGCCGGCACGACATACCAGGGTGCGTACCAAGTGCTGGTCGCATGCAGGCAGGCCTCATACGCCTCCATGTACTGCTGCCAGTAGGTCCTCTCGTGAATGTCGGCAAGGCTGAATTTCCAGTTCTTTTCGGGCTCATCGATGCGCGCCTGAAATCGCTTTCGTTGCTCATCCTTGGACAGATGGAGAAATATTTTGATGATCCGGGTGCCGTTGCGGTGGAGATGTTCCTCGAAGTTGATGATGGAGGCAACACCCGGTTAAACAGCTAAATAGTCGTTTACCAACGCAAAAGGCGGCCTCCTAGCCGCCAGTCGCCAATATATAGTTTCAAAATGTTAGAATCTGCACCGAAGCACTTACTTTCGTCTACTCCAATAGTAACCGCCTCCCCCGCCGAACACTAAAAACAACACTACGATGAGAATGATCAGACCTGTAGTACTCATGGTAATTTCCTCCCTTTAATTTGTTGTTATTTTGGCAGTTCCCAGAATACTTCTCCCGAGCGAGCAATTTTCACTGCCTTTTATGCTTCTTTTACTCTCAATTTTTGTGCCAGGTCTTCAACATTTAGCATCGTGCCCCCTATCATTTTGATTTATCAGAACAATCAGTTTAAATAACATTTACGGGGCGGTCATTAACTGACATATGGGAAGGGTTATATTTAACCACTGGTCATATTTGACAACTTTAGGTCTCCTTAAATATCGTGCCAATATTATCGAGGTCAGTCTGCAATCAAGGGCGGCCTGCCCTCTTTCCCGCAAACATGAGTCCAACCCCAGCGCCACCGTGCTTAACATTACTGGGTTATCGCATAGTGACTAGGGCATGCGTGTCCAAGCCGAGAAACAGCGGACCATCGATCGTCTGCTGCTTCCGATATCGGCAGATGGCCTGACCGATGGCTAGGATATGGTGTTCATTGAACGTCTTATCAAAAGGGCAGCCACGGTGTCCCGAAGTACCGAAAGCTACACGCAGTTCCGGAAGTGAAGAGTCCGGCGCATCGGTATAATAGGCGGTGATAAGTCGGGGTACATTAACCAGCATCGATGTCTTAGCAGGCTTTCCTGCATAAGAGCTTATGTTCATAACTCTGACTCCTTATTGAAAGG
>CAVWHG010000016.1:0-23636 GCA_963754865.1 uncultured delta proteobacterium | reverse complement strand
GAACGGACCAAGGGTGCTTCGCCACCGCTTATGGTTGAGCAGATCCGAGAGCAACTGTATCTGGCCGTCGACCGGGTCATGAGCGAGGGGGCCTTGTACGCACCCGAGCTTGCGGCTCTTGCCCTGAAACAGGCGGCCGGTGACACCTTCGAGGCAGCCTTTATGCTGCGCGCCTTTCGGGCCACCCAGCAGCGGCTGGGATATTCGCTGCCGGCCGGCACCGAAAAGATGCGGATAATCCGCAGGATTTCTTCAGCCTTTAAAGATATCCCCGGTGGACAGATCCTCGGTGCCACCAGTGATTACACCCTGCGACTCCTCGACTTCGACCTGCTGAGTGATGACGAGGCGCGGCGAAACGCCTTCCGTGAACGGATCTTCCGCCACCTGCCCCTGGATATCGAGATCCCGCAAACCTTTCCCAAGGTCATCAGCATCCTGCGGCAGGAGGGCTTGTTGGAGGATGTCCCGGCAGTTGAACAGAGGGAAGATGCCATTGCCGACATAACCCGGCATCCCCTCACCTTTCCCGCCCCGCGCAGTGCCTCTTTGCAGGCCCTGGCCCGGGGCGAGACCGGCGGCATGCTGGCTCTCGCCTATTCAAGTATGCGCGGTTACGGCAACATTCATCCGACTCTTGGGGAATTGCGGGTCGGCTATCTGCCGCTGACGGTCCGCCATCCGGTCAGTGGCGAACCCTATGTTGTCGGCGAGGTGAAGGTCACCGAAGCCGAGGTCTTAGCCCGCATGGAGGGTAAGGACGGAATGCCGAAGTTCAGTCTCGGTTACGGCCTCTGTTTTGGTCAAAACGAGATCAAGGCGATTTCCATGGCGATCCTTGATCGCTCTACCCGGACGAAAAACCCCAAGAGCCCGGCCGAGGATCAGGAATTCGTCCTCTACCATACCGACGGCATTGAGGCCATGGGCTTTTGCAATCACTGGAAACTGCCGCACTACGTGGACTTCCTCTCCGATCTTGATCGTCTGAGAAAATCCCAGGAACTGGCCCGCGCCGCCAAACCGCAAGGAGGATATCGATGCCGCTGCATGAATGGCCGCAAGAGAAATGACGGGCAGGAAAACGACTCGGAACACCGGGTCGGATATCCCTTTGGTTTTATGGATGAAGGTGCCAAGAAGGAGATTCGCCGCGCCATCCTCAAGGCCGTCGCCATTCCCGGCTATCAAGTGCCCTACGGTTCGCGGGAAATGCCCATTGCCCGAGGTTGGGGAACGGGAGGGCTGCAGATTACCCTGGCCCTTATCCAGCCGGATGACATCCTCAAGGTCATCGACCAGGGCTGTGACGGCAGTGTCAACGCCGTCAATATCAAGAAATTCGTGGCCAAGGTCGCAGGCGTCACGGTGACCATCGATACCGCTGATGGCAACGATCATCCAGACCCGGCACCGCATTCCCGAGGAGCGTATGACCGACCAGCAGATCCTCGTTCTCCAGGTGCCCTATCCGGAAGCGCTGCGCGAGGTGGAACCTTCGGAAATGGAGACCCGCCGCATGCACGCCGAGGCCGACTACAGCCGGATGTGGCTGTATCTGTATGAAGATATCGTCCGTTATGGCGAAATCACCATCAGCTACCGCTATCCGGTGACGGTGAATGGCCGCTATATCACCGACCCCAGCCCCATCCCCCGCTGGGACGTGCCGAAACTGCACATGGCCGACACCCTCTTTCTCTTCGGCGCAGGGCGGGAAAAAAGGATTTATGCCATTCCGCCGCATACCGCCGTTGTTCCCCTGGAGTTTGAAGACCACCCTTTCCGGACCGAGAATTTTGCCGGCAAGTCATGTGCCCGCTGTGGCGCCACCGATAGTTTTCTCGATGAAGTCATCGACAACACCGAAGGGGTGCGCAGTTTTTTTTGTTCCGATTCGGGATATTGCGACAAAAGGAGAGAAAAATGCAGCCGCTGATTCGCATTCGCGGTCTCACCAAACGCTTCGGTCAGCGGTTGCGACCGCTGCCTTGAGGCAACCGGCCCTGAGCATGACACCAATCTCTGCCCCCACTGCGGCTCGGTGCTGGCCTGCAACGACGTCTCCTTCGACCTCTTTCCCGGTGAGGCTCTGGGCGTGGTTGGCGAAAGCGGCTCAGGCAAGAGCACCCTGGTGCGCTTGCTGCATTTTGAATGGGAGGCGAGCGGCGGGAAGCATGGAGGTACACCGCTCCGCTGCCGGTTCACACCTGTTGGCGGAGATGTTTCCCGAAGACGGCGACTACAGCAGAAATCTGCTTCTCTTGAGTCACTTTCAAAGAAGGCAGCTGCGCAATGCCCTGATGGGAATTGTTTATCAAAATCCGCACCTGGGCCTCAGAATGGGGGTCAGTTCCGGCGGCAATATCGCCGAGCGGCTTCTCGGTGCCGGCTGGCGAAACATCGCCAAGATGCGCCAGCGAGCTTCGGAGCTCCTTGAAAAAACCGAGATTCCCATACAACGGATGGATGAGCCACCCGGCAACTTCAGCGGCGGCATGCAGCAACGGGTGCAGATCGCCAAGGCCCTGTCGAACAACCCGCTGATCCTCTTCCTCGATGAGGTCACCACCGGCCTTGATCTCTCGGTCCAGGCCCGGGTCCTCGATCTGATCAGAAACCTGCGCAGCGAATTTAATCTGTCGATGCTCGTCGTCTCCCATGATCTCGGGGTTATCAATCTGCTCTGCCAGCGGACCATGGTGATGAAAGCCGGCCATATCGTCGAAGACGGCCTGACCGACCAGATTCTCCAGGATCCGCAGCATCGCTACACCCAACTTCTCGTCGCCTCGCAATTATAGAAGAGAAAGGAGCTTCAGTGATTACCGTAGAAAATCTTACAAAAACCTTCACCCTGCACATCCTTGGCGATAAAAAAATCGAGGCCTGCCGCGATGTCTCCTTCCGCGTTCCGCCGGGTGGCTTTCTTGGCCTGGCCGGACCGAGCGGGGCAGGCAAGAGCACGGTGTTGAAATGTATGTACCGCACCTACCTCGCCGGCAGCGGCGCCATCCGCTACCAATCGGCAACACACGGCATGGTCGATCTCGCCACCCTGCCGGACCAGGCGGTAATCGATATTCGCCACCGGGAGATGGGCTATGTCAGCCAGTTTCTCAAAGTCATCCCCCGGGTTTCCGCCCTCGATGTGGTTATGGAGCCGATTGTCAGCCGCAACGGAGTAACCCGGGAGGTTGCCCGTAAAAGGGCCACGAGTCTCCTTGAACGGTTACGTATTCCCGCCCACCTCTTCGATGCCTATCCGGCAACCTTCAGCGGCGGCGAACAACAGCGGGTCAATATTGCCCGGGCGGTCAGTTGGCAGCCGCGCCTCCTCCTGCTCGATGAACCGACCGCCTCCCTCGACCAGGATTCGGTTGGCATCGTCCTCGACATTCTCACCGAGTTACGACAGGAAGGCACGACGATGATCGGCATTTTCCATGACCCAGCCCTGCTGCAATCGGTGACCGATTCGGTGTATCATATCAACTGAAGAAAGGTGCTGCTCGGCGCCACCTTAATGTCCCACTATTTGAGATAAATTGTCAGAACAATTACCCTGGAGAACATGTATGCAGGACCGTTTTGTGATCATCAACGCCCACGTCGTTACCCCGGAAGGGGTCCGGCAGAATGCCTCGCTGCAGGTTGAGGACGGCCGGATCGTCAAGATCGTCGACTCTGCCCTCAACGGCAGCCGAGTCATTGACGCGATGGGCAACTTCCTCTTTCCCGGCTTTATCGATATCCATTCCGACGCCATCGAAAAGGGCATCGAACCCCGCCCCAACACCTTTTTCCCGGTGGATATCGCCGTGTATGAACTTGACAAGAAAATCGCTTCCTGCGGCATAACCACCATGTACCACTCCCTGTCTTTTGCCGAGCTCGAGGTGGGCCTGCGCAATAACAATACCGCGGCGGGCATCATCCGAGAGATCAATAAATTGCTCAATAAGCTGAAGGTTAATACCAAGATTCATGCCCGCTTCGAAATCACCGACCTCGGGGCGGTGCCGTTTCTCGAAGGCTTGATCGAGGACGGACAGATCAATCTCTTCTCCTTTATGGACCACTCCCCCGGTCAGGGCCAGTTCCGCGATATCCTCGCCTTCAAGAGCTATTACGGCCCGGTCTACGCCAAGAGCGATGCCGAGATGGATCATATCATTGAACGGAAACTTGAGGCAAAAAAGAGCCATGCGCCGGTGATAATCGCCGATATGATAAAAATCTGCCGGGAGCACGACATCGCCATCGCCTCGCATGACGACGATTCCCGAGAAAAGATCCACTGGCTGAAAGAGATGAACATCGGCATGACCGAATTTCCGGTCAATATCGAGGCGGTCCGCGCTGCCAAGGAGCTTGGGGTCAGTATCTGCCTCGGTTCGCCGAATGTCGTGCGCGGCCAGTCGCAAGCCAAAAATCTCAGTGCCCGCGAGGCGATCAGTTGGGGTTTTGGCGATATCCTCTGTTCCGATTATTCGCCGATGACCCTGCTGCACGCGGTACTGACCCTGGAAAGGCTCGGCATCCTCCCCCTGCACGAAGCACTGAAAATGGTCAGCCTCAATCCGGCCCGGGCAGTCGGCATCGCCGAGGAAACCGGTTCCCTGGAAGAAGGCAAGGCTGCGGATATGGTATTAGTCGACCATTCCGACGATTTTCCGAGAGTCCTGAAGACCTTTGTCGGCGGACGGGAGGTTTTTGCCACATGTTAAAGATCGGTAGCAATATCAATGAAGTGCGTGTGGATGGCAGCTTAAAGGCCTTGCAGCGCGACCTCGTCGCCTTTCAGGAGTTCGGTTTGACCGCAGCGGAGATATCGATCCACGGTCTCGACGCAGTACGAAACGGCCGCCTTGATCGCCGGCGAACAGCGGAAACACAAAGGATTCTCGCCGACTTTCCCTTTGCCTACAGCACCCATGCCGCCAATCCGTTAAACCTCATGGACCGTCGCTGTCCTGAGATGCACCGCGACGTACTCCTCGCCTCACTGGAATTTACCTCGGCAATCGGTGCCCGCTGCATGGTCTACCACCCGGGCCGCTATCTGCCGGAAGAAAAATTTGCCAGTCACGGCCCTTTGTCGCTGCCGCAGTGGGAACAGCAGGCACTTCTCGACCAGGAAGCGGAGCTTCTTCAGGCTGCTGCCGCAGCCTTTCCAGAGACGATCATCGCCATGGAGAACGCCCGCCCCTACCTGCACCACTCGCCCTACTGTTATGCGGAAATCCCCCAGGTACTCACCGATCAAATCCGCCGGATAAACCGCGATAATGTGCGAATGAACCTCGATTTCGGCCATCTCCATCTTTCCGCCAAGTTTTATGGCCTGGATATGCTTGCCGAGATTCGAAGCGCGTCTCCATTCATTGCCCATTGCCATGTCCATGACAATTTCGGCCATTCGGTCTATGCCACCGAAAAGATTCAGACCCACCAGATACCCTTTGGCAGGGGTGATTCCCATATGCCGGTCGGTTTGGGCAACATCCCATTCACGGCCCTGTTTACCGAATTTATCCATGACTACGATGGGTTGCTGATCTGTGAACTGCGCAGCCGGTATTTTGACCAGACCGGGGAAGCGGCAAAAAATCTTGCCTCTATCCTGCAATCGCTCAGCCTTTGATTTGTTGACCATGATAGCCATTCAGATAGGGAAGGCGTTCTACTGGCCACGGCAAAAAAAGCCATCGACACCGGGACCATCACCTCGATGACCGGCTACGTAGGAGCAGGATTTTTGCATGGAATTGACCGAAATCTCATTCAAACCCAACAACGGTTGATGGACAGCTTCATCAAGGTAATTGCCGGCGCCATCGATGCTAAATCACCGCTATGAAAACTGAAAAAAAAGACGCTAATGCCGCCATTCTGGAACGCCGGATAATGAAAGAGGTGCTTGAGGAACTGCAGGTCATCCGGGCAAAGATGATTGACGATGTTGCCAAATGTGCATCTCGTCTCGATAAAATTCACCCCAATTACCGGAAGAGTGCGGAAAATCTGCTCCACTATCTTGTGCTGCGGCGGCGTGACCGGCGTCATCTGCAGCAGCATTTGGCCGTGTTGGGCCTGTCGTCGCTTGGGCGCTCCGAGTCACATGTACTGGCTACCATTGATGCGGTTATCAGGGCTGTTCATCTCTTAGAGGGAAAGGGTAAATCTTCCTTGCCCAAAGAAGAGGCAACTATTGATTTTGCTCTCGGCGAGCAGCTCCTGAGCGAACATACGGAGTGTCTTCTGGGCACTTCGGCCCAGGGAAGAGTCGTTCGGATCATGGTCACCATGCCGAGCGAGGCGGCCCACGATTATGATCTGGTGCATAATCTTCTCCAGCAGGGCATGGAATGCATGCGCATCAACTGTGCTCACGATGATGCCACTGTTTGGTTACAGATGATCGAGCATCTGCGACGGGCTGAGCTTTCCCTTGGACGATCCTGCCGAGTGGTCATGGACTTGGCCGGCCCAAAACTGCGGACCGGCGCCTTTGAACGTAAACCTGCAGTAGCACGTATCCGACCCAAACGAGATACGCTCGGTCGGATTATCGCACCTGCCCGTGTATGGCTTACCTCAGAATCCGCGCCGTGTCCACCGCCTTCGCCGGCAGATGCCTGTGTACCGGTTTCGGCCGAATGGCTGGCCAACCTTGGGGCGAGTCAACAGGTCCTCTTTACCGATGCCCGGGGTTCCCACCGGACAATGACAATCCTGGACATGACCGATTGGGGATGCTGGGGGGAGTTGACCAAGACGGCCTACCTGGTTCCCGGGACTGTACTGCAGTGTAAAAAAGGCGATGGGGGTGAAGAACAAGAGACTCTTGTCGGTGACCTGCCGTCCGACGAGGGTCGGCTCATGCTTCGGCTGGGCGATATGCTGATACTGACACGGGATCTTCGAATTGGTCGCCATGCGACCTATGACAGTAACGGCCAGCTCCTTACTCCAGCAATGATAGGGGTGACCATCCCTGAGGTTTTTGATGATGTCCATCCCGGAGAAACAATTTGGTTTGACGACGGCAAAATAGGCGGCGTTATCGAGACGATCGAAAAAAGCCAGGTGCTGGTTAAAATCACAAACGCCCGTCTGTCCGGGGAAAAGCTGTGTGGTGATAAGGGCATTAATCTTCCCGACAGCGTGTTGCGGTTGCCTGCCCTGACCGAAAAGGACATCAAGGACCTCGCCTTTGTTGCCCGGCATGCCGATGTAGTTGAGCTGTCGTTTGCCAACAGTGCCAAGGACGTTCAATTGCTTCATCGAAACCTTGTACGCTTGGGAAAACGCCAGCCTGCTATCGTCTTGAAAATTGAAACCAGGCGCGGTTTTTCTAACTTGCCTGCTATGCTGCTCGCCGCCATGCGAATGCCTTGTTGCGGGGTGATGATCGCCAGAGGCGATCTGGCTGTTGAGTGCGGATTCGAACGCATGGCCGAAGTACAGGAAGAGATCCTCTGGATATGCGAAGCGGCCCATGTGCCGGTAATTTGGGCCACTCAAGTCCTCGAGTCGCTTGCCAAAGATGGTATGCCGTCCCGCGCCGAAATCTCCGACGCATCTATGGGCCACCAGTCCGAATGTGTCATGCTCAACAAAGGCCCTCATGTGGTGACTGCGGTTCGGATGCTGGATGGAATTCTCCGACGGATGCAGGCGCACCAGTTCAAGAAACGAGCCATGCTTCGGGAGTTGAACCTCGCACATTCTTTGCAAGCTGATCCGGAGGACAATTGTTGATGCTGTATATGTGTCAGCCACTCCCGTTATGAGGCCAAACTCTTCTTTTATCTTGTTACGATTGATACCGAGAGCAGATTACTAAAGATCTCATGATTTTTTATTCGTTTTGTAATTCAATCCAAATATTAATCCTGTAACTGTATTGCCAAGCTCATGCATTCCCACACTGGAAACTCACCCCAAAACCTGAATAATGTTTTTGCAATACTGGGTTTCTGAGATCGGAGGGTTGTTTGGTTTTCTCCCAACAGATTGAGATGAAATCTGAAAATTTAGCTTCTGAGAAATAATGGCAAAGAAACATCTATGGCTGTTCAGACAATCAGCGGTCGTTCCTTTTAGGACTAAAGACGGGATAACAGAAGTCATATTGGTTACCTCCAGCTCGAATAAAAATTGGGTGATCCCGAAGGGGAGAATTGAAAAATTAATGTCTCCGGAAAAGTCAGCAGCGAAAGAAGCTTTTGAAGAAGCGGGTGTTCTTGGCGATGTTTCAAAAAAATTCTTTGCTGAGTACGAATACAATAAGAGGGGCAATAAATGTCACGTGAGAGTTTACCCTCTTGAGGTCTCAAAAATACTTGTTGAATGGGATGAAATGGATAAAAGAGACCGACGTATTGTGGAAGTAGGAGCGGCGATACAGCTGATTAAAAAAGAACAGAAAGGGATTCTCAGGAAATTTCAAAAAATGATTAATCTTTCATCAGAATCGTGAAGCGAAAGCTTTTTTGACGGATGACATCGATATTCGGGCTCTGGAATTTTTTTTCGGAGCCCCGCAGAGAACACTGACTTATCATTTTCTCCTCTCGCTTGCTTGATTTATTTTCTTCACGGTTGTATAATTTTTTTGTTGACTTTAAGCTAAAGGAGGGGGGGTATGGAGAAAAGGCATCAAGACAGGAAGGAAGTATCAAATTTAGTTGTGGAGATCTCGACTGGGCGTGGTTTATATAAAGGAATTGTGAGGAATATATCCTATTCGGGTATGCTTATAGATGGTGTTTCCCCTGAAGTTAAGGAGCATGCAGGAC
The DNA here is from genome assembly GCA_963754865.1 of uncultured delta proteobacterium. Classification (GTDB taxonomy): domain Bacteria; phylum Desulfobacterota; class Desulfobulbia; order Desulfobulbales; family Desulfocapsaceae; genus Desulforhopalus_A. The sequence goes on along the minus strand of CAVWHG010000016.1, from coordinate 14,829 downwards.
TAGTAAACCTCACTGTTGACTCAAACGGCCAAAATTACCGACTACGAGCTATACCCAGGTGGGTTTTTGAAAATGATCGTGATAAATTTCTCAGTCTAAGAATTTTCAGTGTTCCAAGGAATTGGTTTCAATTTGTAGACGCTTTATAGCGTGATGGAGACCCTCCCCAAAACTTAGGAGCCGTTACAAAATAACATGGCCATTTTCAACCCATTTTGTTACGGCTCCTTATGCCGTTCCGGGCATTCCTTTGGCTATGTTATTTTTTTACAACGACTTAGGACACTGCCCCATGCATGCAATTCCCCTTCTCGATGTTGATGCTGGTGACGCATATATCAATAGAGAATTGAGCTGGCTCTCTTTTGCCCGTCGGGTGCTCGAACTCGCTGAAGACAATACCCAGCCACTCCTTGAGCGTATTAAATTTGCCGGCATCATGGGGATGATATTTGACGAGTTCGTCATGAAAAGAATTGGCGGGCTGCATGAAAAGGTGAAAAACCAGCCGGGGGTTGCCAATCTCGACGGCCTCAAGCCCTGCGAGGAGCTCGAACTTTGCTGTGATGAATTGAAGCGGCAGACAGGCATCCTCAGCAAGCTTTTCGTGGATACCTTACGTCCTTCCCTGGCCAGCGAAGGAATTTTTCTGCGGTCCTACGACTCGATACAGGAAGAGGACAAGAATTTTTTACAAAGTCACTTCGAGGAATCGGTCCTGCCGATTCTCACACCCCTGGCTGTTGATGCCGCCCATCCTTTCCCGTTCATCAGCAACCTCAGCCTCAATCTTGCTGTGGTTATCACCAAGGAGGACGGACGCAATCGTTTCGTCCGGCTGAAGGTCCCTGCCAACCGCAAACGCTGGGTTCCCTTGCCGGAAAATCGGGGTTTTGTTCTGCTGGAGGAGATCATTGCCAACAATCTCCATCTCCTCTTCCCCGGCGCCACTTCGATTGCCACCTATTGTTTCCGGGTCACCCGTGGCGCTAAAGATAACCCGTGGGATCGTGCCCGGCTTGATGACCATCCCGGCGAAGAGCTTGAACCGGGAAGCATCATCAGTATGGTGACGGCCGAGTTGAATTACCGGAAATTTGCCGGCATTGTTCTCCTGGAAGTCTGTGATTCGATCCCCGAAGAGCTTCTCGGCTGGCTGGTCGAACAACTCACCATCAATGAAACTCAGGTGATGAAGATTCATGGAATGCTCGGCTACAGCGTCCTTCTCGAACTTAAGGTTGAGGGCCGCAGCGACTTGCGCGATGCCCCTCATATTCCCGTCCATCATTCCAGGCTTAAAAAAATCCATTCCCTGGACACTGACACTTTTTTTGATGAAATCAAGAAAGAGGACATTCTCATCCATCTGCCTTACCATGATTTTGACTCCTCGGTTCTGAGACTTCTGCAGCATGCGGCGACTGACCCGAAAGTCCTGGCGATCAAACTGACCATTTATCGAACTTCTACCCAATCACCGATCGTCAAGGCCTTGATGGAAGCATTGGAGCGCGGTAAACAGGTGGCCGTTCTGGTGGAAATTACCGCCCGCTTCGATGAGGCACCTAATATCGCCTGGGGAAAACAACTGGAACAGGGAGGCGCCCATGTCGTCTATGGTGTCGAACGACTAAAAACCCATGTCAAGCTGGCAATGGTAGTCCGTGAAGAAAGCGATGGGATCAAACGATACGTCCATATTGGAACGGGCAACTATCATACCGGTACAGCACGGCTCTATGGCGATCTTGGTATTATCAGCTGTAACCAGCAGCTCGGCGAGGACGCCAGTCGGTTATTCAATGAACTGACCGGGGCCATTATAGCGCAGGAGTACAAGTTGCTTTTTGTGGCCCCGCATAATTATGCGCGAGCGATTCACCGAACTCATCCGCCGGGAAGTGGACAATTGCAGGAGTGGCAAACCTGTCGGGATCAGGGCTAAACTGAACCAGCTGCAGGACCGCGACATCATCCGCGAACTCTACCTGGCCAGCCAGGCAGGTGTCCCCATTTCCCTAAACGTACGGGGACTTTGCAGCCTCCGTGCCGGGGTACCCGGTCTTTCCCAAAACATCAGGGTATTCAGCATTCTCGGCCGTTTTTTGGAACACAGCCGAATCTATCGTTTTGAAAATGCTGGTGACCCAATCTTCCTCATCGGCTCTGCGGACTGGATGAAGCGAAATCTTGACCGGCGAATGGAAACGATTGTTCCCGTCTATAATCCTGGGATCAAGGCCGAGCTGGAAGAAATCCTCTCCGTGTATGAAAAGGATAACACCTTCTCATGGGACATGATGCCAAATGGGAAATATCGGCGCAGAAAACCAGCTGAAGGAGAAGAGCCGCTGGCTGCCCAGAGCCATTTCGCCTCCTTTACCCGTTAACCATTAATTCTTTTAGGCAGGAAAAGCTTCAGATGAAGATTGTTGCCTGTTACAGCAATAAGGGAGGGGTTGGTAAAACGGCAACAGCAGTAAACCTTGCCTATGCCAGCGCAATGAATGACAACCGAACCTTGTTGTGCGATCTTGATCCCCAGGGCGCTTCTGGTTTTTATTTTAGGGTGAAACCTTCAATGCAACTGAAGGATAACTCCTTTTTTCAGAAGAGTGAGGAGATTGCGTCGGCCATTCGGGAAAGCGATTATCAAAATCTGGACCTCCTGCCGGCTAACCTTACTTTTCGCGATTTTGATATCTTTTTATCGCGCATGAAAAACAGTCGTTCGCGGCTGCATAAGGCTTTGCAAGGCATAAATAGTGAATACCAGGTAATCATTCTGGATTGCCCGCCAAACATTTCCTTACTCTCCGAAAATATCTTCAAAGCCGTTGACATAATTGTAGTGCCGGTAATACCCACAACCTTGTCGGCACGCTCCCTTGAGCAGCTGTACGAGTTTTTCAGCGATAAAAACTATCGTAAAAAAAAGCTCCTGCCATTTTTCAGCATGGTACAACAAAGCAAAAATCTCCATCGCGACACAATGTATTCCTTGCGAAAGGAATACAAGAGATTTCTCGAATAGTTACATACCATTTTCGACTGATGTTGAGAAAATGGGTATTCATCGTGCACCACTTTTGACGTTTGCGGCGAAAGAAGAGATTGCCGACGCTTATCGAACAATCTGGAATGATATTGAAAAAATTGCTGAAATCAAGACACATAAGATCGGCACGACAATGACATCCGATCAGCAAAAAGATGACAAGAAGGTTGAGACAATTGTAACATAACAAATACTTGAAACTATATGATAAGAATTCTCTTTATTTGTGAACACAATTCGGCCCGTAGTCAAATCGCCGAAGCATATCTCAACCATTTTGGCGGTGACAGACTCTACGCTGAAAGTGCCGGTCTCGAACCAGGTACTCTCAACCCCTATGTGGTTGAGGCCCTCGACAGTCTTTGCCGCTTTGTTGATCAACCCGCAGTTGTCGATATGTTCAAGAAGGCTTATCGCGACATTCCCTCCTCCCGACCAGCCGAGGAGATGTTGTAAGTTTTGCGAAATGGGTGACATGCTTTCTCCGCTATTTAGAGTAATCAGAATCAACAACGCTAGAGAATAAACGGAGAACGTAAAAGCCGGAAAACTGCAACGAGTAACTTAAAATCCCAGTGCCGTGTCTCCTCCATCAAAGCTTTTCAGTCAACCTCCGGTGTGCACCTCTTGATTGAAGGGCAGCAGGACAATCTCATCCCGCCTGCTGTTGAAGATCCTTTTTTATCATATTCAGACCAACCATCTCAGTATAATCAAAACTATGAGCAACACTCCTTTCGTTAACTTTTAGTAATAGTCATTTAACCGTCTTCTAACACAAACAAAATCAGCAACAGATATATAGAGAGGAGGTAAGGTAACCGACAACATCCACTCCGGCTGTCAATGAATCTCTATCAGCTCAAAGCTCTTGATGCCCTGGCCACTTACGGCACCTGTCTGCAGGCGGCCAGGGCCCTCGGCGTCACTCAGCCCGCGGTCTCAACGCAACTGCGTAAGCTCCAGGACACCTACGGGGTCAAGCTGTTCAACCGCTGGGGCAAACAGGTCGAATTCAGTCCATTGGGAAAAACCCTGGTGCTGAAAGCCCGGACCATCCTCCGCCTGCTCGACGATTTTGAGGCGACCGTTGATAGTGCCGGCCGGCTGGAATCGGGGCAACTGGCAATCGGTTTGTCCTGCCACTATTTCGTCATGGACATGCTGGCCGAATTCATGAAGCGTCATCCCGGCGTCACCCTTCGTGCACAAATCGGCGATTCGTTGACCCTGATCGATGAGGTACTGGCCTGCCGGCTCGACCTGGCAGAAATAACCGCCGCCGAGCCGGTAAAACAGCTCTTCAACCTGGCTTATAGCAATCAGCAGATCGTGCTCTTCGTTGCCGGGCACCACCCCTGGACAATGCTGCCGAAGCTGGATGCCCGCCAACTTCGCGACCAGGCGATGGTCGCTCGCCATTCCACCTCGATGACCCGGCGAATTTTCGAAGATCGGCTCAAAAAGCTCGAAATCGTACCGCGGGTGGTGATGGAACTGGATTCTTGGGAGACGGTCAAAGAGGCTGTAGCCGCCGGTATCGGCTTCGGCATTGCCCTCGAGGACGAGTTTTCGAGCGACGAACGGTTTCGCGCCGTCCCGCTCCAGGGCATCGATCTCTCAGTTCGACAGTATTTCGTTTGTTTGCCCGGGTTCAAACAATTGCGGACCGTTCAGACCTTTCTTGACCTGGTCCGCGAGTTCCGCGTCCGACGAGTCGAGAGTCAGGAAAAATGCCTGACCGAAACATTTCCATCCACCCTATCAATACAAGGAGAACGAACATGACCCGAAGATGGCTACGAATCACCAAAAATCTGTTGCTGACGCCGATGCTGCTGCTGGCCGCCCTGCCCGCCTGGGCCGAGGACCTGCTGGTTTACACCGCCCTCGAGGACGACGAGATCCCCGGCTACCTCGAACTGTTCAAGAAAAGCCACCCGGACATCAACGTTAAAATTGTCAGGGACTCCACCGGCATCATCACCGCCAAACTTTTAGCCGAAAAAGACAATCCCCAGGCCGATCTCATCTGGGGAACCGCCGCCACCTCGCTGATGCTTTGCGATCAAGCGGGAATGGTCGAGCCCTACGCCCCGAAAGGACTGGAGAAGGTCCGCGGCTTCATGCGCGACACCAATGCCGTACCGCACTGGGTGGGTATCAAGGCCTGGGAAACCGGCTTCTGCGTCAATACTGTGGAGATGGAGGCGAAAAAGCTGCCGATGCCGAAAGGCTATGCCGACTTGATCAATCCGGCCTACAAGGGACACCTGGTCATGCCCAATCCGGCCTCGTCGGGTACCGGTTATCTGACCGTCTCGGCCATTCTCCAGTTGATGGGCGAGGAGAAGGGCTGGGCCTATCTCGATAAATTGCATGACAATATGTTGAGCTACACCCATTCCGGCTCAAAGCCCTGCAAAATGGCTGGGGCCGGCGAGACCGAGATCGGCATCTCCTTTGCCTATCGCGGTTTCATGCAGAAGAAAAAGGGGAGCCGGTGCTCACGGTCTTTCCGAGTGAGGGTTCCGGTTGGGATGTGGAAGCCAATGCCTTGATCAAGAAGGCCAAGATCAAGGATACCGCCAAGACCTTTCTTGACTGGGCGATCGGTGGTGAGGTGATGTCGGCCTACGCCAAGGTCTATCCGGTCACCGCCTATGCCACCGGGGTGGCCATTCCCGAGGGGTATCCGGCCGATCCCGAGAAGCAATTGATCAAAAACGATTTCTCATGGGCGGCGACCAATCGTGCCCGGATTCTCGAAGAGTGGAGCAAGCGCTACGACGGCAAGAGCGAGGCTAAAAAGTAACAGGGGAAGTAACGGAGTCGGGTTCTGCCCGGCTCCTTCATCTTAGCAGGATACCTCCATGGATACCACAGACAACTACCTGACGGTGAAAAAGGTCGGCAAGACCTATGGAAAATTTACCGCGCTCAGTGATGTTTCCTTTAGCGCCCGGCGGGGTGAGTTCCTCTCCATTCTAGGGCCGAGCGGCTGCGGCAAGACCACCCTGCTGAGGCTTATCGCCGGCCTGGAACCGCAGAGTGAAGGCAAGGTGATCATTGACGGACGCGATGTTTCGGATTACCCGGTGTCCAAGCGCAATATCGGTATCGTTTTTCAATCCTACGCCCTTTTCCCCAACCTCTCGGCCCGCAACAACATCGCCTACGGGTTAAAAAGCCGTGGGGCAAGCCGCGAAGAAATCACTGCCCAGGTCGATCAGCTTCTCGATCTGGTCGGGCTGCGCGGCATGGGTCGCAAGTACCCGGCCCAGCTTTCCGGCGGCCAGCAGCAGCGGGTGGCACTGGCCCGAGCTTTGGCGGTTTCTCCGGGGCTATTGCTGCTCGACGAACCGCTTTCGGCGCTCGATGCCAAGGTGCGCCTGGTTTTACGCAGTGAGATCCGCCAGCTTCAGAAGCGGCTGGGTATCACCACCGTCATGGTTACCCATGATCAGGAAGAGGCGTTGACCATGGCCGACCGCATCCTCATCATCGAAAAGGGATACCTGGTTCAGGACGGCACCCCCCACGATGTCTACGATCGGCCGGCGACCCCCTTTGTCGCCTCGTTCATCGGGGCGATGAATTTCATTCAAGGTGCGGTCAAGGTACATGACGGAGTCTATGGCCTTGGCGCCCACCAGGTTCGGGTGGGTATGGAAAATGGCTCGGCAGCTCTTCCAACGGGCAGCAAAGTGACCATTGCCATCCGCCCAGAGGATGTGATGATCGGGCGGGAGATCGAATCCACAAATATGCTGCCCACCAAGGTCATGACCATGGAGTATCGCGGCGCCCAGTTCCGGCTCAACCTTAGCATTGGTGCTGGCGATCGGGACGGGCTGAGACTGGATGCCGACGTCTCGGCTGAAAAGGTGCGCCGCCTCGATATCCGTCCGGAAATGGAGCTGCCGGTTCATCTCCCTCTCAACCGGTTGCGTGTTTATGGCGCTGGAGAAGGCCATGCCTGAAAGCGGCGTGGTAGTGAACGCTGCCGGGGCGACCTCCCCCGCCAAAACGGCGCAAGGGTTTTGGGCGGGAGTCGATACCGAGCGCCTGATCAAACGGCTGCTCATCCTTGCCCTCTGCCTGTGGATGGTAGTGGTTCTGGTGCTGCCAGTCCTGCAATTGCTGATCAAGAGCCTGGTCGACGAGCATGGCAACTCTATTGGGCTGGCGCATTATATCAAGTATTTCAACACTCCGAGTTTATTTGTTTCGTTGTTTAATAGCCTGGTGGTGGCAGTTTTTACCACTCTGTTCTCGGTGGTGTTCGGCTTCGGCTATGCCTACGCTCTGACCAGGACAACCATTCCCGGCCGGAGTCTGCTCAAGGGCATCGCCATGATGCCTTTGTTCGCTCCGACCCTGCTCAACGGCATCGCCCTCATCTACCTGTTCGGACGCAAGGGACTGGTGACCACCGGTTTCTTCGGTGTCCTGCCGGGCATCGATATCCACCTCTACGGTCCGGTCGGTATCATCATCGCCGAAACCCTTTATGCGTTTCCCCAGGCGGTGCTGATCCTGGTCATTGCTTTAAAGATGACCGATGCCCGTCTCTACGAAGCCGCCGAATCGCTGGGTGCCACCCCTGCGAGAATCTTTTTCACCGTGACCCTGCCGGGGGTTAAATTCGGCTTGATGAGCGCCTTTTTCGTCTGCTTTATTCTCTCCTTCACCGATTTCGGAGCGCCCAAGGTGGTGGGGGGCAACTATGCGGTACTCGCCACCGATATCTATAAACAGGTTATCGGCCAACAGAATTTCAGTATGGGGGCAGTGGTCAGCGTCGTTTTACTCATTCCCGCGGTTCTCGCCTTCATTGCCGACCGGCTCATTCAGCGGCGTCAGGTCGCGGCCTTTGCCGCCAAAGCGGTGCCGCTGACCCCCAAACCGAATAGCCGCCGAGACGCCTTTTTCCTCAGCTATTGCTGGTTGACCGGCGGTCTGATCGTCCTTTTTTACCTCACCGCCCTTTTTGCCTCCCTGGTCAAGGTCTGGCCCTATCAGCTCGACCTCGGCTTCTGGCATTTTCACTTTTCCGGAACCGGTGGGGGTGGCTACACCGCCTTTTGGAACAGCCTGCGAATGAGTTTCTACTCAGCCGTGTGGGGTACGGCGATCACCTTCTTTGCCGCCTATCTCATCGAAAAAACGAGACAGCTTCAAGGCCTGCGCCAGGTCGCCTATTTTCTCTCCCTTGCGCCTCTGGCCCTGCCGGGCATGGTTATCGGGCTCGCCTATATCTTTTTTTTCAACGCCAAGGGTTGGAATCTGGGTGGCCTGTTCATCCCCAATCCCTTCAACTGGGTCTATGCCAGCATGATCATCCTGGTGCTTTGTAATATCGTGCACTTCTTTTCCGTCAGCTTCCTCACCGCAACCACCGCCCTCAAGCAGATGGACCGGGAGTTCGAAACCGTTTCCGCCTCCATGGGCGTACCTTTTTCCAAGACCTTTGTCCGGGTAACCGTGCCGGTATGCATGCCGGCCATCCTTGAGATCGGTATGTACTTTTTTGTCAACTCGATGGCCACCGTTTCGGCGGTCATCTTTCTTTATTCCGCCGATCTGCCGCTGGCCTCGGTAGCCGTCGCCAATATGGACGACGCCGGTGATACCGCTCCGGCCTGTGCCATGTCGATACTCATCGTCGGGGCCAACATCCTCGTTCGCCTTGTCTACGGCCTGTTGACCGGAGGCATCCGTAAACGTAGTCAGGCTTGGCTTATCAGATAACATCAACCAGGATTTGAAAATCATGAGTGAATATCGTTTAAATAATACTGCGGCCGGAGTTCAGGCAGTCATCCTCGATTGGGCAGGTACCGCCATCGATTACGGCTGCGTCGGACCGGCAGCGGTGTTTATCGAGGCCTTCGGACGTTTCGATATCGTCGCCACTGTGGCCCAGGCCCGCCAATTTATGGGACTCGAGAAAAAAGACCATATCCGCGCCATGCTCGGCCTGCCGGAACTTGCTGCCATGTGGCGCAGCCGCTATGGCCGGGATGCGGGCGAGGAAGATGTAACGCTCGTCTACGCCGCTGCCGAACCTTTAATGATTAAGGCGGTCGCCAATCATTGTGGGCTGATCGATGGAGTGCTGGAGTTTGCCTCGGCACTGCGCCAACAGGGTATCAAGATCGGCTCGAGTACCGGCTATACCGCCAAAATGATGGAGGTGGTGGTGCCCCGGGCTGCCGCCCAGGACTACCGTCCGGACGCGGTGGTCTGCTCGTCCGATGTGCCCGCCGGCCGCCCCCATCCTTATATGTGCTATGAGAACGCCTTGCGTTTGCAGGTCTATCCCCTGTCGGCGATGGTCAAGATCGGCGATACCGTCAGCGATATTGAAGAAGGTCGCAATGCCGGGATGTGGACCGTTGGTTTGACCCGCTGCGGCAATGAACTGGGACTGACCCGGGAGGAGACCGAGGCCCTGGAGCCGGACGAGCTGCACAATCGGGTCGCGGCTATCGAGGCCCTGTACCGGCGCCATGGGGTGCATTATGTGGCAGCCGGCATTTGGGAGTGTCTGCCGATCGTCGCTGACATCAACCGGCGCCTGCTCGCCGGGGAGCGGCCGGAGGACAGCCTGCGATGACCGTCCCTCCCCGGTCTCCCACTCCCCGCCCGAGCGAGGGTGACAGCAACCAGAGCCCCTATCGTCAGCAATGGCAGGAACGACATGTCGATGTCGCCACCCGCGCCCTCCTTCAGCGCGATGAGAGGGCTTTCCTGCGCCAGAGCCTATCGACGCCCTGCCTCGATGTGCTGACCGGGGCTTCCGGTTCCTTCCTTACCGATGTGCAGGGCCGATCCTTCCTCGATTTTCATGGCAATAGCGCCCATCAGGTCGGCTACGGCCACCCCCGGGTGGTGCAGGCGGTGGTCGAGCAATTGCACGGCCTGCCCTTTTGCCCGCGTCGTTACAGCAACCGGCCGGCAATCGAACTTGGCGAACGGCTGTCGGCCCTTGCCCCGATGAGGAATGCGAAAATTCTCCTGGCTCCCGGCGGTACCAGCGCCATCGGCATGGCCCTCAAACTGGCGCGGATGGCCACCGGCCGCTTCAAGACCATCTCCATGTGGGAATCCTTTCACGGGGCCTCGCTTGATGCCATCTCTCTGGGCGGTGAATCGCTCTTCCGTCAGAACATCGGGCCGCTGCTGCCGGGCACGGAGCATGTGCCGCCAGCCGATCCCTACCGCTGTCTGTGGAATCCCGGTGGCGAGTGTGGTGACTGCGACGGCCGTTGCGCCCGTTATCTCGAATACGTCCTGGAGCAGGAGGGTGATGTCGCCGCCGTCGTTGCCGAGCCGATCCGCTGCACCAGCGTCAATGCCGTTCCACCCGGTTACTGGCAGCGGGTGCGGCGGGCCTGCGACCACCACGGTACCCTGCTGGTCTTCGACGAGACTGCAGTCTGCCTCGGCCGCACCGGCACCATGTTCGCCTGTCAGCAGGAGGGGGTCGAACCGGATATCATGGTCATCGGCAAAGGACTGGGCGGCGGCATCTTTCCCCTGGCGGCGATTCTCGCCCGGGGTGACCTCGATATCGCCCCGGATCGTGCCCTCGGCCACTATACCCATGAAAAGAATCCGGTGGCCTGTGCCGCCGCGCTGGCCACCATCGATATCATCGTCGATGAAGGATTGTGCGCCAGGGCCGTTCTGCTGGGCGGTCGATCGGTTGCCTTTCTGCAACGATTGGCGAAACGTTTTCCCCTCATCGGCGATGTTCGCGGTCGGGGCCTGCTTTTCGGTGCCGACCTGGTAATTGACCGGACGAGCAAGGAACCGGCCATCGACGCCGCTGACCGCATTCTCTACCATTGCCTCGCCGGTGGCCTCAGCTTCAAAGTTTCCAACGGCAGCTTCCTCACCCTGACTCCGCCGCTGACCATCGGCGAAGACGAACTCGACCGGGGCCTCGATATCCTTGCCGGGGCCTTTACCGAATCAACCACAAAGTGACTATCGCTATGAAGACTCTATTCGATTATCTGCCTGAGAATCCCTATTTGCTGCTTACCCCCGGTCCCCTGTCCACCACCAAGACCGTCAAATCAACGATGTTGCGTGACTGGTGCACCTGGGACGGGGAATACAACGACATCGTCCAGGATATTCGCGCTCAACTGGTGCGCTTAGCGACAGATGACCCGGGCTATACCTCGGTGCTTGTCCAGGGCAGCGGCACCTTTGCGGTCGAAGCGACTATCACCACCATGATGCCCGATTCCGGAAAACTCCTGGTGCTGGCCAACGGTGCCTATGGCCGACGTATGGCGACCATCGCCGAACGCTGCCGGATTTCCTGTCGGATTGAAGATTATGGCGAATTGACACCGCCCGATCCGCAGGGTGTCGCCACTATTCTCGCCGATGACACTTCGATCAGCCACGTTGCCGTGGTTCATTGCGAGACCACCACTGGCATGCTCAATCCAGTCGAGGCCATCGGTGCTGCGGTCAAGAAGGCCGGTCGTCTTTATCTGGTGGACGCGATGAGTAGCTTCGGCGGCATCCCCATGGACATAGCGGCCATGGGGGCCGATTTCCTCGTGAGCAGCGCCAACAAGTGCATCCAGGGCGTACCCGGCTTCGGCTTCGTTCTCGCCAAACAGGAGGTGTTGGAGAAAACCGCCGGGCAGGCTAGGTCGCTCAGCCTTGATCTTTACGACCAGTGGCAGACCATGGAACGCCAGGGCGGCAAATGGCGATTCACCTCGCCGACTCATGCAGTCCGCGCCTTTGCCCAGGCCTTACTGGAGCTGGAGGAGGAAGGGGGGATCGTTGCTAGAAACCAGCGTTATAGAGAGAATCAAAGCCTTCTGGCTCGGGGAATGGATGAATTCGGTTTTCGTCGGCTGCTTCCGGAACATCTGCAATCGCCGATCATCACCGCTTTCCATAGCCCGAAGGCGGTCGGTTATGATTTCCAGGATTTTTATCAGCGACTGAAAACGGCGGGTTTCGTCATCTACCCCGGCAAGGTCTCCGACCACGATACCTTTCGCATCGGTACCATCGGGGCTGTGGCACCGCAGGATATCGAGCAGCTGCTGGCAGCGGTGAGAAAAGCCAAAAGCTGGTAAGGGTGCAAAACATCAAAGCTGTTTTATGACTTTTCCGCCGCGTCGACAAAACTCTCCCGCGAAACCAACAAGGGATTGAGGCTGGTGACGCCGGTTGCATGGGTTAATTGCAGACGGCAGGTACCGCATTCGCTGACCACCTGTTTCGCGCCGCTTTCTCGCACCGCTGTGAATAAATCCTGGCCGACCTGCATGGCAATGGCATAGCGGTCCACCTTAAAGCCGTAGCTGCCGGCAAATACCGTGCGGCGAAAGAAGAAATTGCCGACGCCTATCGAACGATCTGGAATGATATTGAAAAAATTGCTAAAATCAAAACAATATTACTTATCTTTCTTCTTCATTTTTTTTCCTTTTTTAACCTCATCAGCTGTCTCCGGTTTTGTCGAACTCTCAAGTGCCACTGTTTTCTCTTCTTTACCACAGCTGGAGCAGGTATTTTCAGAACAACTCAAGTGCTTTTCGAGACCGGGAATCTCATCCCCACCGTTTTTCCGGTACTTTTGATACTCTTTGGTAACCTCTTTATGGGTTTTTAATAATTTTTCCAGCCTGAGGTTGATACGTCAAATCAATACCACCGGTATTAATATGCTTCTGGCTCATGACGACCCAGCCGGTTCCACAACCAGCCGATCATGAAAACGAGCAGCAGCATGCCGCCAAGGATTTCCCCAGAGTTGCCGACCAATGGTGCAACCATTTGCCAACTTTTCGCACCAAGATATCCAAGTACAACGAACACACTTGCCCAAACGACACAACCCATCGCATTGAAGGAAAGGAATTTCATATAGGACATGCGGCGTGAACCTGCTACGAAGGGCATCAGTGGACGAAACAAGCTGAGGAAATGACTAGTAAAAACGGCTTTCCTGCCATGTTTTGCAAAGAATCCATCGACACGATCCAGATGCACCTGATGCAGGCCAAAACGCCCCGCATATCGCAGCAGCCATTCTCCGCCAAAACGCCATCCCAGTTCATAGCCAATACTGTCACCAAGAATTGCTGCAAGGGAAATGACAATGACGATGCCTGGAAGGTCGAACATTCCCCGCTCTGCTAAAAAACCGCCAACCATAACCATGCTCTCTCCCGGTATAAGCAAACCCAAACCCACCTGGCATTCCAGAGCCACGACCAGAAATATCACCAGGTAACTCCAATGACCCAGGTTACCAACCAAGTTGAGCAGAAAATCGAGCATGGCACGTTACCCCTCGGACCGCGGCCCGGCTATTACATCCACCGCAGATAATGACAGCGGATCAACACTTTGAAAATTTCAATACTACTTTCTTCCTCTTTGGTTTTCGGCCAACCCTGCCAATCAACCTCTACCTGCAGTTGCGGGATGGCTCTACCCCGGTGTTCATCGCGGTTTCTCTGCTCCTTATCATCGGCACGTTTCTGTTGGCCCTTGTAATTATTTTTTACAATCACCGAAAACAGCAGAATTGTTTATAAAAACCAACAGGGTCGGGCTGCTTATCATGTCGGAGATGTTGATTTCGAGGTCCAATCTCCTGGCCAGCAGGGTGATGCAAATGAAAGTCTGACATTTGATTAGTCAATCGAGGTAGTTGACGAAACACCTCCTGAGGTAACAGGTTCTTCCCTTTACTGATATGATAATGGAATTCGTCTCTGATCATGTTGCGAATGTCGGAGTCGAGGACCAATCTTTTGGCGAGTAGATCCCTGTAGAGGGTATATATTTTTGCATCAAAACTCTTCTGGCTGCGCCAATGATCATAGACGGCAGTATCCGAGTTTTCGTCATTTTGCATTACCGCTCTTTCCAGCTTGAAATGTTGCTCGACGAATATAAGCAACCTCTCCAGAAGGTTCAATCGAGCCATGATCGAGTAACTTTCTGAGGTTAACAAGAGACTCTCCACCTCATTCAGGAAAGCCAATAACTCTTTATGTTGACGGTCAATCTCTCTATGGCCGACGTTGAATGTTTGATCCCAGGCAAGGGGGGACATGGTAAGGCTCCTTTGATTTCAAATTTCTGTGACGCGGTTGCATATCTTCCATGAGTAAACACCCTTTATTTTTCTTTTCCATTATCATTGCATTTGTCATTCGTTCATATAACGTTTCTGCACGAACCTCAGGCGAGGATGAATCTATATATTCAATATTAATGTGTGTTTAAGAATGAGACAGCCGTATGTTCGTCGAGGTCTTCTCTGAAAATGGCTCTAACGGGGGGGAAGTCGGTTTTGTTTTGGGCAATTGTCAGCCCCTGACAATAATCGCTGGTCGCGAATTACAACTGATCCAACCTGCTGCTTTGCCTTTTTCTTCAGACCCGAAGCGATTGAAGAAATTTCTGCATAGGAGGAGGTTGGATCAGTTGTAATTCGCGACCAGCGATTATTGTCAGGGGCTGACAATTGCCCAAAACAAAACCGACTTCCCCCGTTAGAGCCATTTTCAGAGAAGACCTCAACGAACATACGGCTGTCTCATTCTTAAACACACATTAATATTGAATATATAGATTCATCCTCGCCTAGGTTCGTGCAGAAACGTTATATGAACGAATGACAAATGCAATGATAATGGAAAAGAAAAATAAAGGGTGTTTAATCATGGAAGATATGCAACCGCGTCACAGAAATTTGAAATCAA
>CAVWHG010000015.1:0-292693 GCA_963754865.1 uncultured delta proteobacterium | reverse complement strand
GCGATAATAGTCAAATGGTGCCAAATGCACAGGATTAACCAAAGGAAAAGTCAAAACACACTTTCCGTTTTTTCGCAATACCCGCCATAATTCTGCCATAAGGACTTCAGGTTCTTTTAAATGCTCAAGTAACTGCGTTGCAACTACACCATCGAAAGTATCTTCACCAAATGGCAGTTCTAAAGCACTTCCGATAATAAACGAGTTGGTTAGTTGGAGTGGTCGCAAAGCATCTCTAATATTCCAATCCATGGCAATGTAAGAATCGATCCCAACCATAAGATCACGATATGGCTGATCTCCACACCCAAGATCCAGAACTCGCCCCCGAAGCAAGGATAACTCCGGTTTTAGGTATTCTTTGATAATAGGAGTTAAATATCCCATGAACAATCCATTTTCATCAGTCACTCAAAACGTATTCCTCTGCCATATATTGGAAAAACGTGTAGTTAAGTTTTCATTTTGTAACTGTATAAGGGACCAGTACAGTTTTCCCAGCCCATCCATCGGGATATTGCCTGCCAGTGCCATAAAAATCACCATCTTCAACTACGAATTCTGCCACATTATTGATCCAGTCAAAAACATCATTTTCAGAAGCGAAAAAGGGAAATCGAATATATACCTCGAGATAAAGGTAAATTTTCGATTTCAAAATCGAGGTAATCTTTATCAAATATTTCTAGATACTTACCTAGAACCACATAAGAATCTAATATTATAAAATGTTGATCCCCTTTATCGATGTTAATACTAAATCTGCATTTTTTGAGTTTATTATTATAAATATCAAATATTATCCTAAACTTAACATTATCCCCAGTTTTTACATAAGCTTTACCTTCCTCTTCTCCTATAAGGATTTTTAGTCCTTTACCCTTATGATGCCATTTCCTCTTCTATCTTGACGCTCTAAGAAGCGATATCTCTGGAACGGTACTCTTCTCATTTAGATAGAAATCTATAATATCACTGGAAAGACCTTCTCGAACTATTCTCCCCTTATCCAACAACACCGCATTTTTGCACAAGTTACCTAAAGCAGCCATATTATGGCTGACAAATAATACAGTTCTGCCCTGACTGGCGACATCATTCATTTTCCCAAGGCATTTTTTCTGAAACTCGGCATCCCCAACAGCCAAAACTTCGTCGATCACTAGTATTTCAGGTTCCAAATGAGCTGCAACAGCGAAAGCCAGACGAACATACATGCCAGATGAATATCTTTTCACTGGGGTATCAATAAACGCTTCCACCCCAGAAAAATCGACAATTTCATCAAATTTATTAACAACTTCTTTTTTGGACATGCCGAGTATTGCGCCATTCAGGTAGATGTTTTCTCTACCAGTTAATTCAGGATGGAAACCTGTACCAACTTCAAGCAGGCTGGCGATCCGTCCTTTGACCTTGATGCATCCTTTGGTAGGAGCCGTGACTCGTGAAAGGATCTTTAAAAGTGTGGATTTTCCTGCACCATTTTTCCCGATAATTCCTAAAACCTCCCCTTGCGTGACTCGTCTAGATTAACATCACTGAGGGCCCAGAATTGAATTCCATCAGATTGTTTGTTTTGATTTTTAGCGAGTGGCCGTATTGTAGAGTTTGGATCTTCTTTACCCCGCATCCTAGCCCACCATGACTGCAGATCATGGGTTAAAGTCCCGTGCCCAATCACACCTAGGCGGTATTCTTTCCAAAGATTCTCTATTTGAATGACATTCATAGCAACTTTGATATGATATCTGAAATACTAATGCAACTAATTCAATCTTTATCTTGGTCAGGTTTATACAGTATCCATGAATGTTTTTTCTATACGGCTGAATAGCACTATCCGAAGAACAGCAAACGCCAATGTTACACACCAGCTGATGCCAATATGGTTCATCTGTGATGGCACTGGTTCCAAAAAAGGCATAACGAAAACACTTCAACAATAGCAACCATGGGATTCAGAACATAGTATGGCAGCAACCATTCGGGAATCTGGCTCAAAGGATACACAATAGGTGTGCCATACATCCAAAGTTGCACCAGAAACCCATAGCAAACTTTAAGTCCTTGTATTTTGTTGTTAGAGAAGACAAGAGAATTCCAAGCCCAAAACTGAGCAAAGCCATCTGTAAGCAGGAGGAATAGGTAGACCAATCATCCAGAAATTGGGTGAATCGAGACCTCCTGTAACCATGAAATAAAAATAAAAACCGAGAAAGAGAACAAACTGAATAAAGAATTGTAGAAAATTAACAATCACAGTTGCCAGAGGCACAGTCAATCGCGGGAAATAAACCTTCCCAAAAATCGATGCATTAGCATTAAAAGTCCCTGAGGTAGCATTCAAACTCGCTGAGAAATAGCCCCACATGACATTTCCAGCCATGTAAAAAAGAAAAGGGGGCAAACCGTCTGTAGAAATCTTTGCAACACGTCCGAAAATTATCGTGAAAACAATTGTGGTAAAAAGTGGTTGAATTATGTACCAAAGTGGACCAAGGATTGTTTGCTTGTAATACGTCACAAAGTCTCTCTTTACAAACATTCCAATAAGATCCCGATAATCCCACAATTCCTTAAGATCGATATCAAACCAGCCGGTTTTTGGCTTGATCACCAAATCCCATTGCAGAGTGGTATCATTTGCTTGCTTGTTGCCCATTATTTTTCCCTTAACCAGTGAACCAAGCTTATGGATTTCCTCAGCAACTTGTCCAGTCCGCATTTCATGCTTTTTGAAGCTTTCGACTCATTGCTAAAAGCAATACTATAAAGCCTCACCAAAAAAATCACTTTGCATACAAAAGCCTTCCATGCTCAAGAATGTGTTCACGGAGTGATGCATTCATTATTGATTCAAAGTGGATAATATCAAAGAAATACGGGATATTTGTTTCCTCTTCCAAATATCCGTGAAAGGCACTGACGATCTGCGGGGTGATTGATTGACCAAAGACTGCCAGATCAATATCGGACCCTCGTTTGGCATTTCCCAAAACTCTCGAACCAAATACGTCAACTCTTTCAATTGCTGGGAATTTTCCGGCAATTTCCGAAATTTTGATGACCACACGCTCTGGCAGGTCAATTACTGCTTCATCCATCAATCTGTCCTGCAAACCAATCCAGTAACATCTTCATATGTTTATAATACTCGTCGGAAATCAAACTGTATGCCTGCAGCGCCAACTGCTCATCATAGGTATGAGCCAGCAGATTTCGTTTATTAAGCATTTCCAACCAAATCTCACCATCTGGAAGAATACCATAATGAAAAGCCTGTTTTACAACCTCTCTCGGGAAAGAGCAGAGAACTCCTTGGGATTCCAAGTAGTCCTTTAATGTTTTCCAGGCCAATTCAAAGGTGAATTCAAAACTCTGAATTATTCCCTGAATCTCGATTTTGCTCGGAGTTTTGAGGTTTACGCCTTCCTGCAATTGTAGAAATGCCCTGCTCAGGTTCTGGTATCGCTGGCGCCACCTCATTGTTTTCAATTCATCCATTGATGATCTCGAAAAAAAGGGTGTCTCTTGACTTCTGAACGATACTCAGGACCCCATTTTGCAAAGGATACAGGCTCTCCTCGTAGTATTTTGCCAAGTCGTTCATATTTGACTCTTTGCTCCGGAAAACGTAAGTGACTGAGGACATCAGGTACAAGCCATTTTTCTAACGTTGAACGATCAAGTAACTCAAGTAAATCGTACCAGCTTAACCTTTCCAGCATACGAACCAACAGGTGTTGAAAATCCCAATGTCCGGCATGAGAGGCCTTTCCGGTAATCACGGCATACATTTCCTCGGCTGAGATATTGTAGTCCCAAGCAAGACGCTTCAAACAGCGATATTGTTGCTCATTCATAATTTGCTCAGTTTCTTCGGAAATGATTATCAAATAGGCCGACAGAAATTTTGTGCACCTCAACTCATTTCTGAGCAATATCTATAGCCTGTTTGCAGCTCATCACTTACCCCTTAATCCGGCAAGCAAACTCACCAAAGGATTTCCCAGAACTTTTTCTAATCCGCTTTGGAGTTTTTTCGCCCTGACGATTCTTTGTTTTAAAAATGCCATTTCTCCATTCACCGGTGAATTTTCGGGAATCTCTTTTATCAGATTGAGACTATCATCCAGTTCATCACCAAAAAGCTCTATTTTTTGTCGAACGAGGGCAAGCAGGCCTTGTTGCAGTGCCTTACCGATATTCTCAGCACTTTTATAATAATTGCGTTTATCACCGCTCTTCCAGACCTTTCTCGCTAAACCGAGTTGCTCGAGTTGACGGACTGCCAATACTCACCGACGCCTTGCTGAGACCGAGATCCTCGGCGATACCATCGAGTGACGACTCATCCTCCCTCAGATAGAGATAGATGAGGATCTGCCCGACAATTCGCCCCGTACCGAGGTCCTGTGAAGTTCTACCGCCGGTCTCGATAAGACGCATGCGCGCTTCTTGAAGTTTTTTCTCGTCATCCATATTTTTGATCTTTTACAATTTTCTAAAACTTACAAAAAACCGGCAGCGGTTGCAACAGATAAATCGGGTCTCAATACATTTATTCAATCTTTGTTTGGGCTGCTGGAGGAAGGAAGATCAGCAGATCCTCGTTCTCAAAGCTCTTAACAAACCGTTGATCGTCCCGCAAATCCTCGACAAACTGTGGTGGATACACGCCCAAATTGGTGATTTGTTCATCAACTTGGGCGATCAAGTGTTTTTTCACCACTATCGCTCCGATGCCATGCTGTTGAAGCATCTCAAGCCGCTTGTCATTATCACCCCGCCAAAAATCACGAAGCCGATAGCCCAAATACCATTCATGGGGTACCGGGAATAAACGGTAATTTCCTTCCGGGTACATAAAAATGGTTCGGGGTTCGGTGGGTGGTGCTTGAGAAACTCGATACCTGCAATAATACCCGGCGGAACAACCCGCAAATGGTAGGCCTTGTTGAGGACATAGCCACCCTGCAGCAGAGCCAAGAGCCGCCGCAATGGTGATCAACAATTTTGGTTTCGGCAGATGCACAACCCGTTCGACAAGCGGCAACAGGATAAATGGCATGCCGGGTAGAAAGAACCTGGCGTCAGGCGCAGTACGGGTCAAATAGGCGGTCAGCAGCAGAAATGAACCGCCAATGCCGAATAGCCACCAATCTTCCTGTTCTTCCGATGATGACAGCTTTTTTCGGATGATAGGCAGACCACTCATAAGGCTCAGTCCCAATAAGCAGCCAGAGCAACAGCCCGCCATAGATCAAATAATTCTCCTTGATTCGCAGATCGCCAGGATGATTGGCAATGATCGTCGGGGCGGTTTCCGGCGAACTATCCCGGCTATACTGCGTTGAAGTCGGCTGCACTCTTTTCAACAATCCGAACGACCGGTTCACTCTCAGTATTCGACACCAGTGCGATGATCCTGTTTTTCACCACTGTTGCGACAATCTCTAATTTTTCCTGGGGATAAAAGGCTGATTGGGCATAGATATTAATGGCTTTTCCCAAGACCCAGGTGCTGCCGAGGACAATCAAGGTCGAGCAGATAAAAGCCAATGCACCTTGTCGCCAGCCACCTTTTTTGACCTCCCAGAAAATCACCAGGAAAAAAAAGGCTGGGAAAAAGAGTACCGCAGTTACCTTAAAGCAGATGGCCAAAGCCATGAAACAGGAAGCCCAGAAACTGCGCCGTGTTGCTGAGGAGATAAAAGGAGGTCAGGACCTGGGCCGTCATCGGCACATCCTGATAAAAGGTTACCGAGAAAAACAGGCAGAGCGGCAAGGAGGCAAGTATCAACACATAGAGAAGTGCCGATCTGGACTCTATACCCCCTCTCGACCGGGCGAGCAGATAGGCAACCATTAATAACTGGAGAAGGAAAAACGCTTGATACACCTGAACGCCGGCGAATGACCCGCCGCTAATCAGATACACCAATGCGCCCAGGTAGTGCCAGCCAAAAGAATGCGGATAACGGCGTGTTTCAACACCACCTGAGGCCATCGGGATGTCCGCATAGAAATTTGGCTGAGAAATATTCTGAGCCTGTTTGACCAGCATGTAATAATGGGTAACCTCATCCCCAACCATCGCCTGAGGGGTTGCCAAACCGACAAGGAGCACCGCCAGAGATGCGAGCAAGATGGCCAAAGGAGCACCAATTCTTGTTCCTCGGATCGTTCGCCCGATACTTTTTTTGGAAAAAATGGAGCTGATTGTCCGAACCGACTGGCCCCAAAGAAAGAAAGGCCTCTTCGGTGGGTAAGACGACTGGCTATCTGCACCTTCCCCATCAACAGCCCTCCTCCCATTCTGCAACCGCTCCCGCAACGACAGGTATTGTTGGTCCAGGCGAGTGAGCACCACGGAGAAGGCGAACAGCAAAAGGAGCATCAAACCAAGAATGCTTGCACCGATCAGCAGGAGAATATGCACATCCAGCATTGCGGCCAAAGACCGTATACTCTCAAAGCGTAAAGAGCCAAACAACAGAGCTAATGCCGATGTAAACCAGAAAACTGCATATCGTTTATACAGGTAGGAAAAACGTACGGCCTGTAGTGTTAGGGCAAGAATCGCAAGGCCAAGAAGCACGCCGACAATTTTCACACGCTGATCAAAGGTCATGACCTGAAAAATATCTGAGAATTGCGCTGTGGCAAACAATGCCTATCCCAACGAGAAAGCCCGTGACCGCGGCAGGAAAACGTATACGGCGATCCCAAAAGGCACCGACGACCACAACACAAAGCAGAACTCCGGCAAAGGCGAGAACTACACGGGGAAATGCACCAAGCCATCGTTCAATAAATTCGATTGTGAAGATCACACTGCTCATCTGAGAATTAATACTTTTGAAGTGGAGGACTGACGATACCCATCTTATAAAGTTTGTAGGTTTTTTCCTGAGGCGCAGGATACTAAGATTTCAACCGTCCGCCGTGCGGCTTTTTTCCAGGTGAAGGACTCCGCCCAGATTTTGGCGTTTTGGCACCATGTGGCTTTTTGTTCGGGGGGCATCAGAATTACAGTTTTAATCTGTTGCCCCAAGTCTCTCGCGTCAAGGCTTTCGAAATACAGAACATGGCCGCCACCTACCTCGGGAAGCGATGCACATCGTGTTGTGACAACGGGTGTGCCGGCCATCATCGCCTCAAGTACAGGCAAGCCGAATCCCTCATAATTGGAGGGTAACACAAAAACGTCAGCATGTTGATAAAGAAGTTTGAGGAACGCAAACGACACTCCATCATCCAGGCGAAAGACCCGCTCCGGTGCTTGACAATCGTTGCATTGCCTCCTGAACCTTCTGCTCGCCGCGTCGTGGTTTACCGACAATAATAAGGTTTTGGGGTATGGACTGATGAATGTCCTGAAAGGCATCGATAAGCAAGTCAACACGTTTATGGGGGTAGGTATGGGCAACACAAAGGATAAACGGTTCCTTGAGGGGAATCCCCTGCTGCAAAGTATCTTCAATAGTACTGTTATCTGCCGGTATGGCAAAAGCTGGATCTACCCCTTCGGCAACGGCGTGGATCTTGTCCGCTTTGGCAAAACCGTACTTGATAATCTCACTTTTCGAGAATTCTGAAATAGCAATTATCGCCCGACTCTGCCGGCAAGCGACCCTGACCAAACAGTCTAAGGTAAGGCGCTCCAGCCAGGTCAGGTCTTCCGGATGATTTTTATATTGCAGATCGTGAATCGTTACCGCCTGCGGGCAGGGCACCCAGTATGGCGCAGTATAACCGGGGGACCAGAGAACATCGACCTTGCTCCATGCCACGGCCCAAGGCAAAAGCAGCTGTTCGGCGATTATACGTAGCGGCCGTATTGCTGCCTTGAAGGGCAGACGGCAGAAGGATACCGCTTGGTGACGGGTAAAAAGTGTGCGCATCAAGAGATCATTATTTGACTGGGTAAAGATGGTGATTTGTCAAATCCGGGAATTCCTCGACTATGGCCTTTATAAGTGCGAGGAGGTAGGTCTCGGTTCCGCCAATATCACCGGGAACATGGAAAAGAGTGTTTATGCCAAGGTGCCGGTTTTTTTCCCAGGTGCTCTGCATACCTTCCCCTTACAAGCAATCCGTACGAGTATATCGAGAACACACCGTTCAAACCAGCTCATGTCCTCGGGATGACGTTTATATTGGAGATCCCGAATTGTTACGGTTTGCGGGCAAGGCGCCCAGAAAGGCGCGGTGTATCCCGGCGACCACAAACAATCAAGATTCGCAGACAGACATACCATAGGCAGCAAAGTCTGTTCCCAAAATAGACGCAAGTTTTTTTGGCGCATGAGCGAGTTAGGAGCGAATATCCGAGATTATCTTTTCTAGGGCTTCAGCGAGTGGTTGCATGTTTTTATTACAAACCCAAAATATTTCTTCAGCATCAATATCAAAATATTGATGCGAAATAATATCCCTCATTCCCTTTGCGCCTTTCCAATCGACCTCCGGGTATTGGGCTAAGAGCTTGCTATCGGTAATCTTATCAATATTTTTCAAACTTTCGCCAATAGCAATTATCAACATACAAATGGCATCAAGTTTTTCCATGCCTGCAGGGGTATCTGTAAAATAATCAACGGAGTCAACAACTTTGAACCGCTTAATGACTTTTTGAACTGCTGCTAATGTTTGATTCAAAATTTCCAGAAGCAGTTCTCTGTCATACATACACTGCCTCTTTTTCAATTCTATTTTTGAGATATGGGTTCATTCTGTTCCGCAGCCTTACGATATCAACAGCTACCCCCAGCTGTTTTTCCAGATCCTCCTTAATATGTACAACATTAAAAGGATCAGGATTCTTCGTCTTAACAACTATATCAACATCACTGATGTCACTATTTTCATTTCTTGCATACGAACCAAAAATACCGATAGATTCAATGTTATATTTATTTTCATTGAGTTTCTTAAACTTTTTTAAATTTTCCAACAAAATCGATCTCTCCATTGTCAAATTCTCCTGTCAAATCTATCGATTTCCATTCTTTTAACCATTTATTTCCTTAGCCGCCGAAGCAGGGACATACAGCGATACGCACAAACTATTCCCCAGCGAACACAATAATGGAGGAGGATTTGAACCTTCCATCTTGCCGACCTCAGCAATGACTGCATCCAACTCTTCCTTGAACTGGGTTGCATAATTTTGGCCGCTTATCGATTGCTCATGCCAGCGAAAAGCCGCTATCGGCCCTCCGGGAATGACCAATCCACTGCCAAAATTCCAGAGCCGAAGCATAAAATCATAATCCCAGGCGGCGACCATATCTTCTCGCAGATTCCCGGCACTGACCATAGCCTCACGACGAAAAAACAGTGCCGGTTGCGATATATAGTTAATACATTGGAAGGTAAACTGGGATGAAAACGGGAAAAACCACTCCTTGAATCGGGTGATAAAAGTCCGTATCTCAACACCGTTTTTATCAATAATGGGACATCTGCCAAAACACAGAGCCACGCCTTCATGCGCTTTGAATACTTCCGCCACCCTTGCCAGGGCTCCGGGATAATAAAGATCGTCGGCATTCAGCCATGCAACCACATCGCCACTAGCCAAAGCGAACCCCTTATTGATAGCATTGGCTGGCCCGGTATCCTGCTCAATAAGTAAATGGGTGATCTCGTCGGCATATTTCTCAAGGATTTGATGGGAACCATCGGTACTCATGCCATCTACGACAATAAGTTCCAAGTCCACACCATCATCTTTTTGTTGCACGATGCTTTGGAGAGTTCTCTCAAGAAATTTTTCTCCATTATAATTAACCGTGATGATACTAAATTTCATTGAAATAACTCGGCGCTTTGGGCTTTTTTCCCATTTCGTTGGTGCAAATCCAATATAATGAGCGGAATAAGCAAATACCCACCCAAGAACGCGAAGTAGTAGTAGCGCCAATTCATCAAATCAATAACTACAAGTAATGTCAGAACTTGTACAAGTATAAAACTGCTGAATATTGCCGTTAATGGCAACATTCTGAAAAACAATATTGAGAGTGGATACAGAACAAGGAAATATACAGAATTCCAACTGAAATATACAAATGGAACTGCATATGACTGCCTGTAGAGCCGCATCGCCCAATCGGTAACCACCGGCAAAATGGGTTGCTCAATCAGATATCGGTAAATATCACTCCAGCCGGCATCAACGAAAAATGAATAGGCAAATCGATCATGGAGGAAAAAATGAAAAAGATCCCATGACGAGTCTTTTTGATTGATATTGAAAATCCCCCAATAGTTTAGCCAGGCTTTCAGAGCAATAGCAGCAGGCAGGTTTGTGCAAGAAATTATTAATGAAGTTAGTACCTTGCGAAAATAAATAGTTACCTTGGGTGATAAGGGTATCAGTGTTAAGAAATAGCAGGATTCCCCCTATAATTCCTGCTCCAATAAGTAATGCACCAGAAACTATCCGCATCGGAATCAGCCTCAACAACACAAGATATATTGGAATTACAGCTAAATATATAAGACCGTTATGGCGGGTGAAGGCCAGAGCGAGGAGCGACAAAAAAAGAGCAAACACCTGTTCTTTTGTCAGGAAGAATTGATTCTCTTTTTTCTTTTGATAGAATTGGCAAAGCAAAAAAGCCCAAAAAACAATAAGCAGCGCAAAAGGGATGTCCTTCCATAGCAGGATGTTATAGAGACCGATCGGCACCGAAGTGATTGTCAAAAGATAAAACGGCAGCAAATACTTCAGCGGCACACCATGTCGATGTATAGAATGAAATACATACGCTATTAATGTTGACATCGCTACAATGTGAAAAATTGGCACAATTGCCGGGTTGTTCCATAACCCGCTTAGGTAGCGATAGTAGATGACATTGAGAAGGGGGTGATCATTTATGAGAACTTCCGGCAACACTGCCGCTCGCCAGACCTTCAATGAATCTATCGACATGACACCCGGCCAGAATGCAAGCAACCAAATAAAAAAAATCGATAAGGCCGGCACGAAAAACCACCAGAAGACGCGCTGTTTTCCAGAAAATAAACCACCGCCGCCTTGTACCTGGCATATATTCGCCAGCATGCCGTCAGCAACCAAGTCGTGAGTGCTGCGAAAAGGAGCTGAAATAAAAACTGAGTCTTATGATAATAACTCTTTTGCAACGCACTCACTTTGCGAAAGAATCTTGTTCCCAGGGTTTCCTTTTCACCGGAGAAAAGTACAGAGGCTTTTTGGCCTACTTCAATTTCTATGTGATCAACAAGCAGTTGAGATTCAGGCTTACCGTTTGCAACCGTTAATGATTTGATTGGGTAGCGGGGCATTTCCATCCTCACTCGATATTCTCCCGTTGGACCAACAATCCAATAACGAAAAACGGAAAACATTTGATTATCCTGAGGACGATAAAGATCGAAAATCTGTGATTTTCCATCGACGATGATTTCAACTTTGCCGGAACGATTGTTACTGTTGATCTTTATATCTATTGACTCCCTTGCCTCAACGTCGAGATGGAATTCTTCTCCTCTATTTGTTAGTTTAATCGTATTGTTATCTAATGCCAATCCGCCCTTAAGATCAATACCGACCAAATCAACAACCTTTCCGTCGAGGGCTATCTTCTCACAAACAACTTCCGTACTTAAAGAGGCGGAATTTTTTTCCCCTAGATTTCTGATGGTTATCGAGTGTCTTCCATCCCCTTTGGTCGAGATGGTATCCAGCATAAACCTTCGAAATTCGTATAAATTCGCCCCGCCACCACTTTCCCAACTCACTTCAAGCTGACCATCTTTTTCAGGTGCATTGCCGCTGATTACCAGGAAAGCTTGCTTATACCATGGTGTGCAAAAGAACCAGGCAAGAACTACGAAAAAGAGAGCAAGTATCTTGAGAAATTGGGGAATTCGGCAGAGCGATATCAGCATGCTTCCCTCGGACCAAGGTCAATTGCCTTGACCAGACATTTGCCAATGCCTGCCTTCATCTCTGTAGAAGGATTACAGGTGTCAACAATCAGGAAAAGCTGATTTCCAGCATAAGTTCTCCAGAAAAAAAGAAAACCGAAACATAATAACATGCCGATTTTACCAAGTAATCTCGAAAATTTGAATGGATTCTGACAATGTGCAAGATTCTTCCCTCGGTCACCTGAATACTCGCTTATTCCCATCTCATGCAACGATATCTCAATGAGTATTTCCTCAACATGGGCGGGAAGCTCTAGCTTCGGCAGAACTAACTGCGGATCGTTGCCGAACGATTCGATGGCCCAATGGTCATCAAATCTCTCCAACCATTTGGCCGTTCCCGTCAAATAGAGTTGCTCGAAACCTCTTTTCGGTTGAAAATGAGCAATCTCTCGCCCTTCTGGTTGTGCAAGAATTCGCAACGAATACAATTTAATTATGCCAATGCGGACACTCGGATCAATCCGCAGCTGCAGGTGCTTGCCTTGTATTATCCGCGCAGGAATTTGCAGTTTAACTCTTTCGCCACACCGATAATGCACCCAAAGAGGGGCTCTTTGATGGCGCACCAGCGTTTCGCCATAAAGCTGGACAAAATTATCAAACGTGCCAGGCACATCGGAGGCACCTTGTTCGCGCTGCGCAAACCTTGTCAATTCCCGCGACTGCAGCTGCAGCATCTGATAGGTGGTGAAGGTGTCGGTGATATTTTGCAGATACGTCCGGCTGACCGGTTTGCTGCGGCTGATCGCCTCAAGAGCTGCGGCAAACTGCTTGCTGGCCACCGTCCAGTCGGACCACTCGGCAGCAGTGACCCCTGCCTCTCTGCATAATGAATCAAGAAGCTCTTCGTCGGTTTTCAGCGCATTTAAAGCATCTATTACGCCCTGCTCATTATCCCTTGCGATCACCAAAGCGTTGATGCCGTGCCTGATATATTCATCATGGCCGGTTACATCGTAGACAACGGCTGTGCCGCCGCAGTGAAACATCTCCAAGGGCGGACCGAACATTCCCTCGACATAGCTCAGTTTCACCAGGACATGACACGATCGATAAACAGCCGGAGTCCGGTCAAAAGGTATTTGTGAGAATACGCGATCAACTCCGGGAAATGATTCGAGCTGAGAGGAAGTCAAGAGCCAGATTTCAGCGACTCCGGCCTGCCGGCAAAGCTCGACGGTTCTTGGCACATTCTTGTGAAAGACATCAATGGGCCCCTCAACCAAGACCCGCAGCGATCCTTTCCGGCGCGGCGAGACAACGGCTTCATCACGATACACCTCTTTGCGAATGCCATTACGAACTAAATACGGCTGGTGGTTGTAATGGATTTCGAGAAATTGTTTTATCCACGCAGCCTCGGTAATGATCGGCAAGGAAAAATAGTAGCTGTTATTGCAGCGACTGACCCCCAGGGAGTGATCTCTGGTATCTAAATTCGTTGGATCTTCAGCCGGAAAGAATTTTGATTCAATTGATTGGACGAAATAAACATAATGTGTCGCTGCTATTTTACTCAGCAGGTAAGGGCTTTCCCACCAGGTGGCAATGGCACAATCATAGCTTTGACCTGTGCAGTTCATCCACGGTCCGCCAGCTGACCAAGGTCCCTGCCCGATGCCAGGCATAGCGAGCGGGTGCCACATCTTCTTGGGTGGCGATTGTCACCTCGTGGCCAAGTTTTTGCAAACCTCCGGCATGCTCAAGAATGACATTGGTGCCACCGTTAATATCCGGTGAGCAAAGAAGAAAGACAATTTTCATCGATAGGTGCCAAAGACGGTTCTAAAGCGTTTTTTCCCCTCTATCCAAGTAAGAAAATCGAGGCCGAGCCGGCGCAATATGATTGGTGGCCACACCCCCGTTTCCAGATGGCCGGGAGGATCTTTTATCAGGGCAAAGAGATTTTTTAACCTCGTTGATAGAGGCAGTTTTCTTCCTTGCTGAAAAGCCGTGAACTCAAAAAGACCAAAATTTTCCAGGTGGTATAGTCCCGCATAAAAGTCAATCTCACCCTTGGTCGGGTTGAATACCATGCGGGCATGGTGTTTAGCCCACCAATCAAGAGAAGGCAGGGTCGGCGCAAGCGACAGCTGTTGTTCGGTAAGCGCATCATTTAAGGCACAATACACCTTTTGCAGAGGGGCGATCAACTCATTATAGAGTTTACGCTCCTCCGGCAGATCGAGCACAGTCACCAAGGGGTATTCGACCCTTCGGGTCGTCCTGGAAAAAACTGCTTTGCCGTGGATAGGGCAGGTTGTTCCACTGAGTTTGGCTGAAATAGCCATCGGCACTGCCGTGGGAAGCGCCGAGAACCATCTCAAACAGAGAGCGATTATTATTGTAGACATGGATGAAGGGGCTATGCGTTGGCACATCAGAGAAAAGGATGCCTTTTTTCTCATTGTTCTCCTGCAACTCAGTGGGGCTGAGCAGACCGATATAATAGCCGCTAATCTTCACCCGGGACTGTAAAGCCAAGAAGATATTGTTCTGGATAGAGCCTTTCCAACCGACATCAACCAGGGCAAGGCCATCTTTCAGGAAATCCCTTCCGTAGCTGCGCAGGTAGGAAAGGAAGTTTTCCCGTTGGTTGCGACGGTGGCTTTGGTAATGTGATTGAAATAAAGCCGAACCAAGAAGCGTCTGGAAATCCGCATGGTTTTTCAGATTGTGGTGTCTTGTCCTTGGCTCAAGATGCAGTTTTTCACAGAATGCCAGCGATTCAGCTTCCGAGAAGTTGAGACTCTGTAAAAATTCCAGCAAGGAAAGATCCCGATAATGCACAAAAAGCCTGCTGAAATCTTCCGCATCCAGGTCCTTGCATGAGCATATATAGGTGGCCTTGCGTGAGACCAGCAGATAGCGGCTGGCTATCACCTGCCGGCCAAACCGTATCTCCTGATATCGCATAAAGAGTTTCCGCAAAAACTCACCTTCCTTGGAACAAAAGAAAAGCGTATCATGACGATCTTGCCTTGCCTGCAAAAAGAGTTTGTGGATAAAGAGGTGCAGGCTCAAACCCATTTCCGGAAAAAACTCGGCTTTTTGTTCTGCCAAAATTGCTGCATAAACCGTTTCAACCCCGTTAGCTGCCTTCTTTTGCAATTTTTCTCCAGTGCTTACTGCCATTCTTTCCGGTTGCCGCAGACAATAAGCAATGAGGCCGCGTTGTCCGGCCATCCTGCCGTCCGCATGCACATTGTCACCAACCATTACCATGGTTTCTGGAGCACAGCCTGATTTTCTGCCGACAACATCGTACAATCGACCACTGTGACCTTTGGTCAGTGAGTAATCGGCCGAGATGAAAAGTTCATCTACTAAATCAAGCCCATGGAATGACAAAAGTTGCCGAAAGTATGCCGCCGGAAGGTAAAAATCGGAAATAATTGCAGTTTTCAGTCCTTGGTTGCGACAATATCTTAAAATATCGGCAACTTCATGATTGACGACCTGCACCTGTTTTTCGACAGCCAGCTCGATGTTCACCACAAGGGCAACAAAAGACTCCTCGGTTTGCTGAAGCCCTTTTCCGATAATTCTCTGCAGAACGCCATAGAGTTTTTCAGCCAAATGGATCAAGTTAAATTCCGGATCCAAGCCTTTTTCGTGATTTTCTGCACACAATCGTTGTTCAAGGATTTGCCTGAGCTGATATATAAAATCTCCGGTTATCCCCCTCCCCAACAGATCGGCCAGTTGATTTGCGGCAATTTTCTTCGTATCTTCGGGGACTACCGATCTGCGGACCAGGGTGTCAAAGTAATCAAAACAGACAACCTGTATAGAGGGGGAACGGTCTTGAAGAACTCCATGGAGAGCAGCTGAAATCTGTTGCGCCGACAGTACCGGAATTTCCACGATGCTCAAGAGTTTAAAGGACTAACTTCGCAGGAAGTTATGGGATTATTGAATATGCCATGGACACCCTTGCCGGGAACCAGTGCGGCCACAGAAATGATATTATGCGCCCAGCAATGGATTTTGTGAACGAAGGGATCGGTTCCTTCACCTATACCAAAGGTCATTGTATATTTTTCCGGGTATACCTCCGGCCACTCAAATACATAGGTAATCAAAGAAGTTCCTTTGGCAACGGCAAACTTGTCAGGAAGTGAAGAACAGGTGTTTTCGCCAAAAATTGCATTGCCTATACGGTCCTTCACCGTATAGCCGACGATGAGATCGGCAACTGGCCTGGAGGCCTCGACAATGAGGTGCACAACGACTTTGTCACCTTTGACGACTGTTGCTTTCGAAACATTTTTCTCATCGGTGACCCGAACCTGCAAAATCGTGATTTCAAGAGCACCACCTCGATCATCCTCGGTCACTGTCAGCCATCCGGATTCAGCTTCCTCCCGGCTTGTCACGCCTTGGGTTGCAGGGGTATCATTTGGGCCGGCAGCCGCTTCTCCAATTGACGGTTTTTTTTCTTGATACCGTTCATTGTGGACAAGTTTCGTATATTTTGCGATACCGTCAATCGGTTCTCCGTCAAAAACTATTCTGCCTCTATCCAGCAGTATCACTCTTTCACAAAGATTGGTTACCGA
The DNA here is from genome assembly GCA_963754865.1 of uncultured delta proteobacterium. Classification (GTDB taxonomy): domain Bacteria; phylum Desulfobacterota; class Desulfobulbia; order Desulfobulbales; family Desulfocapsaceae; genus Desulforhopalus_A. The sequence continues at coordinate 276,155 of CAVWHG010000015.1, read as the reverse complement.
ATGCATGTCATGGGTGACAAAAACAATTGTGGCATTTTCCTGCATCTCTTTCATGTGGGCGACACATTTCTGCTGAAAGAAAATATCCCCGACGGCAAGCGCTTCATCGACAATGAGAATCTCCGGTTCAACACTTATGGCGGTGGCAAAGGCAAGTCGTACATACATACCGCTGGAGTATAACTTAACCGGCTGATCGACATATTCACCGATATCGGCGAAAGAAAATATTCGCTCAATGTTGTTGTCTACATAGTCCCGCGACAAGCCCATTATAGTGGCACTGAGATAGACGTTTTCCCTGCCGGTAAACTCGGGATTAAACCCGGCACCAAGCTCAAGGAGAGCAGAAATTCGCCCGGTAACGCTGACATGGCCCGAGGTCGGCTGCAGGACACCACAGAGAATTTGCAGCAGAGTTGATTTACCGCTGCCGTTTTTGCCTATTATTCCAACGGATTCACCCTTTTTTATCGAAAACGAAACATCATTCAATGCGACAAAGGGTTTGTGGTACTGTTTGCGAAACGGGTGAAAGGTCTCTTTTATTCTATCGGAATTTCGCTTATAGAGCCGATAGGATTTAGTGACACAATCGACAGTCATGGCAATGTTGCTGGACATCAACGACAACCTTTACAGGACATCCGCAAATTGCGGTTTTAATCTTCTGAACACCCAGCCACCAGCTACTAGAAAAAAGAGGGCAACCGCCCAAAAATAAAGGGTATCCCAGCCGTGTTCCCAGAATGGCACAAAATATACAAAGGAATCCCGGTACCCCTGAACGATATAGCAGAACGGATTAAATTTTAACCAAAACTGGACCCGTTCCGGCATAATAGTCAAATCCCAGAAGATCGGCGTCGCCCAGAAACCCACCTGGATGATTACCGGCACAAGCTGACCGACGTCGCGCGCATAGACATTGACCGCCGAGATCATCCAGCCAATGCCGCTTGCCAAAATCAGGAGACAAAAAAGATAATAAAGGGACTGAAAATAATAAAGACTGAACGGCATGCCGTTGCAAAGTATTAAGACGATCAGGAGAATTACGAAGGCGCCATGACCGACCAGATTTGATAATATTTTGACAGCCACTAATATTTGAGACGGAAAGATTGTCTTTTTTATCAGATGAGCATACTGCAATACCACGGTCGAGGAAGAAATAACTATGGCGGAGAAGACAAACCACGGCGCCATTCCCGAGGTCAGCCAAACGACAAACGGCACATCGTTTAATGGTTTCGTTTTAAAGCCGACACTGAAAACGAACCAGAATACCAGAATCATCACACCCGGTTGAATAAAGGTCCAAATAAAACCAAGAAACGAACCTACATACATACTCGAAACTTCACGATGCGCTAGCGCCCGCAACATCTGATTATACTGCACCAGATCCTTCGCCAGTCGGAAAATGCCTCCACCAATCACCTAGAACACCTACTATTGAAATGATTTCTTAACAATGTACGATCCCAGCCGGTTGAAACGATCTTCGCAAAACTAATGGTCACCGTGTCCTAAAACCTCTACACTGATTAATTTTTCGTCATTTACTTTGTTCTCAATGAGAAAACAACCTTCTTTCTTAAATTGTTCGCTGGTTCTCTTTGTGAAGTCACTGCTGCAGGTGCAGGATTTCGTCAAGGAGAAAAACGTCCGTCAGAAGGGTGCGCACATGAAGCGAGGCATTGAGATTGTCGATAAGCTGAGATGAAATACGCGACTGGGCAAGCACGAGTTCCATGGCGGCCAGGGCCTTGGTCGTGTCGGCGTCCAGGACGTCGAGAAAGTTTTTATATTGCTCTTGCTGCGCAGTAAGGCGCATGGCTGTCACGGTTGTGGTATAGGCTTCAGGCAAACCGGAAGCAGCAACCACGGCTCTCGAGAGCAGTTCTCGCAACTGGGCACCATTGCGGCTTTCCCTGTCATCAGCAATACCCTGTGCCGCATAAGCCAACATAAATTCGTAACATTCTTCGATCGCGTCACAGCGTTTTTCGATATCTTCAAATTCAGTCATGGGTTTTACCTCTCAGTCAGGTTCATAACTCCTTCTTGCCGAGAATAGCGCGTTTGACCAGATTGCGAGCCAGCGCCACCTTGTACCCGTTATGGGTCAGTGGAATCGCTCCCTCGGCAGCTATGCGTGATGCCGAGTCCCCAACTTCGTTTCGGAAGCGGCCCACCACAGCAGCTTCCACCCGAGGCAGACGCCACGGACGAGCCGCCACCGCCCCTAGAACGAAACGGGCACGGTCGATGCGGTCCCCTGAAAGCTGCATGGCTGCAGCAATGTTGACCAGCGGAAAATCCCACACCGGTCTGTCACGGACTTTTTCAAAATAAAATGTCGCTCCGGCCCAGGTAGCGGGCAGGCGGATTTCGGTAAGCAAGTCACCGGGACCAAGGACGTTTAAACGGGTGATGTCGTTTTCCGGACCGACGAAATAGTCCTCGGCCGCCACTTCTCGCCTGCCACCGGCATTTTTGATGACCAGGCGGGCCTCAAGCGCGACCAGGGCCGGTGCAGTGTCGGACGGGGACACCGCCGCGCAGCCTTCGACCCCGAAGATGGCATGCTCGCGATTCTGCCCCTCTGGGCTTTCACTTGCATAACAGGTACCGCCGCCAGCCCGGTAGCAATTCCAGCCGCCACGATAATACCAGCAACGCGTGTCCTGGGATATGTTGCCGCCAAGCGTTCCCTGGTTGCGGATCTGGGGCGAAGCCACTTCCCCGGCCGCCTCGGCGAGCAGGGCGAAACGTGCTCGGATTTCCGGATGGATGCTCACTTCGGTCAGGGTGGTCATGGCACCGATGACCAGGTCCCCGCCCTCCTGACGCACTCCGCGAAGTTCATCAATGTAACCGAGGTCAATAACCGCCTTGGGTCGTTTGATACGGTCCTTGAATCGCTCCAGACTGTCGAGTCCTCCGGCTAGAATCCAGGCATCGGTGCCGAGGCGGTCGGCTAAAGATAGGGCATCCTCGACACTTGTCGGCTGGTAAAGGTCGAAAGGTGGCATGCCGTCGCGTATGATTGCCATAAGCGTTCTCCCGCCACCGATTTATCGGCGGCTCAATAGATTAAACATTGGCCGAGAGGCCACCCGGTTGCTCCAGGCTCCCGGTTCGACGGCGGCAAGGATTGCCTCGACCATAACCGGGGCACGGAAGAATTTGTCGTCACCCAGGGCGTCGGCCAGGGCGCACAATACCGCCGCACAGGCTGCCCCGGTCGGCGGCTCGCCGATGCCGCGCGCCCCAACCGGAGTCTGGGGATCGGGAATGCCGACCGATCCCCAGGTGAATTTTTCTGGGAAGCAGAGCAAGGTCGGCGGGCGGGTCTGGTAGAAGCGCCTGGATACCGGCGTCCCGTGTTGCTTGTCGTAGAACCATTTCTGCATGGTGGCGTGGCCGATTCCAAGCATGGAGCGCCCGGCAAGCTGACCGGCAAAGGCACGGGGATGAACCATAATGCCGGCATCGGCCTCGACGTGGAAATCGATGATCCGGTACATGCCGGTCTCGATATCCACCTCCACCTCGGCAAAGGAGGCCACGTAAGAGTATGTTTGGCCGTCACGCGGGAAGTTGTCGCGGGCAACGGCAACAAGTCCTTGTCCAGCCAGGGCCGCGACGGAGGTCTTGGTCATCTTGTTGACATCGGTCGGGCACTCATGGCCGTCGTAGGTCCCACCCAATTCGATCGCCCGTCTGGCCGCTTCGGCAAAGCTCATACCCTCCTGGCCTGTTTTCGTTCCGAAAAACGCGTTGGCCGCCAATGTCATAATCCTCCGGCTTACCGCCCAGAGTTTTGGCGGCGATCTCCTTGAGCTTTTTGCGTGCATCCAGGCTAGCAGCCAAAGCCGCCCGTGACATGGAGTGGATGGTCTGGCTGCCTCCGGAAACGCAGCTCCAGGCCACGTGCTTGGCTGTATTCCCCCAGATTATCTCGCAAACCTCCCAGGGCACGTCCATGGCGTCGGCCACCACCCGTTGCACATCGCTGAAGGACTCCGTGCCAAGGTTGCCGATGCCGGTGTGGACACGAAGGCGACCTTCGGGGGTAATGACAAACAGTCCGTCAAAACCGATGGTCCCGGCAACAAAACAGCCCGTGGCCACGCCGATGCCGCGTCGGACAGAGCCCTTGGTCAGGACCGGGCGGGCTCGGCGCGCCTGCCAGCCGAATGCCTCAGCTCCCTGGTCAAGGGCCTGCTTGACAAAGGCGCTGGTTGCGGCTTGAAGAGACCCATCCGGTTTGGGGGGGCCGACCGGGGCACTGCCCTCGGGCGCATTAATCCGGCATACGGCTAATGGATCGAGGTTGAGACGACGGGCTGCCTTGGCAAGGATCGGCCCAATCATGGCGCTGACCTGAAGCCCGCCAGGCGCGGTCTGGGGGCCTCGGGTAGGGGTATTGGTGAGCACCGCCACTCCACGCCAGCGCATGGCCTTGGGTTGGTAGAGCAGAGAGCCAATACGCCCGGCAGTGGCGGCATCATTTTGCTGCTCGTAGGGTCCGTTATCCATAACGACAAACATGTCCAGCCCCAGTAGACGGCCCTCTTTGGAAAAACCGGCCTGCATACGCCCGATCATGCTCGGCCGCGCCCGACCGATGGACTGCTCGTCTTCACGAGAGACGTGCAGCATTACTGGTGCGTGAGTTTTTTTCGCCAGAAGCGCGGGAATGATCACAGCCACGGAAGCCGTAACCTTGCCGCCGAAGCCGCCACCGGTGTATTCGCTGATGAATACAATGTCGTCAACCTGCATGTTGAGCCATCTGGCGATGGCCGGCTACGGTCTGGATGGTGCTCTGGGTGCCGGCGGTGAGATAGAGCTTGCCGTTTTCCCACCAGGCCAGGGCAGACCGGGTTTCCAGGGCCTGATGGCTGACGTTGGGGGTGACGAAGGTTTCGTCCAGGACCAGCGCTGCCTGCGATAAGCCGGTGGCAACGTCGCCATAGGACCATTCAGCGGCAGCCTTTCCCATGGGAAGCCGGTCCTGGCCGGCGGTCTCGAAATCAGCGGTCGTCCATTTCAGTTCTCCAACCCTCGGTCTGTTCTCCGGGCTTCTCAGGAGACAGCCAGGCATTGCCGTCGGTCCGGGCATTAGGACCGCCCGGACGCAGGCTGTCCAGGGGATCAATGACAAAGGGCAGCGGTTCGAAGGCAATTTCGATGGCCTCGATGGCCGCAGTCGCAGCCGCCTCGTCGGTTGCTGCCACGGCAAGAATAGGCTCGCCCTGGTAATGCGGTTCCATGGTCAAAGCGCGTTCGCCCCAGGGACTGGCTTTGATGACCGCACCGCTGTCGGACACGGAGTCGGCCGGCTGCGGCAACTCATCGGCAGTGAGAATGGCCCGCACCCCAGGCATGGCCAAAGCCGCACTTATGTCGAGATGCTTAACCTTGGCATGGGCCAGAGGGCTTGTGAGCAGTTTGCATATGAGCATCCCCTCAGCCCTGAAGTCCTCAGCGTAACGAGCCGTTCCGGTCAGTTTGGCCCGCAGGTCGGGGTGGAATGTAATCGCGTCCAGTTAGCTTTGGGGTGAAGAGTGTGTCGTTTTGTGGCATGGCTTACCCCTTTCGCATATATTCGGCCCCGCGCATCAGGGCGGTGAGGATCTTGTCGTAGTCCTGGCAACGGCAAAGGTTTCCGGAAACTCCGTGGGCCAACTCCAGTCGGGTAGGATCCGGTTTGGTCTTGAGATAGCCGAGGGTTGCCATAAGAAATCCCGGCGCACAGTAACCACACTGGAAACCCTGTTCGTCAAGGGCGCCCTGCTGAAGTGGATGCAGGCTCCCGTCTGGACGGGCCAGTCCTTCGATGGTCAGAATATCCTTTCCCCGAACGCTATGAGTGAGGATAGAGCAGGAATACCGGGGTACGTCGTCAACGAGTACGGTGCAGGCCCCGCATTCGCCCCGGTCACAGCCGATCTTGAGGCCGGTGAGTCCGAGCTTGCCACGCAGGGTCTGGGCCAAGGTCTCCTGGGGCATGATATCCACTCGGCGCTGTTGCCCGTTGACAACCAGGGTAATGAGTCGTTCGACGGCACCGGGTGAGGTTTTTGGACCGGCACCGGCCGGTCCGGAAAAGAGCAGGCCGGAAGAGGAGACGGCACCGGTCGCTATGACGCTTTTAATAAACTGACGCCGGGTCATCCCCGCCGGTCTGATATTTTCATTGCTTATACGGAGAAACAGTGATGTCAGCATTATGTCACCCTGTGGATGTTACGGCAACGGATGGTACAACTTGAGCATATCGACGGTGCGACGCCATGCATCTCGGTCGTCGTCTTCACGATAGGCACCCATAGGTTCACCGCTGGCACCAGTCTTCAGATTAAACCCATGGTCGGCTTCAGGGTACACCACCAGTTCAAAGCGCGCTCCTTTTGCCTTAGCGGCTGCTTCCATGGCCTGCGCAGTTTCGATCACACAGCATTCTTTGTAACGGTCACGCTGAGCCGCCAGAACCAGCACCGGAACTTGGAAGTGACTGACCAGTGCGTCGATTTTGTTCGCCCAGGTCTTGGTGTACGGATAATATGCCACTACCATAGAAACAAGATTCGGCATATTTGCCGCGTTATATAGCGCGCCTCCTCCGCCAAGTGAAAAACCGATTACCGCAACCTTGCCCTTGACGGCGCTTGGGGACTGCAGTGCCCGTTCGATTGTTTTTTTCAAACTTGCTGGACCAGTAAGCTCAGGGTTGAGGATGTCTTTCCCTGCAACGAGGACCGAATAGTAACCGAGCCGGGCCAGTTCTGCCGCATAGGACTGGTATGAAGCAGGCCCCGTCTGCCCCGGAAATGACAATAATCACCGGACCCGGTCCATTGTCTGGAGCATAGGCCGTCTGGGCGATACCTTCCGAACCAGCCTCGCTTGACACACCGCTCGCTGCGGAAGCCGATGCTGTAAAGAAAGCAAACATCCATCCGATCAAGAACATACTTGCTGCTTGTGTGATCCACTGTATTCGATTAATGTGCTTCGTTCTCCTGGTCTCCATTTTTCTACCTCTCGTTTTAGTAGTTAAGTTTTATGGAACGTCGAGCTCATTTCAACATACTTTTCACACCGCTGTTCTGGTCATTACCCTGTTAGTATAGCATTGAGAGAACATTTTTTGCTGCATAAATGATTTTGAATGTTGGTCATTTTTCTCTTTATTCGCATTCTTGCCGGACATGTTTGATGGGTAATGATCAGGTCGAAGAGGCTTGAGCATATTGCCTTTGGTATCGGTCCAAATAAATTTGCAAAATTTGTCTTAAAATGCTAGTCTAACCAACCTTAGATTGGAGAACTCATGATTCGATGAGGCATTTTTAAAATCTCTGGAAATGCAGTTAGTTACTACCATCCTCTGCCCACTCATCTTCGTGCATTGAACCGCACCTGAGAAGGAAATGATGTTGCCCCTCTGTCAATAGCAACAGTTTCTCTCTATCACCGGAAAAAGAAAACCCTCTCGCTCAGGCCAATAATTCGTCATGTCTCAATTAGCAAGCCGACAGGGTAACCCCTCCAAGGAGCCACGGCCGGTTGATAGTAAGGTCACGACCAAACCCATCTTTTTCGACCCGGCTCACAAGCGGTGGCCGCGACTGCGGTTATCGATGATGCTTGTCGGCCTCAGCCTTTCCCTGTTATTGGCCGGACTCCTGCTGAGTATCATGGTTAATCCTGTGCTGCCATCGATCAATCTGCCGGGTGTGAGTTTCTTGGCAAAAGGCGCTCATGCCATTCCCCCCATTCCTCCCCTGACCTTCGATCCTGCGCCGACGCATCGGGAACGTGCCTTGCGCAAAGCCAAAGCCAAGCTGACACAAGAACGTGAGCGTAATCAGCAACAACTCCTGCAGGCTCAAATACATAAGCCGAGCCTTGGGCCAAACCGACGATCACTTGCCGTCGGCTTCTTTGTCAACTGGGATGATGCGAGCACAAGTTCACTCAAACAGAACCTGGATAGCCTGGATATGGTGATCGCCGAATGGTTGCACCTCGATGGCGAAGACGGGTCACTCCGGGAGGATGATCCCAGCCGTCAGACCCAAGTGACCGAGTACATTCGTGGGCGTCGTCCCGACCTGCCCATTGTTCCTTTGATAAACAACTGGAACGGCCACGAGTGGGAGGGTAAAAAGCTCGGGCTCATGCTGGCGAATCCGGCGGCACGTGCACACCTTATCGAACAACTGGCCGACTATGCGGAACGTCACCGCTTCGCCGGCGTCAGCATAGATTTCGAGAACATCCCGGTCAAGGCTCAACCTCATTTCCAACGTTTTATAACTGAATTGTACGCAGACCTTCATCCGAAAAACCTGCGGCTTTCAGTGAATGTGCCCCCCAACGATCCGACCTTCGGCTATCGTACTCTGGCTCGTAACGCCGATGAACTGATATTGATGGCCTATGACCAGCACTGGTCAACCGGTGCCGCTGGTCCGATCGCCAGCCTACCCTGGTTTGCTCAGGTGCTGAGCCAGCGCCAACGCGATATCCCCGCTGACAAGATGATTGTGGCACTAGGCAGCTATGCCTATGATTGGGAGAAGGGCAGCCCCGCCGAGGAGCGGACCTTTGAGGAAGCGGTGCTCACAGCCAAGGAATCGGAAGGCGATATCCACCTGGACCCGACCTCCCTCAACCCCCGCTTCGACTACGCCGACGACAACGATCATATCCACCATGTATGGATGTTAGACGCCGTGACCGTGTTCAATCAAATGGCGATAATTCGCCCATCACAGCCGCGCGGAATTGCCCTGTGGCGACTAGGCAGCGAGGATCCGGCACTCTGGAAGGTTTTTGGCAAAGAGGGCCCTTTGGATGCGGCACGTGCTGCCCAACTCGGCGAGATCGACTTCGGCTATGGCTTGGATTATGAAGGCAAGGGAGAAATTCTCGAGATCACTGCCCGACCTCATGCGGGAAGTCGAGAAATCAACTTTGATCCGAAACGTGGGTTGATCACAGCGGAACACTATACAGCGTTTCCCTCGCCTTACGTCATTACTCGTCATGGCGGCGCGGAACGAAAGGTGGCTTTAACTTTTGACGATGGCCCTGACCCCATTTATACGCCCCAGATTCTCGACGCACTGCGCAAGGCAGGTGTAACGGCAACTTTTTTTGTGATTGGCGCCAATGGTGAACTCAATCCAGGGTTATTACGCCGTGAGGTGGCCGAGGGCCATGAAATCGGCAATCATACCTTCACCCACCCCAATATTGCGACCATCAAACCCACCCAGTTCCAGCTTGAGCTGTCCGCAACCCAGCATTTACTTGCCAGCGCGGTGGGTCGTCATTCGTTGTTGTTCCGGCCTCCCTATGCGGTGGACGCCGAACCGGAAACCATCGACCAGGTGCGCCCCCTCGAGTTTACAGCAGAGCGAGGGTACCTGGTTGTGGGGATGCAGATTGATCCGGACGATTGGGAACGCCCGGGCGTAGACCAGATTGTTCGGCGTACGGTTGAGCAAGCTGAGCGCGGCGAAGGCAACGTTATCTTGCTGCACGACTCGGGTGGCGACCGCAGCCAGACGGTTCAGGCCATCCCTAAAATTATCGAGGTGTTGCAGGCTCGCGGCTTCCAGTTTGTCAACATCTCAGACCTCCTGGGTCGCAACCGCGATCAGATAATGCCGCCTGTGTCGCCTGAGAGTTTCTGGCAGACATGGCTAGACAGATCTGCTTTCGCCGTACTCAACTGGTCGGCCACACTCATTCACTGGTTGTTCCTGTTTGGCATTGTGCTGGGTACCAGTCGCTTGTTCATAATAGGGATACTCGCTCTCTACCAGCGTTGGGGTAAACGTCGAACCGTCTTTGATCCCGAGATTTCCTCCTCGGTGGCTGTAGTGGTGCCGGCTTACAACGAGGAGAAAGTGATTGTCCAGACTATTTCCTCCCTGCTGGCCTCCGATCATCCAACATCATTCGAAATCATTGTGGTGGATGACGGATCCAGTGATGCCACCTACCGGCTGGCGTGCGAGACCTTCGCCGGGGATCCAAGGGTGCGCGTGTTCACCAAGACCAACGGCGGCAAATCGGCGGCTCTCAACTTTGGCGTGGCCCAAACGGAAGCGGAAATTGTCGTGGCTCTTGACGCCGACACGGTGTTTACCGGCAGTACAATTCTCAAACTGGTCCGCCATTTTGCCGATCCGCGTGTCGGAGCGGTGGCGGGCAATGCCAAGGTCGGTAACCGGACCAACCTCCTGACACGGTGGCAGGCTCTGGAATACATTACCAGTCAGAACCTGGACCGGCGTGCCTTCGACGTACTGAACTGCATTACTGTAGTCCCCGGAGCTGTCGGAGCCTGGCGGCGTGAACTGATCGAACAAACGGGCGGCTTTTCTCAACTCACTCTGGCAGAGGATGCTGACTTGACTTTGGAGATCCGCAAACTTGGTTACACCATTGTCTACGATGACGAGGCAATAGCACTGACCGAAGTACCCGACACCGTGCGTGGTTTCATTCGCCAACGCTACCGTTGGATGTATGGTACCATGCAAGCAGCTTGGAAACACCGAGATGCCTTGTTCCGACCGCGCTTCGGCGCACTCGGGTTTGTGGCTCTGCCTAATGTCATCATTTTCCAAGTACTTTTTCCCTTGGTCTCGCCGATCATGGACCTGCTGTTGATTGGTTCCCTGGGAATGGCGGCCTTCGAGTACAGCCAGCATCCCTCTCAGTATTCTCCCGGTGGTCTCTGGCAAGTGCTTTTCTACTACGCGCTGTTTGTGACCGTGGACTACCTGGCTGCCATTCTGGCCTTCGCCTTGGAACCAAGAGAAAACTGGGGTTTATTAGTCTGGCTGTTCTGGCAACGCTTCTTCTACCGCCAGTTGATGTACTATGTGACCATCAAGAGCACATTGAAATCCTTACAGGGCGTTTTAGTAGGTTGGGGTACCCTCGAGCGCAAAGGGACCGTGCAGAGGTTCGATTAAATAAACCTCCGATGTTGTTCCTTAAAATATTTCATTGGCAGCAACTTTAGGTTATTGTCGATATAATTTGCCTGCTAGTTGCATCGCGGCGGCAATATTACGCGAAACCGCACGAACATTTGCTGCGGCGTGCGTAAGGGCTTCTTCCAGGGTGCCGACCTGGCTGAGTACGCTGAATACCGCATCAATGCCATACTCATGAACGACACCAACATCATTCGATAGACTGCCGGCAATTCCGATTACCGGCTTTCCGTACCGTTTAGCCACTGCCGCCACACCAATCGGAGTTTTGCCGTGAATGGACTGGCTGTCAATACGCCCTTCGCCGGTAATAACCAGATCAGCATCCTTAATTATGGATTCAAGACCGACCGTTTCCACTACGATTTCGATGCCCGGTCGTAACTTCGCGCCGAAAAACGCCAACAGGGCCGCCCCCATGCCACCGGCCGCGCCCGCGCCTGGCACCGAATCAACCTGCACTCCCAGATCTCGACTAATCAGATAGGCATAGCGGATAAGATTGTCATCCAATTGAGCCATCATTTCCGAAGTCGCCCCTTTCTGCGGGCCGAAAATTCTACTGGCTCCTTTCGGTCCGGTCAGTGGATTGTTCACATCACAGGCAACTTCAATCTTGCATGCTTTTAGTCGCGGATCTATGCACGCTGATATCGATACGTTCCAGATGCGCAAGATTCCCACCTCCGAAACCGATTTCCAGATCATACTGATCAAGCAGATTGACGCCGAGAGCCTGGAGCATTCCGGCTCCGCCATCGTTGGTCGCACTGCCGCCAATACCAATGACCAGGTGGCGCGCACCCGCATCCAAGGCTGCTTTAATCAGTTCTCCGGTGCCGAAGGTTGTCGTCTTCAACGGGTTGCGAAGATTGGCAGCAACCAGGGTAAGTCCGCTGGCTGCCGCCATTTCGATAATCGCTGTTTTCCCGTCCCCGCTCAGACCATAACAGGCTTTGACCGGTTCTCCCAAAGGACCGGTTACCTCCACATCCAGGAGTGAGCCTCCGGTGGATGCAACCATCGCTGCAACTGTGCCCTCACCACCGTCGGCCATGGGAAACTTGAGGTACTCCGCATCGGGCAGAACTTCACGAAAACCGGCTTCAATCTCTTCCGCAACTTCAAGTGCCGACAGGCTTTCTTTATAGGAATCGGGAGCGATGACAATTTTCATGGTTCATACCTTTTTTGTTTAACCTTGAGTGTCTGCATCATTTCCATGACCGCAGGGGTCAAGAGGGCAACGAACGGTACACCGATTTCATGCGACGTGTCCAGTACATTACCCCTTAAAATTAGCTGCCCTTCGATAAAAACCGGTTGACAGCTGCATTTTTATTGTATAATGAATTTTGAATACAAAATACAATTCATCGAATTCTTCAATTCAACCCCACGGTAACCTCAGATGAATCTTTGCATTGACTATGAAAATCTCGATCAAAAGGTCTACCAGGTCGTCAAACAACTCATCGAGGATCGAAAGCTTCTGCCGGGTGAAAAGATCCCCCAGGAGAAACTCGCCAAGGAACTCGGTATCAGCCGAACCCCGCTTATCAGCGCTTTAAAATTCCTTGAACATGAAAAGCTCGTCGAGGTCAAACCGCGACGGGGCTTTTTTGTCCGCCTCTTCACTATTGAAGAGATGATCTCCATCTTTGAAATCCGCGAGCTCCTGGAAGGACTTTCCGCCCGTCGGGCGGCAAAGTACATTACCGCTGAACAAGCCACAGTCAATGCGGAGAATATTTCAAAGATTTTATGGGAATAGACGACATCATTGATCTTCCAGGCCTATGCCCGGGCGGACAAGCAATTCCATACCTTTATTGCCGAAATCGGTTCGAGAGAGTTTTTGACGACCATCCTGCAGACCCTCAATATCATCACCCTCGCCTACCAGAACGTCAACCAGCGAGGGCTTGATCAGGGAGCCCAATGAGACAATCAAGGATCATCTGATGATTAGTCGATGCGATCTGCAATCATGATTCGGAAAAGGCGGAACAGCTCATGCGCGAGCACCTGAGCAAGTACCATCACGCAACTGAAAAGCAATAAATCAGAAAAAGGTTCGAGCGAAGAAATTGCAAGATAACTAACTGATTCATCTGGTTTTCAATTCCTGATTGTGATCATTTGCAAGCAGTAAGCTTTAAAACACTAACTTTAATGGAGGAAACATGAAAGACAGATCAATTTTCGCCGCATTGTGTGCGGCCCAGATGTTCTTTTCTTACACAGTGGCAGAGGCCGCTGATCCCGTTGTGCTCAAATTCAGCCATACCGACCAGCAGCAGGGATTGCGCCACGCCGCAGCCCTGAAATTTGCCGAAAAGGTCGCGGAGTATACCGCCGGCCGCTACAAGGTGCAGGTCTATTCCTGCGGCCAGCTCGGCAATGATCCGAAGACCATTGAACAACTGGCCCTGGGCGGTATCGATTTTACCGTCTCCAGCACCGGCTCCTATGCGCCGCATGTCGATTCCCTGAATCTGACCATGCTCCCCTATCTGGTTGAAACCTACGAACAGGGCTGGAAATTCTACGATGAATCGAAATGGCTCCAGGCCCAGTTCGACAAAGCCCCGGCCAAAGGCTTCCGTTTCCTGGCCACCTGGGAAGCCGGTTTCCGCTGCATGACCACCAAGGATCCCCTGGCCTCTCCGGCAGATGCCGCCGGCAAAAAACTGCGCACCTTCCCCAACGAAATGATGCGCTGGACCCTTGAGGCCATGGGGTTCGGCATTCAGATCATGCCGCTGCCTGAAGTCTATCTGGCCATCCAGCAAGGAGTGGTAAGCGGCCAGGAAAATCCCGTTGATACCATTTATTCCAACAAGTTTTACGAAGTAGCACCCCATGTCACATTGACCAAGACATGTGTACAGCCCCATCCCGCTGACCATCTCCGAGAAAACCTGGCAGAAACTCTCTGCCTGAAGACCAGAAGGCCGTTACCAAGGCTGCCAAAGAAGTTGCCACCTGGCATCGCAATGAAATAGTTGCAGTCGAAGGTAAGCAACTCGACGAAATGGCTGCCAAAGGCGCCAAGGTCGGCAAAGCCTGATCTCGCGCGCGTTCCGCGCATCAGTTGCCTCGGTGTACGATAAAGCCAAGGAAAAATATGGCGCAGCCGAGGTCGAAGTCCTGATGAAGGAAGCCGAGGCCATTCGCGCCGCCAACCCAATGAAATAATTCCTGGAATTTAAGCACTCAAAGGTTGTTAAAACAACAACTGCGGCGGTCGCAAGGCCGCCGCTGCAAAGGATTGAACAATGGACATGGCAACTCTGCCGGGACCGGCACCGATTCGTTTGCTCGATTACCTGTTGAACGCCATTCTGATCCTTGCCGGATCGATCATGGTAGTTCTCGTTTTCACCAATGTGGTCACCCATGTTTTCAATAAGGATATTGCCTGGACCACGGAACTCTGCGAATTTCTCATGGTATGGGTCATCCTTTCTGGGCGGGGCCGCAGCTGCCCGCCGCGGCGCCCATATGACCATCACCGAATTTCTGGATAAACTCGGAGAAAAAGGCCGCCTCAAGGCCGATGCCATTATCCAGCTCATTTGTCTCATCGTGCTGGGGCTGCTCATTTGGTACGGCATGATCATTGTCAACGCCAATTGGGGAAACCAGCTTAACCGTCCTCGGCTGGTCGATGGCTTTCCAATATCTGGCGCTGCCGGTGGGAGCTTTCTTTAGTTTTATTTTTGTTGCCTATGACCTGCGACAGATCATCAAAGGCGTTTCACGCGCTAGCGCGTTACGGAGAATAAACCATGCTGGCACTCAGCTCTTTTCTTTGTTTTCTGCGTCATCGCCTGCCTCGGTGTGCCCCTCATGTATGCCCTGCTTGGCCACAACCCTTGGCATGATTCTTATCGCCGGCATGACCTATCCCGTCGAAACGATTCTCTTGACCTTCATTTCCGGGGTAGAGCCGTTCATCCTGATCGCCGTTCCCGCTGTTCATCTTCGCCGGAGAACTGCTGTCCAAAGGCGGGGTCGGCAAACGCATCGTGGATTTCACGCAGACCCTGCTCGGTTTTCTCCCCGGCGGTCTCGGCGTGGTTACCTGTGTCTCCTGCCTGCTGTTCGGTGGCGTTTCCGGATCGGCCATCGCCGATACGGCGGCCATCGGTTCAATGGTCATCCCGATGATGAAACGTAAAGGCTATGAACCCGCCTTTGCCGCTGCCCTGCTTTCCGTGGCCGGGACCCTGGCGCTTCTCATGCCTCTTTCCATTCCCTTTCTGGTCTACGCCTTCATCGCCGGCGTTTCCATGCGCCAGCTGTCCATGTCCGGAATCGGACCGGCCATTATCTCCGCCTTGGCCCTCATGGCGCGTGTGCATGTGGTATGGCCGGAAAACCGGATGTGACGCCGGCGGTCGGATGTCGAGCATGAAGGAGATCTGGACCGCCTTTCGGGCCGCATCGAGCGCCCTGCTCATGCCGGTAATCATCGTCGGCGGCATCTGGTCCGGCATCTTCACCCCCACCGAAGCGGCGGCCGTCGCCGTTGTCTATGGGCTGATCATTTCCATTTATGTATACCGCGATATCGCCTGGAAGGATATTCCGCCCCTGCTGCTCAAGGCCTTTCAGACCAGCGCCACGGTCATGCTGGTCATCGGCGCCACGGGATGCCTGTCCTGGCTGCTGACCGTGGAACAGGTGGCCGTGCAACTGACCGAATGGGTTCGGATTATCGCCACCGAACCGTGGGTATTTCTGCTTCTGGTCAATATCGTGCTCTTTTCTGCTCGGCATCTTTATCGAACCGCTTCCGGCAATGCTCCTGTCGGCGCCGCTGCTGCTGCCTATGGCGCAAGAACTTCGGCGTCGACATGGTCCACTTCGGCGTTGTGGTTACGGCCAATCTGGCCATCGCCCTGTATACACCGCCTGTGGGTGGCACGCTTTTCATCGCGCCGAAGCTGGCCGGAGCGGGAATCGGCGAGATCACCAAGCATCTCATGCCGCTCATGGCCGCCACCCTGCTCATGCTCGTCGTTATTACCTATGTGCCGCAACTCACTAAAATCATTCAATGGATGCTGCATAAATTGAAGTACAGAGGGTGACCCTCCCTACAAATTTACAGTCACTGTTCGACAACAATCATTGGAGTTTTTTATGCTCAAACTAGCAATCATCACCGGCTTTCTCTCCCAGACAAAGGATCGCTTTCATAATACAACACCCCGCTTGCTCTTGAGGAAAAATTTTCAACCTGATGGCAAAAATCGAGGGGTACTACGGGCGTTGAGATCGTCTATCCCTATGAAGTGCAGGATGCCCTTGCGACAAAACCGGCCGCGCTTGCCAAGTATTCTCTGGAAGTGGCGGCCATCAATGTCAATGTCAAGGCCGAACCGGAATTCCGCAACGGGGGCCTCACTTCACCTGGATCCGGAAATCCGCGCCAAAGCCGTACAGTTCATCAAAAACGCCAAGGATTTTGCGGCCGATGATCGGCGCCGACAAGGTCACCTGCTGCCCTCTTGGGCGACGGCTACGAATTTTCCTTTCAATACGACTATGCCGCGGCCTGGAAACATCTGATCGAAACCTTTGGCGAGGCGGGCAGCTACCGGCCGGAAATACCGCTTTTTATCGAATACAAGCCGAGTGAAACCCGTGGCCGCTGTTTTGTCGATACCGCCGCCAAGGCCCTCTGCCTGCTGAATGACATCAAGATTCCGGCCATGGGAGATCACCCTTGATTTCGGCCATTCCATGTACGGCAACGAAAACCCGGCCGAGGTGGTGGCCCTTCTTGAGGCCAGCCCCTATAAATATTACGTCCATATCAATGACAACGACGGCAAATGGGACTGGGACTATTTCTGCGGCACCAAGCACTTTCTTGAATATGTCGAATTCCTCTCACTACCTGAAGAAATACGGCTACAACGACTACTTCACCTCGGACACCTCGCCGACGCGCTGGGATATTCGCGGCACCTTCGAGGCCAACAGCCGGCTTGACCCTGAAGATCTGGCAGCTGCTCGAAAATATTGATACAACCAGGCTGGAATCGCTGATGGCCAAGGGTGATTATCTCGAAACCTGGAAATTTATCGAACAAAACATCTTTTCGCTGAAGTTGAAGAGGAAGTACAGACTGACTGCTGTTAGCCATTCATAATCTCAGCCTGCTCAACTCACTGCCGCCGGAATGGCCGGTTGATCTGTTGCCTTCTATCCGCGAGGAAGATCGCAAAGTCGCCGTATAAAATCGTCATCCTCGATGATGATCCGACCGGCACCCAGACGGTCAGCGACCTGCCCGTGCTGACCCACTGGTCGGAAGAGGCCCTGCGCGCGGAACTTTGCGGCAAGTACCAGGCATTTTTTATCCTCACCAACAGCCGAAGCCTTAGCCTGAGCAGAGGCCTGCGAATTGGCCAGAGAAATCGCCGCCAATCTGAGAAGCGCTTCGGAAGCAACCGGAGTGCGCTGCCTCGTCATCAGCCGCAGTGACTCGACCCTGCGCGGCCATTTTCCGGCCGAGGTGGATGACTTGGCCGGCGTCATGGGCAAGGAAAATCTCCCCTATCTGATCCTGCCCTTTTTTCTTGAGGGTGGGCGATACACCCTGGTGATATCCATTATGTGCGTGATCAGAGACCAACTCATTCCAGCAGCCCAGACCCCTTTTGCCAGAGACGCGGCCTTTGGTTTCCGTCACTCCAATCTCAAGGAATGGGTTGAAGAAAAAACAGGAGGAAAAATTCGCGCTACCAGCTGTTACCTCAATCGCCATCGATGACATCCGCCAGGGTGGTCCGAACAAGGTGGCAAAAATCCTCACCTCGGTTGGCCGAGGTGGCGCCTGCATCGTCAATGCCGCCTGCTACCGGGATATAGAAGTACTAGTTGCCGCCCTTCTGATGGTCGAAAAAGACGGCAAGGAATTTCTCTACCGCACCGCCGCATCCTTTGTTCGCACCCGAACCGGCCTTGACCACCGAACCGATTTGCTTTCCCGGACCGAATTAGCCAATGATAACCACCATGGTGGTCTCTTCATCATCGGTTCCTATGTCGAGAAAACCAGCCATCAGCTGAGTTGCCTTCTTTCCCAGACGCAGGTCAAAGCCATTGAGGTTGAGGTTGCAGCCCTTCTTGATCCAGCTCTCTGTCAAAAAGAAATCGCCAGAGTCGCCGTCAATGCCTCAAAATCTCTTGCAGCGGGCGAAGATACGGTCATCTATACCAGCAGAGAACTGATTGTCGGCGAGGATCCAGTAACAAGCCTCAAAATCGGCCAGACGGTAAGCGACGGTCTTATTGCCATCACCCGGGCTATCTCCGTCCAGCCGCGATACCTGGTGGCCAAGGGCGGCATTACCTCAAGCGACATTGCCACCAAGGGACTTGGAACTCGCCGGGCCATGGTCATCGGCCAGGCCTTGCCGGCGTTCCTGTCTGGCGCCTGGGGCCTGAGACCCGCTATCCGGGCATGGCCTACATTATTTTTCCTGGGAATGTCGGGGAAGCTGATGCCTTGGTAGGCCTGCAAGAAAAAATCACTCTGTTTTGTTCCGCCGACAAAGCATCAATCCAAAACATAATAATAGAGGAGAAACCAATGAAACATACCGTAAAAACCATTCAGAAGATGAAGGATGAAAAACAGATCATCACCATGCTCACCGCCTACGACTATCCCACCGCCAAGAAGGTCAACGATGCCGGGATCGACATGATCCTTGTCGGAGACTCCTGTGCGATGGTGGTGCATGGCCATCCCAACACCCTGACCGCCACCATGGACATGATGGTCCTCCATTGCGGCTCGGTTGCCAGGGCCTGCGACCGAACCATGGTCATTGCCGACATGCCTTTCGGTTCCTTCCAGTACGGAGTTGAGGAGACCATGCGCAATGCCGCCCGGTTTGTCACCGAGGCCGAGGTCGATGGCGTGAAATTCGAGGCCACCCACAACCACATTGCCAAAACCAAGGCCATCGTCGAAATGGGCATCGCCGTTGTCGGCCATGTCGGTCTTCACCCCCAGGCCGTAGGTGCCCTGGGCGGGCTGAAGGTGCAGGGCAAGGATATCGATACCGCCCGAAAAGTCGTCTCCGAGGCCCTTGCCCTCCAGGAAGCCGGGGTTTTTGCCATCATTTTCGAGGCGGTTCCCGCCAAACTCGCCGCCTATGTCACCCGAAAGCTGAAAGTACCTACCATCAGCATCGGTGGGGGGCCGGGCTGCTCCGGACAGCTCCTGGTTACCCCGGACGTCCTCGGCATGTACGACAATTTCACCCCGTCCTTTGCCAAGAAATACACGGATGTCGGCGGCTTGATGCTGAATACCTTTAAACAGTACAAAGAAGAGGTGCTGACCGGCAAATTCCCCGGTGAAGAGCATTGCTACAAGATGTCTGATGATGTTCTTTTAGCGATAGAAAAGGAATTCGGTAAGGCGTAACCCACAGGGAGATACGTAACAGCAAGATCCTTGCAGCTATGTATCTCTCATCTTCGCCCAGTACCCGACACTACCGTTCTAACAGTCCCCGCCAGAAGAAGGTTGCCAAATGCAATCTCTCAATCTCAGAAACCCGTTTGGTGTTCTGTCTCAGCATATTCGTATCTACCTAACGCAACAAAGACTAAACGGCCTGTCTACAGTGCAAGAAGAGAGCTCATGAGAACGACCATGGAAATTGAAAGCTCAAATTCTTGAAAAGCCCATTGACAATATGTAACTGATGATGCAATTTAATGTAACAAATGAACATTTTTTGCTGTCTGACCGCATCGGCACCAAGAAATCGCTAATGATCTTCAATCTGGTGGCCATGGCCGGTTTCACCTTGGTGATTGCAGTACCTGCCTGGCAAGCGGTGCTCGGCGGAGCAGTGCTGTTCATTTCCTGGTCGGCCATTTCACTGCCGGCCACCATGAGCCTGATGTACAAGGTACTGCCCCAAAATAAACGAACCATGGGCGTCAGCATGCATTCACTGGTCCGGCGCATTCCCATGGCTCTCGGTCCGTTGCTCGGCGGCCTGTTTATCGGCATCTGGGGTGAGCAAAACGGAGTACGCCTGGCGTTCAGCGCAGCCCTGCTTATGGCCGTGGCGGCGCTGTTACTGCAACAACGGATGATCGATGACGATTCGCCGGACAGGTATATTACACCCGATGCCCACGAACCCGCCCCGGAGAAAAACCCGCTGAAGTTGTTGGCTTTCATGAATCCGGCCATGAAGAATCTCCTGGTCACGGATATTCTCATACGTTTCTGCGAACAGATTCCCTATGCCTTCGTGGTTATCTGGTGCATGAAGACCATCACCGAATCGGTATCGGCCTTGCAGTTCGGTCTTTTGACCACCATCGAAATGACCACGGCCGTGCTGGTGTATATTCCTGTGGCCTATCTTGCCGACCGCAGCAACAAGAAACCTTTTGTATTGATGACCTTTGTTTTCTTCACCCTGTTTCCTCTGGTACTGCTTTTCAGCCGCTCCTTCGAATGGTTGCTCGCGGCGTTCATTTTGCGAGGCCTCAAGGAGTTCGGGGAGCCGACCCGCAAGGCTCTCATTATGGATCTGTCTCCGGATTACTGCAAGGCCGGTATGTTCGGCCTGTACTACCTGATCCGCGACGTTTTTGTATCGCTTGCCGCATTGGGCGGCGCGTTTTTGTGGCAGATCAGCCCACAGGCGAACCTGATTACGGCATTCACTTTCGGTATTGTCGGCACGGTGGGATTTGCGGTTTTCGGGCGTGATGTGCCCCTGCCCGTAACAAAGATGGCTGTAACCAATGATCACCAGTGATCTGCCTTAAGAAAAACCAAAGGGTAAAGGTGTTTTCGTAAAAGGACCAGGTAATGGAAGTATCGGTCTTGAAGAATTCTTGAATCCTTAAATGCGCTCAAAATTTTTGGGCAAGAATAAGCTCAAATCACCGACTCCCTCAGTCTGGAGAAGCTGCACAACCGGTTCATCGGTTGATGGACGGGAGCACCAACCCCAGCCAACCACATACAGACCTCATAGGACTCTCCTCATCAACCATGATATCTTGTCTTTGAGCTCCAAGGCCTTTTCCTCAAAATTGTTTTGCTGGATACAAAACTATATCCAAAAATGCAATGATGTTCTAATATTTCAAATTCTTAAACGAACAATACTCTTTGAATTTGTTATTAATCGTTTTTTTCGAAAGGCTCGACAGAAGATTCTATTTTGGGACGAAAGGAGTTGACCATGAAAAAAATTGTCATGTGTTTGGCCGGATTGCTAATGCTGTCGGGGTGTGCCACGTCTGGAAAAGTTGGCAAAGAGGTGCCGAGCTCATTCTCTGGATGCTCAAGATCACAAAATATATGCAACAGAAACGACCAAGGTATTTCTATATCTTACAAAATCAACAAAACTGCCAAAGGCTTTACGGTCAACGGAACAGCAATAATGAGCAGATCGGATGGAGATGAATACCGGCGATCAACATTCGATTTAATATTGGTGAAAAATAGAATTATCGTTTCCGAGATAAAAATGGCAGCTAGTGGCGGTGATACGGGAAAAAGCATGAATTTCAGCGGCAGTTTCCCAAATACAGATTTTGATAGCTCTGGTATAGGGTTCCATCTCAAACCACGATAACAATGATAAAACTCTCACCATCGAAGTTCTTGCCGCTTGGTGTAAATTTCGTAGAACTATGCCGAGCCAGGAAATTGGATATCCAAATCCTTGAGAATTTCCCGCTGCGCCTTGGTCATCTCTGTGAGGATATGACCGTACTTCCCAGAATATTTAACCTTGGTCAACGTCTTCATCTCCCGTAGCAGTTCGCGCACCGTGTATTTCTCGATGAGTTTCGACACCCCCCTTTATTGTTTTCCTGGTTGAGTTGGAGGTTACTTTTGAAAGCTCACAAAAATCCTGCTTGTAGCCCTTGATCTTAAAATATTTGAAAAAAAGTTAGCTTGGAACTCAGCCGGGGGATCGGTTTTATTATTATCGCTAGCTCAAAAAGGTGGACAAAAACGATTTATAAAGAAAAAGGGGCTACAGAAAAATCTGTAACCCCTTGATTTTGTTGGTCGGGGCGGAGTGATTCGAACACTCGACCTCCTGCTCCCAAGGCAGGCGCGCTAACCAGGCTGCGCTACGCCCCGACTATATTGAAAAAGGCTCGATTTTGGGAAATCGAGCCTCTGAATTCTGGCTCCCCCTTGTGAACGCGCTCAAGAAACAATTTGCTGCGCCAACGAAGGACATGATTTATACCATTCTCATTGGGCAGAGTCAAGTGAAAGATGGATTTTTCACTGACGCGAAATAGGTCAGTCAATATAAATTCGATAATCCACTGTGTGATTGGGAAAAATCATGCCACAGTTCTCTCTATAATTTTCACAGTTGGGAGATAAAGCAGATATCAACGTAAGAGGCAGACAACATACTTACCTAAAAGTGATCTGTAGGAACACTTGTGACCATGCCATTTGCACCTTCTCCTGGAATCGAAGAGAATTTACCCTGAGGAGGGTCCTCTTCAGTTTTTGATTTTACCTTCTCAGTTCGGTGATGCTGAGGTTTCACGGCCTTGGAAGTCTTCCACTTGGCCAACAGCCTGCCCGAGTTTTCCGCCGACCGGGGTTGTCATCCGCAGTTGTCTCATGATGACCCTGGTAACCCACTAATGTCACCGCCCGCCATACCTCTTTCTAACCTTTGCCGGCGTCGATGTTGTGCATGCTTCCATTCTCATTCTATCCACCGGAAGCCTAGTCTACCCCATTACATACCATTATACCCCACCAATAGAAAAATCGAAAACACTACCGAGTTTTAAACATATTTATAAAACTCACTATATCAATAATATATATATAATAAGCGCTATACGAATTTTGTGGGCAAGCATTGTCATCTTGTCATACATAGTCCTGCGGTGTCCTGCGGACAATTATGTCTAATTTATTGATGTATCATGTTTATTTGATTGACGTGGATGATTTTCATGATATATTTGGAGGGTAATGGGTTATTATGGGATAAAAAAGTGTCATGTGGAGGTATATGGTCAGTAGCAGGTTTCGCAGCAAATACGATCATACCATCGACGACAAGGGGCGACTGAGTTTTCCAAGTCGTTTCAGAGACGTGCTTCGTCAATTTGAGTCAGAGGTCCTCATCGCCATCCCCTGGGACAATCATTTGCGAGCCTATCCCTTAGCAGAGTGGGAGAGTCTTGAGAACAAACTCAAGGCCGAAGACAGGGACCAACCAGAAGATATTGAAAAGATTGTCAGGTATTTAGAATCGGAAAGCATTGAATGTGTCTTGGATAAGCAGGGGCGGATTCTGCTCCCGCCGGCTCTCAGAACTGAACTTGGTTTGAAAAGGGATATTGTCCTGATTGGGATGATAGATCGGGTTGAGATCTGGGACAAAGATACATGGAACGTGGAGCGCGAGGTTGGGCGTGAACATTTCGGAGAACATAAGGTTAGCATCAAAAAGCGGGGCATCATCTGATGATCACCGTGAAAGAACATCCGCATCGTTTTGTTCAACTTCAGAAAATAATTGGTTTTCCCTGTCCGCAACCGGGTGGGATCTATGTATACCGCAATAATCAATGAAGAGGTGGAAATGAATTTTCGTAACCCCGCTCAAAGCTACCTTCGGCCGAGGGCAAACGTGCACTTCCTTCAGGCGTTAGACAACCAGAAGGTATTCTCCCTGTCTGGCGACAGAAAATTATGGATCTCAGTTGGGAAGATGCTACTCGTGCTCTGTCCGCTTTTATTGGCAATGAATCTGTGGCTCGCTTCTTCCTTCAATAATTTTGAACAATCTGTGCAAGCGCTTGAACTTGTCCATCAAGAACACATGGACAGTCAAAACA
The DNA here is from genome assembly GCA_963754865.1 of uncultured delta proteobacterium. Classification (GTDB taxonomy): domain Bacteria; phylum Desulfobacterota; class Desulfobulbia; order Desulfobulbales; family Desulfocapsaceae; genus Desulforhopalus_A. Next base: position 252,203 of record CAVWHG010000015.1, on the reverse strand, counting down.
ACCTGAGAACAAAGAGGGATCAATTGCTCTCACCTGAACGGGTGCGGGTCTTCGCTGCAGAAAAATTCGCCCTCCATGCTCCGAAAAAAGAACAGGTTAACTAACAGCCCGTACCGGGTCTTGCGCAATTTGCGGACCCGGAATTACCCGGAGACGGTAAGCGGTGTTGATAGACATTGATTGAGATGGGGGAACAAACTTCCTTGGACTCGACCCATCAACCATGATATCTTGTCTACGAGCTTCATGATTTGGTTATCAACTGTCTTTTTGCAAAAGGCTGACTTACTTGTTATTTTAGCATGTGGCCTTATTCTAAAATAACGCTCATCCTTATTTTACTTTACAGATGAAACGAAAACTCCAGGGACAATATATCACGGTATCGACTGTGGGTGAGAAGGTGCAGGCCTTTATGCCATCTCCGTTGCCACCAGAGCCAGCCATTATATTGTCACCTGAGCTGCGGGATAAATTTGATCAGGCATTACGTCGGGATGGAACTCAAAACATGCATTGACAATTTCAAGAATAAAGTCAACAACACCAGTAAATCCGACTAACTTCATTGCGCCAGACACATGCCTCCAGACAACATCTTCGATGACGATGATGCCCTCGACATCATCCTGCTGGATGAAGACCGGCAAAGCGGCAGCCACCACGAAGGCCGGCGTGGTGGCTGTCTGGGGCTGGTGGCGGTGCTGTTTCTCCCTCTCTGTCTGGCAAGTGCCGTGATTTTTTTCGCTAACCTCGCCCCTTTTTTCAATAATCTTTTCTGATTAGCGTCAAAGAAAGAGGGTCGAAAGCACTTTTTGGTGGCATGGCCGTCCTTTCGTCCGCCACATCGTCGACTTGCATACTTCAGGAAAACACCGTATAATGATGCTAAAGATGGTTCTTCTTGACATCATTTCTTTCATCACAATCAAACGAGGCAACACATGCGTACCACCATCACCATTGACGATGCCCTTTACCAGCAGGCTCTGGAAATGGCCGGGCCGGACATCCATAAAACAGAGATATTTCGAGAGGCTGTTAAAACCTTTATCCGGGTCCAGGCGGCAAAGCGCCTTGCCGCCCTGGGAGCGGCAGCCCCTCAGATGGCGGAAGTGCCGCGTCGCAGGCAAGAATCAACACTATGAACGTGCTTGTCGATACCTCCGTCTGGGTTAACCATTTCCGATATGGCAATGCCCGGCTCGCCTGGCTGCTTGAGTCGGACATGGTGCTCATCCATCCGATGGTCATTGCCGAGATTGCCTGCGGAACTCCACCGGACCCACGCGCACAAACTCTGGCCAGCTTGAGGCTCCTGCGGTCGAGCAAACAGTCGACCTTGGCCGAAGTCATGGATTTTATCGAAAGGGAAAAACTCTATGGCCAGGGTTGTGGCCTAGTGGATATTGCTTTGCTGGCATCTGCATTGATCACCCCTGGTGCACGACTCTGGACGCTGGACAAGCGGCTGGATTTCCTGGCACACCGTTTTCGTATTGCCTTTTGCTGCCGAAGCAAACTACGAAGTTGCGAAGAGTGGACGAACTACCCAATGCTAGGCTAAGGCAGTTGGTAGGCGATCTTATCGGTGCCGGCATGGCAAAAATGTTGTGAGTCCCGCCATCATTACCATACTACGCGCTTGGTGAAAAAAGAAATGGCCTTCTTTCCGAAGAAAAAAGGCCATTTTGCAAACTGGCTCCCCGGGACGGACTCGAACCGCCGACAAGGTGGTTAACAGCCACCTGCTCTACCGACTGAGCTACCGAGGATTAGAAGTAAAACCGTGCATTTCAGGTCATCATTCTCATGCTGTTTTCTCTGCCGAAACAGCGTAGGCGGGCACTATAAACCGCAGGGAAAGCGGTGTCAACAGATTTTTCCGCGCCTTTTATCTTTCTTTTCCCGCACTTTTCCTGGCCTCCAGCCACATTCATCAGCTGAAAGTCTCCCCTGAACACCAGACAATTTTATCCCAGCCTATTCGGCAGACTTTCCCTGCAGCCCTTTCATCATCTGTTCCATCTGCTGCATCATCTCTTCCCGTTCCTCTTTTGACATCGGCTTTTTTGCACCGGGAACCATTGGTGCCATCGTCCCGCCATTTTTGACGCTCTCTGGATCTTTGAGCATGGCGATCGCCTGGATAGCCATGTTTTTGGCGATCGCATCCGATTGGCTATTGACTTCAGCGGTTATGTTTTCCGGATGTCGAAAGAATTTGTCGTCTACCTGGCCTTTGTCGACGGCTTCAGCCACCATCGTCAAATTCATCCCCATTATGTTCATTTCGGTTTTCAGGGTGACATCGGTATCGTGTATGAGGTAGGAGGCAGAACCACCCATAATTTCAACCTTATCACAACTGTAACCAAGGATATCCAGAGCATTCGGCTGCAGTGTCCCTCCCATCCCTTCGGTATAAGCGGCGCCCATTTTTTTGGCACTTTCCCGCACCTTTTCCTGCTCCGCCCTGGATAGCCTGTTGTATTCCTCGATCATATATTTCTGCGGATTAATTGCTTTAACACCATGTTTTTTCTGCATATCATAAGAGAATATTAAGTCAGGGTTTTTGATCGTAATGGTGAAATTAGCCATCTTCATACCCATCATATTCGAAACAGTTTCTCTGTATGTCGCCCGTTCCTTGCCGTTATCACGGATATAAAGGGTTTCCTTACCCTCTTCCATGCCTTTGATTACATAATGAATTGTAGCATCTTTAAAGGGCAGTTGTTTTTCCCAAAGCAGTTCATTGCCGGCAAAAACCCGAGCCGGCAACGCCAGAAAGACAATAACCAAGCACAGCCACAAGGTATTTCTCATTTTCATCCCTCTACATTCAGTATTCTATCCGAAGGCTCGCGCCGACACACCCGAGCACCGAGACAGGGCCGGGAACAAAGTTGTTCTTTGCCGATAATCTTTTATCTGCCCCCTTGCTGACTCGCGGGGACTGTCTACCCTACCTCAATCCCATGAAAATGACAATTCAATCTCCTGTTCGGGAAAAGAAGCAAGAAAGTAATTGCCTGCTGCGACGCGTAAGGCTTATTATCAAGGTTTAGCTGGGAAGCGCAAAACGAGCAATAGCCGCAAGCATGTCGGCAAAGCGGGGATTAGCCCGCTCCAGGGGCGCAGATCCAGGTTGTGCCCCAAGCGCATGGATCGGGTGCTGCAGTACGACACAGGCGTGCTCGACCTGCTCGGTGGCTGGGATAACAAACGACACGAAGCGATCTTTCGGAATCCGTCGCTGTAACTCGTGCAACTTATCAAGACTGACGACATTGTCACATTCGCTCCAGGCGGCAAAGATTCGCCTGGCCGAATTGCCGGTATCGGTGAACTGCCGCGGCAAATGATCAATTTTCCCAATGAGCTTAGCTAACTCTACGGCACTGTTGAGACTGACTCGGGCATAGCGGTACGGATTATTACCGACCAAGGGGCCAAAGCTATCAAGCCTGGCGATCAAAGGCAGGCGCAACCCCCATTCCTTAAGCCAGCCGGGGATGCCGCATGGTCCGCCAGACAAGCCCAAGGCCGCCGAAAAGAGATAGAGATCACCGCTAATCATCGGGTCAATACAGGCCAGGTAGTAACCGAGAGCACCACCCGTCGACAAGCCACCGATGGAGACCCTTGTTGTTCCCGCCCCCTGGGCTGCGGAACGAATGGCAAAAGCAACATTTTCCAACCACTGGGCAAGCGCCACCCCGGCCATGGCCATCGGAGATTTTAGTCCGTGGCCTTGCAGGAGAGGTATGTACACATCATAGCCGAGGATATCATAAAAATATTGCCCCAGAGCACCCATGAAATACGGGGAATCGGTCAGGCCGTGCACCAGGACAATCGCCTGTTTGGCACCGGATGGCTGCAGCATTTTCCTGGGATGACATCCGGCGCGCACGGTCGCATCTGAAAAGACTGGGAACGCTTGATAATATTCAGGCCATAAGTAATGGCCTTGACCGTCCTCCGACCGAACGGTTTTATCCGAATTCATACATCTCCCCTCCCAAACATTGTCTGCACCGTCCTACAATCCGTTGACAAAGACACGGATTTTTGCAAACACCTTGCCGGCCCCCTCGCCATTGACAAGGATGTGCCGATCATCACTGAGCAGGCAAAATTCCTTGCTGGCGGAACCGATAGCCGCAAAGAGCTGCTGTGAGCCCTTGGGATCGACCACCGGGTTTTTATCAGCCTGGAGGATGAGGGCGGGTTTCTTTATTGTGCCGTACCGTTGTTCAATGGCTTCGAGAAACTCGCCAACCTCCTTTATTCCGGAAACAGGGTTTCGTGCATAACTGTTTGCCAAGGATCCTCCGGGAAAATCGAAAAAATCAATATTTTTTTCCTCGCGCTTCATCCTGCCCAGAAGCCGATTCCAAGCATCGGTCGCCGGCATTATCCGGCTCGAATAATCCCTGAGAGCAAAAGGTGGACTTATGGCGAAAACGCCTGCCAGAGCATCAGCATCAATCCGACCTGCCAGGTCAAGGACCAGGTTGCCGCCAAAGCCAATGCCCCCAAGAACAACCCGGCGACAGATGTTGCTCATCAGCACATACCCGCTCTCAACGGTTTCCACCCACTCCCGGTATTTCCTGGTAGCAAGATCTTCCGCCGAGGTACCGTGGCCGGGTAAGCGCGGCGCAAATACCCATAGCCCGCGTCGCCGCAGAAATCCTGCCAATGCCCGCACTTCGGCCGGATCGGCGAGATAGCTGTGTACCAGCACCACTGCCAATTTGCGGCGCCATCCGGGAAGGAGGAACGATTGTCCGTCGTCCTTTTGTCCGGCAGCAAGGGTCGGGTTGAGCATCCTGGCCAGGGCATAGCTGACTTTTTCGCCCTTGAGAAGGTAGCGGATCAAGGCAAACTTAACAAGCGGCGAGGGCATCCAGGCGAGCCGCCGTAACAACGCCGAAAGCTTTTCCAGAGGCTCGACCTCATTGGCCATAACCTCCAGCGGATTGTCTATCCGACCCCTCTGGACCCTGAGCGGACCGGACAATTTGCAACGATCGCAGACCAGATTTTCACCGAGCTTGCTCATGACGCCCTTTTCCTCAGCCAACTTGTAGAAATTGGCATATTTCCGGAAACGATCATCGGTCAACAAATGGGCTTGGTTTTCCTGGAGAGACCTGTGCAGAAAAAAGATGTCTTTGCCGTCTTCCTTACCGGTGACCAGAGAGGCGGCATAAAAGATGCGGCGCTTCAGCTCACTTTCCTTTATCTGCTTAAACGGATACATGCGCAGAAAAGCGGCCATCAGGTGCTCATGGTTGATGGTGGTCATGGCATAAATGTCGTGCATATATTGCTGCATGATCCGGTAGGCGGTGCTGCGCATCTTGTTTTTCAGCTCGGGAGAAACAGAAAAATCGCCTAACCCCTGTTGCAGCATGTCTTCCTGCAACCACTCTTTTTGCAGCTGGTCGGACATCCTGAGGGGTTTGCCGAAGCGGATGTCGAGATCGACGCCGGAAAGCAGCATGGTGCCCTCCGTCATAATCTCCTCGACCATCCTCTCCGACATGTCCTTGACCAACTTTGCCGCAATATTCAAGGCAATGTTTTCCGCGGCGCGGATCGGATAATAGGTGAGATTGACCGGAACAATGGACGTCGGCAGCGTCGCGATCTCCTCCAGTGAGGCAATACCGAGGGCGTCGAGCATCTGCCGCAACCCAGCGGCATCGGTTCGAGCGCTTTGCAGAAGCCGGCTGCGATACAACTCGGCCCTGAGAGCCAGGGCGGCGGCTCCGGTATGCGGTTCGTGCATGCCATCGAAATCGGCAACCATATACCGACCGTCCGCCATGATCTTTTTGGTTTTCACCATGCTGCCTTCAGGGAAAATGATCCAGTCGGCGGTGCCGGTGAGTAGATTCCTGATAATCAATTCATCGCGTTGCGGATTGTCGGTGGAAATGACCCCAACCATATCAAAAAACTTTTCCAGACCACCTTTAAAAAGCGACGCCGCGGCCAGAGACAAAACCGGTTTATGCGTCAGCTTGTAGATATAATAGGGCAGCAGCAGGGTTTCGATGCGGGTGAAATGGTTCATCACGAAGATGATCGGCCCGCTCGGAATATTCTCCTGGCCATGCATGAAGATATTGGCCTTGGAGAGACGGGAGAAAACCTTGATTGCCAGGCCGGTTGTCAGATATGCGGAACGAATCATTAAAAGTCTCGGGTGAACGCTGTGCCGTGTCGAAAAACCACATGAAATTTCAATATATTATATTTTAGAAGGATTTTCCTGCAGGGTCAAGGAGAGAACTGAAAGAAGGGATCTATGATTGCTTTTTCAAGGCTTGTCTCCTATAATGCCACAGATTGTATACAATCACCCGACCTGCACCCCTGAAGGGTGACAAAATCTCCTCCCAGAGGTCAATCATGAAATTGAATTTCATCTATACCCCTCCGGATTTCACAGAAGCCCGCCTGCAGAACAGTCCGGCCGCCGCCCTTGTAGCCGCACCGGCCGATGGAATCGCCCCGGACAGCTACCATGCGACCTCCAACCATCCGGAATATATAAAAATTGACCCATGCACCTGGATTCTCGCCCGGGAAAGCCGTATGGACGCTGTCTTTGTCGTCAAGAACGGGGCAATTGATGTTGTTGAGGCCAGGCGCTTAAAAAAAGGCGATATGGTCGTCACCGGCCGAACGGAGAACGGCGAAGAAGGCATCCTCGTCCACGAAAGGGGCTTTGAACAGACCTCCGCCAACGCCGATAAGTTTGCCTTCCGTTCCCGGGGCACCCGGGAAACCCCTTTCTCCCACTCCTACGACGCCCTCTACGAAATCCTCAAACATGACCGTGACAATGGCCATATCGTCTGGGTCCTCGGCCCGGCGGTGGCCTTCGACAAGGATTCGCGCTCGGCCATGCAGGGATTGATCGAAAACGGCTTCTGCCACGCCCTGATGGCCGGCAACGCTCTCGCCACCCACGATATCGAGGCAGCCATCTATAATACCGGCCTCGGGCAAAATATCTACACCCAGACGCTGCAGCCCATGGGCCATTACAACCATCTCGACATCCTCAACGCGGTGCGCAAGGCCGGTTCCATTGCCGCGTCAATTGACACCCTCGGCATAACCAACGGCATCATGTACGCCTGTGAAAGAAATAATATCCCCTACGTCCTGGCCGGTTCCATTCGCGACGACGGGCCCATGCCGGAAACCATCGGCGATGTGTATGAATCGCAAAATCGCATGCGCGTCCATGCCAGACACGCGACGACGGTCATCACCATGGCCACCCAGCTGCATTCCATTGCCTTTGGCAACATGACCCCCGGCTACAAGGTCCTTGCCGACGGCTCGGTTCGTCCGGTCTATTTTTATGTGGTCGACATGTCGGAATTCAGCGCCGACAAACTGGCCAACCGCGGCTCGGCCCAGGCCCAGGCGATCCTCACCAATGTCCAGGATTTCATCGTCAACCTGTGGAACCACCTGAGAAAAGAGTAGCCATGAAAAAGACCGTGCGGATCATCGGGGTACCCATGGACCTCGGGCAAAACCATCGCGGCGTGGACATGGGGCCGAGCGCCGTGCGCTATGCCAACCTCGCCGGGAGCCTGCGCGACCTCGGCTACACCACCATCGACAGCGGCGACATCACCATTCCCGGTCATTATGTCCTCGCCAATACCAGCCTTGAAGAACGGCTGCCGCATATCTGCAAGGCCTGCGAAAACGCCTATGAACTGGGCAAAAAGGCTATTGCTGCAGGGGAAATCCCCATTTTCCTCGGCGGCGACCACTCCGCCTCCATCGGCACTGTCGGCGGCGTCACCGACAAGAGCGAAATCGGCCTCATCTGGATCGACGCGCACGGCGATTTCAACACCCATGAGACATCCTCTACTCAGAACGTCCATGGCATGGCCCTGGCCGTGCTGCAAGGCCTCGGGAAAAAAGAACTTGTTGATATCGGCCGACCAGGGCCAAAGGTAAAACCGGAAAATATCGTGATCCTTGGCGTTCGCGATCTCGACCGGAAGGAAAAGGAACTTATCCGCGCCTCCGGCTGCACCGCTTTCACCATGCGCGCTGTCGACGAAGTGGGCATTCGCGCCATCCTCACCCGCATCCTCAATGGTTTCAAGCATCTCGCAAAGATTCATATCAGCCTTGATCTCGATGTCATGGACCCGCTCGATGCCCCCGGCGTCGGAACCCCGTCACAGGGCGGCCTGACCTACCGGGAGGGCCAGCTGATCATGGAAATCCTCGCCGAAACGAAAAAACTGCATTCGGTTGATATCATGGAGATCAACCCCATCCTCGACATCCAGAACCGTACCGCCCAGATGGCGGTAAATCTTGTCGCTTCACTTTTCGGCAAGAAGATTTTGTGAGTATCCATCAAGACCATTTCACCACACACCAGATAAATGAAGTTCCTGCAAGGGACGGGCATCGGTCCGAATATGCAGATACAGATGCTCTTTAGTAAAACTCCAGCCCCTGGGATGGCCACGACTTGATTCCTTGACTTTGAAATATCGCAATGATATATCGCACTGATAAGAGACTTCAGAGGTTGACGCACTTCTTTTCTGTTTCCTTACTCATTTATGGAGGAATTTATGCACAATGTTCGACGTCGCAAACTGCTGGTTATTACCTTTTTTATGGCACTGAGTTTTCTTTCCGGACAGCTCTGTACACAGGTCTTTGCCGCCGCCATGGAGGCAAAAATCGGTTTTGCACTCAGCATGACCGGTGGCGCGGCGGCATACGGCGCCACCCAAACAAAAGGTGCTCAGCTGGCTATTGATGAGATCAATGGTGCCGCCGGTGCCGATGGCTTAAAGATTCTGCCGATTTTTGAGGATGATGCCAGCGTACCGCAGCAAGGAATCAACGTTTTCAATAAACTCATAAACGCCGACAAGGTGTCCTTGATCCTCGGACCAACACTCAGCAATACCGCCCAGATTACCAATCGTATTGCCCAGACCGCGGGAGTCCCTGTCCTCGGCATCAGCAACACGGCCAAAGGAATTACCGAAATCGGTGATTTCGTCTTCCGCAATTCACTCACCGAGACGGTGGTCATCCCCAATACCATCAAGGTTGCCAAGGAGAAATTCGGGATAAAGAAGGTGGCTCTTTTTTACGGCAATGATGACGCCTTCACCAAGGGAGGCTATGAGGTCTTTAAAAAAGCCCTGGCCGATGCAGGTATTGAGATCCTGACGGAACAATCGTTTGCCAAGGGGGATCGTGATTTTTCCCCGCAACTGACGCAGATCAAGGGTAAAAATCCTGATGCCATCATTGTTTCCGCCCTGGTGGAAGAGGCTTCGGGGATTGTCGGCCAGGCACGCCAGCTGGGTATCGCCGCCACAGTCCCGATCATCGGCGGCAACGGTTTCAACTCCCCCGCTCTCATTAAAAATGCCGGTGAAGCGGCTGAAGGCGTCATGATTGGCGCCGCCTGGAATGTCTCCTCAACCCTGCCGACCAACAGCAAATTCGTTGCCGCCTACACCGCGAAGAACGGCGGTGCACCGGACCAGTTCGCCGCCCAGGCCTATGCCGGTGTTTATATTGCCTATGAAGCCATCAAAATGGCCGGTTCGACAACGAACCATACGGCCATCCGCGATGCTCTCCTGCAACTGAAGGGGCTTGACACAGTGCTCGGAAAATTCTCTTTTACCGCCGGACGTGATGCCGACCATGTCCCTGTGGTGCAGATCGTCAAAGGCGGTAAATTCGCGGTCGTTGAATAACATGGCAATAAGGATGTTCCGGTAATGGACCTTCTCGCGCAGCAGCTGGTCAACGGCCTTTTCATCGGCAGTGTTTATGGATTGTTCGCAGTTGGCTACACCTTGATTTTCGGGGTGCTGGACATCCTCAACCTGGCCCATGCCGCCGTGTTCACCCTGGGCGGTCTCATTGCCCTCTGGCTTGTGGAAGCCTGGGGGCTGTCCATCTGGATAGCCTTCCCGACCGCTGTTCTGGTCTGTGGCCTCCTTGGCCTGGTGCTCGACCAAGTTGCCTTTGCGCCACTGCGGCAGCGCGCCGATTCGAATTTTTCCGGAATGATTTCCAGTATTGCCATGGCCATTATCTTCGAGAGTGCGGCTCTCGGTCTCTTCGGGGCGCGCACCGTGCGCTTCCCGGCGGGTACCGTGTCTGTCCATATCTGGCGCTGGGAAGGACTTTCCATTACCTCCCTGCAGGTCGAAATTGTCGTTGTATCGGTTCTTCTGATGTTTGCTCTCACCCAGTTTCTCAGCCGGGCACGGGTGGGTAAAGCCATCCGGGCCGTGGCGGAAAATGATCGCACCGCTCGACTTTTGGGTATTCATGTCGATGGCATCATCGCCTTTACCTTCTTCATTTCCTCGGCCTTAGGCGGCGCCGCAGGCATCCTTTTCGGCCTGTATTTTGACTCTCTGTCGCCGGACATGGGGCGATCTATCGAATTGAAGGGCCTCGCCGTCATCATCCTGGGGGGCATGGGCAGTATCCCCGGGGCAATCCTTGGGGGCCTGGCCTTTGGCCTCTCCGAGGTCTTAACCGTGGCCATCACCGGCACCTCAAACCTGCGAGACGCCGTGGCCTTCACCGTCCTCTTCACCGTTTTAGTCCTACGCCCCTCCGGCCTGCTTGGCCGGAAAAAGCTCAGGGAGGCATGATACGGTGGAAGCCCTGACCCAGTTTTTTGCGATTTACGGAAGTCTTGTCAATTTTATCGGTATTAACGCCATTCTCGCCTTAAGTCTCTATCTGACACTGGCGGCGGGACAATTGTCTCTGGGAAGTGCCGCCTTCGCCGGTATCGGCGGTTATACGGCGGGAATCCTCACCATGAAGCTGGGCGCTCCCTTTCTGCTTTCGCTGGCGGCTGGATCGGCTCTTTCCGGAGTGGTCGGCCTGTTGATCGGCCTTCCGGTTCTTCGGCTGCGTGGCGTGTTCCTCGCCATAGCCACCTTGGCCTTTGGCGAAGTGGTGCGCATCGCCGTCCTCAATCTCGATATCACCGGCGGCGCCCAAGGGCTTGTCGGCATACCCAATCATACCAAGACCTGGGGTATTTATCTTTGCCTGGCAGTGGTCGGATATGCGATCGGCAAATTGCGCTATTCCCGTGTCGGTTGGTGTTTTGAAAGCATTCGGGAAGACGAAACCGCCGCCAAAGCGATGGGCATAAACACCACCTATTATAAAATCCTGGCCTTTGTCCTGGGGGCCATGCTTGCCGGTTTCGCCGGTGCCCTCTACGCCCATCTCAATTATCTCATTACCCCGCGGGAATTCGGGTTTTCGGTGGCCGTCGATCTCTTGATCTTCAATATTGTCGGGGGGACGCGCGCCTGGTATGGGCCGGTGCTCGGCGCCGTGCTGCTCACCGCCTTGCCGGAGATCCTCCGGGGAACCGGCATTACCGCCGGCCCGATACGCATGGCGGTCAACGGCCTTATTCTGCTGCTCGTCATCCTCTTTCTCCCCAACGGTCTGGTTTCAATCTTCAGGCGAAGCGGCAATAAACCGCATGAATCCGTCGTCGCCCTCTCGGAGGAAGCTTAGAGCATGCTGCTGCAAGTAAAGAATGTAACCCGCGACTTCGGCGGCGTCAGAGCCCTCGATGGGGTGTCTCTTTCGGTCGAGAAAGGCGAAGTGCACGGGCTCATTGGTCCCAACGGCGCCGGCAAAACTACCCTTATCAATGTATTGAGCAGCATCATTGCTCCCACTTCAGGGGAGGTGTTCTTCGATGACCACCCGGTCCACACCCTCCCGGCCCATCAACTTGCGGCCAGGGGTATGTCGCGAACCTTTCAGAATATCCGTCTTTTCCCGGCGATGACCTGCCTGGAAAATGTCATTGCCGGCCAGCACCTGGTGGCTCCCCGCCCATTTTTTCCCAGGCTATTTTGCCTCCCTTCAGCGGGACGTGAGGAAAAGGAATACCGTCGGCAGGCCATGGCATGTCTTGCCCGCGTCGGCATCGATACCAAGGCGCATTTCCAGGCCAAGGCTCTGTCTTACGGCGAGCGGCGACGCCTGGAAATTGCCCGGGCATTGGCCTCGCGCCCGCGTCTTTTGCTCCTCGATGAACCGGTGGCCGGGATGCGGCGCAAGGGAGTCCAGGAGATCGGCAGTCTCATCCGCTCGCTTTCGGAGGAAGGCATGACCATCCTCCTTATCGAACACAATATGGCATTTGTCATGGGACTCTGTGCGACGATTACCGTGCTCAACTTCGGTCGCACCCTGGTCACCGGCGCCCCGGATCAGGTAAGCCGCCACCCGGAAGTCATCGAAGCCTACCTCGGAGTAAGTGAAAAATATGCTTGAAATCGACGGCCTAACCGTAGCCTATGGACCGATGGAGGCGGTCCGCTCCATTTCCTTTAAGATTAAAGAGGGTGCCATTGAGACTTTGATCGGCCCCAACGGTGCCGGAAAAACGACCATCCTCAATGCCATCAGCGGCGTCATTCCGGCACAGTCCGGGCGAATCCTTTTTAAAGGCCGGGACATCACCCGGATGAGCGCCTATAAACGTGTTTCTGAAGGGGTGGTCCAGGTGCCGGAGGGCAGGCAGATTCTCGCCGGTATGACGGTACGCGAAAATCTGGAACTCGGTGGATATCGACGGCCGCATCGCGACGCATTGCGAGACGTCATGCGAATGGAAGATCGGTTTCCGATACTGAAGGAACGGTCGCATCTGCTTGCCGGCACCCTTTCCGGCGGCGAACAACAGATGCTTGCCATTGCCAGGGGTTTGATGGCCCGCCCAAAGCTGCTTCTTCTTGACGAGCCCTCCTTAGGCCTTGCCCCGAAAATGGTCCAATCCGTTTTCGACCTCATCCAACAATTGCATAATGAGGGCTTGACCATCTTGCTGGTTGAGCAAAATGCCCATCTTGCCCTTGCCGTTTCCTCCCATGCCTATGTCGTTGAAAACGGCAAGATAGTGCTGGATGGCCCTGCCGAGGTATTACGCACCGACCAATCCGTTATCAACACCTATCTGGGACAGACCACTTAGTTTCACGCTTCTCACCTCTGATCTTAACAGAAGCCGTCGTTCAACAATAATTTATCCGTTTCAATGTCATCAACGGCATAAGGGGCCGTAAAGAAATGGTGAAAATAGTAGGAGTTATTTCTTAACGGCCCCTAAGTGCAGACTTCGCTTGACCTTTCCGGCATGAATCGGTTAGTTTCATTCTCCAGTAACGTTCCTTATACGGAACGATTGAGGCGGTGTGTTTTTGCACGGACTATCTGATTATTTCCAAACTAAGAAAGGAGCGGTTCGATGAAAAAGACGTTGATTACCTTTATGCTCATGGGCATGACAGCTACCCCGGTATTTGCGGCGGACACCATCAAAATTGCCATTACCGGACCCTTCACCGGCGGCTCGGCACCGATGGGTGGCTCCATGCGCGATGGTGCCAAACTGGCGATAGCCGAGATCAATGGTAAAGAAGGAATCGTCATTGGCGGCAAAAAGATGCAGTTTGAGGTTATCGAGCGCGATGATGAGGCCAAGAACGACCGTGGCGCTCTCATAGCTCTCGAACTGGCTTCCATGAACGATCTTTCCGGGGTAATCGGTTCCGTCAATACCGGCGTCGTTCTCGCCGGAGACAAGCATTTCCAGGAGAAAGGTATTACCAAAATCATCACCCCTGCCGCCGGTTCGGCTTCCATGACCCAGTGGAGCAAGGCCGGAGTACCGGACCTATCAATTTTCCGCTTTGCCGCCCATGACGGCATTCAGTCGGAGATGGTCGTTGAGGAAGCAATCAACCGGAAGCTGAATAAAGTTGCCCTTATGTACGACGCCACCAATTATGGGGTGTCAGGCCGGGATGATATGCTGGAACAGATTAAAAAACAGGGTGATAAGCTGGAAGTGGTAGCCTCGGAAAAATTCAACATCGGCGACAAAGACATGACCGCCCAGTTGTTGAAAGCCAAATCCGCCGGCGCCCAGGCGATCCTCATTTGGGGTATTGGTCCGGAGCTGGCCGCGATTGCCAACGGCATGGCAAAGATGGACATGAAAATCCCCCTCATCGGCGGCTGGCCGCTGTCCATGTCCAACTTTATCGATAACGCCGGTAAAAACGGCAACGGTACTCTCATGCCGCAGACCTTCATCGAGGAACCGATTACCCCCAAAGTTAAGGCTTTCATCGATAGCTATCATAAGACATATAGTGTCGACCGCATTGCCTCCCCGGTATCTGCCGCCCAAGGATATGACGCCGTTTATATTTTTGCAGCTGCGGTAAAACAGGCTGGGAGCATTGACTCAAAAAAAATCAAGGAAGCATTGGAGGATTTACGCGAACCCGTTGAAGGCGTAATTACCACATGGAAACAGCCTTTTACCAAGTGGGATCCGACCAATGTGGTAACCCATGAAGCCTTCCGTCGCGAACATGCGGTGATGGGCATGGTCCAAGATGGACATGTTGTTTTCGGCAATGATGCAGACCGCCAGAGACTCATCAAGAACGCTTCCAAATAAGGTGCCCGGCTTGGGCAAATCGATTTTTGCACAAGCCGGCATGGGATTCCGCCATGAATTCGACTATCATTGTCCAGATGGCTGTGAGCGGTGCGATGATGGGTTTGGTTTACGCCCTCATTGCCTACGGCTTCCAGCTTACCTTCTCCACCAGTAAGAGCATTAATTTTGGCCAGGGAGAGCTGGTGATGCTCTCGGCGTTCTTCAGCCTGACCCTCCTCAATTGGGGCGTGCCTTACTGGCTGATGGTCCCGGGTGGCCTGCTTTTCGGAGTGATCCTTGGCCTGGCTGTTGAACGAGCCGGCGTGCGTCTGGCGCTGGAACAAAAGAGCGAGGGCTGGATTCTCCTCACCATTATTATCGGCCTCCTCGGTTTTTCCGCTGCCGAAAATATCTGGGGCCGCGATGATCGCCCGTTTCCCACCCCCATTTCAGCCGATGCCATGCATTTCTTTGGAATCAGCATTACCCCTCTGGAAATTTCCGTCGCCATAGGCGTTTTTGCGGTCATGGGTCTGATCGAATTGTTCAAACGCCGGACTCTTCTCGGCAAGGCCTTTGAGGCGGTTTCAGCGGACCGGGACGCGGCCGAGTTGATGGGGATTTCCGCCACCCGTACCGTCATGCTCTCATACGGCCTGTCCGGGATGGTGGCGGCAATGGCCGGTATCCTGGTATCACCGATTACCACCGTCGGACCGACCATGGCATCGGCCCTGATTCTCAAAGCCTTCTCGGTGGCGGTGGTGGCCGGCCTCGAATCGGGTTTCGGGGTGGTGATTGTCGGTATTTTCCTCGGCGCCCTGGAAAGTTTGACCAGCTTCTATTTGGGCAGCGGTTGGCGCGAAGCTCCCGGACTGATTCTGCTGATTCTCGCATTGGCCGTACGTCCCAATGGGATTTTCGGCAAGGCCACTATTCGCAAGGTTTGACGATTTTCATAAAATCTTTTTAATGAGTGCCCAACCGAACCATCATGTTAAAACGACTCCTCCTTATTCGTGGTGCGGAAATCGTTGCATTTACCCTTCTCGCCACCATTCCTCTTGTCGTCAGCAATTCCTATGTGCTCGGTTTACTGACTCTCCTTGCCATTTATGGAATTCTGCTGATTGGGCTTGATGTGACCGTGGGATATCTCGGCCAGGTTAATCTTGCCCATGCCGCTTTTCTCGGGCTCGGAGCCTACGCTGCCGGCTTGAGTGTCTCTTTGCTTGGCTTCGGGATGCTCAGCGCCCTTGCCGTCAGTATGTCCGTTGGCCTTATTCTTGGTGGTCTCCTGGCCTTCCCGGCCTTGCGCCTGGAAGGTCCGCAGTTTGCCCTGGCGACCTTAAGTTTTATGGCCCTCAGTGCAACCGTCCTCAACGAATGGGAAAGCCTGACCTTTGGCGCCCAGGGTCTGACGGTGAGCCGTCCCCCGCTTTTTGCCCACGCTGTTAACGCCCAGGGGTTTTACTGGCTCTGCCTGATTTTTCTCGCTCTGGTCTGGATGGCGATGCGCAATCTCCTGTCGTCGCAATGGGGACGTGCCTTCGAGGCGCTGCGCGATAGCCCGATTGCCACCGATGCCATGGGTGTGGGAACCTATCGGCATAAGGTCATCGGCTTTGCCTTGGGGTCAGCCCTCGGCAGCCTGGCCGGAGGTCTTTATGCCTTTAATTTTCAATACCTTCAGCCGCTGAGCTTTACCTATGAACTTATGGTCATCCTCCTCCTGGGTGTCGTTTTAGGTGGCCGCAAGAGTCTCTGGGGCGCCTTCTTTGGCGCTTCTTTGGTAGCTCTTTTACCCAACTTGCTCTCGAACCGCCTGCTGTTTGAAATCATTTCCGCGGTCGGTTTTCTCGCCGCCCTCTTCGCCGGTGTTCGTGGGCTGGTGAAAAAGACCACCCGGCCATTTCAAGCGATCGCCCCGATTGTCGCCCTGGGTCTGCTCGTCGTCGGAGGAATTCTTGTGAAAAACACGGAGGATTGGCGCAAGGCTATTTTTGCCCTGATGCTGTTCTCGGTGGTAGTTGGTTTGCCCGAGGGCCTGATGGGGTTTGCCGCCCGATTTCTGACGCGCCTTTTCCATATCGATCCACCGGCTCTGCCGCAGGCTGCGGCTTTGGATCTGGTTCTGCCGGCTCAGATACCGGATGCCGGCCCGCACCTGGAACTTGAAGGGCTGAAGCGCCATTTCGGCGGCGTCAAGGCTGTTGACGGCATCTCCATAACGGTCAAATCCGGTCAAATACATGGCTTGATCGGCCCTAACGGCTCCGGTAAGAGTACGGCTGTCAATGTCATTTCCGGACTGTACACTCCGTCAGCCGGAAAGATGCTGCTGCATGGTGAGGCCTTACCCAAGGGCTTATTCAATGTAGCCCGCACCGGTATTGCACGGACCTTTCAGAATCTGCAGCTTTTCAGTGAGTTGTCGGCCATGGACAATGTTATGGTAGCCCTGAAAGGGAGTTACCGCCTGCCATTGCCGCTGGTCCTCTTCGGCTTTGCCAAGAAGCAGGAAAAGAGGGCTCAGGCTGCTGCCCTGGCCTTGCTGCACCTGGTGGGCCTCGGTCAGCATGCGCGCATCAGCGCCAGGGACTTGACCTACGGCGACCAGCGTTTTCTGGAAATCGCCAGGGCCTTGGCGCGCAAACCGGAACTGCTGATTCTTGATGAACCCGCCGCCGGCCTTGCCCTTCCCGATGTACACAAACTTGTAGAAATCATTCGAAGCATCCATAAGCGGGGAATTACCATCATTCTCATTGAACATCATATGGATGTGGTCAGTGAACTCTGCGATGTGGTCACCGTACTTGATGGCGGTAAGGTCATTGCCGAGGGTTCCGCCGAAGACGTGAAGCGCGATCCTAAAGTCATTGAAGCGTATCTGGGAACAACAAATGAAACAGCCGCTACAGGCACTGTTAAATAACTGAGAGAGACAAAGATGTTAGTCGTTGAAAATCTCTATGCCGGTTATGGCACCAGCAAGGTACTGACGGGTGCATCCTTGAAAGTGGCCAAGGGCAAGGTAGTGGCCCTGATCGGCGCCAACGGAGCCGGCAAAACCACCACCATGCGAGCCATCTCGGGGATGCTGAAACCGGATGAGGGTCGCGTTCTCCTTGACGGTCAAGAGGTCCAGGGCCGGGACGCCTCGCGGATCGCCAGGCTGGGTTTGGCCCATGCCCCGGAAGGGCGCAAAGTTTTCGGACCACTGTCAACCGAAGATAATCTGTTGCTTGGCGCCTATAGTCGCCTGCCGCTTTTCTTCGGCTTCCGGAGCAAATCCATCGAGGACCTGGAACGGGTGTATGAGCTCTTTCCATTGCTCAAGGAACGACGCATGCAGGCCTCGGGAACCTTGTCCGGAGGCGAGCAGCAGATGCTTGCCATCGGCCGGGCTCTCATGGCCAACCCCAAGATCATGCTGCTGGATGAGCCTTCCATGGGACTTGCGCCGGTCATCGTCAAGGAGGTCTTCAACACCATTCGACGCCTGAAAGAGGCGGGAATCACCCTGCTGCTCGTGGAACAATTCGCCAAAAGTGCCCTCGAAGTTGCCGACTACGCCTATGTCATGGAAAGGGGCCGGATCGTCGCAGAAGGCAAACCCACCGAACTGCAAAAAGACGAACGGGTACTTGCCGCCTATCTTGGCTGAAGGTGCCTGATTACGAAAAAATGCCGGCCAGCAACACCAGCGAGAGGACTCCCTTCACCTGCTACTGAAATATTCCTGGACGTAGCGGATGTGTGTCTGCATGGCCTCATACGCAGCCTCGGGATTGCGCTGGTCGATGGCTGCAAAAATTGCCTGATGATGGTGCAGTACATCCTCAAGTGCCGCCCTATCCATGTACATATGGGTGAGATTTTTCTTGATGCCAACAAAGAGAAAATCATAGAAATTCCGCATAAGGTGGATAAGAACAGGGTTTTTTGTGGAAAACGTCACAGCCATATGAAAGGCGGTATCCGGGGTGGTACCGATCTTATCGGTATCGGCCAGGTCTTCAGTCATCTCCTCCAGGCTTTTACGGATGGCTCGGATATCCGTATCCGTTGCCCTCTGGGCCGCCAGCATCGCCGCAGTGCATTCCAACCCGAGCCGCACCTCCAGCAGGTCGTCCAGTGTTGCCTCATCGGTCGCCATAACCGCCGCCAGCGGGTTGCCCTGCCTCGTTTCCGGAGAACTGACAAAGGTACCCTGTCCCTGTCGATGTTCAAGAAGCCCGAGGACCACCAGCTTATTGATGGCATTGCGAACCGAGGTTCTGCTCACCACCATGGAAATCGCCAGTTCCCGTTCCGGGAGAATTTGCTGACCGGGTTTGAAGTCGCCTTTGTAAATCAATTCTCGAATCTGTTCAAATACTTGATCTGAAATGCGTTTTGGTTTAATAGGTTTGAGGTTCATGGATTTTAGCTATGTTCTTAAAACGTAATTGTTTTGAGGATATCTCTTAACGCACTCAATATACGTTAAAATATAAACCTGGTTAGAATGAGTATGACTGAAAAAGATACCCCAAGGGTATTAAATAAACCACAACAATGTAAGAGTTGGAGGAGAAGATAATGGGAAAATTGTTATTGCCGATTCCCTGAACACCCAAGATACATGATCTTTTTATGCCTTTGCTTTTTGCTAAAAGTTATTTATCATTGAAAGCTGCACTTTAGCCGCTGACAACCCAGCACCTTCCAACTCTACACCGAACCTACGCCAGGCAGAACAATCATGACCCCTTATGTTGAGCTGTACGACACCACCCTCCGCGACGGAACACAGGCAGAGAATTTCAACCTCTCCGTTGAAGACAAGGTTCGGATTACCATGGCACTTGACGAACTGGGCATGGATTTCATCGAGGGGGGTTGGCCGGGATCAAACCCGGTTTCGGTTGAGTACTTTCTGCGAATGCAATCCATCGAACTGAAACACGCTAAACTGACCGCCTTCGGTTCAACCCGTCATTTCAAAAACAAGCCGGCCAAAGACCCCAATCTCCTGGCCCTGTTGCACGCCAAGACCCCAGCACTGACCATCTTCGGCAAAAGCTGGGATATTCATGTGCGTGACGCCCTGCACATCGAATTGGATGACAACCTGCAGATTATTGAAGATACCCTCGCTTTTCTGCATCCCCATGTGGACTTCCTCTTCTACGACGCCGAACACTTTTTTGACGGTTTCAAAAACAATGAGGAATACGCCCTGAGAACTCTGGAAAGCGCCGTCAAGGGCGGAGCACAGACAATCATCCTCTGCGACACCAACGGCGGCACCTTGCCCCATGAAATCCCCCCGATAATCGCCAGGGTCAGGAGCTATCTTGCGGAAAAAAATAAAACCGTCCACCTCGGCATTCATGCGCACAACGACTCGGAAACCGCAGTTGCCAACTCCCTGATTGCCGTTGCCCAATCACAGGTACGACAGATTCAGGGCACAATGAACGGTTTTGGCGAACGCTGCGGCAACGCCAATCTCACCTCGATCATTCCGGCCCTGGTATTCAAGATGGGTGTTGAATGCGAAGTCCGGAAAAATATCGACCAACTTTACACCACCTCACGCCTCGTCAACGAACTCGCCAATCTGCCGCACAGCCGTTACCAACCGTATGTCGGCGAATCGGCCTTTGCCCACAAAGGCGGCATCCACGTCAGCGCGGTAAAACAAAATCCGTTGACCTATGAACATATCGCCCCGGATAAGGTCGGCAATATTCGCCGCATCCTCATCTCCGATCAGTCCGGCAAGGCCAACATCCTGCACAAGGCAAATAAGTGGGGCCTGCCGCTTGCACCGAACGACCCGGTTCTGGCGTCAATCATCAGCGAGTTGAAAGAACTGGAAAATCAGGGGTACCAATATGAAGGCGCCGAAGCGAGCTTCGAACTGCTGATGCGCAGGGCCATGGGTCTCACAAGAAAATACTTCAAATTCGAAAGCTTCCTGGTGATGAACCATAAATATCTGATGGACAGGCCACCCCTCACCGAAGCCACCATCCGCATGTTTGTCGGCGGCAGCGAGGTTCATACCGCAGCCATGGGCGACGGCCCGGTAAATGCCCTCGACTGCGCCATCCGCAAGGCCCTGACCCGTTTCTATCCAAGCCTTAAGGAAATGGAACTGACCGACTACAAAGTCCGGGTCCTGTCCGGTGAACACGGCACCGAGGCGAGGGTCCGGGTCCTTGTGGAGAGCCGCGACCGGCATAGCACCTGGGGCACCGTCGGGGTCTCAGTGAACATTATTGAAGCCAGTTGGCAGGCCCTGGTCGACAGTATCAATTATAAGCTCATGCAGGAGGACAATAAAATCCATCAATAATACTGATATAGAAAGAGGAAGAATTTTACTCCTAACCCTGGATTCAAGCTGAAGGGTATGGTATCTTGCCGGTTGTCGCGAAACGAGATGTTTCCCCGCCGCTTAACGAGATGTTCTTGTGTTACAATCCGAAACACTTCCCAAGGAGAACCCGATGAAAACCCCAGTACGTATTGCCATTACCGGCGCTGCCGGTCAGATCAGCTATTCCCTTATTTTTCGCGTTGCAGCCGGCGATATGCTGGGAATGGACCAACCGGTTATTCTTCAGCTTCTGGAAATTCCTCCGGCAATGAAGGCCCTGGAGGGGGTGGTTATGGAACTCAACGACTGCGCCTTTCCCCTGGTAGCGGGAATCGTCGCCACCGATGATCCGAACGTCGCCTTCAAGGATGCCGATTTCGCCCTTCTCGTCGGCTCCAGACCCCGTGGTCCGGGCATGGAGCGCTCCGATCTTCTCAAGGCCAACGGCGCCATCTTTACCGTGCAGGGCAAAGCGCTGAACGATCATGCCAGCCGCAAGGTAAAGGTCCTGGTGGTCGGCAACCCAGCCAACACCAATGCCCTTATCGCCATGAAAAATGCCCCGGACCTCAGTCCCCGCAATTTCACCTCGATGATGCGTCTCGACCATAATCGGGCCATGTCGCAGATCGCCGGAAAAACCGGCAGCCATTCCTCCAAGGTCGAAAAAATTGTCGTGTGGGGCAATCATTCGGCCACTCAGTTCCCCGATATCAGTTATGCCAGCGTTGATGGTGTGCCGGTAAAAGACAAGGTCGACAATGAGTGGTATGAGCAATATTTCATCCCCACCGTGCAACAGCGCGGTGCAGCGATCATCAAGGCCCGTGGTGCCTCCAGCGCCGCATCCGCCGCTTCGTCGGCCATCGATCATATGCGTGACTGGACCCTTGGCTCGAATGGCCGCTGGGTGAGCATGGGGGTATGCAGTGCCGGGAACAGCTACGGCATCAACGAGGACCTGATGTACGCCCTGCCCATCACCTGTGAAAACGGCGAATGGAAGGAGATCAAAGGCTTGCCGATAAGCGATTTCGCCCGCAAGATGATGACCGCAACCGAGCAGGAACTCCTTTCCGAAAAAGAGGCGATTGCCGATCTGCTGTAATCGCCTCCCTGACTCAGCAAAACGCCGGTTGGGCTGCCCAGGCAGGCTTACCGGCATTTTTTATTCCCCAGGTTTCACTTCCGGTGTATCCGGAGTGTTGATAAGCAGCCATGATACGCCGACCGTATTCCTCTTTCAACCTATCGAGGTAACTGCCGTCAATCGGTCCTTTCCAGGTCTTGACCTGATAGAAACGCTTGGGAATGGTGAAGTTTTCCGGTGCAAATCCGGTTGCAGCACGCACCTTCCAGCGCAACCGCCGGATATTCTCCGCCGTTGCCGGAATCGACCCGGCCAGATCCGGGAAACCGACGATCGCCAAACACTCTGCCAACTCCTCCTCGGTATACACTGACCTGGCAAAGAGACAGCCGACCATGGAGGTCAAAAAGACCCGGCCGGGTTCATCGTCCATGAGAAAATCGACCGCTTTGGTAATATCCTGATCGCTGTTTTTCTGGTCATAGCTGTACGCCCCGGTATCAAGGTGCGAATGGCGAAAACCAAGGGTCTGGGCGGCAAAAAACAGCTCGCCGGTGGCATAACCAGCCATCTCCTGACCAAGCACACAGGCAAATTCACCCCCCCATAGACCGCCGCCGCCCGCAGAGTGCCTTGCCCTAAAAGCCGATAGAAATCGGTCGCTGCCGGACCCGAGATGATCCGCTGCCTGCTGATAGGCTTGGGTGTCCCCGAACCGTAGGGGCACCAAGGTCTCTTTTGTACCGATGAGCCCCTGCTCCGTCGCCTCCGTCGCCCAGGCAAGAGCCACGCCCGCCGACATAGCGTCGAGCCCGGCCATTTCCATGACCTCAAGAATCCGCAGGACATCAAAGGTGTTGGTCACCCCGAGCATGGTTCCGGCGGCAAAAATCGGTTCATAATCATAGGCCACCTGATGGTAGTGGTAACGATTGTCCGCCGCCATCTTTTCCCGGATAAAGCCGATATGGATACAGCCGACCGGGCACCCGGAACAGGCACCGTTGCGCAGCAGGGTCTCGTCGGCAAAATTCTCACCGGTTATCGTTGCGATAGCCGGGTCGGACGTCTGCTGCAGGTTTTTCCAGGGCAGGGAGGCGATATCGTTGAGGCTCTGAAGATTGGCCGCCGTGCCGAGATTATGATATTTGCGCATCATCTCGGTGCGAGGTGACCTTGCTGTAGAGATCCTGATATTTCGTCCGATACGCCTTGCCTTCTGGAACACTGAAATCACAGTCGCCGTGGATGACGATACCTTTGATATTTTTCATCCCCATTGCCGCCCCGCCACCCATCCTGCCGAAATGGCGATAGGTATCGACATTGATAGAGGCCATGGCCAGGCCAGCCTCACCGGCAGGGCCGATCCGCATGATCGACCGATGGCCGCTGCCTTCTTTAAACATTCTTCGGATAAGTTTTCCGGAACTTCAGGCGTCCATCCCCCGGAGAAAGATGGCATCCCTGATCTCCAGACGGTTGGCGCCGATACAAAGACAGGACAGTTTTTTCGCCCGGCCGATGATCACCAGGGCGTCAAGATCGGCAAAGCGCAGGGCAAGGGCCGCCCGCCCACCGGCATGGCTCTCGGTGTACTCGTTATGGTAATTTGATTTGAAGGAACAGACCATTTTGCTCATAAGCGGAAAGTAGCCGGTCAAGGGGCCAATGGCAAAGATCAGCGGTTGGGCCGCATCACTCGCGGGCAGGGTCGGATGCCCATATTTAGCATAGAGCATGGCCGCCAGCCCACTACCCCCGGCAACCTCGTTGCGGCCACCGAGAAGGACAATATTGCCCCGCCCCGCCGCAGCATCAAAAAGCAGCACCCGAAATTCCTGGCCTATCATGGCAACACCTCGGCAATTCCAGTCAACTCGACCATTTCCAGACAATTCTGCGGACAGAACGCAACACATTGACCACAATGAATACAGACATAGACATTGCCGACTCGATCCTGGCAAATGGCGTCCACCGGGCAGGCGGCGACGCATTTGCCGCACTGAATGCAGAGGTTCGTCTTGACAATAACCCCGCCACCGGGTCGGTCCGTAAAGGCTCTTGTGGGACAGACCGCAGCACAGGGTGCAGGATCACAGGCCAGACACCTACCGGCAATAAAACCGGTGGAAAGACCGCCCGAAGAATGAATCCGAATCCCTGATGTTTGCCATGAAATCCGTTTATGCACCAGCCTGGCACAGGCCAGGGCACATGATTGACAGCCGATACATTGGTCCATGCGTGGAGAGGTGAGTTGTTTCATTTGTAAAAAGAGTCCTTCCTTTTTTATTTTCCTTGGGCTAATCTTTCATTAATCTGTTGGGCCTTGCCTGCAACTCAACTGCTTCATCCAAATTCAACCATATGATTGACGAAATCAAACGAAAATTGCAGCATTTTTTCCCAGGAGAGGTGTTCTCGGCCAAATCCGTTGAAGACGACCTGGCAAACGGCGTTATTCTCAGCGGCAAAGAACCGATCCTGCCGTATCTGCAAACCGCTTTGCTTGATGAAAAGGTACTTGAGGTGCAACTGGACGGCATGCCGATGGTCTACTTCTCCCGTCTCAAGGATGATATTCCTGAATCTACCGAGGTTGAGGTGGATGGCGAAAAGGTCCTTGTTCAACCTGAGCACATGAAGGCGAATATCTGGCCACCATGAGCCATATTGTGACCCTGCCGTTGGAACCTGGTCTCGGCAACCTGCATCTTCGCTATTCCCGTGATATTATATTAAGAATGTTCACCAACACCTATGCGGTCGAAATGGCAACGACCTTCGAAGATCTGACGAAGGTCGAAGATATCCCGGTTCTTCGCCTAGCCTTCCCCGAACCTGGCAAGAATTGTCCGCAATGCCCGGGAGTTCCGGGCCAAAGTTTCTGATAGCCTGAATTTTGTCTCATCCCTGGAAATTGACGACGAATCGTCGGAGTTGGACACCAGACCGGTCAATATCAGTATCCGCGGTCTCGCCTTCTCCGTCAATAAAAAGGAACAGAAGCTGTTCAAGATAAACAGCCTGTATTCGCTGAAACTGTTTGTCGAAGATGAATTATTGATACGGATCGACGGTACTGTCAAACATCTTGCCAGGATCCGTAAAAGATCAGGAATAGAATACATCTGCGGCATCGAATTCGATTTTCAAACCAAGACCCAGGCGACTGTTATCGAATCGATTGTAGCGATGGTGCAACGGGTGCATCTCAAGGAACTGGCGGAGAAATCAGACGCCACCGGCATAAACCTGATAGCCTGAAGCCGTCGGCACACTGCCGCACGAAACAGCTTTACGATGGAGACACCCATGGTAAGATTCACCGTTCACACCCTCGGCGAACATGTCATCGACAACATGACCGTCACCGGCCCCTGCCGTGATATCATCATGACCATGGCCGAGATGTTTCTCGCCACCTATAACGGCCCGCCGGATGGCGATCTCGACTACGCCTTTGCCGAATATATTATTGCCATGTCCATGGGTCAGGGCCAAATATTGGACCGGCAATCTTCACCGCCCTCGGCAATTCACTGATTTTTTCCGTTGTCCGCCCATGGGGCACCGGAAATTTCAGCTACATCACAAAGGGCTAGTCACAGGCTAATCCGGCCATCATTCTCGGAATAAGCGCCACCTTCTCTTCATCATCGACGGCAAATAAATCGACTATCTCGCCGTTGTACATGACGCCGATGCGATCGGCCAAGGCAAAGGCCTCATTAAGATCGCCGGTGACCAGCAGTATTCCCGCCGCATCCCGCGCCTCAAGAAGCAGCTTCCAGACATCCTCAGTGGCGGCGATATCGAGTCCCTGGGTGGGCTGTTCGGCAACGATGAGCCGCGGTTTGCGATAAAACTCGCGGGCCAGCACCATTTTCTGCAGATTACCTCCGGACAGCTGCCAGGCAAAGGCGTCCAGATCGGGTGGGCGGATATCGAATTCCTGCATGAGATGTGCCGCCTTTGCACCGGCCAGCTGTCGCAGGAGCCAGGGGCCACGAGTGAAACCACCGCGGGTGGTGAGAAGAAAATTATCGATGAGGGTCAAACCCTGGCAGGTGGCCAACCCCTGCCGGTCTTCCGGGATATAAGCCAGGGCCTTATCCCATTCAGCGGTACGAAAAAACTTTCCCCAGTCCAGACCAAGAATGCGTAAACTGCTGCCGGTTGGCGGTTGCAGGCCGCAGACTATCTCCACCAGCGGCTTCTGACCATTGCCGGCGACCCCCACCAGACAAAGGATTTCACCCTGCCGCAGCTCGAAGTTCACATCCTTGAGACCATGATCGGAGAGCTTGTTTACCTTGAGGACAATCTGCCGCGGTTCAAGCGGCATCCGGTCAACCTGCAGCAGCACCTCCCGCCCGACCATACGCTCGGCAAGCTCGGCGGTGGAGGTAACATCTGTTGCCGCCATCTCGGCGACAATCTCGCCTCTTCTCAGGATAGCGATGTCATCGGCAATGGCCATGACCTCTTCAAGTTTATGGCTGATAAAGACGATCCCCTTGCCCCTGCCGACCATGAGTTTCATGGTGGTAAAAAGATTATCCGCCTCAGCGGGCGTCAAAACGGCAGTCGGTTCGTCAAAGATGAGGACGGTACTTTTCCGATGGAGAAGCTTGAGAATTTCCACCTGCTGTTTTTCGCCCATCGACAGGTCGCTGATCCTCGCCGCCGGATTGATCATCATACCATACTGTTCGGCAAGATCTTTCACCTCCCGGTGCATCTTTGCCCAGTTCAGCCACCACCCGCCACCCTGGCCGAGAAAGATATTTTCGGCAACCGTCATGGCATCGACCAGTTTGAAATGCTGATAAACCATACCGATACCGGCCTTGATCGCCTTTTCTGTCGAGGTGAATTGCACCCTTTCCTCGCGCAGAAAAATATCGCCGCTGTCCGGCTGGATTTGACCGGCGAGAATCGCCATGAGCGTCGATTTGCCGGCACCGTTTTCACCCAGCAGGGCGAGGATCTTACCTTCAGCCACAGTCAACGAGACATCACGGTTGGCATGCACCTTACCAAAACTCTTACTGATGCCCTGCAGACGAATGAGCGGTGCTGCCCCGGTCATTTTCAGGCTCGCTCCTTGCCGGCAAGCGGCGTGACAAACTGCGATTCGGTATCCCAGGGAAAGAGAATCCAGGTGTCCTGGCTCACCTCGGTGATAAAGGTATCGACCAGGGGTCGCCCCGCCGGCTTGGCATAGACCGTGGCAAAATGCGCTTTGGGGACAATCTCCCTGACAATCTTGGCGGTGCGGCCGGTATCAACCAGATCGTCGACCAGCAGCCAGCCTTCGCCGTCGCCATTCACTTTTTTGAGGATATCGGCCTCACCCTTTTTGTCCTTCCAATCGTAGCTGGAAATACAGATGGTATCGACCAGATGGATATCGAGCTCTCTGGCGATGATCGCCGCCGGCACCAGGCCGCCGCGGGTGATGGCAATGATGCCTTTGAAAAAATCCATATTGAGAAGTCGCCAGGCCAGGGCCTTGGAATCGCGGTGCAGCTGATCCCAGGAGATGGGATAGGTTTTTCGGTATGTGGGGTTTGCTGACATAAGGGTATCCTTGAAATAATATTAATCAACCGGCGCGATATTGACGCCCAAAGACGCCGGTTCATCGCTTGTCCTTTTCCGCCATGATGAGAGGACCAGGACAATAACGGTCAGAACGTAAGGCAGCATCAACAGAATCGACGAAGGCAGCTGGGTGCCGGAGGCCTGCAGCCGCAGTTGCAGGGCCATGATGCCCCCGAACAAATAGGCACCGAAGACCGCCCGACCCGGTCGCCAGAAAGCGAAAATTACCAGGGCGACGGCAATCCAGCCACGTCCGGCGGTAAGGCTGGAGGTCCAGAGATGGGTATAGGCAAGAGACAGATAAGCGCCGCCAAGACCCATGAAAAAGCCGCCGCCGACTATACCGAGCCAGCGATAAGCCGGCACATTCAGTCCTGCCGCGGTGGCAGCCGCCGGATACTCTCCCGCCGCCCGTAACCCGAGGCCGAAACGGGTCCGGGCAAAAAACAGCCACATAGCAGGCGGGATGAGGTAACTCACATACACCAGGGGATCATGCTGAAAAAAAATTGGACCAATTCCCGGAATTGCCGACAGCAGGGGGACGGCAAGAGGAGCAAACCCCGGCGCCGCCGTGCCGATAAAGGCGGTGCCCAGATAATTGGCAAGACCTGTGCCGAGAATGGTCAGGGCAAGACCTGAAACCACCTGATTGCCGCAAAACCACAGACAAACGATGCCGTGAATGGCCGTGGCCAGGCTGCCGACGAGACCGGCTGCAAAAAAGCCCAAGGCCGGATTCCCGGTCTGCCGGGCAACAACGAAGCCGGCCAGGGCCCCGAGAAGCATGACTCCTTCAACCCCGAGGTTGAGGACGCCGGATTTTTCGGTGAAGATCTCGCCCAGGGTGGCAAAGAGAATGGGGGTTCCCGATTGGACTGTTGCCGCCAAAAGAGCAATGACAATTTCCCCGGTCATTTCTTCCTCCCCCAGACAAATCGATAGTGGGTGAACAGACCGCCGGCCAGCACGGTGAGAAGGATCAGGCCCTCAATAATCCCGCCAAAGGCTGCCGGCACCTGCAGATCGAGCTGCAGACTCTCGACGCCGACCCGCAATCCAGCGAGAAGAATGGCGGCAACACCAATACTGAGGGGATGGAGACGGGCGAGCCAGGCAACAACGATGGCGGTATAGCCGTAACCAACCATGATGCTCGGCTGCAGACGATTCACCGTCGCCGAGGCCTCGAGAAACCCGGCCCAGCCGGCGAGCGCCCCGCTCATGACCATGACCAGAATCACCAGGCGATCATAGGGCATACCGGCATATCGTGCCGCCCGGACGTTATCGCCGCTGGCCTTGATCTCAAAACCGATACGGGTGAAGCGAAAAAATACCCAGATCAACACACCGAGGAACAGGCAATGGCTCAGACCCCAGTTGATGGAAGTGCTGCCGATCTTGCCGACAATTGCCTGCTCTGAGAACATCGGGGTCATCGGAAAACCGAAACTGCTCGGATCCTTCCATATCCCATAAACCAGATAATCGAGGAGGAGGATGGCAATATAGTTCATCATCAGGGTGACGATGATTTCATTGGTTTTCAAACGCTGCCGGAGAAGCGCCGGAATCAGCCCCCACAATCCGCCGCCGGCCATGGCCATGCCGATCATCGCCGGCAGCAGGACCAATTTCGGCCAGGCCGGGAAGGACAGGGCGACCCAGGTAGCGCCGATGGCGCCTAAGGCAAACTGCCCCTCGGCACCGATATTCCAGATTTTCAGGCGAAAGGCCACGGCTACGCCGAGGGAACAGAGAAAAATCGGGATGGCCTTGAGCACGCTGTCTTCCAGGGCCCAGCGGGAACCGAAGGCACCCTGAAGAAGAACGCTCATTCCCCTGGCAGGCGAGGTCCCCCCGCAAAAAAGAAGAACGGCACTGAGCAGCAGCGAAAGAACCAGTGCCGAAAATAAAACAAAAAAGGAGCCCCCAAAACCGAGGGGCTCCTGTCTTTTAACTATACGCATCGGAAGCATCAGGATGCCATTGCGTGGCTCTACGTTGGACAATGCATCATTGAGTGTTGCCGACAACACCCTCAACAAACCAGGTAAAACCAAGGAGTTCCGGATCTGTCATAAGCACACCGTCGGCAACCTTGACCGCCCCGCTCTGATCCTTGATCGGCCCGACGAAGATTTTTTGCTGACCGGCGATGATCCTGGCCTTCTCGGCATTCACCTTGTCCTGCAGCTCCTTTGGGACCATCGGTCCGAACGGGGCCAGATCAACTATGCCATCGGCCATTCCCGGCCAGGCCGCTTCCGGCTTCCAGGTGCCCTTACGCACCGCCTCGACGACCTTGGTATAATAGACGCCCCAGTTCCAGATCGGTGCCGTCAAATGCGCTTTGGGGGCAAACTTCGCCATATCGGAGTTGTAGCCGATGGAATACACGCCCTTCTCCTGCGCTGCCTCCTGTGGTCCCGGGGAATCCTGATGCTGGGCGATGACATCGGCTCCGACATCAAGAAGGGATTTCCCTGCCTCTTTCTCGGTTGCCGGATCATACCAGGTCTTGGTCCACACCACCCGCACGGTGGCATTCGGATTGACGGAGCGAACGCCAAGGGTAAAGGCATTGATGCCGCGGATAACCTCGGGAATGGGAAAAGCGGCGACATAGCCAATGGTGTTGGACTTGGTCATTGCCCCGGCAACAATCCCGGAAAGATAACGCGCCTGGTAGATGCGGCCGAAGTAGTTGCCCATGTTCTCGGCCATTTTAAAGCCGGAGCAATGGAGGAAAATGGTTTTCGGGAACTGCTTGGCAACCTTGACCATCGAGTCCATATAGCCGAAACTGGTGGCAAAAATGATGTCGAAATCCTTTCTCGCCATATTCTGCATAACCCGTTCCGAATCCGGACCTTCCGGCACCGCTTCGACATAAGAGGTGGTAACTCCCGGCATCTTGGCGACCGCCTGTCGACCGACATCATGGCTATAGGAATAGCCGGCATCGCCGACCGGAGAAACATAAATAAAACCAACCTTCATTTCCTTTTCCGCAGCACCAGCAGTGCCGACCCACAGAGTCAGCAACAACGCCAGAAGCGCCTTGGTAACACGCATAATTTCCTCCTGCCCTTTATTTAATGAAAAATCGCCTATAATACCTGTTTCAGGAAAAGTTTTGCCCTCTCCTCCCGGGGATTGGTGAAAAAGTGCTCCGGCGTGCCCACCTCAACGACCTTGCCCTCATCCATGAAAGATCACCCGATCAGCCACCTCCCGGGCAAAACCCATTTCATGGGTGACAACCATCATGGTCATACCCTCTTTCGCCAGCTGCTTCATAACATCGAGCACCTCGCCAACCATTTCCGGATCAAGGGCGGAGGTTGGTTCGTCAAAGAGCATGATCTTCGGATCCATGGCCAGCGCCCTGGCAATGGCCACTCGCTGCTGCTGCCCGCCGGAGAGCCTGGAGGGAAAATCATCGGCCTTTTCGTGAATACCGACCTTGCGCAGCAGCATGCGGGCCTTTTCCTCGGCCACTTTTTTGCTGCGTTTTCGTACCCGGCACTGGGCCAGGGTGAGGTTTTCCAGAACAGTCTTATGGGGAAACAGGTTGAACTGCTGAAACACCATGCCGACCTCGGCACGAACCTTGTTGATATTGGTTTTTTTATCGGCGAGATCGACACCATCGATGATGATATGGCCCTCGGTAAAGGCCTCAAGCCCGTTTATACATCGCAGAAATGTCGATTTGCCGGAACCGGAGGGGCCGATGATGACCACCACCTCACCCTTTGCCACCTCGGTCGATACCCCGTCCACCGCCCGAACCACACCGGAATAGCCGGTAAATATTTTAACTACGTTTTGTGCTTTAATCACTGACGGCAAGCCTCCTTTCCATGTAGAAAACAAGTTGTGACAGGAGTGAGGTCACCAGGAGATACATCGCCGCAACAATCAGCCAGACCTCAAAGGTGGCAAAGGTGGAGGTTATTATTTCCCGCCCCGACTTGGACAGGTCGGTGATGGCGATAACCGACACCAGGGATGAATCCTTGATCAGGCTGATAAACTGGCCGGACAATGGCGGCAGAATTCGCTTGAAGGCCTGGGGCATGACGACATCCCGCATGGTCTGGAGGGCTGTCATGCCAAGAGAGCGGGCCGCCTCGGTCTGTCCCTTGGAGATCGATTGTATGCCGGCCCGGACGATTTCCGCCACATAGGCGCCGGCAAACAATGACAAGGCACCGACACCGCAGACGTTACGACTGAGATTGAAAACAGTACCGAGGAAAAAATAGGCAATGAAAATCTGCACCAGAAGAGGTGTGCCGCGAATACATTCGACGTAGAGAAGTGCCAGCCAGCGGATGGTGAAATTCTTGGAAATCCTGGCAAGACCGGTAATAAGGCCGAGGATCAACCCGAAAAAACTGGAGACCGCCGAAAGCCAGAGGGTGGTCCACAAGCCAAGCATCAACGGACCGAGACGCCAACTTTTGGCGAATCCGACGGTATCCCCGGCAAACAGTCCTCGCCTTCCTTGACCTTGAGGGTGTCGGCGGCGACGGTCAGCGTCACTTTTTCCGACTTGCCGGCAGCAAGAGTGACAGCGACGTCCTTTCCTTGTGGGACAATGGCAATGACCTTGCCATCAAAGGGGGTTTTTTGTGCCTCTTCGGCGACATAGGCGAAATACTGGGGCACCCTGTTCCAGCGCCATTGGTAGTCAATTCTTTGCACCGCACCCCAGGTACCGGCGGCCACCCCGATGAGGATGACCGCCAGCAGAAGTTTCCAGGGCCACGTTTTATCTGTGGCGTTCAATAGTGTATCCTTATGGTTGAGGATCGAAAAAGCCGTTGTCAGAAAACAACATGCACTGCCAAATCTTTATTGAATTTCTTTCAACCAGGCATCATCCTGGAACCATTTTTGATAGATCTTGTCGTAAAGACCGTCATACTTCACCTGGTGCATAAAATTATTCGAGCCAGTTGAGGAAATCCGGATCCCCTTTCCGGATAGCCCAGGCCAATGGCTCTTTGGTGAACGGTTCGCTCAGGTGGACAATTTTGCCTTGGCCCTTCTGGTTGACGGCAATGGCATTAAACGGCAGATCGTAGATGAAGGCATCGATCTTGCCGTTAACCAGCTCGATAACACCTTCCTGCTCGGTCTCATAGGAGATATATTTGGCATCCGGGATCATCTTCTTGGTAGCCTGCTCACCGGTGGTGCCCAGTTTCGAGGCCACGGTAAATTTTGCGTTATTCAGATCCTTGTAGGATTTTACAGTACCTGCAAGTTCCTTTTTCAGCAGAACGGACTGACCGATGAGGATGTAGGGGTCGGCAAAATTGACCTTCAGGTTCCTTTCCTGGGTAAGGGTCATGCCGGACATCAGGACATCAAATTTATCGGTGAGAAGGGCAGGAATGATTCCGTCCCAGGCGGTGGAAACCAGTTCCAATTCAACCTTCATAGCGGCGGCCATTGCCTTGGCCATATCGACGTCGAAACCAATAATCTCACCTTTCTGGTTGGTCAGCTCAAAGGGCATATAGCCGGGTTCCATGCCGACACGCAGTTTACCGCGCTTCTGGATCTCTGAAAGCGTATCAACAGCAAGGGCCGCGCCGACAGAAAAGGTCAGAATAGCAAGTGCAACAACAAAAAACAGCGACAGTCTTTTCATCCTCATCTCCTTTTTAGTTATTATTAAAAAGGCTCCGGTCCCACCTCTCAGGATCGTAAGCCCCTTACTCCTCTGCATTACTAGAACCGACTATCTGCTTGGCCTAGGCCCTGCCCCGGCTGGCATCTCGCTGCAAACCAGCGCAGACAATCGCCATTACCCCAGAATGTTTATTAACTATTCAAAATCACATGGCTTTAATACAATTCTTCGTCCTTCACCCAGAGCCTCTCAGCAATTCTTCCTTTGCGTAACAAACTCCCTTATAAAACTCAAGGAGAATCGTACATCTGGATAAGGTTGACCATTTTTACCATCTTTTGCCAAAAAGCCCGGATCAGGTCCTGTCGTTTTTTTCTCTCAGAACCAATCGCCGCGAGATTTTTCTAAACGGATGCGTTATGTTCTGCATCGTCAAGGCAGATGCATGTTCTGTTGGACGAAAATGTGTTGCATGTTAACAAAAATCCTTCAGCGATGAAAGACCAAGGTACCATCCTCCTTTGCTCAGCCAGACAACTCCAGGAACATTTCGCAACAAGCTGTTTTTGCCACCAATGCATGTTCCTTTTTTAGACGAGGAATCCCGAGTTCCCTCACCCTATAACTTCAATAGCAGGTATGTATGATGAAACAGATAATTGTCTCCGGCTCCCTCGCCTATGATCGTATAATGAACTTTTCCGAGCGATTTTCCGACCACATCTTGCCGGATAAAATCCATAGCCTCAACGTCTGCTTTCAAGTAAACGGAGTCACGGAAAATTACGGTGGTACCGCAGGAAATATTGCATATGCCCTGACGCTCATGGGAGAAAGTCCGATTATTTCCGCGACAATCGGCAGCGACCACCATAAATATTTTGAATGGTTCGAAAAAAACGGCATCGGCAAAAGTGGGGTCAAGGTCATTCCTGAAGAACTTACCGCCGGGGCCTACATCACAACCGACATGGCTAACAACCAAATTACCGGTTTCAATCCGGGGGCGATGAAGTTTTCCTCTGATCTTGATGTTGAGGCCCTGGATCCGGAAAAAACCCTTCTTCTCGTCTCCCCCGGCAACCTTGCCGATATGATCAACTACCCCCGGCTCTGCAAAAAATCTGGAATTGATTATGTCTTTGATCCCGGCCAGGCGCTGCCCATGCTGCAGGCAGAGGATCTGATCGAGGTCATAACCGGCTGTACCCTGCTCATTGTTAACGACTACGAATATAATCTCATCCAGGATAAAACAGGCCTTGCCAACGGCGAGCTCCTCGCCCTGGCAGACACCACCATCGTCACTCTAGGGGGTGCCGGCTCCAGAATCCATGGCCTCTCCGGAACAGTCGCCATTCCAGCCTTCAAGGCGAGACAGGTCGTTGACCCGACCGGCGCAGGCGATGCCTATCGAGGTGGCCTGTTGAGCGGCCTGGTAAATGGCTACGATATGCCAGCCAGTGCCCTCAGAGGCAGTGCCTGTGCCTCTTTTGCCGTGGAATGCAACGGCACCCAGGTATACTCTTTCACGGCACAGGAACTAGCTGAAAGGATGCACACTTCTTAATTCCATGTCCATCGACCGTATCAGGAGAAATATGAAACGCCTAGCTCTTATTATTCTTATCACCGTCCTCTGCTCCCAGACCGCGTGGGCCGCGCGAGCCAAAGTGAAATCGATGGCCAAGGATCCCTACGTATCCGCTCTGGCCATCGATGCCGATACCGGCAAAGTGCTGTTTTCCGACCAGGCCGACACGGTGGTTTACCCCGCTTCGGTTTTAAAACTGATGAACCTGCTGGTCATCCTCAAACACCTTGAACAGGGAAAACTGAAACTGGATGACATGGTCCAGATCACCGCTGAAGCCGCTAAAACCGGCGGTTCCCAAGTGTATCTTGATCCAAAGGAACAGTTCCCCCTTGAAGACCTGCTCTACGCCCTGGCAGTACAATCGGCTAATGATGCGGCAGTTGCCCTCGCCGTCCATGTGGCCGGTTCAAAGGAAGGCTTCATTGCCCTGATGAATCAACAGGCGGCAGAACTCGGGATGAAATCCAGCCATTTCTACTCGGTGCATGGACTACCTCCAGCGGAAGGACAAAAACCTGACGAAACCACAGCCGGCGACCTGGCTATTTTATGTCGCGAGCTTGCCAAACGACCGGATGCCTTAAAATATACCGGCACCAAGGAAAGGGGTTTCCGCGATAATAAATTTATGATGCGCAATCATAATCATCTCCTCGGCGCGGTCGATGGCTGTGACGGTTTTAAAACCGGCTATTACGAGGCAGCTGGTTTTTCCATCGCCGCTACCGCCAAAAGGGGCGGAGTGCGGATCATCGCCATCGTCATGGGCAGTAAGGATCGCAAGGTCCGTGATGCCAAGACTTCGGAATTACTGGCCAAGGGTTTT
Source organism: uncultured delta proteobacterium (assembly GCA_963754865.1). Taxonomy (GTDB): domain Bacteria; phylum Desulfobacterota; class Desulfobulbia; order Desulfobulbales; family Desulfocapsaceae; genus Desulforhopalus_A. The sequence continues at coordinate 216,482 of CAVWHG010000015.1, read as the reverse complement.
TCCTTACTGCCACCGAAACCTGGCGCTCCGACCGCAGCGACCGGCAAACCGGGCATGCCTGCAAAAAAAGCCGATACCCCCATCACTGCCGTTGAAACCCAGCCGGCCCAGCCTCCGGACAAAGAAAAACCAGCTCCCTCAGCTGAAGGGGGCTGGACCATGTTCATCCTCGGACTGGCAAGCGGCCTGGTTGTTTTTGCTATCGCCTCATTTTTCTTATTGAAAAGGCGTGGCAAGCAACGGTGAAGCTCTCATAGGGCAGAAAGTTGAAAAAAATTATTGCTTGGCCATGGCCAGTTTCACTGCTAAAGCGATAAAGACACAGGCGGCGAGCCGATTGAGGAAAAGCTGCACTTTTTCCGATTTGCGGAAACGGGAACCGACACTTCCAGCGAAGATACTTATGCCGCCGAAGATCAGAATAGTTGACAGGATGAAGAGCATTCCAAGAAGGAGTATCTGGGGCAGCAAAGGGCCTCGAGTCGGATCGGTAAATTGTGGCAAAAAGGCTAGAAAAAACAAGGATACCTTGGGATTGGTGACATTCATAATGATACCGCGACCATAGAGTCTTGAAAAGTTAAGACTCCCGGCCTGCTGCCCACCGTTGGCAGTTGTCCCGGCCCGTAACGATTGCCAGGCCAGATACAGCAGGTATGCCGCACCGATATATTTCAGCAGTGCAAAGGCCAAAGCGGAGGCCTGGAAAATAGCCGCAACGCCAAGTGATACCGCTGCAGTATGCACCAGCAGTCCAGTGCATAAACCTATGGTTACCGCTATTCCAGCCATCTTGCCATGCTGGGCAGCCTGCGCCAGAACAAAAAGATTATCCGGCCCCGGCGTTAGGGCGAGAAGGATTGAAGCCATAAAAAAGACCAGTTGGGTATCAAATGCAGGCATTAAAATAGCCTTTCCGCGGCAGCGTCATCAGACGTTCTTCCGAAGGGCGATAACCTTATTGATAATGTCTTCCACGGCAAGGCCCTGATGGGGTAACTGTTCGGCTATGCCGCCTTGACCGATTTTGCTCGTTCCGAGATGCCCATAGAGAGGATGCAAACCTCTTTCCAGAAGCCAAGTCCCATAGCGAATGCCAAGTCCGGTCTTGCTGTTCTGGCTTTCCACCACCATTACGAAGGGACTGCCGCCCACCTTGGCGAGCATCTCTTCGTCGATGACATTAAGGGTCGGCTTGTTGATAAGGCCTACCTGCATGCCTCTCTGTCGCAGTTGTAAAACCGCATCCAGACAGCGATAGGTCATTTCCCCATAGCTCACTATATACCCGTCCTTTCCATCGCGAATGAGTTCATCCTTGCCCTTCCTGAAGACGTAGCCATCGCCGAAGAATTTTTCACCCCCTTCGGTGAGCAGATACGGTGTCGCCGAACGAGTCGAAAAGAGAAATCTCAACCCCTGATCATGAAACACTTCTTTCAGCATTGCCCGCAGCTGCAGTGTGTCGGCGGGAAAGTAAAGGCGAGTGACATCCCCTTCGGCGACCGCATTATCGGCAAAAAAGTTGTTGATGCCGAAGTGGCAGGTGTTGTCCGCCATATCGTCAATTCCCGAATGGGAAAAATGGGCGAGGACATTGGCATGATTGAGGCGCGCCATGGTGATCTCCGAGACAACCATTTCCAGGAAGGCGGCAAAGGTACCGAAGATCCCCTGACGTCCCGGCTCAGAACCGAAACCGGCGGCAACCGAATAGTTGTTGCGTTCCATGATGCCGCCATGCACATACACCTCGGGATGGTTCTTACGGATGTGATGCAATCCGCACGATCCCTCAAGATCGGAGTCAACAACCAGAACCCTGGCCGCCGGGTTGTCCATGGAATCGAGGATTTCGCATACCCCCTTACCGAAATCATCCCGCACCTTTCCGGTCTCCGGAGTGCTGCCGAGGTAGGTGTCTTTGATTTTTTTGACTGGATAGGTCTGCAGCATTTCAGACGCTTTGTTCAAGCCGCGCACGGTCAGATAATCGACCGCCAGACCTACGGCTATGACATCATGGCCCTTAGGTGACCCCTCGATGCCGGGAACGCCCACGGCCATTGGCCTTTTGTTGATGACGGCAACGGGACCGTCGGCCACCAGCGCCCTTTGGATGCGGCTAAACAGGGTATTGATGTCCTCACCGTCTCCGACACTGATAGCAAGTCCTTGTCCGGCAAGGGTCCGGGCCACATCATAGCCTTTCATATACTGGCTGGGATGGCCGGCAATGGTGACATCGTTGTCATCGATGAACAATTTGACGCTCAATTTTCGCGCTACTGCGTAGCGGGCCGCCTCGGCGTTGTCCCCTTCCATCTGGGAACCGTCGCTGCCGAACATGACTACGGTCTTGGACCTGTCGGCCTCGGCAACACCATTGACATAACTCCACAGGTGACCAAGTCGGCCTGAGGAGAAAAAAACTCCGTTTTGCTCATCACGCTCGGGATGACCGTAGAAACCCTTGCCATACTCTCGGTAATGGAGGAGAGATTCGGGTTCCTTGTGCCCATTGAGGACAGCCATCACATATTGAATGGCCACTCGGTGCCCGGCCTCATCAAAATAGACCGGATGAAGTGTCGCAGAACCCTTCATAAAACCGTCAACAATCAACATTTCCGGTACGATATCGAAGGCTCCGCCGGTGTGACCTCCCAGCCCTTTAACATTGGCCAAAGCGGTGAAAAACACCAGGCAATCCCGGACCAGCCGGATATTTTCAGTCAGTTGTCGATGCTGCTCCTCCGTCGGTTTCGTCTGCTGCAAATCGAAGGTGAGTGAGGAATACTTATTTAAATCTATTGGGAAAACCATCTTCTTCTCCGCTTAATTATATTGTTAACTATCTACTATAGATTGCTGTAATAGCCGTGCCTTGCAGTCCTATTTGGTGCCGAAGATCTTATCTCCGGCGTCACCGAGTCCCGGCAGGATGTAGCCGACCTCGTTGAGACCCTGGTCAACCGAAGCGACATAAATTTCTACATCGGGATGGGCCTCGGTCACCTTTTTCAAGCCCTCCGGGGCAGCAACGAGAAAAAGTCCCTTAATAGTCTGACATCCGGCCTTTTTCAAGGTCTCGATAGTCGCCAGCAGGGTACCGCCGGTCGCCAGCATCGGATCAAGAATCAAGGCTACTCTCTCCTTAATATCCTTAGCAGTCTTGACATAGTATTCCACAGGAAGGAGGGTTTCCTCATTGCGATAATAACCAACCACACTGACTTTTGCCGAAGGGATGAGATCAATAACGCCGTTCATCATGCCAAGTCCAGCCCGGAGGATGGGCACAATAGTTATCTTTTTGCCCTTCAGTTCATCTACTTCCACGGGGCCGGCCCATCCCTGAATAATTTTTTTCTGGGTCGGCAGATCCTTTGTTGCCTCGTAAGTCAGCAAACGGGCAACCTCCGAGGAAAGATCGCGAAAATCCTTGGTGGAGATATCATGCCGCCGCATGAGACCGAGTTTGTGCTTGATAAGCGGATGATCAGCCACGTGAACGGCCATAATTGTCTCCTCGGGATGATTGTAGAAGGGCTCGATTTATCAAATTAGCTAGAATCGACGAGACCATGTTTTAAAAAATAATGGCGAAAAAAGCTAGGAGTTTTCCCATGCTGGGACAATCTACAGCAACCGACGAAAAAGGAAAAAATACACTATCAAGTTGATGGCAAGGACGACCAGACCAAGGGCGACCTGGATTTCGCCCGTCAATCCTGCTGGATAGATAATGGGCAGCAGATAGTGCTCGATAAACCCGGTGGAAAATCCCTCACTTCCGGCCAATCGCCGGAGGTGATTTTCAAGGGGTGTCAGGGGACAGATATTGCGTGAGAATTCAATATAAACACCCCAGAGAACAGCAGGTAGATGCAGTAGGACAATATACCCCCGGCGAAGGGCAAAAAATCCACCGGCAATGACGAAGAGAATAAAAAGCAGATGCAGCAGGACAACCAGATCGGCAAGAATTCGATAAAACATGGCTGCAGAGGAGCCTTGAGTTCGCCAATCATAGGCGTAATAAAAATGCAATTGTTTTTGTCATCTCGACACAGCTTTCAAGGTACCAGAACCAAGTTTTTTTTCAACTTTTGTTGTCATCTTGCAACCAAGATCGCTCCTGCGCCAAAAACACAAGGGATTCTGGTTGCAGAACCACGCAGCCAGAATCCCTTGTCGGTTTTTCTTAAAGGCTCAGTTGTCAGCTCTTGCCAACTCTACACCTTCTACCATCGATCTCGGCTACGATGCTCATCGCGCCAGCCATCATGATGACCCCGCCATCCCCTGTCCCGGCACACCGTTCTCGTCTCATCTCGATATCCCCCGTGCCGCCTTTCGACCCTAACGACCTCATTCCAGCAGACCTGAGAAGGTCGATATCGTTCTCTGTATGCATCACGGTGGTTGTCATGGCCGTTGTAGGAAAAAACAACCGATGGAAGAGGGGGTAAAGGAAGGAAAAAACCGTCGTGCCCACGCCCCTGCGCCTCACTCTCCATAGCCACTGTTCCAATAACAAGAACTGCCAACACTGCTACTTTCATTTTCTTCATTATCTTCATTGCTTGTTCCTCCCTGGTATATGAATAAATGACAGATCGCTTTGCTTTCTTCCTTTATACGTCTCAGGCGAAAAACATCATAGTGGACATCCGGAGAAATCGATCTGCATTCGGCCTTATATATTGCCGATGTCGGGTCGATGTCTGGTTATTTTTCTCTTTAATATAAAATAAATAAGTGTTTTATCCCGCATACCCTCTCCTTTGACGTCTTTACTTGGTGCTAATAAAGATTATCATTTTTTTTAGAGTTTCGGCATAGAACAAGGTTACGGCGTAAATGGCCCAACGCGAGGAGAGTCTCAAGCAACGCAAGAACTGGGCTTCGCTTATTGTACTCAAGGAGCAGATATGAAAAACGTACTCTTTATCACCCTCTGTTTTACTACCACCCTTCTTGTCATTGGGATAATCGCAGGACTTGCCGGCATCAAAAACCCAGCCGGAGCGCAGGAAGGACACAAAGAAACCGAAAGGGCCCTTTTTGCCGGCGGCTGTTTCTGGTGCATGGAGAAGCCCTTTGAGGCACTTGACGGGGTGCTCTCCGTCATCTCGGGTTACGCCGGTGGAACGACGAAAAACCCGACCTACGAGGATTACGGAGCAGGCGGACACATAGAAGTGGTGCAGATCATCTATGACCCGCAAAAGGTTTCCTATGTCCAGATCCTTGACACCTTTTGGCGGCAGATCGATCCGACCGACGCCGGGGGCCAGTTCGGCGATCGCGGTCATTCCTATATTTCAGCGATTTTCTACTACAATGACAGCCAGAAAAAACTGGCCGAAGAATCAAGACGTAATCTTCAAGACAGCCGGATTTTTACCAAGCCGATCGTCACAGCGATTGAAGCGGCGCAGGAATTCTGGCCGGCGGAGGAGTACCACCAAGATTATTATAAGAACAACCCACTCCGCTACAACTTCTACCGAAACGGCTCCGGGCGTGACGTTTTTCTGAAAAAATACTGGCAAGGCCAGGAGTTCACAGCGGTGCAGGTAAACCAACCTGAGGATTTGCGTAACCGACTCACCCCCCTGCAGTACAAGGTGACCCAAGAGAACGACACCGAACCGCCCTTTGAAAATGCCTATTGGAACAGCAAAGAGGCTGGGATCTACGTCGATACCGTCTCCGGGGAACCACTGTTCAGTTCAGTGGACAAGTTTGATTCGGGGACAGGCTGGCCAAGTTTCACCCAGCCGCTGGTGAAAGACAACGTCACCCTGCATACGGATAAGGGCTGGCTGATGGCTAGAACTGAGGTGCGCAGCAAAACAGGAAATTCGCATCTGGGCCATGTCTTCAATGACGGCCCGGCTCCGACCGGGTTGCGCTACTGCATTAATTCCGCCGCCCTTCGATTCATCCCGGCCAGCAAGCTTGGACAAGAAGGGTTTGAGGAGTTTGCCTCCTTGTTTCAATAACCAACAATCCGGCAAATTCAGCAAGCCCGGCGAAAGATCTGATGACTTTTATCAGAACCACCAACGCCGGCAAACTGTTACCAGAAAAAGCCGGCTCAGCACTCTCACGCACGTTCTTTTAAGGGTCTGGGTCGGCCTATGCCGGTGAGGGGAACAAGCTCCACCGCAAGAATGCTTGCGAGGATGAGAATACCCCCGAAAAGCTGCAACGGCGACAAGCGTTCCCCCAAAAAGACCATGCCGCCAAGGGCCGCAAAAAGCGTCTCGGAGCTGAGGATGATCGCCGCGTCCGCAGCCGGAGTGTAGCGCTGTCCAACCACCTGGAGGGTAAAGGCCATACCGACGGAAAATATTCCCACATACAGAATGCCCCAGACAGCGCCGATGATCTGGGGAAGAGTAGGCGATTCTACAAAAAAACCAAGAATGAGACCACCCAGGCCGCAGACCAGAAATTGCCCGGTCGCCACCACCAGCGGCGCCCTGGTCCGTGACGCCATGATGCCGACAAGCATGACATGGGTTGCCCAAAAAATTGTGCTGGAAATGACCCACAGATCGCCGACTGCCAAGTCGACATCTTGCGCCCCGCTGAGGATATAGGTGCCGACGAAACAGCAGATGGATGCCGGCCAAATGGCAAAATGGACCTTGCGCCTGAGAAAGATCAGGCCAAATAGGGGCACAAGAGGTACATACAAAGCTGTGAGAAAGCCGGAATTGGTGACGGAAGTGCGCAGAATCCCATGCTGCTGCAACACCGCCGCAGTCAGGAGGACGCAGCCTGTAGCGAGTATGCCGAAACAGTCAGTGAGTTGCAATTTGCGCTCTTGCTGCCGTGCCGGGCGCATCTGCCTGAGGGCAAAAGGTAGCACCAGAAGTGCCCCGACCAAAAAACGGGAGCCGGTGAAGGTAATGGTTCCCAACTCGCCTGTCCCAATCTGCTGAACCACGAAGCTGCTGCCCCAGATCATTGCTGCCAAGGCGAGCAGCAAGTTTGCCTGGATTCGCGTCATTATTTGCTCCTTAACCGGGAAATGTATTTCTGGTGTGCGGGAAGAATAGCAGGTGCTGTCATGCATAGAAAGGATGCCAGTATACAGACTAAGCATGAATTTTCAAGCGGCGTTGTCTTCCTTTTTGCAAACGGAGTCTAACGCGAAGCCGTTGTAAAAAAATAACATGGCCAAAGGAATGCCCGGAACGGCATAAGGAGCCGTAACAAAATGGGTTGAAAATGGCCAGGTTATTTTGTAACGGCTCCTAAAAGAGTTGCTTGTTGATATTTTCATTATGGTCGAATACTACCTGTATTTGTTTCATTCGAAATATAAATTGACAATATCGAGCCTTCAATGAATGAACAGCCCCGCCGCAAGCGGACGGGGTATCAAAATTGTTTTACGCCCCAAGGGGCGGGGTATTAAACCCGAGCTACGCAATAAAAAACAACTCAGCAACGGGCTGGATATGAAGACACCAGTGTTCGATCTTGCAGTAATCGGCGGCGGCATCAACGGCTGCGGCATCGCCCGTGATGCCGCTGGAAGAGGTCTTTCGGTATTTCTCTGCGAACAGGACGATCTGGCCTGCGGCACCTCTTCAGCCTCGACGAAACTCATCCACGGCGGCCTCAGATATCTCGAATATTACCAATTTCGCCTGGTCCGCGAGGCTCTGCGCGAGCGCGAGGTGCTGCTTAAGGCCGCACCGCATATTATCGCACCGCTACGCTTCATCCTGCCTCACCACCAAGGCTTGCGCCCGGCCTGGCTGATTCGCCTCGGCCTCTTTCTCTACGATCATATCGGCGGACGAAAGCTCCTGCCCGGCACCACCTCCATTGATCTTCGCCGGGATGAGGCAGGCCGACCCCTGAAAAACAATTTTTCCAAGGGTTTTGAATACTCCGACTGCTGGGTCATGGACAGCCGACTGGTGGTCCTCAACGCCATGGATGCCGCCGCCAAAGGAGCAACCATAGAAACCCGCACCCGGCTGCTGTCAGCGATCCGCAGCGGCAAGATCTGGACCCTCAACCTTTTGGACAGATCGCGCAAACAAGAATATACCGTCCAGGCCCGGGTCCTCATCAACGCCTCCGGCCCCTGGCTCGACGAACTGATGCCCCGCATCTCACACACCGCCTCCCGGGAACATATCCGCCTGGTCAAGGGCAGCCATATCATCGTTCGCAAGATGTTTGACCATGACCGGGCCTATATTTTCCAAAACGAGGATGGCCGGATCATCTTTGCCATTCCCTACGAAAACAACTTTACCCTCATCGGCACCACCGACGTCGATTTCCATGGCGATCCAGGAAAGGTGGCGATCTCAGAGGAGGAAACCGCCTACCTGTGCCATGCCGCATCCGAATACTTCATCCACGAACCATCGCCATCCGATGTCGTCGCCAGTTTCTCCGGCATCCGCCCGCTTTTTGACGACGGCAAGAGCGACGCCAAGGCCGCGACCCGCGATTATGTAATAAGGCTCGATAGCGGCCGGGACGAGGCGCCACTCCTGTCCCTTTACGGCGGCAAAATTACCACCTACCGCAAACTTGCCGAGTCGGTACTGGTGAAACTTTCCCCCTTCCTGCCCGGTATGGGGAAAGAGTGGACGGAAACAGCCCATCTCCCCGGCGGAGATTTCCGACCTGATGGTTTAAATGTCGAAATCGACAGACTGCTGGCCGGCTGCCCGGTCCTCAATGCTAGCCTTGCCACCCGCCTGATCAGAACCTACGGTACCTGTGCGCTGACCATGACCGGTGGAATAAAGGATCGTGACGATCTGGGAAATTGCTTTGCCAACGATCTTTACGGCTTTGAGATCGACTATCTCATTGACAAAGAATGGGCCCGAAACGCCGAGGATGTGCTGTGGCGACGGAGCAAACTGGGCCTTGTGGTCAGCACCACGGAAGCCCTGACGCTTGACACCTATATCAAAGAGAAACTGTCGGCTGATCCGACTTTCGCCGCTAACCGTTAAGGAGAAGCACCCATGGAATCGCATATTCTGGCAATCGATCAGGGAACAACCTCGACCAGGGCTATTGTTTTTAACGATCAACTTGAGATAATCGGTATTGGTCAACAGGAATTGAGGCAGTTTTTTCCGCAATCCGGCTGGGTGGAACATGACCCCGAAGAAATCTGGAGTTCAACGCTTTTCACCTGTCGCATGGCTTTGGAGAAGGCACGCCTTAAGGCCGCGGATATCACCGCCATCGGCATCACCAACCAGCGGGAAACCACGATCATCTGGGAGAGAGAGAGCGGCAAACCGATCCATAATGCCATTGTCTGGCAGGATCGTCGAACCTCCGATTATTGCGCAGAATTAAGGGCAGCTGGCAACGATCCGCTGATCACCGCCAAGACCGGCTTGCTCCTCGATGCCTATTTTTCAGGTACCAAGATCAAGTGGCTGCTCGACCATGTCCCCGGCGCCCGTGACAAGGCACTGGCCGGCAAACTGGCCTTCGGCACCGTCGACAGTTTTTTACTGTGGCGCCTGACCGGCGGCAAAGAGCACGCCAGCGATGCCACCAATGCCTCGCGCACCATGCTTTTTAACATCCACGACAACTGCTGGGACAAGGAGCTGCTCGCTCTGCTCGATATCCCCGCCCCTCTGCTGCCCGAGGTACGCGACTCGTCCGCCGATTTCGGCAGCACCGACACCGGCCTGTTCGGCGCGGCCATACCCATCGGCGGCATGGCCGGCGACCAGCAGGCGGCGCTGGTCGGCCAGGCTTGTTTTCAGCCGGGAATGATCAAGTCGACCTATGGCACCGGCTGCTTCATCGTCCTTAACACCGGCGACCAGGCAGTTCAGCTCGAAAAACCGACTGCTGACCACCATCGGCTACCGGCTGGCCGGCAAGACCACCTACGCCCTCGAAGGCTCGATCTTTGTTGCCGGTGCAGCGGTGCAGTGGATGCGTGACGCCATGGGCCTCATCGAGTCGGCCTCCGACACCGGCAAGCTCGCCCGTGAGGCCGATATCAACCAGGATGTGTATCTCGTCCCGGCTTTTACGGGTCTTGGTGCACCGCACTGGGACGCCGATGCCAGAGGCGCAATTTTCGGCCTGACCCGGGCCACCGGCCCCGCCGAGTTAGCAAAGGCGGCTCTCGAAGCGGTCTGCTACCAGACCCGCGATCTTCTTGAGGCAATGCGCGGCGACTGGGAGGGCATTGGCGAAACCGTACTGCGGGTTGACGGCGGCATGGTCGCCTCCAACTTCACCATGCAGTTTCTTGCCGATATCCTCAATGCCCCCGTCGACCGGCCGGTGGTACTCGAGACCACCGCCCTCGGCGCCGCCTATCTGGCTGGCTTACATAAAGGTCTCTTTCCACCGCCAGATGAGTTTGCCGGTTTATGGAAGCGAGACAAACGCTTCATCCCGGCCCTTGCCGAGGACATCCGCGGCCGTAAATATAACGGCTGGAAGGATGCGGTGCGGCGGACGCTCAGCCGATCATAGCTTAGATTTTTTCAAGGCAAATTCCGCAATTTTTTATGTCGACACGCGGCAGCGGCGCTTTCTACTGCTCGGAGGTACTTGGGAAATTCAAGAGAAAACGCCACACCGGCAGTACCTTGATTTTCCCGGATTCAACCTGGATCTGCTCTTCTTCGCCGCGGGTCACAATGGTGCCTTCCGTCAGACTCAACTCAGTCATGGCTTCACTGACTGAGGTGACTTCCCGCTTACGGGTTTGCGGGTCCGTCATCGACTCGCAGACCTGGATGAGCATGCGGGAGCGGTCGTGCCGCTGGGCGATAAAGTCCACTTCCCGACCACTTCGGCTCTTGAAATAGAAGATATCGGGCGTGACACGGCGTAGTGCGGTGAAGACCATATTTTCCAACAAATGTCCGGAATTGACGAGAATGCCGGAGCTCACCGAGTTCACCAGAGCATGATCGATGCAATAAATTTTCTTTGGATTGGTATTGGCGCGTGCCAGTGAGGCATCAAAGATGCGGACGGTGAAAAGGATGTAGGCATCTTCGAACCATTCCAGGTAGTCGGATACCGCCGATTTCGGTGCCTTGTGCCCGAGCGATTTCAGATAGCGAATTTCATGCTTTACGACAACCATCCCAGGCAGTACGATATCTCGGGTCACATTAAAGTCAGGCGCGGCTTATGGGTTGTTATCGAACGTAACAAAACACCCATGAGTCAAGCCTCCCCCCGTAAAAATCCAGCAAACGATTCAGTATGATCATACGAAAAGAAATAGATGCGGACAGAGAGCAGATATCGCAGGTAACCATCGCTGCATTCAAAACCCTGCCGATCAGTAATCACACCGAGCGCTTTATAGTTAATGCGCTGCGGAATGCGGGTGCCCTGACCCTCTCGCTTGTGGCGGAAATCGATGACCGCATTGTCGGCCATATTGCCTTTTCGCCGGTAACGATTTCCGATGGGGCCAAGGACTGGTTCGGTCTCGGGCCGATTTCCGTGCTGCCGGAGCTACACAGGCAGGGCATCGGTAACAGGTTATGACGAAACTCAGTGATCTCGGCTTTGACCCCTGGTTTGAAGCGCATGTCGACGCCATCCGCCACGAGGGTCACAGCCTTGCCCGGGTGGCGGCAGTCGATCGCAGTTCCTGCCTTATCCGCAATGAACAGGGCGAGCTGCCGGCTGAACTTGCCGGGAAATTCTACTACCATGCAGAATCATCGGCGGAGCTGCCCTGTGTCGGCGATTGGGTCAGCGTGCAGTATCACAACGATGACACCTCGGCAATCATCCACGGCGTCTTCCCGCGAAGGACCTTTTTACGCCGCAAGCGTGCCGGCGTGGAGGTCGACCACCAGATGATTGCCGCCAACATCGATATCGCCTTCATTGTCCAGTCATGTCACTTTGACTTTAATCTCGCCAGGTTAAATCGATATCTGGTGATGACCGCCGACGGCCATGTTGAGCCGATCGTCATTCTTGCCAAAACCGACTTAATCTCCGGCGACGAGCTCCAGGAAAAGCGTACGGCCATCGAACAGGCCGGCATCGCCGCCAGGGTGATTGCCCTCAGCAACGTAACCGGCGCGGGATTTGCCGAATTCAATCAGGTATTGCTGCCGGGTCGAACATATTGCCTGCTCGGGTCTTCCGGAGTCGGTAAGTCGACGCTGATCAACCGCCTGATCGGCCGGGACGATCTTGACACCAAGGCCGTCAGTGGAACCGGGGAAGGCACGCACACCACAACGCGCCGGCAACTCATTGTCCTGGAGCAAGGCGTTATGTTCATTGATACCCCCGGCATGCGGGAACTGGGCCTTCTTGGTGCCGGCGAAGGGGTAAATAAAGGCTTTGCAGATATTGTCGGACTTTCCGCCGCGTGCCGCTATGCCGATTGCAGCCATACCCGGGAATCGGGCTGCGCCGTTCTGGCGGCCATCACTGCCGGCGAGCTGAGCGAAGAGCGCTATTCCAGCTTTTTGAAACTGCGGAAAGAGTCGGATCACTACGAGATGTCCTACCTGGATAAACGCAAGAAGGACAAGGCCTTCGGCCGCTTCATAAAGACCGTTAAGAAGAATATGAAAAGATGAGAACCGGCACCAGGCAAAGTCCCCGGCAAAGTCGCTAACCTGCCCTCCTTCCCCATGCTTGCCGACATGAAGATACGACCTTTCCAACCAAGCGACTTTGCTGCGATCGCGTCCATATACACGGTCTCCAAGCTGGACGAGCTTCGCCACGAGGAACAGCAATTTGAGCTTTTGCCCCTGGAGCAGGATGAAAAACGGCTCAGCGGCTTGATGGAATCACAGATCTACGTTTACGACGATGGCGGGATCCTCGGCTAGTCGAAGTTCAATCATGAGATAAATTGAATTGCATTGTCGAGCCCATGCTTCTGGAATTTTATCACATCTTCAATTACAACCCCGCCGCCTTCTGCACCGCATATCCTTGAAATTGACATCCCGCCCAAAGTGCATCTCTCCATCAAAACTTTCAACATGCGGCTGAATCGATGCATCTACCCATTGAAATTTTGTAACCTCTTTGGCCTCGCGAGGTACCGACTATAGGTTTTTGCAGTTGGCATCTTTCCCCTGATCCTGCAACCATCTGAGTTCACTCATCGTTTTGTCGCGGCAACGGTCGGCATATTGGGGATCAACAAGGCGGTATCTCTGCTCTACAAAGCCCATAGCACCAAGTGAATTCTGTATCCGTGAGCGGATCATGTCGCATTTTGCAAGCGCCCATCGAGCTTTTATGGAATCATCGGGATCGTGCGACAGCCAGCCGTGATTCTGCACCACATACTTCAATGTAACCGTCTGACCTGCCGCAATAGGAATAACTCTCTCGTCCATTGTTTTAGCAAGAGCTCCCTCGTCGAGGTTATTGTCTTTGATCAACTTTTGCAGATGGAATATCTCCAAATCAATCATTTCATCACGGCCGGGCGTGCTGTAAACCTCCCATTTATAGGATCCCTCAGGGCATTTTTGCTGTCGGCAGCGGTTGAAGCCTTCTTGGACAATTGGTACCCGGATAAGGAGATAGCGGTAGATTGAATCTATAATCAAGCGGGCTTTTATCGCCGGCTCATACTGCTTCGGATCAATTCTTCTCGCCACGGCCTGGTCGAAGACTTCATTGGCATAACTAAAATCCTGGCTGTATTGCTCAAGAGAGTAGAAGGGATGGTCCCGGTTCGATAAATATTGCCAGTGCCCAGCGACGAATATCGGCCAGCGGAATCGCACCAGCCCGTTGCCCGTGTCGATATCGGCTACGCTGGCAAAATAGCTCTTTTGCCGCAGTTGCTGCACTTTTCTGGGGAGTGTAGCCTCCCAGGTTTGGACAGGTGAGTAGGTGCTGCCGTCAAGGATAATGCGTCCGACAAGCCCCGCGTGACCTTCAGCAATAAACATCGCACCGGCAGAGAGCGATTGGGTGGTAATGCGAATGGGATAGGTGTCAAGCGGTAATGTTCTGGTGGATGTTTTGCTCAGCACCGAAAGCAGGGATTGGCGGAATCTCCGATCCAGATACCATTCTTTGGCTTGCGGCAGATTTTTCCAGGCCGTCGACCAGTGGCCTATAAGATATCCGTCTTCTGTGGTGACCGCTGCAGGCAAATTGGCAATCCTCGAGTAAATCCAACGAGTGGCATAGGGAACATCGGCGCAGTCGATGGCAATGCCATGGCGAATAAAAAAGTCTTCGGTTATGTTCTTCTCCACCCATTCGGCAAAGCGTTGTTCCTGGGTGCTATCCCAGCGCCCCGTCCCTACCTGCCAGACCTGCTCAGGGGATTCCGGTAAGGTCAGGGCGGCAATACCTTCCGTTAAAAAGGATAAGATACCAGTGAGAACAATCAGAAAGCGCCAGTTCGTGATCCCCATCTTTTTTCTCCGTCGTCGAAAACTGACTATGCAGGATATCGGACCAACCCGCCTATTGTTGACAGCAACACGTTAAAAACGAGCAGAAACTTTCCGACCTGCAGCAAATCTTCAGTCATACCGAACTCAAGAAATCTCTCCGCATAGAAATGAATCAGTCGCTCAACGCCGTTGTCGTCATTATGTGCCCGCCACCAAGAATGCTTTTGAGAGCCTACGCCTGCAAATTGCGCAAGCTCCTGCATTCCCGTCAGGCCAAAGTGACCGGCCGTCGCAACTTGCTGGACATCGAAACCGACTCCGTCATTACAAATCATAAGGGCAAGTTGACCATCATGCACCAATATAGCCGAGGCAAGGCAAACGAGGATTCTACAATGCCGAGTCGCTTGTCTGTGCACGGTAAATTTATGCTACCCCTGGACCGCAGCGGCACTGTGATTATTCCCAGGAATTTTCAAAATAATCGAAAACCAAGCGAGGAGAAAAACTGAGTTGCCTCATTTTTTGAGCTACATTACATACGCCCTTGCTTTTGAGGAGGCCGATAGCGAATCTCCGTAGTCGCGTGATGTTTTCCGGACCGTAACCTTTCGAGATTCTACAGCGATCCTCATCGAAATTCCAGTCAAGGATGTAGTGGCAGCTGTTTTCAATGCTCCAGTGCTGACGGTTGTCTCTGAGGATCTGTTCGGCGGTTGCCAGCTGCGGAGTTTTGCTGGTGATTCCGTATGCGACGACTCGTGAATTTTTATGGTTTTTTCGGTATGTTATTCGTTCAATTTTGAAGGCTTGGGCGACATGGGGAAATTTCAGGTATGTATTGAGTTCCGTGGTTACCCAGATTTTTCTGGTCTCTTTTCGGCCATGGTTGGGCTTATCCTTGGTTGTATAGTCAGGATTCCAGGAAACATTTTCGAAAAATGAAGCGACTTCTTTGAGGAGTTTCTTCTGGTTGCCCTTGGCGGTGAAATGGTAATGTGCTTTTCTTTTTTCAACGATGTATTTGGCAAGATCACACTGAGTTAACAGGGCGTCGGCGGTGATGGTTTTCCCTTGAATATCTATGGAATCGAGGAGGGGGATAGCGGTTTTGATTTCGTTTGTCCGTTTTTCTTTGTTGCTCCCTTTTATCGGCAAGGTGCCGACTTTTTTTGGGTGTAGCTTTGTTTGCTCTGATGCCCGACGGCGCCCATGATATGAATTTGTCGGCCACTGTCGTCAATGGCATTGCGCATGGTTTTGCCGTCGATAGCCAGACTGTCGTCGATTGCACCGTATTGGGCATTCCATTGCTGGAGTGCCCGGTCCAGTTCCACTGGTGCTATGCGAATCAAGACGTTTCGGATGGTGCTTTCGCTGGGGACGCTATTTTTTCTGTGACTGAAGCGGCAGTCAAAGCGGTCGCGAGCTTTTGGAGATAAGTTCTGAGCCCAATCGGAAATCGCTTTATAGCCGCGCATGCCGCATAAAATCGCTCCAGCGGCGATGGCCAGGACGACATGAACAGGGTGTTTCCTCCCTTGGGCGCGACGAGGATCATGGATTGTTTTGAAGAAACCGGGAAGAGATCGCATTTGTTCGGCGGTAAGTTTCATTCTTGGTGCTCCTGACACATATTGTTGAGGAAGTGGGGAAGCGGATAACAACGAACGACCATTGCGCTGCAGGAGTTGTACGAAGACAAGCTTCGATGTCTGCCGCGTGTTACTGTAGCCATTTCGAATTCGTTGATATCCTTTGGTGTTGCCGATTAATTGCCAGTTTGCGGCGTGATAGATCGTGCCGATGAAACGCGAGGGGTCGACAAAAGTTTCCATCATCAAGAGGGGAAATCCGAATCGATCTTGCCAGTCTTTTTGGATTCTTCGCCGACACAAGGAAAGAACCTTTGATGCAAGATTTTTGTAATGGCAGGATGGCAGTATCAGGAATCGTGAATTATTTGCCACCAGATGAAGCCGATCATACTGCAGACGATGCCCCCAGCCGATCCAGCGATCACGGGCACCGCACTTCAAAGCTGCAGCGGAAAAGCTGAGGAGGCCAAGCCATTCATTGTTGCAGGTGACGATATACCAGATCGTATTGCCGATTTTCGGCAACGCTCCAAGATAATGATGTTGTTGCATCAATTCTTGGAATCTCGATTCTTCTGGAGGTTCTACCGGACGGACGACAACCTGTGATAAGTTCAAAATGATCCTCTCGCATAAGATACAATTTCGGGGATTGTAGCAAACTTGAGAAAGGTTGTCCAGTTTTAATCGTAAGTAGTTTGAATTGTATCAAGAAAAATGTTGGGTAAATTCATACTGCACTGACGGTAGCTACAGATTGAGCTTTTGTCCAGTGAAGGTTGTTTTTTGCACGTCTGGCTGATTTAAGATTTTCTCTACCAATCTTTTGATTGGAAGTTGATGAGGTATTTAACACTATTCCTGAATCTTTGGACCTTGAGAATAGCACAATACCCCAACATAAATGGAGCATTCTTGTGCTTCTAAAAATCCAAGATATTTCCCAAAATTGGCGTTTAATCGAGCATTTTGAATTCTTGATTTTTCCTGAGTCATTCTAATCTTCCCAAGGGTTGATAACATGGACACCCGCGGCTTGGAATGGACTGACATCTCGTGTCGCGACGCTAAATCGGTTAGTAGCCGCAATAGACGCAATGTATCCATCTGCTGCAGCAATTGCTAAGCCGGCAGATTTGGCTTTTGCCATTAGCTCAGCATAAGCGGTCGTGCAGTCCATATCGAACGGACATACACGTCCAGCAAACAGCGGCAAAATTTGATTTTCTAGACTGGTTTGCAGTCCATCTCGTCGCTTTCCAACTGGAAGGTTTGCAACCCCAAAACGCAGTTCTGCCACAGTGATGGCTGACAAAAATAGCGTCTCTAGTGATTGTGCATCAATCCAGTTAATAACACGGGCCTCAGGAGCACGACGCAATGGTTCCGAAATTACATTTGTATCCAACAGTATCATTCAAAATCCACCGGCTTGGCCAGAGATTTATCTCGGCTCTGCTCAAAAATCGAAAATTCATCATCGCTCAAATTGATTTTGCGACCAATGCTAGCAAGTAAAGAACCAAGTTTTACCCTTCCTTCCGGCTGGACGGCATTTCCCAGTATCTCACGAATTTCAGCTTCGGCGCTTCGGCCATGCTGTGCGGCCCTAACCCGCAAAGCGCGATGAACCTCATCCGGTACGTTTCTGACAGTGACTGATGGCATGATTTCACCTCCCTCTTAAGCTTTATTTGCTTACACTATATCACAATGCAAGCAAATAAAGCAAGGGTCGTACCATTTTCATAAAAGGCCGTGATCGATGATGTGGCATGATCAAGTAGCCAAAGCAGGATATTTCCAATGGTAGTCATAGTCAGTTTCCGGCCTTTCCCGCTTAGTCTTCTTGATGATCTTGGCCATGGACTCCATTTCATTCCAGGCACCATTTTCGAGGGTAGCGTCGTACTGAGTGATCGCTTTTTTGCGGTATGTGAGTATCACGCTCACGAAGGGAGGTGTGCCAGAATCTTTTTATGAACGTACTCTTTTTGGATGGGTAAAGAAGGGTGTTGCAATGGGTAACTGAGTACATTAATGATTTGCCCTGGAAATGATTTTTTGTTTAGGTACAGCTTTGCAAAGAAACTCGCTTATCAGTATTTTCCAGGTCGTTTGCCGAGAATGGTCCCTGAAAGATTCTTTCACCCTGCCACCTCTCCCGCTCGACCATTCCTTTTACAAACCAGCGTTGCATCAAGAGCACAAAAACCTCTCGAAGCATGGTACGCCGAGGCAAAGGCTGCTCATTGGCAAAACTCGGCGGAGATAAAGACGCAGTGCGGCAATGCCGGCATACTCAAGGATTCCAGAGTGGTTTTCAATATCCACAGCAACAAATATCGACTGATCGTTAAAATCAATTACCCGTTTTCCGTTGTCTATATTCGTTTTATCGGAACCCATCGGGAATACGATCTCATTGACGCGGAGGAAAGCTAATGCAAGCAAGCATGATGAGACGCCTTCATGCCGGACTTGGCATCCCTGTTGCGGTGTTGCTGCAAGAACCTGTAGTTCGAGTGCCGGAGAATCCGGCCAGCATGGAATGGAAAGAAGTCTCTCTTGTAACTCCAGCGTAAATCAAATGCTTGCAATGAGTAACTCCATGCAGCCACTGAAAATGATGGCACCGACCACCTTCAGCGAAATCCGCTATATCCTCACCGATATCGACGACACCCTCACCCTTGCCGGTAAGCTGCCGGCTTCGGCATACAGTGCCCTCTGGCGTCTGGCTGCTGCCGGCTATCGGGTTATTCCGGTTACCGGCCGACCGGCCGGCTGGTGCGATTTGATTGCCAGGCAATGGCCGGTGGCCGGCGTTGTGGGTGAAAACGGCGCCCTCTATTTCCGTTATGACGAAGAACGAAGGGTCATGGTACGGCGCTACTGGAAAACGGCGAAGGAGCGATCCACCGACCAAAGGCGTCTGGCGGCAATTCGCGAAGAGGTGCTCCTCCGAGTACCCGGCTGTGCCGTCGCCGCCGATCAGGCCTACCGCGAAGCCGACTTAGCCATCGATTTCTGTGAGGATGTCGCACCTCTCGGAAAGGAGGCGGTCGAGGCCATTGTCGATTGTTTTAACAGGGCAGGCGCCGTCGCCAAGGTCAGTTCCATCCATGTCAACGGCTGGTTTGGCGACTACGACAAACTGGCCATGAGCCGCCGCTTTTTCACCGATATCTTTGCAATTGATATAGAAAAGAATCGCCATCAGGTTCTGTATGCCGGCGATTCACCCAACGACGCCCCGATGTTCGGTTTTTTCCCGCACAGTGTCGGAGTGGCTAATGTGCTCCATTTCACCGGCCAGCTGGAACATCAACCGGCCTGGGTCACGGAAAAAGAAGGTGGCGACGGTTTTGCCGAACTGACTGATTTTCTCCTTGCGCCCCAGCCTACTTCTCCCGCTCGACCAGCCCCTTAACGAACCAGCGCTGCATCAGCAACACCACAAGCACCGGCGGAGCCATGACGAGAAGAGAACCGGCCATGGCGACGTTCCACTTCGGGATATCATCGGCCTGGGGAATCAGATCCTTGAGACCGATGACCGCCGTGGTCATGTCCGGGTTGGTGGTGATAAGGAGCGGCCAAAGGTATTGATTCCAGCCGTAGACAAATTCGATTACCACCAGCGCGGCAATATTGGTGGCGGACAGAGGCAGAAGAATTTTCCAGAAAAAGACCATTGGTGATGCTCCGTCAAGCTTGGCCGCTTCACAGAGTTCTTCGGGAATGGTCAGGAAAAACTGGCGGAACAAAAAGGTGCAGGTCGCCGAGGCCACCAGCGGCAGAATCAGGCCGGTATAACTGTTGAGAAGACTCCATTCCAGGGTAATTTCTATGTTATTGCCGACCAGCCACTGCACCAATGCATTGAGATGCAGAACGTCGAGCAGCCATTGCAGCGGTCCGAGAAGATTGGCAGCCATCTCATAGGTGGGCAGAATGCGAACTTCAACCGGCAGCATCAGGGTGCAAAAGACGGTTGCAAAGGCCACATTGCGGAAACGATAATCAAAATAGACAATGGAAAAAGCCCCGAGCATGGAAACCACGATCTTGCCGACGGTGATGCCCGCTGCCATGACAAAGGAATTAATCAGTTGTCTGCCGAGATGACCTTCATTCCAGGCCGCCTGGATGTTGACCAGGAACTGGTCCCCGGGATTCAACGGCATCGGTATTCTGGCAACCTGATCAAGCGGCAGGGTGGCGGCGGTTATGGCATAGAAAATGGGGAAACCGACAACGCAGATACCGGCCATGAGGAAAACATAGGTGAAGGTATCAAGGAGGGGAGTACGTTCGACCATCATAGCGATCACGTAGTGTATTGAACCCTTCGTTCAATGAAGCGGAATTGCAAAACGGTAACGGTGATGATCAGCGCCATCAACACCAGCGACTGGGCAGCCGACGCCCCCATGTTCAAGCCGACGAAACCATCCTGATACACCTTGTAGACCAGGGTATTGGTTGCCCCGCCAGGGCCGCCCTGGGTGACCGCATGGATGACCCCGAAGGTCTCAAAGAAGGCATAAATGATGTTCATTACCGTCAGGAAAAAGATCGTCGGCGACAGGAGGGGAAAGGTAATTACCCAAAAACGACGAAGCGGCCCGGCACCGTCCATGGCGGCCGCCTCTATCAGGGAATGGGGAATGGCCTGCAGCCCGGCCATGAAAAATACAAAGTTATAACTGATCTGTTTCCAGGCACTGGCGATTACTACCAGGAACAGGGCATCGTTGCCGTTGAGCAGTGGATTCCAGTGTATACCTATAACGTTTTTCAGAAAGTAGGCGACCACGCCATATGCCGGATGCAGAAGGAAGAGCCAGAGAATACCGGATATGGCCGGGGCCACCGCATAGGGCCATATCAGCAGGGTACGGATCAGTGCTTTGGCACGCAGGGCCCGGTTGGCCAGGCAGCCGAGGGTCATGCCGAAGACGATGCTGGTGAGGGCGGTGGCGAGGCTGAAAAACAGGGTGATGCCGACGGATTTCAGATAAAGGATATCGGTGAATATCCGCACAAAGTTTTCAAACCAGACGAACTGGCTTCGCCGACCGAAGGGATCACTCAGCATAAGTGATTGCAGCAATCCCTGGATCGCCGGCCAATAGAAAAAAGCCACCGTCACCAGCACCTGCGGGGTAATGAGCAGATACGCCAAGGCGTTGGATTTGAAATGGGAGCGCTTGATCATGGGGTATTTTGCCGGTTAGTGGCGTAAATGGTTGTTGCAGCTTAGGAGCCGTTAGAAAATAACCTGGCCATTTCGAACCATTTTCTTACGGCTCCTTATGCCGTTCCGGGTGTTACATCGGCCATGTTATTTTTTACAACGGCTTACCTCCACACTTTTTTCGTAGGGTGCATGGCATGCACCCTACGATACTGCCCAAAAGGGTGTTGAGATCGCACCTGCCTATTTGTTGGTTTTTTCAAACTCCCGCAGCTTGTCGTTGCCGCGTTTAACAGCATCGGTCATGGCCTGCTTGGCTGTCTTGCTGCCGTTCCAGATCAGTTCCATTTCCTCATCGAGGATGTTGCGGATCTGTACGAAATAGCCAAGACGGATACCCCTCGAATTCTTGTTGGGCACAGTTCGATTAAGCTGCTTGATACCGACTTCCTGGTAGGGAATCTTATCAAAAAATCCTTTGGACTTAAGCGACTCATAGGACTTCGTGGTAATCGGGAAATACCCGGTTTCCATATGCCAGAGTTCCTGCATATCGTTCTGGGCGAGGAAATTCATGAAAGCCGCGACACCCTTGTAATGCTCCTTAGGATGACCTTTCATTACCCAGAGAGATGCCCCGCCGATGATGCTGTTCTGCGGTTGCTTCATGTCGGCTTCCACCGGCAGCGGGGCGATATCCCAGGCGAATTTGGCATTCTTGTTGACATTGCCGATACCACTTACCGATTCCATCATGATCGCCGCATCGCCGGCCACAAAGGCGGCGTTCGGGCCCTGATACTCACGACCCTCATAGGAAAAACGATTGTCGGCCATCCACGATTTGAGCCGTTCAAGGTGTCCCACAACCTTGGGGTTGTTGATCATCAGCTCGCAATCCAAACCTTCGTAACCGTTGGCCTTGGAGGCGAAAGGAATATCGTGCATGGCGCTGTAATTTTCAATCTGGATCCACGACTGCCAGGTGGTGACCATGCCTTTCTTGGCTCCGGCCGCCACAAGTTTTTTGGTGATTTCGCCCATCTGCTCCCAGGTGAGCGGCACCGTTTTCGACGGCATGTCAATGCCTGCTTTCTTGAACAGATCGACATTGTAATACATTACCGCAGTCGAAGAGTTAAAGGGCAGGGAGAGGAGGTTGTTTTTTTCATCGACGTAGTAGCTGAGAACCGCCTGCAGATAGCCGGACCAGTCGATCTTATAGCCTTGGTCGGCCATGAGTTGATAAACCGGGTAGATAGCGCCGGAAAGCATCATGGTCATCGTGCCGACCTCAAAGGACATGAGGATGTGCGGGTGTTTTTTCGCCCGATAGGCGGCAACGCCGGCATTGACAACTTCGCCGTAATCGCCCTTATTGGTGGCGACAACCTTATATTCCGTTTGTGAGTCATTGAAGGCCTTGACCATCTTGTCGAGGGTTTCGCCCCTGGCCCCGCGCATGGCGTGCCACCATTCAATGGTGATCGGTTCTGCAAAGGCCTGGCCGGCCAGAAGAACCATTGCCAACATAACAGCAATGATTGTCGATCCACGTTTTCCGTTCATACTTTTATCCTCCTGTAAGTGTTAGAAATGGCGTCCGCGACCATGTTCCTGGCCCTCGGGTCCGTTGCTAGGAAAACCCCTAAACCTTTCGCACATATGATTATAATTGTCATAATCGGTTCTCAGGTGCGAGTCAAGTTTTGTTGATACGTCAACCCCCTCTTCCCGCTCGATCTCTTTTTCCAATCACCGGCACCGTTTTTATTGTTGAATGGAACAGTGTCGTAATGGTAAGAAAACAATACCATACCGCACGACACAAAGATATGCGGTTAACATTCTCACCCCGATCAACGAGAGATAAAACATGGCCCAGGTAGTTCTCGAAAATGTAGCGAAGCGTTTTGGCAAGACCGAGGTTGTCCACGGTGTCGATTTGATCATCGCCGACAGGGAATTTTTGGTGCTGGTCGGTCCCTCCGGTTGTGGTAAGTCAACTCTGCTGCGGATGATCGCCGGTCTTGAAGATATCAGCGAGGGCCGCATTCTCATCGACGGCAAGGTGGTCAATGACGTAGCACCCAAGGACCGGGGCTGCGCCATGGTCTTCCAGAATTACGCCCTGTATCCGCATATGAACGTTTACAAAAATATGTCTTTTGGGCTGACCATCAAAGGTTTTTCCAAAGCGGAGATTGAAAGTCGGGTGCAGGAGGCGGCAAAGATCCTTGGTATCGGCGAGCTGCTGGCCAGAAAACCGCACGAACTTTCCGGAGGTCAACGGCAGCGCGTGGCGATGGGCCGAGCTATTGTCCGCAACCCTTCGGCATTTCTCTTCGACGAACCCCTTTCCAATCTCGACGCCAAACTGAGAAATACCATGCGAACCGAGATTAAACTTCTGCATCAGAAGGTGCATACGACGATCATCTACGTCACCCACGATCAGGTGGAGGCGATGACTCTCGCCGACCGCATTGTCGTTATGCGTGGCGGTTGCGTCGAACAAATAGGTACACCCATCGATCTTTTTGAAAATCCGGCCAACATCTTTGTCGCCGGATTCATCGGCAGCCCGCCCATGAATCTGCTGGACGGCCGACTTCTCGGCACACCCGAGGGTGTACACGTCATTTTGTCCGAGGGTTTGCACATTCCAATTCCTGAAAAAGGTCAAAAAAACAGCTTGATTGATGGCCAAAAGGTGGTTTTCGGCATTCGCACTGAAAGCATCAGGCCCCTTTTCGCCGACTCCCAGCCGGCCCATTCAGGGGAATGGAGTACCAACGGCTTGATTGAGGTCGTTGAACCGCTGGGGGGCGAAACCCATTTGCACGCCGATATTCTCGGGGTAAAGTTCATCGCCAAATGTGATGGGCGACAACGCATCAGGGCAGGCACGGATATGCCCTTTACCTTCCGGCTCGATGCAATCCATCTCTTTGATGCCGAGACGCGGCAGGCTATCTATTGAATCTTACGGTTGCCACTTTCTCCACATCGCCCGCACTGCCTTTTCCTGCCGCTACATCTCCGAGTAAAGGAATGACACCATGAACCCTGGCCCCCGTCCTAAAGCTGCAGAACCTGGAGCTACGACTCTCGAAACCGAAGTGTTGATCATCGGCGGCGGCGTTACCGGTGCGGGGATCATGCGCGATCTCGCCCTGCGCGGTGTGCATGCCATCCTCATCGACAAACGCGACCTCTGTGCCGGTGCCTCCGGCGGCAACCACGGCCTGCTGCACTCCGGTGCCCGGTATGTCTCAAACGACCTGCACTCGGCCAGGGAATGTAGGCAGGAAAATGAACTCCTGAAGCGGATGGCGCCACAGTGTATCGAGCAAACAGGTGGCCTCTTTATCGCTGTAGAAGGTGATGACTTGCAGTTTGCCGAGCAGTTTCCGACACTCTGCCGCCAAGCCGGAATTCTCTGTGAAGAATTACCGGTAGCCGAGGCGAAAAGGCTGGAGCCGCATCTCTCGGATAAACTGATCAAAGCCTACCGGGTTCCCGACGCCACCGTCGATCCCTTCCGCCTGGCCCTCGAAAATGTTGACCACTCGCGGGTCGCAAGTGGCAGTATCTATCGTCCGCATACGGAAATCCTTGAGTTTCAAAGAGCAGGCGGTGAAATCCGTGCGGCAATCTGCCGCGACAATCGGAGCAACAGCCTGTTGACCATTCGCGCAGGGCAGTATGTCAACGCCGGCGGCGCATGGGCCATGAACATCGCCCGCCTGGCCGCCTGCACCGACGTGCATCTCCTGTATTCCAAAGGAACCTTGCTGATCAGCCATGATCGGCTGACCCATCACGTCATCAACCGACTGCGGCCGCCCGGTGACGGCGACATTCTCGTGCCGGGAGGAACGGTTTCCGTTCTCGGCACCACCTCCATCCGCACCGATGACCTGGAAAACGTCCGGCCGACCGTTGCTGAAATCGATGTCAATATCCGGGAAGGGGCGGCAATGGTCCCGGCTCTTGCCGGCGCCAGATACATTAGGGCCTTTTCCCGGGTACGGCCGCTGCTGCAAAGCACAGGAACCACCGATGACCGGGGGGCGGCCAGGGGCTTTGTTCTCCTTGACCACAAGGATCAGGGTTTGAACAATTTCTGCACCATCACCGGTGGCAAACTCACCACCTTCCGCCTTATGGCCGAAAAGGCATCCGATCTCGTCGCCGCCAGACTCGGCAACCAGAGGGCCAGCACAACTGCAGTCGTGCCCCTGCCGCATGGCGAATCCTGCCGCTGGACTGAACCCGGTGCCGCCCCGAAATACTGGTTCAAGGCCAACAATCCCGACGACATGATTCTTTGTGAGTGCGAAATGGTGCCGCAGTCGGCCATCGACCAAATCGTTCAGTGTGCTCCCGGAGTCGAAGAAGAGATGACCCTTGAGGCCATCGCCCTCCGCTCCCGCGCCGGCAAAGGCCCCTGCCAGGGCTCATTTTGCGGCATTCGCATCTGCTCCTACCTTTACGATCGGGGTTATTACCGGGACGGTACCGGTCTGCGCCATTTGCGCGACTTTTTCAATGAACGCTTCAAAGGCCAGCGCACGGTCATATGGGGACAACAAGCGGCCCAGATGGAGCTGGCGGAAGCCTTGCACTGTGGGCTTCTTGGCCTCGATAGCCTGGAAAACGCCTGATGAGCGGTCCCCATCAAGCACCGAGCAGGAGATGGACATGAAAGATGAACCCCGCACTTTTTCAACCAAACTGGCCATTATCGGTTCGGGCATTGCTGGTTTTGCCGCATCGATATTTGCGGTAAACCGCAATATCGCCACGGCTCAGATAGGCAACACCGGGGCCGTGGCTTACACCACCGGCTATCTCGATCTGCTCGGCAAGATGGATGACGCGACCGATGCCGTCACTGATCCCTGGCAGGCACTGGCAGAGTTGCGCCAAAATCAACCGGACCACCCGCTCAGTCGGGTTCCCGTCGCCGATATTCACCGCGGTTTTGCCGAATTCACCGCCTTTCTCGGCGAGTCTGGGATTGCCTATAGCGACCCTGGGGACACCAACATTACTGCCCTGACTCCGGTGGGCACCCTGAAAAGAACCCTCTGTGTCCCGGCCACCATGGCCGCCGGACCACGCGCCTTTGTCGCAAAAAAGCCCTGTGTTATCGTTGACTTTATTGGCTTGAAAGGATTCAGCGGCCGCGAGGTAGTGGCCAATCTTCGCGACCGCTGGCCGGAACTAAGCAGCCAACGCATCGCTTTTCCGGACATAGCGCACGGTGAGCTCTATCCCGAGGTCATGGCGCGGGCCCTGGAGGTTCCGGCCACCCGCGAAAAATTGGCAAAAGCATTGAAAGGTGCAGCCGGACCGGCAAAGGTCATTGGTCTGCCGGCAATCCTCGGCATGCATTGTCCCGATCACGTCCGGGCTGAGTTGGAAAAACTTACCGGCCTGGAACTCTTTGAGATTCCCACCATGCCGCCGTCGGTGCCGGGAATCCGCCTGCGCGAGCTGTTCGAGCAGGTACTGCCGAAAAAGGGGGTGACCCTTATCCCCCAGCAAAAGGTCTCCACTTTAACCTTTGACAACAGCGGTGCGACGCTTTGTCTCAGCGACAGCTATGGACCGATCCGCGTGCAGGCACAGGCGGTCATCCTCGCCACCGGGCGCTTCTTAAGCGGCGGCCTTCTGGCCCATCGCGATGGAATCAGGGAACACCTCCTGGATTTGCCGGTGACCCAGCCGATGTGATAGAACCCTCTGGTATCGCGAACGCTACACCGATCCGCGCGGCCATGCCATCCACCGGGCGGGAATCGAGGTTGACGGCGCTTTCAGGCCCTTGCGCCGGGACGGACAACCGTATAACGAGGGTCTTTTTGCCGCTGGGATCATCCTTGCCCATCAGGACTGGATTCGTGGACGCAGCGGCGCAGGAATTGCTATTGCCACCGCGTACCGGGCGGTAGCAGAGGCGGAACGGCACATAATTGCCCAGGCAAAACTCCGACAAACGGCATAAGAAAAAAGGCACTGTCATGGCCGACAACACCCCCATAGCTACCATAAATTTTAAGGAAGAGGCACACCGACTGCTGCCGGAGGGTGCCAGCTTCGAGGCCTGTCTCACCTGCGGCCTTTGTTCATCCGGCTGCCCCGCCTCGGGCATCGAGAATATGGACCCGCGCAAGTTCATTCGCATGGCCGAGCTCGGCATGGATGCGGAACTGTCGACCACGCCCTGGGTCTGGTGCTGCACCCAATGCAAGCGCTGCCACCACATCTGCCCGATGAATATCGATATCTCGCAGCTGGTCTTTCTCGCCCGCAGCAACTGGCCGGAAGACAAAAAGCCGCAAGGCATCGTCCGCTCCTGCCGACTGATACGCTCGACCGATTCAACCAGCGCCATGGGCCTGGCGCCGGCCGACTTCGTCTTCGTGGTTGAGGATGTTTTGCAGGAGGTCCGGGCCACGCAACCGTCTTTCAAGGAACTCCAGGCACCCATGGACCGACAGGGCGCGCATTTCTTCATCAACCAGAATTCCCGCGAGCCGATGAGCGAGCCGGACGAAATGGTACCGCTCTGGAAGATCCTGCACCTCGTCGGTGCCGACTGGACCTATGCCTCAACAGGCTGGGCGGCCGAAAATTTCTGCATGTTCTCAGGCAATGAGGCAGCGTGGTACGAGGTCGTCAAAAAGCGGATCGATGCGGTGCACGGACTGGGTTGCCAGGTATGGTTGAACACCGAGTGCGGTCACAGCTATTACACCATGTGGCAGGGAATGAAGCGCTTTGGTCTTACCGCCGACTTTCGCCTGGAAAGCCTGATCACCTATTATGCCGGGTGGATCCGCGAAGGCAAGCTGCCGGTGAATTGCCAATGGAACACCAAGGGCATAAAGTTCACCGTCCAGGATCCCTGCATGATTGTCCGCAAGGCCTATGGGGAATCCATAGCCGAGGACATGCGCTTTGTCGTCCGGGCCCTGGTTGGTGAGGAGAATTTCATCGATATGCAACCGAACCGCAGCGCCAACTATTGCTGCGGCGGCGGCGGCGGTTTTTTACAGGCGGGAATGACGGAACATCGCAGGACCTACGGCAAACGTAAATTCGACCAGATCGCCGCCACCGGCGCCGCCTACGTCCTCACTCCCTGCCACAACTGCCATTCGCAGATGGAGGATATCGGCCACTTTTACGGCGGTAACTACGGGGTCGTCCATTTCTGGACCCTCATCTGCCTTTCCCTAGGTATTCTCGGCGAAAACGAGCGCACTTATCTGGGGCCGGATCTCCTGGCGCTCCTTCATTGATCGGAAAAAATCGGTTCCGGCAAGATCCTCTTCTGCCAACCAGAGAGGGCCCGGCTCCGGCAGGTTCATTTTTTCCTTTTTTGCGCAATCTTCTTAAATATTTTTTTGATTACCGGTAGTTCTTTAAGATCCTCTCCGGAAATCCGTCGGAGCACGAGGTCGGTCTTGGCAATAACCGTGGCGCTTCTCACCCCTTTTTTGGAAAAATAGGCCATTTCCCCAAAAACATCTCCAGCCTTCAGAGTCGTCAGTTGCTGACCATCGCCGTCGAGGATGGCGACACTGCCTACGTCGATAAAATAAACTCCATCCGGGTTGTCATTGACATGAAGGACCTGTTCGTTTGTTTTCCGCCACACCAGTTTGAATTTCCTTTCCCAGGCGGTATCGACCACAAGAGCCTGGTAAAATCCCTCGTTCATGGCCTTAAAAAGCTCGCTGGAAAGATTGAGCAAGCGGACCCCGAGATGTTGCCCTACAGGTTCACCGATTTTCATGCCAACCTGCCTGAAATCATCTTCCGGACTGGGATGATTGCCTATATATTCAAGGACTCGTTCGCTAGGTAAATCTTTTTTGCCGGTCATTTCGACAAAGAGCTCCTGGCAGTCGAGCAACTTTTGCCTGG
Source organism: uncultured delta proteobacterium (assembly GCA_963754865.1). Taxonomy (GTDB): domain Bacteria; phylum Desulfobacterota; class Desulfobulbia; order Desulfobulbales; family Desulfocapsaceae; genus Desulforhopalus_A. The sequence continues at coordinate 187,329 of CAVWHG010000015.1, read as the reverse complement.
CAAGGGGAAAATCCGGTTGTATCCCCTGCAGAACATTGCCACAAAACAATTCAATGGCACGATTCTTCATCTCAATAAAATTCATGAGCTTCTTCTTGTTAACATCGGCCGGACACTGGTGGATACCGGGTCTGTACACGGAAAAAATGTGCACCGGGTGCAAAAAATTCTTCGGAGTCACCTTGCCGATGCAGGTCAGATAGCGGGCATGTTCCGTCTGCCAGAATGCCACCTCGCGATCCATGAGAATCTTGACGCCGAAGTAGCCGCACAGTTCTTCAAGACGGCTGGCCACCGAGAAACTCGCACCAAAGCGCATGGTCTTGCCATCGAGGACAGCCTCGATAACATCACCGGTAAAGAGCCCGATACGGGTTTCCGAGATTATCCCTTTCTCCATGGCGTAAACCATTTCCAGAGCAACATTTAAAGCCTGGCCACATATTTGGTCTTTGCCCTGCCCTGCCTGCCTTTCGAAAAGGGCGACCGCACCGTCGCCTGCCGATGATTCTATATTCTGTTCCTTGCCACAAACCGCATGGACTATTTTTTTCAGGTTACGGTGATACATTAACATGAAATCCTTGATTTCCGTTGGCCGCATATCGGCGGTTCGCAGGGAATAGCCGACCATATCACTGAGCAGGATGGCAACTTCCTTTTCAATCCCGACCACCTCATCATTACCTGCCGTCTGCACTGTTATTTTTGACTTCATCGGACGTACACCTAGTCAATCTTGGGAATTTGCGGATAAGAAAAACCATCATTCTTTCCATGGTAGCCGCATAGCAACCAATGGTCAAAGAAAAGATAACCTCAAATCGATTATCTCCATACAACCCATGCCATTTTAGCAGAATTTGCATTACAGGCAAATCGTCCATTTTGCTGATTTTTCGCAAAGGCAAAAGGGTTGCTTTCCGGAGCCTGAGACACAGCGCCAAGACGTAAGCATTGACCCACCCCTGGATTCGTTGTAATTTAGCACATCAGTGACAAGCTCGAAAAGGTTCCGGAGGACAATATGACATCGATGAGCTGCAAAGAGTGTGGTCGCAAAGTGAGCAGAAATGCGAAGAAATGCCCACAATGCGGTGTTCCGCTCAAAAGGAAAATACCTCTCTTCGCCTGGCTGGCAATCATCGTTGTCGTTTCTCTTTCGGCTATTGGCTATTTCTACATTTCTTCCAAGACTTCGCCTCCAGCAATTGCAAAACAATCATCGCGCCAGGCGGCCGACATCCGACCACTCGAACTGCTCGCACGGAAATGTGGAAAAGAAAATACCAATGTATATATTGTCGGTGCTGTGAAGAATATCTCATCGGAAAGCATGGAAAAGGTTGTGGCGGTCGCAATGTTTCGGACAAAAGATGGGGCCCTGGTAAAATCCGAGGAAGCCGTCATTGAGTTCAACCCCATACTGCCCGGTCAAACGTCTGCTTTCAAGGTAGGCGGCACCGATGATCCGGCCATCACAGACTGCTACCTTTCATTTAAAAATCCATCCGGTCAACAATTGACGTATATAACGGCCAAAGACCGACAGAAAGAAGAACAACAAATTAAAGAAGCGCAAACCTTATTATCCGCTCTTGGCTACCAAGTGGGGGACATAGACGGGATACTCGGCACCCAAACCATTTCATCCATCAAGGAGTTCCAGGCCAGGCAAGGTCTGCCCCAAGACGGCAAGGTTTCAAGTCAACTTATCGCTGATTTGCACAAATCAAAAAAATAAAGAAAGGGGAGGTAATCGATGCTCAAGTATATTCGCTTCAACGCAGTGGCGCTGACTATTACATTTATATTGGCAGCCTGCGCGACACAAAAAGCTCCTATCGCTATCGATTCGACCAGCAGTGTTCCCGGCACCCAGGTGAACAAACAAGGTGAGGTCTTGGCTCTGACAGGTACCGGCATCCAGGTAGGTCAAAAATTTCCGGACACGGCTCTGGTTGATGCGGCCACGATGAAGGCAGTGAATCTCAATGATCTGAAAGGACAGGTACTGTTTATCAGTATCGTGCCATCCATTGACACAAAAATTTGTGAGGCACAGACCCATTATCTCGGCGAACAAGGTGACAAACTGCCGACAACAGTCAAACGGATTACCATAAGCCGTGACACTCCATTTGCCCAGAGCCGATTTGCAAAAGAGGCCAAACTTGAGGATGTGCAATATCTCTCGGACTATAAAGAGGGGAATTTCGGACGGTCAACCGGCTTGCTCATTGAGAGTTCGCGACTGCTGGCACGGTCTATACTCCTTGTTAATAAACAAGGGGTAGTTCAATATATCCAGGTAGTCCCGGATATCACCCATTTGCCGGATATGGAAGGAGCCTTCACCAAGGCCGTTGAATTGGCGAATCTGCCCTGAGCCTGACAACTTTTCTCACGATTGCAACCAACTTCCTCTTTGCCAATTTTCTTCAATCTCAAGGTACTGCTTGAGAAATTCGAGGAGTTGGCTTTTGCTGAAACGACCGGGATACCTGCGGTAAAATTCGGCAAAAATGGCTTTTTGCTGTCGTTGTGAATAAAGAGATAACTCGCCCAGAATGACTTGAAGGGTATTTTGGGCCATGGCAAGCCCCTTTTCAGGATGAGGTTGAGAGTCTTTTGACCAGGAAGTGCCGGGGCGGTTTGTTGCCGGTTGGGTGCCTCTCCTGGTTCGGGTATCGACATTAAAGCGGAAGGAACACCCACTCGTTTGATCTCTCCGAGCGATAAAAGTGCCTGCCGATTTGACCCCATCCTAAATTCCAGATCTTAAATATTTCTCACAAGAGCGGTAAACAAGAAAAAAATTAGCAAGCATGGTTGAATTCTTGTTTCCGTCACATTGTCGCGACTTGCAGCTGCGTCCAGCACAACCGTTGGGGAGGAGGTATCAGCGGTTTTCCAGCGTCGCCTTTACCGTATTGACGATCTCAGCAGCATCGGGACTCTTCACCACCACTGAATCGACTCCCGCTGCCAATGCTTTTTTCCTTATTTCCATATCATCATTGCCGGTAAAGAGAACCAGTTTCATATGCAGCAGATCATCGTTTGCCCTGATTTTTGTGCAGATCGAAAGACCAGTCATATCTGGGAGAAAGTAATCAATGACTGCAGCTTGCGGCCGTTCGCGGGCAATCATCTCATACCCTTCCTTGCCATTCTCCGCAGTAAAGATATGATACCCGGCCTTCTGGAATAATCTGGTGTACAAGCGGCGGATAACCGGGTTGTCATCTATTAATACCATTTTATAGGCTTCCCGGGGTGGAGCTTTAATGTCAGATCCCAGCAGAGCGTTAGGTGCAAGCAGCAGTTGGTCGCCGAGCTGTATCTCCATATCCGCTGGCGGCGCGAGGTAATCCCTTTCTCCCCTTCTCAGCCCGAGGATGGTCCCCTTGAGGAAGGTGTTGGCGGTTTCAATCACATGTTTAGCCAAATCCGATTCTTCAGTAACCTGCTGCCATTCCGGTTGATTTTGCGTATTCGTCAGGTAATCACTATCAGGGCTCTGGCTTTTGGTCGCTTTGAGAATCTTGTCGGCTACCCTTCTCCCGGCGGATGCGTAAGGAGAGATTATGGAGTCGGCTCCGGCCCGCAACATTCTCGACTCTGAGGAAGTGGTTTCAGTGCGGGCGATAATGTGCAATGTAGGATTGAGCTCCCTGGCCGTGAGGACGGTGAAGAGGTTTTCCGGATCGGCATTGAGCAGGGCCAACAAGGCCGTGGCCTGTTTTATCCCCGCGGCGAGCAACACCTCTTCCTTGGTGGCATCGCCCTCCAGATAAGGATATTTATGCTCGTTGAGAATTTTAATCTGCTCTTCACCGGATTCGAGCACAACAAAGGGTGCTCCAGCTTTTTGAAAATGTTCGGCAGCAGCAATACCGACTCGTCCGAAGCCACAAATGATATAATGTTTTCTAAGTTGATCGATTCGTTTCTGCATGGTTTTTCTTCTTAAAAGGGGACTGGAAGCTTGTTCGATAATGGCTTCGGTAAAAGCGGCAGCTAAAAAACCGATGCTCCCGAAACCGAAGACTATCAAAAACATAGTGAATATTCTTCCGGTGCTGGAAAGGGGATGTATCTCGCCGAAACCTACCGTGGTAATGGTGATGACGGTCATATACAGGGCGTCGAGCAGGGTAAACCCCTCGAGCACCATATAACCGATTGTGCCGATGATCAAAAAGGTGATGGTGGCGAAAACACCAATGACTATTTTTTTGTTGTGCAGCATGGGATGCGCGGTGATTTTTGCCAATTTCGGTTAATTTCTGGGATACTTTAGCAGAAGCATGATGGAATGAAAAGAGACGGTCGTATTTTTGCCGGAACTCCCCGTACCGTTCCGTTGTTAACTCCGCCATGATTTTCTTTGCAATTTACAATGCGCCAAAAACAACATTTGCGTAGCCTTACAACATGGAACTTAACATTTTCGTAAAATCTTCCTTTGTGAAATGGACCATAGACCCGTCTTCACCTTCCTGTATTTCATAGATATTATAGAAATAATTTGATATCCCCCGGCTTGGCTCAATCTTTGCTATTCCCCCAAACAAAGCCATAGAGGTTTCGACCGATTCGCTTGCCGCGGGTAACGGTCAACATATCGGCGGTACCTAAGCTCAGTGCCCATATCGACCCGTCAGGGGGCTATTAAGGGCTAATGGGTACCACCAACTTTTCAATGGATTCTCTCAAGGGAGCAAAGACGAGACATGAAACGCACTATGAAAAGGTATCTCACCATCGCCACACTTGCCATCCTCGCAGGTCATACACCCGCCCAGGCCGAAGAGGCCGAAAAACCAACAGCCGGCCTCGATATCGGTGTCTTCAGCCAGTATATCTGGAGGGGGCTCGAACTGAGCAAGGACAGTGTGGTCATCCAACCTTCGGCGACCATCGGCTACAAAGGGGTAAGCCTGAATGTCTGGGGCAATCTCGACACCGACAACGATGCCTACGGCGGCGGCAAGTATAACGAAACCGACCTTACCCTGTCCTATTCCAAGACCCTGGGGCTAGTAAAACTCACCGGCGGCTATCTTTACTACGGCCTGGACGCCTTGACCGATTCCCAGGAGGTCTTCGGTTCGGTTACCCTTAATACCATTCTCAGCCCGACCATCTCCGTTTACGAGAAATTGCCCATCTGCCGGCCTGGTATGTGAGCGTCGGGGTGTCGCATTCGCAGGAGCTGGTCGACAAGATCACCCTCGATCTGGCTGCATCTGCCGGTTACTATTATTCCGATGATACCAGCTTTGCCGAGGCCAACAACCCGAACGAGAAGTATCAGCAGTTTCATAACGGCCTGGTATCTGTCGGCTTCACCATCCCATTTGCCGAATATTTCTCGGTGAAGCCGACCATTGCCTACTCCTTCCCGCTTTCCGACAAGGCGAAAGAATATATCGAATCCGTCAGTCTGAGCGATGAATCAAGCTTCATCTACGGTGGGGTTACTGTTTCAATGGCGTTCTAGAAGCTAGAAAACAAGGCAGCGGGAACTGTGTGAATTTCTATTTCCGCAATGGTGCAGAGTAGGGTTTTCCCTGCTCCTCGAGCCGGCTGATATCCCTCTGCATCTCTTCAATAACCTGTATCGGATCGACAGCTCTGCTGATCGGGCGCCCAACCACCACATGATCGGCGCCGCCGGCTATAGCCCTGCCGGCGGTGACGATGCGCTGCTGATCATCGCCCGGATCGCAGGTATTGGCCCCCGGTCGGATGCCCGGCGTAACGATCAGCAGGTTTTCGCCGAGATCCCTACGGAGTTTCTCGGCCTCAAGCCCGGACGAGACCACCCCGTCACAGCCCAGATCCAAGGCCCTTTTGGCGCGAAAATAGACGAGCTCGGCAACCGTTCCGGTCATTCCCATGGCCCGCATATCCTCTTCACCAAAACTGGTGAGGACGGTGACCGCCAGGAGTTGCAGGTCACCTCGGGCGGAAACGGCGGCACGGATGATCGGATCGTTGCCGTGGATGGTGGCAAAGGTCACCCCCCGGTTATTGACCTGCTCCACCGCCAGATTGACGGTTTCCGGGATATCGAAAAACTTCAGGTCGAGCATGACCTTATGGCCGCGGTCAACCAACCAGTCGACCGTCTCAAACCAGGATGCCATAAACAGCTGCAAACCGACTTTATAAAAAGAAACGTGCGATTCGCACTTTTTCACCAGGGCTTTTGCCTGCTCCGGCGTATCGACATCAAGGGCGACAATGATCCTCTCTTTGAGGGGAATGAGCGTATTGCGCATGAGTATCCTTTGGTTTTTTCTGCTTGTCATTGGTTGCTGCTCTTTTTTGCCTGCTCTGACCATCCGGCGAGGCAAACGGTCGCATCTTTATTACCTGTTGCCGCTTTCTTTAGCAAGTTCAGCAAGGATCAATCGACACTGCTGCGGCGCCGTATCGGGCCCAGTTATCCCCTGCACCAAGGCGAGGACTGTCGCCATTTTTGCCTCTGCTACCCCTGACGGTATACCCACCTGCGATGCCTGTAGCCGCATCCCCCGAGCCGCCATATCCCGCCAGAACTGGGCTTCGTCTCGGCCGGACAGGCAGGCTGCATGCAGCTGTTCCAGCCAGTCGCCGATATTCTCCGTCGCCGGGGCGGCGGTCGGGGCTCCGACGCTCTCGGCCATAGACTGTGCCGAGTCCGCGGTCAGGTCTTTTGCTGCCTTCCTTTCCGCCGGCATGGGGGCTGCGGCAGGTTTTTGCCTTTCTTCCTGCGGTTTGGCAATACTCTGCCTGGGTGCCGGTGGCACTTCAAACCTGCCCTTGGCGGTCCCGCTACCGATTGCCTGCGGGGCGGCCAGGGGTGCAGCGGGCAATACCGCCGGGGTCTCTTTAACCAATGGTGCCGACTTATCTCTTTCTTCTTTATCGGTAGACGACAGCGGTGGTACGGCAAGATTTTGTTCCTGCAGGCGCATGGTTTGTGGGATCACCGCTTGCTCCACGGCCTTGTCCTCCATCTTGACGACATTCAAGTACACGACAATGCTGGCAGCGGCGGCGAGAGCGGTGCCAAGGTAACGAAGTTTTTTCCACCGGCTCAGATGATACAATCGACCGCGGGGCGCTTCCTGCGCACGTTTTTCTTTAAAAACAGCCATTCCGCATAACATCGGTCGCAAGTGCCGAGATGGGCCAAAATCGCAGACAATCGCAGTACCGCCACAGCGGCCATCAACCAGTGCCGCCATCTCTTCATCTTTGAGACACGAGCCACGTACTTTTCCCTGGTCGGCAGCGAGAGTCAAAAGCGCTGTCGCCTTTTTCGCCCTTTTTTCGAAGTTGTCGTGGGGATCAGTTGTCATGGGTATCTGTCATAAAGTAATAAACTGTATTGCTTCCATTTACCTATGGACGGACAACGCCGGTGTTTTTGTCGCCAGCCCCGATGCATTTTTCATGCATCCAGCATGGGCCTGAGGACCTCGGCCAAACCGCAGCGCGCAAACTCCTCCTGCAAGCGCGCCAGGAGGCGACGCATCCGCCCGTGCACCTGGAACCGGCTCATGCCGAGCATCGCCCCGGCCTCGGTAACGCCCAGCCCGTCCTGATAACAAAGCTTCAGAAGAAGCTTCTCTTCAGGTAGCCAGATTCGTATCTTGCACCATCCGGTACTTTTGCAGCAGGTCATCGCCGTCGGCACGCAGCTCTTGTCCCAAAACCAGTTGAAAAACCGCCTGAAACAGCTCTTTTTGTTCCCGGCTTTCAAACGTGCCGGCCGGACCCGCTGCACCGTCGTCACCGTCGATCACTGCCTCTTCCTCGTAGGCGACCTCCAGGCCGCGGGCCATACCGCAGTCGGGAATCCTTGCCAACAGCTCATAAGCCGCCGCCTCGATTGCCGTTTTTTCGGCTGCGACCTGGCGCTGATGGACAATTTCCACCGCATCGTTTACCGGCAATCGCTCAAGACACAGGGCCTGAAAGAGTCTTTGCCAGATTCCGCCGAAGGCCTGCACCCAGAGCGGCGGACGAACCCGGCCAAAACGCTTTCTGGCAAAATCTTCAAAAAGCCTGGCACTTATGGCCATGATAAAGGAAGAAAAGGAGGCCTGGCCGGAAAAGGCCCGAACCCTTTGCCAGTCTTCTGCCGCAAGACCGTCGATAACCGCCAGGGCCGCCTCTTCGGCAAGCGGGCTGCGACCAAAGCGGCGCACCGCCAAGGCGTTTATCTTGTCCCAATGCGACAGCGTTCTTTCTTTCCAGTCCACCACCTTTTCCCCATTGCCAGATATGATTCCCGTACCTTAGAGTTAAAAGTTATCATACTCCAGAAAAAATCGTTTTTCTCCGACACATTTTTCCGGACCGTCCGTCAATAGGGGGGTAAGTGATGGACAATCGGTAGCAACAATTAAAGCATATAAAGGAGACCCTATGAAAGTACCCCCGTATCACCGCACTCGAATGCTCTTTATCGCCGCCCTGATCTTTCTTTCCGGCTGCAGCAATTCCCCCTTATCCGACAGGGAAAAAGACCAAGGCCCATCCACCCAAAACAATGCTGCAACCATGCCGCTAACCGAACAGGTGGTGAGCACCGAGCAAAAAGGCAAAGCTCAACTTCCGATCGGTATTCCCGCCCCGCTTGCGGCCGCACCGCCGGCAATGCACAACAGCCGGGCATTGATAAAGGCCGAAGCCACCCCGGCGACCCTGCGGGCACAGGGCGCCGGTCCTACAGTCCCCATGCCGATGCGGGAAATGGTCAGCGACAGCGCTGTGCACAGAGTCGGACCCCCGATATTAGAGAACGAATCCTATAACGCCCTGAGCGAAAACCCGCTGGTCGCCACCGCCAACGACCCCCTTTCCACCTTTTCCATTGATGTCGACACCGCCTCGTACAGCAATGTCCGGCGTCTCTTGACCAGCGGCACCCTCCCCCCTCCGGGTGCGGTGCGGATCGAGGAGATGATCAATTATTTCTCGTACTCTTACCCGCAACCAAGCGACGGGCCGATAGCCATTGCCACGGAACTCGGGCCCTGCCCGTGGCGACCGGAAAACAAGCTGATTCGCATCGGCCTGAAAGCCAAGGATCTGCTGCCGGAGAAAATCCCACCTTCGAATCTGGTTTTTCTCGTCGATGTCTCGGGATCGATGAATCAAGCCAACAAACTGCCCCTGCTGCAACAATCGATGTCCATGCTCGTCGATCAGATGACTGCCCGTGATCGGATCGCCATCGTTGTTTATGCCGGTGCCGATCGAGTGGCCCTGCCACCGACTGCCGGTGATAAAACTGCGGAAATCAAGGCCGCCATTGCCTCTCTGACCGCCGGCGGCTCAACCCATGCATCCAGCGGCATCAAAACCGCCTATAATCTGGCGAGGCAATCGTTCATGCCGGGGGCCAATAACCGTATCATTCTCGCCTCTGACGGCGACTTCAATGTCGGTGTTACCAGCCGCGACGAACTGGAACGTATGATCAGCCGCGAGCGGGAATCAGGTGTGTATTTATCCGTCCTCGGCTTCGGCATGGGCAATTACCATGACGATACCATGGAAATTCTCGCCGACAAGGGCAACGGCAATTACAGTTATATCGATTCGCTCCTGGAAGCCCGAAAAGTCCTGGTCAAGGAGCGAACCAGCACGCTGTTCACCCTGGCCAAAGACGTCAAATTGCAGGTTGAATTCAACCCGGCCCTGGTCGGTGCATACCGCTTGATCGGTTACGAAAACCGCATTCTGGCCGACGAAGATTTTCAGGATGACAAAAAAGACGCCGGGGAAATCGGCGTCGGTCATACGGTAACCGCCCTCTACGAACTTTATCCGGTAGGTTCCCCGGCAATTCCTCAAGTCGACAGCCTGAAATATCAATCAAAAAGCCCGGCGCCCGGCACCGCCGCAGAACTGTTGACCGTAAAATTACGTTATAAGCCACTTGAGGCTAAAGATTCGCTCCTTATCAGCCAAGCGGTTATGGCCGCTGACCAGACCCTTGCCGGCACCAGTGACGATTTCCGCTTTGCCGCCTGCGTCGCCGGTTTCGGTATGCTTCTTCGCCATGCCGAGCCGCCGCCGACACTCACCTATCCGCTGCTCCTGGAACTTGCGAAAAACAGTCGCGGCAAAGATCCTGAAGGGTATCGCAGTGAATTCATCCGCCTCCTGGAAACGGCCGAGATGTTGAGCAAATACGCAAAAAAAAGGCCGGCCAACGACTGATCCCAGCCTTTTTCAAGTGGGCCACAGGCGATCTTTTTCTTCAAATCGCCTTGGTCCGCTTGCCTTTTTAAGAAAATTTATGCATACTGTAGAGGAGTTTAACATCAACAAAGGAGATGCCTATGACTGTTAAAATTTTCATTAAAAGAAGAGTATCCCCGACAAATGCCCCCGACCTCACCGTTCTCCTGAAAAAGCTTCGTAGCCTTACCCTCAGTCAGTCAGGTTATATCTATGGAGAAACCCTGCAAAGGGTCGACCAGGCCGATGAATCCATGGTTGTCAGCACCTGGCGATCCCTTGACGACTGGAACGCCTGGGTCAATAACCGGGAACGTATGGCCATCCAAGACGAGATCGATCGTCTCCTTGGTGAAAAAACTGAATACTCGGTTTATGAGGTATAGCCATATCTTTTTTGTTCTCCGGCCCTGGTTGACTCATTAACAAAAAAGGGGTTAGGCATCGAAAGGCTACCCCCTTTTTGCTCTGCTCTGCCCACTCATAATCTAGTCACCCTACGCTTTTGCTGACGATTTCCTTGTCAAAATAGTTAACCGCCATGCCGGCGTCGACGACGATGGTCTGACAGTTTATCCCCGAGGCCCTGGCCGACAGAAGGAAAAGGGCGGTATCGGCGGCCTCCCGGGTAGTGAGGGCCTGCTTCCTGAGAATCGCCTTTTCGGCGAAGAGATAGCTGTCAATATAACCTGGAATACCGGCGGATGCTGAGGTTTTCAAGAGTCCGGGAGCAACGGCGTTAAAACGGACGTGCGAGAATTCGGAAAAACTCTTGGCGAGAAAACAAAGCGACGAATCGAGTGCCGCCTTGATTGGTGCCATATAACCATAGTTTTCCGCCGCCATCCTGGTCGTCGAGATGGTGATGGTGACCACCGAACCATCTTTGGTGAGAATTTCCTTGAAGTGGTTGGCGATGCTGATCAGCGAAAAACAGGAGATATTCACGGCCTGGAGAAAATCATCCTTGCGCGTCAGGTGAAACGGTTTCATTCCATCGGAATAATTGGCAAAGGCAATGGAATGGACGATGCCGTCTATTCTCCCCCCCTCTTCAGCCCCAATCAAGCCGGCAATTTCATCACGGACCCGGATGATATTTACCTCATCCTCGACATCGCAGATATAGGCCGGGGAACCTGGAAAAAGCTTCTGCGCATTCTTCACCCTCTCCTGCGAACGAACCACATGGATGACCTCGGCCCCCTCTTCGACCAGGCACCTGCCGATGGCGCAGGCCACCGATTTTTTATTGGCCAGGCCGAAAACTACGAATCTCTTGTTCTTTATGCCTAGAAAGCTCATAATTCCTTACAATTGGTTGAGAAAAACAGCATATCGATTGACAGCCCCACTGAAAGGTTTTCCGGAATGCCCACGGGGGAAAGACCAACACTTCCCGGTGGTATTTCCCTGCTCTTTACGGTATATGGACTCTATAATCGACAACAGCCTTACTTTCACGAGAATCCACAGCAACCATGCAAAAATATATAATAGGCATCGACACCGGCGGCACCTACACCGATGCAATCGCTCCTTGAAAGCCGGTCCGGGACAATTATCGCGGCAACCAAGGTCCCTACCACCCACTTTGATCTGGCCCAGGGCATCCGGGGCGGCGCTGACACAGCTTCTCTCGAAAAGCAGCATCGCTGCCGCAGATATCCGCTCCGTATGCATCTCTTCTACCCTGGCTACCAACAGTGTTGTGGAAAATAAGGGGGCACGGGTGGCGGTCATCGTCATCGGCTATGTCCGCCATTTCAAGCTGCCGGTCACGGCCGTCGTCTTCGTCAAGGGCGGCCACACCATCGACGGCAAGGAAGAGGAACCCCTCGACATCGACTATCTCGTCAGTCTGATCCAGGGTTTGAAAAATGAGGTAGACGCCTACGCGGTCTGCTCGGCGATGTCGATGAAAAGCCCGACGCATGAACTAGTGACGGAAAAGGCCATTGGTATGCTTGACCCCAAGCCGGTATTCTGCTCACATCGCATCAGCAATCTTACCGGCATGCATGAACGCGCCGCCACCGCCGGCCTGCATGCTAAACTGATGCCGGTCATGGACGCCTTCATCCAGGGCGTGGAAACAGCCATGACAAAACTCGGCCTTTGCTGCCCGGCGCTGGTTATCGGCGGCAATGGTCTGACCCTCGATGCGCAGCGGGCGGTAGCCGAAGCGGGCATGACCGTTGCCAGCGGCCCGGCCTGCACCGCCCATTTCGGCGCCGCTCAAACAACAAAGAATGCTTTGGTCATCGATGTCGGCGGAACCACCACCGATATCGCCATGGTTGAAAACGGCCATCCCCTCCTGGCGGTCGACGGCTGCCGGATCGGCCTTTGGCAGACCCATATCGAGGCGGTCGATATGCATACCGGGGGCATCGGCGGCGACAGCCATGTGCATGTCGGGGAAAGGGGTGAGCTGAGCATCGGGCCTGCCCGGGTAACGCCCCTTGCCATGGCCGGGGATGTGAACTGCCCGCCGGCCGACTGGCTGGGAACAGACAGCAAATCGCGACTCATCGTTCTTCGCCCCGAAGCAATACACCTGGTTCCGGACAGCGAACTGGCCGCCGTGCTTCGGGAAAGCGGCCGGGCCACCCCGGCGACCATCAGAGAACGCACCGGTCTCGGCGGCATCCCCCTTGACGTGCAGCTCGAACACCTGACACGCAGACAATGGATCTTCGAATGCGGCTTCACCCCGACCGATGCTCTGCATGTCCTCGGCAAGATTGATCTCGGTGACCAGGACGCGGCGCTTGCCGGTGCGAAGATTCTCGGCCGGGCCCTTGGCCTCAGCGCTGTCGATTTTGCCAACCTCGTCCTGCAACACACCGAAGAACTGATCGAAAATATGATCATCGATTATGTCATCCAGCGCTCCTGGCAAAATTCACTTACCGGATTTATCAACAGCCGCAAAAACCATCCGGTTCTTGGCGTCGAGTTTTCCATCAAGATCCCGATCATCGGTATCGGCGCCGCCGCCCGCTATCTTCTTCCGGGAGTCGCCGAGCGACTGCGCACGACGGTGAGCTTTCCCGACAACTGCGAGGTCGGCAATGCCATCGGTGCGGCGATGATCGGTCTGGCGGCTGCTCCCGTTACATGAAAATACTCAGCGTTGCCGATGCGGTGATAAAAGACCTGCTCGAACCGGCGGGCGGCGGTCCGGCTATCAGCGGCATCGAACTGCTCATCTCCTGCGGCGACCTGCCCCCGGAATATCTCACTGCTCTGCGCAACCGCTACGATGTACCGTTGCTCTACGTCCTCGGCAATCACGATATTCGCTACGGTTCATCGCCTCCGGTGCGTTGCTCGCACATCGACCGCAGGATTGTCCAAATCGGCAAGACAAAGATCATCGGTTTCTCCGGCTCCCGGTGGTACAATGGCAATATCAACCAGTACACGGAAGAGCAGATGACCGGGTTTATAAAAAGATTGCGCTTTGCCCTGTGGCGCTGCAAGGGCGTCGATCTGGTCGTCACCCATGCACCGCCCCGCTTTATCCATGACGCCGAAGATCTATGCCATCGCGGCTTTCGCAGCTTTAACCGCTTTATCGATAAATACCAGCCGCAACACTTCCTGCATGGTCATATCCACGCCCATTTCGCCAGTGAAGAGGCGCGTATAACCAGGGTCAATTCAACCTCTGTGATCAATTGCTATGGTTACCATGTTCTCGAAATATAATCCTTTCTCGGCGCTCAAAAGGGCAATGTCCGGCCAGGAAAAATGCGACGAAACCGACCCTAACTCCACCTGTTTCAACACCCGCCAGGAACAGGAAGAGGCCTATGAGGCAATCGAAAGAGGCACCTTGATGGTGCCCCTGGACAAGATCGTCGGCAGTGTCGGCAGATACCATGACTTCGACAACCAGTTCCGAACCCATTCGCATGCGGTCGACGAACGGCTCAAGGGCATTATCACCGCCATGAAGGAGGGCAAAAACCTGCCGCCGATCTCCCTGTATCAGATCAAGGATGACTATTTTATCCTCGACGGCCATCACCGCTTCCGGGCGGCCCGGGAGCTTGAACGTTCACATATCCGCTCGCGCATAGTCGAACTCCTGCCCTCCAAGAATACCCTGGAAAACAAGCTCTATATCGAACGAATCGGCTTTCGCGACAAGGCCGGCCTGGCCGACTCCATTGAGTTGACCGAGCTTGGTCAGATTGAACACCTGGAGTGGCAGGTTGAGGAACATCGCCGCCACCTGATCCTCGAGAAAGACCAGGAGGAGGTCAGCTTCCAGGAGGCAGCGGTCGACTGGTACCGCACCATCTATCGGCCGCTGGCGACGATCATCGCCAATAGCGGCCTAGTCAAATCCTTTCCCGGACGAACGGTTGACGATCTCTATCTGTATATTTCCGTACATCAATGGGAACAGGGCCAGAAGCGTAAATACGGTATCGGTGTCGACAAACTCATCCCAAAAGATATGGAGGCCTTCCGAAAAAAAATGGCGGAACATACCGAACAAGAATACCCGGAGATGAAGCGCGAGATCACCGTCTTTATCCTCCTCAACGTCGATGGCAAGCATGAACAGCAGATCTTCGACAAACTCCTGGCCCTGAAAGAGGTGACCGAGGTGCACACGGTGCATGGATCGATCGACATGATCGCCAAGGTCACCCTGATGCGCGACCTGCTTTCCTCCGATGCCGAACTGCTGTCGCAGTTCATCCTGTCGACGATCCGCCAGTGGAAGGGGGTATTGTCGACCCAGACCCTTATCCCCGGAATGTCGAGAATCAAGGATAAGGATCGCTGCCTGCTTTAAGGAAAAATGGCAGACAAGTACGCGGTTTCATAGTACCGCCATTTCAGACCGCCAGCTTTTCCGGTGGCGGCGCAGACAGGAGTTGAATCATCAGCACCCGGCCGGTGGCGCACAGGGTTGTCCCGGCAAAAAGGCTGAGAGCCACTGTCACCTTCCGTCCTTTGATCTCCGTTACCTTACCGCGAATCTCCAGCTCAACCCCGAGTGGCGTGGGCTTGGCAAAATCAACGGTAAGCGACGCGGTGACGAATCGCCCCACCGCTTCACCGCTTTCCCGCGCCTTGGCGGCGGCGGCGGTCGCGGCACCGTGGCAATCGATGAGCGAGGCCACCATCCCGCCGTAGAGAAAGCCGGGAACGCCGCCGGTATAATGGGAATTCGGCGTATGGTGACAAACACATTCCTCACCCTGCCAATAGCTTTTCAGCTGCAGTCCGTGCCGGTTGTTGCGTCCACAGCCGTAGCAGTGGGAATAATCATCCTGGTACAGATCCTGAATCGCCGCTTCGTGCATCGTCGCCTCGCTCAATAAAAATTCTTTTTTGTGTCATCCGAATGCCCCCGCAGCCTTTACACCGCGGGGGATCCCCCCACTCTACTTTGCCGCAGGGGCAGCCTTTTCGGCCGCCGGGGCGGCGGTCTTCTGGTCGCTCACCGTGCTCTTAAGTTGGCTGACTCCATTCTGCAATATAGCCTTTATTCCAGGCAAAACCGAGAGCCATGAGAAGGACCAGGAGAAACACCCAGCGTTTCCAGGGGGTCTTTTTCTCGGCGAAGGGGTCGACCAGGGTCCGATCCGAACCCTTCGGCAGCATCGCCATTTTCGTCAAGGTCGAGCCAAAGGGGATATTGATGCGCGCCTTGGTATTGACCGCCCAACCGTTGGCATCGAGCATCGGCCCGAGGTTACGCTGCCGCAGTTTGAGAAAGGCAATAAGCATGGACGGCCCGGATACTGCGAGTATCGACCCGCCAACCGCCAAGGGCATCTGCCACATCGGCAAGGCAAGGAAGACTCCGACAATAGAGGCAATGGCCGTACCCATCGCCCCCAAGGCCAGGCCGAAGGCGGCAAAGATACCGGCAAACTTGCCGACATCAAAAGGCAAAGGTGGTGGCGGAGGAGGCGGTGCCGCCGCGGTTACCGGCAGTTTGGCGGCAACGGCGGCGACCCCGGCGCCGGCCTTGCTGTCCACCGCCTTATCCTTGGCGGCGGCGAATTTCTCGATCTGTTCACCAATCATCCGCCCTATACGTTTATAGGGTGCCCAGAAGGCCTGCGAGACACTGATGGGATGGTCGATGATTTTCACTACGGTTGCATCCCAGTCATCGCCCTTGCTGTCATAAAACACCCCATTGCGACCGAGCATCAGATTGTCGGAGTCGCCACCGGTAAAAGCGGCCGCAATGAACATGCGCTGGTCGCTGCCGCGACGCTTGCATTCACAATAGCAGAGGTAGGTACGGCTGAGATTGGCCATGGGGCTGTGGCCTTCAACGGCAGCCACCTTGATGCACAGTTCACAGGCCCGACCGTCGATATACAAGGTTCCCGCCTGAAAAATGGCCTTGCGATCCTGAACGTAGAAATCACGAAAGGCCACAAAGTTATTCAACAGCCGATAAAGATCGCGGTTGAAGTAGACGAGTCGAACCACCTTGTCGATGGCATCGACCTGCGCTGCCAGTTGCAGATCCTGGCGGATGAGATCCTCCAGTTGGGTTTTCCCCGACCCCTGGAGAATTTCCTCAAGCCGCTCAAGTCCAAGACTTTCGACCTCGGCCCCAACCTTGTTGCTTTGCCAGGTTTCATAGGGGGCGAAGGTATCTTTGATCTGCTCCCATTGGGCCGCCTGGAGACCGTCGATTTGCCCGAAGAGGGGGGAAACCACCAAGGTGGTAAAACTCTCCATGGTCGGACCCCAGGACGGATTGATCCCTGCCTGCAGCGGCAAGGGCCGCCCCGCTTCAATATGGGCCAAAGGAAAACGTTCGACCTCGACCGTTGCCACCGCCAGATCCTGGGAAGCCAGGGCCTCGTAATTGATCAGTGAGGGATTGAGGGGGGCCTCGGCCTTGGCGTCAAAGGCTGCCAGTCCGCAACGCATAAAATAGTCATCAACCTTGTTTCTCAGGCGGGCAAAAATCGCGGCAGCCGCAGGTGTCTCGTCGCCAAACGGCAGAATAGCGGCAACATCCTTGAGTCTGCCCGCCACCACTCGGTATAGAGCTTTGCCGCGGCAAAAAAGGCCTCGAGGCGCTCCTGGGAAATGCCCGGCAGGCCGCTGCGGTCCTGGTCGCTGCCGACACAGGCCATGATCTCGGCGATCAATTTCTGCAATGCCTCGTCGTCGCTCACATGCACGGCAATGATACCATCACCGTTGAATTTCGAGGCGTGCAGCAGGGTATCGGTACTGCTGACATCGGCAATGGAAACGGTTTCCGCCTCGGCCCGGCCGAGATAGGAAAGGAGTTGCCGGGCCGAGGCTATCAACTGCTGCCCTTCGGCATGGCTGTCGTCAATGGCCTGAAGCGGTAAGATGTCGGCGCCGGCCAAAAAGGTGTCCATCTTGGCCAGGACGGAACTGATCCATCTGGTCGCGGCAAGAATTTCCTGCACCCGAACCCGGCCGTCCTGGTCACTGTCGAGCATCGCCAGGGTCCGGGAATCAAATTCCAAACCATTCACCGGACAACTGAGTGCCGCCCAGAGTTTCTGATCCAGCTCCCCCAGATGCCGAATATCTTCCGCCGTCTCCAGGCGGACCTGATCAAAACCGCCCAACCGGCAAAACCGCCAACGATGCTGCGTCCCTGTGGTATTTTCCATAATTTTCACCCTCCTCGGTAGTTAATTATCTTTCAATCGGCAACTACAATACCAATTCCTTATCGTTGAGAAACAACTTGCCGTCCCTGGTCTCCGCCTTATGCAGGACGCTTGCACCGTTTTTCACAAAGAGGCCGGTCTGCATACCGGGATAAATGGGGGCAAAGAGCATGGGGGCATCGCCAACCAGTTTTTCCGGCAAACTGACATTGGATTTCAGGGAAAGTATTTCCAGCGCCAGGGCCGGCTGGCTGACAACCGGGATAAACTGGGCAAAGGTCATGTCTTTTTTCAGGCTTATGAGTCGCATCACCGGTAATCTCGCCATCCGGTACCTGCAGGTGCAGATCGGAGATTTGCAATTGCAGATCCTTGGTTAACAGCTTCTCTCCGGCGGCCACCATCTGAAAACCGACCATGGCCATCTTCTTTTCCAGGATCTGTTTCATCTTCTCCGGATCATCCTTGGCGGCAGTAATGTCGCCGAGGATGGCGCTCACCGTCGCCGTATACAGCTTCATAAATTCTTCGTAGCCTTTGGCATCCACCCCGTTTATGCCGATTCTCGCAAAGATTTTGCTGATCGTATCCGGCCCGACACTGAGGCTGTCGGCCCCGTATTCGGCTTTGGCCGACAAGGTGTTGTGCTCTTTGTCATAACTCAGGATGTAATCGACCTTCATATTGGCCAGGTCGAATTTCTCGCCCTCTTCGTAGATCTGGGTGTTTTGCAGCGCCAGAGAGACATTGCCGTCCCAGATAAACGGCGATATCATGGTTATAGCCGACTTCAGGGATGCCCCGCCGATGGAGAATTGCTCGGCGACCGCCATCCCCTCCCAGGCAGCATCGGAGGTGAATTTTTTAAACTCCTTATCGCAGGTCACGGCAACCTTGCCGGGCTTTAACCGCAAAGGTCTTGTTTTCCGCCTGTATGGCAAAGGCATCGACAGCCACGCTGGTATCAAGCCCCCCGGCAAATTTATAGTTGGTGGTAATATGCAGAGGGTCCTTGCCGGCCAGCTTGTTCTTGACAAAGTCGGTATACCAGGGGTTTTTCTCCAGGCTGGTATTCGAGACAATGCCGCTCATCCCGTGCTCGGCCCGATCGATAAAGACAACCTCATCAACCCCGTATAAGGCCTTCAGCCTGCCGAATTTTATTTTCCATTCAATTTCCGACGAGGAATAGCCCCGGTCGTAACGAACAACCTCGGCACTGATATCGTGACCGCTCTTGGCATACATGGCGTTGAGATTGCTAAACGTCTCGCGCACCACACGCTCCATCACCAGGCCGCAGCCGAATGGTACGGCAAGTGCGGCAATACCGAGAATCACGACTACGCCGATAATAATCTTTTTCATACCTTCTCCTTAATCTTTGTCAAATCCGCTGAGCCGGCTCGCCTGAGCGCCGGCAGCGGAAAACTCTCATCCTCAAACAGGCAATGAACCCCGTTAATCGGGTGGTGTTCTCTATCCCCTTGCGAACAATAAGACCCTTTAAGCGGATTTTTTGCAAAAACATGACAAAAAATCCTTTTCGGGGCAAAAATCGAGCCTCACCCTATCCGGTATCGACTCCTTACACAACAATTTTCAAATCGGACCATTAAAACTTTGTGTCGGCTATGATGCGAAAGATGGGTTATATATTGCGAAAAACATTGCCTTTCTGCAGGTGAAATGCCGTTTGAGTGATACGTTCGCTGCCTCCTCCTTGAATCGGCTGTAAAAACAGGCAAATGAGTCATGTTTCAAGCGAAACCCATTACTTAACAACTTGCAAATATAAAACAAAGGGATTTATATGCATTTTTCGCGGGTTACAATGGAACATATGGAGCTGAAACGGCATGTCGCAGGTGTCAATTTGTGTCTATAGATAAAATGACTTCGAGGTAAAATTTGCATTGAGGAGGAGTAAGCACCATGACAAATGAAGAAACTTTTAAAGCCCTTGTGGTAGAGAAAGGTGACGGTCACCTGGTGGCAACGGTAAAGCAGCTGACGGTTGCGGATCTGCCCCGGGAAGATGTGCTCATTCGGGTTGACTATTCCACCTTGAACTATAAAGAGGGACTGGGATTTGCAAATCGAAATAAAATATTTCGAATTTTCCCTATGGTGCCGGGTCTTGATTTGGCAGGAACTGTGGTTGAATCTATTTCTCCAAATTTCAAGCCAGGCGACCAGGTCATCTTAAATGGATGGAGTGTGGGGGAGAGGTACTGGGGGGGGTATGCACAAATGGCCAGGATCAAATCTGATTTCTTAATCCCCCTTCCCAAAGGCATGGACACCCGAAAGGCCATGGCCATCGGTACTGCCGGCTATACGGCCATGCTCTTAACCATGACCCTGGAAGAAGCCGGGGTAAAACCAGACAGCGGTCCGGTCATCGTTACAGGTGCTGCCGGCGGGGTGGGCAGTAATGCGGTAGCCATTCTTGCCAAGCTTGGCTATGAAGTCACTGCTCTTACCAAAATGGGGCAGGAATTCACCCATGATTTTTTGCGGCAAATCGGAGCCAGAGATTTTGCCGGCGGTGAAGAATGGACAAAGATGCCGGCACCTCTTGAAGCCCAGAAATGGGCCGGCGCAGTCGATACCGTCGGCAGTACGGTTCTCGCCCGGGTTATTTCAGAAATAAAGTATGGCGGATGTGTGGCGGCTTGTGGACTGGCCGGTGGGTCAGAACTGCCTATTACAGTAATGCCTTTTATTCTGCGGGGGGTGAGCCTGAGAGGGGTTGACTCCGTATGGTGTCCCAATCCGAGAAGAATAGCAGCCTGGGAGCGATTGGTGACGGATATCCCGGATAAAGCCCTCGACAAAATTAATAAGGTAATAAAACTCGATGACGTACCCCATTACGCCAAAGAAATCCTGGCAGGCAACATTACCGGTCATATTCTGGTTGATGTCAACGCCTGATACACAGCCACAATCAATAACAAGGTAATCATAACTTCTCTGATGGGGATTTACAAAAAATGCTATAAAAGGGGTGATCTTTATTATGGGTAAAATAACAACAGGTACCAAAATTCCTTGTCGGGTTGGCAGAACGCTTGATGTGGGGGATTTCTCCATCCTGCATCAATTTAACTGGTTCAATATGGCCGTTCACAGCAATTCTGAATATGCCAAGGGAACCTGGTTCAAGGAACGCTCTTTGGCAGGTCCGGTCATCTTTTCCGTTTCAGACGGTCTGGTCCATCATGCGGACAATATCGCAGAACTTCTGGCCCAGGATGGATATGAAATCTATGCCTACATTGGTGTAGACAATATGAAGATCACCTCTCCAGTGCTATTTGGAGATACCCTGAGGGCAGATGCCGAAGTGGTAGATCTTCGTCCCACCAAAAACCCGGAGAGGTTTTTGTTCATATACAAAAATAAAACCTATAATCAGCGTGATCAGCAGGTGATTGAATACCAGACGACGATGATGGTCAGTAAAAAAATTAAGCAAGCGCCTTGATGCTGCAAAAGAGCGGGGGCTGAACTTTCTTGACGATATGTCCGGTCATCCCAGCATAACTTCATATATGGATAACGGACATGAAATCTTCACATTTTGATAATGGATAACACGTATTTCGTGCTCCGGCCAGGGTAATCCTGGTTTTTATAGCGCGTATATTTTTGCAGAGGACAGTATGAAACTCGTCGGTTTTTCGCTCGAAGATGGGGATCGCTATTATGGAAAAATCGACGGCCGGCGTTTCTTTATCGGCAGTCGAGTTTCCTATGACGGTAATAAAGGCTTAATAAATCTTAAAGGGTCGGCCAGTCAAAGATATGATCGTACCATCTACCGACCGGCCTTCGGTTTTTGGGCGGATTTTATCCATCCCACGGCAAGCGCCGAAGGCGCCTTTTTCCACACCCTCAACACCTACGACAGTGCCCACTTTACCTTCTCTTTTCTGCAGTATGCCGCCCATGTGCCAAATGGCGATTTTGTCGTGTATCTACGCACGCTCTTGGCATTGCCGCAAGCGATCGACTATTTCCCCGACCTCAGGCTCGAAAATAAGAGAATCTGCAAAATCACCGATGCCGGTCTCATACCTCTTGAATCGGATACCTCAACGGGGCCGCTCCTCGATTACTTGAATCCCTCGTCAAGAGAGGTTGAAGATACGGAAATTATTCAAGCAGCCAAGTTTATCCATTGGGTGCAGAATGATCCACAACATCGGCAGGTGCAGATCGAAGTGGGGATCAACCGCTTCAAAGAAAAAATGGTCGGCTATGCCAAGCAATACGGCTTAGATGGCGCCGATGATGCGGTATGCATGGTGATTTCCGATATCAGACGCCAAGGCCGTGCCAAAAGCCCGGCCATATTTGCCGCCCTGCAAAACGCCAAACCCATTGAGGCGTTGTTGAATCTTGGCGAACCCAAATATCACCGGAGGGTGCTGACGCTGCGCAGTGAAATTAATAAGCTCACCGCGGACGGAACCTTCGGGACAAAGAAATACAGCCTGGAACATGCCGATTTTGTCGAGAAATGAGCTCCCCCACCACCGCGTTTCTATGGCAACGCAATAATTTTTCATTGAAAATGAAGGAAATTACAATGACAAAATGTTCAATATGTACTTCTCGGAAAGGTAAACGAAAGTGCTCGGCGGATGGCAGTGCCATATGCACTCTCTGTTGCGGTCAAACTCGCAATTCCAAGAAATGCGTCGGCTGCACATTTTATGAAACAGAGCACAGCAATAGAAATTATAGAAAAGTTCCTTATTTCGAAATTCTTGAAATGTCTGATTCCGAAGAACTTCAAGACATATCAAATGTGATCGAGGGTGCTCTTTGCACCTTTTGCGAAGACGACCAATTCAACGACAAGAATGCCGTAAACCTTATAGAATTGTTACTTGATACTTGGTTCTTCAAAGATCCTGTCCTTCCGTCCTGCAGCGTTGTCCAGGAGGTGCGGCTGAATCATTTGCAAGAAATCATCGGCCAGGATCTATCGAGCATACCTGAAGAGAAACTCATTAAAATCTTTGCGGCAATTTATAGATCAATACAAAGGCACACAAATGGCGGCAGAGCATATCTGGACTTCACTCAGCGCTATGTCGGCGCAAGGGTCGGGTCCGGCATGCGAATTATAAAAAATTTTGATACTCTGTAAGTTGATCCACCGAGCGAGTCTGAGCGGCAGTTGCTAGTTTTCCAAGATAATTCAATACCTTTTGCAAAGGAGATCCCATGGAACGCTTTTCAACGAGCCTTCTCGGCGAGGCTCGCACCCTGCTGCTGGCAACCGACGGCTCACACTTCAGTGATGGTGCGGCGCAGGAGGCCATCTTCTTCGGCCAGGCCTGCAGCGCCAAAGTGATTGCCCTGCATGTCGCAAAAATTGATGCCGAATCCCTGAAGTCGGCCGATTCGTCGGTGCGGATGCGCCGCCAGGAACTGGCGCCTTATATGGATCATTTGCGGGCAATGGCCAAGGACAGCGGCGTCGAACTGGAAGTCGTGGTCATCGGCACTAGCCACCCGGAAAGAGCAATCATCGAACAGGCTACCCTCCGCAAGGCCGATGTCATCCTTATGGGCCGACACGGCAAGGCCGGGCGCTTATCTCTCTTGATCGGGCGAATGACCTCAAAAGTCCTCGACCAGGGTTTTCCCCGGGTGCTGGTGGTGCCGAAGGACTTCATCTGTTCCGGCGCCCGGGTGCTGCTTGCCACCGATAACTCGCCGGGCGCCTTGAAAGCGGTTGATGAGGCCATGAGCCTTGGCCGGCGATGCGCCACTCTGCAGAAAATTACCGTTATGGCAGTGGCCAAGCGCGAGGCCGATGCCGCAAAGATGCAAAGGATAGTTGAAGCCCTGTGCACCCGGCTGCAGCAGACAGGACCGAAGGTGATCTGCGAACCCCTGGTGCAGGTAGGCGTCCCTTGCGAGCTCATCGTCCGCGCGGCGCGGGAAAGGGAAACGGATATGATCCTCATTGGCGGCCAGGGCAAGCGCGGCATTGCCAGAATGCTTCTCGGCCATGTGACCAGGAACGTCACCGGCAAAGCCCATTGCGCCGTTCTGGTGGTTAACTCCTGAGCAGTGTATGACCTCGCCGCGCCCTTGCCGGGACGGCACGTACCAGACGGATTACGGAACCCTTTTCGGCTCTATTAGATGATCCCCATGACCAACAAGCTGTTCGTCCGCTTCTTTCCCTTTTTTCTCTGGTTTCCGATCCAGTTCGGCGTCCTGCGCGGCGACCTGATCGCCGGCCTCACCGGGGCTCTGGTGCTGGCGCCGAAGGCGATGGCCTATGCCCAGCTTTCCGGCCTGCCTTTGCAGTTCGGCCTCTACACGGCTTTTGTCCCAGCCATTCTCGGGGCTCTCTGGGGCTCGTCCAGGCAGCTGGCAACCGGCCCGGTGGCTATCGTTTCGCTCATGACCGCCGCCGCCATTATGCCTCTGGCCCTGCCCAATACCGAGGAGTACATCGGCCTGGCCCTGCTGCTCACCCTGCTGGTGGGCATCATCCAGTTCCTCCTCGGAGTCGTCAAACTCGGCAGCATTGTAAACTTCGTCTCACACCCGGTTATTCTCGGTTTTATGAACGCAGCGGCCATCATCATCGGCCTTTCGCAACTGGACATGCTGCTCGGGCTGCCGAAGGGGCGCAGCGACTTCTTCCTTAAGGATATCTGGGAGATGCTCAAATTTCTGCCGCAAACCCATCTGCCGACCCTGGCCATGTCGCTGTTCAGCCTCGTTCTCATGCTGGCGATAAAAAGGATATCGATCCTCGCCAAACCCGGTATCCTCATAGTTATGGCCGTCACCACACTGCTCAGCGCCTATATTGGCTACGAGCGCAACGAATCTTGCAATATCAGTGACATAGCCACAGCAGAAAGCAGGCAAATGGTAATGACCTACCTTGACATTATCCAACGAATCGCTGAACTGAACACCACTACGGCCAGCCTTTCCGGGCAGCTACGCCGGGCGGAGAAGGCACATGACGCCAGGTCCGTAGCCGAGCTTCGCTACCAACGGGATCTCCTTGACCTCGACATTAAAATCCTTGAGGGGGAAAATGATAAGCGCTTGCGGGACACCCGCCTGCTGATCTTTGTCCGGACCACAGGCGGCAAGGATCAACCCAGGCTCCTGCATCAGGAAGGCAAGGTTCCGCCCGGAGCAAAAGCCGATTCCCAAAGGTGGCATATCAAAAAAATAGAACAAAACGAAGTCAAACTGGTGGGAGGCGGTGATGTGGTCGGGGTAATTCCCTTGGGCCTCCCGTCGTTTCGCCTGCCCACTTTCAGCCTCGACGGCGTACTGCAACTGCTTTCCTCCGCCCTGGTTATCGCCCTGGTGGCATTCATGGAGTCGATCTCCATGGCCAAGGCCTTAGCCGGCAAAGCGAAACAGCGTATCGATCCCAACCAGGAACTGATCGGCCAGGGATTGGCGAACATCGGCGGCTCCTTTTTTCAATGCTACCCGGCCTGCGGTTCCTTCACCGCTTCGGCCGTCAATCTGCAGGCCGGGGCGAAAACCGGCTTTGCCATGGTCTTTAACGGCACCTTCATCGCCATCACCCTGCTGTTTCTCACCTCCCTGATCTACCATCTGCCGCAAGCCGTGCTGGCCGCCAACAACCTGCTGGCGGTTGCCGGATTGGTGACGATCCAGGCCCTGAAACACACCTGGAAAGCCAGCCGGGCCGACGGTATTGTCGCCCTGGTGACCTTCACCATTACTATTCTCGCCGCACCGCATCTCGACAAGGGCATCATGGTCGGCACGGCGCTGTCGATCGGCCTCTACCTCTACAGGTCCATGGCACCACGGGTCGCCATCCTCGGCCGTTACCAAGACGGTACCCTGCGCGACGTCAAGGTCAACCCGCATCTGGCAACCTCGCCGCATGTTACCGCAATTCGTTTCGACGGCTCACTCTACTTCGCCAATGTTGCCCATTTTGAAGACGCGGTCCTGGCCGCTGTCGCCGGGCAACCTGAGGCCAGATATCTCCTGGTGGTGGCAGACGGCATCAATTATCTCGATTCCTCCGGCGAGGAAATGTTGCACAACCTGCTGTCCCGGCTCCACGAAGCGGGGGTGGAAACAATCTTTTCCGGGCTGAAGAAGCAGGTTCTTGATGTTATGCGAGCCACCGGTCTCTTTCAGCTGATCGGTGACGGCAACATCTTCGCGACCGAAGAACAGGCCCTTGCCGCCATCTCGCAACGTCTCGGCGAAAGAGCGGCAGATGACGACCTCTTCAGGCGCCATTGAAAAAAAGAGCTTGCGCTATTAATTTCTTGAATATAGATTATTAATATAATTATAAAATGCTGTTATCCTGCACTCAACTTTATGTAATTCAGGTGATTTGCTTTTAGCCGTGGCAAGGGTCATCTTCTTCATGCACTGTAACTTAGCCTAGAGGAAGCGCGAAGCTCTAGACTTGGAACCGTGGGAACCACATGTTTTCACAATCATTCAACGTTATGGAGGCGTTATGGCACAAGAAAACACACAAACCAAAACAGGGGAGGGAGGGGCCTGGATCAGTGAGGATTGGCTGGCGCTTATTCTCGGTCTGGTCATTTTCGGTTTAAGCTTGGGTTCTTTCCAGGGCAAAGACATCCTCGGCTGGGGCGCCAAGGCGGGTGTGTGGATCGATCCGAGCAAGGCGATCACCACCATCTCCGCCAAATATCAAGGGGTGAAGGGTGAGATCACCAAGATCGATGGCCAGAAACTCACCTTGAAAGGCAAGGACGGCAAGGAGGCTACCACCACCGCCGAGGGCGATGTCTCGAAACTGCAGGTCGGACAGCAATACGAAACACCGAGCATGTCCGCCATCATGTCGATCGCCCTCACCTATCTCTTCGCTCTGGCAATCATGACCTTGGGCGCCATCGCCCTCAGGGCCAATGTGGCGAAATTCATATTGGGCTTCACCCTGGCCTTCTGGCTCAGCTATCTTTGCTGGTTCATGGGCCATTTTGCCTATATCGCCGCCACCAAGGATCAGGCGATGAAGTTCGGTATCCCGTGGTCTATGAGCATGAGCGGCGAATTCGGCTTCATCTTTGCCCTGATTCTCGGCCTGATCATCGGCAACTTCTTCCCCGGCCTGGCCAACTTAATGAAAGAGGCGGCGCGGCCTGAACTGTATATCAAAACCGGCATCGTCATCATGGGTGCCGGTCTGGGCATCAAGGCGGCCGAGTCCTTCGGTCTGGCCTCGAACATCATGTTTCGGGGCTTTTGCGCCATTGTCGAGGCGTATCTGATCTATTGGGCAGTGGTGTATTATATTGCCCGTAAATATTTCAAATTCAGCCGGGAATGGTCGGCACCTCTCGCTTCGGGCATCTCCATCTGCGGTGTTTCCGCCTCCATCGCCACCGGCGGTGCCATCAGGGCCCGGCCCATCGTGCCGATCATGGTGTCGTCCCTGGTCGTTATCTTTGTTGCTGTCGAGATGGTCATCCTGCCTTTCCTGGCCAAGTATTTCCTCTGGACCGAACCCCTGGTCGCCGGCGCCTGGATGGGGCTGGCGGTTAAATCCGACGGCGGCGCCATCGCCAGCGGCGCCATCACCGACGCCCTGATCCGTGCCCAGGCCATGGACATGGCGAACATCAACTATGCCGAGGGCTGGATCACCATGACCGCCACCACGGTGAAGATGTTCATCGATATCTTCATCGGCGTCTGGGCCTTTATTCTCGCCTATATCTGGTGCGCCAAAATCGACGTCAAACCTGGCCAAAAAGTTGATGCCGGCGAGATCTGGCATCGTTTCCCGAAATTCGTCATCGGCTACGTGATGACCTTCGTCATTCTCGTCGTCATGTGCTGGCCGTCCGCGAAAATCATGGGTCCGGCGGAGAAACAAGCGGCCGAGCTGAAGGCCTCGGTCACCTCCATTGAAACCAAGATCAAGGCCACCACCGACACCATGGTTATCGCCGGCCTGAAAACCGAACTGGATGGCGTCAAGGGTAAACAAAAAGCCGTCAACGAAACAATGAAGGAACCCAAGAATTTCCTCAGTAAGGCAAAATCCTCCAGTAACCAGGGTGATGTCTTCAGGGGACTCTTTTTCCTCCTCTGCTTTTTTACGATCGGTCTGGTATCGAACTTCAAGAAACTGATGGAAGAAGGGCTGGGCAAGCTGGCGGCGGTCTACTGTATCAGCCTGTTCGGCTTTATCATCTGGGTCGGCCTTTTTATCTCATGGCTCTTTTTCCATGGCGTCAAGCCGCCAACAATTTAGTAAGGAGAGACACTCATGGCACAACACGAGCAGCCGAAACTGGCTGAAGAAATGAAAAAAATGGAGTACGAGCCCATGCTGCCGGTCGAATTGTCGTTGGTCCGATGGAGCATCGGCATCGGTGTCGGTTCGCTTTTCTTCCTTTACTATCTGAGCCAGTGGCTCTTCCCGGGAGGACATTAACAAAATCCGTTCTTAAAAAACAAGAAACGAATTTCTAAGGTACTAAAATTGTGACGCTGAAATCCGCATTGCAGCAAGCGCCTCATGGTATTGTTCGAGGCGTTGTTCCCACTGGGACAGCGCCTCGACATCTTCCTGCCAGGCGACCAGCTCCTTGCCGTCAATGACCGGGGAACCCTCGGCTGCGGTCGCTACAGCCTGAGGCAAATCCATACCAAACCGCTGCCTTCGCCGGGTAAGCTGTATCTGTGTTTGTTTTATCACACTCCTACAAACGTTAATCTCGCGCGTAAGAGAAATCTCATATTCATCAGTGTGCATTATATTTTTCCTGTGCTTTTAAAAGGAAGGTCCTGCTTGTTCTCAGGCCTACTCTAATCAATTACCAGCAATTGCCCTTGTTATTGCGCTAAGCTTGCTTCTGAAAAAAAGGGCTCCTAAGATACAAAAGACGCCGCCGATCAATATGGTTTTTGGCGCTCCGATATGCCGTGCCACACTCCCAGCCAAAAGACTGCCAAAGGGCGCCGTGCCCATGATGGCCATAGTGAAAAAACTCATCACCCGGCCGCGCATGGTGTCTTCAACGATACTCTGGATAACGGTGTTGGATGCGGCCATGAGCAGCATCATGCCAAAGCCGGTAACAACCATGAGCACCAGGGAAAGGGCAAAGAACCGCGAAAGTGAAAGAAACATCAGTCCTATACCAAAACACCCAGCTGCCAGCGGAATAATTTTTTCCAGTCCTGCCACACTTTTCCTGGAGGCAAGATAAAAAGCCCCGATCAAAGCACCCAGACCCGAGGCACCCATGAGAAAGCCGTAGGTATTGGCACCACCCAGCAGTATCTCTTTCGCAAAAACCGGCATGAGCACCATGTAGGGCATGCCCATAAGACTTGCCAGTGTCAGCAGGAGGATTACGTACCTGATCGGCGCAAAGCCGAAGGTGTAGACAATCCCCTCGTGCAATTCCGTGAGAACAGACTTCCTCTCTTTTCCATTCCCTTTATTGCTGACCTTCATGAGAAGGAGAGAGCAGATAACGAAAATGTAGCTTGAGGCATTGAGAAGAAAACACATTCCCACACCGGACGCGGCAATGAGCATGCCGGCCACCGATGGGCCAAGCATTCTGGCGCCGTTGACCATCGAAGAGTTGAGGGCAATGGCGTTGCTCAGGTTTTCTTTTTTATCGACCATTTGAATGAGAAACGATTGGCGGGCGGGAATATCGAAGGCATTTACGCAGCCCAACAAACCGGCTAAGAACATGACGTGCCAGATCTCAATGGATTCCGATAAAATTAACCAGGTCAGGACCACAGCCTGCACCATTGCCAAAATCTGCGTAGCAACAAGGATATGATAGCGATTCCAGCGATCGGTAAAGACACCGGCAAAAGGAGCAACAAGAAATATCGGAATTTGCCCGATAAAACCGACAAGCCCCAGCAGAAAAACCGACTTGGTCATCTCGTAAACGAGCCACGGCGTGGCAATGCGCTGCATCCAGGTGCCGATCAGGGAAATACTTTGGCCGGCAAAAAACAGCCTGTAATTTCTATATGTAAGTGATCTAAAGATAGCCCTTAAAGCCATTTGTCCCCAAGGTGCATTTTTGCTGTGGATTTCATTGAGGGCTGACAGAGAAATGGCCGGGTTATTTCGCAGCGGCCCCTAACTGTCTTGGCCGGGAGGCTTCACATGGGTAAAAGACGCCTCCAGATAAATCATCTGCCCCTGGTTCGAGGTCTTCACCTCATAGTCCAAGGTGTTGAAGAGTTTCACCATCCTTTTATTTTCTCGGGAGGTATAGGCGGTGAGGCCTTTGATACCGTTTCTTTTGGCGGCTTCCGCAAGTTTTATTATTACGATTGACGATAAGCCCCGGCCCTGCCAGTCCTTGACCACCGAGAAAGCTATCTCGGCCATCTCGGTCTCCGGATTCAGATAATATTCGCCGACCGCAAGAATCTTTTCAAAGCCGGGCGGTCCTTCGACTGCAACGATCGTCATATCTTTGATGTAATCGATGACAAAGGTACGTTCGATCTGCTTGCTGACAAAACTCTTTTTCTCATGAAAAAACCGCGACACCACATCGATTTTATCCAAGCCGTAGTAGTGCTCCTGGATAATCCGCTCATCCGTCGGTTTGACCGGCCGGAAGGTGATACGATGATTGTCGACGACCCTGGTTTCCTCCAAGCCTAAAGGATAGATCGAGTGCATCTCCTCCCTGAGTGTCCGTTCGGGCCCGAGCAACCCGAGTTCTTTTGCCTCATCGAAGAGCCAGTCGCGAAAATCGGGATGGGCAATGCTTATCAGAGCGGTTGCCCGTTCCTGGATCGATTTGCCGAAGAGATTCACCGAGCCGTACTCGGTCACCACATACTGCACCTCGCTGCGTGGCACGACGACGGCAGCGTTTTGCAACATCGGCACTATCCGGCTGTTCTTGTCATTTTTGGTGGTGGACGTCAGCATAAGGATCGACTTGCCGCCTTTGGAAAGGGCGGCACCGCGGAAAAAATCGAGAATACCGGTAACCCCGGAGAAATTATTAAAAGGCAGGGCGTCGGCCACAACCTGTCCGGTGAGATCGATCTGCCGACACATATTCATCGCCACCATTCGGTTGTTTTTGGCAATTTTCCGCGGGTCATTGACGTATTTCGAAGGGTGAAACTCGATTGCCGTATTATTTTCGAGCATATCGTAGAGTTCCTGGTTACCGATGGCATTGCTGCAGATGACTTTGCCGGTATTGAATCCCTTCCTTTTATTGTTTACCACACCCATGGCCATCAGCCTCATGATGGTGTTGGTCATATACTGGGTATGAATCCCCAAGTCATTTTTCTCGATCAACGCCTCAATATTGGCCTGGGAGGTGCCGCCCAGCGACATCTGCATGGTCGAACCATCCTCAATCAACCGGGCGATATAGCGGGCGATCATCCCGGCCATGGCCACATCCGGATAGGTGCCGATTTCGATGAGATTTTCATCGTGTTCAACAAAATAATCGACATCATTGACATGAATGGAACTGCGGCCAAGGACACGGGGCATATGTCGATTCACCTGGGCAATGACCAGGTCGGCCGCGGCAGCAGCCGAGGCCGTGACATCGACGGAGATTCCGAGGCTCATCCAGCCGAAATCATCGGGTGGACTGACTTGAATCAGGGCCACCTGCAGGGGCAGGAGACGTGATTTGATCAGCTTGTGGACATCGGAAAGATTAATCGGGGTAATAAAGCGTAGATCGCCCTTAAAACTCTTGGAGTTCGCCGAGCCAAGATAAAAGGAGCGAATGTTGAGATTCTGGGATTTCGATTTTTCGGCAATCCGCGACAGAGAGGTACTCTCGCCGCTGAACATCCTGACAATTTCCAGATCGGTAAAGGTCGTTCCGGCATCGGCCAGCCCTTTGACCAGGTGTTGCGGTTCGCCGCAGGAGGAGCCGATAAAAATTCGCTGTCCGGATTTAATCTTGTCGATAGCATCCTCAACCGACAATCGACTGTTTTGGTAATTGTCCGCCCAATATCCCGACCTGCTTATCATAGTGCTCTCCAGAGTATGGTTTTGCCTTTAGGGGCAGTGAAGAAATAGCCCATAACCCATGCTATTCTGAACAACGGTTGAGAAGAGAATGTCCTCTTTGAATACTATTGGTTCTTCATTGTTTTCGCAAGCACCCTGACCTCTGCCTGCGCAATTGTCCCGCCATATCCGCAAGCACCCTGAAAAAACAATTGCCGGACGACCGGGTCAAATGATAGGCTGAATTAATGAATCACCGCGGCGATACAAGCTGACGGTGTTAAGACTTTGTGCTTCAAGGGCATTCTGACGAATCGCGCTCAACGGGACTCTTTTTAGTACCCCCTTGAGGGGTGTAACTACCTTCACGAAATTCTTTCGATAAAACAAGAAAAAAATCGTCAAGGTATTATAAGGAACGATCTGAAGACTCCGACTGAAACCATACTGACCTTTGGCCTGTCAAGTGCCATGGCCACCCTGGTCAACAACCTGGTCTCCTCCTTTGAGATCGCCGTCGTGCCTCTGACCATCGGTACGATACGCAATTTTGTTAAAAATAACCCGAGCAAAAAGTTTTGTCTGGTGATTTACAATATAGATCCCGAACATCCGCGACAAGCCCGGGTTATCCAGCTGATCCGCGATTTTGTCGGCAGCTTGGTTCCTTTCCTGGTCCTGGTACCCGGCTCCCATCTCGGAGAGATCAAGAAGTATCTGAATGCCGGGGCCGATGACTTCATCGAACTGCCGCTCAACGAAAGCAGATTTTCCATAAGCTTTCTGATTTTATTGGAAATGGGCCAGGCTTTAGGTCAGGCCATCCCCAGGCAGGCATCAATCAATCCGGCAATGCCAGCCAGCGAGAATGCAACAACCAGGGATGGCTGGGAACGAATAGTCGATTATTTCCAAGGCGGTTTAAGTTTCTTTTCGCCGAAATCCCTCATCAGACTGGCGAAAACCGAACACATTTCCGACCGCTGGCAGCAGATTCGCCGTCTTGGGGTAGGTGGTTTCGGCGTTGTTTGGCTGGTGAAAGAGTTCGGTACCAATCGTATCGCCGTGGCCAAGATGCCGCACTCACCGACCATGAACATCGGGGTGTTACGCTCCGCCGCCATCTTGAAGAGGCTGGTGCACCATCCCAATATCGTCCAGTTGATCGAGGTCGTCAAAGAAAGCGGTTGCTTTATCCTCATCCAGGAATACGTCGAAGGCCCCACCCTGCAGGAGCTTCTGGAGCATGGGATTTCGGCGGTCGACAAAGAGAGTTATTTTCTGCAAATAGTCTCGGTGGTTTCCTATGCCCATAAGCAGAAAATCCTGCACCGCGACATCAAACCGGAAAACATCATCATCACCAAGAGTGGACAGGTCAAACTCCTCGATTTTGGCATTGCCCGCGACCTCTCCTGGCAATCGGCCGAAGGCGGTTCCGGCGGCACGATAAATTTCATGCCACCGGAGCAATTCGCCGGCAAAAGCTGCATTGCCAGCGATGTCTGGGCCATCGGCGTCATCCTCTATATCTTTGCCACCAATGCCGTCCCCTATTTCCAGCATAACGATCATTACCCTATGGATGTTGACATGGCCATCGCGATCAGGGCGCCACGCCAAATCAATCCGGCCCTTGAAGCGGGTCTGGAAAGAATCGTCATGCGCTGCCTGCAAAAGGATCTAAGCAAGCGCTACGAAACCGCCACCGAACTGGAAAATGACCTCCGAAGCACCTTCCCCCAATTCGGTCGCGGCGAACTCCTCCCGTCCTGATTCATCGACCTTCGGCAAGCCGCAAGGCAAAGACCTTCGGCAATCCAGCCGCGAGTATCTTTTCGGCAGCCCGATGATGATCGTAGGCCACCCGGCAGAATTCGATGGTTCGCCGCTGGTCGTCATAGATCAGATATGAGGCGCGGGGATCACCGTCTCGAGGCTGGCCGACACTGCCGCAGTTAAATATCTGGCGGTTCAGTTCCGCCGCCGGTACGGTCATGGGGTGTTCCGGTGATTGGATATACACACAAAAGAAGTTTTTCCTGGTAATAGCCAGCGGAACATGGGTATGGCCGATAAAGAGAATCTTTGCTTTCGAGCGGGCAAAAGAGCTGGTAATATAGGTCTTCTCGGTAACGTAGTACCAGCGGCGCGGCCTGTAGGGGTTCGAATGGCAGAAATAAGTGTCCTGCCACTTCAAAAGATCCTCCATTTCTTTTAAAAACCACATCCCGGTTTGTGACAGGACATCGCGAGTCCAGTTGATTGCCTGCCTGGCGTCCTGCCGCATATTGGTGGGGATGCCCAGAACAGCGGCATCATGGTTACCGAGCAGGCAGGGACAATCGGGGATTGCTCGAAGTATTTCTATGCATTCATTGGGGTTGGCGCCATAACCGACAACATCGCCGAGGCACACATAGCGATCAGCCCGCTGCTTCGCGGCATCGGCGAGCACCGCCTCAAGCGCTTCGAGATTGGCGTGAATGTCCGAAAACACTGCAACTCTCATGAATTCCCCGAGTAAGAGTGATCTGCGATGGCCCGATTTCCTTCAGCACGTTGAAAAAGCTCTCCTTACGATATAAATGAGTTTACCGGGAATAGCAAACTCCTATCGGCAAACTCTGCTCATTCGGCCAGAGCAACCCCTAGATTGTTGCTTCCTGTCTGATTTTTTCCTTTCTTTTGCCCCTCTTTTCCGCTATTGCTGTAGCCACCTCCCCAATCACTCAGAACCTTTACCGGATCACGTTAAAAATGCTTCCCACTCAAGATAAAAAGACCCTCGAAAAACTCCTCCGCCTCGCCCCGGAACCGGATCTGGCCTTCAACTATGACGAACTGTGCGGCTTTCTCTTCGGCCTGGCAATGACCCCTGAGCATATATCCCCGGATGAATGGGTTCCGATAATTTTCGGCGACTCTTTGCCCGAGGTGCATGATAAGAAGGAAATGGTAAAAATGACTGACTGCCTGACCAGGGTTTATAACCAGATGGTCACCGATTTTCAAGGTAACAGCCTCCTTTTCCCCTTCGACCTGGATACCCTGCATGACGACCAGCTCGAAACGGTGTATGGCTGGGTCTCGGGTTTCGAGGAGGCCCTGGTCCTGCGCGAGGAGCTGTGGGACCCTGAGGAATATCCGCAATTAGCGGATCAAAAAAAAGAAGACCTCATGCACAGCATCATGACCATCCAGGGACTGGTCGATCCGACCGATATGCTGGAGATGTTTGAAAAGCTGCCGGATGACGTCTTCCATGATGCCTTCCCCAATGTAACCGGAGAATTTGCCGACCGGGAAGTACAGATTCAGGTTTTTCTCCTGGCTACTCTGCCGCTGTCCATCAAAACCTTGCAAAAACATTCCCGGTCGGTTGCCAAAAAGCGCCAAAAAAAAACTGGCGGAAAGCCCATCCCGATACCGATTCGCCCGGCGAAAAGCGACCAGGACGAGGGCTGCTCCTGTCCCGGCGGCGGTTCGTGCTGCGGCACACCTCCACCTCCCCCGAAAAAAGAGGCGAAAATCATTAAGGTGGATTTTAGCCAGCACGGAAAAAAGCGCAATGCCCCCGCCACCCAGATTTTCCAGCTGAAGATCAACCTGGCAGACACAAAGCCACCGATCTGGCGACGTATCCAGGTACCGGACGACACAACCCTGGCGCGTTTACACAAGGTCATTCAGCTATGCATGGGATGGACGGACAGCCACCTGCATCAATTCCTCATCGATCGTACATCTTACAGTTTGCCCGATCCGGACGACATGGACAGCGATGGATCGAAGAACGAGGCAAAATTCACCCTGCAGGACCTGCACGACAAAATTCTTCCCGGTTTTCAATATATCTACGATTACGGTGACGACTGGCTGCACCGGATATCCGTCGAGAAAGTCCTCGGCCCGGATGAAGGCAAGCCCTATCCGGTATTGCTTACCGGCAAACGCGCCTGTCCACCGGAAGATATCGGCGGCATTCCAGGCTTTTATCATCTTTTAGATATTCTCGACAACCCGGAAGATCCTGACTTCGAGGATGAGGATTGGCTCGACGAGGAATACGACCCGGCCCGTTTCGGCAAGGAAGAGATTGCCTTGATCAATGCGGTCCTGGAGGAAATGTATTCGTAGGCAAAACCGATGGACACTCCTAACCCGCTGCTGCAACTCGCCGACGAATTTGTCCGGGACACCGGCTGCAATATTTTTCTGACCGGCAAGGCCGGCACCGGCAAGACGACCTTTCTGCACAACATCAAAAAGCAAAGCCCGAAACGCATGATCGTCACCGCCCCGACCGGGGTGGCGGCGATCAATGCCGGCGGCGTCACTCTCCATTCCTTTTTTCAGATGCCTTTCGGGCCGTTCATTCCCGGCAGCGAGGGCGAAAACCGCCATAAATTCAGCCGGGACAAGATCAATCTCATTAAAAGCCTCGATCTTCTGGTGATCGACGAGATCAGCATGGTCCGCGCCGACCTGTTGGACGGGGTGGACAGTGTTCTCCGCCGCCATCGCCGCAGCACCATGCCGTTCGGCGGGGTGCAGCTGCTGCTCATCGGCGACCTGCATCAGCTGTCGCCGGTGGTGAAAGACACCGATTGGCGCATCCTCCAGCCCTACTACGACTCCCCCTATTTTTTCAGCAGCAATGCCCTGCGCGGAACCGAACTGATCGCCATCGAACTGCAACATATCTACCGCCAGGCGGACGGCAAATTCATTGATCTTCTCAACCGGGTCCGCGACAACAAACTCGACGGCGACACCCTGCAGGCGCTGAACCGTCGCCATATCGAAGGTTTCATCGACCACAAGGACGAAGGCTACATAACCCTCTGCACCCATAACAGCAGCGCCGATGCCATCAACACCGCAAGGCTTGCCGGCCTGTCGCAAAAAACCCACCGCTTCGCCGCCGACATTGAAGGCGAATTTCCGGAACATTCCTACCCGACGGCCGAGACCCTGCTGAACTGAAAACCTCGGCCCAGGTGATGTTTGTCCGCAACGACGCCTCGCCGGAAAAACGCTTTTTCAACGGCAAAATCGGCAAAATTATCCGCATCGAGGGCAAAAAAATTACCATAAAATGCCCGGACGATGACGAAGACATAATCGTCGAACCGGCGACCTGGGAGAATATCGAATATTCCCTCAACGAAGAAACCCTTGAGATCAGCGAAAAGAAAATCGGCGCCTTCATCCAGTACCCGCTGAAGCTGGCCTGGGCCATCACCATCCATAAAAGCCAGGGCCTGACCTTTGACCGGGCGATCATCGACGCCCAGGCCGCCTTTGCCCATGGCCAGGTGTATGTGGCACTCAGCCGCTGCCGGACCCTTGAAGGCATTGTCCTCAGCTCGCCGCTTGCGGCGCGGGCGGTAAAAACCGACCATGCCGTGCTGCGCTTTGTCGAACAGGCCGGGGAGAATGTCCCGACCGCGGCGCAACTGGCCACGGCAAAAATCCGCTACCAGCAGCGACTCCTGCTTGAATGTTTTGATTTTCAGCGACTGCAGGGGCTTCTCGCCCGACTGATATCGACGGTTGAACGCAGCGGCGAACTGGTGCGGATCGTCGGTGCCGGTAATCTCCGCGACCTGCAGACCCAGACCGTAAACGACATTTGCAACGTCGGCGCCAACTTCCGCCGGCAGTTGCAGGGGATGTTCAGCGACCTCATTCCTCCTGCCGAAGATGCGGCGATAGGCGAACGACTACAGAAGGCTTCCGCCTATTTTCAGGAAAAGTTTGCGACGGGAATCGGCGAAGTGGTTGCCTCTTTTCACGTGGAAACCGACAACAAGGAGATCCGCAAAAAAGCCAAAGACCTGTGCAAATGGCTGCAGGAAGAAACCGCCGTCAAGCTTGCGGCGGTAGGCTGCTGCAAGTCGGGATTTTCCTCGGCGGAGTATCTGAAGGCGGTTTCCTCAGCCGAAATCGACAGCAAACCGAAAAGGGAGAAGAAAGAAACGCCCATCTACTCGGAGGCCGACGTCGGCCATCCCGAACTTTTTCAGGCCCTCAAGGAGTGGCGGAGCCGGACGGCAAAAGAAGAAAACGTCGCCCATTACCAGGTCCTGCATCAAAAGACCCTGGTGCAAATCGCCGTCAACCTGCCGAATACCCTCGAGGAACTGACGGACATAAAAGGGATAGGCAAAAAACTGGCGGAGAAATACGGCGAGGAACTGGTAGCCCTGGTTGTCGAGTACCGCACTCAAAAACAATATCCAGGCGGTCTTCCTCCCCACCAGACCGGCGACAGAACCTGCGAACCACAAAGAGCTGGAGCAAGCCAAAGAAGCCAAAAGGCCCGAAAGTCCCAACCCGGCTCCAGACGCTTGAACTTTTCAATCAGGGTTTAACCATTCCGCAGATTGCCGAAAGACGCGGTTTTGTCTTCACCACCATCGAAAGTCATCTGGCGCAATGCCTGGAACTGGGCGAGATCGCCATCGACCTGCTGATAAGCATGGAAAAACGCCAAGCGCTTGAAGAGATCATCCGGCCCCTGGAAGAAAAACAACTCGGCAAGGTCAAAGAGATTGTCGGTGAGGCCTATAGCTACGGGGAAATCAAATATGTCCTTGCCTATCTGCGACAGAAAGCGGCTAAAGCCTGATTCACAATCACCTCATTTTTCAAGGTGCAAACATCTCCGCAAGAATCGTCAAAACATCTTCTTCAACCTGTTTGTCGATTCTGCCGAGTTTTTTGCCGAGCCGTGACTTGTCAATCGTTCTGATTTGATCAAGGACCACGTACCCATCCTTTCCCTTAAAATTACACAGCGCTCGCGTAGGATACTCCCTTCCTTTTGTTGTCATCGGGGCAACTATAACGGTCGCAATATGCCGATTCATCTCATCTGGCGAAATGACAAGACACGGCCGAACCTTCTGGATCTCACTGCCGATGGTCGGATGCAAATTGATCAAATACACATCGAATCGTTTGATTACCATTCCCATTCGTCCTTGTCCCAGTCGGATTGGCCGCTGAGATCTTCATCGATCATTTTGTCATCGCCGTCCTTGGTCATCAGCTGGAATTTCTCGTCCCATCCTTGGCGTGGATGCGAAGCCGGACGGATGATGATCCTTTTATCCTCAACATTCAGCTCTACCTCTGTTCCAAGATGGCTCTGTTCGAGAAGAATTTTGGGGATCCGAATGCCTTGCGAATTACCTATGCGAATTATGTTTGTCCTCATCGATGGTTTCCTCCGAAAAATTGGCTGGTTTGTAATCACATAGTAATTACAAAAATACAAGTGGTCAAGCCTGATCCGCAGCCCACATCAAGGGAGAGCAAAGGATTGGCAGAAATCAGCAAAGCCGATAGCCCATATCTACCCAATAGTGCCAATCTTCCACCGCCTGCCTGGTATCAGCCTCCGTAGAATCGATGGGAGTGAGCTGAGAAAGCGGCACGGCCAAGCCATCATTTTCCCATCGAATTACAACGAACATTTCTTTCTCGCACTCTTCTTCAGGGGCCATGCGGATGACATCGACCTCATCGTTGATGAGCAATGGCGAGATAGCCCGCCTGGCATTGCAGACTGCAGTAAACGGGAACTGCAACATCTCATCAAGATAATAATACCATCCCATCGCCTGTTCTTCGGGACCGTATGCATCAACGATGATCTCCATCGTTATGCGCTCTTCCCGTTCGTTATTTTTCTGCGGAGGTTTTGTCTTGACCATCACTTGTCTCTCGGGTAGTCAGTTTCATTTTTTATTCATTATATCGATGCCATAACTGCGTCCAGGAGTTCGGTCTGTTTGCCGGTGGCGGCGTCGATCTGCTGGTCTAGGGTGTCGCAAAGGGTCATCAGCTGGTCGATTTTGGTGACGATGCGGTGTTGTTCGGGGAGTGGGGGAAGAGGAACAGGACAACCTCGAAGTTGGGTTTTATTGATCTGATGCAAGGTTTGTAGTTTGCTTTGAAGCACCGCTCGAAGTATATCCTTGCGATGGGGCTGTTCAAATATTTCTCAAGCCAAATTTCACTTTGTTTTGTCAGTAGCTTTCTCGCCTTAAAAACGTGATTTTGGTGTGCACAAAAAGAAATTTCTGAACGCCAAATGCAGGTTCTGCCAACCTTATCCCAATCACCACCTTCGGTAATCAGAAGATCTCCATCCATCAATGTTGAATTTTTGAATCTCATTTTCAGGAATTTCAATTTCCTTAATCTCATCAAGGTTTAAATATCCACGTTGTACGTTGGCAACGCGAAGATATGGCATAGAAACAACCGTCTTTCCAGATAGCTTTCTGCCTTTGGTTATGCCGCTACTGATCTCAACAATACTTTCGAAGCTCAGCCACATCCACCCCTCTGGCAACGCATAGGGTACTTCCTCCGGCTTGATCTCCGGCAGTGGTTTGGCCTGTTTGATCTTCCCTTCCTTCACCAGCCGCTGTTTCTCCGCTTCGATCTCTTTCAGCAGTTCGCTGGCGGGTGGATCGTTGGGGTCCTGGGGGACGAGTTTGCCCATGACGGCGAGTTGGAGGATGGCCTTGCGCAGTTCGGCGACGTTTTCCTTGACCGAGTAGAGTTCGCTGAAGTGGCGGGTGAGGAACTGCCAGGCGTTAGCGGAGCTGTCCTGCTCCTGGGCATCCAGCAATTGCCTGAGCGCGGCGGTGTGGACGGCAAGCCGCTTCTGCTCTCGCTCGGCGCGCAGCTTTTCCAGCTCGTCGCAACGGGCCATGAGTTGGTCGATCTTGGCGACGATGCGGTGTTGTTCGGGGAGAGGGGGGAGTGGGAAATAGCATATTCGCAACGTTCTCTTGAGTAAACATGTTTGCAATGCCCACAGCGCCTTTCGATGCTTGATAGAAATCTCGCAGTCTGAATTCAGTTGTTGAACCACATGAGCAGTCGTAGCAAGGCAATTCCTATGAAACGACACTGAATATGGTTCTGATTAGTGCTGACTTGCATCGTGATCGAATACGCCAACTGTTGCCCAGCATGGCCATACCTTGCTAATCAAGAATATTCCCTATTCTATCAATGTGAGTAGATTTCTGTCAATCTGCATTCGTCTCAGGATCGCATTTTGCGTCAAGACTGTCTAATTTTGAATGTCTTCACAATATAGGTCAACCGGAATCGATAATCGCATGCTGTCGGTGTTGAGCTCTCCATCAGTGATCTTTCTAGATTATAATGCAATGTCTCCCAATCGCACCCACTCCCACCCCTTCGGCAATGCATACGGCACTTCCTCCGCCTTAATCTCCGGCAACGGCTTAGGCGCTTTAATCTTCCCCTCCTTCACCAACCGCCGCTTCTCCGCCTCAATCTCCTTCAGCAACTCCCTCGCCGGTGGATCATTCGGGTCCTGCGCCACCAACTTCCCCTGCATGGCCAGGGTCAAAATCAGCTCGCGCAGTTTCTTAATGCCGCCGGGCGCGGCAAAGGCGGTGTCGAAGTGCTGTTCCAGCAGTTGGGCGGTCTGATTATTCATCGCCGCCCTCCGGTTTCTGCAATGCCTCGATCTGTTTGAGCATCCGGTCGAAGTCGCTCTCAAACAACCGGTCCTGCACGATGCGGTACTTCTCGAACTCGCTTTCGGCATGGGCCTTGGCAATTTCCGCCGTTACCTTGCCGGCATCCTGCAGAATCTCCCGGTCCCAGAGGGTCAGAAAGCCCGTTAAGCGCTTTTCCCAGTCTTCCATGGTCATGGGGATTTTGCGCATGGCCTGCAGCTCGGCCATGTCGAGATAGGCGGAGACGATGCGCTGCATCTGCGCCAACTCGTAGCTCGGAGAGGTAGTTCTTGGCGATGGCGACATCGTATTTGTGGATTTTCCCGCTGGGGCGCACCTTCCCAATGGGTCAGCCCCATGTTTTCCTTGCGGTGATCGGCGCGGTCCACGATGACCTCCGCCGCCGTCTGGCCGTGGATGGCGTAGTGCAGCTTGTTCTGCACGGCGGCGAAGAAGCGCTTGGTGGCGGTGGCGGTCGGGTCGTAGTCGAGCGAGGTGGCGTAGATGTCGGTGATCTTCTGGTAGAACTTGCGCTCGGAAAGGCGGATCTCCCGGATCTTTTCCAGTTGGCGCTCGAAGAACTCGTTGTCGAGGATGCTGCCGCCGTGTTTGAGGCGCTCCACATCCATGGCCCAGCCCTGGATGGTGTACTCCTTGACGATCTGGTTGGCCCACTTGCGGAACTGCACGGCGCGCTCGTTCTCGATCTTGAAGCCGACGGCGATGATGGCCTGCAGGTTGTAGTGCTTGACCTGTCGTAGTGTCTTGCCGTCGGCGGCAGTTATTAAGTATTGCTTAATAACTGCCGCTCGCTGTCAGCTCGTTGTCGGCGAAAATGCGTTTCAGGTGCTGGTTGATGGCGGGCACCGAGACATCGTAGAGCGTCGCCATCATCTTCTGGGTCAGCCAGATGTTCTCGTCCTCGTAGCGCATCTCGACGCTGGTTTCCGGTCGCCGCTGGCGGCGACAAAGGTGAGGTATTCGGCCGCCGATGAACGGACGATGGAAACTTCCTTGTCTGTCTTTTTCTTCCTGCTCATGCCTTCCCCTCCAGGCAGGCCATCAGCTCGGCCTTGAGCGCTTGTTGCGCCGCTTCGAGGCGGCGAACGATTTCCTGATACTCGGCCATCAGTTCTTCCGGATCGCGGTGATTGACCTCGACCTCATGGGGATTCTTGCAGTCGAGATTGTAGTTGCGCTCGGCCAGCGCCTTGGCGCTGACCTTCCAGGCATATTCGGTGGTCTTGCGCCCTTTACGTTCCGCACCGCCCCACCAGGACTTTTCCCGGTCGAACTCGCCGATGGTCAGCGGCTTGGAGCGGGAGTAGGACTTGTAGCCCTCCGGATAGGGATGCTCAAAAAACCAGACATCCTTGGTCGGCCCGCCCTTCTCGAAGAAGAGGATATTGGTGGAGATGCTGGTATACGGGCTGAAAACCCCTTTGGGCAGGCGGACGATCGTGTGCAGGTTGAACTCTTCCAGCAGTTCGCGTTTGAGGTTGGTCTTGGTGCCTTCGCCAAAGAGGAAGCCGTCGGGCAGGACGACGGCGGCCCGGCCGGTATCAGTGCTTCAAGAGGTGCATGATCAGCGCCATGAAGAGGTCGGCGGTTTCGCGCGTCTGGTATTTGCGCGGGAAGTTGTTCTCGATGCCGTCCTCTTCCATGCCGCCAAAGGGCGGATTGGTGATGACCAGGTCCACCCGGTCGTGGGGGCCGTAATCTTTGAGTGGACGGCTCAGGGTATTGTCGTGGCGGATGTTGGTCGGCACATCGATGCCGTGCAGCATCATGTTGGTCATGGCCAGCATGTGCGGCAGCGGCTTCTTTTCCACGCCGTGGATGGCGGTTTGCAAGGCTTTGTCGTCGATCTTTTTGTTTTTCACCTGCTGT
This sequence comes from uncultured delta proteobacterium, assembly GCA_963754865.1. Taxonomy (GTDB): domain Bacteria; phylum Desulfobacterota; class Desulfobulbia; order Desulfobulbales; family Desulfocapsaceae; genus Desulforhopalus_A. The sequence continues at coordinate 143,971 of CAVWHG010000015.1, read as the reverse complement.
CGCAGGTGTTCGATGGTGCAGGTGAGAAAGCCGCCGGTGCCGCAGGCCGGGTCGAGAATCTTTTCGCCCAGTTGCGGGTTGAGGATGTCCACCATGAACTGGGTGACGGCACGGGGCGTGTAGTATTCGCCGGCATTGCCGGCTGACTGCAGGTCGGCCAGGATCTTTTCGTAGATGTCGTTGAACAGATGGCGGTCGCTGGAGGAGTTGAAGTCAACATCCTCTTCGATGGTATTGATCACCTGGCGCAGCAGGGTGCCGGACTTCATGTAGTTGTAGGCATCCTCGAACACCGAGCCGACCACCTTGCCGTGGGGCGAGACTCCGGCGGCGGTGGCCAGTTTTTTCAGCGATGGGAAAAGATCGTTGTTGACGAAGTCGATCAGTTCCTCGCCGGTAATGCCTTCAGCATTCTTGGCCCAGTTGGACCAGCGGAACCGGCTCTGCAGCGGCGATTTGTAACCCGGCATCGGTGATCTGCCATTCCTGCTCCTTGTCGTCGAAGATTTTCAGAAACAGCAACCAGACGATCTGGCTGATGCGCTGGGCGTCGCCATCGACACCGACATCCTTGCGCATGATGTCCTGGATGGTTTTGATCAGGGTTGTTATCGACATTTCAATTATTCCTTTTACTGGCATTCCCGCGCAAGCGGGCATCCAGACACTATCAACAAATGACTGTCCCGTTGAATCCGTCATGCTCGCGCAGGCGGGCATCCAGAGATTTACAGTAAAGTTTCATATAAATCTTTCCACTCCGAATTCTGTTCTTCTATCAGGCGCAGTTTCCAGCTTCTATTCCATTTCTTGATCTGTTTTTCGCGGGTTAGAGCAGCGCCCATGTCTTCATGTTGTTCGAAATACACCAGATGGTGAACGCAATATTTCTGCGTGAAGCCAATGGCAATATTATTTTTGTGCTCCCAGATGCGCTTTATCAAGTCGCTTGTCACGCCTACGTAGAGCGTTCCGTTTCGCTTGCTGGCCAAGATGTAAACACATGGTTGCTTCATGGTTCTTTCAAATCTGGATTCCCGCCTGCGCGGGAATGACCTGTTCTATCATTAATTCCATTGTGAATTACTCCCTGGATTCTCGCCTGTGCGGGAATGACCTCCGATTGTATGCTTGCTGTCTTTATGCGGCGTAAAGCGCATCTTCAAGTTCGTGTACGGCCTGCCGGTACCGATCCAGCCCACCGAAAGCACGGACGATTTCCATCGGCGTGCCGAATTCGCTGAAAGGCGAGATGGTGAGGATCTGCGTTTCTTCGATATGCGTCACGCCTTCATCGGCATATTTGTCAAGCAGGGCCTCCAGCACCCGGCGGGCCTGTTCGCCGTATTTCGTGAAGTAGTTGCGCTTTTTGACCTGTTCCGCCCGCTCCTTGCGGGTGAGCGGCGGCATGCCCCAGGCGACGTGGCAGACCAGATCGAAGGGATCACAGTCACGGCCGATCTCCTCGGCCAGGGCCTCGAAGAAGATTCCTTGTTCCGCCAGCTCATCGATGATCGCCTGTTTCTTTTCGGCATCGGCTCCAGCGGCGTAAAAAGTCATCAAGCGAGGCAAACTCCCTGGCCAAGGTCTTGCGGGTGTAGTCTTTCAAGGATTCGGTGATGAGCTTGCCGCTCGGCGTCGAAATACTGCACCCGCTCGGCGACGACCTTCACCTCGACACCTTCGACCACATAGCGCCGCACCCTGGAGCCATCTTCATGCGGGCCGGGTTCGGCCAGGGTCGGTCAAATCTATTGCTTCGCCGCTTTCGGTGTAGGTGGCACCTTCATCGCTATTGCCGTCGGCAGGAGTATCCGGCGGCACCGGTGAGTCATCCGCCTTTGGGCTCGTAGATTTGCACCGGGTCGCCATCGAAATCGGGATCGGCAAAGAGTTCGGTGGCCTTTTTGAAGTCGATTATGGTGAAATAGTATTTGTCGTAATCCTCGTTGATGCGGGTACCACGTCCGATGATCTGCTTGAACTCGGTCATCGACTGGATGCGCTGATCGAGGACAATCAACTTGCAGGTCTGGGCATCGATGCCCGTGGTCATCAGCTTGGAGGTGGTGGCAATGACCGGATATCTGCTTTCCGGGAAGATGAAGTTATCGAGCTCGGCCTTGCCCTCTTCATTGTCACCGGTAATGCGCATGACGTATTTGTCATTTGCCGCAACCAGATCGCTGTTTTCGTTGACCAGTGCCTGGCGCATGCGCTCGGCATGGTCGATGTTTTCACAAAAGACGATGGTCTTGTCGAAACGATTGGTCTGGCGCAGAAATTCGCTGATCTTTTTCGCCACGAGCTGGGTACGTTTTTCCAGCACCAGGGTCTTGTCGAAATCTTTTTGGTTGTAGATACGGTCTTCGATCTCGTTGCCATATTTATCCAGCATACCTTTGTCGGGCCGCCAACCGGCAAGGTCGCTGTCCAGATCGATACGCACCACCTTGTACGGGGCGAGAAAGCCGTCGTCGATGCCCTGTTTGAGCGAGTAGGTATAAAGGGGGGTCGCCGAAGTAGTCGATATTGGAAATCTCTTTGGTCTCCTTCGGTGTCGCGGTCATGCCGATTTGCGTGGCGGAAGAGAAATACTCAAGAATCTCCCGCCAGGCTGAATCCTCGGCAGCGCTGCCGCGATGACATTCATCGATGATTATCAGATCAAAGAAATCAGGACTGAACTGTTTATAGATGTTTTGTTCTTCCACAGTGCCGGTGACGGCCTGATACAGCGACAGATAAATCTCGTAGGACTTGTTGGCCTGCCGCTTCTGTATTTTCGTCATGGCCGAACCGAACGGCTTGAAATCGTTGGTCATGGTCTGATCGATCAGGATGTTGCGGTCGGCAAGGAACAGGATGCGTTTTTTGGCTTTAGACTTCCAAAGACGCCAAATGATCTGAAAGGCGGTGAAGGTCTTGCCGGTGCCGGTGGCCATCACCAAGAGAATACGATTTTGACCCCGAGCAATGGCCTCCATGGTCGTGTTGATGGCCAGCAACTGGTAATAGCGTGGTGTCTTGTCGCTGCCGTCGCTGTAGTAATCCTGAGTAACGAGATCGTTTTGCCGATCATCCAGTGCCCGATACGCTTGACCACCACTGCCAGAGAGTTTGCGGGGATGGAAATTCATGCAGGGCCAGTTCGCGCTCAATGATGCCGTCTGTGGCGATTTTGTTGTGAAACAGAAAACCATCGCCATTGGAGCTGAAGACGAAGGGTACTTGCAGCATTTCCGCATAGGCCAATGCCTGCTGCATTCCGTCGCCGACCGAATGGCTATTGTCCTTGGCTTCGATTACGGCGATGGGGATATTGGGCTTGTAGAACAACACATAATCAGCCCGTTTATGTTTGGCGCGGGTGTGGAGCTTGCCGCGAACGATTATCCTGCCTTTGGTAAGGGGAAATTCTTCCAAGATCTGGGTGGTTACATCCCATCCCGCCTGCTCCAGGGCAGGCGTGATGAACTTGGTGCAGATGTCGCGCTCGGAGAGTTGTTTTTTATTCAAGAGACAGCTTTCCCTTATCTGTTTTGCGTGGTGCACTGAATCCAAGTCAATGACTTCGATCGAATATAACATCTCCTCAACATTACTGAAATAAAGCGTTTCATTTTAGTTGTCCTGGAAGCATGGCAATACCGGACGAATAAGAGGTTCATCGAAATTCCTGCTTCCGCCGAACCATCCTTTCAACCCAGGCAAAGCCTATCCGTTCCTGCTCAAGACGCAACCGAATCGCCAGTCGATCACAGCGTAAATCGTCGTAAAGACTTTGCTCTTCGGGTGTCAGCCGGGACAGCTCGCCACGGCTCGGTTGCGGCTCCTGCCCCCAATGCAGCCGATGGGCAAGGAGGGTCTCGCGGTCCATGAGAAAGGAATTCGCCGTCGGGAAAAGAGCTCGCAGCTGGTCGAGGATGGCAAAGCCGTGGGTGTCGATATCGCCCCAGTAGTGCAGATTGCCGGTGTGCAGCCAGGCCGCGTTGGCAAATACCCCAAAACCGTAGCCGGCCCCAAAGATCACCATGCTGTCTGCGACAGGCGGAAAGGCGAGAAAATTTATTTCGTTTTCGGTGATATAGACACGCTCGACCGGCAGGTTGAGGGTTGCAAAGGTTGCCTCGGTCAGGGTGAAATCCTGATCGACTGATCCGGTGAGGAGCGACAGAGCAGGATCAAGCAGACGAAACCTGACCCGCGCCGGTTTGTCGCGAAAGCCATAGCGCCTGCAAAAACCGCCGGCTCTTCGATCGCTTACATCAATATGTTCCTGTGGCAATACCAGATCGAACAGCTCGGTAAGAACACCCCGATGGCTCTCGATAAACTTGCTGTGCACCCCGGCAATGTCAACCTGCCGCAGATAGATGCCGGGGCGCGGATGATCCTCCAGCCAGGCAACGATATCCAGAAGACGCGGCCAGTCCCCGGCCAACGCCAATCCTTGCAGTGGTCGCTTGACCAGCCAGGAAAGAAGCTGTGGATAATGCCGGACAGTCAGCTCAACCACTGCGGCAAAGCGCTCCGCTTCGCGGTGTTTGCCGATCAGCGCCAGGCAATCGGCCAGGCTGTCGATCCACACCTCGGCAGGGACTGCGTTTGCCCCGAGAGTCCGATGATGTATCTCCCGCCGGACCACCCGGTAATGTTTTGCGTCACGATCAAGACCGGCAATCCAGGCCCGAACCTCGGAAAAACGGTCGGCCATTTCCGCCGATGTCGGCTTTTTCAAGACCAGGCGCCGGGGGAAAATCTCCTCGCCGCCGGCCAACGCCGCAAGAATTATGCCCTGATCCCAGAGCTTTCGCAGCTGGCTGACGATATCCGACGGCGTAGTCCAGTTCACGGATGCTCCGCCTCTTTTTCTTTACGATATTCCTCGATGGTCAGATTACGCAGACTGGAGGCCTGACCGTCGGCATTATGGACAAAGCCGACGCCGGCAACGAAGGGTTCAATGACATGGATCTTCTGCAGAGGGGTGACGATCAGCAGCTGCAGGTTGAGCTGGGCAAAAAGCTGCAGTCCGTATTGCGCCGATTCATCCGAGCCGCGGCCGAAGGCCTCGTCGATGACGACAAAGCGAAAGGTCCGCGAGCGCACCGCCCCCCACTCCAGGCCGAACTGATAGGCAAGACTTGCCGCCAGCACGGTGTAGGCAAGTTTTTCCTTCTGGCCCCCGGACTTGCCGCCGGAATCGGCGTAATGTTCAAACTCGCTGTCATCCTCACGCCACCGCTCACTGGCGGCAAAGGCAAACCAGTTGCGCACATCGGTGACCTTGACCGTCCAGCGCCGGTCCAGCTCCGACCGCCCGTCACGGCCGCGGAACCGTTCGATAATCCGCCGCACCTGGAGAAATTTTGCCTCGGAATACTGGGCATCCTCGGAGCCGGTGAGGCTGCCCTCGGTGCAGGCCCGCAGCTCCTCGCGAAACTCCCGGACATCGGCATCAATGACCGGCGCCGCCTCCAGGACGATATATCGGCCTGGATTATAATCGATGCGGGTCAGCGACTCGTTGATGCGGCCGATGCGCTCCTTGATGGTTTCCTGTTCGCGCGCCAGCTGCGACTGAAAGTTGGCCACCTCGCGGATGGTGTTCTCGTTGAGCAGCTCTTTAAAGCGCGTTTCGAAACGCGGCAGGTCATCGGCCTGCAATTGCCCGAGCATAGCCCGGTAATCCGCCGCCGCCTCGACCGAAACATCGACCTCCCGGGTCTCAAGATCATACTTGGTGCTGTAGGTGCGCATGGCATCGATAATTTTATCGCGCAGCCGGGCAATATTTCTGTCCTCGTTATCGATTGTTTTCTGCAGCCAGTCGCGCATCTCCCGCTCCCGATTGTCGCAGGATTCGACGGACACCTGCTGCTCGCCGAGGGCCTCTTTCCGCAACGATTCGAGCTGTGTGAAAAAGCCGGCGGATTCCGGCGGTGCGCTCTCCATCACCTGGCGGGTGTCACGCTGCAATGCTGTCGCGTCACTTGCTTTCTGCTCGGTTTTCGCGCAAACGCTGCGGTGCTGCTCCAGCTGTCCTTCAACTTTTTGCAGGTTTTCTTCCGCAACCTGCATCTGCGCGGTCAACATCTTGAGAATGTCGGATGCCGCCTCAAGCTTGTCCCTCTCATCTTTGAGCCTGCCGATTTTCACCACCAAGGGCTGCCAGTCGAGTTCGGCAAAATCACGGTATTCATCGAGTTTTGAAAGCATTTCCAGCCGGTACTTGGCAGAACGCTGCAGGTCTTGCAGGTCAGCGATCTTTTCCCCGATATCCGCCAGCTGCGTCGCCAGCAGTCTGGCCTTGTCTTCCAGTGCCGCTATCTTATCCTCATTGCTCCAGCCAAGCACATAGCGGCTGCGATCGCCCAGGCGATGGCGATCATCCTTTTCATGCCGTTCGCCCCGTGCCTTGATCTGCCCGGCCCGGGTGATAGCCTGGGCCTCACGGCGAAACTGCTCCTGGCCGGCACAGCATGCCAGGTCAAAACGCCTGGCGACCTCACTCTCCAGCCAGTTAAAAAACGGCGAATCGGGCTTGATCGCAAGCTTATGCACAAGAGACTCGGGATGCAGGTTCGGCAATTCGGCCGCGGTCTTTGGCCGCACCCGGAAATAGACCAGCCGACCCTTGAGGTTGTTGCTATCCACCCACCCGGCCACCAGGCTGTAATGTTGTTCCGGTACCAGCAGCGACAGACCGAAACCGTGCAGCAGTCGCTCAGCAGCCCCCTCCCAGTCACGTTCCTCCTCGCGCACTCGCAGCAGTTCACCGATAAAGGGCATCTTTTCTTCGGCAAGCCCGAGGTCGGTACACAGGGTGCGACGGATGCTTATCTGCTTTTCGTCGATATTCGAGCGCCTGGCTTTCAGGCCGCGGAGTTCCACCTGCAGCTGGTCGTGTTCCTCGCGCTTGAGGCGAAACTCGACCCCGGCCTCATTCAATTCATTCTGGATCAGCGTCTCGGCCTCGGCCTCTTCTTCCAGCATGGTTGCACATTTTTGCCGTTGCACGAGAAAGGCGCCGACGCTGTCGGCGCCATACAGGCCAAGGGCCTCCATCAGTTCGCCATAGCGCTCGAACTTGCGCTGTTTGCGTTGCTGCTCTTCCTCGCAGCGGCGAATCTCCTCGCCGATAAGTTCAATGCGGTCGCCGCCGTTTTCGGCAATGCTGCGCCGCAGTTCCCTTTCCCGTCCCTGCAGCAGTCGCCGCTGCTCGACCAGTCCCTCGACCCTGGTGTTGTGACGTTTCAGCTCCTCCCCTAAGTCTCGCCAGCCGCTGCTCCAGCAGTTCCAGCTTGAGACCGGCAAACCACGGGCGCAGGGCATCGCGGCAGCCGCGCAGCTGTCGGCTCGACTGCGCCAGTTGCCCGTAGCGATCGCAGTCGGCAACCAGAGGCAGCAGCCGCTCCACCTGGTCTTTGGCCTTGAGAACCGCTTCATGCGCCCGGTTCAGATCATCAAAATGGGCGATCAGGGCGTTTATGCGCGGTTCGACCTCAAAGGGTTCAAGCATATGGGTTCGGACAAAACCGGTGAGGTTGCCGACGGATTTCAGGGAGACGGTCTGATGGAAAAGTTCCAGCGCCTGTTCGTTATCGATACCGAAGCGCCTGCGAAACCAGGCGCCGTACGGCGGGAAGTTTTCAAAGAGCATCACGGCGTCACTCCGCAGCCTCTTTTTCAGGTTGCCGATATCATTGCCGAAACCGCCAAAATCCTGCTTGATGCCGAGTTGCCGCTCAGAGGCCACGTAAAACCGCGTCGGCTGCCCCTGACCATCCTTCAGCCAGAACACCTGGGCCAGGGTCACGGTCTTGCCGAAACCGCTGTTGTGGAAGACGGCGAGGATCACCGAATAGCTGTTATAATCGCGCAGGGCGACCGGCTTGGCACTGCCGCCGATCTCCGCCCGTTCCGATTTATAATGGCCGAGCACATAGGACCTGAGCGTTCGCTCGCGCATGTCGCCACCCGCCGCCTTATTGTAGGCGACGCGCTGGGCCGGCACCAAGAGAGTGGTCACGGCGTCGACGAGGGTTGACTTGCCGGAGCCGATATCACCGGTGAGCAGGCTGTTTTTGCCGCCCAGTTCAAGGGTCCACACCCGCTTATCGAAGGTGCCCCAGTTCAACACCTCAAGGCGCATCAGGCGGAAACCGGCCAACCGGTCGTCGCCGATAAAATCAAGCCGCATCGGCTCAGCCATGGACTGCTCCTCCCTTTGTCGCAAGCTCCTGCCGGTACAGATCCAGCCGCTGATCGAACTCGGTCAGCCACTGGGCATCGACAAAGGCCTTGAGGATGCGCCGAACTTCAAACATCTGCTTCTGACCATGGAGAGGTCGAAGAAATCCCAGCTTAACGACCTTGCCGAGATGGGTATCCACCTGATCAACCAATTTCGCCTCGTTGCTGCCGGCCGGCAGAAAAACCCTGATCAGCTCGGCAATATCACTCGCGGCAAGGATAAGCCGCGTCTCACCACCGGTCGCATCGAATTCCGCCAGCTTCTTGCGCAGCAGTGCCAGCAGAAGACTGACCGGAAAAGAAAGAGGCTGGCGCCGCACCAGACGGGGAATGGCGGCTTCGATTTTTTCCTCGTCTTCCGGCCGGGATCGAAGAAAGGCGTAGCCTTCGGCTTCGTCGAGAATGAGTTCCAGACCGAGAACGGCGACATAATCACGGACTGCCGCCTGCAGGTTAAGGAGACCATTCCACACCTCGACCTTTTCTTCCTGGTACAATACGCCTCGCAGCAGCGATACGACGACCATGGAGAGATCGGTGCTGTTGTCGGCTGCCGGTGATCGGAGTTCCGCTGTATTCATGTCATTTCCTCGTAAAAATAATGCGCGGCAAACGGACGCGGCGATAGCTGCCGTCCCCAAGCTGCCAGGTAAGCGACTCGATCGTTTCCTCGTCCACCGCCGTATCGCTGCGTCCGCCGGCCAGCTGCAGATAGACCAGCAGCTCGGACAAACCCTGGCGCAACGGATGGAGGGCCACCAGCTCGGCAAGGCTTATCTGACTTCGCTCCTGCAGGGCCTGGCGGATGAAACGTGCGAGTTCCGCCCGGTCTACCACCACCTGGTTGAAGAGCGCCGCGACATCGCCAGCCTCCTCGCCGTCCTCCAGCTGAAGATCGACAATTCGCGGCTTGACCTGTAGTCGGTGCAGGGGGCGTTCCATCGGCAGATTCGACGGTGGCACTGGCCTCGGCCAGCTCTATAAAGTCAGCGGTTGGCGCTTCCTCGCGTACCGCCAATGCCTGCGCTTCGATATTGTGCAGGATATCCATGATGCGACGATTTTCCAGCCAGGCCTGATCGTCGAGAAAGCGCCGCAGCTGCTGCGACAGACGGGCAACGGTGCGCTGGGTATGCTCGCCTGCCTCAAGCCAGTCGTAATGGACGCGACGCAGGCGAGATTCCGGTTGCATTGCCACCACCGGCGGCAGGGTCAGAACCTGTTCCAGCAGCCGGCTCAGCTCTTCCTGGCGGCTCTGCGACATTAGAAAATCCCAGAAAGCCCTGAAGCTCTTGCCCTGATCGGAATCGGCAATGGTATCGCGCTGCCCCATGATCTCTTCGAGAAGCTCGCCCTTGGCGCCATCCCACAGGGCGATCCGCTCGCGGACCTGCCGGTCAAGACTGCGAAAGTTCTGCTCGACCTCACGAAAGTCGGCGAGCAGATCCCTTGCCAACTGGAGAAACTGCTGAAAGCGGTCCTTTAAGGCGGTGTCGCCCATGAGCGAAATATCGCCGTCGCGGATGCGCTCGATCTCGGCATCGATTTCGCTGCGCCGCCGGATGAGCTCGGCGGTGCGGGCTGCGGGATCGGTTTCACTGCCCTCGCTCATCTGCCTGAGGAGGGCAAAGAGGGTTAAAAGCCGCGACTCGGTGCCGACGAAAGCACGCTCGGTGAGGCTCGCTAGCCAGGCAATGGCCTTTTCGCTGGCCGAAGTCAGGTCAAAATGCGGTTCGTCGGAGCCGGTAGGATAGTATTTGCGCAGCCAGCCTTTGTCGTTGTCCGCCCAGTCGCTGAGGTATTCAACAGCACGCTTCGGGAACAGTTCCTCCCCGTATTTTTCCCGGAGGGCAAAAAGCTCGTCTTCCAGGGCTTCGGCGAGATCCGCCTGCTGCATCTGCCGAACATTCGGCTCGATAAACACCCGCTGGAGAAAGCTCGCCACCAAGGGAGCATGATCGGAACGCAACAACCGCCAGGCCGGATGCGACCGTCGCAACAGATCAAGGCCGGCATAATCAAGGCTCACATCGGCACCTGGCGGAGTCCAACCTTCTCCAGTCGGGTCACCAGGGCCTTGCGCCGCCCATGTTCAGTCATGAACGCTGCACCCTCAAAATAGCCATCGACGGCAAAGGCGTTTACGGTTTCTGCGTCAAGTGCCTCCCTGGGCAGACGCAACATGAGCATTGCCGATCCCCAGTTGGAAAGATAGACATGAATATCAAAAAACTGCCGCATAAGATACCGGGGATTTGCTTTCAAATCGCCGTAGTTATAGGCCTTGATAAAGCTATCGGCGGTGATCTCGGCCCGGCTGGAGATGTTGCGGAGCTGCTTCATCTCACTCGAACTCAGTGGTCTATCGACAGCTCGAAAGCTATAGTATTGATATTCACTCATTTTGAGTTTTCCTTGCAAACTTTTTTGGCGTAACAGTAGGCGCTCATAATTTCCGACGAAAATTCACCAAGAGGGATAAGTTGCGTTTGAAATCGAGTAGTTTGCTCGCATCACAAGACCTATTTATAGCTGAACCTTTATGAAAGCGCAATTTGTAGTTCTCTTGTATTGGCAGAACAACCGACTTCAGGGGGAAGCCGAAACGCTTCAGCTCCGTGGAGCCGTGGCCTTATATTTATTGGAGTTGAAAACAGAATCAAACGATACTATCCTCTTAAAGTCATCCATTTCAATACGGAGACGAAAGGATGGGCAAATTCCGGCAAACTGGGCTTTTGCTGGATGCGCCCTCAACTCCCTGCTTCGGTGCGTTTCCGCAATTAAGACGCATGCAACCAACAAGGAGAATTCTCGTGCCAATTCTCGCCAGTCCCATCCTCATTGTCGAGGACGATCAGAACACCTCGAAGCTGGTGGCAACCTATCTTGCCCGCGAAGGTTTCAGCACCATTGCCGTCTATGACGGCGAGGAGGCACTGCGCCAGGCACGCCTCCGCGAGCCGGGTTTCGTCATCCTTGATGTGATGCTTCCCAAAGTCGACGGCTGGGAGGTCTGCCGGCAGCTGCGTAAATTTTCCGACGTGCCGATTCTCATGCTCACCGCCCGTGAGGAGGAGATTGATCGAGTCATGGGGCTTTCCCTCGGGGCCGACGATTATGTGGTCAAACCCTTCAGCCCGCGCGAGCTGGTGGAACGGGTCAAGGCGATACTCCGCCGGGTACAGCCCGGACCCGCACGGGAAAAAAAGATCATGCTGCACGGTGGCCTTGCCCTCAACCTGGAAAAACACAAGGTGAGCGTCAACGGTGCGCCGGTCAACCTGACATCTTCGGAATACAAGCTGCTCCAGGCCCTGATGTCCTCGCCGGGACGGGTGTTTTCCAGAAACGAGCTGCTGGAGCGCTTTTACGACCATGGCGAGACGGTCATCGACCGGGTCATCGATGTCCATATCGGCAAACTCCGGCAGAAGATCGAAGACGATCCAGCCAATCCCGAGCGCATCCTGACCGTCCGCGGTTTCGGCTACCGATTCGCCGAGCCGGACGAGGAGTGAGAGGATGCGCAACCGCCTGCTCTGGAAACTGCTCCTGACCAATATCCTGCCGGTGATCGGCGTCATTTTTCTGGTAGTCTGGCTGGCGATCGATAAACTTGCCGCTCAGTATTTCATGGAGCTGATGAAGATCTACGATGTCTCCCCCAACGACATCCACCAGATGTTTTTAACCTCCATTCATCAGTACCTGGTGTGGGCCAGCCTGGCCGCCCTGGGCCTGGCTTTCGTCCTCAGTTTTCTTCTCACCCGCCGGGTTCTCCGCCCCCTTTCGCAGATGACCGCCATCACCAAAGAAGTCGCCGCCGGCAATTTTTCCCTGCGGGCCGAGATCAGCACCAGCGACGAGGTCGGCCAGCTCGGTATCGCCTTCAATAATATGGCCGACCGACTGGGGAAAATCGAACAGCTGCGCAAGACCATGGTGGCGGACGTCGCCCACGAACTGCGTACCCCGCTCACCAATCTGCGCGGCTATCTTGAGGCCTTGAACGACGGGGTGATTCCGCCAACGCCAGAGACCCTGCAGATGCTGCAGGAGGAGAACCTCCGCCTGGTCCACCTGGTCGACAACCTGCAGCAGCTGGCCCGGGCCGATGCCGCCAAGGCCTATCTGAAACGCGAGGATATTTTAATAGCTGACCTCGTCAAACAGATGATCGAACTGCACCGCCTCAATTTCCAGAAAAAGGCGATCAGGATCGAAACCAGATGGGACGACGACCAGGCACGGGTCTCCGCCGATCGCGACAAACTCCTCCAGGCTATGCAGAACCTCCTCGACAACTGCTGCAAATATACGCCCGAGAACGGCCGGGTGGAGATAGCCATAAGCCGGGTTCCGGAAGGGGTCAAGGTCGATTTCCACAACAGCGGAGCAGGCATTGCCCCAGGCGACCTGCCCTTTGTCTTCGAACGTTTTTTTCGCGCCGACCGATCCCGGTCGCGCGATGCCGGCGGCGCAGGCATTGGTCTTGCCATCACCAAAGAACTGATCGAGGCGCACGGCGGGTCGATCGGTGCCGAAAGCCGCCCGGACGATACCCATATCTGGTTTATCCTGCCTCTTTGAGCAATCTCTTTACCCAATCTTTACATTCCCTTCATTGCTCCTTTGCACCTCGTATTTATTGTTAATGGCAAGAGGAAGAACCTCTTGGCACAAAAAATCCCGACAAAGGACGAGCAACAATGAAAAATGGAGGGAAGGCAATGAAAAGATGGAAATTTATTCTCGCAATTTTGCTGCTTGGCTGGGGGATGGGTCCAAGTTTATCTACGAATTATGCGTTTGCAGCCCTGCAGGAAGCGACCTTTGTCGTCGCCTGATACGACGTCGGCAAGGACGCCCTGGATGGGCGAAAAGGTATCGTACGGGTGGACAAGGGGATGCGGGACTATGGTGAAATCAACACCGTGGTCTTCGATCCGGCAAAGATACAGGTTAATGAGATGGAAGAAGCCCTGAAAAATGCCCAGACCTATGTTCGCACCGTTTCCCCGAAGAACAAGAGCAAGAGTTCAGGCGCAGCGCAGTAGCATGCAAAACAACGAAAGGTAGCGACAACCCTATCAAAGAGGAAGACAATGAAAACATTTTTTATCATGGCATGGTTCCTGGCACTGGCAACCATGGCAGGGACAATGGCAGAGCAGCTGACCACGCCGGTGGCGGCGACCGAACCGCAGCAGACGAATGGTGCAACCGCCAGGGCCATGTTTGCAGGCGGTTGCTTCTGGTGTATGGAAAAGCCTTTCGAGCAGCTGGATGGAGTGATTTCAGTGGTCTCCGGCTATACCGGGGGGACATCCCAGAATCCGACCTATGAGAACTATGTGGGCGGCGGGCATATCGAGGTGGTGGAAATTACCTACGACCCAAAGAAAATCAGCTACCAGCAACTCCTTGACGTATATTGGCACCAGGTGGACCCGACCGATGGCGGCGGCCAGTTTGTCGATCGCGGTCACGCCTATTCAACGGCAATTTTCTATAACAGTGAAGAAGAACGCAGGCTGGCCGAGGCCTCCAAGGCAGAGCTTGCCGGCAGTTCTATTTTTAAAGGCCCGCTCGTCACCCCGATCGTCACCTACAGCACCTTTTATCCGGCCGAGGAGTATCATCAGGATTATTATAAAAAAAATCCCGTCCGCTATACCTTCTATCGAAGTCGCTCCGGCCGGGATACATTTCTTGAAGGCATTGACTGGAGCAAAAAAACCATGACAAAACAAAACAGCAAAGAAGACTTAAAAAAACGACTCACCGCCCTGCAATACGAGGTAACCCAGGAAAACGGTACTGAACCGCCCTTTAAAAACCAATACTGGGATAATAAAGAGGCTGGAATCTACGTGGATATTGTCTCCGGCGAAGTGCTTTTCAGCTCGCTTGACAAATTCGATTCGGGTACCGGCTGGCCGAGTTTTACCCAGCCGCTGGTCAAGGACAATGTCGTCGAAAAAGAAGACCGGAAGTTCTTCACAGTACGGACCGAGGTGCGCAGCAAAAAGGGCAATTCCCATCTCGGCCATGTCTTCGACGACGGGCCACCGCCGACGAAACTGAGGTATTGCCTCAATTCAGCAGCGTTACGATTTGTACCGGTGGCTGACCTGGAGAAGGAAGGATTCGGGGAGTTTGGCAAATTATTCTCCCGTTAGTACTTTAGAAATTCATTTCTTGTTCTTTGAAAATGAATTTCGTGAAGGTACTTATCCCCCCTTGTGGGGGGTTAGTTGTCATTTTCTGTCATGATGAGTGTCCGTCGTTTACCCTCCGCCTACTGCCGTCCGGCAGTAGGCGGAGGGGAGTTCTTATTGATTACCTTCATTTTGGTTTGCAGAAAAAATGGCATTCAAAGTCTTCTGGCAGGCCCCCTACCTGACGCAGCACCAGACCACCATTGCCACGGTTACCGGCAATCAGGTAACCGTGCAATCGACCATCTATTTCGCCTTCTCAGGCGGGCAAGAAAGTGATTGCGGATCCATTGGCGGCTGCTCCGTCCTGCATGCCGAAAAAGACGGATCGGAAATTATCTACACCCTGGCGGACGGCCACGGTCTTGCGCCGGGCCAAACCGTAGAGGTAGTGATCGACTGGCGGCGGCGATATCGATTAATGCGCCTGCATTTCGCGGCGGAACTGGTACTTGAGCTGTTTTATAAAACGCTGCCGGGGATTGAAAAAGTAGGCGCCCATATCGCCGAAGAAAAGGCGCGAATAGACTTTGTCTGGCCCGAGAGTATCAACCCCTTGCTCCCGGAAATTGCCGAAGCGGCGAACACCATAATTGCATCCGACCTTGAAATTACAAGCGCCTTTGCAGACGAACGCAATGAGCGACGCTACTGGGAAATCGATGGCTTTTCCCGTGTACCTTGTGGCGGAACACATGTACGGCGAACCGGTGAAATCGGCCCTCTCCGCTTGAAAAGAAATAATATCGGGCGAGGTAAAGAGCGGGTCGAGATATTTCTAACAGCTGCGGAAGTCATGCAAAGTCTAGGCTGACTTGACCCGGTATATACCGCAACGCACATATGGAATTCTCCTGTATTTTTACGTATCCAACATTATTTTGCCTGCCATGCAGAAAGATCGAACTAACAACTTGCAATATCTAAGACAACAGATTTATATGCAGTTTTTATGGCGCAGAGTATCAGCGATGGAGCAAAACCAACTCTTATACTCACTTCAATCGGAACCGGCAGATAATTGCCACCCCATTGTGGTAGCCGTTGTGCAGATACCTTGCAATTACTGATTGAACTTTTAGAATCGAACGAAATATACAAGAAGATTGGTACGTAATTTGCTTTTATCGATAATACCGCAATTATGTGTGTTAACTGGACGATTCCGTTTCGCTAATAACTTGTTCGGTTGAGGAAGACAAGATGGATTTGAAAACATACGAGGCGATACTCGACAGCGTCGACAGCCCAATCGTGTTCGTCGATAATGATCACATTATCAGGTATCTGAACAAAACAGCCAAGGTCCGCTATGAGAAGCGCGGATACTCGGACCTCATGGGTAAGTCGCTGTTCGATTGCCACAACCCAGCTTCCACGGAGTCCATCAAACGGATTCATGAGCGACTCCTGACGGGGGAAACCTCCATCTTTCTGAAAGTAAACGAGGATCAGGAGAGAATCACGATCGTCGGGGTCCATAGCGCGGCCGGGCAATTGCTCGGGTACTATGAACGGTTCGAGAAAGGCACCGAACCAGCGGTTGGTGGCGACGGGAAACCCGCGCCACAACCGTGACATTGGGTATCACAAGAGATATTGCACGCATCGGAAACGTTTACTGCAACGAATAGGGGATGAGTTTATGACGACAGGACTTGCCGTGGTAATGGCTAAGCTAGCCGGAATCCGTAAGGCTATTTTGGCCGTGATGGACGAAAACGTTAGCGGCAACCGAAGAAGAGGCGTAGTGCTAACCCGTGGAAACTTCCCTCCAGATTTGGTGCGGCATTACTTTGATCAGGCTGCCGACCACTTGAATGCACTTAATCGACTACTCCCAGATCTTTACGGAGATTTCCAAGTCATCAAAACTGAACCCGAGACTGTGATGGTTAGCCCAGGGCCGGGCATACCTGCGCCAATTCACTATTCAAGAGCTCGGGCCGAAAGGTTAGTTCGCGATATAGACCAAATTTTCGAGATCCGCGCAAACAGTGAGCTTGCTCAGCCGAGAGAAGAGAACATTTGCCGCGTATTCATCTCTCATGGCCGCTCCGCCGATTGGCGTGCGGTTTAGCCGTTCATTGAGAGGGATGTAGGTATACCGACTTTAGAGCTAGAGCAGGAGCCAAACCTTGGCCGCACAATCATCGAAAAGTTGATCGACAACGCGTCCCGATGTAGCAGCGCAGTGATAATTATGACAGGAGATGATGTTGCGAACGAAGATGAAGCAAGAGTTCGGGAAAACGTCATGCACGAGATCGGCTTCTTCCAAGGGCGGTATGGCCGGAATTCAGTAGTTCTTCTGCACGAGGAGGGCGTCAACATTCCATCCAATCTTGCTGGAGTCGCATACATCCCGTTTCCAGAGGGGAATATCGGCTCCGGTTTCCGTGATGCTATCGAATTTGCTGTCCTTTATGTCATGAATCTGCTGAAAGAGACGATGACCACCGACTCAAACGATCTTTGCACAACATAAGGGCCTTTTTTGGGCAAGCAGGAAAATCGTACATTATCGGTATTCAGGTTCATCGGCCGGGAAGAACCAAGCCCCTGTTCCGAGATCGGGATGAACGTTGGATTCACCCCCTGATCGGCATGCCGGCCTTTAACCTCGACTTTCTCTGTATCCATCCGTTTCGCGACGGTAATGGTCGCGTTTCCAGGTTGCTGCTCCTCTTGCAGTGCCAGCAACTTGGCTTTGAAGTAGGCCGCTACATCAGCCTGGAGCGTTTGATCGAGCAGAACAAAGACCGCTATTACGAAATCTTGGAGCAAAGTTCGCAAGGTTGGAACGAGGGTGAACACGATCCTTGGCCGTATATTAATTTCACTTTCTCTATTTTGAAAACTGCGTATCAAGAGTTTGCGGAACGGGTCGGTGATATCCAGGCGCCCAGAGGAGCCAAAACCGCGATGATTCTGGCCGCCCTGCAACGCTTGCCGCTTGAGTTCACTGTGGTCCAACTGGAACAAGCCTGTCCGGGCGTCAGCCGGGAAATGCTGCGCCACATTCTCGGTGAGCAGAAAGGAAAGAGCGTTGAGTGCATTGGCCGTGGGCCTGGAGCCAAATGGAAAAAGAAAGGGTAATACCCCTCAAAAGAGGGTAATAAAGAGGGTAATAACGAAAACCTGTAGGAAAAGAGCATCGGCTTCGTGAGGCGACGCGAGCCCCCAACCAAGACATCAACCGGACAAGCCGGTTATGCCATCGTTCTCGGGGACGGTGGCGCCGCGGTTAGGTCCACCGGCAACCTGGAGACTATACAATGTCATTCGCACAGCGCTCCATCCGCGGTTGTGACGCCGTCAGAGGTGACGTATCGGAATACATGCTGCATAAGGGCCTTGTGAGCAGTCTCTTTGCTCCAGCCAGCACCAACATGGCCAATGTTGCGCACTTCATGTGTGAGCGACATCAGACCAATATGGCTTTGCCCCTGGAGGTACCCATGACGATTGCAAGCAAGTTGCAAATGGTGGTTCCATTCGGCAGTAAGAACGCACCGGGAATTGCCGGCCAACTGCCATTTCTGGTTTCGGCATGGAATTGCTGACCCGTTGTAATAGATAACATGGTCGAAGGCATGCCTCATATTTCACAATGTGCTAGTGCTTTGATCAAACAATTCGAAGGAGAAGAAGCCCGCTTGGGTTAATATCAAAACGAGCATCTCTGCAGAACCTGCAGAAACTACAGCAACCCTTGTTCCTTATACCACTGGGCGGTTTTGTCGAGGCCTTTATGCAGCCCATATTGCGGGGAATAACCGAGCAGCCTTTTGGCCTTGCTGATATCAAAGGACCGACTCTTGGTGAAAAAATCAACCCGGCGGCGGTAGATGGGTGGTTCGATGCCGAGGGGTATGCAGATCTTCTCGCAGAGTGAGCCGGCCAGCTGAAAGGGCAGGGCCGGAATGTGAATTTTTGTGTCCGGACTGCCGGTTATCTTGGCGATGGTCGAAAGAAGATCATCAAGGTTCATATTCTCGTCACCACCGACGATAAAGACCTGACCGATCGCCTCCTCTCGTTCCGAAGCGAGAATAAAACCCTGTACCAGGTCGTCGATATAGACCATATGATAGTAAATCTTGCCGGTTCCGATTACCGGAGTGATCTTCTTTACCGCCAGTTTAAAGAGCTTCAGCAGCCGCATATCGCCCGGGCCGTAAATGGCGGTAGGGCGAACGACCGACAGGGCCAGACCGTTTTTCGCGGCAAGCTCACGGGCCAGCAGCTCCCCTTCAAGTTTGGTTCGCTGATAGATGTCGGCGGGGGCAAAGGGCGACTCCTCAGTTGCCGGCGGCACTTTGACATCGCCGTGCACCCCAACGGTACTGCAATGGACAAAGCGCTTTACCTGGTGCTTGACGGCAGCTTCAACCAGGTGCCGGACGCCCTCGACATGGATATCGCGATAATCCTGGTCGACCGAGGCTGCGGTGCGGAACATCGCGGCGATGTTGAAGACCTTCTGCACGCCTTCAACCGCGCGGTCGACCGCCGCCCGGTCCCGGATATCCCCTTCCTGAATCTCCAGAGCCGGATGGGGCGCCACCATGACACGTTTTTTGCTGCGCACCAGTAATCTGACCTGATGACCGTCCTGCAGGAGCCTCTTACTGAGATTATGGCCGGTAAAACCGGTGCCGCCGGTTACAAGTATCTTCATGAAATGTTCGCTGGTTGATGAGGTGGTGGAGGCAGGGCTGCAAAAATCCTCCTGTAAAAATCGGTTAATTTGGCCCTGAAGGCCGAACGAGAATAATTTTCCCGGGCAACCCGGTGCCCCTCTGCCCCGAGCCTTACACACAGCTCCGGGTTGGTCAGTAATCTTGCCATGCCGGCGGCCATGCTCTGCCGCTCCGGTGCAACCAGACAGGCAAAATCATCGGTCAAAACCTGGGTATGGGTGAGAAGGTTAGTGGCCAGCACAACCTTGCCCGAATCGAGATAGGAGTAGAGTTTCATCGGCGTGTTGTTGCCCTGTACCCGCGGCGAAAGGAGGATATCGGCCTGGGCCAGATAATGGCCGAGGAGTTCCACCGGCCGGGGACCACAGAAAAAGGTGTGGTCGGCTATCTGCAGTTCCTCGGCATATTTTTTATAGGCGGCCATGGTCTCAGGCGTGCCACCGATGATTACCAGGTTGCCGTGACAGCCCTGATGAAGAGCCAGTTGGAAGCTCTGCAGAAGCAGATCGATGCCCTGATATTTTTCGAGGTTGCCGACATAGAGCATGATCGGCCCGGAGATTTGCAGGCGCTGCCGTAGTTCCTCATCCGAAGAGACGGAGTCCTCCAGCAGGCTGATATCTTCCAGACGAACTATGAGTTTTTTCGGAGCGTGGGCCAGGGCGATTTCCTCGAGCGCCCGACACACTGCTATCACCCCGCAACTCCCTCTAACCGCAAACCGTTCGCAGAACTGAAGGGCTGATCGGATGGGGTGGAGAAAGGAAAATTTCTCTACCAACTGATCGGCCAGGGAAGAATCCATATCATAGATATAGGGTGTGCCAAAAAACAGCCTCAACAGCATCGCCATAAAAGCCGCTTCTTCGACCGCATGGATGACCGCAAAGCGGTGGCGGCGCAGCAGTCGAATCGCCTTGAAAAACATGAAGACATCACAGATGATTTTTTTCAAAGACAGGGAGGGCGGGATATTTTTTATGCCCCAGATTGCCGGAATCCTGTGCAGGTGGACGCCGGGAATGATGACCTCTTCACCTTCATGAAAAACCAGCAGATGCACGTCATGTCCAAGGAGCGCCAACTCCTCGACCAGCAGGAGCACAGCTATGGGTGTTCCCCGGTTCTGGAAAAACGGCTGGGGGGCGATTACCAGTATTGACCTTGTTGCCTGTGAAGTCTCCGACAAAATCAACTCCTCAACCGGTCACTGCGGATAATAATCGGCGAACCGAACAATTGCGTAAGACCACTCAACCGGCAACAGGCCTCAACGGCGGCTGACAAGGTTTTATTACCGACCTTGCGGTGGACAACCATGGGCAGGAGAAATTCAGGTTTAAAAAGCGGCTGGGCAAAACCGTTTGCGGCGACGCTCCCGGCGATTTCCGCCCGGGAAAAAAGGGTGAATGGCCGGGTATTGCCCTCCATTTTTTTCTTCATGCTGAAAAGCAGCTCGTACAAGATGTTGGTCGAACGCCGGTCAGGATAATCGACGATGACGCATTTGTCAGCTACCCGACACATTTCAGCGATAATTTGCCGCCATCTGCTGACATGGGGCAGGAGTCGGAAGGCCATGACCACATCGAAAGAACGATTCGCAAAGGGCAGGGACAGGGAATCGCAGGTCTGATAGGTAAAGGAACCCGGTGCAAGGCACTGGTCAAGGCGTATGCGGCAACTGTCGTCACTGCCGGTGACTGTCACCGCATAGCCGTTTTTCACCAGGGGTTCGGCCAACTGGGCATGACCACCGCCGACGTCAAGGACTCGAGCACCCGGCAGATGGCGCAGAAGATCTAGGGTTATCGCCGCCTGTTCGGCAAGAAAATACTCCCCCGCAGCACCGCTGAAGCGTGCTGCGTAGTCGGCCGTTGCTGTCTCAATATCGGCTGTTTCTAAAAACATTCCCAGCGCCCTCAATTCTTCAGTATTGTGAAAAC
Source organism: uncultured delta proteobacterium (assembly GCA_963754865.1). Lineage (GTDB taxonomy): Bacteria > Desulfobacterota > Desulfobulbia > Desulfobulbales > Desulfocapsaceae > Desulforhopalus_A. Next base: position 122,836 of record CAVWHG010000015.1, on the reverse strand, counting down.
CTGCTCGACTTGGGTAATCTGCCGCTCCTGCTCCTCGGCGCTCCAATGCAATTCTCCGCCCATGAAGCCGGCTATCCGCAGCAGAGTCCCCCTTGCCGGGCATTCTGCTGCGGCCACGTTGGTCCTGCGAAACATCACGTCGGCGAGGGTTACGGCCATTTCCTCATGGATAAAGTACAGCACTTCGGCCGCAAGCAATGGTGGCTCCTGCATCAGCCAGGGTGACTCGCCTGCGTTTACAGGGGAGCGCTGCACAATAAAGCGGAACACCTCACGCCATCCGCTGCCATAAGAGGTCGTCAGGTGGTTTCTAACCGCGGCATATTCCCCGCCAAGGGCGTTGATGGCCGGGCCGAAATCAAGATTTCGCGGTGGCGAGGCGCGGTAGCTGCCCGCCGCTCTTTCTCCCAGCCACGCCTCCGAGACCAAAATTTTTACCATCTTTTCGGCAATGTCGGGGGCTGTGGTATATTTAACCCCTTTGATGGAAAAGAGGCCGTTTCTGCCGTCGAGAGGCCCGTGCTCGATGATCAACGACGACTTGTCGAGCTGCACCGAATCGGCCTTACCGGCATCCGCCTCCTTGATGGGCAGGAGACCGGCGTGGAAATACGTCACATCGTCCATGGTGAGGCGACCATGTGGATAGATTTTATTGATATCTTCAAGCACCGCCGCCACCTCTTGCCGGGTCGGGGAAAAGTCATCGGCGACACCCTGGTAAGGGGCGTAGGTCGTTCCGATCATGGTGTAGCAGTCCTGCCAGGGGACAAAAAAGAACAAACGTTTGCCCCGTTTGATAAGTGCGTCTTTGTCGGTGAAATCGGTGTATCCTTCAAGACCCACCGCATATTTCTCAAAGAGTCGTTTCTTGACAACAATGTTGAGAGCGGTGGCCCACAGCTGATCGCCACTCCCAGCATCCCGGCCGGTGAGCTTTTCCAGCCATGGTCCAGCGGCATTGACCACCGCATGGCTGGCAACCCGTATCTCCCGGCTGGTCTGCAGGTCGCGTGCCACTACCGCTGAAACCCAACCACCGGTGATGTCGATCTTCGTCGCCTCGGTATAATTGGCGACAACGGCCCCATAGCGCACCGCTTCTTTCAGGTATTCAAGCACCAGTCGTTCGGTGTCGACGGCAATGGCGTCATGCCAGACCGCCCCACCGCTCAAGCCCTCCTCGGCGATACCGGGAACCAGCCACTTGACCTCCTCGCGGGAAACGGCAGTGCCGCAGGGCAAGTGGTTCTCGGCGGCCAGGCCGTGGTTGCGATCAAAGGCAATGAGATCGTAGATGGCAAAGGCCAGGCGCATTGTCTCCCGTCCTTTTATGCCGTGCCCGTAAGTGGGCATCAGGCATCGCAGGGGTTTGACGAGATGGGGCGCCAAGGCCATCATCCGTCGCCTGGAGACAATCGATTCACGCATTCTTTTAAAATCGCCGTGCTGCAGGTAGCGGATACCGCCATGGACGATTTTCAGACTGTTGGCCGAAGTCGAACCGGCGAAATCGCCCTTTTCGAGAAGCGCCACCCGGAAGCCGGCACGTGCCGCTGCATAGGCGATTGCCGCACCGTGGATACCGCCGCCGACTATAGTGAGATCAAACTGTGTGCTATTGAGTTGCTGTAAGTCTTTAATCATTGTACCCAGAGTCAGGTTATAATAACTATATCGGAAAAGATGCCCCTGTTTGGTCGGTTCAAGCCCGACCGGCAACCATATCTTTGCCGAATTGTTCGGCCTTGGCCATCTCTTCCGGAAATCCCAGAACCGCCTTTCTGTTGTCAACGCCTTTCACAAGAAACTCGCCGCCATATTGGATATCCATGGCATCGAAAATATACCGTGCGGTCAATATGCTGCAGTCAAAAATCTTCGGACCTTTGGTAGCCGAGGTGGAAAGGAGGTAGCCTTTTCGGCCCTCACCCTGACGAAATCTTTCCTTGAGAAGGTATTTCCTCGACCATCGAGCCTGAAACCGATCGCCGCAGATCTTGCATTGGGCTGACAGGGCGTAAAAATAGACCGGGCTGACGAGAAGAATCCGGTCGGCTGCATCGGCTGCGTCGTAAATCTCCGTCATGTCGTCCTTGATGACGCAGTTGCCGGTTTTCTCGCAACCGCCGCAACCTTGGCAAGGTCGCAGACTCAGGTCGTTAAGTCGCCGGTATTCAACCGTCCCGCCGCTCTGTTCTACCGCTTCGGCCACTTTGCGGGCCAGAGTCTCGCTGTTTCCGCCCTTGCGGGGACTCCCCAACAGTACCAGCAATTTCATAGTATTTTCTCCCGTTCTTCTTCTTTGTTGATAGATGATGGTCGTTCGCCCGTCAAGGCTGGTGTCACCAACTGTACCATTTCTGCAACTTCTCTGTCAGCTACATTGTTGTTTTCGGCAAAATCCTGGTGGTTTTCAAAATAGATTTTTACCTGCTCCTTGTCGCAGCCGTTGAGATCTTTCTCCTTTACAAAGCATATAAACAGTATACATTAATAGTATACATTGAACTCATGCCTTATATTCATTGAATTTGCAAGTGACGCAACGTGGTCGGTAATTTTTCAATTCAACATTTTACCCTTGCATGAGAATGAGATTTATTGTTAACATAAGGCTATGCTCCCCCCATCTGCTAATATATTTGCCATCAAACGTTATGCTCTGCACGATGGCCCGAACATCAGGACGACAATCTTTTTTAAAGGTTGCCCGCTGGCCTGCCAGTGGTGTCATAACCCTGAGGGAATTGACTTCGTTTCGAAGATTCTCTTTGTTGCCGAGAAATGTGTGGGTTGCGGCGAATGTGTTGACCGTTGTCCGGAAAAGGCCCTGCAACTGACCGCCGAGGGTGTCCTTCGCGACGACGATAGATGTACCTCCTGCGCCACCTGCGTTGATGTTTGCCCGGCTCTCGCCCATGAAGCAACCGGGCGGAGTATGAGCCTTTCCGAGATCGTCACTGAAATAAAAAAAGAGCTGCCGTTCTTTGATCAAAGCTGCGGAGGCATTACCTGCTCTGGTGGTGAACCGCTCAGTCAGCCGGAGAGTTTACTGACGTTGCTGCAGGCCTGCGGTCAGTTGGGTATCCACCGGGCAGTCGATACCAGTGGCTTTGCGTCGGTCGAGACACTTTTGGAAGTTGCTCGACATTGTGAGCTTTTTCTATATGATATTAAGCATATGGATAGCATAATCCATGAACAATGCACCGGCGTTGCCAATGATCTGATACTCAGCAACCTCAAGGCACTCGGCGACAGCGGCCATGCCATCAGGGTTCGCATCCCCCTGATCATGGGTGTTAATGACGATGAAAAAAATATTCGGAGCAACGGGCGCCTTTGTCGCAGGGTGCAAAGGGATACAGGGTATCGACGTACTGCCCTACCACCCTTCAGCCACCGCCAAATACCGCAAGCTCGGCCAGGCTTATAAAGGAGCCTCGCTGACCGTACCGTCCAGGGCACATATAACTGAGGTTGCCGATATACTCAAAGAATATGTAATTGATGTGAACATCGGAGGATGAGATGAACGAGTCGGATAAATAAATTGCGAACAGAGAGTTTTGAGGCACAGCCATCGATTTCCGTAGAGCGGGCTCTTCTTGAGACCGCGTTTTATAGGGAAAACAGCGGCAAATATTCACTGCCGGTCCTGCGAGCCATGTGTTTTTTGCATCTCTGCACGCATAAGACCATCCATATAGGCGAAGGCGAGTTGCTGGTCGGCGAGCGCGGCCCGAAACCGAAGGTTGTCCCAACCTTTCCGGAACTGACCTGCCACAGCGCCGAGGATCTGCGCATCTTAAACTCCCGGACCATGGCCAGTTACCGGGTGGCCGAAGATGACATCCGTCGCTATGAAGAAGAGGTCATCCCCTACTGGCAGGGCCGCTCCATGCGCGACCGCATCTTCAGCAATATCCCGAGCGAGTGGCGCATTGCCTATGAGGCCGGCCTCTTTACCGAGTTCATGGAACAGCGGGCGCCGGGTCACACCGCCCTTGACGGCACCATCTACAACATGGGCATGGTCGATTTTAAAGAGCGGATTGCCGATCGCATGCGACGTCTCGATTTCAACCATGACCCAGAAGCCTCCGACAAGGCCGAACAGCTCCGGGCCATGGCCATTACCTGCGATGCCGTCATTGTTTTTGCCGAACGCCATGCCGATCTGGCCGAGACCATGGCGGCGGCTGAAAAAGACCCGGTGCGCCGGGAAGAACTGCACCAAATTGCAGCAATCTGCCGACGTGTCCCGGCTGAGAAACCCCGGACCATGCATGAGGCGCTGCAGATGTATTGGTTCGTCCATCTCGGCACCATCACCGAGCTGAATGGCTGGGACGCCATGACCCCCGGCCACATCGACCAGCATCTGCTGCCGTTTTATGAAAAAGACCTGGCCGACGGCATTCTCGACCGTGAAAAGGCCAAGGAACTGATCAGCTGCCTGTGGATCAAGGTCAACAACCACACCGCACCGCCGAAGGTCGGGGTCACCGCCAAGGAAAGCGGTACCTACAACGATTTTACCCAGATCAATCTCGGCGGCCTGAACCGCGCCGGGGCCGACGCCGTAAGCGAGGTATCCTATATCTGCCTGGAGGTGTCGGACGAACTCCATCTGCTGCAGCCGCAGCCGAGTGTGCATATCAGCGGCAAGACGCCGGATCGTTTCCTGAAAGCCGCCGCCAAGGTCATCCGCAAGGGCTATGGCTACCCTTCGGTGTTCAATACCGATGCGGTGGTCATGGAACAGGTGCGGGTCGGCAAAAGTGTCGAAGACGCCCGGGAGGGCGGCACCAGCGGCTGTATCGAGACCGGTGCCTTCGGCAAGGAGGCCTATATCCTCACCGGCTATCTCAACGTCCCGAAGATCCTCGAAGTCACCCTGAATAACGGCGTTGATCAGCTGACCGGCAAGATGGTCACCATCGCCACCGGCGATCCGCGCCACCTTCACGAATTTTGACGAGCTGTACCAGGCCTTCAGCCGGCAGCTGGAATATGTCGTCGATCTGAAGATTCGGGTCAACAACTACATCGAACGGATGTACGCCAAGTATTCACCGGCGCCCTTCCTGTCGGTGGTCATTCATGATTGCATTGAAAAGGGCCGCGATTATTACGACGGCGGCCCGCGCTACAACACCAACTACATCCAGTGCTGCGGCATAGGTACGACCACCGACAGCCTGTCGGCGATCAAGACCCATGTCTTCGACGAGACGGCACGGTTCGCATGGAGAACCTTGCTTTCTGCCTTGAAAAACAATTTCCAGGATGATGAAGCCCTTGCGTTTGAAACTGTGGAACAAAACACCGTTTTTCGGCAACGATGACGACCGTGCCGATGCAATAATGCAGAGGGTTTACGAATCGCTTTTTACCGCCATCGACGGCAAACCCAATACCAAGGGAACGGTGTACCATCTGAACATGCTGTCCACCACCTGCCATGTCTATTTCGGCAAGATGCTCGGCGCCTCGGCCAACGGCCGCTTCGCCGGCCTGCCGGAATCGGATGGCACCTCGCCCTCGCATGGCGCCGACCGCAACGGCCCGACGGCGGTGATCAAATCACTCAGCAAGATGGACCAGTTGAAATCGGGTGGCACCCTCCTCAATCAGCGCTTTCTGCCCAGCGTTCTCGCCACCGACCAGGATCTCGACAAGCTCGCCGGCCTTATCCGCACCTATTTCACCCTCGGTGGCCACCATATCCAGTTCAATGTCGTCGACACAAAAACCCTGCGCACCGCCCAGGAACATCCGGACGAATACCGCAACCTGCTGGTTCGGGTCGCCGGTTACAGCGATTATTTCGTCGATCTCGACCGCGAGCATCAGGAAGAGATTATCAGCCGAACGGAACAGGAACTGGCATAGTTTGGGTAAAAAGACAAGGTCCGAAGGAGTGACACTTCTTCGGGCCTTTTCTTTTTAAAAACCCTTATCTTTCTGTTGCCTCGGCAATGGCATTGCAGACATAGCCGATATTGGCCTCAGTCAGCCCGGCCAGATTAATCCGACCGCCAGCCACCACGTAAATGCTTTTATTAGCCCGCAGCCACAACACCACTTCATCCGACAAACCGCTGAACGAAAACATGCCGCGCTGGCTGGTAATGGAGGAAAAATCACCCCTTACACCGCGCGCAGCAAGCCCTTCAACCAGGGCGACCCGCATTGCCTTAATACGGTTGCGCATGGCCGCCAATTCCTGCAGCCACTGCTCACGCAGCGGCGGAGTCGACAGGATGGTAGCCACAACCAATCCACCGTGGGCCGGCGGATTGGAATAGATGACCCGGATGGTAGTCTTCAGGTGACTCATCGCCACCGCCGCATCTGGCGCAGTCGGACTGACAATGGTCAGCGCACCGGTGCGCTCGTTATAGAGACCGAAGTTTTTCGAATAGGAGCTGGCAATAAAGAAATCGACTCCGGTTGCAGCAAAGGCTTCAATCCCGGCTCGATCGGCCTCAAGTCCTTCACCAAAACCTTGATAGGCAAAATCCAGGAAGGGAATCCAGCCCTTCTCCACCCCGATGGCGGCTACCTTTTGCCACTGGTCGGCAGTAAGGTCAACCCCGCTCGGATTATGGCAGCAGGCGTGCAGCAAAACGATGTCTCCGGCTGGAATATTCATCAGATCGGCGACCATGGCCGGAAAATCGAGAGCGCGGCTGGTGGCATTGTAGTAGGCATATTCCGCTAGGGGAAATCCAACTGTTTTGAACATTCCCTTATGGTTGGCCCAGGTCGGTTTGCTGATCCATACCTTGGCGCCGGGATAAAACTTTTTCAGGAGATCGCCACCCACCCGCAGGGCTCCAGTGCCGCCCGGGGTGTGGGCGGTAGCCGCCCTGCCGCTGATGATGACCTCACTGGAGTCGCCAAACAACAGTTTTTGCACCTCAGCGGCATACAACGGATCGCCGGAAATCGGCAGATAGGTTTTGCTGCTCTCTCCTGCCAGAAGAATCTTTTCAGCCGCCTTGACACAGGCAAGAATCGGTGTTTTACCCGCCTCATCCTTATACACTCCAACTCCCAGATTGACTTTTTGCGGATTCGGATCATTCCGGAAGGCATCGGTCAAGCCAAGGATAGAATCGGCGGGTGCTGCTTCAATGTTTTGCCACATAGTAATATTCCCTTTTAAATGGTCCACTGGTAATGAAAATACAGTCTTTGAGAATACAAGCTTTTCCCGAACCATGTCAACAGGAATGAAGAACGCCAAAATCGGTCACACAAGTTCGGTGACAACCTTGTCTGCGGCAAAATCCCCATGTATTCTTCTTGACAAATCGTTGCCTTGATCCGGAAAGAAACACATGGTAAACAAGGGACTCAACCTTTTGTCCTTCATGATACTCTCAAATTTTGAAAAGAAATCAGATGAAATACGCTGTTGCGGCAATAGTGATTTTTTGCGTCGTTATTTTTACTTTTTTCGCCTTCTTCGACCTCGAAATCTCCATCACATCAAAAAAACCAAGCCCGCAAAAAATCGCTGGTCACTTGTCTGAAAACAAACCTGAGCAAACCATCGAACCGGTCGGCTCAACTCAAGATATCACAGTATCGCCCGCCCCTGCTGCCACGGCAATCGCCGAGCCGCCGGCAGATGCAAGTCCGCCAGCGATTGTCTCCTCGGAACAGCCGACAATTCCGACAAAAGACCCTGACCCAAGCCCGGACGATAAATTGCCTCCCCAACCGGCAGCAGCAACCATCGTCAAACTGGCAGTCAACCAACCGACACTGCCAATCAGTAACAAGCCGACACAAAGTTTCGGTCTCCTCACCGACACCGGCGAGACAGAAAATAATGGGATATTTGAACCGCACTCAACACAAGTGCATCCGACACATCCAAGAAAGGCTGGTAAAAAAACGGAACCGCTACCGGCTGAAACGATAATCGAGGATGCGGCGGGCCCGCAGATTGCTATCCTCCCAGAGGGCAGCTACCCCTTTTCCATCCTTCTCGAAACCTTTGATAAACAGGCCAATGCCCAGCGGGCCGTCGTCCTCTACCGTAAACGTGGCCTCGCCGGCTTTTGGGTGAAGATCAATTTGGGCAGTTCGGGTGTGAAATATCGCTTGTTCACCGGGATTTTCCCGACCGAAGCTGCGGCGCAAACCTTCCAGGCCCGGCACCATCTCAAGGCTCAACGTGTTAAAAACGCTTCATATTCATGCCGAATCGGCACCTTTCACGACCAAAAGGAGCTTTCCCAGGCTTTTGCTAAAACCACGGAGGCGGGTGTCTTCCCCTACATTCTTGGCAAGGAAGGCGGACCTTTCTTCCTGTATACCGGGGCGTTTTATACCGCTGATGGGGCCGAAAACCAATGCCGCGAGTTAGTGGAAAAGGGTCTTCCTTGCCAGGCGGTACTCCGATCAACTCTGCCGCCGAAAAATTAGGGCCGTAACGATTCACTGGGCGCTCAGGTGTAATTGCTGCTTGAAGAGGAAAAAGCTCTCAGCAAATAGCTTTCGACATCCGCTGTAATTCTGTTTTCTTGCCGATGGCGACGATAACATCCCCGGCATTAAAAATTTCTCCCGGTCCCGGATTGAACACCATCTCTCCGGTTATTCTTTTAATGGCAACGATGATAACCCCAAAATCCTGCCGGAGATTGCTTGTGAGGAGGGTTTTTCCGGTTATCGACGAACCATCGGCGATACAAGCCTCCTCCATCTGTAATCCGAGTTCTGTATGCATCATGGTCTGGTCGAGAAAATCAACAACCGTCGGCTTATGCAGGATCTCCGCCATCCTTCTGCCCCCCATCTGATAAGGACAGACGACTCTCGAGGCTCCGGCCCGCAGTAGCTTGCCTTCATTTTTCACATCAGAGGCCCGGGCAAGGATGAAGATATCAGGGCGCATTCCCTTGGCGGACAGAGCAATAAAGACATTATCGGCATCAGAACTGACCGCCGTGACCAGTCCCTTGGCTCTGTTTAATCCAGCGGCGGTAAGTGCCTCATCAGAGGTTGCATCCATGTTGAGATAGAGGATACCTTCCGCCTCAAGCGCCTCAATAGCCTGCGGGTTCTGTTCGATCACCACCAAGGGGGTTTTTGTGGATGTTAATTCTCTGACAATGATTTGCCCTATCCGACCATAGCCGCAGATGATGTAATGATTCTGTAATTCGGCAACCTGTTTCTCCAATTTTCTTCTCCCAAGAACTTTCCTGAGTTCACCTTCCACAAAGATGCGTGCCACCTGCCCAAGAGTAAAGGTCATGAGGCTGATGCCCATGACAATTATAACAATGGTTATTCCTCTACCGAGAGGGGAGAGGGGCTGGACTTCCATAAAGCCGACACTGCTGATGGTGATGATGGTCATATAGAAGGCATTAAAAGGAGACATTCCTTCGACAACAACGTAACCACTTGTACCAAAAACGATTATAGCAAGAAGGAGGAAAAGTGAGAGTTTGAGCTTAAAGAAGTCCATGGGTCTGCATATTGGCCAGCTTGTTGCGGATTCATTTCCGCCGCAGTGGCAATCACAACCAAGCTATTTACCACGAAAACCTACCAGGTGCCATGCCATTTGCAAACTGCCTTAACGGGGCCCCTAAGCAACCAGAGCTACCTGCTGCTGGGTTACTGCCCGACCGCTTTCCATAAGAGCAAGACCTGTCGCTCGGACTTGGCTGAGAAGTTCATTTTCGTCATCTTTCAGCGAAAAAAGTGTTTCAATGTGGCCAAGATACAGAGCACCGACACCTGCCTTGCCAAGGGCTTTCAGCTGATCGTTACCTGCACTGTCTTTTGACCAGATGCGCAGGTTTGCATATACGGCATCATTTTCATCAAAATGCTCGGAATCAAGCCGCTGTGTTTTTCGCCGGCATGAAATCAGTTGCAGGCAAAAAATCTTTGCGATAGGATACGGCCACTTTCATGACTATGTTTTGCATAAGTTATTTTTTTTTCAGACTTCTCATCTGTTACCAGCAAGTTAACCTGTTTTCAACAATTTCGTTACGGCGCCCACCCCTCATAAGGGTCATGCAAAAATCCCCTTGCCGGGATCGGTGAAAATCAATGATTGAGAAAAGACTTCGAATAGAAAAAATTGGCGGTACCACCATGTCCCGCTTCGGTGAGGTGCTGCCGAACGTCATCCTCAAGGATAAAAATGACATTTATAATAGAATCTATGTTGTTTCCGCCTATTCAGGGGTAACCAACGAACTTTTGGAACATAAGAAGACCGGCCAACCGGGAATCTACCAAAGCTTTGAACAAAATGAAGAATATGAACCGGCCATGATTACCCTGCAGAACAGGCTCTGTGAACTGAACCGCAGCTTTGAGAGTATTGGCCTCGATGTTGCCGTTGCCGACCAATTTATCTGCGAACGGATTACCTTTGCCGTCAATATCCTGAAAAGCATGGACAACGTCATTTCGTCCGGCTATGTCAACCGCAGTGAGGTGCTTCTTGCCGCACGAGAACTGCTGGCCTCCATCGGCGAGATGCACAGTGCCTTCAACAGCGCCAACATCTTGCAAAACTTAGGCTACGACGCCACCTACGTTGATCTGAGTGGCTGGCAGGAGCGGCGGGAGCGAACCATCGATGAACGTATTCGCCACACCTTCGCAAGTCTTGATCCAGCCAAAACCATCTGCGTGGCCACCGGGTACACCAAGGGTACCGAAGGTATCATGCGCGAATTTGACCGGGGCTACTCGGAAGTCACTTTCTCAAAAATAGCCGTCATCCTCAAAGCCGGTGAAGCGGTCATTCACAAGGAATATCACCTCTGTTCCGGTGATCCGGTGATAATCGGCGCAACTAAAGTGCACCCGGTCTGCAACACCAATTTCGACGTCGCCGATCAGTTGGCCGATGTCGGCATGGAGGCGATCCACCCCAAAGCCTCAAAGCCGCTGGAGACTGCCGGAATATCCATCCGGGTAATGAATGCTTTTGATCCGAGCCACAGCGGCACTCTGATTACTAAGGATTATATCTGTCCACATTCCAAAACCGAGGTCGTTACCGGTTCCAACACGGTCACCTGCCTGGAAATTCACGATACCCGCATGGTCGGCGAAGTGGGTTTTGATATGCGAATCATGAAGATCCTTCAGGACCACAATGTCAGCTACATCAATAAGGCAACCAATGCCAATACCATTGACGTCCTCATCGCCGAACGGGATTGCTCGCAAGCCTTGGTTGAGGATATGCGCAAACGTTTCGAATTGGTCACCACTCAGAATGTCGCCATTGTCTGCGCCATAGGCTCCAATATCGCCAAACCCGGTATCCTTGCCAAGGCCGCCCAAGCTCTGGCCGACGAAAACATCAACATCCTGTCGGTGTCGCAGACCACCAGACAGACCAACATGCAGTTCACCCTGCAGCGCGACCATTTTGTTCAGGCCCAACGTGCTTTGCACCGGGCTCTTTGTGAAGAGGCAAACTGAACGATAAAAAAAGGAATGCATTTCTAAGGTGCTAAGCCGTTGTAAAAAAATAACATGGCCAAAGGAATGCCCGGAACGGCATAAGGAGCCGTAACAAAATGGGTTAAAGATGGCCAGGTTATTTTGTAACGGCTCCTAAACAATGTTTACCCGGACATCCTCTGAAAGGGTTTCAATCTCTTCAGCAATAGTTTCGCTAACGGCGTCAAAAGGTACGGAGAGAGTCAGTCGAGCTGAAAAAACGGTGTCGCCGATGCCGTCCATGACAAACCGTTTACATTCCATATCCTCCACCCCGATATCCAGGTTAGCGAGAATACCACTCAGATCACCTGTTAAACCGGGCCGATTGATACATTCGATAACGAAGGTGATGATTTTTGTTGGCCCTCGGGGGGCTGTACTGGGCGGTGTATAAACAAATCGGAGGCTGGGAAATTTCTCCTCAAGACTCGACTTCAAAGCCTTTTCCTGCTCTTCTTCAACAATGACATTCATAATGGCGGCGAATTGGCCATCAAGCTTAATTATCTTGCTCGTCAACCATTCTCCGCCCAAACTGCGGGTGGCCTGTGCCAAAACTTTGATAATCCCCGGGACGACTGGCCCGTAAACAGTGGTAATAAAATTGCTTTTCATATAGCTCCCCTGTTTTTTGCAAAAAACCACTTCATGTATTCGATCTACTGTTTTTGTACTAATTTAACACATAATTGGTAGTAACTCTATCGTCCTTTTTTATTACAATTTCGACCTTTCCAAGGCAAACAAAAAACCGCTGCGGCTTTATAAAGCCACAGCGGTTACTTAGAGGAATATGTCAACTCCCCATTCCTTGGCATTCTTTATTGATCGGTTTTCAGTTGATCGGCTCTGCCACCGTCCTGGCTTGTGGCCAACGCCGTTCGGCAACTTCATCGGTTGAGTAATCAGGGAGAAGAATCGGTGCCACCGCCGGATTATCAATGCCGGCATCGGCAAGTTCTTTTTTAATCCCCAACCATTCGGTATACAGTCGGACAGGCGCCGCAGATGCCGCCACGGCAGCCGGCACCACGCAGAAATTTGAATCCGACCTTCTCGTTTACGCTGCAACCAAGCATCTTTTGCTCTGCAACAGTTCAACACTGATCTTGTCGTTCAGTTCGAAATGACAGATTTCCGCATCAAGCCCCAGGGCCACAACCAAGAGCTGGGTGAAATAATAGGTCGGAATCTTTTTTTCGATCTTTCCCTTTTCAAGCATCTGGGCTTGCTGCTTACCAAGGTTAAATTCGCACAGTGGGCCTCAGGTGGCGGTTGCACAAAATCTCCTGCAGGGGTATGCTGTTTTCTATATTTTCGGCAAGTTAGGTACAAATTACTAATTACGTTTCATTTGCCCTAAAGAAAAAGCTCAGGCGAAACACATGTGGGATGGAACAGAGAGGCGAAAGCCGTATAGCTGTCGGAGGATCGGCGATCGCCGCGCCAATCAAGAAAGGCGCAGTGATCGCCGAAATGCCGCAGAAAAACATTCCCGCGGTTTGTATGGATGGTTGCGCTCTCTGGCCAAGGCAAGGCTTGGTGTCGACCGGCGGAAAAATTTCGATAAACGTATTATTGCTAATCGACGCAGGTCCGCCCCAAGGTCAATGCTCACCCGTGAAGAACTCGCCGATCTCTTGAAATGAGATCTGTGACTGCTGAATAACCATAGATTTTTATAAAATCCGCCATGTTATTATTGGCCGATAGCACTTGGTGCTACTCTAGGGTCACAATCGGTGTCCAGCGAACAGGCACCTTCTTCCGGCTTTTGCACCTTCGGAATAAAATTATACCCAGAAGGCATGCTCTGTGAGGTGCCGCCGAAGTCGAGGTTGCGGCTTTGCCTGCACGTCCTTTGCAGATACTCCCTGATGCGTTTTTCCCCTTTCAAAACCAAAATTTCCTCTTCAGCCTTGGCCATGAGAATAGGCACCTCATTGATCGACAAGCTCTGCAATAAAGCGCGATTGACCTTTGGCTCGTAATCGTTAAACAAGGTAGCCTCACGCACAGCAAATTTTTCAATTTTTTCTACAGGATTGAAATGCACGGTGCAGATGTTGTCGGAACTGATCTCGTCAATGACCCTTTCACAATGGCTGCAGGAAGCGGAAAAAAAGAGATACAATCTGCCGCCGTCACTCTTCCCGCTCACCATCGCCATGCTCCCCGAGTCGAGAGAGACCCCTCCGCCTTTTGCCGGAGGTCCGAATTGCAAACTCAGACAGGCTCCAAGTACCGAAAGAAATATTACCACCCCTCGAAACAAATGCCGCAGGCCGCAACAAAGATTTAACAAGGCGATAACCGCAAAGACTACCAGACAGTAAGAACAGAAGACGGTGGCGATCGAATGCTGAAAAAACAGCAGCACCGCCTCTGCGGCAAGACCTGCGAGCAATAACAGCCGAGCCAGTTTATGCCAATATTCGGAACCGTTTCTGCCGCGTAAAAACAACCAAAAAAGAGTCTGGAAATACAAAAATCCGGCAATATTGAAGAATAGAGGGGAAATATTGGTCATGCTGTCAACAATTGCACAGCCGTCATTAAAACACAGTCCTTTAGTCCCGGTGCGCAGCAGAACAATCTGCACTACAGTCAACACGCTCGCCAGAAAAGAAATGATTGCCCGTATCATGGAGATATTTTTTCTATTCCTCAAACCATTGATTATTTACCTGTTGACAGTTATCCACGTAATTTTCAAGAATGCAGCACAATCAATACGGCCACAGCATTGAGCGCAATGCAATGTATTAAAGACAATATTCGGGAGAACTGCAACAGGGAAGAACATGCCGAGGAGTCCCACCCAACACTCCGCCCTGAGGGGAATTCAGAAAATATTTCTGCGGCTCATCGAAGATGAATTTGTCAAAATCTGAGGAATAAGCTAAGTTGGTTGACTGCGTTGCTCAACGTGCAACAACCCAGATACTCGCAAGAAAATAACCTCAAAACTTTCCTTCCCCTGTTACATTCCTGCTCGAATGTAACAAGGGAAGTTTATCATTTTGCACATCATGACATCATGTAGATATTGTTGTACTTTGACCCTCGTGCTCGGCTTTTTTCTCCTTTTCGCAAGCCTAGAGGCTTCGCAGACACAGTCCTCCGAACCGGAGGGGCAACTGCAACTCTTCTTTTATGCCACCGATGGACCTTCATATTTTATTGTGGTTGAAAAGAAACACCAGAAACTCAAGCTGTTTGAACAAAAGGACGGCCTGAAAATTCTCAAGGAATTCACCTGTGCTACAGGCGAAAACCCAGGTACCAAGAAGACCAGCGGCGATGCCCGAACGCCCGAGGGCATCTACCATATCACGGAGATTTATGAAGATAAGCGAATCACCGTTTTCGGAAGCCGCGCCTTTCACCTCGACTACCCAAATGCGTTCGATGTACACGCGGGACATTATGGGGACGGCATTTTTATACACGGCACCAACAAAAAACTTAACCCAAACAGCACCAATGGCTGTATCACCCTTAACAACAGCGATCTCGACGAACTGGCTCCTTATCTTGCCATTCATACAATCCCTGTTATTGTCCTCGACAGCGAATGTGAACTCTCACTCGGTGCCAATCTCCTCCTTGAAAAAAACAGTAGCCTGTTTCAGGATGTTCTTGAAAAAATCTCTTTTAATCCAGTGAAGATTCCGGTCGAAAACATAAAGACCTTAACATATTTCAAGCTACGAGAACAGATGATGGTCTCAATCAATTATAAGATACTTGAGGACAAACTCACCCAATATACAGAGCGCAAACGGGCATATTTAAGCCTATCCCCCTCCGGTAACTGGAGAACCCTTTATGCCGTACAAACTCTGGATACTGTCCCAACTATTCTGGCGTTGCGTCCAACCAAAAATGAACAAGCGGTCAAGAGCAGTGAGTTTGCGGTGAAAACCAATGGGGTTGCGGTAAAGGCCAATACCCAGGCACAAAAGTCCAATGAAAGCATGGTGAAAGCCACTTCCCCAACAGCAAAGAGCAACAATGCGCTGGCTAAAACCGAAGAGCCAGGGATTATTGCCGGCCGACTTAAGGATAGCAAACCGTCCAAACCATCTTTTGATAAAGAGGATGAGCTGCTCGCCTTTGTCGAAAAATGGCGAACCGCCTGGGCAAGCAAAGACATTGACGCCTATATAAGCTGTTATAGTCCATCCTTTAAAAGCGGCAATATGAACAAGGAAGAGTGGCGAGCAAAAAAAATTTACTTAAATCAAAAATACAAATTTATTGCAATTCAAATACATAATATTTCCATCGAATGGACATCCACCGGAGCCAATGTTTCGTTTCAACAGACATACAAATCCGATCAACTACAGAACAATGGCACAAAAACATTGCATCTGATTAATTGGAAAAACCGCTGGATGATAGAAAATGAAATTATCTAGCCCAGGATAATTGCCCTGCTATGAGGTTGTTTTTTCTTCTTTTTAAAAAAATACTCGACATCGATCAATAATGAAAATTCTTTGTCCTCTTTTCTTGCTGGGTTACATCATTGCAGGTCTTCTGGTGGTCAATTGCCAAGCAAGCCAAGCAGATCCCTTGCGCCATCAAAGCCTCCATGATGTCTATCTCGCGAACACTGAACATGAACTGCATGTTTACAGAATTTTCGGCAAAGAGCCTGGCAAGACTCTCCTGCTTATCGGTGGCATACAGGGCGATGAGCCAGGTGGATATCTTACCGCCGACCTTTATGCCGATATCAGTTTAAAAAAAGGTAATCTCATTGTTGTTCCCCGCGCAAATTTTTATTCAATTTTACTCAATCAGCGCGATGGGATGACTGGTGATATGAATCGAAAGTTCTCTAAAACCACCGATGATGAAAAAAATATGGAACAGGAGATTGTCACCATTCTCAAGAAGCTGATCGGCGAGGCGGACTGCCTGCTTAATCTCCATGAAGGGTCAGGGTTTTATAGTCAGGATTGGAAAAGTGAGAATGAAAACCCTGATCGGTTCGGGCAATCGATCATTTATGATGCCGACAGTTATTTTGGTGAAAAAAAACAAACTGCCATTGACCTTGAGTTCCTGGCAAACAAAATAATTTCAAAAGTAAACCGGCAGATAGACAACCCCCGCTACTACTTCCAACCGAATAATCACAACACCGTCTCGGAGACGACCCGCTATTTGGAGCAACGCAAATCCGCGACCTACTACGCCCTCACCCAAGAAAATATACCCGCTTTTGGTGTGGAAACGTCAAAAGCGATCAAATCCAATTCAATAAAGGTAGGCTTTCAGAAATTGGTAATTAATACCTTTATGGAAGAATTCAACATCATCCCGGAGACCCCCGGCCTCCACGTTGAAAATACCAAACTTGACTATGTCCTTATTAAAGTCAACGGTGGATTGCCCCTTGCTGTTCCAAACGGTGCAGAATTGCAGATTGAAAGTGGCGACGAGGTCGTCATAACCGATATTGTCGCTAATTTTAATCGTGGACTTTCGGCCGATTTTGTTGGCATGGGTAGCCATAACGACACAAACTTGCCCTTTCGTATTGCCGAACCTACTCAAGTGATCATTCGCAAGGATGCTGAGACCTGCGGTTCCATGAGCATTGCGATAAAACCAGGAAAACATGGGATCCCTGATGCGACACATGATAAGAAAACCCCAAAAGTGATGCCAGGCAAGACACAGCTTTCTTTAAAAAAACAAGAAGGACCACCGGCTGAGCTTCATGCTGAGCACTTGTTGCTCAATGTCAACGGCCAGTTGGTCTCTGTTGCCGAGGGTAGAGAAATCACCGTACCCCGGGATAAGTTACTGATCATCAAAGGGGTACGGTCCAATATAAGCCGACTCGATAGTCAAATCTTCGCCAATTTAAAAGGTTTCTCACCGTCAAAAACCAAAAATGACGGCAACGATATCAATTATCCGCTGTATCCCGAGCATGACCTGTGGGCTCGCTTCTCCGAAGGAAAACAAGGACTTCGATATCCTGTCAATGCCACCTACAACAACAGTGATATTGGTATTTTTTGGCTAAAAATTCATTAATCGATTTATTTGGAAACAGACATGGCAGACAGTTCCCGCCAGCTGTTTCGGTTAACAATACCATTACTCCCAACCTCACATTGTCCGTTCAGGGTTGCTCTTTCTTATTTTTCTTGACAATAACAATCATTATTAATAATGTTTTCTCGTCTGCAATTTAAATTACTACTAATTGAGCAAGGAGAGTGTCATGCAGAAATGGGAATGTCCGTGCGGTTATATCTATGATCCGGCAGAAGGTGATTATGAAAATGGTGTCGAACCAGGAACTGCTTGGGAAAATGTCCCAGAAGACTGGGTATGCCCAAAATGTGGGGCAGCAAAAGAGGATTTTTGGAAACATTTTTAGAAACCCTTCAGCGAGGAACACAGAAATGAAAATATCAGTTGATAGAAACGTTGTTGAAATTACCCCGGAATCGGAGCAGGAGAAGGCAAGTCTTGATACCCTATGGAAAATCATTATTGATTGCTACGGCAACAATAAAAAACTCGTTCCAATGGGGCAGTTCGTGCCAGGAGTAGACCAACTCGCCCGCTTCAACATTGAAGGTGTCAAAGGTGGCGCCACGGTCTACTCGGCAGATAAAAGAGCACCTAAAGACGACACGTATTACTGTCATACCTGCAACAAATACATGAATGTCAAGGCCGGAGGAGCAGTGCCACTATGCTGCGGACGGGATATGGAATGTATTGATTGATTGAATTTTTTTTGCTGTGGCCCTCTCCACCTCCCAGGGGGAGGGTTTTACCTCTCAGTATTCAGCGCATTTTCTGCACTTACCTCCCCGCTTCCGGCAAAATTTGGTCCAGTAGGTTCTTCAAATTTTCCACAGTTTTAAATTAACTTATTAATATAATTATATATAAAATACTGGCATATGATTTGCTTGTCGATAGGCAAGGGAATATCAGCCTATCCGGTATGTTTATTGTCGGACGATTCAACCACGAAACCGGCACTATGCGCGTCACAACCCTCAATGAACATTGGGCGGATCGATGATTTGCAGGAAGAATTTTTTAACGCATTTCCTTTGGAGGAAAAAATGAACTATCTCATCCTACAGGAGTCTCAAGTTTTCTCATATCATAGGGAACGAAGGAAAAGTGACCGCTGCAACACGGTACACCTTCTAGGCATCACAGCTCGAGGAACCGCAAAAATTATCGATATCAGCCGAGATGGCCTATCTTTCGGATGCCTCTACCCTCATACCTTCCCTGCCGAATGGTCGATGGATATCATCAATGCCAAGGGTGTTCATCTTAAGCAGCTCATGGTCCGCAAAGTCTGGGAGAGAAACATCGAGCATCCGGATCTTTCGGGCAGTTTTGAATTGGAAATCGGTGTAGAATTCATGGATCTTACACCTCGTCAAGAAAAAGAACTCGATCTTCTTCTCTGCAATCTGTTTTTCATCGAAGTTCAGCACCCGTGCCTTCTTTAAATTGATTGGCAAACAATTTTTCAAGGCAGTTGCTCTTCGCCAAAAAATTTAATTATTCTTGGTTGGAATGACAATCTTGAGGCTGCGGCTCAGCTGCCGACAACCACTGCCGGCAGCTGAGGAGAAAGGGCTCCGGCAGTTTTACCACCTTGCCGGAGTTATAAGCGTAGGCCAGCATGATCGTGAACCCGGCGAGAACCTTCCGATTAAATAGTCTGTAGGAACGGCTTGAGTTTCGCTAGGTTTTTTTCACCAATGCCCTTCACCTTAGTCAGTTCATCAATGCTTTTGAAATTACCGTTGTCTTTCCGATAGGCAAGAATTGCCTCAGCGAGCACCGGTCCAATACCTGGGAGGAGGGTCAGCATTTCCTTGTCGGCAGTATTAATATTGACATCCTTGGGAATCCCCTTGGTTGCCTTTGCAACGCTGCTTTTCGCATCCGAGGTAACTTTTGGCGGGGCGGTGGCCTTGTCGACAGGAGTAACAACCTCTTTCTTTTCCGCTGCAGCCAGAACATCTCTGGAAAGCGCCGACAGACCAAGGGTAAGAGTGAAAATAGCAACCAGTAGCAAATGTAAAGCTTTCATGGATCCTCCTCAATTGTGAGTTTTTTGTAAAGGGACGGGTGTCCCCGGTTTTTATTGGTTTTCCGACTGAAAACCAATTTCTTGTACAACTATCCCCAACTTCATGATTGTTGTCCCACGATACTTTCCCGTCCTTACATTTTTCTCAGCAAACTGTTTGTGCCGGCAATTTTCTGAAAATATTCCGGAACAAAAACAGGAAATCCAAAGAGCCCTACGGCAAATTACCGGCATACCTTCCAGCCATGAAAACCGGACTTCCTTTACATGATCGGCTTCATCGCACTCATGTGGGAACGTAATTCTTCGCCGACCCCTTCGATAACAGTGAAGCGGATTCCTTCGTTCACCTGAATCAGGTCGAGATTGTCAACCGCGTTATCTGTCGGATCAAGGCCTTTGCCGATGACATCGGTTTCAATGGTATTCATGAATTCCTGGAGCAGGGGCACTGCCGCATGGGCAAAGAGATAGTTGCCAAACTCGGCGGTGTCGGAGATAACCACGTTCATCTCGTAGAGTTTCTTTCTGGCAATGGTATTGGCAATAAGCGGCACCTCGTGCAGGGATTCATAATATGCCGATTCCTCCTTGATTCCACAGCTTACCATGGTATCAAAGGCCAGCTCCACTCCGGCCTTGACCAAGGCAATCATCAGAATACCCTTGTCGTAGTACTCCTGCTCCTCGATCTTGGCGGTCGTCAACGGTGCCCGTTCAAATGCAGTTTCCCCGGTTTCCTTTCGCCATCTGAGGAGATTGGCGTCATCATTTGCCCAATCGGCCATCATGGTTTTCGAGAAATGACCGGAAGCAATATCGTCCATATGTTTTTCAAAAAGCGGGCGGAGAATATTCTTCAATTCTTCACAAAGGATGTAGGCTTTGATCTTGGCCGGATTGGTGAGTCGGTCCATCATGGCGGTAATACCGCCCAATTTCAACGATTCGGTGATTACCTCCCAACCATTTTGTACGAGTTTGGCGGCATATCCGGCGTCGATGCCAAGTTCGACCATCTTGTCATAACACAGCAGAGAACCGGTCTGCAGCATGCCGCAGAGGATGGTCTGCTCACCCATGAGATCGGATTTTACCTCGGCGACGAAAGATGATTCCAAGACCCCCGCCTTATCCCCGCCGGTGGCACAGCAATATGCCTTGGCAATATCCCAACCCTCACCGTTCGGGTCGTTTTCACCATGTACGGCGATGAGGGTCGGCACGCCAAAGCCCCGTTTGTATTCCTGGCGAACTTCGGTGCCGGGTGCCTTGGGAGCGACCATGATGACCGTCAGGTCCTTGCGCACCTTCATCCCTTCTTCAACAATATTGAACCCGTGGGAATAGGAAAGGCAGGCACCTTTTTTCATCAGCGGCATGATCGTTGAAACGACGTTGGTATGCTGCTTGTCGGGAGTCAGATTGATCACCAGATCGGCGGATGGAATAAGCTCTTGATACGTGCCGACGGCAAAGTCATTTTCTGTGGCATTTTTCCAGGATTGGCGTTTTTCCTTGATTGCCACCTCCCTCAAGGCATAGGCCACGTCAAGGCCGCTGTCGCGCAGGTTCAGGCCTTGGTTCAGCCCCTGGGCACCGCAACCAACTATGACGATCTTCTTGCCCTGCAAATACCCGACGCCGTCAAATTCAGTTGCATCCATAAAACGGCATTTGGACAGTTCCTCTATCTGCCGTCGCAGCGGCAAGGTATTAAAGTAATTTAAGCCCATTTTTATCTCCTTGTATCTGTATAATTTTTCAGTGATCAACCGACCATCGGTAATGTTTCATCTGATATATTGGGAAACTCCTGTTGCGTCAAGTGATTTATTCGTGATAATGTGTTGCTGAAATTGCAACACTTGTCCCCGACCTCGACAGAAATCGACATAGCAAGCTGTGCACCTGCGCGACGACTTGGGACCATTCAACTTATCGACTTACCGCTTATTCATGAATATCAGAGAACTAAAACTTTTTAAACACCTGGCAACAACCTTACATTTCGGCCGAACCAGCATTGAATGCAACATCACCGCCTCCGGCCTGACCCGGACCATCCAACGCCTGGAAAACGAGGTGGGCGAGGCCCTTTTTTTCCGCAACAATAGAACCGTCAACCTCACCCAGGCTGGGATATATTTCAAGGAATATTGTGAGGATACCGTCGACCGGTGGGCCATACTGCAGAACCGGCTACAAAGCGATAACACCCTGCGCGGCGAACTGACTCTGTACTGCTCGGTAACCGCCATACTGTCTATCTTGCCGCAAATTTTCCGCCGCTTCCGCACAACCCATCCGGAGGTGACGATCCACGTCCAGACCGGCGATGCCGCTAAAGCCCTGCCGAAACTGCAAGCCAGGGAAATCGACATAGCCGTCGCCGCCCTCCCCGACCAACAGCCCAAAGGATTCGAATTCATTGCACTTTTACAAACCCCTTTAGTGTTCATCTTGCCAACCACCTGCCCCGAGATTATAAGTTACTCAGACGGCATGATAAACTGGGAGAAAACGCCGGTCATTCTGCCGGCAGAGGGGTTGAGCCGCCAGAGGGGGGAAAAGTGGTTTGCCGATAAAAACCTTCACCCACGCATTTATGCGCAGGTATCCGGCAATGAGGCGATCATAGCCATGGTCGGCATGGGCTGCGGCGTCGGCATTGTTCCCCTGCTGGTCCTGGAAAAAAGCAGCCTGAAAAACCAGGTGGAGGTGGTCGAACAGACACCGCAATTGACCCCGTTCACCGTCGGTGTATGCACTCTCGAGAAAAATAAAGGTAACCCGGTCGTGCAATCCTTCTGGGATATCGTAGAAAAACAAATGGCCGACATCCTCTAAAGTCAATGAAAACAATCCTTATTACCAACGATGACGGCATTCATAGCCCCGGCATTGAAGCCTTGCAGCAGGCTCTCAAAGGACTCGGCAAGACCATTGTCATCGCTCCCGATCGCGACAATTCGGCGGTTTCCCACTCCCTCACCATGAACCGACCGCTCAAGGTCATACGCCTTAAGGAAAATTTTTACACCATCGACGGCACCCCAACCGACTGCGTCGCCGTCGGCCTCAAGAAAATTTTAACCGCTCGCCCTGATCTTCTCGTTTCCGGAATAAATGCCGGTGCCAATCTCGGCGACGATATCTCCTACTCGGGAACCGTATCAGCAGCCATTGAAGGGACCATGTACGGAATTCCCTCCATGGCCATCTCAGTCGGCGGAGAGCCCCCCTACGATTATCGGGCGGCCATGCAGATTGCTGTTTGCATGGCCGAGAAAACCCTCCGCAATTCCCTCCCCGGCGATACCCTCCTCAACATCAATGTGCCAAGCGGCAGCACCTATAAAAAGATCCGGGTGACCCGGCAAGGTCGGAGGCTCTGGGAAAATTCCATCCACGAAACCCTTGACCCGCGAGGTGCCAAACATTTCTGGATCGGCGGAGGAACTCCGGTCATCGACCCCGGAGAAGACACCGATGTGCACACCTTTGCCGGTGGCGATGTGTCCATCACCCCCATCCAGCTCGACCTCACCAACCATGCCGGAATCACTTTTCTGAAGGAAAAATGGCTGGTGGAAGATGATGCCGGATAAAAAAAGGATCAGATTATGAATGTCGTCTTTCTCTCACCGCACTTTCCAGCCCACTATCACCTTTTCTGCCGGCAGCTGAAAAACGCCGGGGCGAAGGTTCTGGGTATCGCCGATGCCCCGTTTGATCAGCTGCCGGACACTGTCCGAGCGGCATTGACCGAATACTACCGGGTAAACGACATGCACAACTACGGGGAACTGGTCCAAGCCCTCGGGTATTTCACCCATCGCTACGGCAAGATCGATCGGCTTGACTCCCTTAATGAATACTGGCTGGAGACCGAGGCCCGTCTCCGGGATGACTTCAATATCTTCGGGGTTCGGGGTGACTCGATCACTGCCATCCGTCGCAAATCGGCAATGAAAGAGAAATTCCAGGAAGCCGGGGTGCCGGTGGCTGCCGGTCGGGTGGTGGCAAACATTTTGGAAGCCCGCGCCTTCATTGCCGAATTCGGCTATCCTGTAGTCGCCAAACCCGACGGCGGGGTCGGCGCCATAAACACCTTTCGCCTCGACGATGACGCCGATCTGTCGGCTTTTTTCGCTGCTAAACCGGATAATGAGTACATTATTGAGGCCTTTGTCGCCGGCACCATTATTTCCTTTGACGGCCTTACTGGCCGCAACGGCGAGATTGTTTTCCACACCGGACACACCTTCAGTCAAGGGATCATGGAGACCGTCAACCAGGGCCGTCACATCAGTTATTATTCCCTCCGTGAACTGCCGCCGGAACTGGAAGTGCTTGGCCGCAACTGCATCAGGGTCTTCGACGTCCGGGAGCGATTTTTTCATATTGAATTCTTTCAGACCTCACCCGGCCACTATGTCGCCCTGGAAGTCAACATGCGCCCGCCCGGCGGCTATACCACCGACATGTTCAACTATGCCTGCGACATAGATATCTATAAGGTGTGGGCAGAATTGCTGGTTACCGGCTGCTATGAAACCCCCATCGAACGAAAATATCACTGCTGCTACGCCAGTCGGAAAAACGAGCAACGCTACCGCCACAGTCACCAGCAGATCCTGGCCAAATACGGACACTTCATTGTCCAGGTGGCAAGTGTCCCCGGGGTTTTCAGCAGCGCCCTGGGCGATATCGGCTATATCTTTCGCTCGCCGTACCTCGCCGACATAGAAGCGATAACCGCCTTTATCCAGGAAACCGAGGATCTTTAAAAGTATGCATACTGAAGAACATCGCTGGGTAAGTCCCAGTCTCGGGCACGAAATGACCCTGAAAGTGTATGGCCATTGGGGAATTCCCTTGATCGTCTTCCCCTGCTCCCGCGGCCGCTATTTCGATTATGAAGGGATGGGCATGACCGGTGCCATTGGTTCCTTCATCGATGGCGGGCGGATCAAACTGTACTGCATCGACAGCGTCGACGGCCAGTCCTGGTACGATTTCAGCTTGTCACCTGCCGATCGTAACGGTCGCCACGAGGCCTATGATCGCTATGTGACAAGCGAAGTCGTGCCCTTTATCCGCGACCATTGCCGAAGCCCGCAAATTCGTCCGATAACTAACGGCTGCAGCATGGGCGCCTATCACGCCGTAAATTTTTATTTCAAACATCCCGGACTGTTTGCCGGAGTCATTGCCTGCAGTGGCCTGTATCGCCTAGACCGCCCCGAATTCGGCCTGGGTCCGGCCGACATCGCGGCGGTGTACTACAACTCCCCCCTCGCCTACCTCGCAGGTCACAACGAACCCTGGCTGCTGGAAGAGTATCGCCGGGGGACCATCATGATCAGTGTCGGTCAAGGCGCCTGGGACGAAGAGGCCCTGGAGGACACCCGCGACCTTCAAGCCATCTGCCGCGCCAAAGCCATCCCCGCCTGGATCGATATCTGGGGCCATGATGTCAACCATGACTGGCCATGGTGGTATAAACAGATGAACCATTTCCTTGGTCACCTTTGCCGTTAATAACCGGGAATACCTAGCCCTTGAATTTTTATAGCGTTTTTCCCCTCCTCGTACGCCAGAAGCTGTCCCTCCAGGCGGGCAATGCGAAATGCCAGGGAATATGAGAGAACGCGTATCGGATAGTCCCGGGGCAACTGCAGCAGATAGGGCTGAATGGTTGTGAAGTCGGTGGCCCCATATTGTGCCATGATAAACCGCAGACCGCCATTGGCTGGCCCGATGTTATAGGCCAGGAGGCCGAGAAACAGGTCGCCCTTCATCTCGCCGAGATAGTGGCGGAGGGTGGCCGCCGCAAGAAGGGCATTATAGCGGGGGTCGGCCATCTGTCGCCCGTCCGCCGCGAAGATGCGGTTAACCGCCGATACAGCCGGAGCCGGCGCCTGGGTAATCTGAAACAGTCCATGGCCGCCGTCGGCGCTTGTTCGCGGCAAAAAAGAGGATTCCGTTGCGGCCAGCCCCTTGAGAAGGTCAATGTCAAGACCATAGGCCGCGGCCGCCTCCTCGATGGCCTCCGCGTATGGTCCGGCGCGATTGACCATTTTCACCAGCTGCGCCGTATCCAGACGACGATAGGCGGCGTATACCTGATGGGCGAGGGTAACCCTGCCGGCCTCTTCCTTGCCGCCGACTAAGGTGCGATAATAGCCGAAGCCGCGGGTAAAGTGCTCCTTCGGCACAAAACCGCCGATTAATAAGGCTAGTCCAACAACAATGGCCGGGGGAAGCAAGACCGATCTGCCCTGCAACCACCTGCGCAGTCTTCTCCAGCCGCTGAGCGTAACCGCGGTCAGAACGATGAATCCGAGAATTCCCCCGGCAAAAGGCAGGAGGTTGTTAACCAAACCGGTTCCGGAAAACCTGTTGGCAAAATAACCGAGCAATACAATAATGGCAGCCATGCCGACAACCGTAAACCCAAGACCTTCCAGACTGAGCAGAAGAATATTTCGCAAGAGAGCCGTCCACGGCTTTTTTCCCCCGTTGCTCCCCTTTTTCCGTCCGGAACGGGGAACTTTTGGGCGCTTTGGGGACGTCTGCCGTTTTCGTTTTGTCGGTGCAGATTGCAATGGGCGTGATGTAGCCATTAATTTAAAGTCTCGGCAGCGGTCGCTGGATAAAGATGCACCAGCAGTCATGTAGTCTCTTTGATCAAGCATGAAACGATATACCAGGACATCTACAAAGCAGCATCCTGAAAAATAGGGAATAGTCCTTTTTTACATTTCTGGTGTCAACGTTTATTTGCGGGTAGCCGCACAGAGAGCTATAGACACCTCCATGCGGGAACGATATGATATCCGGATTACCGATTTTGGCGTGTTTTTCATGAAACGGTATTATGCGAGAACCAAGGATGGGGGTGCGGGAAGCGAGCTACTCATTTTCTGTTTGGCTTTCCCCCAAGAAAAATCGACGATTAAGAGGCTTGACAATGCGCTCTCCACAAAAGATATTGATGATTTTCTCGATCTTCCTCCTTTCTTCCTGCGCTGCCCCTCCGCCCCCAACCTCACTGCAACTTGCCGGCATCAAAATGAATCTTGATCGGCCGGCGACAAGAATCACCGATATGGTGATTTCTAAAAACGGCTCTCTTCTCGTCACTATCGATAACGGTCTCGACTCGGAAAATACGGCAGGTCTCGGCAAAGGAACTCTTCGCCTCTGGGATCTGGTCCAGGGTCGACAAATCCGCAAAATGACCATCCATGACCTGCAATATATCGCCTCCGTCGCTCTCTCCCCAAACGGTAAATATGCACTCCTTGGCGGTCGACCAGCGAAGGATCAGTCGAGCCTGAGCATCTGGGACCTCGAAAGCGGCAAACAGGTAAGGTCCTTTCCGGATCTGAAAAAAGAGCTGTTCTGCGTTGCCTTTTCTCCAGACGGCAAATCTCTCTTGGCCACGCATGGCAGCTACGTGTATCTTTTTAGCGCCGAGAACGGTGAATTTATCAAGCAATTCGACGCCGGCAGCCAAGACTCAATTCTCAGCCCGCCCAGACGCATAATAGCGGCATTTACCCCTGACGGACAATACATAGTAACCGGCGGGACCGATGCTGTTTTAAAGATGTGGGATATTGAAACGGCATCAAAAGTTCAACATTTTGCCGGCCATGAAAAGGGCCTGAAGGGCGGTATCACTGGAATCGCCATTTCCTCGGACAGCCAATTCATATTTACCAGTGCCGCAGGTGACGGTACAGCGAGAAAGTGGGACATTGCCAGCGGGCAGCAACTGCAAAAAATATCTGGCCTTGACGGCTTTTGGCACGGTGTATGGGGAACAGCACTTTCTCCGGACGACAAAAATGTCTTTATCGCCTCGCAAAAACCGGCGATCTGGGATCTTGCCACAGCAAAACAGGTTACCCCTCTCCACCTGGACAAACCGGCATCTGCCAACAGTGCCCAGGAAATATCGGTGGCGGCTCTCTTCCATCCAAACGGAAAATCTCTTTTCCTGCGTGCAGGTGATGCGGCCATCAAGATTTTTGACACAACCACCGGACGAGAAAAGGCCATGTTGCTCGGTTTTGACGATGATGAGTGGATCATCATTACCGCCGAAGGATACTATAACGGTTCACCAAAGGGTGCCGAACAGCTGACGGCCAGTCTCGAAGGCAAAAACTTCCCGGTAGAGCGATTATACGATGCTTTTTACCGCCCGGATATCGTCATGGCCGCCCTGCAAGGGCAAGATACCCGCAACTTCGGGCCGCTGACCATGTCCCTGGCCGTTCAAAGCCCACCACCGTCAGTTGGCTTTGCCACCATCCCAAGCGACACCGATGCAACCAGCATCAAGTTCTGTTACCAGGCCTCCAGTACCGGCGGCGGCATCGGCGAAGTGCGGCTGTTTCACAATGGCAAACTCCTCGTCTCCGACGGCTATTACCGTGATATGGTAAGATCCCCGTCGGAAAAGATTCAGCTTATGGCCATGAACGGGGCCGCGATCCATGAACAAATGCTGAGTGTAGCAATAAGTGAAATCGGCAAACCAATACCCATTACCAGCCATGAAAAGGGAATAAGTTTTACCGACTGCAAGGAGATCGACACAGTTGCCGGAGAAAATGAAATCACCATTACTGCATTCAACAAGGGCAACACGGTGCAAAGCCCGGTGCAGAGAATCGGTTTTCGTGCCACCAGAACAGCCCCGTCCCCCCATCTCTACATCCTGTCGATCGGTGTCAGCAAGTATAAGGAAAAGACAATCAACCTCAAATATGCGGCCAAGGACGCCACCGATCTGCAGCTGAAGCTGAGCCGGCAAGCAGCAACTCTCTACCCGCCCGGAAATATCCACCAAGAACTCCTGATCAATGAGAAAGCCAATAAATCTAACATCCTAAAAAAGATCAACGAATTGTCTACCATTGTCAAGCCGGAAGACAGCTTTATTTTTTTTATTGCTGGATACGGAATTCTTCTCCAAAATCAGTCGTATATGTTGACCAGTGACTATGACCGCATGCTCAGCGATGCCAATACCTTAAGTTCCAATGAAATGGTTGATATATCGAAAAAAATAAAGTCACTTAAGCAGCTCTTCATCTTCGATTCCTGCCAGGCAGGAGGCGTCGATGCCATTGTCAGCAGTCTTTTTGAGGCCCGCATGTATGTTCTCGGCAAAAAGATGGGGGTACCCATCTTTGCTTCCACAAGTTCCGTCCAGGAAGCCCTGGACGGATACAAAGGCAATGGATTGTTGACCCACGCCCTGCTCGACGGTCTCAACAATAAGCAGGAAGCAGACAACAATAATGACCGGATTATAAACGTCTCGGAACTCGGGAGCCATGTCAAACAAACAGCCACGGCACTGTCAAAAATGACAGGTACCCAGCAGACACCCTTGATTATCAGGAGCGACAAGGAGATGCCACTGTACAAAGTGCAGTGAGCGTCATTTTCTCTACTGGGAATTCACGGCTATATCCATAGCCACCGTGACTCTGCACGACCTGGGTGGTGACACGCATAACGGCCTCACTGGATTACTGTTTGGTATAGACTTCGTCAGCATGTTGAAGTAATCACCCTATAGTTTCAATCCCCGCAAATTTCGGTTCATGCAGCGGGAGAATGATATCGGCCATATCCCTTACTTTGATCATCATATCGTAGGCCTCATAGGTATTGATATGGGTCCCTGGTGGAATGACCTCCATTTCCATGGCACGGATCTTGGCCGGCGGCTCAAAGTTTTCCATAATTACGCAAAAGCCAGTGATAGCGGCAGTTCCCTGCGCGGTATCGACAAAGACCGTCATCCCACCGGGAGTGTGGACAGGGGTGTGCATGACGCGTATGCCGGGAAGGATCTCCCGGTCTTCTCGTACGATCTCTATCTGATTGTTCTCCTCTATCTCCAGAATAAAATCCTCGACATAGCGGAAATCGAGGGGATGCGGGTTCTTAATGGCGACAAGTTCCTGATCGTGAATAAAGAACCTGGCCTTGCTGCATTTGTAGTCGTTTTCACAATGATCGGCATGGAGATGGGTGTGGATGACTATATCGATATCTGCCGGAGTAAGACCGTACCTGGCCAGGCCTTCTTCGATGGTGGTGATCTTTCCGCCGATCGCCGCTTCCCTTTCGGCAGACTGCACAGGATGCATTTCTCCGGTATCGACTAGAATTTTCTTGTCTCCTCCTTCGAGGTACCAGCTGTATATCGGGATGGTGTAGTGGAGTGCCGTAGTCATGCTGGTAAGTCATCATCCCTTTATCAAAGACTTTTGTCCCTATAACGATGGGATGTATTTTATAGGTGGTCATGAACCAGTCTCCCAAATGATTGAATTTGGATACAGTTTTACTTTATTAAAAGGTGATCTTCTCTGGGAAAAATGTCAATATCATTCCTCGTGGTTTCGAAGCAACAAGCGAAAAATAAAAATCAGAGATTTTTCTTTTTATTGCGAACCTTAAAGGTAATCCGATGGTAGGTCTTGGTAGCTGCCTTCTGGGCCAGGCTACGGATGCCGGCTAAGGGATTCTTGAGACGCATGGTCGAGCGGTTGCGAATAACCTTACCCATAGTGGTGGTGTTTATCGCCTGGTCTTTGTCGCAAATCTTGCTGCTGATGATGGCAAAAAGATTTTGCTCTTCCAGTACTCGGCGCCGGGCCTCAATTATATAGGGCAGACGATCATCGTACTCGTTATTGATGAGATGACTCTTGATGATATCCAGGGAGCGCTGGTAGTCATTGATATCAATGGGAATAAAACTGTCCTTCGGGAAATAGTCGGCGGCATTGGGGGCGCCATGATAAAACGGCAGGGTGTAGCCGAGAAAGGCGTCCGGTAGTTTTTCGGTCAGATGGTGGTCATACACATGGTTCTCGACGGCGATATGAAAGCGGTACGGGTCAAGCGCCTCAGCCTTGTCGTCCATCGGATTGACGCCATGGCCGTAGATGTCAAGTTCCGGCAGCGCATCTTTTAAGCGCCAGGTGAAGTCGACTCGGGTGGAATGCAGGGTAACACTGCCGGTCCTCTTGGAACAAACTGTTGATATCATTTTCTTTTTTTGCGGTGGCGGGGTCGCCGCCAACATATCCCAGGTGATAAACTCCCCCTTGCCGAATGGCAGACCATAGTGCCAGATCAAACCGGGATGGTGGAAGATGACATTAGGGTGTTTCATCGCCCAAGGTTCCTGAAAGGTGAGGATACAGCCAAACTGACGCAGATAGTCGGTGCCGAAAACAGTAATTGTCGACGGTTCACCGGTGACAAGCATGGTCTTCTCGCGGGGACAGACCAACCTCTCCTCGATGAAAAAAGTGTCCCCCCGGGGCAGGTCATGGTAAACCACCAGCCAGTCATAATCCCGGCAATCAACATTAAAGTCGAACAGGCAAGGACCCCATTGGGGGTTTGAACCGGGAAACTGGCGAAGAAAACCGGCAAACGAATGGCCGCGCCGTAATCCCCGGTGCATAAACTTGACCTTGATTTTCGGCTCGCCCCATTGCGGCTGGACTAAGCCTTGCGAGGCTGAAAGATTTGCCGTGTTAGTAAACGAAAAAAATTTCTTCGACACTCATTCCTCACTTAAAGGTGTTGCATTGACGCATATCTCCACCCTTCAGGCCCTGACGAAACCAATCGACTCGCTGCTTCGAGGAGCCATGGGTGAAGGAGTCGGGGACGACAAAGCCTCTGGCCTTCTTTTGCAGAGTGTCATCACCGATCATGCTTGCCGCATTGAGGGCCTCTTCCACATCGCCGGGCTCAAGGATGTTTCGCATGCGGTTGGCATGATTGGCCCAGACACCGGCAAAGCAATCGGCCTGCAGTTCCAGCTTAACCGAAAGCTTATTATACTCAACCTGGGAAACACTTGCCTTTTTGCCCTGGACCTTTTTGCTTATCCCCACCAGGTTCTGGACATGATGGCCAATTTCGTGGGCTATAACGTAGGCCTGGGCAAAGTCACCCGGAGCCTTGAGATTCTTCTTCAACTCGTCATAAAATCCCAGATCGATATAGACCTTCCTGTCGGCCGGACAATAAAAGGGTCCGGTTGCCGATTGGGCAAAACCGCATGCCGACTGGACTTCGCCGGTGAAAAGCACCAGCTTCGGTTTCTCATATTTTCCCCCTGCTTCCTGAAACAGCTTTTCCCAGGTATCTTCAGTATCGGCAAGAACTACGGAAACGAAGTCGGCGAGTTTATCCTCGGCCGGACTCGGCCGAGTGTCCTGGCTTGTCCGGCTTATCGACTGCTGGGTCGGCCCGCCTCCTCCCCAATTGCCGTTGAGTATCAGGGAAGGATCGATACCAAAATACATGCCCACCAGAGCGAGTATAAGAATTCCGATACCACCACCCCTGATCTTCCCTCCCGACAGCCCAGCGCCCCTTTGGTCTTCTACGTTGTCGCTCCTTCGCCCTGTTGACCAACGCATGCATCCCCTCCCTTATTTCAGTGCTTCAGTTCGTTCATCCGGAGTCTATCGGAAAAATTCTCCGACCCTTGGAAACTGATAATCATAAGCCGAGACTCTGGCAAAAAACATCTCACCCCTGATTGAAAACGGCAACCAATGTGCTATAAAGGTCGGGAACAAGACCAACACCAAGACTTCTTCCAAACACTGGAAAAGAGAATGACACCAGCAATAAACTCGGCAAAAAAGGCAAAAATATTTTTCACCGTTCACAATTACCCGCATGATCCCGCCAGCCCTTCCTATGGCCAAGAAGCCGCGGAAAAACTGGGAATTGCCGAAGCAAGAGTTTTTAAAACCTTGGTTACCCAGGTCGATGGCACAGCATTTGCGGTGGCCATAATTCCCGTCTCCACAACCCTCAACATGAAGCAGTTTGCCAAAGCGGCAAAAGGCAAGAAAGCAGCTATGGGCGATAAAGGCGATGTTGAACGAGTCACCGGTTATGTTCTTGGCGGTGTCAGTCCTTTGGGGCAGAAAAAGAAACTTCAAACCATAATCGACTCGTCGGCGGCCACTTTCCCGACAATCTTCGTCAGTGCCGGGCGCCGTGGTCTGGAGATAGAACTCAAACCGACCGATTTAGCCGCCCTGACGGGAGCTGTTTTTGCGGCAATTGGCGAGGCTCGCTAACCGGCCCGGCACATACCTCCTAGTGTTTGCCAAACCGGATCGTCACTCGGACTTCTCTGGGACCGCAACCGGCGTTTCAACTCGGTTTGCTGCACCTGCCGCCGGACCACCCCCAGGCGGGGCGGTAATAGCACTGATAAGCTTCGTAGGCAACCTGGCAAAGGCACTGATTATCGCCATCAGTACGGCAGCCAGATAGGGAATGGACTGTACCAGGAGCACCACTATCCACACGATGGTATCCGGTGGAGGATCAACATCCTGGGCCCGGGTCAGGGCATAGGCAGCAAGCAGCAAGGCAATGGCAATCATCCCCTCTTCTCTGGCTGATTGCAAGGCATACCAGAAAGGTCGTCCTTCCACCTTTTTTGGGGTTCTGAAAAAGGGCAGACTCTTTGACACCATGCCATAGAGAATGGCTTTCGAGATGGTGTGCGACAAAGCAAGGCCGGCAACCGCTGAGGCGAGGGTCTGGTTGATCGTGGCCTTCACGCGACTGCGGTAAAGATAAAACATCTTGGCCATCTTGAAGACAAAAAATGCCAGAGGTACCGCCGATAAAATAATCATCGGCGGGTCAACCTTGGTTGGAAAGTGGAGCATGCCGATCGACCAGCCAAGGGCCGCCAGGGTAAAGATAAGATTGATGCTGTCGGCCACCCAGGGCAGCCAGCCGGCAATAAAATGATAGCGTTGCCCATAGGTGAGACGGCTCTGTTTCCGCCATTGCAAGGCCTTGGCGTGATGGCGGATAATCTGCACCGCGCCGTAGGCCCAGCGATAGCGTTGCTTCTTGAAGTCGATAAAGGTGTCGGGCATTACCCCGCGACCGTAGGTTTTGGCGATATAAAGGGCCTCATAGCCCTTTTCAAAGATGCGCAGTCCCAGTTCGGCGTCTTCGGTGATGCACCATTCAGCCCAATTGCCGACTTCATCCAGCACTGATTTTCGCACCATGGTCATGGTGCCGTGTTGAATAATGGCGTTGCGCTCGTTGCGGGTGACCATGCCGATATAAAAAAAGCCGCGATACTCGGCATAACACATGGCCTTAAAGAGGTTGTCTCCACCATCCCGGTAGTCCTGCGGCGCCTGGATAATCGCCACCTCAGGTCTTAAAAACTGGGGCACCAAATCACGCAGCCAGTTGGTGGACACCATATAATCGCTGTCAATCACCGCCACCACCGCAGCCTCCGGTGCGGTTTTCGCCAGGGCATAATTCAGGGCGCCGGCCTTGAAACCTGCCAGCTGGCCTTCATGGAAAAAACGGAACCGCGGGCCGAGGATTTTACAGTGCGCCTCAACCGGCTGCCAAACTGCGGGGTCTTTGGTGTTATTGTCGATGACAATGACCTCAAAGGCCGGATAATCGAGAACCGCCAGTGCATTGAGGGTTTCGATCATCATTTCCGGCGGCTCATTGTAGGCCGGGACATGCACCGACACCATCGGCAGTTGCTCATCCGGGGCCTCGATAGCGGTGAACGAGCGCCGTCCCACATTTGTCCAGATTGCTTCCGCCCATTCATGCGCCTCCGCCAACAGAACGATGACCACACCGATAATGCCGCAAAGCATAAGAAAGCCGACAATCATCATCGACAGGGTCAAATACTGCTGGGTGTAGCTGTAAACAATCCAGACGGCCCCCGTCGCGGCAACAAAGGCAATGGAGGCGAGAAAACCGCGTCCACGTTTACGCAGAGTCGTGCTGTCGATGAGCAGAAGGGCAAAGGTGATGATCGCGATAACCAGGGAAATACCGGCGAGAATTCGCCACTCGGGAACCTCAACAATGGGTGAGGTGAAACGGAAATTTTGCCTGCCGCGTCGCGTCATAGACCCCCCAGTAAGCACCTACCGAACCTTCACTGGTTCTCTTCCACGGCTGATCAAAGGCCTCCATGATATAGTAGGTGTAATTAAGCTCCTCGGCACGTTTGATGAATCGCCGGAGAAACGTTGCCTCATTGAAGGGGGAAGCGACCGCCGCCTTACGGGTTCGACCATTGCTCGGCCAGCCGACCTCGGTGATAACCACCGGCTTTTCCGGGAAGGTTTTTTGCAGCATCTTCATATGTTCAACAACATAATCTACCGCCCGGTCAAGATGCACACCCTCCCAATACGGCAGCATATGGGTAGCGACGAAATCGACATGGGTGGCCAGTTCCGGATGTTTCATCCAGATATGCCATGGTTCGGCGGTGCTTACCGGTAAATCGACTGCTTTCTGGACCCGGTCAAGATACTCCCCCAACTGCTCCGCCGTCAATTCACCCCGCAGCATGGATTCATTGCCGACAATAATGCGGATAACATTGCGATAGTTTTCCTTGGCCAGGCGAATGACCGTTTCAATCTGGCGATCATTCTCCTCCAGGTTTTTATCAAGCCATGCCCCAAGGGTGACGTTGAGACCATATTTCTGGGCCAAAGCCGGAATTTCGGCAAGCACACCCTCGGTCGTATAAAGGCGGATGGCATAGGTCTTGTCTGAAACCAGTTTCAGATCGGACTCGATTTCCGCAACAGTCGGCAGATTATGCTCTATCTGATCATTATGCGCCTGCATCGGCGAGAAGGAAAAGCCCTGGATACGTTTGGGCCAAGGCGGCTCCGACTCCTGCTTGTTGAGCAGGGCCCAGAAGCTTATGGACACAACTGCAATGGCAATGCAGATGAGAATATTTGCTCTCGTCATAGTTTTTTGTTGGTCAAATCTTGCCGAGAAAAATGCAAGATGATTTTGAAATATTGGAAGGATAGGTGCATGTGATAGCCGCTAACCGGCAAACTTATCAGTGGGACGGCCCACCATAGCAATTTTCTAAATATTACTCCAGTTACAGGAGCTTGATCAATGTATTTCGGGGAACCGCTGCGAATGACCGGCAAGCGGGAGAAGGAGAACTTTGCCGATCACTGCTGCGATACCAGTTGACCGGCAAACACCACCAATGGCCAAAAACCGCGACCATTCTCAGAGCCTGAGAATCCGAAGCAGATTCTGAGAGGGCAGGCCGTCCACAGCCACCCCGGCGTGCATTTGGAAACTCCGTATCGCCTTCTCGGTTGCCGGCCCAAGGTGGCCATCCACCTCGCCGATATACAGACCAAGCTTTTGCAATCTCTGTTGTAATTCGAGTTTTTCTTCGGCATTCAGCGATCCCGAGGGTCTCGGCCAGGCCTTTACCAGGACTCCTCCCGATCCGGCCAACCGATCCGCCAATAAACTGACGGCAAGGGCGTAGGAATCGGAGTTGTTGTAGCGCTTTATAACGGAGAAATTACCGAGCATCAGGAATGCCGGCCCTTCCGCTCCAGCCAAGGCTTTCAGAACCGCTTTATCTTCTAAATGGGAAAAGGGCATACCCCCGGCTCTTTTGAAGCCAAGTTTTGCCCATTCGGAGAGAGTCTTACTTTCTTCTCGCAGCTTGTCACCGCCTGCCGGCATTACCACTTCATAGCCCCAGGGGCTGCCTTTCTGCCAGCCATTTGACTTGAGCAGATTGGCCGCAGTGGCCAGGGCATCGGGAATGGAGTTCCAGATATCACGACGTCCATTACCGTCCATATCGATGCCATAAGCCAAATAACTGGTGGGGATAAACTGCGTGTGACCCATGGCGCCGGCCCAGGATCCCATCAAATGAGCTCGGCCTATCTCCCCTGCCTGGAGGATTTTTAAGGCGGCCACCAGCTGCGTTCGGGCAAATTTTCTGCGTTTGGCATCACCATAAGCAAGGGTGGCAAGGGCCGAGGGCACATAAAACAGCCGTTCCGGCTGCTCAAGAATCGTCCCATAATTTGATTCCATGGACCAGATCGCCAAAAGGACCGATTGTTCGACCGCAAATTTCTGTTCCACCGCCACCAAGGTGGCGGTATGCACCTTGGCCATTTTCCGGCCCTTATCAATGGCCAGAGGATTTACCCGGGTATCGAGATAATCCCAGATCTCGGTAGTAAACTCCGGTTGATATTTTGCTTTTTCCAGAACCTGTGGATCGGGTTCGGTGACTCCGATAAAGGCCGCATCCCAGGTCGCCCGACTGATACCTTCCCGCGATACTTCCGAATAAAAATCATCCAACCATTGTTTAAAACCGCCATCCGCGGCGGCAACAGGCGCAGCATCCATGGCATTGTTCAACAGAACCAGCAATAAAAACACCATCAATATTTTTCGAAGTACCATCTTCTTACGCCCTCATTTTACGTGTATTGCCCAGCAACTCGACTTCGACCGTTGTTCCGATATCGGTGCCGGAGCCTTTTGTAAACCATCTCTTTAGCAGAAGTTGCGGAATTTTCCCAGTCAAATAGGCAATAAGTGGGGGGTTGCCGAGGTCATGCACTTCTCACTCTGCGCATAGCACCTTTTGTTGATTGCCAAAACTGTATTTTTTGAATAGGTTCTTGCTGCCATGGACTTCTTCTACGCAATCACCGATTCACCCGGTCTTCCCACTCTTTTTTTGCTCAGTTTTCTGGCTTCGACAATCCTGCCGATCGGCTCCGAGTGGCTCCTGGTTATTTTGATTATGCAGGGTCTTTCTCCAACAAATGTGGTTATCACGGCAACCATCGGCAACTTCCTCGGAGCCTATTCCACCTATCTGATCGGCATCTGGGGTTCGGACTTTTTTATCCGTACCGTTCTGCGCATAAGCGACGCGCAGCTCGCACGATCAAGAAACGTATATGAAAAATATGGAACATGGTCTCTTTTGGTCAGTTGGCTGCCGGTGGTTGGAGATCCCCTCTGCCTCCTCGCCGGTCTCTTCAAAATCGGTCTTGGCCGTTTTTCTCTGCTGGTTTTTGTTGGCAAATTCGCCCGATATGCAACATTGGCCTTTCTCACCCTTAAAAGCACTGGAGAATAACAATAAATGAAAGACGCTCTTTTACATAAAATATATGCGATCTTCGCCGATTGGAGCCATCATTTGCCCGTCGTTTGTAGGCATGGCTGCAGTACCTGCTGCTCACAGAATGTGACTATCACCGCGACCGAAGGTGAAGAGATACTCCGCTTTGTCATCGCTGAAAACTTGGCCCCCTGGCTTGGCGAAAAACTTGCTCAACCGCGCAGTCACCGGCCTGCGGAAATGACCACCAACGACTTTGCCCACGCCTGCCTTGAAGGCCGTGAGGCAGACCCGGGCGACAATTACAATTCGTTTCCCTGTCCTTTTCTTGAAGAAAATTCCTGCCGGATATACCCTGTCCGGCCCTTTGGCTGCCGACTCTTTGCCTCCACCAAAAGATGTTCCCCCACTCAGCCGGCCCTGGTTCCTGATTACTACTTCGAAGCAGTGATAGCAGTCACCCAGCTCGTCGAGCACCTTGGCCAACGGGAATACTGGGGCAATATGCTCGACGTCCTTCCTGCTCTTCTCGATATCAACGAATTTCGTGAGATTGGTGCCTGTCTTGATCAAACCCAGATAATAGCAGCGCGGCTGCGTACCCTCAGCGCCCGACCTTTACCTGGTTTTCTTCTCAGTAATGATGAAGGCGGCAAAGTGACACAACTTCTGGAAACCATTTTTTCCGCCGAGGTGAAAGGAAAACGACTGGAAGATATTTTGAACGGTCATTAACCACTTTCTGGCCACCAAGAACTTTTCTGTTTCAAAAACCAGGCCCGATTGCTATAGTGCTGGCCATGAAAAAATCAAATACTACCAAACGAACCAAGTTTATTTTTGTCACCGGCGGCGTGCTCTCCTCCCTGGGAAAAGGCCTGGCCTCCGCTGCCATCGGCGCTTTGCTGGAAAGTCGGGGCCTGACGGTAACCTTCCAAAAACTCGATCCATACATCAACGTCGATCCGGGCACCATGAATCCCTTCCAGCACGGCGAGGTGTATGTCACCGATGACGGTGCCGAGACCGATCTCGACATGGGTCACTACGAACGGTTCACCTCGGCCGTCATGGCGCAGAAGAACAACTACACCTCAGGTCGCATCTACTATTCGGTTATAACTAAAGAAAGGCGCGGTGAATATCTCGGAGGCACGGTTCAGGTCATTCCCCATATCACCGATGAAATCAAGGCCGCCATTCTGCAACTGGACGGCAGTGTCGATGTGGCAATCATCGAAATAGGCGGAACCGTTGGCGATATTGAAGGCCTGCCCTTCATTGAGGCGATCCGTCAGCTGCGCGGCGACCTCGGACGGGAATATTCCCTCTATATCCATCTGACCCTGGTGCCGTATATCAAGTCGGCCGGCGAGGTGAAGACCAAACCGACCCAGCATTCGGTGCGTGAACTGCGAGCCGACGGAATCCAACCGGACATTCTCCTCTGTCGCACCGAGGTGCCTCTCGACAACAGCTTAAAGGCGAAGATCAGCCTGTTTTGCAATGTCGCGCAGGACGCGGTTATCACCGCCATTGATGTGGCAACCATCTACGAACTGCCGCTGCATCTGCATCGCGAAGGCCTGGACGGTAAGATCCTTGAGCTCCTCAACATCTGGACCGGTCAACCGAATATCAAACCCTGGGAAGACCTGGTCCATACCATCCACCACCCAAAAAACGATGTCACCATCGCCATTACCGGCAAATATGTGGATTTGACCGAGTCCTATAAAAGCCTGCATGAGGCCCTGGTGCATGGCGGTATCGCCAACGGCACGCAAGTTCGCCTGGAATATATCAGTGCCGAAGACCTTGAATCGAAAAACGTCGCCAGCCTCCTTGAGGGCTGCGACGGTATTCTGGTACCCGGCGGCTTCGGCAAGCGCGGCGTTGAAGGGAAAATCAAGGCCATCAATTATGCGCGAAAAAACAAGGTGCCGTTTTTCGGCATCTGCCTCGGTATGCAGCTGGCGGTGGTCGAATTTGCCAGGGATGTCCTTGATCTCTCCAGGGCCAATTCCACCGAACTGGATGAGCTTACCCCCGACCCGGTGATCTATTTGATCAAGGAGTGGTTTGACTACCGAAGCAACAAAATGCAGATCCGCGACAGCGAATCCGACCTCGGCGGAACCATGCGTCTGGGTGCCTATCCCTGTATTCTCAAAGAGGACTCCAACGCCTTTCGGGCCTATGGCATAAAAGAAATCTCTGAAAGACACCGCCATCGTTTCGAGTTCAACAATGAATATCGCCAGTCCCTGGAAAAAGGCGGATTGACGATTTCTGGCGCCTCCCCCGACAACAATCTCGTTGAAATTATTGAGATCACCGACCATCCGTGGTTCCTCGGCTGCCAGTTTCATCCGGAATTCAAATCAAAACCAATGAAACCACACCCACTGTTTCGGGATTTCATCAGCGCAGCTCTTGCCCACAAACTAAAAGGTTAAAATTACATGATGGACATTGCTGTACCCGTCGACACCCCGAACGGCGTACCGCTGGTCGTCGGCTCCGGTCGGCCCTTGCTGTTGATCGGCGGCCCCTGTGCCCTCGAATCGGAGGAACTGGCCAAAACCGTTGCCGGAACCATGCAGGAGATCTGTGCAAGGATCGGGATTTCTTATGTTTTCAAGGCTTCCTTTGACAAAGCCAACCGTACCTCTCTTAGCTCCTATCGCGGACCCGGCCTGGTTGACGGCCTGGCGACCCTGGCCAAGATCCGTCGAGAATTCCAGGTTCCGGTCATCTCCGATATCCACGATATAACTCAAGTTACAGCGGCCGCCGAGGTACTCGACATTCTTCAGATCCCGGCATTTCTTTGTCGCCAGACCGACCTCCTGGTCGCCGCCGCCAAGACCGGGAAACCGGTGAATGTGAAAAAGGGGCAGTTTGTCTCGCCCTGGGATATGGAGAATGCGGTGACGAAAATCAGAGCAGTCGGCGGCACCAAGATCATGCTCGTCGAACGGGGTGCCAGTTTCGGCTACAATAATCTCGTGGTCGATATGCGCTCCCTGCCGGTTATGCGCTCCTTTGGCTGCCCGGTTATTTTTGACGCTACCCACTCGGTGCAGTTACCGGGAGGTGCCGGCGGGTGTTCCGGTGGGCAACGTGAATTCATCGGCCCCTTGGCCAGAGCGGCAGTTGCCGTTGGCGTCGACGGTCTGTTTTTAGAGATCCATCCAAACCCGGAAAGAGCCCTGTGCGACGGACCCAATTCCATTCCCCTGCATCAGGTGGAAGAACTCCTCCGGCAGATCCTCAAAGTGCGTGAAGCCGTCAATTGACCATGTCCGACCAGTGTTCATCATCAAGTTCCAGCTATCCTTCCGATTGCGAGGTAATGGAAGGTTACCGCACCATTGCCCGGAAAAAGGATGCCAGTCGGGAAAATCGTCCTGAGCGCAGTCGGGCGCTTGCCAAGGCCAAAGACATCCGCCTCCTGCTCCTTGATGTCGACGGCGTTCTCACCAACGGCACCCTCCTGTACACCGGCAGTGGCGAGGAAAGCAAAGCTTTCAATACCCAAGACGGCTTCGGCCTGCGCCTCCTGCAAGAGGCCGGCCTTGACGTCGGCGTCATTACCGCGCGTACATCTGAGGTGGTCGCCAGGCGGGCAAACGAACTGAAAATGCGCTTTATTTATCAAGGGATACCGAATAAGAACCTGGCCTTTAAGGATATCATGAAGGTGTCCGGGCTGCGCCCCTTTGAGATTGCCTACATGGGTGACGACTGGCTCGATCTGGTTCTTCTGCAGCAGGTTGGCCTGTCGATCGCTCCGGCCAACGCTGTTCGCGAGGTAAAAGATGCAGCCATCTTCATTAGCGAACGAAGGGGTGGAGAGGGAGCGGTGCGCGATGCCTGCGACCTTATTCTCGAAGCGCAAAACCTTACGGCCGAATTGTTGCAGAGATACCAAAACCGATGAAATTCCATCGCAACGCCATCTGGCTGATCCCTTTGGCATTCCTAGTCACCTTCCCCCTTTGGAGTATTCCGCTCGGCAACTTCCTTACGCCGCGTGGCGGTTTTGATCCTGATATAAATAAGGAAAGTGCCGATCATCAAAATTTCACCATGCAAACGGTGAGCATCCTTCAAAATCAAAAAGGCAAAGATACGGCAATGATCCGTGCCGCCAATGCCCGAACTAACCCGGATGACCTGGATATTGTTATCCTTGATAAGGTCCATGCCGAGGTC
Source organism: uncultured delta proteobacterium (assembly GCA_963754865.1). Taxonomy (GTDB): domain Bacteria; phylum Desulfobacterota; class Desulfobulbia; order Desulfobulbales; family Desulfocapsaceae; genus Desulforhopalus_A. Next base: position 80,951 of record CAVWHG010000015.1, on the reverse strand, counting down.
TTCGACGACAACGGCCGAGTAACCCTGATCACCTCACAAAAGGGTGAATACAGTATGGCCGGCAGGATTCTCGCCCTAACCAAAGACGTGGTACTCAATAAAACTCAGGAAAAACAGTTCATGTACACCGACCTCCTGATCTATGACAGTGATCAACGCACCGTCAGCTGCCCGGGCAAGACAAAGTTGAAAAATGAAACCGCCGAGATCGATGGGGGAAGCTTCGACTATAACATCAATACGCAAACCTATATCTTCGACAAAAAAGTCAAGTGTCTCATAAGCGGCTTTATCGAACCTTGATGCGTTGCAGTGAAAATTATTTACCATTGTTGCGAAGAACTTAACGTGAAGAGACTTATGCCCCGTTTCCCGGTGTTCGGGCGCACTCTTCAACCCTGAAGCCATTTTTTTCTACACTCCAGCGAACATTCACATCCCAGAGCAGCATCCCGAATAGACTCCTGGTTTTCTTCTGGCTCGCTGGTCGTGGATCATGGCGGAGCATCTCCCTGATAAGCTGCTCTAGATTCCTCCCCGTCTCTTTCTGATACCGCAAACAGAAAGCGAGTGCGTCGGCAGTGAAGATAATCGGCACATCCGGTTGCCTGCCATGGGCAAAACCACAAGAGGCGAACTCCAGGCAATCGCTGTAGGGGATGTACGGTTTGATATCAAAAACCGGTGTCTGATCGAGAAAATCCACCCCGGAAAGATCAAGAAACAATGAACTTTTGGCGCGAACTATCGCCTCCAGCTTGACCGCCGACAACCCCAAATGGTTCGGTCGGTGCGGACTGCGACTGGCGAATACCCCTACTCTTTTCTGTCCCCCGAGCCAGGGTGGACGAACCGTCGGTTTCCAGCCTTCAGCGACGGTCTGATGGAAAAGAAAATGCACCCAAAGATGGGAAAACTGCTCTAAGCCTCGCACCATTTCTTCGCGGTTATAGGGCGATAACAGTTGCAAACGAGCTGTAGCGGCCGAAACCATCCCAGGTTGCCGAGGGATACCAAATTTCTCGGTGAAACATGAGTGGAGTATGCCGATCGGCTGAATCGTCATGGCTTGAGGAAAACCCATTGGATCTAATACCACCACCCTCTCCTCCTTTGTCGGTTAAACCGGAAAAACTGTTCACTCTACATAGTCCCTGAACCCAGGTTGGAAAACACGTGCTATTACCTTGCCGGAAGCTACACTCCTGTGGTATTTGTCTTGCAAACATATTTTAGTCCAGAATCGTTGATCGGGAATTTTCGCATTACTCTACCCCACCCCGCCGCAAAGAAATTTACCCCCTTTACTGAGGTATTCATACATCAATGAAAGTAGGAATAATAGGATTACCGCAAAGCGGCAAAAAAACCCTTTTTCAGGTGCTGACCGGAAGCCATTTGCGAGAACAGGCAGGCCCGGTCAAGCCGGTTCCAGGAACAGCCGAGATACTTGACCGGCGCTTTGACAAACTGGTGGCCATGTACCAACCGAACAAGAATGTCAGGGCTCGCGTCGATCTGGTTTTGTTGCCGAAAATGGAACAGGAAAATATCGCCAAAGGTGATATTTTCAAGGAAATTGCCGATGTCGACGCCCTCTGTCATGTCGTCCGCGCCTTTGAAGATGAATCAATTTATCATGCGGAGGGCTCAGTTGATCCGGTACGAGATGCGGAAATGGTCAACGGTGAACTCATCATGCACGACCAAATTTTTGTCGAAAAACGCATTGAACGCATCGAACTGGCCCTCAAAAAGATCAAGGACGAGAAACAGCAGAAAGAACTGGAACTGATGCGGAAGATGCAGAGTCACCTTGAGGAAGAAAAACCCCTTCGCCTGCTGCAACTCAACGAGGAAGAAGAATCCCTCATTCGCAGCTATCCCTTGATCACCAGAAAAGAGCTGATCCTCGCCTTCAATGTGGCCGAGGATCAGCTGGACGACCAAGACTTGCTCGAAAAAATGGCGGATAAGTGTCGCCTTAGCAAGATGGAGGCAATGCTTGTTTCCGCCCAAGTGGAGTCGGAGATTGTTCTTCTCGACACCGAGGACGAGAAAGCGGAATTTCTTCGGGATCTGGGAATACTAGAACCGGCACTGGGCACACTGACCAGGCTGTGCTTGAAGACACTCGGCCTTATCTCCTTTTTCACCGTCGGCAAGGATGAGGTCCGGCAATGGCTGGTCCGGGAAGCATCTCCGGCCCCGGTCGCTGCCGGCGCTATTCACTCCGACCTGCAACGCGGTTTTATTCGAGCCGAGGTAATAAAATATGATGAACTGATCGAATACGGCAGTGAGGCTGAGTTGAAAAAAGCCGGAAAGATGTATCTTCAGGGAAAAGACTATATTGTCGGTGACGGCGATATTCTCAATATTCGCTTTAAGGTATAAGCGAGAATCCCCGAATGCTTCATCAGGGGCGCTCGGGGATTTCAACAAATTGCGGGTCATCGGGGTAGGACAGTACCTGCCAGGCATCACCTTGGTGGTCAAAATCGGCAATTTTCTCAATATCCATTTTCAGATATCTGCCTTTTCCGGCAACCGCCACCTGGCCGTCCGCCAGGAGAATTTCCCCCTCGCCCTGAAAGGAACGTTTGTCCTCAGAAACGATCCGGGCGACAACGCGAATTTCACCGTCGATCGGCACAGGTTTCCTGAGTTTCATGGAAAAATCGACGGTAACTCCCCAGATATTATCAGCATGATTAAGCATAATGGCGCGACCGATAGTTTCATCGAGGATGGTTGCGGCAATGCCGCCATGCAACCGTCCGGGATACCCTTGATGCTGATCGTCCGGCCGAAAAATCGCCAACAACTGTCCATCTTCAAGCTCGTAAAAGCTGCTCTTCAGTCCAAAGCCGTTATCTGTGCCGCAGACAAAACACATTTTTGAACTCGGCTGTTTTTTGGTTATATGCACGCGCATTATTTTTTCAAAACTCCTCTTGAAGGTTGACAATGGGGGAGTGATAATGCCGGAGGACCATTGACCAACATCTCGGCGATGGTGCTTCTAACCTTAGGAAAGAGATGGCGTTTGCCCCCCAGGAGTTGGTTCTCTAATGCTGCCAAGGCGTGCAACAGGGGTGTTCTTGCAACGTAAAGCCCTTGTTTTTCCGGATACTCTGCAGCAACAATCTCCTGACAACGAAAACAACCGGGAAATCGCAATTCCTGCCCATCCGGTCGCATCATCCTCGCTGGAACCCCATGGGTTCGGCAAACCAGCAACCGATGCTCATAAAGGACGCACCAGCCATTGTCGTTCAGTGGACACATGACCTGCGGCCTCGCGCCAATGGCCAAGGTCTTGCTGCACTCTTCAAGCCATGCGCGCGACCGTGTGAGAAGCTCATCCTGCCTATTTGCATCAAGCTGCCTGAAGCCAATCCACAGAAATGCCCACTCGGTGTATGTGTGATGGAGGAAATAGGAATCGCAGCAATTATCCGGGCATCCATTGCAGGAAAAGTGCAATTCCCGAGCCACCCGGTCATATTCGTTCTGGAGTTTTTGGTAGATTTCCCCCAGTCTCGTGCGCAGAATATCCGGCAATTCCAAATCTTTCATCATTTTTCCTCGGCAAAACATTGCACCTGATATACATGAATCTCCAGCTTCTTATCGCGCCAGGCCCGTTCCGATAGACCGGCCTTTTGGCAAAGATAATCGAGAAACTGTTCTGGATCAGGGAGTTGTTGCCATACCTGCGGCAGGAAAGTGGCGCTGTGTCGGCCGTCGCGGACAATAACCCCATCAATTCCCGGGCGCAATTGCCGAAGAAGTGCTTCCGGATCACTGTATGCAAGGGGTTGTGGAGGGGAAAGGATGGAAATATCAAGATCCACTTTTTCAAGCTCTTCCGGACTGAGGGCGCAAAAACGATGGTCGTGGAAGGCAGCGTTAATGGCGTTGTCGCGGATTCCCTCCCAAAGCGGGCCGACCGGTTGAAGATTGCCGATACATCCGCGCAACTTTCCGGCAATCTTCAGGGTGACGAAGGTTGCCGACGAAGACAAAAGCGCCGGATCGGACGGAGCTTTGGGTGCATTCTCACCCATTAACCTCTCTTTCAGAGTAGCCCGCGCCAGGGCGAGCAACAAACTCCCCTGTTTAAGACTTAAAAGATTACTCATCGTTACCACGCAACACCCAACATCATACAGTTAATGCCGCTGCCTATTCCCAGCAAGGCACCTCTTTGGCCGGAATGAAAAACCCCCTGCTCCATGGCCATGGCCATGGTAATAGGTGCTGAAACCGACCCGACATTGCCGAGAATCTTCAAGGTTTCATAATTTTTTTCCGGTTGCAACCCCAGTTTCTCAAAAAGCAGCTTGGCATGCGCCGAACCTACCTGGTGGCAGAAAAACCTGTCTATATCTGCAGCCTGCCAACCAGTTTTCCCAGAAAATTGCTCCCACGTCGCAAGGGCCGTTTCCACCCCTCTATGCAACAGTTCTTCAGAATTGGTGGCCATGAGGATGGTATTGCTCCCACGCTGTCCACCATGGCAGAGATCTGAGTGGGCGGTATTGGCCCGCCAGGTACCATGTACCAAGCGGGGGCGATCCTCATTATTCTGTGTGCGCCGCATATAGAGAGCTACCGATCCGGAACCTATGGTAAGTGAGGCAAATGCCGGTTTAATACCCTTCCGGGTCAAGGAGTTATCACTCTCCAACGCGACAAGAGTCGATTCAAGCAAATCTTCAGCAGTCTCGCCTGATACAATAAGCCCATTAGCCACCTGCCCCAGCTCAATCATATTGGCCAGCATCACCATGCCATCAAGAAAACCCAGGCAGGCATTGGAAATATCAAAAATCAGAGCGGAAGGGGAGAGTCCCAGCTTTTCATGAACAAAGGAAGCCGTTGCCGGCTCCATCATGTCACGTGAGACAGAGGTGAAAATCAGGCATTCGATGTCTTGCGGATCAAGCCCGGCGCTTTCAAGAACCCGCCGACCGGCTAGGGTTGCTGCCTCGCTCGGCCTTGTGCCCGCCAGCCAGAGGCGCCTTTCTTTGATCCCGCTCATCAACTCCAATCTGCCGGAGGGGAGACGCAATCTCTCATACAATTTCGACAACCTTTCTTCTATCTGTTCCGAGCTGATAACCCTCGGGGGAAGTTCGTAGCCAATGGTGTGAAGACAAACCTGTGAATAATGAATCATAAATACTCAGAAACCGCCTTTAGTCAGATGCCTGTCTACACACCCGCATTTCTCTCATTTTCATCTGCACTCGGAGAGACCTGCAAGGGCCTCAAGATGTTTCAGAATCTTCTCCCTGGTGACGGGACGGACCATGTTCCCATCAAAACCACAGGCCTGCAAACCGGCCACCGTTTGGGTATCCCCCACCCCGATGATCATCGCTCGTTGTCCCGAGTACTCCTCCAGCTGTCGGATGAGCTTAACCACTTTCAGGCTTTCCATCTGTGGCGTGAATACATCGAGAACAATGAGATCAAAATGCGTGAGAGACGCCTCGTACATCGCCGACCTTCGCGTCTCGGCAAGAATAACCTGCCATCCGGATTCAATGAGGGTGCGAACAAGAACGTTCTGACTGATCGGATCACCATCCACCACCAAAGCCCTGTTGGTAAGAAATTTAGCCAAAACTTCAATTAACTTCGCTTTCTCCAGCGGCTTTGCAAGATAGTCATCCATGCCCGCCTGGAGACATTTCTCCCGGTCCCCAGGCATTGCCTGAGCAGTCAGGGCGACGATATCCACATGGCCGCCGTGCTTTCGCTCATGCTTTCTGATTGCCCGCGTCGCCTCAAGACCGTCCATTCCCTCCATCTGGACATCCATAAGAATCATCTGATAAGCACCTCTGCACGCTTCTTTGACTGCGGCTTGACCGTTATCAACAACAGTGACCTGGACGCCCTGTTGTTTGAGGATGGTCTCAATAAGCATCATATTGATGGATTCGTCTTCAACAAGCAACACCTTGGCGCCCCTGAGAACAGGGGTGCCGCTTTCAGAGATACCCTCAAGGGTGGTATTGGTCTTTTCCTCAAGACTCAGAATATCGGAGACCTCTTTAAAGGGGAGCTCGAACGAAAAAGCCGATCCCCCCGGTCCGCTTTCGGCAACGATATCCCCGCCCATTAATTTGACAAGCTGGGAGCACACCGTAAGTCCCAGTCCGGTGGTACCGACCGATAACGGCAGGGAGACACTGGGGACAACCTTCTGCTTGAAGTAATGATTTATCAGTTCAAGTTTTTCAGGTGTGATGCCGGACCCGGTATCTTCGACAATGAATTTCAGCCGAAGGGTGTTTGCAGTGTCGTAACCGCAATTTTCAATTCTGATGGAAACTGCACCTTGGTTGGTATATTTGATCGCATTATTTACAAGATTCGTGATAATCTGCACGAGGCGAGCAGGATCTCCGTGCACATAGGCGGGAACTTCAGGAGCAATGCTGCAGGTGAGCGAGATATCTTTTTTCTCAGCAGTGAGCTTAAGCACATAGAGATCATGGTCAAGGCTTTCCTTGAGACTGAAATCTTCCGGTTCAATGAGCAACTCGCCGGTTTCAATTCTGGAAAAATCCAGAACCTCATTCACCACCACCAGCAGTCGATCAACGGATGAACTGACCATTTCCAGGTATAACCGCTGTTCGGGAGACAACTCGGTTTCCAGAACAAGATTTGTCATCCCGATAATGCCGTTCATTGAAGAGCGAATCTCATGACTTACGTTTTCGAGAAAAACACTCTTCACCCGACTGGCGACCTCAGCACGGACAAGACCCGCTTCGCAATTGCGGTGCTCAGCAGCCTCCTGCTCGGCACTTTCGCCGTTGAGAATAGCCTGCACTGCCCTTTTCTTTAAAAGCTCACTCGTTCTCTTCTGCTGAGTCAGTTGTGCTGTTAATTGCTCAACCTGCTGCTGCAGTTTTTCAATTTCCGCCACACCCACCTCCCGTTGATCCATCAGGATTCACCTTTACCCAATCGGCATCGTTTGTCTCGCGATAGGCCGGAACCCCCGCTACGCCATGACGCAATATTTCAACGATCATTCTCGGAATGCAGGATGTTAGTGAATTCCGAAATGTAACTCGTTGCCAGTAGTATTAATAATACCACGAACTAATTGCCATTAGAAATTCACTCCGGCAGCTAACTTTGCTTCCCCCATATATTTTCCTTTCCATGCACAGCCAACATGCTGGTTCCGGTCTGATGTCGAAACTCCCAGCACTTATGAATCTTCCTGTCTCGGGAAAAATCAAAGGGCAGTGATTGTCTTGAGATATCTGTAACTGCATATTTTGCCGACAAACTCTCGGCCAGATGAAAACGCCGGAAATTGGTAGAAAAGATCAGCAACCCATTGATATCCAAGCAGGACATCGCCAGTTGCATCAACCGAACATGATCTTCTTGGATATCAAAAACCCGCATCTCTTTTTTGGTGTTGGAAAATGTCGGGGGATCGATAAAAATCAGATCATAGGTCGTGCGGCACTCGCCAAGCCAATCAAGGCAATCGGCCTTTTCAACCCTGTTGGTTATCTCCCCAAGGCCATTCAAGGCTAAATTCATTCTCGTCCACTGCAGATAGGTGGCGGAAAGATCGACCGTTGTTGTGCTCAACGCCCCGCCCAAGGCCGCATGTACCGTCGCCGTCCCCGTATATCCGTAGAGGTTGAGAAACCGTTTGCCCTTGGCCGACGCAAAGATTTTTTCGCGAATCGGTCGGTGATCAAGGAAGAGGCCGGTGTCAAGATAATCGGTGAAGTTGACCAGGAAAGAGCACTGTCCCTCCCTGACCTCATACATCTTGCGGTTGTTGCCTTTCTTTTCATACTGCTTCCGGCCCTTCTGACGCTCCCGGGTTTTGAGAAAGACCCGGTCGGACCTCGTCCCCAGGATCTCTTTCACGGCAATGACCGCACTGCCCAACCTGGCAGCGGCAATTTGCCGATCAATGGTTTTTGGCGGCGCCCATTCCTGAATATGTACCCATTTGCCATAGAGATCAATGCTGATATTGTATTCAGGGAGATCACGGTCATACACCCTAAAACAGGACACCCCCTCTATTTCAGCCCATTTCAGCATTTGCCTGAGATTTTTGCGGAATCTGTTGGCGAACTCATTAGCGCTTTCGTCATTGACCTGAGCCACCGGTTGCCAGCGAAACGCCTGCTCCCCTCCGTCGACATGGCCGGTGAGCAGGCGACAGGGTATTGAACCATTATAAAGTCGATATTTATTGTCCCAGGCCAGTCCAAAACTGTCGGTCAACTCCGGATTGGCAATAAATACCCCGGCCTTCCATCCTGAAAATCGTTGCCGCAGTATTCTGCCGTAGCCCCTGTAGAGTTGCGTCACCAGTTCCGTTTCCGAAAGCCGTTCGCCGAAAGGCAGATTGCTGAGCACCAGGCCGTTTTTAGCTGGAGACTGAAGGCCGGCAACTTCCCCTTGCTTGATGGCGACATGCTGGTCGACACCTGCCAACTGAACATTTTTCCGTGCCGCTCGTACAACAGTGGGATCACAGTCGTAGCCAACGATGAAAGGCCACTCTTTTTTTTCACCCATCTCCTCCCGCACCGAAGCCTCGTCGACAAGACGGCGCCAGAGTGTGCCATCATGGCCGAGCCACCCAAGAAAACCATAATAACTGCGCGACAATCCGGGTGCGGAATCAGCAAACATCAGTGCCGCTTCAATAAGCAGTGTGCCGGTGCCGCACATCGGATCAACCAGGGTCTGCGGGTCGCTCAACCAACCGCTCAGGGCGACAATAGCAGCCCCCAAGGTTTCCTTCAAAGGTGCCTTGCCGGACGTATCGCGATATCCACGGCGATGCAGGCTCTCACCCGACAAATCAAGAGAAATGGTGGCGACATTATTCGCAATATGCAGATGTATCTGTACTCCGGGACGGTCGGTTTTTACCGATGGCCTTTTTCCGGTGCCGGCCCGAAAATGATCGACCAAACCGTCTTTTAGCCTGAGAGCGGCAAAACGACTGTGGGTAATCCTCGATTCTCCGGACAAGGTACAACCCACGGCAAAGGTGGTATCTTCGGTGAGATGTTCCCGCCAATCGGCAGAGAGAGAGGCGTTGTAGAGTGAATCTTCGTCGGTTACCGAAAACTGCCACAATTCAAGAAAAACCCGCGAGGTAAACCGTGACCAAAGGCAACAGCGATAGGCAGATTCAAGAGTTCCGCGCCATCGCACCACCCCGACGCCGGCAACAACATCTTGCCCGCCAAAGAGGTGGGCCTCTCCTTGAACAAGGGTCTCAAGCCCGGAGGCACAACCGGCAACCACGTCATAGATCTTTTCGTTTTCAACAGCCTTTTCCTTACCTCCAAACATTATTTCGCCTCATATGATTCCATGTTTCGCCTTCACCTCATCAGCCCTTCACCGCCAACAGGCCTTAAATAATCCTTCTCACAGTGTGGTTGCGAGTCCAACAATCTTTTCCTGACAATTTCTACTTGACCTCTGCATGAATACGACTAAAGTAGGAACTACTCAACAGCTTATTCAAAAAGCAAACAGCCAAATTATCTATTTACAACATCCTCAGCAACAGGAGACCCTATGTACAAAAGAATTATGACCAACCTCACCCTCTCGGCACTACTGGCATCCCTTCTTCTCTTTGGTGTCGGTTGCAGCAAGAAAACCGTCGTTCCACCGGAAAACTCCGGGTCTGAAGCTGATGCTGGTGGCAAAAACGGCAAATACCCTCTCGCAGAAGGAGGTTTTTCCCAAGAACGCATGCCTAAAGTCGGTACCCTTGACGACAAGATGGGAAGCAACAGCAGCTTTGCCGATCAACAGTCTGACGAATACAAAAGAAAACATGGAAGATGCTCAGACAACCTTTTTCCAGTGTATTTTGATTTCGATCAGGCTGGAATTCGCCCCGACATGGTCCAGGTAGTAACTCGCAACGCCGAGTTCCTGAAAACCGTTCCCGGGAAAAGGGTCGTTATCGAGGGGAACTCGGACGAAAGAGGCACCAATGAATATAATATGGCTCTTGGCGAGAGACGAGCTATCAACGTGCAGCAATATCTTTCCAATGTGGGAATTGATGCCGGTCGTATGCAGACCTTGTCGTATGGTGAAGAAAAACCACTTTTCACCGGACAGGACGAGGAGGCTTATAGCGGTAACAGACGTGTTGATTTTATAATCAAGTAGTTAAAACCGAACTCTCCGGTCTCGTCTCCTGTCGGGGCCGGAGTTACATCCCATCCCTTTTGGCGATTTCCCCAAGTATCCTGAGCACAACCACCTCAAGCGGGATTTCCGTCGTGTCAATCAGAAGCGAGTCTTCAGCCTGTTTGAGTGGGGCAATCGGCCTATTGCGATCGTTCTTGTCGCGCTCCAGCGTCAACTCCAAAATCCGCTGCAAATTTGCGGCAACGCCATTTTTTTCCAGCTGTTCGAAGCGTCTTCTCGCCCTTTCCTCCGGTTTTGCATCAAGGAAGAATTTATACGCCGCATCCGGAAATACCACCGTTCCAGTATCCCTGCCTTCGGCAACAATTTGCCCTTTTAGCCCACACTGCCGCTGTATTTCCGTGAGAATATCGCGAACCACCGGAACCGCGGATACGCGAGAGGCAAGCATGGCCATCTCCGGCGTTCGAATACGATCACTCACATCTTCGCCATTGACCAGAACGCCGACATCACACTGCTCACTGACTGCAGGAACCAACTGCATACTCAGCGTTTTTAGGGCGTTGGCGATATCTCCTTGGTTATCAAGATCGATTGCCTGACGCTGCAGATACCATCCAACAGCCCTATACATCGCACCTGTATCGAGGTAGGCGAAGCCGGTTGCAGCTGCCACCTTTCGGCTTACAGTTGATTTTCCTACACCGGAAGGACCGTCAATGGTGATGATGTTCCGTTTTTCAGACATACATGAGCTCGGCAAGGCATTCGGCCAGGGTTCTGACAAACCTTTTATTTTCTTCGTCGGTGCCGACGGTGACCCGAATGAACGTGTCAAACCCATAGGCACTCATTGAACGAACAATAACCCCTTTGCTCAGCATGCTCTTATACAGCTGGTCGGCATTGCCGTGCACATTGATCAGAAAAAAATTGGTTTGCGAGGGGTAACTTGTGCATCCCAGACCTTCCACCGCACGACTTAAAAACCCAAACCCTTCTCTGGTGCGGGACAGAGTACGTTCATAATGTTCTTCATCGCCTAAAGCGGCCAAGGCGCCGACTTGAGCCATCTGGTTGATATTAAAAGGTTGGCGCACTTTATGGAGACATGCAGCAATCTCTCTGGCCATCAGTGCGTAACCGATCCTCAATCCTGCCAAACCATAAACTTTCGAAAAGGTTCTTAAAAACACTACGGGACAACGTCCGGCAACATTGCGGATAAGAGAATAAATATCGACTCGCTGTTGCCGGTCTGAAAAATCGATATATGCCTCGTCAAGCACCACGATGACTGTCTCCGGAATATCGCTGAGAAACTGGTAAAGATCAACTGGCAGGATGGTTGTACCGGTAGGATTATTAGGATTATCGATGAAGATCAACCGCGTTTTAGCGGATACCATATCCTTGATAACCACCAGGTCATGGTGCATATCTTTGAGCGGAACCACATAATTAATCCCACCTCGGGCCTGTACGAACTTTTGGTACATGAGGAAAGACGGATGACTGCTAATAACCTCATCGCCCTCCCGCACAAAGGCCTTTACCAGAAAATCAATTATTTCATTGGACCCGTTCCCCAGGACGACCTCGGTTGCGTCTACACCTACTTTCTCGGCTAAAGCGTTAACCAGACGAAAGCATGATGCATCGGGATAGCGGTGCAAATTCAGCAATTCTGAACGAATAGCCCGCACTGCCTTTGGTGATGGCCCCCAAGGGTTTTCATTTGAAGCGAGTTTGATTGACCCGCTGATCCCAAGCTCCCTTTCCAGTTCACTCTGCGGTTTACCGGGAGGATACGGTGTAATTGCGGCAATATTTCCTGGAATTTGGATTTTCAAAATAACACCGTAAAGAAGGTCTTGATTCTCTTATCTCCTAAACATCCAGGGCTCTTTTGCCAAGTTGCAGGCCTTGCTCAAGGTTATACCCCACTTGAAGCAACATTTCTTCCTGAAAGTGTCGTCCTTGCAGCTGCACCCCGACCGGTAAACCTGCTACGGTAAATCCACCGGGTACGGACATCCCGGGAACACCGGCCAGGTTTGCTGAAAGCGTCAGTATGTCAGAGAGGTACATGGATAACGGATCATCGGAATTCTCACCCAAAGGCCAGGCTGCCGTTGGGGTCACCGGAGATATGATAACATCGCAGGATGCAAATGCTTTGTTGAAATCATTGAGTATCAGGGTTCGTACCTGTGAAGCCTTTTTGTAATACGCATCATAATAGCCTGATGACAGCGCATATGTGCCAATGAGAATGCGCCTTTTCACTTCAGGACCAAAACCTTTCGACCTTGTACCCTTGTACATTTCGAGCAAGGTATCGGCCCCCATATCCCTATATCCGTAGTGGACACCATCGTACCTCGCCAAGTTTGAACTGGCTTCCGATGGAGCGATCAAATAGTATACCGCAACACAGTATTCAGTGTGCGGCAGGGTGATCTCGACTACTTCAGCACCCCTTTCCTGGAGAACCGCTATGCTCTTACGAACAATTTTTTCCACCTCGGCATCCAGGCCCTGCGTGAAATATTCTCGTGGCACGCCAACCTTCACGCCTGCTAAGCTATCAACAAGGAACGAGGAATAATCAGGTACCACCTGTTTTACCGATGTCGAGTCCAGGGTATCATATCCGCTGATCACACTCATCATCAGGGCACAATCCGTGACACTCCTGCAAAGTGGGCCAACTTGATCAAGGGAAGAAGCAAAGGCGGTCAAACCATAGCGTGATACCCGGCCGTAGGTTGGTTTCATACCGACAACACCGCAAAGCGATGCCGGTTGTCGGATAGATCCCCCGGTGTCGGAACCCAGAGAGGCAAAACACTCATAGGATGCCACAGCCGCCGCCGATCCTCCGGACGATCCACCGGCGACGTAGCCCTTTTTCCAGGGATTTTCAGGAACCCCAAAGGCACAGGTTTCTGAGGTTGAGCCCATGGCAAACTCGTCCATGGTGGTCTTACCAAGAATTACCGCGCCTTCATTTTTCACCCTCGCAACAGCCGTTGCGTCATAAGGAGGCACATAATTCGCAAGCATCTTCGAACCACAGGTGGTTTTCAATCCCTTGGTTGCCAGAAGATCCTTGATGGAAACGGGGATGCCGCACAATCTTCCGACCGCACCTTCCTTTCGTTTCTTATCTGCCAATTCAGCCTGTTGCAGTGCTCCATCCCTATCAATGGTTATGAAGGCATGCACATCCTTTTCCACTTCTTCCATCCTGGCAAGACAACTCTCTGTAAGAGCTAGGGATGTGAGTTTCCCTTCTGCCAATTGTGCACATGCCTCAGTGATGCTCAACTCGAACGGTTTCATTCAAACCTCAAAAATACGGGGAATTCTTCATTCCCCGTAGTGTAAAAATTAGATAAATGCCGGCAGGCAAAAACTACCGGCAATTGTCATTGTTACCTGTAAGGACTATATAATTCTGGGAACTTGAAACATTTCCCCATTCTGTTTTGGGGCGTTCATCAGGGCTTCGTTTCTCGGTAAAGATTCTTTAACGATATCGTCGCGAAAGGCATTACACACAGAAAACACATGCGATGTTGGATTAACCTGATCCGTATCCAATTCATTAAGCTTATCAATGTAGGACAGTATATTGTCGAGTTGGCCGGTCATTTTCTCCAGTTCTTCTTCAGTCAAAGTGAGTCTTGCCAGGTGCGCGACATGTTCAACTTGTTTTTTTGATATTTTCATGAGTGAATTATTATCTGAAATTATTGGTTTTGATTATTCTGGAAGGCATTTTCCAGGTACTCCTCGGAAAAAACACTCTTTGTCGGGGTGAAATCGACAATGCTTCTCGCAAAATATTCGACTGTTTTCGCTTCGAACTGCGTTCCGCTGCACCTCAAAAGCTCATCGACGGCTTGTTCCATTGACATATTTTTTCGGTAATTGCGCCTCGAGGTCATGGCATCATAACTGTCAACCACTATGAGTATTTTTGTTAATTCATCCAGTTGATTTCCAGTGAGGCCATCGGGATATCCTTTCCCGTCCATTCGTTCATGATGGTGGCGAATAATGAACTGTTCCCTTTTCATAAACCCGAGAGGTTGTATTATATTTGCACCGACGCTCGGATGCTTACGGATCAGAAGCCATTCTTCATCCGTTAACTTTCCCGGCTTCTGAATACAAGAAAGATCAATAACCAGTTTGCCGATATCGTGAAACTGGGCGGCTCTTCTGAGGATGAGAATTTCATTTTCCGTGAGACCCATGGCCATCCCCAGCATCAGGGCATATTCTGTAACTCGCATGGTATGGCCGGCGGTATAATAATCCTTCTCCTCCATGGCATTCTGCAGACTGCTCATCAACTGAACAGTTGCGTTTTCCAAACTATTGCTATAGGTGAAAAGCAATTTGTTCTGTTCTTCGAGTTGTTTGGCTTTTACCTGTATATCGTCTTCCAACGCCGCTTTATATTGCCTTTCATTGAGAACGTAATTTCTCTTTTCAATGGCTCGACGGATCTTCACATTGAAAATATCAAGATCCTCAATAGGTTTCGTAAGAAAATCATAGGCGCCAAGGTTTATAGCCTTTACTGCGTAATCCATCGAGCCGGCACCGGTGAGAAAAAGCACCGGCACATCATAATTGAGATCATTAAGGCGAGCCATGGTTTCAAAACCGTCCATTTCAGGCATATTTATATCAAGTATTACGACATCATAGCTATCATCAATGGCAGCCAACACGCCCACACCGTCGGATGTTGCGTCGACCTTGTGACCGAACATCTCGAGAATTTTTGATATAGTTGTTCTAACCATCGCATCATCATCGGCGATTAGAATTTTGGTAAAACCTTGGTTCACAATAGTGTCTCCATTTATTCCCTCTCTGTCAGGTACTCAACAGACTGTACATTTTTAAAAATGTTTTTGCAACTTCACTCACTTTTTTTGCCCTTCAGGCGAGCTGGCCGTCGACCATGCTATTCCAACCCCTTTTTCTCCCATTCGCCGGAGTGGAACAGTCACCCGATATCCGAGCCGCTCAAGCATGGCCCGGCCAATTTCTACCAGAATCTCTTCGGTAACCCCGAAAACAGGTTTTTTTATAATATTCCTTGTGGAGTATACCTTCCTTCACCTATAATTTATCATGATTAAACTTACCCGCCTCAATAAAACCGAGATCTATCTCAATCCCGATCTGATAAAAAGCATTGAGGAAACCCCCGATACCGTTATTGCCCTAGTCAATGGCGACCATTATCTGGTGCACGAAAAGGCTTCTGAAATAATTGGCAAAATAATTGATTTTCGGGTTACGATACTGAACCGTTTAGAAAACCCGAGCGAGCTCCTCAACAAATTACCGCTTTCGGACGATGCCTAAGAACCGGCAGGGTAGTTTCGGAGCGACGAACAGCAGGCGATCCGATTCCAAATATAACGACCGTCATGGATAGTGTGGAAACCTTCAACCTTTTAACCTCTGCAGTTTTTTAATCTATGGATATCGCAACAATTATTGGCTTGGCTCTTGGCCTTGGAGCAATTCTCGGCGGAGCCGTATTGGAAGGTCTTCACTTTAGTTCGCTTATTCAACCGACGGCCGCACTTATCGTTCTCGGCGGAACCTTTGGCGCTGCATTTATCAGTTTTCCTATGAGTGCGGCTGTTCAAGCTTTCAAAGATTTGAAACTTCTTATTGCCGCGCCGGAGTCTCCGGAGGCAATAATTCCGGTCATCTTGGAACTTGCCAACAGGGCCCGGAAAAACGGCATTTTGTCTTTGGAAGAGGACTCGAAAAATTCCAAGGAGCTTTTTTTAAGGAAAGCTCTAACTCTCTGTGTTGACGGGGTCGAGCCAAAGGATGTTCAGGATATCCTTGAAATTGATCTAGCGACCTACGAAGAACATGCAAAAATGAGTGTCGAATTTTTCGAGGCGGCCGGCGGCTATGCGCCGACCGATAGGTATTATCGGCGCCGTTCTCGGTCTCATTCACGTAATGAGTAATCTTGCCGACGTCTCAAAGCTGGGATCCGGCATAGCTGTGGCATTCGTGGCGACCATATACGGTCTGGTCACCGCCAATATTCTCTGTCTGCCGTTTGCCACAAAAATCAAGATGCGTATAAAAAATGAAATGCAACGAAGAGAAATGCTCACCGCCGGAATTATCGGTATCCAGCAGGGAAGTAATCCGCGATTCATAGAAGAACGACTCAAATCGTTCCTGGCCGGCGGCGGACATGCAACGAACACTGAAGAAGTAAAATAAGAGGTCGAAAAAATGGCGAGAAAGAAAAAACCGGAAAAACATGCCAATCACGAACGGTGGTTGGTTTCCTATGCTGATTTTATCACCCTGCTGTTTGCTGTCTTTGTGACCCTCTATGCAATGTCGCAAACCGATAAAAAAAAGGTAGACCAGGTGGCCGCCTCATATCGCAGTGCCTTTGGTATCACGGCAGGATCGGGCGCCAGCAGCAAAAACATTCTTAACAGCAGTGAACTCATGCCTATTCCAAATGCGGAAATAGTGCCGGCACCGCCGAAAAAGAAACGCCCCCAGGAAGATATCGAGAAAAACAAGGATACCTCGGATGCAGGAAAGAAGGCACAAGGCCATGCCGGGGATTTTCAGGAAATCAAGAAATTGATTAAAGCTGCTTTAAAACCCCTGCAGATAGTTGGCGACGTTGTTGTTGAAGAATCCTCCCGGGGGCTGGCGATTCGCCTGGAAGAGGAAATCTTTTTTGAATCGGGGAGTGCCACTCTCAAAACGGAATCTCTGCCGGTGATAGGCATAATTGCCGGAGCTGTCGCCGCCATCGGTAATCAGCAAATACGGATTGAAGGACATACCGACAACACACCGGTGTTCTCCACCCGCTATAAATCAAACTGGGAATTGTCGCTTGACCGGGCGGCCAGCGTAATGCGCATTTTCCTTACTAACTATGACGTTTCACCGCTGAATATCTCCATTGCCGGATACGGCCAATACCGGCCAATTGCCGATAATGACAGCGAAGCGGGCCGTAAAAGAAACCGCAGGGTCGATATTATCCTCCTGGAAACCAAGGGCGATAAACCGCCGCTTTGATCCCTTTATCCCAAGCCGACCTATGAAAAAGACGAAAATCATCGCGACGATTTCCAACCAGATCTGTGACGTGCCCTTTCTCACCCGCATGCATCATGCCGGGATGGACGTGGTCAGGCTGAACACCGCCCATCAACTGCCGGAAGACGCCCTGGCGGTTATCAAGAATGTGCGCAAGGTAAGCAACCGTATCGCCATCATAATCGATACCAAGGGGCCGGAAATCAGAACCACCCTGGCCAAGGCCGATATCCCGGTGGTCGCCGGCGATATGGTCTCTGTCGTCGGCGATAAAAGCGGTGAGTGCACTCCGGGGCATATTTGCCTGACCTACGATCATTTTGTCGAGGAGCTGTCGGTTGGCGACAAGATCCTCATTGATGACGGAGAGATCGAGCTGGAGGTGCGGGAGAAAGATCCCTTCCGGTTGATGTGTGAAGTGAAAAACGATGGCCTCATCAAGGGCAAAAAAAGTATCAATCTGCCCTCGGTGAAGATCAAAAATCTTCCTTCCCTCACCGAAAAAGACCGGGCCTTCGTCGAGTTTGCCGCCGAGCAGGATATCGATTTCATCGCCCATTCCTTCGTACGCAACAAGGAAGATGTCCTGGCCATCCAGGAGATCCTTGATGCCAAGAGAAGCGCCATCAAGATTATTGCCAAGATCGAAAATCAGCAAGGTGTCGATAATATCGACGAAATCCTTGACCATGTCTACGGTGTCATGGTTGCCCGCGGCGATCTGGCCATCGAAATTCCAGCGGAAAGAATCCCGATTATCCAGAAAAAGCTGGTGCGTAAATGCATTGAGCGACGCAAACCGGTGATCATAGCCACCCAAATGCTCCAGTCGATGATCAAGTCACCGCGGCCGACCCGGGCCGAGGTCTCCGATGTCGCCAACGCCTGCCTTGACCGCACCGACGCGATCATGCTCTCGGGCGAAACCGCCTTCGGCAAGTACCCGCTTGAATCGGTGCAGATGATGACGAGAATCGCCGAAGAGATCGAGTCCAGCCTTTCCACTTTCACCGATTCACCCTACGAAGCTGAGCACAACGTTACCAGTTACCTTGCCAAGGCTGCGGTCAAGGCGTCACTGCGCCTTTCGACCAGTGCCCTGATTGCCGATTCGATCAGCGGCAAGACCATTCTCAGTCTGGTAGCCTACCGAGGCGAAAATCCGATCTTTGCCCAGTGTTACAGTCAGCGGGTGATGCGGGAGATGGCCCTGTCCTACGGAGTTTACGCCTCCTTTATGCCGACCGAAGTCTCTTCCCATGAGTTCCTGCGCACGGCTCTCAACCGGCTGCTGGCCGAGAAACATTTCGACGCAGACAGTCTTATTACCGTCCTTGCCGGCAATTTCGGCTCCGCCTACGGCGCCTCCTATGTGGAGATCAGCACGGCGCGAAATCTGCTTGAGAGAAAATAATGAACAGTACTCCTGAAGCCACACTCTACGTAAAAACCAAGACCTGGATCGAAAACGCCGAGCATCAACTGCTTTTCGGTAAAGGAAAAACGGAAATCCTTGAACTCATTGAACAAGAAGGTTCGATTGCCAAGGCTGCCGAAAAGTTGGACATGAGCTATAAAAAGGCCTGGACACATATCAAGATTCTGCAAAAAAATATCGCCGATGAGCTGGTTGTTCCGCAAAAGGGTGGCGGCGGGAAAGGCGGCACAACCCTGACCCCGAAAGCTCTGGAGTTGATAAGAAATTATTCACAGTTGCAAAAAGATATTGAGTCCTTCGCCAATCAACGTTTTCTTCAGCTGTTTTTTCCCGAGCAAGCCCCTGCTGAATAATCGTTCCAGCGGCAAAAGTTGGTTTTCCCTCCATCGCTCTCTCCTTGCTTTATTTTTCAAAAAAAATATGGTATCCAATAAATGTATACAATTTTCTATTTATGATATAACCAACTTGCAATGGAGGAACAGAAACCATGAATCTTCTCAATAATGCCATAATCAGCACCCCGACCCCGGTGAATGAACCTATCCAGAGCTATGCCCCAGGCAGTCCGGAAAGGGTGCGATTGAAACACGCTTTGCTTGCGGCCGCAGCCAAGCAGCTCGAGATTCCCCTGATAATCGGCGGCAAAGAAATCAGAACCGGGCGTTTGGGTAAGGTCGTCATGCCCCACGATCATCAACACGTCCTGGCCACATATCATCTGGCAGGGGTTGACGAGGTAAGGCTGGCAATCGATACGGCGGTGGCCGCTCAACCGGTGTGGCAGTCGTTCAGGTGGGAGGAGCGTTGTGCCATTTTTTTAAAAGCCGCCGAGCTTCTCGCTGGTAAGTACAGGGCGTTGATCAATGCCGGGGCAATGCTTGCCGGTGGGAAAAACGCCTTTCAGGCAGAAATCGACGCGGCCTGCGAACTCATCGATTTTCTCCGCTTCAATGTTCATTATGCCCAGGAAATTTATGCAAAACAGCCGGAATCCTCGGCCGGGGTTTGGAATTACCTGCAGCACCGGCCTCTTGAAGGCTTTGTCTTCGCGGTGACACCCTTCAATTTTACCGCCATTGCCGGTAATCTGCCCACTGCCCCGGCGATCATGGGCAACACGGTGGTGTGGAAACCGGCGTCGTCCCTGGTGTATACCCCGTATCTGATTATGCAGATTCTCGAAGAAGCGGGTTTGCCTCCTGGTGTCATCAATTTTGTCCCCGGTTCCGGCACCGTGGTCGGGGACATCTGCTTGACCGACCCCAACCTAGCCGGAGTGCATTTTACCGGCTCGACGCGCGTCTTCCATCAGATGTGGCGGACTATCGGTGAAAACATCGGGAAATACCGCTCTTATCCGCGTCTCGTCGGGGAAACAGGCGGTAAGGATTTCGTCTTTGCCCATGCCAGCGCCGATGTCCATGCCCTGGTCACTGGTCTGGTGCGGGGAGCCTTCGAATATCAGGGACAAAAATGTTCGGCCGCCAGTCGAGCCTATATCCCCCGCTCCATCTGGCCGGCGGTTGAGGCCGGATTGCGAAAGCAAATGGCGCGCATCAAGATGGGGCCGCCGGCCGATTTTCGCAACTTTGTCGGGGCGGTCATTGATGAGGGGGCCTTCGATACCATTGCCGGCTTTATCGATTATGCCCGGAACAACGCCGGGGGTGAGATCCTCATCGGGGGCAACTGTGATAAAAGCGTCGGCTACTTTATCGAACCAACGGTCATTTTAGCCACCGATCCCCATTTCAAAACTATGGTGGAAGAAATCTTCGGGCCGGTCCTGACGGTGTATGTGTATGACGATGAAGAGTATGCGGCAACCTTGGATCTCTGCAATACCTCCTCTGCCTATGCCCTCACCGGTGCCGTCTTTGCCCGGGATCGGAGTGCGGTGAGTTTGGCTCTGGGCCGTCTGGAGAATGCCGCCGGAAATTTTTATATCAACGATAAACCCACCGGGGCCGTGGTCGGACAGCAACCGTTCGGCGGCGGCAGAGCCTCCGGAACCAACGATAAGGCGGGCTCCATGGCCAACCTTATGCGCTGGGTTTCAACCAGGACCATCAAAGAAACCTTTGTCCCGCCTGTCGACTGTGCCTATCCTTTCATGGCCGAGGAGTAAAATTCCAGCGATTGGCGGAATATTGCCCAATGACCGAGTGTCAGTGGAACAGCTTTAGTCTTGCAGAAGATTGAAGGCGGTGAGGAGCGTCTCCGCCATGACTTGCCCATTGTTTACCCGGTAAGATGTGCGCATTTTGTCTGGATGCGGAATATTCCTGCAAGAAACCTTGTATACAACAGGAGATTCGTTGATAACTCTTATAAATTTGAGTAGATATTAGAAAGGCTGTATGCTTGTTGAAAGTAATGGGCAAGGTGTTAATTCATGCAAAAAGGAGAAGAGGATGAAGATATACGTGGGGAATTTGTCGTACAACGTCACTGAAGAAGAGTTGCGGCAGACTCTCGAGGCATTCGGACCGGTTAACTCCGCCTCCATTATTAAAGACAAAACTACCGGACAATCGAAAGGCTTCGGCTTTGTGGAAATGGCTGCTGAGGCTGACGGCAAGGCGGCGATAGAAGGACTGAACGGCAAGGAATTAAAGGGGCGAGCGATTGTCGTCAATGAAGCGCGGCCACGACCTGAGGGCAGCGGCGGCAGAAGTGGTGGGCGCGGCGGTGGGCGTGGTGGCCAAGGTGGCGGGCGAGGAAGCCAAAGTGGCGGACGCAGCGGTCAAGGCGGTTCTGGTGGTTACCGGGGTGGCCAGGGGGGAGGCGACCGAAGCTAGAGATACCAGTATGCCGGGCCGTATCCAGAAGCCAACCGCTCTTTGGAGAAAAGGGACATGAATACGTTTATTCTTGCTGCTCTTTGGATTGGCTGGTGTGCCATGCACAGCATCCTTATCGACACCGCCTTCACCCGTGTGGTCAAGGCCCGGTTACCAGGTTTGATTCGCTATTATCGTCTGCTCTATAACGGCATATCCTTGGCAACGCTCCTGCCCCTGATGGGATATACCCGCAATGCCGGCGGGACGGTGATCTTCGGCTGGCAGGGATGGGGCGGCATATCGATGCGCATTCTGTTTCTTGCAAGTGCTTTACTTTTGTTTTGTAACGGAGCGAAACATTATGATTTCCAATCCTTTTTGGGAATTAAGCAGCTAATGGTTAGAGAAACACAGGTACTGTTAAGCACCAATCAGGACTTCTTGCCAAATGGGGTTTTCAACATCACCCGGCATCCTTGGTACCTTGGGTCGCTATTGGCGATTTGGACAATATTCCGTGAATATCCCTCCCCGCTCTTTGTCGCGTCGATCATTCTCAGTGGTTATTTGGTCGTTGGTACGCTACTGGAAGAAAGAAAAATTATACAGGAATATGGCGACAGATATCGCCACTACCAGCAGCAGGTCTCCATGCTCTTCCCCTGGAAATGGTTGAAAAATAGACTGAGATGGTAGTTCTTTGCCAGGTCTGATTCCGTTTACCCCCCAGTGTCATAAACGACAAGCCCAATCCCTGTCGGCACAAGTCCCGCCCGGGATTTTCTTGTTATTAGTATTTGTAGGTCGACACCAGTTTACTGAGAGACTTGGCGAGGAAATCCAGCGAGACGGCGTTCTTCTCAACCTGACCGGCACTATCATTCATTTCGCTGCTTGATGTGTTCATCTCGGCTATCTCCTTGGCGATCATCTGCGAAACCTGCGAGTTTTCCGCGATATTGTTGTTCACCTCTTGGATATTCATGGAAATCTGCTCGACATTCTGAGAAATCTCCTTGGCGGTCACCGATTGCTCTTCAACAGCAGTCGCGATAGTATTGACAATCTCCGCGTTCTCGCCCACCACCCTGCTGATATTCTCGATGACCGTAACCGTGGCCTTGGTAGTGATCTGAATCGAATCGATACGCTCTTTTATTTGCTCACTTGCCTGTGCGGTCTGGTTGGCGAGATCCTTTATTTCGTTGGCGACAACGGCAAAGCCTTTGCCTGCATCACCGGCCCGTGCTGCCTCAATGGTGGCATTCAGAGCCAGAAGGTTAACCTGTTTCGAGATCTCCGTTATCGTTTCCAAGACCTTGGTAATTTCTCTGGCAGCCGTTCCAAGTGCATCTACGCTTACCGAGGCATCGGACGACTGTTTCACGGCATTGTCGGTGATTGTCCTGGCCTTTTCCGAGGTTTCGGCGATTTCGTTGATGGTTGATGTCATTTCCTCTATGGCCGAGGCCACCGCATTGACACCCGCCGCAGCCTCATCCATGGAGGTCGCAACTACGGTCATATTGGCCGACATTTCTTCGACCGCGGCGGCGGCGGTATTGGACTTACCCAAGGTGTCCTGGGCAACGGTGGTGAGATCGCCGGAGATTTTCGTAAGGGAGCCGGCGGAGGTGTTGATTTGCACCGATTCTTCGGCAATGTAGCTGACCATTCCCTGAAGTTTGTCGGCGAAAATGTTGAAGGATTTGGCCATATCGCCGATTTCATCATTGCTATGAACCTTGAGACGGGCGGTCAGATCACCTTGTCCCTCTGCGATATCCTGAAAAAATGCATCGGTCGCTCGGATCGGCTTGGCGATACGGGTGGCCATGAAGATGAGCAAACCGCCGACCACCAGAATCATCGCCGTGACAATAGCAGTAATAAGCCTTTTCTGTTGCGTGAGAGTTGCAGTGACGCTCTCTCTTTGCTTGGCCATGGCCTTGTCGATATCGTCGACATAGATGCCGGTGCCGACTATCCACCCCCATTCCTTGAAAAGCTGGACATAGCTTAGTTTGCCGACCGGCTCATTCTCACCGGGTTTCGGCCACAGATAGTCGACAAAACCCTGACCGTTATCTTTGGCGACTTTGATCATCTCCTGGAACAACGCCTTCCCCTGAGGATCGCGAAAATCGCTTTGGTCAGTGCCGTTCATCGACGGTTTTATCGGGTGCATGACCATGATTCCAGCGGTATCAAGGATGAAAAAATAATCCTTGCCGTCAGGGCCGAAACGCAGATTGCCGATCTGCTGTTTGGCCTGATCCATAAAATACTTTTCTGCTGTTTCTAAATATACTCCGGTCCCGATCACCCAATTCCAAGGCTTAAAAAGCCTAACAAATGAAAGCTTTGGCACCGGCTTATCCTTGCCGGGTTTGGGCCACATATAGTCGACGAACCCCTGGCCGTCCTTTTCACAGGTCTTGACCATCTCGTTAAAAAGAGATTTGCCATTGGGGTCTTTGTAGGTAGAGAGGTCTGTGCCATCCATGGCGGGCTTCATCGGATGCATGACCATGGTCGGCTTCATGTCGTTGATCCACAGATAATTATCTCCGGCATAACGCATACTCTTGATGATTTTTAAAGCCTGTTCTTTTTTCCATCCATCGGTTTGGCCTGCTTCATCATAAATTGCCTGGATGGAAGAGAAAGCCAGGTTGACTACTGATTGTAACTCGCTTTCGTAGGCCTTGGCAATCTTCGTAGTATCATGGGCGGTTTGATACTGGGTAGAGAGGATTTCGAAGGTGTTGCGGACAAGATCAGTGAGCTTTTCCTTTTTATCGTTCTGCATCGTCGAGTTAATAAGCTCCAGACCCTGTTTGCCCTGGTTCTCAATACTGGTGATGCTGAGAAAGAGAATGCCTATACCGAAAACAACGAAAAAAGGCAGGGTCACCCCAAGGATCTTTTTGGTAATCGTCAATTTCATATTCTTTCTCCCGATATTGGTTTTGCCGGTCACATCAACAATGCAAAGGGGTCTTGAGGCGTGGCTGCGCCCCAACCCTAAAAATTCCTGAGTGAGGAAAGCTAGAAATATTTCCGATGGATAATTCCTATTGCATCACAAAAAAAATGAAATATCAAGGAGGTGGACAAAAAATATTTGGCGAGAATGATGCCGAAAAGAAGGTGACGGGATGGTTAATTTCAATTTTTCTCAAGAAACCGCAGTTTATCGATTATCTGTTGGCTTATCTGTTCGGTCCCCCCTTTGCGTGGTGCGAAAAATCGGTGAACCTGCAGGATGACATCCTCTCTTTCCTGGCGATCATCAATTGCCGCAAGCAGGGCCGCCGTCAGTTCATCGCCGTTGGCCACCTCCCGGACCAAGCCCGAGGTGACGATGTCCCGTCCTACCCAGGCAAAGTCTTTCCAGTAGGGTCCAATGATCGGCTTTAAGCCGAAGGCTAAGGGTTCGAGGAAATTTTGACCACCCAAATTTACCAGACTGCCACCGACAAAGGCAGCCGCAGCGAGCGCATAGGCACCGGCGAGTTCACCAAAGACATCCCCCACTATGACATTTCCCGGTTGCCTCTTCTCGCTGATTTGCGAACGCTTGACCGCTTCAATCCTGGCTCCATGCAAAAGGGCGAGCCAGTGGTCAGCCCGTTCGATATGTTTTGGAAAAAGGCCGATAACGATATTGTTTCGGCGTGCCAGGAGAGTCGATAACGGTCTTCAAGATTACTTGTTCTTCCTCCCGGCGCATCGATCCAAGGAGGACGAAGGGCGCAGTTTTCGGGAGAAGAGCGGCAATAGGACTATTCGGAAAAGCAGTTTTCGGTTCAATACGATCAAACTTGATATTATTCATCAAATCGACTCGCTCGGTCCCGAAGATCCGAGCAAAACGCTGCCGATCAAGGGGCGAAATGGCCCAGATTCTTTCCGGACCGTATTGCCGGAAAAAACTTCTGAAATGGCGATAGGAGCTAAAACTCTTCTCGGATATTCGACCGTTGATGAGGAAAACCGGCACATTATTTCGGCGGGCGAAAATCAAAAATCCCGGCCATAGCTCGGTTTCGACGATCACCGCCAGTTTCGGGGTGAAGCGGGCAAAGGCCTTGTGCATCAGGTGCGGCGCATCGAAGGGAAAGTAGGCAATCTCGACCTCGAGGTTGTCGTCCAGCGGCAACATATCTCGGCCTTTTCGCAGACTGTCGATGCCCTGTTTGGTGCCGGAAGTAGCGAGTACCCGCAACCTTTTTTGCCGCGGGAGGATTCCGGCAAGGTTTACCAAAACCATGTTGGTTAAAAGCGATTCGCCGCCCGATGCCGACTGGATCCAGATGTCAAAAGGTCCGTTCGGTGGCGTCCTGGAGGGTTCGCTGCTCCCAACCAAGTGACATCCTCAGGGAACGGCGCAAAAAAGGCATGGCGGCCCGCCAGACAAGATTATAGAGGGGGAGAATCAGGTTAATCAACAATACTGTCCAGGAAAAAGCAAAAGGATGAAGCACTGGCGCCAAAGCATGCAACAATTACGGCGATCCAAGTTTTTTTGATCGATCTTTTCAATGAGAATCCCGACCATATGGGTATTGTCGACAAAAATCAGCTTGCCGTCTGTTCTTTTTACGGGTTTTATACGTGTTTCGCAACTTCCGATTGGCGTTGTTTTTTAGAAAATGGCGAAAACTGACTGACGGTGTCGTAAGACGATACCGGAGGAACCTTGCCGCTGCCGCAATTATCCATTCACCATCTTCTCGATGAGCTAAAAAGTGCCCTTGCCAAAGGTTCAGCGGTGCTCTCCGCCCCGCCAGGTTCCGGCAAGACAACCATTGTGCCCCTGGCGCTCCTTGACGAACCCTGGCTTGCCGGCAGGAAGATCCTCATCCTTGAGCCGCGGCGCCTTGCCGCCAGGGCCGCAGCGGCGCGAATGGCCACCCTCCTCGGCGAGAGGGTTGGGCAAAGGGTTGGCTATCAGATTCGTTTCGACCGGCAAATCTCGGAGATAACCCGCATTGAGGTCCTCACCGAAGGCATTCTCACCCGGCGACTGCAAAATGACCCCGACCTAGAGGGCGTAGGTCTTATCATCTTCGACGAATTTCATGAGCGATCGATCCACGCCGACCTGGCCCTCGCCCTCTGTCTCGACCTGTGCCAGCTGAAGGAGGATCTGCGTTTGTTGGTCATGTCGGCGACGCTGGATGCTTCCGAGGTCGCCACCTTGCTTGGCAATGTGCCGATTATTACCGGCGAAGGGCAGAGCCATGCGGTGCAAGTCGAATACCTTAACAGAACGGCAGGTAGACGCATCAGTGCGACAACCGTTGTCGGGATACGCAGGGTGATTGCTGGGCAGCCGGGCGATATCTTGGTTTTTCTGCCCGGTACCGGGGAAATTAAAGAGGTACACCGACAGTTGATAGATGATCCGAATTTTCGGGGGATGCTTATCTCACCACTTTTCGGCGACCTATCGCAAAAGGAGCAGGACCAGGCCATCCTGCCGGATCCATCGGGGCGGCGCAGGGTGATTCTCGCCACCTCCATTGCCGAAACCAGTCTGACCATTGAGGGAATTACCTGTGTCGTTGACAGCGGTTGGTCACGACGGCCGCATTTCGATCCGAGCAACGGCCTCAGTCGATTGGTAACGGTCCGGGTTTCCAAGGCTGCAGCCCGGCAGCGTACCGGCCGCGCCGGTCGTCTTGGACCGGGCTATTGTCTCAGGTTATGGACGAAAGACGAGGACTACAGTTTAACAGCCTTTCATCCGCCGGAGATCCTCGCCGTTGACCTGGCAGGGCTTGCCCTGGAACTGGCCCTGTGGGGAGTAGGCGATCCGCAGGAACTCCGCTGGCTCGAGCCGCCTCGCTTCGGCCCGTATCAGCAGGCCCTGGAACTTCTCAGATCCCTTGGGGCAATAAGTGTCGCCGGGCGGATTACCGAAACCGGTCGACAACTCACCGCCCTGCCTATCCATCCGCGTCTTGGGCACATGCTGCTTATGGCAAAAAGACTGGGACATGGCCCGTTGGCCTGCGATCTGGCGGCGATTTTATCGGAGCGTGACCTGGTTGGACGGGATGCCTCGGTTCCTTCGGCCGAGGTGCGGCTGCGCCTTCAGCTCCTTGAAGTATGGCGACAAAAGGGTGACGATACACTTCGTCGCATGGGTGGAAATCCGGACATATGCCACCGCATCGACCGGGACAGTCAGCGCCTTCAGAAACTCATCTACTGCCCAAATGGGCAGCGCCGTGCCGAGGCGATCGGTAATCTTCTTGTTTACGCCTATCCCGATCGGCTTGCCCGCCGTCGACCGGGTCAACGCCAACGCTATTTGCTCACCGGTGGCCGTGGAGCCTTTCTGCCGCCGGATGATGCGCTTGCCGCAAGCGAATACCTGGTGGTGCCGCAACTGGACGCCGGCCACACGGAGGGGCGAATTTTCTTGGCCCAGCCCGTTCAGCTGTCCGATCTCCAACACAATCACCCACATCTGTTTGCGGTCACCAAAGAAGTGGGCTGGGATGATGGTGCCGCGAGAGTCGTGGCCAAAAACCGACTCATTATGGGGAAAATTCTTGTCGAAGAAAAAATGTTGCCGAACGTCGATTCCGAGGAAATCATCTCCACCATGTTGACCGGCATCCGCCGCATGGGCCTCGGCTGTTTACCCTGGAACCCTCAGTGCCGGCAACTGCAGGCACGGGTACAATGCCTGCGCTCCTGGCAACCGGAAACAGATTGGCCGGATTTTGGCGATGAGCGGCTGCTTGCCGATCTGCAATGGCTGACGCCTTATCTTTCCGGTATTACCCGAGCCGAACAGCTAAAACAGCTGGATATTCTGGGAATTTTTACAACCATGCTGGGCTGGGTAAGGCAGCAGAAACTGGATCAGCTTGCACCGGAATACCTGACCGTCGCCAGTGGCTCGAAAATCCGCATTGAATACAGCAATGATGTGCCACCCCTCCTGGCTGTACGAATTCAGGAGATGTTTGGGCTGACGACTACACCGACCATCTGCGGCGGCAAGGTAAACCTCCTTCTCCATCTGTTGTCACCCGCCCGTCGCCCCATTCAGGTCACCTCCGATCTGGCCGGTTTTTGGCAGTGCGGCTACAGGGCGGTGAAAAAAGAGCTGAAAGGCCGTTATCCGAAACATTTCTGGCCGGATGACCCACTGACCGCCGAGGCCACTCGAGGGTTGAAAAACAAGGCAGGTCGATAGGCCGGCGACCTGTCGATGGACTACCCCCTCCGGCAATTGTCCCGGTGCCAGGAGATCCCCGCCTCAATCGCCCGCATATTGAGATCCACCAGGTTTTTTCGCTTAATCGACAACGGTATAACCTTCTGCAGGGTTTCGATGGTAATAGCCCCGGATACCAGGGCATAAACGGTCAGAAGGATAACGCTTGCGCTCTGTATGGCGCCGAGATTATTAGCCATATCGCTGACCGGAATATGATAGGCATTAACATCCGCGCGTCGAACCTTGCGGGTGGCAAGCGACGAGTTGACGTAAATCGAGCCTCCGGGCCGTACCGTGTCCTCAAAGGCATCAAGGGACGGCAGGTTCATAACCATCAGGACGTTGGGAAAGGACACGATGGGCGAGCCAATGGCTGCATGCGAGATATTGATGCTGGCGTTGGCGGTGCCGCCGCGCATTTCTGCGCCGTAGGACGGCAACCAGGTGGTCTTCAGCCCTTCGGCAATGGCACAGTTGGCAAGAAGTATGCCGGTGGACAATACCCCCTGGCCACCAAAACCGGCAATCTTGATGTTTTGCTCTTCCTGCAGCTGGACGGTACCGGCATGCACATCCTCTTCACCCACACCGAGGATTTCGAGGATCTTCCGGTTGCTTACCCGTCGGGCCTTTTTCTTCTCCTCCTGGTCAATGGGACCTTTCGACAGATCGCGAAGGTTGCCGACCGGAAAGACCGGTTCAAGATTATTTTCCAGCCAGCGCCGCGCCTCAACAGCGGTCATCTTCCAGTTCACCGGGCACGGCGACAGGATCTCGACGAAGGAGAAGCCCTTTTTGTCTACCTGGTTGCGGAGCGCCCTGCGAATGGCCATGCGCGCCTTCATTACCTTCTTGGCACCGGCCAGCGACACACGCTCGATAAACACCGGAGCCTGCAGGCTGTTGATGATTTCCGCCATTCCCACAGGGAAGCCTTCATTTGCGGCATGACGACCGCCGGGAGTGGTAACGGTCTTCTGGCTCAGGATGGTGGTCGGGGCCATTTGTCCGCCGGTCATGCCGTAGATGGCGTTGTTGATGAAAAAGACAGTGATATTCTCGCCGCGGTTGGCGGCATGGACAATCTGACTCATGCCGATGCCGGCAAGGTCACCGTCGCCCTGGTAGGAAATGACAATCGCCTCCTCATGGGTGCGGCGAATTGCCGAGGCCACCGCCGGAGCACGACCGTGGGCGCATTGGATATTGCCGACATCGAAATAGTAATAGGCGAAAACCGAGCAGCCCACCGGTGAACAAAAGATGGTTCGGTCCTGTATGCCGAGATCGTCAATAGCCTCAGCGATCAGGTTATGGACGGTGCCGTGGCCGCAGCCGGGACAATAGTGGCTGACATCGGCTCCGGGTGCCTTGCGGTCAAAGGTCGGATAAAGTGAACGGGCCTTCTGGTGTTTTATCGTGTGCATTGCTTCTTTCTCCCTGATCCCGGGTAAAGGGGACGAGACAACCTTCACAAAATGTTTTTCTGCGCCTCTCGGCGAGGGCCGGTTGCTGAGACCTGCCGAGTTCAGCAGCCGGCTACGTCTTTTTGCAAACGTTCAACAATCTCATTGGTTGAGGGAATGCGTCCTCCCATCCAGTTATACAGATCGACCGGTACCGAACCCAGAACAGCAAGCTGCACGTCGCGAACCATCTGGCCGTTGCTGAGTTCCGCCACCACTATTTTCTTTGTCTGTCCGGACAGTTGCCGTAAACGTACTGTTGGAAAGGGAAAGAGGGTCTTCGGGCGCAGCATCCCGGCTTTGATCCCCCTTTTTCGCAGCTCAAGAAGGGCCGAATGGCAGATGCGGGAAGTGATCCCGTAGGCGACAAACAAATATTCGGCATCACCCGTCTCGATCTCTTCAAAGTCAACGATTTCCGTCTCCATCCGCCGATATTTTGCCTGCAAATGAAGATTGTGGCCCTCCAGTTCTTCCATCTTTAGGTAAATAGAGGACAGAAGATTGGGGCGACTCTGGGCGTCACCGTATAAAGCCCAAGCCTTGCGCGGGTTTTCCTGTATTTTTTGCGGCAACTCGACCGGTTCCATGATCTGGCCGATATAGGCGTCGGAGAGGATAAAGACCGTGCAGCGATAGCGTTCGGCGAGCTCGAAGGCTTTGTAGGTGAAGTCACACATCTCCTGCGCCGAATTGGGCGCCAACACCACGCCGCTATGGCTGCCGTGGCCGGCGCCGTGGACGATAAAGTTATAATCGGCCTGCTCCGGCCAGATATAGCCGAGACCGGGGCCGGCCCGTTGCACGTCGACCACCACTGAGGGCAGCTCCGAGCCGGACAGGTAGGAAAGCCCTTCGGCCATAAGCGACAGCCCCGGCCCGGAGGAACCGGTGATGACCCGGGCGCCGGCTGCGGCGGCACCGTAGAGCATGCTGATCGACGACACCTCGCATTCAGCTTGAAGAAAATGTTTGCCGCAGCGGGGAAAGAGGTCGGCTGCGGCATGGGCGATTTCACTGGCCGGGGTGATCGGGTAGCCGAAATAGTGGGTGGCCCCGCCGAGCAAAGCCCCATAAATTACCGCCTCGTTGCCTTTCATCAGATGTTGTCCCATATCATGCCCCCTTCCGAGCTTTCGTGTAGACAGTAATGGCTCCGAATTCCGGACAGGTGTAGAAACACATGCCGCAGGCGATACATTTTCGCACGGCGAAACGGGCAAATTGATAGCCCATCTGATTGATTTCCGAACCGATCTCGATGCACCCATGGGGGCAGGCGACAATACAGGCGGCGCAACCCTTGCAGCGTCTCGGGTTGATCTCGATAAAGTTTTTTTCCTCAAGGCTCATATTCAGATTCCTTTAAACATATCATCGTGGAATTCGCCGAAGTAGTTGATTTTTTTAACTCTGCGGGTGATTTCCTCGGGGATTCGTTGGATGATAAGGTCGTGGTCGGGACAGCCGTGTTTGGCGCAGACGAGAATCCTGTTGACGCCGCCGGGCAGGTTGAGGAGGATAGCCTGCCCACAGCCGCAGCCTTTATAGGTGCATTGCCGTTCAGTCATCAGGCTGATACCGCAATGCGGACACCAGGCCTCGGTGATGCTGTGCAGGTCGGCTTCCCTGGGGATAAAGCTGTACAGCTTGTCATGGCTACCCCAGAAGGCATCAAGGAATATTCGTCCCCGCAGCGTGCCGATCTTCGCCTCAAGAAAAATCGACGATTCCCCGTGTATCCGCACATGGTCGGCCATCAGACTGTGACCTTTTTTGCAGTACAGTTGTTCAATGACAAGATAATCCTTGCCCTGCTTCTGCACATATTTGATGCCTTCCGGCAGGGCAGCAAGAAATTCAACAGGCACCTCTTTGTGAACAAGCTTCATTTCTTCCTCCTCGGCAGCACGGCAAAACTTCAGTGTGAGATTTTTATTAAATTCTTTTTGTGTGGTACTGCGTTCTTTAATAAATTTGCCAGATTTGTTTAAATCAGAGTAAAGTGATGAGACTTCAGGGTAGACTGAGAAAGACAGCTCAAAAAAAATAACCTGATCATTCTTTTATCAAACTTCATTTGTTTATAACAAAATAAAACAATTACAATTAAAGAAAAAAATCGTGAAGGAAATTATTGAAAGATCGGATGATATTCAACCAACATCAAGCCTTGATGTTGAGGGACTTAGCTGTCCTTTGCCTCTTCTTTTAACGAAAAAAAAATTGGTAAGACTTGCTCTTGGAGATATTTTGCAAGTGAACGGTCTTCATAATAATTTTATTTTAAATTTTAAAGGGTGGTGTGAAAGAAGTGGTCATGTTTTTCTTGGTAAAAAAGAGATACATGGAAAAATTTTCTGTTTTGTTGAAAAAGGCAAATTATAAAACAAGCTTCTTTTTATTATTCGTCTTTTTTATGTATTCCATCACTAAGTTGTGTATCAGAGGCCTGATTTTTCTAATAGGTTTTAAGTCTTCACCACAAAGAACCCTGTTTGTTAACAGCACGATTCCACATTGCATTTTAATATCCATCCAGAATGAAGTACCGGTAAATCCTAGATGACCGAAACTCATATCTGAAAAATATTTTCCACTGCTTGAAAAACATGCAGAGGGTGTATCAAAACCATTTACCCAATGTAAATTTTTTTTTCTTTGAAAGAAATCTTTTATTGTTTCTTTGCTGAATTGAAATATCACCCCATTTCCCTGTAGTTCCAACGATATTTTTTCAATATATGATAATACTCCAGATATTGTCCCGAAAAGACCAGCATGTCCAGTTGCCCCACCTAGTGCCCGACAATTATCATCGTTTACTAATCCTTTTAGTTTTATTTTTGACCAAGGGCATATTCCTGTTTCTACATATTCATCATCTTCTGAAATCATTTGTTTTGGAAAAAAAAGTTTGCTTTCAATCTTCAGAGGTCTGAGTATATTTTTCTCCCAGAAAATGTCAACTTTCTCTCCAGTCACTATTTCTAATACCATGCCGAGAAGAATAAATCCTAAGTCACTGTAAACACACATTTTACCTGGAACATAATCAAGTTTTTCGGAAAGTATTCTATTTAAAAGGTAATTCCATCGAGAATTAAATGATATTTGCAACAATTCTTTAAAATAAGGTTTGTGTGCTGGTAAACCAGAGGTATGTGTTAATAAATGAATTAATTTTATTTTCTTTTTGTTTGAATCTAAATTTTTAAAAAATTTAAAAAGATCGTCGTCATACTTTATAATTCCTTTATCGATCAAAAACAAACAAACCATTGATGTAACTAAAGGTTTTGTCAATGATGCGAGATCAAACAACGTTTTTTCACATATTTTTTTTTCTTTAACACCTAATCCAGTTGTACCGTAATTTAAAATTTTTCTATTTATTCCTTCCTTTTGGTAATTATAAAAACCCAATGAGCATGCAGAAAAAGTCTGATTTTTTAAAGCATTGCTTATTTCCGTATCTATGTTTTTTTTTAAAAAATCATCATAATTTTTACTCATAATATTAATATTATATTGATTTTTTTAGTTTTTTTTTCTAAAATAGGATGCCCAATGATTAAATTTAATAATTATTATTGTTCATTGTGAAAATATTTTCATTAAACATATCAACATCATTTTAACAAAGGTTTTTAAGATGTTTTTAGTAAGCCACTTAAAACAATGTTAGTAAAAACAAGTTAACAAAATTGTTTTTTTGTTAACTTGTTTTTGTTTAATTATTTTAACAAAAACATCAAATAGTTATGTAAAAAATAAACAAATTTTTATCTATAACCTATAATAAAAAAATAATATAATACTCTTTTAAAGGAGTTCTTAAATGGCACTGAATTTTTCTGTAAACAAAAATGCTTTTCTTGAAAGTCTCAACAGTCTGCAAAATATTTGTAATAAAAAAGGTACCTTGGCGATTATTTCAAATGTTTTGATAGAATCTGTTGAGGCAGGTATTCTTCTTACCGGTACTGATTTAGAGGTGGGCCTGCAACTCTTTGTTCCTGCAGAAATATATTTTGAGGGCTCTTTAACTCTGCCGGCAAAAAAAATTTTTGAGGTGGTAAGGGAATCCGGATCCGATAATATTTCTGTAGAAGAAATGGAGAATAGTTGGGTAATAATAAAAGCTGGATTAAGTACTTACAATCTTGCTGGAATGCCAAGTAGTGACTTTCCAGAGTTCCCTGCTTACCAGCAAGACAATTTTATTCTCTTAGAATGTCACTATTTTCTTGAACTTATTGAAAAATGTATATTTTCGATTGCTAATGAGCAAGAGAATATCTATTCATTGACATCCGTTCTTTTTGAAAAGGAGATGATTGAAGATAAATATTATCTTCGAATGGTATCTTCTGATGGTCATA
Organism: uncultured delta proteobacterium; assembly: GCA_963754865.1. Lineage (GTDB taxonomy): Bacteria > Desulfobacterota > Desulfobulbia > Desulfobulbales > Desulfocapsaceae > Desulforhopalus_A. The sequence goes on along the minus strand of CAVWHG010000015.1, from coordinate 46,284 downwards.
GACTCTCTATAATGCAAAAAGAGGTTTATGCCGATCTTGAGAAAATGTTTATCAATGAGGTTACTCTTATACCAAAGAAAGGACTTCAGGAGTGGAAGAAATTTTGCGAGAACCGAGATAATATTGAAATTTCTTTTGAAAAAAAGCAGTTGGTTCTTCGTGATAGAAAAGCGGTTATGATTATAAGACTGAAAAATGGTGAGTTTCCACAATATTCAGCCATTGTTAACTCCATAGAATTAACTAACTGTTTAAAAATTAATAGAATACTTTTCTTGGAATCTTTAAAGAGAATTAATATTTTCACAGAAGATATATTTCATACAATTCAATTGAAAATTGATAAAGGAAAAATGATACTTTCGTCGCAAAATGCCGATCTGGGAAATGCCAAAGATGAATTATCAATCGTCTATGATGGACAACCACTAACTCTCGGTTTTAATTGTCGGTACTTCATTGAAACACTTCAAGTAATGGATTGTGAGAACGTTGATGCTTATATAAATTCCGATAACAGTCCTTGTCTGATGAAATCTGAGGAGGATCAGGGATTTATAAGTATAATCATGCCAATGCAGTTATAAAAGACATAATTTATTAACAATAATAATAAGGTAATCAGCGTGATTGATAATAGTAATAGATACGGTGCTGAGCAAATCCAAGTTTTGGATGGTCTTGAGGCTGTAAGAAAAAGACCTTCAATGTATATAGGTAATACTTCTGAAGAAGGACTACATCATCTTATTTGGGAAATTGTTGATAACAGCATAGATGAAGCCCTGGCGGGATACTGCAGTACAATAAGGGTGACTATTCATGAAGATAATTCCGTCTCGGTTGAAGATGATGGTCGTGGTATTCCCATTGAAAAACATCCAACTGAAAACATGACGGCACTAGAGTTGGTTATGACTACTCTCCACGCTGGTGGAAAATTTGATCATGAAAGTTATAAAGTTTCCGGAGGATTGCACGGAGTTGGAGTTTCAGTTGTAAACGCATTGTCAGTAAAACTGACTGCCCAAATAAAAAGAAACGGCAACATCTATAGTCAAAATTATGTTTATGGGGCTAAGGCGAGCGAACTTAGAAATAATTGGAAAATGTGAAAAAACAGGAACGAAAATAACCTTTAAGGCAGATCCTGATATTTTTATTGAAACCACCGTATATGTTTATGAAACTGTAAAAAGCCGTTTAAGAGAATTGAGTTATCTTAATAAAGAATCTTCGTATATATCTGAAAGACGAAAGAAGCGGAGAAGAGGATAAATTTCATGCTTCGGGTGGTTTAGTTTCCTATGTTGAATATCTAAACAGAAATAGAACGCCTGTTTTTGATGAACCTATATACATTTATGGATTAAAAGAAAATGTTGAGGTTGAAATTGCACTGCAACATTTTGACGGATATTCTGAAAGACTATTTTCTTTTGTAAATAATATAAACACAAGAGAAGGTGGGAGTCATGTCGCCGGATTCAGATCAGCATTGACCAAATGCATAAACAAATATGCCAATGACGACATGATTCCAAAAAACATGCGCGAAAAAATGGGAGGAGATGACGTACGTGAAGGACTCACATGTGTTATTTCCGTCAAAGTTCCTAATCCCCAATTTGAAGGTCAAACCAAAACTAAACTTGGAAATAGTGAAGTAAAATCAATAGTTGAGTCTGTTTGTGGTGAAAAACTAACACTCTTTCTTGAACAAAACCCGGGGATTGCAAAAAAAATACTGGCTAAGGTTGTTGATGCAGCAAGGGCAAGAGAAGCTGCTAAAAGAGCAAGAGACCTGTCAAGAAAAAAGGGATCGACAAGCCTTTTTCTGGCTGGAAAGCTCGCTGAATGCCAAGAAAAAGATCCAGTTAAACGCGAAATATTCATAGTCGAGGGTGATTCAGCCGGTGGCTCAGCAAAACAGGGAAGAGACAGATCAAATCAAGCTATTTTGCCACTTAGAGGAAAGATACTTAATGTTGAAAAGGCGAGATTTGATAGAATTCTGTCGAGTGAAGAAATTAAAAATCTCATTGGTGCCTTGGGCTGCGGTATAGGAAAGGATGAATTTGATGTAGAAAAATTGAGATATCACAAAATCATAATTATGACTGATGCCGATGTTGATGGCGCACACATAAGGACTCTTCTTCTTACCTTTTTTTATAGACAAATGTTGCCGTTAGTTGAACAGGGGTTTGTTTATATCGGACAACCACCCCTTTACAGGCTTGGAAAAGGGAAGAAAGAAAATTATTTTCAAGAAGAAAGTCAACTTAATAGTTTTTTATTTACTCAAGCCAGTGAAATGATGAGAGTTGTGGCAATTGGGGGCGATAATAAAATTATTGAAGAAGATCTTTTCGTTAAACTGCTCGAAAAATTAAGCATATATCAAAGGATTACCGCATATATGAACCGAATGAATATTTGGGATGATATGCTTTATTTTCTTTTAGAAAATGGTATCAAATCCGCTGATCAGTTTAAGGATGAGTCTTTTGTAAGGAACCTGAGGAATAAGCTTCCAGAAGAAAAGTTAGTTATTGGCAATATACGTTCTTGTCGATGGCGCCCAGATTGTTATGAGGTAGATGTTGCTCTCCGAGGAAAGGTTCAGATAATGATGACTCTCGGTCCTCACCTCCCTCTTATAAATGAATACAGAACAGCACTTTCTCTGTTTAGCTCTATTAAAGAATACCTTCGTTGTGAGTTTAAAGTTCTCCATGGAGGCAAAGGTGGCCAAGAAAAGGTAATTTATGCATCAGATTGGTCAAGTATGTTGAAAACTGTAAGAGAAGAGTCATTTAAAGGGAGTCATCTCCAGACGATATAAGGGCCTGGGTGAAATGAATCCCGAACAACTGTGGGATACAACCATGAACCCCGAAAACCGAACACTCATGCAGGTTACAATAGATGATGCCGAACAGGCAGACGACATATTTACGACGCTGATGGGTGATAAGGTGGAACCGCGACGAGATTTTATTCAAACACATGCTCTCGAAATAACTGACCTGGATATTTAAATTCCTCTCGAATTAACGAACTCAATCTCAAAAGTTTATTATATGATTAATGATATGCCTCAAAGCGATAAAAATATCTCTTCTATTTCAATAGAAAAGGAACTCAAAAAATCTTATCTTGAATATGCAATGAGCGTCATTGTTGGTCGCGCTTTGCCTGATGTTAGAGATGGATTAAAACCTGTTCATCGGCGGGCTTTATTTGCCATGCGTGAATTGGGCGTTCAATATAACAGGCCTTATCGTTAAATCAGCAAGAATAGTTGGTGATGTCATTGGTAAATTTCATCCTCATGGTGATACAGCTGCCTATGACACCATAGTCCGTATGGCCCAGGATTTTTCTATGCGCTATCCTTTGGTGGATGGACAAGGGAACTTTGGTTCGATGGATGGAGATTCGCCTGCAGCAATGCGATATACCGAAGCGCGGATGACAAAAATTGACAGAGAGATTGTTGAGGACCTTGACAAAGAAACCGTCGATTGGGTTCCAAATTATGATAATTCACTCCTTGAACCATCCGTAATGCCAAGCAAGATACCCAATTTGCTGATCAATGGGTCTTCAGGTATTGCCGTTGGAATGGCGACAAATATACCACCGCACAATATTACTGAGGTAATTAAAGCCCTCATTGCTCTTATTGAAGATCCAAACCTTACAGTTCATCAAATCATATCCCTCATATCTGGGCCCGACTTTCCAACGGGTGGACAAATCTGTGGTCGTGCAGGAATTAGAGAAGCGTATGAAACCGGTAAAGGAATTATTGTAATTCGAGCACTCACCCATATCGAGAAAATAAAAGAAGGAAAGAGGGAAGCTATAATTATTACGGAAATTCCTTATCAAGTTAACAAGGCTTCGCTTGTTGAAAAAATTGCCGAACTCGTTAAAGACAAAAAAATTTCCGCAATTTCTGAAGTTAGGGATGAATCCGATAGACACGGTTTAAGAGTCGTTATCGAGTTAAAAAAGGATGAGGTTTCCGATGTTGTCATTAATCAGCTACTACACAATGACTCAATTGCAAAAGTCTTTCGGCATAATCATGCTGGCAATTGTTAATAATCGTCCAGAAATACTCAATATCAAACAGACACTCGAACATTTTCTTCTACACAGAAAGATTATTGTTTTTAAAAGAACGACCTTTGAGTTGAAAAAAGCCGAAGAAAGAGCACATATTCTTCAAGGCCTGAATATTGCGGTAAGTAATATCGATGATGTGGTTTCTTTGATAAAGGGCTCAAAAAATCCAGCGGAAGCAAAGGAAAAGCTCATTAAAATTTACGAACTTAGTGATATCCAAGCACAAACAATTCTAGATATGCGTCTTCAGAGGCTCACGGGCCTTGAAAGGGATAAAATAATAAAGGATTATCAAGAAATCTTGGTTGAAATAGATCGATTACGGAAAATACTCAACGATGATTCTTTGATTCTGCAGATAGTTAAAAATGAGTTTGCTGAAATAGTAGAACAATACGGCGACGAAAGACGTACTCAAATAATTGATGCCACCGATGAAATTCTTCCTGAAGACCTTATAAATCCCGAAGAGATGGCTGTTACGATTACTCATTCAGGATATATAAAGAGAAATCCAGTGTCTCTGTATAGGTCGCAGCATCGTGGTGGAAAAGGCGTTACAGCTGTTAAAAATATTGAAGAGGATTTTGTCTCGAATCTCTTCGTGGCCTCAACCCTTGATACATTTTTATTTTTCACAAATCATGGGAAGGTTTTTTGGCGTAAAGTTTACCAACTCCCCCTTGCAGGAAGAACAGCTCGAGGCAAAGCCATTGTTAATTTGTTAAATCTTGCTGATGACGAAAAACTCGCCGCGATTTTACCGATAGCGAGTTTTAATGACGAGGAAAATAATAAAACCATTTTAATGGTTACCAAATACGGAAGAATCAAAAAGACAAGTCTTAGGGAGTTTAACAAACCACTTCGTAAAGGAAAAAGAGCACTTACCATAAATGAAGGTGATGAGATTATCGCAGCTCATGTACTTAATGGCCAAGACACCGTGCTACTTGTAACCAGAAAGGGAATGTGTATTCATTTTGAAGAATCAGACCTCAGAATTATGGGCAGAACGGCAGCTGGAGTGAAAGGTATCTCTTTGGGCTTCGATGATGTCGTGGTAAGTGCAATTGTTATTAAAAGTGACTGTTCTATTCTTATAGCGACGGAAAACGGTTACGGCAAGAGAAGCCCTATTGAAGAGTACCGACTTCAAAAACGAGGGGGGAAGGGATTAATTGGCATTAAAAGAAGCGAAAGAAATGGAAACGTTATAGCTGCTAAACAGGTTGACGACGAAGAACAGGTTATTCTTATAGCTGACTCAGGTAAAATGATACGAATGGATCTTGGTTCAGTGCGTGTTATAGGTAGGAGTACCCAAGGTGTAACTCTTATTAATCTTGAAGAAAATGAAAAAGTCGTGGGAATGGATAGTGTTGCCAAGGATCGTAGTGATGATATAGACGAAGATTTATTGGAAAGCGATAATGACGATAGGATCCAAGGTGATAGTGAAACAGTTGATAAAGAGTAATGTGTTAAAAAAAATTGCTGTCATAGGCGCGGGATCATGGGGTACATCTCTTGCCATTTTGCTTGCAAAAAATGGGCACAGTACCAAGCTTTGGGGACATAAGTACCATCATGTTGAGGAGTTGATAAAGGATAGGGAGAACAAAAAGTATCTTCAAGGAATTTTGTTTCCCGAAAAACTTTTACCTGTATCCGATTTAGATTCTGCTGTACAAAGTGCTAACGTAGTGGTGATGGCTGTTCCCTCTCATGCATTGAGAGATATTTTCACAAAAGTAAGTCCTTTCCTTGAAGATAACTGCCGACTTATATCTGCAGTAAAAGGAGTTGAAAACGAAACACTGTTGACAATGTCTCAGGTTATGCAAGACGTTCTTGATAAGTCGTCTAAAGTTATAAAAGGTGTTGAAATAGGTGTTTTGTCTGGGCCATCTTTCGCCCAGGAGGTTGCCTTAGAATTTCCAACTGCTGTGACACTTGGTTTTAAAGAAATCCAATTTGCAATTGAAATGCAAAAACTATTTGTGAACGACTATTTTAGAGTTTATGCAAGTCGTGATGTACTGGGAATAGAGATTTGTGCAGCACTGAAAAATGTTATAGCAATTGCCGCGGGGGTATGTGAAGGGCTCGGTTATGGGCTTAACACCCGGGCGGCACTTATTACTCGGGGGCTTGCTGAGATGCGTCGACTTGGGCGTCGTCTTAATACCGATGACACAACGTTCTCTGGGCTCAGTGGGATTGGTGATTTAATACTTACATGCACGGGTGATCTCAGTAGAAACAGAAGGGTCGGCATACAGCTTGGAAAGGGAAAAAAATTAAAGGAAATCGTCGATGAAATGTGCATGGTTGCTGAGGGAGTTAAAAACACAAAATCAATGCATGATTTAGCAAAAAAACTCGATATCGAAATGCCTATTCTGGAGCAAGTCTATCAAATTGTTCATAAAAATAAAAAGTGTGATTTGGCGGTACATGATCTTTTAAAAAGAGAGTTAAAGGTTGAGTAAAGTTTGATTTTTTTAACTAAGTTCATCAGACCAATCTTTGTTTTTAAAAATATTGTGATCAGGTTTTGCTGGGCGTTCCTCAGCTAATCGGTTTTCCACCCATTTTTTAACACTTTTCAACTCGCTCTTTAACTCAGCAAGTGCTTTTCCCCTATGGCTCACCCTACTCTTTTCCTCCATTGAAAGTTCTGCGAAAGTTTTATTGAGTCCATTAAAAAGAAAAATTGGGTCATAGCCAAACCCATTATTCCCCCTTCTTTCATCAATAATGGTCCCATCACAACTACCAACGTAAGTAAGTGCGGGGCCAGAGGGAACCGCCAGGGAGAGAACACAGTGAAAGGAAGCACGACGATCCTTAACGTTAATAAGGTTTTTCAGCAGCTTTTGGCAATTTTCTTCATCTGTAGCACTTTCGCCAGCATATCTCGCAGAAAAGACGCCAGGTTCGCCACAAAGGGCGTCGACAAGCAAACCTGAGTCGTCAGCCAACGCTGGAAGGCCCAAAATTTTAGCTGTGTGTAAAGCCTTTTTATAAGCATTTTCTTCAAAGGTTTCGCAATCCTCGATTACCGGAGGAATAGGCCCAAACTGGTCAAGAGAAACTATTTCTATATCGAGATCCTTAAGGGTGTCTTGAAACTCTCTCAGTTTGTTACTGTTTTTAGTGGCTATTACCAACATTGTGAACATACTATGGTTTCCTGGTGTATTGTTAAATATCGCTAGATGCAACTGGCTTTTTATAAGACTTATCGTAGCGTTCCTGTTCACTAAAGATACAACCGCAATATGATTGGCGGTACATATCGAGTTCTTTTGCTTTTTCCAATCCCTGTTGCCAACCTTTTCGGAAATCCTCGTAAATAAAAGGAATGCTATATTTAATTGAAATTGTTCTGCATAACGACGTAATCTGATTGTGTCTTTGATATTTACTGTAAAGAAGGGTTGAAGAAAAAGCTTCAAAACCAAGGTTTTTGGCAACCAATGCCGTTCTTTCGAGTCGTGTAGAATAGCATATTGAACATCGCTCAACCTCATGAAAGACGATTTTGCGCAGGAAATAAATGAGGTTGTATTCGCTTTCAGAAACAAAGGGAATAGAAAAATTATCGGTATAAAGTTTCAAGGTTTCAAATCTTTTCTTGAACTCTCGAAAAGGATGGATGTTAGGGTTGTAAAAAAATGAAGTTACTTCAATCTGTTGATCTTTTAATTTTAAATAGGGATAGATAAGACAAGGTGCGCAACAGGTGTGTAGAAGAATTTTCATACCATCAGATTTTATAGAATTTCGGATCAATTGAATATTGGTGGATCTTATAATTAATTATTCGTAAACTGGTATCGAGATCTTTTGCTGTTTTTGTCTGGTTGCCATTATTCCTTTTTAGACCTTCAATTATCAGTTCTTTTTCGAAATTTGCGACAGCGACGGCTAAAGAAGTATATGATTCTCGCGTTTAGATATCTCAGCAGTCTGAAGAGTTGGCGGAAGATGGATACCTTTAATTGTGTCACTATCACAAATAATTACAGCTCGTTCAATACAATTCTGCAAGTTCCCGAACATTTCCCGGCCAATGATATTGAATCAGCATATCTATGGCCGAAGTTGATATTCGTCGGATATTCTTTTTGTTTTCCTTGGAATATTTTTCAAGGAAAAATTCGGCAATAAGAAGAATATCGGTTCTTCGTTCCCGTAGTGGTGGCATATAGACTGGAAAAACATTTAGTCGGTAATAAAGATCTTCTCGAAAATACTTTTCAGAAACAGCCTTTTCAAGATCTCGGTTTGTTGCAGCAACCAGGCGAACATCACAATTAATTGTTGTGTTGATCCAAGTCGTTGAAAGGTTCTTTCCTGGACAACATGGAGAAGTTTAACCTGAACTGAGTTGACTGATTTCACCAATTTCATCCAAAAAAAGAGTTCCACCCTCAGCTTGTTCAAATCGACCAATTTTTCTCTCGTTAGCCCCGGTAAATGCATCCTTTTTCATGACCGAACAGTTCACTTTCAAGAAGTGTTTCCGGAAGAGCAGAACAGTTTACAACAACAAACGGTTTTTCTTTTCGTCTGCCGTTATAATGCAGTGCCTTGGCAACGAGGGTTTTTCCTGTTCCTGATTCTCCCCGCAAAAGAACGGTTGCATTTGAATCAACAACACGATGGATCATTTCATATACATCCTGCATTCGGCTTGAGTTGCCAATTATATCATTAATTTTGTTTTTTTCTGAAAGTTCTCTTTTAAGTTTTAAGTTTTCAGACTGCAGTTCTTCTGTCTCCCTGTTAACTTTCTGAATTCGGACTACAGTTTGAGCAATAAGGCTTGAGAGTACAGTGAGATACCGAAGATCAGTATTTGCCTGTTCACCAATACCATCCTTATAGAATCTATCAACACTAAGTGCACCAATAACTTTTTGACCATCTTTAATTGGAACACAGAGAAAGGATTTTTTTTGTTCTGAAATATTTCCTCTTGACTTCGTTCTGTTGAGAAAAAGCGGTTCCTCAGAAATTTGAGGAACGATTATTGGCTCACCGGTTGAAACAACTCGTCCGGTAATTCCTTCACCTATTTTATATTTTCCCCGTCTTTTTCCTTCCGCTGTTATACCGTGAGCAACTTCAATTTCAAGTTTTCCTGTAATGGGATTAACAATTGTAACAGTGCCATTATCCATGTTGCTTCATATCTGAAAGAACTTTCATAGTTTTTTCAAGACATTCTCTTAACTTCAAGGGATGAGGCAAGTTGTTTAGTGATTTCGTAAAGAACAGTTAAATCTTCTAAGTTGTCTTGAAATATCATTTTTGTATGCAACATAGATATGTAAGAAATTGAGGTGAGAGGTGGATTTGAAATTAAGATTTGAGTAACTTATAACAAATATTTAGCACTATATTCGAATAATTATTACAAAAATGTCATAAATAATTGCTTAGTTAACTGTTTTTGTTGAGCATATAGTTGACATAATACTGTCAAATGGTACAAAGTGGTCCACGGAGGAATGGCCGAGTGGTTTAAGGCGGCGGTCTTGAAAACCGTTGTACGAAAGTACCGTGGGTTCGAATCCTACTTCCTCCGCCAAATAGATGTTAGAAAAATGCGGAGAGGTGACCGAGAGGCCGATGGTGCTCGCCTGCTAAGCGAGTGTGGGGGTAAAACTCCACCGAGGGTTCGAATCCCTCCTTCTCCGCCATATAAACGATGAAAGACAGCTTGTCTCGCCTTTGTAGCAAGCTGTTTCCGCTTTATGCATGATTTTATAATCCCCAGAGAAATTCTAGCTTTAACCCATCCACTTAAACCCGATTCATGGCGGACCTGAATCCATAGTCCCTTTTTTTCTAAGTACTGAAAAAACGACCCCATAATAGGCATTGGCGATAATCGCATTATTTGTACTTGGACCGTTGCGAATGTTTATTGGTTTATTTTCATCTTTGTTGGCCTTTACTATCACTTGTTGGCCTTTTTGCAATCTGGATCTGTGTATCCACCCAGAATCGTTCTCGAAATCTTTAACCATCAACCACTCACCTTGTTTTTTTAAAACCTCCAAAGGAAAACCATTACCATACTCCCATAAAGGTTTAGCTTTCTGGTCGGGACCGTTTCGCAAGGTAACTCTTTCGCCTTGAATGCTTAATACTTCAGCCTGTCCTTTTTTCGCGAAAGAAATAAATAGTACGACAATAAGGAGGAGAGAGATTTTTGGTATATCACCGAGGATACCTTTTTGCATATGTTGATACCTACCGCCTTAATTATGATTATCCCTTAATAGAATGCTAAAAACACGTTCAAGATCATCGATCGAATAGTATTCTATTTCAATCTTTCCCCTATTTCCATTCTGGTGGAGAAGAACCTTCGAATTGAGGTGATTGGTAAGTTGAGTTACAAGAGCATTAATAAATGATTGTGATATTTCATTTGTTTCTTGTCCGAGAGAAGATTTAACAGTTGGTTTGTGAGTAACAAGCCTTTTTATCATTTTCTCGGCTTGTCGAACGGAAAGGCCGTTTTTCACAATTTCATCTCTAACCCCCATAAGCTTTATTGGTTCTTCAATGAGACGAATAAGGGCTCTGCCGTGACCTTCAGTTAGAAATCCTGCTGATATGTCTTTTTGAATTGATTCTGGAAGTTTTAGTAATCTCAATAGGTTGGTTATAGTTGATCGTTGTTTTCCAACCCTTCTCGCGGTCTCTTCTTGTGTGTAACCGAATTTTTCAATGAGTTTTTTATAAGCGTCGGCCTCTTCAATGGGACTCAAGTCCGTTCGTTGAATGTTTTCGATGAGGGCCAATTCGAGCAGGGAGTTTTCATCTTCAATATCTATTACAACCACAGGTACATGGCTCAAACCGGCTATTTTTGAAGCACGCAGACGCCTTTCTCCAGCAACAAGTTCGTAAACATTGTCATCTGGGCCGGTTGTTACAATCAGGGGCTGAATAACCCCATTTTCTTTTATTGATTGTGCGAGTTCTGCTAGGTCATGTTCATTAAACTGAGACCGTGGTTGATGTTTGTTTGGAAATATTTTTACAATTTCACAATCAAAATATTTCTCCTTTTCTTCATTAAACAAAAGGCCAACCCCTTGTCCCAGACCCGTTTTTTTAGACATTTGTTTTCCCTTGTTTTTTTAGAAACTCTTTCACTAAACATAGGTACGCCGCGGCGCCTGAGGATTGAATGTCGTAATCGAAGATTGATTGACCGTGGCTTGGGCTTTCACTCAGACGGACGTTTCTAGGTATTACAGTTTCAAAAAGTTGTTCTTTGAAATGATTTTTAATTTCGTCGGCAACTTGATGCGTTAGTTTGTTTCGCTTGTCAAACATAGTCAAAACCAAACCCTCAACAAAAAGCTGAGGATTGAAGGACTTTTTGACAGATCTGATGGTATGCACAAGTTGAGCTAAACCTTCCATGGCAAAATACTCACATTGCATTGGAATCAGTACGGAGTTCGCAGCCGTGAGAGCATTGAGTGTGAGTAGTCCGAGTGATGGTGGACAGTCAATGATTATATAGTCGTAGTAGGGCAGAAGTTGATTAAGCAATTTTTTAAGAAGAAATTCTCTGTGCTCAAAACTAATCATCTCAATTTCCGCAGCCACTAAATCTATATTTGACGGTATCACATCCAAATTAGCAACACTACTTTTCGCAACAATGTCTTTTAATATGCAGTTACTTGAAAAAGCATGATACAAATGGAGATTGGTTTTTTTTAGTTTTATACCAACCCCACTCGAAGCGTTGCCTTGGGGATCAGAGTCCACCAAGAGTGTACGTTGGCTCTGTGTGGAAAGGGCTGCGGAAAGATTGATTGCGGTGGTTGTTTTTCCCACACCACCTTTTTGATTTGCAATTGCAACTATTTTAGCTTTTTTATGCATATAGGGATTACCTTTAGGAAGTAATTTTTGTATCATGAGTACTCGGTTCTCATGAAAAAATCTTCTAAATTCGTCATTGTTTTGAAAGGATTGAAAAATTTATCAACGTCATAGATCAATAATTCAATAAATGTTTCACGTGAAACGTGTTTGTTTCGGGGGGTGTGATGAAGGTTGATTTTTTGGTGATTGGCAGTGGAATAGCGGGTTTGTCGTTTTCGTTAAAAGTGGCAGCGTTAGGGAGTGTCTGTGTAATAACAAAAAAACAAGAGATTGATACTGCAACCAATCTTGCTCAAGGGGGTGTTGCTGCGGTTTTGAGTGAGGAGGATAGTTTTGAGGAGCATGTGCGGGATACACTTGATGCTGGTGCCGGTTTGTGTGATGAGGGTGTTGTCCGTATGGTTGTTGAGAGCGGTCCAGACAGGGTGCGTGAGTTGATGCAGTTGGGTGTCGACTTTATGTGTGAAAAAGATGGGAAACTGAGCTTGGGGCGTGAGGGAGGACATTCTCGAAGGCGAGTTGCTCATTCTTTTGATTTGACAGGAAAAGAAATAGAGAGAGCCCTTGTGGACAATGTGGGGCGGCGCCCTGAGATTCAGGTTCTTGAAAACCATATGTGTGTAGATCTTATTGTTTCTAGTGATGGCTCTGGGGAGGTACGCTGTTTCGGAGCGTCAGTTATTGATGATCTCGGAAATCTGAAATATATTTTGGCCAACAACACAGTTCTTTGTACCGGGGGCGCGGGCAAGGTCTATCTTTATACGAGTAACCCGGATATAGCAACTGGTGACGGGGTGGCGGTCGCATATCGTGCAGGGGCGATTATCAACAATATGGAGTTTGTTCAGTTTCACCCGACCTGTCTTTATCATCATAAGGCCAAGAATTTTTTAATTTCAGAGGCAGTGAGGGGGGAGGGAGCGGTATTAGTAAATGAGGCAGGGGAAAGGTTTATGTCTAAATATGAGCCCGCTGGGATGGAACTTGCTACAAGGGATAAGGTGGCAAGGGCGATAGACAAGGAAATGAAGACAACAGGGGCGGACTGTGTGTATTTGGATATAAGCCACAAGGAAAGCAGCTTTATTCGTGCAAGGTTTCCGAATATTTATTCGAAATGTTTAACTCTTGGCATAGACATTACCAAGGATTCCATACCCGTTGTTCCGGCTGCCCATTATTTATGTGGTGGGGTGAAAACAGATGATTGCGGGAGAACCACTGTGAGCCGTTTATTCGCATTAGGAGAAACATCGTGCACGGGCTTGCATGGCGGAAACAGGCTCGCAAGTAACTCTTTGCTTGAGGCGATTGTGTTCGCTGAAAATGCATATCAATATTGCAAAAAAAATCGTGAATGGAAGATTGGGGAAACGTATAGGGGCAATTTGCAAAAATTTTTACCCAAGGAGAAGATCGATGAGGAAATCCTTATTAACCATAACTGGGATATTATAAGGCGAACAATGTGGAATTATGTTGGTATAGTAAGAAAAACCTCTCGGCTGTTAGTAGCAAAGGAGCGAATTGCTGATGTTCGGCAAGAGGTTGAAGGGATAGTGGAAAAATACCAGCTTACAAGCAATATGATGGAATTAAGAAATATTTCGCTGGTTGCTTCATTGATTATTGATGCTGCACTGCAAAGAAAAGAGTCAAGAGGGTTGCATTATGTTCTGGATTATCCAGGTTAACATGAGGCTATAGCAGGAGCTTCTGGGATAAACGATTCAGGGAGTTGCGAGCCAATACCCGCTTTTTGTTTGTTGAGACATTGGGCCATCAGCTTCTGTGAACAACAGAGAAATTATTCCCTTGGCATAATAATAGCCAGGCACCAGTTTTTTCGTTTTGATGATATCGTTTTGAAAGGTAATTTGTTGATATTAAAAGAATTTGCGGGTAAGAAAAAAATTTTAAAACGACTTCCACGTATCAGATAATTTTACCGATTTCACCCCAACTTCATTTTCCTTTTGATACCGGTGATTGCCTGTCGGCAAAACAAAATGATGTTTTGACCCGTTCGCTGAAGGAATAATAAAAAGAAAAAGCGGAACATTGAAAATACGATCAATGTTCCGCTTTTCTATAAATGGCGTCCCCAACCGGATTTGAACCGGTGTTGTCGGCGTGAAAGGCCGATGTCCTGGACCTGACTAGACGATGGGGACATTTCCTTATGCTGGTGGGTCGTGCGCGACTTGAACGCGCGACTCTCTGATTAAAAGTCAGATACTCTACCGACTGAGTTAACGACCCGTAGAGGAAGACTATATACTAACTCATCAAATGGGTGTCAATAGGTTTTTTACCAAAAGGTAGTGATTTACTAGAGGCTGAGCAACCTACTCAGTTGAGAGATGTTGAACTACTCACAATTTTAGCGTGAGAACATGCAATCGATAAAAAAGTTGAGCACACAACATAGGAATGATATATGACTGAACGTGGATAAAGATCCTTATTAATGAAGATGAATGATTGTCTTGATTCTAGATCACAGGGTTTTTTCTCTTTTGACCACTGGCCAACAGGATGTGGTGTCTGTTATAAATCTAAAGGATGACAATATATGAGTTTATTGAAGAGTACAGCGAGCTTTGTGCGATTTTCAGTTGAAGGAACATTACCTGAAAATTCCCTCGATTATATAGCGAAAAGAGTTATGGCCTTTTCTTTTAAGGATATAGATGAAACCTATGACGAATACTCTATTGGCTGGGTTTCAATCTTGAACATGTTTGACACACAATTTGCCTTCGCGTCATACGTCGTCGGTGATTATATCACGCTGACCATGAGAATTGATGAACGCAAGGTGTCTCCAGCAATATTGAAGAAGTTTGTTCAAAAGGAAGAAGAAAAGGTTCGCCTTGAAAGACAGGTCCCTCGATTAAGTCGAGCGGTCAAGGTACAGATCAAAGAACGAATACGAACAGATCTCATGCGTAAGGCTATTCCGATCCCAGCAGTCTTTGAACTCTGCTGGAATTTATCTAATGCAACGCTTTTGTTTTTCTCAACAAACAAGAAGGTACACTCTGTTCTTGAAGATTTTTTTAAGGAAAGTTTTGGGTTGCTTATTCGTCAACAAATCCCTTATGTTACGGCAGAACATTTAGTCGAAGAAGATCAGTTGGCAAGATTAGAGAATCTGTCACCTGAAATTTTTCTTTAGGCGTCTATATATCAGAAATATAACAAGCTTGTTTTAAAACACTGTTGTGCGTAAAGAGGTGTTGTGCATGGATTTAGTCGATTTGATGGTGGAAAAGCGCTTTATTGGGCAGGAGTTTCTTACCTGGTTATGGTGGAAAAGTGAAGAACGTGGTGGTAGTGTAGAGTTATTAAAAGAGGGAGATATAACTGTTGCCTTTGAAAAGCATATGTTGCTGGAGTCCGGAGAAGGCGAGTCAAGTGAGAAACTTATCTGTACTGGATTACAAACTGAACTTCAGGAAGCAAGAACGGGACTGCGAATGGGCAAAAAGCTTGAGCAGGCTCGCATAGTTATCGGCCATAATAGCCACGAATACAGCTTCACTTTGGCAGGTGGTCTTATGGAATTCAGGAATGTGCGACTGCCCAGGACCGAAGCAACTGAAACTGACAAAAGCGATAATCCCGAAGAAATTGAGGGTATGATTCTTGAGCGCATTTTTCTCTTTGAAGAGTTAATTAGACTTGTCAATATGCTTTTTGCGATGTTTTTAAAGGTCAGACTCGGTGCGCAATGGCGGGATGAACTTCAGAAAATGAGGCACTGGGTGGTAAAAATGGCAGTAGTGTCTTGAGTATTTCTAAGAAACTCAAACCAAAAAGAAAATTTCTGGAAGATCTTGAAAATTATGGAGTACGAAACAATAATCGGGCTTGAAATTCATGCCCAGCTGAAAACAAATTCGAAAATATTCTGTGGTTGCAGCACGGAGTTTGGTGCGCCCCCGAACACCAGCACCTGTCCGATTTGTTTAGGGCTTCCCGGGGTACTCCCGGTGCTTAACAAAAAGGTGGTGGAGTTTGCAATAAAACTCGGCCTGGCAACAAATTCGGTTATCAATAAGTTTAGTCAGTTTGCTAGAAAAAACTATTTCTATCCTGATCTTCCAAAGGGCTACCAGACTTCGCAGTTTGACCTGCCGATTGTCGGACATGGAAGTGTTGAAATTGAAGTGGAAGGTACGAAAAAAATAATTGGAATTACAAGAATCCATATGGAGGAAGACGCCGGTAAACTCACGCACGACGAGGTGGAGCCGGTCTCTTATGTAGATTTGAATCGGACCGGTACGCCGCTCTTAGAGATTGTCTCGGACCCGGATCTTGGCTCGCCCGAGGAAGCTTCGGCCTATTTGAAAAAGCTGCACGCCATTTTGCGCTATTTAGATATTTGTGACGGCAATATGCAGGAAGGGAGTTTTCGTTGTGACGCTAATATTTCACTCAGATCCTTTGGCCAAAAAGAGTTTGGTACTCGTACTGAATTGAAAAACATGAATTCCTTTCGACATGTTCAGAGTGCTCTTGAGTATGAAATCAAGAGGCAAAGGGACCTGCTGCTAGAGGGTAAAACTGTTGTTCAGGAAACATTGCTTTGGAATCCCGATAAAAATTGTACGGAATCGATGCGAGGGAAGGAGGATGCACATGATTACCGATATTTCCCTTGCCCAGACCTGGTCCCCATAGCCATCAGTGAAGAATGGATTGAGGAAGTCAGGGCACAGTTGCCGGAACTTCCTGATCAACGAAAATTCCGGCTTATGGACGAGTATGGTCTCCCCGATTATGACGCTGTACTGCTCACAGCCGATCGTGAATTGGCCGATTATTTTGAGGATACGGTGAGCAATGGGGGCCAGGCGAAAAAAGTTGCCAATTGGATTATGACTGAACTCCTACGGGAACTGAAAGGAGATTCAATAACCGTATGCAAGGTCAGCCCCTGGCAACTTGCTTCACTCCTTGAAATGGTTCAGACCAGGAGGATTAGTGGAAAGATAGCTAAAACCGTATTTCAACTGATGATGCAAAGCGGAAAGGACCCCTTGGCAATTGTGCAGGATCAAAACCTTCTGCAGGTATCGGACGAAGGTGAGCTGGTGGAATTGGTACGACGGATTATTGGCGACAATCCAGTGCAGGCCGAGGATTTTCGGAACGGCAAAACCAAAATAATGGGTTTTTTTGTGGGCCAGCTTATGCAGCGAACCAATGGAAAAGCAAATCCAAATCTTGCCAACGAACTTTTTAATCGGGAACTTTCCAGCTGATATTTAGGGGGCCTGGATTGGAAAAGGAACTCTGGCAGAAAAAAGGGGAGGGACATCGGGCTCGTCTCCGTGACCGCTTTCTTGAAAACGGGTTGGAGAGCTTCACAGCAACAGAGGTACTTGAGCTCCTTCTATCCTTCGGCACGCCGCGAGCTGACTGCAAGGAACCGGCTCGTGATCTTCTAAAAAAATTCGGGACCTTTTCCAAGGTTATTGAGGCACCTCTCTCGGCCCTGCAGAAGGTACATGGAGTCGGTTCGAAGAATGGTTTTGCCCTTCATTTTGTTCGTGCGGTGGCCAGTTATTATCTTCAGGAACGGCTTATCGGTAAACGCTATCTCCATTCTTCACAAGAGGTCCTTGACTACCTCGCCCATTCGCTACGCGGGTTAAAAAAGGAGGTGCTGTCTGTAATATTTCTCGATGCTTCACATGCCATTATCGATTCACTGATAGTTGCCGAGGGGACTGTGAACGTCAACACCGTGTATCCGCGGGAGCTAATAAAAAAAGCCTTGGAGTATCATGCGACGGCCCTGATTATAGCCCATAATCATCCATCCGGCTCACTCCAACCATCACCTCAGGACATGAAACTGACTAAAAATCTCTTCATGCTGTGCAGCGCCATGCAAATTCAGCTCCTTGATCATCTCATAATTGGAGATGGATCGTACAGTTTTGCTGATAATGGTTTAATGGCTGACATTCGAAGGATTTGTAGCGAACTCCTTAATTCTCTTTAAAAACAAATGGTTGCCCTCTATCTGCATGTACCCTTTTGCCATAAGAAGTGCCACTATTGTTCATTCAACTCGAAAGCGGTCACAAGTGACCTGTTTTCGCCCTATGTAAAGGCATTAAAACAGGAACTTGCTCAGCTTGTCGCCGACAGGGAATATGGGAATCTGAGGAGTCTTTTTGTCGGTGGGGGTACGCCGAGCATTCTCCCTAGCTCAATGTTATCCGAGTTGGTTTTCAACTGCTTGCATCTTTTCCCGCCGGCAATTGGAGCGGAAATAAGCGTTGAAATAAATCCCGGCACCGTCGATGAAGCGTATCTTGGGGATCTTCTGGCGGCCGGGGTAAATCGCCTCTCTCTTGGCGTGCAGAGCTTTAATGACCAGGAACTGCAAGTCCTTGGTCGAATACACAATGGGAAGGAGGCCCGTGATGCAGTCCTGTCAGCTAAACGCGCCGGTTTCTCGAACATTAACCTGGACCTTATGTATGGACTCCCAGGGCAAACGGTGCAATCTTGGCGAGATTCTCTGCAGCAGGCAATTACCCTTTGCCCACAACACCTGTCACTCTATCAATTGACCATTGAGGTGGGGACCCCTTTTCATCAAGCAGTGGCAACTGCCAGCATCGTTTTGCCCGAGGAGGACGATATACTCCTGATGGATGAGGTCACTGGTAGAATGTGCGGTGATGCTGAATTGCAGCAATATGAAATTTCAAATTTTGCCCGCCATGGAAAGGAATGTGTGCACAATATCAATTACTGGCATAATGGTGATTATCTGGCTTGTGGAGCATCAGCAGTGAGTTGTACGAAAGGGGTCAGAGAAAAGAGAATCGAAGATCCTTGGGAATACATCACCAGGATAAAGAATGGCGCTACGGTGGTGGTTGAAAGCGAGAGTTTGTCCCGAGACGCGTCTTTTCGGGAATCGGTGGTTATGGGGCTTAGAATGACGAGAGGGGTATCGGCAACACGTTTAAAATCGCGTTATAAAATTGATATTGCCGAGTATTATGGAAATATCCTTGGGAAACTCCTTCATTTGCAATTAGTTGAACTGACTGAATCACACCTGAGGCTGACTGCCAAAGGAAGGTCTCTCGCTAATTGGGTAATGGCGGAGCTGGTTTAGTCGGTCAGTGAGTT
The DNA here is from genome assembly GCA_963754865.1 of uncultured delta proteobacterium. Classification (GTDB taxonomy): domain Bacteria; phylum Desulfobacterota; class Desulfobulbia; order Desulfobulbales; family Desulfocapsaceae; genus Desulforhopalus_A. The sequence goes on along the minus strand of CAVWHG010000015.1, from coordinate 27,036 downwards.
TGCCTCTCTTTTAATAGGCTTTCTTGCAGCGATTTATAATCCCAAATGTATCACTTGTGAGAGAGGTTTAAAGAGAGAGATAATCATCCGGCAGCTGTCCCGCTGATTCAAGGCCATTGATGGAGCTCCTGATATGTGCTTCAACTGCCATTGCGGCAAGCTCTTCATCGCCAGCCGCAAGTGCATTTATAATCGCTTCGTGTTCTGAGGTCGGTCGGTATTCAAGTTTGTAAAAAGGATCGTAGAGAATAAGAAATATTCTTGTTTTATCAAGAAGTTCTTTGATATATAGGGAAAGGACTCGATTGCCGCCAAGTTCTGCAATCTTGAGGTGCAGATTATCGTTGGCAGCATAGTATTCATCAAGGTTGGTTTCATCGAAAACTTTCGTTTCAAGGCGAATAAGATTTCGGAGTTCTTCTATCTGTTTTTCCGTAATACGGGAGGAAGCGAGCCGCGTTGCCATAATTTCAAGTTGAGCGCGAACGAGGAAAGTTTCCTCGATTTCTTTTTGCGTAGGGGTTATGACGAAAGCACCGCGATTGGGGATACTATTGACCAAACCTTCTGCTTCAAGACGTTTTATCGCGCTTCTTACCGGGGTTCTGCTGACCCCGAGTTGCTGGGCGAGGGCAACTTCGACCAATTGACTTCCCTGTTTAATATATCTTTTTCGAATTGCAGTTTTCAGCTTACGATAAACGGCATCTTCAGAATTGATTTTCCTGTTTGGACCCATAGATTTCAACATGCAGAAATTAATCTTAAAGGGTTATGATTTTTTTAGAAAAATATAGAATGAAAAGAGACCAATCTATTTTTGCAATATACACAAAAAATATTGACATACCACTCCCAAATATCGTACTAATTTTGTGTCCAATAATTGTATACAATTTTCCGGTTAGTGGGAAGGAGTATCTCTTGGGATGGTGCGATTTGCCATTCAGAAATATTTTCGACCTGCTCCTAAAACCAAACAGGTGAAAGATAGCACCATGATAAATACGATAATTGCCACTCTTCTCCCGCACATGCCCAAAAAACTCGTGTGGATGTTTTCCAAGGAATACATCGCCGGGGAAAATTTGGCACAAGCAATTGATAATGCAAAAAAACTCAATGCGCAAGGAATCCTGACCACCCTGGATGTTCTCGGTGAGTTTATCACCACTTTGGATGAGGCTGAAGCCAATAAAAAAGAGTACCTCGAAGTCATAGAAGAGGCCGAGAAAGCTGGGGTGAAGGGCAATTATTCACTGAAGCCGACTTTTTTCGGATTGCTTCTTGATAAAGACATCGCCTATGGCCATATTCGCGAGGTAGTCGCCAAGGCGGCCTTCTTTGGCAATTTTGTCCGTATAGACATGGAGGATTCCCCTTGCACCGAAATGGAAATCGATCTCTATAGAAAGCTTAAAACCGAGTTTCCAGCGAACGTTGGTTTGGTCGTCCAGGCATATCTGAAAAGAACTCTCAAGGATATTGAGAACATGAAAGACATGAATGCACCCGAGTATCCCGTCAACCTCAGGGTATGCAAGGGAATTTATGTGGAGCCGGAGTCTCTCGCCTATAAAAAATATGCTGATATTAACGAACATTTTCTAAACGATATCGAATATATGTTCCAGCAGAAGATGTATCCGGCAATTGCCACACACGATATCCAGGTCATAGAAGGTGCGTGCAAGCTTATTGAAAAATACAAGGTTGCCACTGATAATTTTGAATTTCAGATGCTTTATGGGGTAACGCCGGCCCTCCGTCGCTCGATCCTTGATAAAGGGCATCGTATGCGTGTATATGTTCCCTTTGGAAAGCAATGGTTTGGTTATTGTACAAGAAGATTGAAAGAAAACCCAAAAATGGCCGGGGTCATTCTTAAGGCCCTTTTTATGAAGGGATAACTGTCGTAATCACCATTGGCTGGCTGAGGTCCTAGAACTGATGAACATTCTTAACAATTCGATAAAAAGTTGAATTGCTTGCAATCAACAATAAGAAGAGGGGAGTATGGCCAGGGAGAAGCTCAAGGCGATTGTCATCAACCGGGATTGGTGCAAGGGCTGTGGAATATGTGTTGCATTGTGTCCGAAGAAGGTTCTCGAGTTGGATGGCTCGGATAAAGCGGTGGCAATACGGCCGAATGACTGTATCTGCTGCCGGATGTGTGAATTGCGGTGCCCGGATCTGGCCGTTGAGGTATTGACCGAGGAGGGGGAGGAGAATGCCTAAGAGTATTCGATTTGTGCAGGGGAATGAAGCCTGTGTAGAAGGGGCTCTCTACGCCGGGCTCGATTTTTATGCCGGCTATCCGATAACCCCTTCAACGGAAATTGCCGAACTTCTCTCCGAACGTCTGCCGCAAATTGGCGGCAAGTTTATCCAGATGGAAGATGAGATTGCCTCAATGTGCGCCATTATCGGGGCGTCTCTTACCGGCAAAAAAGCCATGACGGCCACCAGCGGACCCGGGTTTTCCTTAAAACAGGAAGCGATCGGCTACGCCTGCATGGCCGAGATTCCCTGCGTCATCGCCAATGTGCAAAGGGGTGGGCCGTCAACGGGCAACCCTACCCATGTCAGCCAGGGCGATATCAATCAGGCCCGCTGGGGCACGCACGGCGATCATTCGATCATCGCCCTCACCGCCTCCAACCATCAGGATGTCTTTACAATGACGGTGCATGCCTTTAATATGGCGGAGACCTATCGTACCCCGGTTATTCTGCTTTTCGATGAAGTTGTCGGCCATATGCGCGAAAAGCTCATCCTCCCCGAGAAGGGTGAGCTGGAAATCGTTGACCGGCTGCGTACTTCAGTTGCCAAAGATGTTGATTATCATCCCTATCTTCCCAGGGAGGATGGGCGCCTGCCGATGTCCGACTTCGGTGGCGAACACCGCTATAACGTCACCGGCCTGTTCCACGATATGTGGGGTTTTCCATCGAATAACCCGAAGATAGTCAACGGCCTGCTGCGCCACCTGGTCGATAAGATCGAAAACAATGTCCAGGCCATCACCCGCTACAAGGAACATTGCCTGGAGGGTGCGGAGTATATCCTGGTTTCCTACGGCTCTTCCGCCAGATCGGCCATTCACCTGGCGCAGAACCGCAGGAACAAGGGGGAAAAGATTGGCGTTCTCGAACTGCAGTCGCTCTGGCCGTTTCCCACGGAACTGGTCAAGGAAAAATGCTCGGGTGCCAAGGCGGTTCTTGTGGTGGAGATGAACATGGGCCAGGTTTTGACCCAGGTTAAGGCGGCGGTGAAAAACCCCGATCGGGTATTTCTTGCCAACCGCATCGATGGACAGCTCATCACCCCCTCAGACATCAAACAACTCCTCCGGGTCATCCAGGGGAGGGGAGTATAATATGGCAGTCAAAGACTATTTACGGGACCGGTTTTTCCCGCACATGTGGTGCCCCGGTTGCGGCCATGGGACGATCCTCAACGCCCTTATCCATGCCATCGAAGAGTTGCGGTTGAACAAGAATGAAATTGTCATGGTCTCCGGTATCGGCTGTTCGGCGAGGATCTCCGGCTATGTCGATTTTCACTCGTTGCACACCATCCATGGCCGGGCCTTGACCTTTGCCACCGGCGTTAAGCTGAGCAAGCCGAATCTGAAGGTTATCGTACCCATGGGTGATGGCGATGCCCTGGCCATCGGCGGCAACCACTTCATCCATGCGGCAAGGCGTAACATCGATATCACTGCCATTGTCATGAACAACCGGATTTACGGCATGACCGGCGGTCAGTTTTCACCGCTTTCCGGCCCCGGGGTCAAGGCAACCACCGCGCAGTACAAAACCATCGACAGTAGTTTTGATGTGGTGGAGCTCGCCAAGGCTGCGGGGGCGACCTTTGTCGCCCGGTCCACCGCCTTTCATGTCAAGGAGTGCACGGAAATGCTCAGCAAAGCCATTGTCCACAAAGGCTTTTCGGTGGTCGAAATCATGTCGCAGTGCCCGACCCATTTTGGCCGCAGGAACAAGGAAGGCGACGCCGCCAACATGCTGGGGCTGTACCGTGACAATACCGCCAAACTTGGTTCGAAGGCCTTGGAGGCGAAGCCCCATCTCATCCCCCGCGGCATTTTTGTCGAGAAAGAGCGGCCGGAATACTGCGAAGAATATGACAAGATTATCGCTCATGCAATGAAGGAGAAGATATCATGAACAGGATACGCATGGTATTCTCGGGTTCGGGTGGCCAGGGCGTCATTACTGCGGCCATTATTCTCGCTGAAGCGGCGGTCATTTATGAGGGTCTGAATGCCACCCAGGCGCAGAGCTATGGGGCGGCTGCCCGAGGCGGGGCGACGCGCAGTGATATCATCATCTCCGACAAGGAAATCAATTTCCCTGAAGTCACCCAGCCGAATATTCTCGTCTGTCTGACGCAGGAGGCGTATAACACTTATTCTTCTATCATTCGGCCGGGCGGCACCTTGCTCACCGACAAGCGATTTGTGCAGACCACACGCAAGGTTGATGCCAAACAGATCGAACTGCCGATGTATGAAACGGTTATGGAAAAGATCGGCAAACCGGTGGTCTTCAATATCTGTGTTCTTGGCGCCCTCATCGGCATCACCGAGATACTGCAGCCGCAATCGGTCATGGCCTCGGTTGCCGACCGGGTTCCCACGGATTTCCTGACCATGAACAACCGGGCCTTCGATCTCGGCCTCGTTCTCGGTGCCCAATTCCGCCGGTAATCAAGGAGAATGGGCATCGCCAACTATTAAGGAACCCACTCATGTTGACATCATACAGACTTGAGGCAGACAAGCGGCAGGCTGCCAATCTTCCCCCACTCCCTTTAACACCTGAACAAACCCATAAGGCGCAGAAACTCCTCGAACAAGGAGTGGGAGAGAGCTCTTTCCTCCTCAATCTCATTGCCACTCGTGTCGAGCCCGGGGTCAGTAAGGCAGCTCAGGTCAAGGCAAAGTGGTTGCATGAGGTTGCCCTTGGCCGGGTGAGAGTAGCAATTCTTTGTCCTGAGCAAGCGATTGCCCTGCTCAGGGCGATGGGGGGAGGGTATAATGTTTCAGTGCTGATCGAATTGTTGGAGGTGGAACACTTGGCCGCCTGCAGTGCCGAGGTACTGAAAGGGCTCATTAAAATTTACAGCGGCTTTGAGCGGGTGGCGGAACTGGCGAAAACCAATCGTTATGCCCGGGAAGTTGTAGTTTCCTGGGCAAATGCCCATTGGTTCACCTCTTTGCCCACCCTGCCCGAATCTTTGGAGTTGAAAATCTACAAGGTCGACGGCGAGATCAACACCGATGATTTTTCGCCTGGTAACCAAGCTCAGTCGCGAGCCGATATCCCGTTGCATGCCACCTTCTTTGGCAACAAACGATTTCCGGATGGCATTACCACCATTGCCGGGTGGCGAGCGGACAGCCATCAGGTGGCCTTTGCCGGAGATGTGGTGGGGACAGGATCGTCTCGGAAATCGGCGGTTAACTCTCTGCTTTGGCACACCGGTGTCGATTTGCCACATGTGCCGAACAAGCGCACGGGCGGAGTGGTATTCGGCGGCACCATCGCCCCGATCTTTTACGCCACAGCCCGAGATGCGGGAATTTTGGCCGTTGAAGGTGAGGTGGAAAAACTTGCAACCGGCGACAGGGTCATTTTCCGTCCACAGGAATGGACACTCAACAACCAAGATGGCGTTGCCATTGGTTTGAAGGCGCCACCCCCGACACTGCTTGAGGAATACCGGGCCGGGGGGCGATTGAACCTGATTATCGGCCGGCAGTTGACGCGAATGGCCTGCACCCTCATGGAGCAGCCGTTTCCGCCAATTTTTCAGGAAAGCAACAATCCCGTCGCCAAGTCCGGTCAGGGATACAGTCTTGCGCAAAAGATAGTTGGCCGGGCCTGTGGGGTGGACGGTGTTCTTCCCGGCACGGTGTGCCAACCGAAGATGACGACGGTAGGTTCCCAGGACACGACGGGACCGATGACCATGCAGGAGATTGCCGAGCTCGCTTGTCTGCGTTTCAAGGCCGATCTGGTTATGCAGTCGTTCTGTCATACCGCCGCCTACCCGAAGGCCTCCGACTTTGCCCGGTGGCAGACCATGCGCGAAACCACGGTCGCTTGTGGCGGGGTTGCCCTGCAACCGGGGGATGGGGTGATCCACCCCTGGCTCAACAGGATGCTGCTGCCTGATACGGTCGGCACCGGCGGTGATTCGCACACCAGATTTCCGCTGGGAATTTCCTTTCCGGCCGGATCCGGGTTGGTGGCCTTTGCTGCTGCTCTCGGTTTTATGCCGATGGAGATGCCACCCTCGGTTTTGGTGCGTTTTCATGGCCGCCGCCGGCCGGGTATCACTGTTCGCGATATGGTGAACGCCATTCCCCATACGGCTCTCAAACAGGGCCTGTTGACGGTTGCCAAGAAAGGCAAAAAAAATATCTTTGCCGGGGCGATCCTGGAGATCGAAGGCGTTGATGACCTCTGTGTCGAACAGGCCTTCGAGTTGACCGACGCCTCGGCCGAGCGCAGTGCCGCCGCCTGCGTGGTTAGCCTGCCCCTGGCGGCGGTGGTACACTATGTTCGAAACAATGTGGTTCTACTTAAATCTCTTGTGGCTGAAGGGTATAGTGACAGTCAATGCCTTGTTCGCCGCATTGCCGGCATGGAGGCTTGGCTTGCCGAGCCACACCTCCTGACAAGAGACGCCCATGCCGAGTTTGCGGCAATTCTCGACATTGATCTTGCGGCAATTACCGAACCAATCCTCGCCTGCCCCAACGATCCTGATGATGTCCGACTGCTCAGCGAGGTGGCTGGAGCGAAGATTGACGAGGCCTTTATCGGTTCCTGTATGACCCATCTCAGTCACCTTCAGGCTGCATCACGTCTTTTTGCCGGCGAAGCGTATGCAGAGGCAAGATTGTGGGTGGCACCCTCGACCCGTATGGACCGCGACGCCATAGGTCGAGAAGGTGGACTGGCAACCTTCGCTCAAGTCGGCGGGCGGGTTGAAATACCCGGCTGCAGCCTGTGCATGGGCAACCAGGCGCGAGTACGACCGGGTGCAACGGTGATCTCGACCTCCACCCGTAATTTTGATAACCGCCTTGGTGACGGGACGAAGGTGTATCTCGGCTCGACGGAGCTGACCGCCATCAGTGCGCTGCAAGGAGCTTTACCCACTGTTCGGGAATATTTTGATTTTCTCGTCAAAAAGGAGGAAAAGGAGGTGTGAATCCGGAGGTTCGTTCACCCTATCCCTTAATCAATACTTGCTGGTATTGTGGTGTAGCCATCTGTTTTGATAGATGTTTGCCCTCGGAGGCCTGCCATGAAAGAGGAATATAATTTTACCCTGACCCTGCCGCTGTCGGACATAAACGAGGCACTGCTCATCCTGACAGAGGTCCAGACAAACAACCCCAGCATGCGCCTCAGCCGAAAACCGGATCGACAGGAGAAGGCTCGCTTTTACTTGTGTTTTCCATACGCCGGAAGCCGCACTGATCTTCGTTTCAAGGAATGGTTCGAGGCCCGCAATAAAAAAAACTGGGAACTCTTTGGTCCAAATTACGGAGTGTGGGGTTTCACCTGAGCAGGTTTCCCGAGGTTGTCAATTCTCTTTTACTTTTATAAAAAGATAAAGAGCCCCAGCCAGCCATACCCCATTTTCTTTGCGTATCCTGTGGGGTTGGTGGACGAGTACTGTGAAACCCGCAGTATTCGCGCAGGCTATCAGCGAGCGTGGATTGTGGGCATAACGTCCGGTTGGAAGCAGGGTATAGCCCTCGACTTCTTGTGTTTCTTCGATCGAACAGGCAACAATGCCGGCTTCCTTGCTCTTGGTGGCCAGAGCTGCGAAAAGTGGTTTCGGATCACCAAGATAGACCAGAACATCGGCGACGATGAAGAGATCGTAGTCTTCGTCATCTCTTTGTAGAAATGCCAGGATCTCATCCTGCTCAAGGCGGTCGTAAAGACTTTTTTCACGGGCCTTGGCAAGCATTTGCCCAGAAACATCGACGCCTATCAAGCGCTTGGTGATCTCCCTGAATGGCGCCCCGGAAAACCCTGTGCCACAGCCGAGGTCCAGGGCTGCAGCAAACGGCAGCGAGGCCGGGAGGGAATCCCTGACCATTTTTGCCAGCGCTGAGGGTGCTGTGTAGCCCAATGCCCTCTCGAGATGCACGTCAAAGCGATGGGCGTATTTGTCAAAAATTTCCTCGACATATTGCCGCGGTGCCGATGGCGGAGTGACCCCGGAAAGGGCAGCAAGCATGTGCCGTGCTGCCTGGTGGTCGGGGTCGATGGCCAGCAGGCGGTTGAAGAGAGTCCGCGCCTCGGTGAAATTATTTTGGGCATTGTAGAGCCCGGCCAGGTTGTAAAGAGTGCCGACGTTGCCGGGATCGAGATTCACACTTTTTTCCAGGTACTGACCGGCGAGACCAAGATCACCACGCTCACTGTAGATAACTCCGAGGTTGTTGAGGGCGAGGGGATAATTCGGTTCAATGCGGACAGCTTGTTCGATCAATAGAAGCCCTCTCGCCACATCCCCCTGCTGGTGCAGCAATTTCCCGAGGTTGTTTAAAATCTTTGGATGGCAAGGGGCAAGTTCCAGGGCTTTTTCATACGCGACCCTGGCCCCTATTGGATCCTTGCCTGCCTCAAGGACGGCCCCGAGGTTGAGATGTTGGGCCGGATCGTCGGGTGCGGCGGCAAGTGATTGCCTGCAGTATGTTTCGGCCTCGTCGAGTTTTCCCAGGTCACGGCAGACGATGCCCAGATTGGCGAGCACGTTGATATTGTCCGGCAGTAAACGATGAATTTGCAAATACAGCCTTTCCGCCTCAACAAGCATCTTGCGTTGGTGCAGATGCACTGCCTCGGCAAACAGATTCTGTAAATCCTCCATTCAATGGCACCTCTTTACCTGAAATTTAACGGTTCGCATAGCGCTGCAGGACAGTTTCGATCTCATCGCGTAATTTGTCAGGGCGTATAGGCTTGGATACATAGCCGTCCATGCCGGCGGCCAGGCATTTCTCCCGGTCGCCTTTTACCGCATAGGCGGTCATGGCGATGATGGGGATGTGCTGGTTTGTCCCTTGTTCTTTCTGACGGATGGCGAGAGTCGTCTCATAGCCGTTCAATTCCGGCATCTGGATGTCCATGAGGATAAGGTCAAATCCTTCATTTTTCAGAAGTTGCAATGCCTGAACACCGTTTTCAGCCACTGCCACCGCCCAGCCCTCGCTTTCCAGGACGCTGACCGCAAGGGTTCGGTTGATGTATTCATCTTCGACAAGAAGAATATGCAGGGGTTGTCTCCTGCGCTTGTTTGTCATCAGCACCGGTGCAGGGGGTTTGCCAAAAACAGCTTGGCCTTGGTTAGGCGGAGCTAAGGGGAAGCGGGCGGTAAAATAAAACGTGGTGCCGACTCCCGGATTGCTTTCGACACAGATTTTCCCACCCATCATTTCCACCAGTTCCGCAGCGATGACCAGACCTAGCCCGGTACCCTGGTGGTTCGAGTCGCGGGTCGTACCAAGTTGGTTGAATGATTTGAATACATTGGCAATATCGTCTTGCGGAATACCTATTCCGGTATCCTTGATTTGGAAATGAAGATCCAAATGATTACTTTTCTTTGGCAATGCATCAGAAGGGCAGACAGCGAGGGTAACACTACCCTGATTGGTGAATTTCACAGCATTGCCAACAAGATTGATGAGAATCTGGTGGAGTTTGTCGGCGTCGCCCAGCAAATGATCGGGAGTGCTTGCATGGCAGTCGACGGTCAGGGCAATGTTCTTTTTGGCGGCACTTATAGCCAGGATTTCCAAGGCGTCGGCGATCGTGCTGCGGATACTGAAAGGGTTGATATTGAGTTGAAGTTTGCCTGCCTCAATTTTTGAAAAATCGAGAATGTCATTGATCAGTTTCAACAGTCGGTCCGCCGAGGAGTGGACCATTTCCAGATAGGTGCGATGATGGTTGGCGATGTCTGATTTGAGAACAAGCTCCGTCAGGCCAATAATGCCGTTCATCGGCGTGCGTATTTCGTGGCTCATGTTGGCAAGAAAGGTGCTTTTATTTTTCTCTGCCTGTTCCGCACGGTTTTTTGCCTGTTTCAGGGCGTCAACAGTCCGTTTTCGTTTCAGCGCATCACCGAGATGGCGGGCGACAAAGGCCATGAGTTCCTTGTCTTTTTCGCTGTAGATAGTTGCGTCGTAGCTCTGTACTACAATCGCACCGGCCAGGTCGTCAAGATAGAAGGGAACACCTAGCCAGGAATTCGGCGGCGTACCGCTCCTCTTGATATGCTGTTCCCGGCAGATACGGTGAAAATTTTCCGGGGTCAACAAAAGTGGCTGCCGGATTTTGAGGAGATAGCCGGTGAGTGTCAGGTGCTCCTGGTCGAGTTTTCGTGTCCGGCCCTGGAAGTTGTCGTTGATATCTACATAATAGGGGAAGGTGATATACTGTCCGTCTTTTTGTTGCTCCACCAAGGCGATATAAAAGTTTTTGGCAGGAATAAGGTCGCCGACTATTTGGTGCAGATTGGCGTAAAGGTCGGAAATAATATCGGCATGGTGTGCCTGTTCGCTGATCTCGTACAAAGCGGTGCGCAACCGCTCGGAATATTCCAGGGCGCGCATCGATTCTTTCAGCTGCAGGATAGTAACCATGCTTTTGAGTCTCGAACCGATGATTGACGCCAAGCTCTCGACGGCACCGAGATACAGTGCGGAGAGGGAACAACTTTCAAAACAGCCGATATACAGCAGCCCAAAAAGATCTGCATCTACGAGGATTGGGATGAGCAGGTGTGAGGAATTATTGGTGGCGCTGAGGAAATCGGGGTGCGGCGATGAGGCGACGAGTTGCAGCGAGCACCCGGATTCTCGCATCTTGCGAATGAGTGGGTGATTGGCAGGGATGTTTGGCGGGATATTTTGCACGCCTTTTTTGGAGTCGCTGGGCTTTTCTATGGGAAGATAGTTGCCGGAAGACTGGCTGGGGAAGTAGATCTCGATTGAAAATGGACCAAGTTTTGGAAAGATGGTGTTGCGAAGAAATGTCGCCAGCTGTTCCAGGGTGTCGGTGGAGCGCTGGCCGATTGTCAGTTCTTTGACAAGATCAAAAAGAGATTGTCCCGGAACAGAATAGGAATTTATTTCTGAAGTACCCATAACTCCACAATATTTCCAGCAGGAATGACCTCAAGGAACTCGAGGGGAAGGCTGTTATTACTGCCGTTGCTTCTCAAGCATAGCAGAAATAACAGCCAAGATGAAGGACCTGTAGCATTTTTTTAAAAAAGAATTGTCGCCAGATTTTATTAAAGTCTGGAGATGCCGGCAGATATACAGAAAAGGCAAGCCCGGAGCCATGGGCAGGAGGGGGAGGCTCAGGGCAGTGGCTCGGCTATTACCGGACTGGTCAGGATACCGATATTTTCGATTTCCCCCTGCACGACATCGCCGCCGTGCAGGGGGAAATCGCTGCTCGGGGTGACCATATACTCGCGGCCGTTGGCCATGGATTTGCAATTTTTCACGGTTCCATGGTAAGTTCCTGCCTGCCTCGGTGCCGGTTGGGATCATCGACGGCTGACAGAAAATAGAAATAATTGTTAAGTGTTGTAATTTTCAGGAGATGATCAACATGCCATATATGGGAGAGCTGGTTGCTCTCGGCACAGTACTTTGCTGGACCTTCAGCGTGCAATTTTTTACGGCGGCGTCAAAGGCAGTAGGGGCGATTCCCGTCAATATTATTCGCCTCGCCTTTGCCCTGGTCCTTTTTGGCAGCTTGTTGTGGTGGCGAGACGGCTCGCCCGTACCGTTGCATTTTCCCATCCACGCCTGGGTGTATCTCAGCCTTTCCGGTGTTGTCGGGTTTTTCATCGGCGATATTTTTCTTTTCAAGGCCCTGGTCGAGTTGGGACCGAGGGTCGCCATGCTTATTCAGAGCCTGGCCGCGCCAACGGCGGCAATTCTTGGCTGGGTGTTTCTTAACGAGAGCTACGTTCTGCACCAGTGGATCGGCATGGCTATTGCCCTTTGCGGAGTGGCTGCGGTAATTCTTGAACGTGGTAAGGTCGGGGTGCCGCTTGCAAAAGCAAAAGTTCAGAAGATCTCCGCCAGAGGTGTTATTTACGGATGTCTCGGTATGTGCGGTCAGGCGATCGGCACTCTCCTGAGTAAGACCGGCATGCAGATCAATGGCGGCTATCTCGATGCATTTTCGGCGACAGAGATCAGGGCAATAGCCGCCTTTCTCTGCTTTGTGGTATTTTTCACCATTACCCATAAATGGAACAATGTGCACAGGGCCCTTGCCAATACCAAGGCTGTGGTCTTCACCTCTCTGGGCGCAGTCTGCGGCCCCTTTGTCGGGGTTTCTCTGTCCCTTCTGGCCCTGCATTATCTCACCAGCGGGGTTGCCTCAACCTTTTTTGCCCTGGTTCCCATCTGCATCATTCCCTTTTCCGTGTACCTGCATAAGGAACATGTCTCCCTTCGCGCCGTGGCTGGAGCAATCGCCGCGGTTGCCGGGGTGTGTCTGCTGTCGATGTAGTTTTTTAATACGCTGGCATCAGTCGATTTCTTTGCAGCGCATGCGGCAATAACGGAAACAGCCATTGTCTCCTTTTTGCGAATGAGATACCATGTTGAAAAAGAACGTCATAAGGGTAATCGGCTAGTACGTTGCTACCGGCGGATTATCGAAACCATCCACCGGAATAAGTGAACACCATGAAAAGATTACTCCTCCTCACATGTCTTTTTTTGCTCGTCGGCTGCGCCAAGCAGCCGGTAATCGCCAATCTTAACCCGCGCCTTGGCGAACAGCCGGCCGGCATCTACAGAAGTGGTACCTCTGCTGCCATAAGTGGCCAAGATGCCAGGAAATCAACAGAGGTGGTCATCTTTATGAACGATCAGCCGGCAAGCCGATTGGCCAATGTCAGCGCACCGACGGAACTTATTTCGGCAAGGCTTGGCAAAGGACTTCGTGACCAAGGTCTGGCCATAGATCCTTCTTCACCGGTGCACCTGAATTTCACTCTCAACGAACTACTGGTCCAGGTGACGCACCAAAAATTGCTCTACACCGCCGAAGCGAAGACCCATATCATCCTGACTGTTGAAAACCGGGGCGCTGTATTCACCCGAGTTTTCAAGCGGGAGTCCTTCAACGATTCGGCTACCCGGCCGGATCTGCCCGATCTTGAGGGCATGCTCAATAGCCAACTTGCCGATATCTTGCAGCAGGTCATTCAGGATGAAGAAATTCGTCAGTTGATCAGCAGAAAGTGAAATGACGGGGCCCCAGTCGGTTCACTCCTTTGTTTGCACCGACCTGGCCCTTACCGATGTCAGCAGCGCCCCGCAGCCAGCTTCCGGGATGCTGCCTTATAGGGCGATGGCCGGGGCAAAGCTGAACAGTTCGGCCAGTTGGCGGCGATCCATCTGTTTGATGATTCCGGCTTCATCCTCCTGGATCAGGGCGGTGGCAAGTGCACGTTTCTTGCTCATCAAATTATGGATTTTTTCCTCCAGGGTGCCCTTGGTAATCAGTCGAAAGACCTGGACGACGTTTTTCTGTCCCATCCGATGCACCCGGGCGGTGGCCTGCTCTTCCCGGGCGGGGTTCCACCAGCGGTCATAATGGATGACCGCCTGGGCACTGGTCAGATCGATGCCGATACCGCCTGCCAAAAGACTGGCGCAGAAGACCCGGCAGTCAGGATTATTATTGAACTCACCGATCACCTTCTGTCGCTTGCCGACCGGCATCTCACCCTTCAGGCTGGAAAAACTGATTCCGGCTGTCTGTAGATACCTTTCAACAAGAGCTATCATCCCGGTATATTGACTGAAAACCACAAATTTCATATCGGCGGCGAGCAGTTCCTCGGCAGAGTTCGACAAACAGATCCCATTTGCCGCTGTTATATTCGTTCGGATCCCGGCAATCCTGGCACCAGGCAGGGATGGCAGCAGATCTGCTTGAGGCGGGTGATGGTGGCCAGGATATTCATATAAGGGATCGCCGCCGCATCGTCAGCCAGCTCCTCGAGATCCTGCTCCCGCCCCTTGAGGACATCCCGGTACAGGCTGATCTGATCGTCCGAGAGCTCGCATATTCGATTGTCTTCAATTATTTCCGGCAATTCCGTCAGCACCTGGCCTCGGCTGCGCCTGAGAATAAAGGGGTGGATGAGGCGGCCGAGGCGGTCGCGCACCTGGGTGTTGCCGGCCTCACATATCGGCTGGACATAGTTGCGGTGAAATTCCCGCTCACTGCCTAAAAGCCCCGGCAGGCAGATATCAAAGAGCGACCGGAGATCCTGCAGGGAGTTTTCGATCGGCGTTCCGGTGAGACCGATTTTCACCCGACTGTTCAGCGCCGCAATGGCCTGGTGCACGGCAGTGGTGCGGTTTTTCAGATTCTGGATCTCGTCAAGGAGGACAATGTTAAAAGAACATAGGCGAAGCTGCTCCAGATCCTGCCTGACGACACCGTAGGTGGTCAGGATCAATCCCCGCTCCATGGCCTTGTTCAGATCTCGCTGCGGCCCATAATATACGGCGTAGGGAAGATCCTGGTAATAGCCGTCGATTTTTTCCGCCCAGTTGAGCACCACCGAGGCCGGGCAAACCACCAGCATTAATCCTTTTTTGCCGTCCTGAACCGCCATCTGCAGCAGGGCCAGGCCCTGATGGGTCTTTCCGAGTCCCATATCATCGGCGAGAAGCCCACCTATGCCAAGCGTGAATAGCCGGTTCAGCCACGCCAGGCCGTTGCGCTGATAGGCACGGAGATGCGCCGGCACCTGGGACAGGAGGACGTCATCGCTCCAGCAGGCCGTGTTCAGCAAGCTTGCAAGTTTTTTGCGGGCGGGCTTCTGCGTGATGTTTATGTCGATCTCGGGCATGATGGTGCTAAGCGCAAGAATCTCCCGGTAACTGAGCCGGATCTTGCCGGAGCCGTCGGCGGCCATGCGGTCTTTGGCCAGGTCATACAGCCAGGACAGCGGTCCCCCCTCGATTTGTAGCCATTCCTTGCCGGGAAGACAGGTCAGTCTTTTTTTCCTGGCGGTCAGGATATCATTCAAGGTGATACTGGTATTGCCGAGACCGTAATGGCAGGACAGATAGCACCAGTCGTCCTGCTCTTCAAAGGCGTCAATGACCAGCCGGTCGGGAAATTCGCGCACTTGCAGGTGCAACAGCTCCGGGGCGACGATATTATCCGGATGGTGCAGCGAACGCCGATTGCTGTCGAGAAAGGCCGGGATATCATTGGCGGCTACAAAAAACGGCTCGTCGCGGCTTTTTTCATTCTGTAAAAAACCCAAAAGTGGCAGTGCTGCTTTCCCGGCAGAAGGCTTGCTGAGCACCCCCTCGGCCGGAAGGCGGGTGGTCGGTAAAAAGCCTTCGCCTTCAAGATAATAGGCGGCGGAAAAACGTTGCTCGGCCAGATCGTCGCGGGCAAGGATTCTCCTGTCGGTTAGAGCCAGGCTGGGAATGACCTCCAACCGATCAGCACAGTATTAAAAATAACCTGGTAACACTCCTTTGCCGCCGGCAGTATCTTCGTCACCTCGGAAGCTAAAGGGAGGGTCCGGACCATCTCCCAGACCTTTTCCCGTGGTGCGACGAGGGTCAATGCACCCGCGTTCTTTTCGCTGCCGATCTGCAAGATAAAGCGAGAGGTTGCCGAATCTCTGTAAAATTGCGGAATCTTATCGCCATGGAGAAGGTAGAGCATTCGCGCCAGCCAGGTCCAGAAAGAGGTATCCTTTTGCCAGCCGATGCTGCTGTTTCCACCATTTTCCAGGACGCGTTCGTTTTCGCTCATGACCCGCAACCGCAATTGGCTGTTGAGAAGAGCACCGCCGCTCTCCGGTTTTTCTTTTTCCCTGCCTGGTTTCAGAGACTTGCGGCGAAGGAGCAACTCGCCCTGGTCTTGCCAGGAATTGGCGACGGTAATCTGAACCAGCCCTTCCGTCGGCGTAATCCGCCAAAGGGAAAAACCCTCGCCGGCAGAACGCTGCACCGTATAGTGGGTGCGGTGCAGCCAGTCATAAAGAAAATTGCCGATCTTCTGCCAGTTGCTTCCGGCAAAGGCCAGCGGTATCGGCATCGCCTTTGTCTGCCCGGCCGGGATAATGAGGCTGAGAATGGCCAGTGCCGCCATATGGGCGCAGCCTTTTTCATCGGTCTTGAGACGGCAGAGCCCGCAGTGTCTGGTCTCTATGAAAAAGCCCTGATGCAGTGTCGTGCTTTTGGCAAATTGCAGAGTGACGGTCGCCTTTTGGCCAACCAGCGCCCCGGTTGCATTGCGGATACAGGTAAAGCCGGTAATCTTTTTATACCGTATGAGTTGCAATCCCTCCTCCAGGATTGCTGTGGTAAACCAGGGTTGCAGCTGGACGCCTTCCAACACGGGAAGATGCAAGGGGATTTTTTGGTTCTCGAAGTTATACATGGTTCGGTTTAATGTGGATGGATGCTCTTTCTTTTTAAGGGATTCTTGCAGCCAGACGGTATGTTCGAACTGTCGGGTGCCATTCTACAGCCTCATATCGAAAAACGGGATCTGTTTTGCGGGAGAGTTTGTTTTTATATGAATTTTTAATCAAGAAACCAGAACTGTCAGTAGCATTTGTTATGTGTCTGGTGAGAAAACCATATCAGGAAACGCCTAAGTTTTTGTGTTTGAGGAAAATGTTGAAATTGCCAATTGGCACCTTCCCCACCGGTTTTCCATTCTTTGGGGTATTCAGCTGGCTGGCCTGAATATTACTAGATTTTTGTTGATGTACAGCCTTGGAACCAATGAAATTCAGTGTGAAGCAATGTTGGATCGAGAAAGTGGAGCCTCTGGCTTGGGATTATAGAGAAGGAAGAAAATCTTGTGAGATCTGCATGAAAAGGATAATCTGGTGCCTGTAAATGCAGCGGCTTCCAGTAGGAATCTGCTTTTGGGGGCTTTCTAGAAAGCACCGACTTATCGTCTCACCTATTGAACTCAGATACCCGGAATGTTGCGCAAAGTTAAAGGAGCGGAGATCACATACGCCGGATTAATGCGAGATGATTTGCAGTGCAGGCGCTTCGTTGTGCCGGAGGACGGCGGAATACGTTTCAAAACCTCGAAGAAATAGCCCAGTGGCAGGAACAATAGAAAAAACAATGCGAAGGAGATAAAACATGGCAAAAGAAAGATACCAGATCAAATCGGAATGCCCTGAATGCGGATGCGGCCTTATAAACAATATGACACCTGATGAATTCCGGGAAAAATATGGCGACACCAAGGATAAAGTGCCCGTTAATTGTAGTGAGTGTGGCAAAGAGTACGATGGCTGTGTAACTGAGAAAAGCACTGCTGCCCAAAACAGATCAGAATCGTAAAATGATCGTGTATTTTTATGTGTTTTGGGGATTGGACAGCTCGTTTCTAAAAATCAGGTTCTCTTTTTCGTTTTAAAGCATTTTTGGCTGCCAGCAATCAGACACTCCTATACTTTCATAACCTAGCGCTTCACCAGACCAAGGGGGGAGGTTAAGCTTCTATACAACCGCTAGTTGGACGGATGGAAAAGAAAAAGAAGCGAAGTTTGCATGTCGTCGGAATCATGTGCATTTGACAGGAGGAAACCATGATTGAACTAGGTAAGTTGCATTCCCACATTTTGAACCACATTATAGACCGCGGGTTTGCTCCAGAACTGTTCGACTTGAAAAAAACATTCAACTGTTCAGCAGAAGACGCCAAGGCTAGTCTAGTCGCATTGCAAGAGTATCATGGAGTCGTCCTACATCCGAATCAAGACAAGGTCTGGGTAATTCATCCCTTTTCTTTGGCACCAACTTTATTTACTTTGAAGTCAGCTCGTGGAATCTGGTGGGGTAATTGCGCCTGGTGTTCGCTGGGAGCAGCTGCTTTACTAGCCGAAGATGTGAGTATCACAACCACCTTTGGCGGGCACGATCAGCAAGTAACGGTTCATATAAAGAACGGAGCGCTCGACCGGAATGATCTATTCGTTCATTTCCCGATCCCGATGGCTAACGCTTGGGATAATGTAATTTATACATGCAGCAATATGCTTCTTTTTAACAACGAAGCAGAAGTCGACAGTTGGTCGATTCGTCACAATATTCCCAAGGGTGATCTTCAACCGATCTCGCGGATTTGGGAATTCTCGAAAGTATGGTACGGAAAGCACTTAAACGTTGATTGGAAGAAATGGAATGCAAAGGAAGCCAAAGAACTTTTCCAGAAGTTCGAATTGACTAGCGGAACCTGGGATCTTGAGGAAAGCGGAAAGAGATTCTGAATATATAGCCGTACTACAGCTACTCTTTGGCCTTGTGCGAGGGCAAGAAGCGACTAATGGATTTGTGGCAGGTGCTTTTCCTTCCAAGGAGGTCAAAAGTGAGATAATTAGCCTAGGGAAAATCAGGCCCTTTCTGTGCTGTTCAGGCAAGTCCTATACTCAGGAGTTATGTTAACATGCGGAGTGGCCTTCCAGTTGAGATCTGCCAAGGGATACCTTTCCGCACTGAGAAAATTCTGGCTCCATCGGCAGTTTCCGGGTCGGGTGGGTAATTTGGGCAACCAGGATTCAGGGGCGGCTGCCAGCGCCGCTGGCTTGATGTTCCGCCAGTCGTCGACTCGACGGGTAGGCGATGTGATTTATTTTTTACGGAGTGCACACACCATGGTTAAACATCCGAGCGCTTTCTTCCTCTGGTTTGTATTTTCGATCACCTGCACTGCGGGGCTTGTCCATGCAGAGAACTTGCCTGCGCCAGATCCCGAACGCCCGCTGTGGCTGCGTCACCCCGCAGTCTCACCTGACGGCAACAGCATTGCTTTTGCCTACGGTGGCCAGATCTGGAAGGTAGCCAGCACCGGTGGCGAAGCGGTCGCCCTCACCAGCGGTGACTTTTACAGCACGCGCCCGGTTTGGGCACCCGACGGTAAAACGCTGGCCTTTGCCAGCAAGCGCCACGGCAATTTTGATGTTTTTACCATGCCCTCTGCAGGTGGCACCATTAAGCGATTGACGGAACATTCCGCCAATGACCTGCCGTATGCGTTCTCGCCGGATGGCCAGCAAATCTACTTTTCGTCCTCCCGGTTGGGTGACACCAATACCGTCCGGGTCGGTGCCTATGAGGGAAGTGATCAGCTCTACACCGTGCCCACTGCCGGTGGCAGCAGCCGTTTGCTGTTGCCAACCCCGGCATTGGATGTGTCCGTAAGCGCAGACGGCATGCAACTTCTGTATGACAACCGTCCGGTCTACGAAAACGAATTTCGCAAAGGTGGAGTGTCTGACGGCACACGCGATATCTGGCTTTACGACCGAAGCACCCAAAAACACCGCCAAATCACCACCCACCGGGGCGAAGACCGTGATGCGTTTTGGGCACCCGATGGCAAAGGTTTCTATTTCCTGAGCGAGCGCGGTGGCAGCTTCAACGTCTGGCAACAGTCGCTAGCTGAGGGAGCTCAAGCCAAGCAGATTACCGAACATCGTGGCCAGCCAGTGCGGTTTTTGAGCGTGGCCAACAATGGCACCCTGGTATACGGTTTTGAAGGTGAAATCTGGCGGCGCAATCCGGGTGATGTGCAGTCCAGCCGTGTGCCGGTGCATATCAGTCAGGGCTCACTGGTGGCAGGCACCTTCCCCAGCAGTGCCAACGCCTACGTGAGCGAGATTGCCGTGTCACCCGATGGCTCAGAAGTTGCCACAGTGGCGCGCGGTGAAGTGTTTGTGACTTCCATGCAGAGTGGCCGCACCCGTCGTATCACCTCGACGCCGGCATTTGAGCATGATGTCAGCTTCAGCCCAGACGGGCGTACCCTGCTTTACGCCAGCGAACGCGATGGCGATTCAGACATTTTTGAAGCCTCGGTACCTGCAGACCGCCCCGCAGCCTTCACCGCTGCTGGCCCGGTGGTGGAGAAAAAAGTCATCAACACCGAGGGCGATGCCTTGTATCCGGCCTATTCGCCGGACGGCAAAAGTATTGCATACCTGGACAACCGCCAAAGCATCAAGGTGCTGGATCGGGCGACGGGCAAAACCGTCACAGCGCTGAAGGAAGGCCAGATCTACAGCTACCAGGACGGCGACATGACCATGAAGTGGTCTCCGGATGGACGCTGGATTGTGGCCACCACTGGCTCCCTCGTCGGCTTTATGGATATCAAATTGCTCGATGCATCAGGCAATTTCGAGCCTGTCAACCTGTCGCAGAGTGGTTTTCAGGACTGCGCACCCATCTTCACGCCGGACAGCAAAGCCGTGATCTGGGAATCCGACCGCAACGCCTTGCGCAACGCCGATTCAACGGGTGGCCAGTCCGATGTCTATATCGTTCACCTCACCCAGGAAGCGTATGATGTTTTCAACGAGGCGCGCAACGGCCTGAAACCTGCGGCCAAGCCCACCACCCAGATGGATAACAACTGGCAGCCCCAGGTGAGGGGCCTGCGCCACCGCATGACCCGGCTGACGCCTTACTCTTTAATCAGTATTCAGTTCAAACAGGTTCAACCCGACGGCGAGGGGCTGATTCTGGTGACCGCGGAGGAACCCGGCGTCTTGGTGGGTTACCGCCTGAACCTGTATACCCGCACGTTGGATAAAGTGTTTTCAAGGCCGCTGAGCAACGCCATCGTCAGCGCCGACGCCAAGGGTGAAACCCTCTACAGCGCGGAACCGGCGACAATTGACCGCATCAACCTCGCCAAGGGCAGCAGCACACCAACCCCCTACACCGCGAAGATCGACTATGACCCGCGTGGCGAGGTCGCTTATCTGTTTCAATATTTCTGGCGCATGACGAAGCTGAAGTTCTATCGGCCCGATATGCATGGCCGTGACTGGAACGCGCTGCGCACAACGTATGCCCGATACCTGCCCCATATGCACGAGTGGGAAGATTTTGCTGACCTTTTGGGCGAGATGGCGGGTGAACTCAATGCGTCTCACATGGCCGGTATCTACCTTCACCAGGCGGCGTTGTCGGATAACACGGCCTCCCTGGGGATTTATGAAGACCCGGCGCACACCGGAGTGGGGGTTCGCGTGGCGTCCGTTCTGAAGGGAGGTCCGGCCGATAGTGCCAAAACCCTGCTCAGGCCCGGTGCGGTGATTCTGGCGATCGACGGCCAGGCCATCACCGGCAATGAGCAGTATTACGCCTTGCTCAACTGCAAGGCAGGCGTGCCCGTTGAAATTTCCGTGCAGGTTACCCCCGGGGCGCAACCCGCCCCACAGACGATCACCCCGGTCGCGTTAACGCAGGAACTTGAACTGGCCTATGACCATTGGGTTGACCGCCGCAAGGCACTGACCACCGAACTCTCCAAAGGCCGCTTGGGTTACGTGCACATCGATGCCATGGACAGCGAGAACTACCAGCGCACCGTAGATCAGGTTTTTGGCGAGTCGCGCGACAAAGAGGGGCTTATCGTTGACGTGCGGTTTAACAAAGGCGGTTTGCTCCATGACCAACTGGCGGCCCTGTTTACCGGGCAGGTTGTCGGCAGTTTTATCAGCAGGGATGGCGTGAATCGGGGCTCTATCCCGATGAACCGCTGGACCAAACCCACCGCATTGTTGGCCAACGCCACCAGTTATTCAGATGGCAGCATCTTTCCGCACGTCTACCAGCGCATGGGCATTGGACCGGTGATCGGCGACCGCGTTCCCGGCACGGGAACGGCGGTCTGGTGGATTTATGTGCTGAAACTGATCAAGTACGGCATTCCCCAGTTGGGCGCCAACGACCTCAAGAGTGGCTGGTTTGAGAATGACGAGATCGTGCCCAATGTATTGGTCTACAACGACCCTGATGTCATCGCAGCGGGGCGGGATGTGCAGCTTGAAGCCGCCGTGCAGGAATTGCTCAAGGCCAAGTAAATCATAAGCAGATATTTTCTCTATGAATGATCGCAAATTGCTTGGCAAGTTGAGCCAGTATGCAACATCGTGCCTCTCTCCAGCTTTTTTCGGATCACCCTTGGCAACGACCCGGGGATTCCTGGCATTGCTCTGGCTATCCAGACCTTCGGCGATTATGCCAAATAGCAATGCATGTCCATGCCCTGGTGGCGGATGGACTATTCGCCGAGACCGGCCATTTTTGCGTTATGCCGAAGGTTGCTATCCGACCCCTGACAGGTTTTGTCCGTGCATTGGTTTTGTAGACGCTGAAAGACGAAGGGCGTCTTGATGACACTTTGAACAAGAAGATCCTTACTTGGCGACACGACCAAGGGCTCTGGCTGAGATTGGCAAGGCAAATCTCTCGCTTTCAGATTATGATCAATTGTAAAGAGATCTACTGTTGCCTTCAAGGGCGAGGACTATTCCCCGCCCATTGAGATAAAGCTACCCGTAAAGAGTCTCAATCCACCTGATCGCTTCAGAATCATTCACCTTGCCGAGATATCTCTGAGTCGTTGATAAGGTCTGCATGCCGCAGAATGACTTTGCTGACAATTTCAATTGGGGTGCCTGATCTCGATGCATAAGTCGCTGCATGTCGTCTCAGATCATGTGGACGTAGTTCGATATCAACCAAGTTTCCCGCTTTCTTTACCATAGACCAGGCGGCAACATATGAGATGGGGAAAATTCGATCGTTCATGCCGATTTTATTGGTTTTGACGTAGTCGGTTAACCTTACCAATAATTTTCGTGGAACATAAACTGCCTCTCCAGTTCGGCCACTTTTCGGGTTCTGAATGGCCAGGGTTCTCTCTTGAATATCAACCGGTGTGAGGTTTAAGACTTCACCGACTCTCATTCCGCCCCTGGCCATAAGTTCCAGCATAAGCCTGTTCCGGATGTTCATGGTTCGAAAGATAATCTCATCAACCGTCTCTTTATCAACGATTTCCATTGAATAGCCTGAGGACGCTTGAATATCTTTTTGATAACGGAAGTGTTGCAGGGATTGGTGAGGGCGGGCAAGCCGGTGTTGATGCTGAAGTTGTAGAAAGATGCGAGTACCGAGTACCGGTTTCTTTTGGTTGCCTGTTTGTTGTCTTTGGTCAGAGAAAGCAGAAAAGCCAGCACCTCTTCAGTGGATATGCTGGCAAGATCACGTTTGCCAAACTGGGCTGTGAAACGGGAGAGGACGAACTCACAGGTTTTGACGGTATTTTTTTTTGGAGTTGGCCCGGTGATACTGCAGATGGAAATCGACTGCCTGTGATACTTTCATGGTGCACCTCCTGTAGATTTGAGAAAAAGCGGGAATGGGTTACAGCTTATGATACCATAAAAAAGCAGGATTGATGGCAGGTGGCAGTGATGGGCATATCAGGAAAAACCTCAATCGGACCTTATCACGACTGAGGTAAATGTGTTCATGGATAAGGTCTTATCTCAGAATCCTTTTATGTTGCTAGGAATTTGGGAAAATAGAACCACCTGGATCAGTAGCCTGGGTGATCCCTATTGACAGCAGCATTAAAATTGAAAGGCAAAGGATCAGTATTTTTCTTGCCCGTTCTGTTCTCATCGCAACTCCTTGTTCTAAGTGTATTTTTGGACTAAACCCCAAAGACTTTTTCCGAACCGACCTTTATGCCATGTGCGTTGATGCGACTGAGTTACAAAACCGCCTGTGCCAAACACAAACACGTAGATAAGCGCAGCGGCAATGTGGCTATGTTTTTTTCATAATTATGTTCTCACATTTGTTGATTAGTTTTTCCTTTCCTTGTCATACGTCTGCCAGAACTGCTCCGGCGGCATCATCGCCTCGAAGGTTATACCTAACTGGGTAAGGCTTTGCATTTTTCGTATATCATCAAGACCAGTTTGGATTGATGCAGGTGAGAAGATCAACCGTTCAAGGCTAAGTCCTTTCAGCGGGGTCAGGTCGTGTACCGGTGTCTCACCGATATGCAGGCGCTTCAGGCCTGTGATGCGGGCCAGCGGACCGAGATTGGCAACCGGCGTACGGTGCAGTGTCAGGCTTTGCAACGGACACTCGGCGAGAGGGGCAATATCGGTGACAACGGTATCATTAATCCACAGCATCTGTAGAGGAGCACCATGTAAGGGGCCGAGGTCTTTCACCCCTGTCCCAACCAGCATCAATTCCCGCAGCGGCATACCTGCCAAAGGTCTCAGGTCCTGCACAGGTGTGTTGTTCAGATAGAGTTTTTCGATTTTCATGCTCTTCAGCGCTGTGAGGTCGATCACCTTGGTGTTTTCGAGACCGAGCAGTTTCAACGGCATACCGCGCAACGGCGCTAGATCCGACACTGCTTGTCCTTTCAGGTCGAGAGCACCAAAAGGAATCCCCTGCAATGCAGAAATATCAGTTATCCCGGTACGGCTGAAATCACCAATGAGCCCAATAACAGGATCTTGAGCAAACTGGGCCTGGCCTGTATAGGCGGGATTATTTTTCCGCAGCTGTTCGTGTAGTTGGTCCGGGTTGGCCAGGAGCTGTTTGACCTTCGCCTCATCACCACCTGTACTGTCCTGAGCCATAACGCTTGTCACGGTACCCCAGATCACGGCGAGGGCGGCAGAAAAAATAAGGGTTAGGACTCTTTTAACGGATGTTCCCTGAAGAAAAGTGCGCAATTTCACAATACAACTATTTGATATATTTTAAATATTGCGTCGAGAAGGCAGTTTCTTTTTAGTGGTCACTTTTACCCCGGTGACTGGAATGACCGACGGCAAGTGCACTTTTGCAGCATCCAGAAGAATCTTGATGGACTGCCGTGGTTCCGGTACTCGATTGTATTTCACGCCATCTTTCGTTTCCACTTCGACTGTGCACAAGGTCGCCAGTTCATCCAGGCCTTCCTGGATCGTGACATCCAAATGCCGCCATCGTTTGGCAAGTTCCTGGACAATTCGATAGGCAAGCATCACCACGAAGACGTGGCCACGCGTCCGCGTCGCGAGTCGGACGTGAATAGGTCGAAGTTCCAGTTCAGTCGTCTTACTGGTCCGGAATGCCCATTCCACAGAGGCGAGGTCCTTGTAACGGGTATGAACAGTCTCCTTGCTCGCCTTGCTCTCCGGCAGGTCGGTTTTCAGGATATAGCACCCATCTAGCTTTGCCGCTTCATTTACAGCATTGTCATCAATGGTCAATTCGAGTGTTCTATCGGTGGCTGAAACTTCTATCCAATCCGACATCTTCAACTGTTTACACCGGGCGGTGATTTTGCCCGCCGCCACCGAGACCTTGGCCCGAGGATGTTCGCTGAGATATGTATTCTGAGCAGTCAGGGTCCTGCGCATCGCATTCAGCTTATCTTCTCGCGATTTGCGGATTTCCTCAGCACGGACAGGATTCCGCCGCAATACATACCTGATGCCCGCATCGGTTTTCACCTCCGCAAGTGCTTGGTCGAAAAGACTTAACTGAACCACTTTTGTTTCGAGTAGTCTTTCGATCTGTGGTTTGGTAATTGCCGTGATATAATGAAAACCGGAGGAATTCAACTGGGTGATTTGATGGCTCTTGATCATACCCCGGTCGCCGATAAAGGTCACCCCCTCAGCACCGAACCGCTCCGCCACCTTTTTGATTTGTGGACCGAAGGTCTTGGGGTCTTGGGTGTTGCCGGCAAATACCTCCACCGATAACGGCATACCGTCTGCATTACAGAGAAGACCGATCACGATCTGGCGCTTGCCTCTCTTGCCATCTCTATTATAGCCGAAGGCTGCCAGTTCATTCTCGCTACCCTCAAGATACGAACTGGTGACATCGTAGAGGAAAAGACCTGGATCTTCAGCCGGCGGCAGGACCTTGAAAAGACGATCTTCGATCGTAGCCTGATTTTCGGAGAGCCAGTCGAGATTTGCGTAGAGATCATCTTCATTGAATTTCCCCGGGCCCAGCACATCACAGGCAGCATGGGATCCGGCCAGGCGAACCGCCGATAATCGTGACCCCTGGTCAATCACTCTGGAGATTACCTGCCAAAGGGCCAGCTTTCCTTCTTTGCCTGTTCCCAGAGCATTAAAAGGGAACATCCGCTTTAAAGGCCCAAGCGCTCCAGGTGCTTCTGTCGCCATTGGCTTGGCTGGAGGCTTGGTTGGTGCCGTGATCTGGATCAGCCTGCTCGCTCCCTTTATCTTGCACACAGAGAAAACTCCCTGGTCCAGTACCGCCTTCCTCCTGCGACTGACTGCTGCCGGGCTGCTGGTTCCTGTGTTTGAGGAATTGCTGATGCGTGGATTCGTTTTTCGCCTCGCCCTGCAGTGGGACCAAGCGAGAAAACTTGGGGACCGGGAGCCACTGCAGACCGCTCTTGATGACAAGTCAGTCAATGAAGTTAAAGCCGGTGAGTGGTCGTGGATGGCTGTCGCCATCTCAACAGCAGCCTTCACCTCCGGCCATCAAATCGAAGAATGGCCGGCATCCATCGCCTTCGGCTTGCTCATGTCCTTTCTGTGGGTCTACCAAAAAGACCTTCTCTCCTGTGTTATCGCCCAGACAGTCACCAATATCGCCCTTGCCTGCTACGTCCTGCTGACCGGCAACTGGCAATTCTGGTAACAAAACACCTGTGTGTGGAAAAAATAATGAAAAAAACTAACTGTTACAGGCACTAACCGTTGCTGCATTTCCATTAGTGCAAGATACTAGATTCATGTTCCCTATTATTTTGGTGGCTCCTTTGCTGACTACACTATTTTTTTCCGTCCGGCTGACAGAGGAAAGCAATGAAAAAAGGCAGAATCAAATGAATGACTCTGCCTTAGGTGTAAAGCAATTTTGAGGTAGAAAGAAACAAATCAGCAGGCTTTCTTTCTCCTACGTGCTGCTGCAAGTCCAGCTAGGCCGGTGCCGAAGAGGAGCATGGTGGCGGGTTCGGGAAGAGTTTGGCAGCGGTTTGGTGAGCAGGTCAGTTTGTCACCAATTTATCACATTAGAAAATAGAAAAGGTTGACAGGAGTTGTACAATTCGCCTTAAACAAAAAAGG
>CAVWHG010000014.1:0-227634 GCA_963754865.1 uncultured delta proteobacterium | reverse complement strand
CAGCTATCCACAACAGGCCTAAATACCTTTTGCCATGGACATCTTGTCACACTCCTTTTAGCAATGCCTCAGATTCATTCGGCAGGATGATACTGAAGGTTGTCCAGCCACCACTGCTTTTGACCTCAATGCTGCCGCCATGCAGTTCAACGATCCTGCGGACGATGGTCAGGCCGAGGCCCGCCCCACCAAAAGTCTGGGCGCGGGATTTTTCCACCCGGTAAAACTGGTCAAAAATCCGCGGTAGATCTGCGACAGGAATCTCCGGGCCGGTGTTGGCGATGGTAAGGTGTATGCGACCCTGGCTTTTACTGGTTGCGATTCGGATACTGCCGTTTTCTTGGGCGTTGTATTTCATCGCATTGTCGATGAGATTGATGAGGAGACGGAGAATTTTTTCGTGATCGCCGACAAGGGATGTTTCGGCGATTTCGGTCACTACGGTGATGTCTTTTGCCTCCAGTATCTCCTGGTAATCGCCGATAACCTGGGCTATCAGTTCATCCAGTCTGATGTGTTCGCGGGCGCAGGTTTCGGTCTGTTCAAGTCGCGATATTTCCAAGAGATTGCGCACGAGTTTACTCAGGCGGCGCATGGTGTGGAGCTGTTTGGCAAGCTCCAGTTGGAGGACCTCGGGCGGCTCGGCGGCGAGCATTTCCTCGTGGCCGAGCATGAGAATGGTCAGCGGACTTTTCAGCTCGTGGGCGGCGTTGCCGACAAATTCCTTCTGCCTCTGGAAAGAGTGCTGCAGACGATCGAACATATTATTGAGGGAATGTGCCAGCGTGTACAATTCATCCCGGCTACTGCCAAGAACGATTCTCCTGTCCAGTGAATTTTCACGAATTTCCTTGATATCTTGGTTGATCGTCGCAAGCGGCCTGAGAAGCTTGCCCGCGAGAAAATAACTTATCAGGAAGATGAGAACTATCGTTGCGAAAATACCTGAGGTCAAACCCATTAGGAGTTCGCGGAGCTCCAGATCAAGAAAAAGCAAGGGCTTGGCGATAAGGATGATATAGCTTTCTCCTGATTGACTTTTAGCAATTGACCTTACTCTGAACTTGACTGGGTTGTCGGGTATATCAGCAAGTTCGTCAATCTCTTCCGGATCAATCCAGAGTTCTGATGAAGAGATTTCCTTTTCAATAAAATACCTATCCTTGCCAGGAAGCAAAGGGATATCGACCTTCTTTGTAAGCGGCGAAGCAAAGAGTGTTCTGCCCTGACTATCCAGTATTTTCAGCCAATAGCGCTCAAGGAGATAGTCGTATTGGCTGTTCAATTGGAGTTTTTCCCCTGGATTGGAAAAATCCAGGCGGCTAAATATCGGCCCTGCTGCGCTATTTAATTCTTTGTCGATGGAATCATAGATTTGATCCAGGAGCTCATAATAGACCGCCATGGAGAAAATGGCAGCCGTTGCCAGTGCGACCAGCGATATCCATAAGGTGAACTTCGTCCGGACCTTCATTTCCCCTCCCTCTCAATGCGGTAACCAATACCTCTGATTGATTTGATGATCTGTTCGCGTTCCGGGGACTTCAGTTTTTTCCGTAGGTTGCTCATGTGAACATCGATGAAATTGGACATGCTGAAGGGATCGAAATTATCTCCCCAGACATGTTCAGCCAGGGTGAACCGGGAAATAGCCCGGCCGCGGTTGTGCAGGAGGAACTCAAGGATGGCGAATTCCTTGGTTGTCAGGGTCAATGATTCCCCATTTTTGGTGACTTCGCGGCTGATCGTATTGAGGCGGATATTGCCGATCTCGATAACCGGATTGCCGGTGTTGCCTCTTCTGATGAGGGCTCGAACCCTGGCCATCAATTCTGCGGTGGAGAAGGGCTTTGCCAGATAATCGTCAGCCCCGAGATTGAGGCCGACCACCTTGTCTTCGATATCGCCTTTGGCGGTCAACATCAAGACCGGAGTCTGGATGCCGGCAGTACGGATTTCACCAAGGATCTGAAGGCCATTCATGCCCGGCAGCATAATGTCGAGAAGAATCAGATCGTAGGTATCGCTCAAGATTTTCTTCAGCCCCTGGCGACCGTCCGTCGCGGTCATTACGGTGTAATGTTCGCTGGTCAACAGTGACTGGAGTTTTTCGAGGAGATAGGTTTCATCGTCGATTATGAGAATATTCATGGGCGTATGAAAGAGTCCCTTCTTCGTTGTAATTTTCAGTATTGTTGCCTATCAAAAGCTGCCACTGAGCGCCAGTCCGGCCGTTCTTTCTCCGAAAAATGGGACAACTGCAACTTTCTCTTGGTAGCTGTCGGCAAAAATAAAGGTGCTGATAATTCCTATGGCCGCGCCCGCCAAAACATCTTCAACATAATGCTGGTCAGCTTCGACACGACTGTAGCCGACAAACGATGCGGCCAAATAGGCAGGAATACCGTATTGCCAACCATACCTTTTCTGAATAAAAGAAGCTCCTGAGAAGGCAGCGGAGGCGTGTCCGGAAGGAAAGGACATCGAACCGCCATTCGGTCGTTTTTTATCTATGGTGAATTGCATCCCGAAAAATGTTCTTGAATATTTGAAGCCCTACGACTTGCGTTTGCGGCCTGTAAGCATAAAAAGGCCGGGTTTCGCTGTACCTGAAAATTTATTTCCAGTAAAATCAGGATCATAAAATCATCGATTGTTAGGGTGTTGTCCAATATTGTAGGCACACGATATATAATTTAACCCTTGCATTTAATCGAGACACATGCTAATTCGGTAAGCATGTATCTACGAATCACAAAGCGCACCAACAAGGACGGCTCGGTCGTCGAATACTTCCAGCTCGCCCATAACGAGCGGCATCCGGACACCCGCAAACCCGTCGCCAAAATCATCCACAACTTCGGCCGGGTTGACCAGTTGGACCGCCAGGAGCTGGTACGTCTCTGCCAATCCATTGGTCGCGTTTGTGGCCTGCGGTTTGATGATCCATCGGCTATAACTCAGGATTCTGCAATTCCCGTCGACTTGCCTGCCGACATGAAAATCAAGCAGACTCTCGCCTTGGGGTGTCCCTTTGTCATAGACGCCCTCTGGGAAAGGCTGGGTTTGAAAAAGTGCCTCGAAGCCATTGGACAAACGGCAGGTGGTCGGGCACAGTTGGAGCGAGCCCTGCTGGCCATGGTCGCCAACCGGCTCTGCATGCCGGAATCCAAACTCGGGGTCTGGGATCGCTGGCTGTCCACCGTCTACCTGCCCTCCTGCCAGGATCTCAAACTCCGCCATATGTACGAGGCCATGGACTTGCTCCATGCCAATATCGAAGAGGTGGAGAAGACGGTCTTTTTCAACACCGCCAACCTCTTCAACCTGGAAGTCGACCTGATCTTCTACGACACAACCACCGCCTCGTTCCATATCGACTATGAAGACGACGACACCGATCCCAACACCACCCTGCGCAAATTCGGACACGCCAAAGAGGGCAACTGGGCGCCGCAGGTGGTGGTCGCCTTGGCCGTTACCCGTGACGGCATCCCGGTGCGGAGCTGGGTACTGCCCGGCAATACCGCCGATGTCACTACCGTAACCAAGGTTCGCGCCGATCTTCGCGGCTGGAATCTCGGCCGGGCGATGTTTGTCGCTGATGCGGGCATGAACTCGACGGACAATCGGGTGGAATTGGCCAAGGCGTGTGGCAAGTACCTTTTGGCCTGCCGCATGGCCTCCATTGCCGAGATTAAGGGGGAAGTGCTCGGCAAACGGGGACCGTACACCACCTTCAAGGACAACCTTCAGGCCAAGGAGGTTATTATCGGTGACGGTGAGAGGCGGCGACGTTACATCCTTTGTTACAATCCCCATGAAGCCGAGAGGCAGGCCAAACACCGGCAGATGCTCGTCGAACACCTCGAGAGTGAACTGGCCGGCCACAAAGATCATTCGGCCGATGCCCAATGGGCCATCGACCTGCTCGCTTCCCGCCGCTTCAAACGCTACTTGCGAACCACCAAAGGCGGTCAACTGCATATCGACCGGGGAGCAGTGGCGGATGCCGCCAAATACGACGGCAAATGGGTCATCGAGACCAACGACGACACCATCAGCCTGGAAGACGCCGCCTGCGGCTACAAGAGCCTGATGGTCATCGAACGCTGCTTCCGCTCGCTCAAGCGAACGCAGATCAAGATGACACCGATGTACCACTGGGCCTCGCGACGAATCGAAACCCATGTCAAGATCTGTGTACTGGCCCTGCAGATTGAGCGGGTGGCCGAGATCTCCTGTGGCAAGTCGTGGTATCATATCAAGAGGGCGTTGGAGACACTCCAGGTTACAGAATTTTTTGATTTAAAATATCGTGTGCTCATGCGTAACGAGGTGACTGAAGATACAGAAAACATCCTTAAATCATTGAAGATAAGGCCCCCAGAGCGGGTCATTCACATGTCAGAACAGGACCCAAATCTGTAGTCACACGACCAAAATCGCCGCCCGGCGCAAACCCAGTACCAGCAAGGGTTTCAGCCGATCTGCAAACTTACTGCCCGCAAACGCAAGTACGATAACAGGTGAAGATTAAGGAACCATGAAGGGACAGCTGAATTTTTGTACACTATAAATTTTGCGGCTTTCGAGGTTCAATCTTCATCATTTCTTAATCTTTGTGGTGTACCTTATTTGGCAAAGTTGTAACTCTGATTAGGAAACGCTGTTTCGTCCAAAACTTCTTATGGAGAGAGAAGAATCATGAAAAACCGTTTGTTTATAGTCGCCTTGATTATGTGCAGTAGCTTCAGCATAAAAAATGCACAATCGAGTGAAACACCAACGCTTGAAAATTCGGATGTGACCGAAAGCAAAGAAAGCAGTGTCAGTACACCTGCCGATCAGGAGGGATGGTGGAGCAGTCAGCCTAAAGAAAAGAAGATGCTCTACACGAACCTCACAGCGGCAGCAGCCATAACAATTTGGGGACTCACAACCTGGGACTACGGTTCAGCAGGTTTTCATACAGCTGATGAAGGCTGGTTTGAGCAGGATTCTAAATATGGTGGTGCCGACAAATGCGGCCATTTTTGGGCAACCTATACCTTTGCTGATGCCCTGACCGGGCTTTATAAAGGCTGGGGATATTCTTCCGGAAAAGCCAGTATCTATGCGGCGTTGTCATCATGGACGGTTCAGGCTTTCATGGAAGTGGGTGATGCCACCAGCAAAAGCCAAGGGTTTTCTTGGTCTGATATGGCTATGAATACCGTCGGCGCCCTGACCAGTGTCTTGATGGAAAGTTACCCGGAGCTTGATCGTAAAATCGATTTTCGTGTTGAGTATGTTTTCAACGTTCCGGTTAATGGTATTTTTGATGATTACTCCAACCAGTACTATTCGGTTGTCTTAAAGCTGGACGGTTTTGACACCCTCGAAAACACGTTTTTAAAATATGTTGAATTGCATGGCGGGTATTACACCAGGGGGTATCACGAAAAAGAAGAAGACGTCAGATCGCTGTATGCTGGTATTACCTTGAATTTCTCGAGACTATTTTCTCAGCAAGGGTTTAAGAAGACAGGCAAAGTTCTTGAATATATACAAATTCCGTACACTGTACCAAAGGTTTCTCATGACCTGGATTAGCGTTTAGAGAATTCCAGGCTAAACGGCAATTTAGGCCAGAGCTCGACATCGCCCAAGAAAAACCAGCATTTTTCAACTCGATCGGTCTTTTGCAGTACAGGGGAGGCAACCTTGATCTTCTCCGTGTAATAGAATAGAATGGCCGTTCGAGCAATTAAAACGGAAAGCATTACATAAAGGAAACGATTCAGTGGAAAAGACAACAATCTGGCTCATAATCGGCTTTACTGGCCAGGCGTGTTTCACCGCCAGATTTCTTGTGCAATGGCTGGCGAGCGAGAAACTGAAACGAAGTGTCATCCCCATAGCATTTTGGTATTTCAGCCTCTTTGGAGGGGTGATACTTCTGGCCTATGCAGTGTACCGCAGGGATCCTGTTTTTATCTTGGGACAGGCCACAGGGCTCTTTATTTATTTACGGAACCTGTATTTTGTCCGTAGCGAAGCAAAGCAGGCTTAAGCATGGGAGGACACATCCTGAGAACCAGTTGGCTCTGGTTACTTCTATGCATCGTATTGGTGGTCACGGCAATTGCATCACGCCCACCAATACCGATAGATGAAACGCGTTATCTTTCAGTTGCCTGGGAAATGTGGCAAAGCAACCAGTTTCTTGTGCCACATAGTAACGGCCAACCATATAGCCATAAGCCACCGTTACTTTTTTGGCTTATTCAATTCGGCTGGTGGGTATTCGGTGTCAACGAATGGTCGGCAAGACTTACCGCTCCACTTTTCGGGCTCGCCTCACTATTCCTGACGAAACGGCTTGCCGCAATTCTTTGGCCGATCACCCTTGACAGTAGTCGGATATCTCCCCTGATCCTTCTCAGCACGGCTGTGTGGAGCGTTTTTTGTACACTTACCATGTTCGACACCTTGGTCGTCTTTTTTGTGCTGGCTGCTTATCTGGTAATTTTGACCGGGGCAAAGAATCCAAACCGGTATTCCTGGCCTCTTCTTGGTCTCATATTGGGCTTGGGGTTATTGGCAAAAGGACCAGTGATCCTAGTGTATATTGCTCCACCGATCATCCTGGGGCCATTGTGGATTGCTCACAATAATGCTCATTGGTGGCGGTGGTATGGAGGATTCATATTGGCCCTGGTAACGGGTGGTCTGCTTGCTCTTGCCTGGGCTGTGCCGGCGGCGTTGGCTGGTGGACAAGACTATGGCAACGCCATCCTCTTTGGTCAGACCGCCGGGCGTATGGCGCAATCGTTTGCCCATCAGCGTCCTTTTTATTGGTATCTCCTTCTGCTTCCATTGATT
This sequence comes from uncultured delta proteobacterium, assembly GCA_963754865.1. Lineage (GTDB taxonomy): Bacteria > Desulfobacterota > Desulfobulbia > Desulfobulbales > Desulfocapsaceae > Desulforhopalus_A. Next base: position 220,767 of record CAVWHG010000014.1, on the reverse strand, counting down.
TTGTTCCCCTGGTCTCTCTGGCTGCCTTTCTGGCGTGGGTGGAAAATCCTCTGTGATCAATCGCTGCGGTTCTGTTTTTGTGCTGTGATTCCGGCGTTTGTTATTCTTTCGATGATCAGCGGAAAACAAATACACTACATGCTGCCCTTGTTGCCCATAGCAGCGATAATTCTGAGTAGAATTGCAGTTTCATCTCCTGTTCAGAAACCCTATGACAAATGGCTTCTTTTTCTGTTTTTCACTGTCCTTGCCGGGTTAATGTTTGTCCTGCCGATTTTACCAGTGCAAGGCAGCGATGCAGTAATATTCAAATTTATACCGTTTTCAACAGGGATAGTACCTCTTGTCACAGGAATCATTCTGGCATGGTTGTGTACTCACCGAAAGGCCAGTCACAGTTTGGTGATAATTTCAGTCGGTGTGCTCCTGCATCTCATCTTTCTTCAAGTGATTTTGTCTCCCTCGCTTAACACCTTATTCAACCCGAGTGAAATGACAAGATCTTTATCCCTGGCAGAAAAAGCAGGTAAGGACATAGCCGTCTATCCTAAGGCCCTGGCAGATCAATTCCAATTTGCCGCACGCCTTACCAGGCCGGTGGTTGTCCGCCATTCCCTTTCTGAACTGCGATCCTGGGCAAGCAATACCCCATCCGGTTATTGTCTTATCTTGGATGATAAAGAGAAAATTTCTCCTTTTGCAACAGCAGCGAAGGCCATACCATATAAAAATAAATGGCTGCTGTTTGACAAGGCTGAGCCGTTCAGATTGGTCGAGTGAATGTCTCGAACCTTTTAACGGGACAGCAAATGAAAATCATTGCACAAGACTCCTGTCCCGCTTGTGCAATGAAGTCCCCATCTATCTTGGGGTTATGAATTCACACAGGTACCATCTCCCGATCCTTTGTTACCATTCCCTGGGCCATTGCCGGCGCCATTGCCGCCGTTGCCACCGTTACCGCCACCGCTTCCGCCACGGGCGATCAGCAGATCAGCATTAAAGGAAAAAACAGCTGTGGTACAACTCCCAGGGCCATTGCCGGTGCCATCTTTCGGGCCGGAACCACCGTTGCCACTGCCATCACCCGGGCCATAACCCCGTCCCTTCCCTTTGCCGGCGAGGAGCTGATCGTGACTGGTAGAAACCAGTGCCGGACCATCATCGGTGGGGTTACCACTATTGCCGGCAGAAGCCAGGAGCGGTGTCGTAAGAAGTAAAAATGTGCTGCAGGAAACCACGATTCTACCAATTCTTGTATGGAAAGACATGTCAATACTCCTCTAAATTTTCGTCCGGACCGGCAGTCGGCCCACCCGGCACCTGTTCCGGACAATGTTGTAACTGCTTCTACAACGCGGCCGGGGGCAAATGGTTACAGATTTTTTTTGGAAAAGGAGGAGAAGACAGACAATGAGAGAAATTTTTTAGCGAAAATCATTTCTTTTCGGAAAATCTGTAACCTTCAATGGGAAAATCCGTTAAGCAAAGAGAATGAACACATTTCGCCAGTTCTATATCGATAACCGGGAGAAACTCTTTGGTTATCTTCTCCGCAAGTCCGGCAATAGCCATTTGGCCGCTGATCTTGTCCAGGAGACGTTTACCCGCTATCTGGAACGGTATCGCACCCATGACAAGACTCCGGCATTGCTCTTCACCATCGGTCGGAATCTTTTTTATGATGAGATGCGGCATAAAAATCGCCTCGTTCCCCGCGAAGAAATAAGCCAGGCTGCGGGGGCAGACCAGGAAGAAGCCTATATCGCCAAGGAACAGTCAGGTATAATCCTTGCCGCCATGGAGCACCTTGGCGATGACGAGCGGGACATCCTCGCCCTGGTCGTCAGCAGTGGCCTCTGTTACCAGGAAATTGCCGACATCAGGCAGTGTAGTGTGGCGAACATTAAGGTAAAGGTGCACCGGGCAAGACAAAAATTAAAAACAGTGTTGCAGGAGACTAACCATGGATGACTCGTTGATTTCCCTCTTTATAGACGATGAAATGGACTTAGATGAAAAAATTGTCTTTGTCGAAACCGTCCACAACAATCGGCGGTTCTCTCTGGAAGCGGTGGCATTGCTCGAACAGGAAAAGCTGCTTTGCGCGCTTCCCGCCCGAATGCCGGTATCCGCCGCGGTTGAACTGCCGGTTAAGCCGACAGTTTCCTGGTCTGCGCTGTTTCGCCCATGGTGGCAACCGATGGCCGGCTTTGCCGCTGCCGTGATCCTCATGGGCCTAGGCTTCTTGCTGGCACCCGAGCAGCATCCCCTGGCAGTACCGATGGAACAGCGTTTTGTTCTTTATCTACCCGAAGCCGGTCAGGCGAGAATCGTCGGCACCTTCACCGACTGGCATCCCCTGCCGATGCAAAAAATCGGCGCCAGCGGTTACTGGTCCTTGACCCTCAAAGTGCCACAGGGTGAACATCGCTACAATTATCTTGTTGAAGAAGACAATCGAATGGTGGATCCGACCGTGGCCACCCGGGAACACGACGACTTTGGCGGGGAGAATTCAGTCATTGTCGTTGGAGGTGGCGATGATCCGGTTTCTTAGTGGTATCTTGCTGCTTTTCCTGGCAGGCTGTTCTCCTCGACATTTCATTGAGGTACAGGCCACCGGGGTGACCCTCGCTCTTGATATCCGGAGGGCCGAGGAGGTGTTCTTTGCCTCCTCGCTGGACGAATTTCGGTTGCAGCCGATTACAAAAAATCGCCAGGGCGTATGGGTGACAAACACCCGCGGCGACCGCGAATTTCAATACTTTTATATTGTTGACGGCAATGTTTATGTTCCGGACTGCCGAATTAAAGAAAAAGACGATTTCGGGGCAAGCAACTGCATCTATCAGCCATAATAAACGGTGGAAGGAGAAAGATCATGAAACGTATTGCCTTGCTGATTGTACTGCTATTGGCGGTTGCCGCCCATGCCGAGGAAACGCCGGTTGCCGCGCCGGCGACGCAGGAACAGCTGCAAAAGGTTGAACAGCAACTGGTGCAAAGCGGCGTATCGGAGGCCGATGCCCAAGCGACGATGCGGGCCATGATGCAGGCGCGTTTTACCGGGGAGCAGATGGTTCAAGCCGGCCGACAAATTGTTTCCGACGACCACCTTGGTATAACCGGACAAGCCGTACGGGCAAAAATCCATGAAGGGGTGGCCAAGGGCGTTCCCCCTGAAGCAATTCTCTCTGCCACAGCCAGGGTGAGAAGCCGCATGGAGTATTCCGGCAAGCTTGCGGCGGAATTGCAGGAAAACAATAATGCCTCGCTTGTCGCAACCTATGCCGACTGTCTTGCCGCGGGACTCACCGAGCAGCATGCGCAGCAGCTGACCACCGCCCTCAAGTCGAGAACCGGAACACCAGGGAGCAGCAACCTGAGTCTGACAACGGAAACCCTTCTTACCGCTCGGGAAATGGTGCGTCGCAACATTTCTTCGGCAACCACTTCCGGAGTCTTGGGAAGCGCACTCGGCCATGGCTATAATGAGAGGGATATGCATACCCTGCGCCAGAGTTTTGCCGGGAGTAGCGGCGACCTGGAAAATACCGCCAGACGCTTCGGCGCGGCAATTGATCAAGGCGTGCGTGCCGGCGAACTGCAAGGCCTGGGCAATAGCAGCCGCGGAACCGGAGAGAAGTCCGGTGGTGTGGGTGGCGGGCAGGGAGCTTCCGGCAGCAGTGGCAGTGGCGGCTCCGGTGGCGGTGGTAATTCAGGCGGAGGCCGTGGTGGCCGTTCCTGAAAAAAAGTTGTCCGAATCTTTTGCTTGAGCACCCTCTCCATGATCATCCTAGGGACGCTTCATAATACTATTTATCATTCACTTCGGGGCTTTCGCAGAGTGAACATTCCGGGATGAATTCGAAGCCCGGTTCAACTTTATCGCCGTCGAATATCTCATTTAGTGGTGCGGTGAAAGACGCCCTGGAGCGAGAGATCTTTTAAAACATTATGATCAGTAGCGAATAACCGGGATCGACTGCGCTTCATTCAGGAGCATTCGGAGATGCGTCAGCTCCCTGTCGCGATTGCGAATCCTTTCATGCAGATCGTGTCTGGTCTCACGATCGAGTTTGGGATCCCTGAGCCTGTTTTCGTAGCCGTCAATTTCGCTGTCTAAGCTGTTGATCTGATTCCTGAGATTATAAACACGTAGACCAAGATCGACGTTGTAGTCGAAAAGACCTCGGGTTTCCGGCGGACAGACGCGGGAGTTGCCGCTGGAGCCGCTCAGACCGACGGCATAACCACGATCCGGTGTACAGTACTCGATAACGCCGTTGCTCCAGCCGCGCATATAGGTTTTCCGGTCGGGAAGCACATGCACCTCCTGGCAGGCCTCGCTGTGCATGGCCAACCGCTGGTCAGGGTCCCAGCCGTCCCTGCCGTCATTCCAGCCGATACGTTCCCAGGAGCTTGCGCCGGCCTCAAGGCACTGTTCTTTGGTCATGGAAGCACAGCCGCTCAGAGCAACCGATGCAACAAGAAGCAACCATAGTACTTTCATAAAGCACTCCATTTTAAAAATCGGACAAAGAGATCGCTATTCATACGGATTTTCGGTTCTTCATGCCAAAATAGGTATTACCGCGCCTTTCCACAAGGTGAACAAGGCCTTCGTGCCGAGCAATACCAAGATTTTCGCACTCATATCATTGTTCACCACCCTGTAACAGATATACAGCCGGAAACCATGAGACAATCACAAGAAAAGCCATCAGGGAGAGGAGGAAAAGCCGGAGACAGGTTTGCCGAAAAAGGTACACCGGTTCGGCCAGTCCCGGCAATTTTTGCATAAAGGAGGTCGCGGCGCTGCTCATGCCGACAAAGGTTGCCAGCATAAGGCAGAAATAAATCGGATAGCCGATACCATGATATTCCCCCTGGAGGATACAAAAGGGGCAGCGGTGGCTAGGCAGGGCATAGATAGAGGGGGAGATGACGGCGGTAATAACCACCAGCGACAGTATGAAAAAAAACAGGCAAGCGGTGCCAAGGAAGAAATTGGCAAGGGGCTGCCCGCCATGGTCCAGCACTACCCTGTTGCGCCTGAGGAGAAAAACGGCGAGGGCAAAAAGCAGGCCGGCAAGACCGTAAAAGAGCAGCATGACCTGCAGGGTCGGCAGCACCCCCAGCAGATTGGCACCGTCGCTGCCCCCGGCAGCAAACACCACGCCGCAGCAGGAGGTGATGATATCGGGCCTGAGGTTCAGCAAGTACAGGACAAGCAGGGTGATGTCGGCCCCGAGCAGTGGGCCGAGGAGCAGCAGGTAGGCAAATTTGATCCTCGTCAGCGGCAGATATTCCGAATGAATATCCAGGCGATGCAGAATCAGCCAGAAACCGTAAAAAAAGACACCAAAAAGTTTAACGAGAAGGACCGGCATGCCGTAGCCATTGGCGACAAAGGCGCCGGTGGCGCACATGGCCCCGACCAGGATATGTGAAAAACCGTCGGCGGCAAGCACCAGGAGAAGAAGCGAAGCGACCTGCAGGACCATGCCGTAGCGGACCAATAACGCCGCCAGCCAGGTTTCGCTTTCCAGGGCGATCTGCCTTGCCGTGTCTTTTTCCGGTGCCCAGAAAAGTAAGACCCTGATGGCGGTTCGTATTGCCCCGCCGAGGAGAAAGAAGGCGGCGGCTGCCGAGACCAGCAGGGCGATCGCCCAGGAGTTGAGGATCATCGTATCACCGCGTGTTCGGATGATCCGAGACAACCATACCATCTCTGACGAGGATGATGCGATCCATGCCGCCATGACCTGCGACTATCGGATCGTGGGAGGCGAGCAGCAAAGTGCGTCCCTCTTTCTTCAAACCTGTGAGAATATCCATGACTTCACCGGAGAGTTTGCTGTCGAGATGGGCGGTCGGTTCGTCGGCGATGATTATCGGTGGATCATTGATCAGAGCCCGGGCAATAGCCGCCCGCTGCAGTTCACCGCCGCTCAACTGCCGCACCGGAAAGTTGCGGCGGTGACTTATGGCCAATCTTGCCAGCAGCACGTCGCCCCGTTTTGCCCGGACCTTAGGGGAAATACCTAAGGGCAGGAGTGGCAGGGTGACGTTGTCGAGGACGCTGAGATGGCCCAGCATATTGAAGTTTTGAAAAACAAAACCGATGAGTTCACGGCGATAGCGGGTGAGAAAATGGTCGGGAAGACGGGTGATCTTTTTGCCGCCGATTGTTGCCCGGCCACTGGTAGGCGGCAGGATACAGCCGATTATCGACAGCAGGGTAGTCTTGCCGGAACCGCTCGGCCCCTGCATACATACCATCTCCCCTTTGCCTACGACAAGCGACACACCGCGTAGGGCAACAACCTCGCCCACCTCGCCCTGGTTATAGGTTTTTACCACCTCTTCCAGTTCAAGAAACATCTCAGAGCACCGTATCGGCCCGCACCACCGCCGCCCGCCAGGCCGGAACCGCCGTGGCACAAAGGTAGGGCAAAACGGAGATGGAGAAAATCAGCAGGACGTCGGATGCGACCAGCGGCGGCACCATGGAAACATTTGGACGGAGGACCGACCAGCCAAGGAAAATCGGGCGAAAAAGGCTTGCGGAAAAATAACCGACATGGACCCAGGCCAAAAGCCAGCCAGTGAGAAAGGCGAAAATGGCGACGGCCATCGATTCGAAAAAGCGCAGCAGCATGATGTCGCCGGTCTGCCAGCCGAGGACCTTGAGAATGCCCACCTCCCGCAGTTCGCTTTGCGACAGGCCGGAGGCCTTGTCCCAGGCAAGAATGACGAAGGCGACCAAGGAAGTAAGCAGGCAGATGGTGCCGAGTCCTGAACGCCAGCTGAAAACCACCTCGTAGGTTTTGCGGATCTGGGTTTTGCTGATAACCCGCACCCCGGCCAGCTTATCGCCGATCTTTTTGGCAATGGTATCGATCTCCAGAGGATTGCCGGCGTAGACGAGGAGATCGGTGACGAGGCCCTCCGGGATGGCAAAGAGATTGCGGGCATCGCCAAGGGTCATGAGAATCAGATCGGCGGTCACCAGGTCCGAATCCTCGGCAAAGATACCGACGGTCTCGAAGGCGGCAAGGCTCAGATCGGGCCTGAACAGGGAAAAATATTTCCGTTCGCCAAGTTGCAATTGCCGGCGCATCTCGACGCTGATCACCGCCTTGCCGCTTTCGCCGGCACTGGGTAGCCGCCCCTGGGAAAGTCCCGGCCAGGTTTTTCCCGGATCATTTTCCAATGGCTCGGCCATACCGATAACCGTGTAGTTGGCGCCGTTTCGTTCATCAAAATAGTAACCCCAGACCCGTGCATCAACCCGTTTAACCCCGGAAATGCCCATCAGTTCCTCCCTTGCAGCCAGGGAGATGCTGGTTTGTCTCCCGGCCGACATCTGTTGCACGGTTATGTCCGGAGCTGTGCCAAGCGTCTGTCGGGCAATTTCCAAAAGAGCCCGGCTGGTGAGTTGAAAGGAGGAAAAAAGAAAGACGACGAGGGTAAAAACGGTGAACACCACACTGTTTTTCAAGAGTTTTCGCCGCAGAGAGACCAGGGCGTAATCAAGGATGTTGAGCTGTCGGCCGAATGCGTGGGCATCCATGACTTATCGCACCGGGGCAAAAAACAGGGTAGACGGAAAATGATCAAGCGCACCGGGGTGATCCATGCCAACTACCACCGCATCGGTTACCGCCGGATGACGGGTGTAACGCGCCTCGGTGCTCAGGGCCAGATCAGAAAGGGCCAGGTCGGTGACAACCTGTTGCACATGGCGGAGTCGCTCGGCTTGCCCGCTACGGCGCTTGCCCATGGTTGCGAACATCATGCTCGCCAGGAAAAAAAAGATACAGAGGATACCCAGAACTCCGGTCGACGGACGCATATTCAGAGCGACTCCTAAAGATATTTCCCGAGAATCTCCGTCATTTCCGCCTCGCCGACCCCGCCGAGCAGGGCGGCGAGTATCTTGCCCTCGGGGCTGAGAAACAGGGTTTGCGGATAGGCGCGGATACCGTATTGATCGGCAAGTTTTGCCGCATTATCAAGAATCACCGGAAAGACCGTAGCCAATTCCCCGATGAAGGCTCGTAAAGATTTCTCGTTTTCGTAGAAACTGCCGATGTAGAGGACTTTCAGTCCTTTGTCCTGATGCTTTTTATAGAATTCACTGAAGACCGGGGTATCGGCCTTGCAAAACCGACAGTTGGTTTCAAAAAAGCGGAGAATTACCGGGCTGCCGCGCAGATTTGACAGGACGGTAACATTGCCGTCGAGATCCTTGGCGGCGAAATCCGGCGCTTTATCGCCAAGCTGCAACCTTGCCGAAGGTGCTTCCTGTTGCCGATCACAGCCGATGAGCAGTCGTGTCAGCAGAAATAAAAATATGCAGAGCAGCGTAATGGTTTGCGCCGATACTGAAATCTTCCTGTTCATATGCTTCTCACCTTTCCGGAAAACACTTCTCAGCATATGAACAAAAAAAGTCTCATTCAACAAGAGGAAATACTCTCCTGGCATCGAGAGCAAAAAAGGGGTCCTGTTTCATTGAATTATTAAATGGAGGCAAGGCCTTTTTTTCAGATTTCTTTTGAAATATGAGCGTCGTCAAGGGTACGATAGGCTTATCCTTCCGGTAATTACTTTCGATCCGGGTCAGTTTTCTCTCCTTCCTATAGAATTAAGAGGAGTAAGTATGCAACACGCGGCCATACAGGGAGTCTTTCTTATTGCGTTGTTCCTTGCCGGCGGTGCCTACGGTGAATGTACGGATCGGGATAAGCAGACACTGCGCGATTCCGGGATGAGCGAATATAAAATTGACCAGCTTTGTGGCGTGGTGCAGGACAGGCCGGAGGTAAAGGAGGAAGTTCGGGTCCTCCCGAAACGGCCAAATACCCATGGGAGATTGCAGGAATTAACAAACATATGTCAAACTGAACTGATGTGGTGTACCCTTGACCAGGAAGGTCCGCCCGGGACGCCCTGTGTGTGCCAATCATCCTACGGCCCGCAAAAGGGAGTCCTGGTTGCCCGTTGATCGGCCGAGAATTATCCTGGCTCTGATCGGCAGAATTCTTTGCCATCGGCAATCCTTTGGAAGGCAATCAACTGGCCATAGTTATTCTTTGACTCAACCCAATGATACTACGGAGGCAGAAATGAAACTCAGATATTTTTCCCATTCATCCTTTCAGATTACCACCGATGCCGGTCAGGTTATCCTCATCGACCCTTTCCTTGATGACAATCCGACTTCGCCGGTGAGCTCGGCCGATGTTGTCGCCGATTTCATCATCCTGACCCATGCCCATGGCGATCATGTCGGCGATGCCTTCAAGATCGCGAGCGCGGACCAACCCGCTGTTCATCTGCGTCAACGAACTTGCCAATTACTGCATCGGCAAGGGGTTTCGTGCCCACAATATGCACATCGGTGGTGCACACGACTTTGCCTTCGGCAGATTGAAATTCACCATCGCCCACCATGGCTCGATGACCCCGGACAACACCTATGCCGGCGAACCGGCCGGGGTAGTACTGACCATTGACGGCAAGTCACTGTATCATACCGGCGACACCGGCCTCTTTTACGACATGAAACTCATTGGCGAAATGACACCCCTCGATTATATGCTGCTGCCGATCGGCGACAATTTCACCATGGGCATAGGCGATGCGGTGAAGGCCGTCGAGCTTGCCGCCCCCGGTATCGCCATCCCCATGCATTACAACACCTTTCCGGTGATTAACGCCGATCCGCAAGAATTTAAAAAGCGGGTCATGGCGATAGGCAAAAAGGCTGTGGTCATGGGCTATGGCGAGGAGATGGTGCTCTAAGTGCTAGACGGAAACATACGTCCGTGTCGTCGGTGAAGCGGCACCTTGGCGTGAAAGGCAATACATTGAAAACAGGGAGTAGTACTTTGAGGCCGGTGGCGAATGACGGCGGGCTTCCCCTCGGTGCGTCTTTGTACACCATGTTTTTGTGCATGCTCTTCGGTGCCAATACGGTGGCCGTCAAGATAAGTTTGACCGGGCTCGGGGTCTTTACCACCGCCGGCCTGCGCTTCGGTATCGCCGCCATAGTTGTTTCTCTCTGGGCCGCCTGTACCGGAAAACCGCTGGCAATTACCCGCCGACAGGCCCGACAGCTCGCACCGTTGGGGATAATCTTTTTTTGCCAGCTCGCTCTCTTTAACTTCGGTCAAAGCATGACCATGGCCTCGCACGGCACCCTCATCTCCAATGTGCTGCCCTTTGTGGTGATGATTCTTGCCCATTTTTTTATCCCCGGCGAGAGCGTCAGCCTGCAGAAAGTCGTGGGGCTGGTCCTTGGTTTCATCGGTGTGGCGACGCTGTTTTTTGATAGCCTGGTCATGACCGGTGACGCCTTGCAGGGCGATATGCTGATTCTGCTGGCGGTAATGGTCTGGGCATGCAACGCCGTGTATGTGAAAAAGATTATCGGCGGCTTTCATCCGCTGCAGATCACCCTGTATCCGATGACCATGGCGGTGCCGGTGTTTCTTCTCTGCGGCTATTTCTTCGATGGCGAGATGGTCAAATCATTTGCCGCCCCGGTATTGAATGCCCTGTTATACCAGGCCCTGGTCACCGCCTCCTTCGGCTTTGTCGCCTGGAATACCCTGATTGCCAAATACGGGGCCACCGCCCTCCATTCCTTTGTCTTTATCATGCCGGTTTCCGGGGTTTTTCTCGGGGTGGTCATGCTTGGCGAGCCGGTGACCGCACATCTCGTTACCTCCATCATCCTGGTGACGGTCGGCTTGCTCGTCGTCAACGGGCGGATGGCACGACGACGCGGCAGAAAAGATGCCGGCCATGTATAATCATCCCAACCATAGAGGGATGCCGACGATTCTCCTCTTTGCCCTTATTCTCCGTCTTGCCTTTCTTGCTTGGCCCCACAGCTCCGACCTCAGCCACTATATATGGGAAGGAGTCAATTTCAAAGATCCTCCTTCCCTTTATGGCCCCGGGGCTCAGTTGCTCTTTCGCGCTGCCGCTGCCACCCTTGATCCGGCCCTCGCCTTGAAACTCCTGTGTGTCGTCTGCGACATGGGGGTGTTGTGGCTGCTGCTGCTTGCCTTGAAAAAGGGCGGAATGGCGGCGCGGCACAGCTGGCTGTATGCTGCCCATCCCCTGCCGCCCTTGCTTCTCATCGGTGCGGGCCATCTCGAATCGCTCCTGGTCTTACCGTTCTTTGCCGGTTTTCTCGCCATCCACTGGGGCTGTGTTCGGCGAGGCCTCCTGCTCCTTGGCCTGGCTGCAACCATCAAGATATCCATGGCAGTATTCCTGCCCTTTGCCCTGAGGGGTGTCCAAAAAAAATTCTGGCCGCTGGCGGTTTTGCCGATGTGTCTCTGGCTACCCTTTGGCGAAGGCTTTTTGGCCCATTTGAAGGTGTTGACCGTTTTTGCGAGCTCTGGAACCTTCAATTCCCCGGTGCAGATAATGAGCAGCTGGTTTCTCCCGGCCACGGCCGGCAGCCTTGTCGGGGCGGCAACCCTGGCCCTGGGCTACTGTTATATCTGGATACTCGACCCCCATCCCCTGCGGGCCGCCTTGCTCATCCAGGGACTCCTTTTGCTGTGCAGCCCGGTCATCCATCCCTGGTATTGTGCCATGCTTCTCCCCTTCGCCGTACTTTACCGCAGCCTCCCCTGGCTGGTCCTGAGTACGACGGCGACCTTGCTGCTCTACGTGACCCTGCAGTACGACATAACTGCCCATCGGCAGCTTCCCTCCTGGCTCCTTTTTCTCGAATTTGCACCATTTGTTGTGGCTCTGTCATTTTCTGCCTGCCGCCGGCCGTCGCCGATTGCCCCAGTCTCTTTTGCACCTCCCACCCGCCTTTCAATCCTTTTACCGGTCTACAATGAAGCAAGGAATATCCGAGAGTGCCTTGACGCCATTGTCATTGCCCCGGAGATTGCGGCGGAGATTCTCGTTATCGACGGCGGTTCCTCCGACAATACCCCTGCCCTTGCACAAAGCGACAATCGGGTTCGTTACCTGCAGTCACCGCCCGGTCGAGGCACCCAGATAGCCGCAGGATATCGCCAGGCACAGGGTGACCTGCTGATCATTCTCCACGCCGACACCCGCCTGGGGCCGGATACCATCAAGCACATCTGGCAGCATTGCACGGACAATACCCATGTCGCCGGCGGTGCCTGCACTGCCCGCTACCTGCACCCGGCCCTGCGCTTTCGTGTCAGTGAGCTGTTCAACGACCTGCGCGTCCTCTGCTGCGGCATTGCCTTCGGCGACCAGGTGCAATTTTTCCGCCGTGCGGCAATCTCGCCCGAGGATTTTCCAGACTACCGGCTGATGGAGGATGTTGAACTTTCCATCAAGACCCGGCACGCCGGAGCTCTGGCCTTCATCAGCACGCCGGTTTTCGCTTCACACCGCCGCTGGGAAAAAGTCGGTTACAGCCGAAACACCCTGCAGGTGATCGGCCTATTCACGGTTTACATGATATTCCGCAGCCTTGGACTGGTACGCGATAAGGGGGAAGCCTTTTATCGATATTACTATGACACGTGCAGAGGTTGATATTCCAGCCTTTTTGCAAAAAACTCTCTGATCGTTAACGTACATTCAACCGCAGTTGTCCCTTGCCAATATAGACAAATTTACAAAAATCGTCGGGCGCATTTTATGCACCTTCTTTAACGCCGGTGGTGCAAAAAATGCACCTCGGCAAGATCTCCTGCCATCTTCGAAGACAATAATTGTTCTCATTTACTGCGAGATTACCTTTTGCTTGCTAAATGGCATTCTTTATGCTTAAAGAGTAGCAACGATGCCACACAGTGGTAGATGACAAGATGTCTTTCCCAAAGAAAAGCGAATCGCATCTACATTCAACAGTTTTAAATGGAGGTATTTTTTGATGAACAAACGGGCTGAGTTACCCCCTGACAAGAGAGGTTCTACCAAACCAAGCACCTGCTGCAAAAGGCACTTTTTGATAAAAAAAAGGTATGGTATGAAAACACTCCTGGTAGTCTCGGCTCTCTGTCTCGGACTTGGAGCGAGCTTCTCAGAACAGGTTCTCGCCGCGGACAGCACACCACCCGTCATCAAAGCAACCGTAACCGGCACAGCCGGGACTAACGTCTGGTATACCAGCAATGTCGGCGTCACCTGGGCCGTGTCAGATGGCCAATCGAACATCACAAACAAGACCGGTTGCGGGAATGTTACTCTCACTACCGACACCTCCGGCGTCACCTATACCTGCAAGGCTACCAGTAGTGGCGGCACCGCCACTCAGTCGGTGACCGTCAGGCGAGATGCCACGGCACCGAAATCCACCGTCGTCCTCCCAGCCAGCGGCGCCACTTATACGCAGAATCAGGCTGTTAAAGCAAATTACACATGTACGGATACGACGGCTGGCGTTGCCGCATGCACCGGTACGGTGGCAAATGGCAGCAACATCGACACATCCACCCCCGGCAGCAAAAGTTTTAGCGTGAAGAGCACCGATAAGGCCGGTAACACCACCAATAGTGCGATAAGTTATATCGTCGCCGGAGCATCGGTTGCCGCAGTCAACGGCACGCATCTCTTCGCCTGGAACGACTTGGGAATGCACTGCATGGATTCCGACTTCTCAATCTTCACCCTTCTGCCGCCATTCAACGATTTGAATGCCCAATTGGTGGTGAACGGCAAGCTGGTCAACAGTACCAACAGCACCGGTTATGCCCTGAAGTATGCATCGACCCCCGACCCTGCCGGCTCGGTCAACAGCTCAAGCCGATCCAAGACCAACTTCTGGGACTACGACCTCCTTCTGTTCGGTGCCGACCTCACTCCCGAGTTTGGCCTGACCGGCAACCCTGCACCTTCGGCCACCCCGGCACCGCTGGAATGGAATGGCAATTTTGACTGGTTCGAGGCTACCGGTATTCCCGTCACCCCGATCGACGACAAGATGCAGGCCAACTACTTTCCGATGGTCAAGGTCACCGCCACCGACAGCAGCGGCAAGGCGATCGCCAGCACCTCCGCAGTGCTGCCGGTTTCCAGCGAGATCAACTGCGACACCTGCCATGCCAGCGTTACCGGCAGCAGTGCTGCCAAGCCCGTGGCCGGCTGGGTCAACAAGGTTGCCACCACTTCTGAAAAAGATTGGCGGTTAAATATCCTGCGCCTGCACGATGAGAAGAATACCGGCGCTGCCTATACGACTTTGCTGACGAAGAAAGGTTTTGGCAAAGGCCTGGAATCCTCGGCAAACAACGGCAAGCCAGTAATGTGCGACACCTGCCACAACAGCAACGCCCTGGCGGTATGGGGGATTGAAGGGACTGCCGGGGTGTCCGAGATGACAGCGGCCATGCATAAACGCCATGCCAACACCAGCCTTCCCGGCTCAACCCAGACCCTGAACAGCATCGCCACCCGCGATTCCTGCTATAACTGCCACCCGGGCAAGAAGACCGAGTGCCTACGCGGCGCAATGGGCAATCCAGTTGATTCCACCGGTAAGCACACCATGGAATGCCAGTCCTGCCATGGTTCGATGACGACGGTAGCCAACGCATCTCGTGAAGGCTGGTTCGACATGCCGACCTGTCAAGCCTGCCACCACGACGGCAAACGGGAAACCGTTGCCATCAATACTAACGGAACGTTCAAGACCTGGACCGATACCCGCTTCGCCTCCAATGCCGATACACCCTCAGCAGGGTGGAGCCTGTTCCGCTTCAGTACCGGTCACGGCAAGATGCAGTGCGAGGCCTGCCACAATTCGACGCATGCCGAGTACACCAGTCAACCCAGTGCTAGCGGCAACCAGGTGAACGACAACCTGCAAGCTATCAATGCCCAGGGCTACGCCGCCTCGATACGTGAATGCACGGTCTGCCACACGACCATGCCCAACAGCGCCAACGGTGGCCCGCATGGCATGCATAATCTTGGTCAGTCCTGGGTAAAGAGCCACCAGGACGCCTCGAAAAGCAACTGTAACTACTGCCATGGCACCACAAACAGTGGCTCGCCGCTGGCCGTAATCAAGACGAAAAAAACCTTCAACATCGACGACGGCAGGCACCAAGGCCTTCGCCGTGAATGAGCGCGTCACTTGCTGGAGCTGTCACAACGGCCCCAATCCCTAACTCCGACAACCGGATCGATCATTGAACACCCTGGATTACCAGGGTGTTCAATGATTTTTCAGCAGCTGAAGTGACTGGTTATAC
Organism: uncultured delta proteobacterium; assembly: GCA_963754865.1. Lineage (GTDB taxonomy): Bacteria > Desulfobacterota > Desulfobulbia > Desulfobulbales > Desulfocapsaceae > Desulforhopalus_A. Next base: position 205,540 of record CAVWHG010000014.1, on the reverse strand, counting down.
CCTGGCCTGCTGTTGTGTCTTTTTCAATTTCCCGGGTAACACAAAATATTCCTTCACCCTCAAAGACCGGATTGAAACATCGCATATTAAGGGTTTACTCGTTTTCCAACGATTGACAGGCTGAATTCTTTACCATCCATTTCGGCAATGTCCGGAAGTCTTCCCCATTCTTTAAAACCATAGGCTGCGAACAGCCGGAGGCTCGGTTCATTATGTGAAAATACGAAACCGACAACCGTCTTGATGCCTAACTGCGGCGTCAGAGCCAATGCCTCCGTCAGCAAAATTCGCCCAAGTCCTTTGCCTCGGTATTCCAGGGCAATGTAGATACTGATCTCGGCGGTATGGTCGTAAGCGGCTCTGCCATAAAAAGCCTGAAAACTGACCCAGGCAACGACCCTGTCGTCGTGTTCGTAGACCATGAGCGGCAACTTATCCGGAGAATGCTGCCGAAACCACTCAAGCCTTGACGCAACCGTTACTTCGACGGTGTCGGCTGTGGCTTGTCGGCTGGGAATAGTGGCGTTGTATATAGAGACAATTGTCGGCAGGTCACTCTCATTTGCAATTCGCATGTTTCTCTTCCACGTTTCCGTCACTCAAAACCTTGCCGACTCCCGCCAGATCCTGGTAAACATTGAGCGGTGACGGCCTGCCATCGTTTAATGCCAATACCGTAAGATGAAGATGCGTTGGCGACCTGCGTTTAGCCGCATGAAGTCCGCTGCGTCCGACGACCCCCAGCAGATCCCCAGGCCTGACAATATCGCCAAGCCTGACGGCCAAGCTCCCATTGTGGGCGTAATATACCAGCAATTCGTTGCCGGGATCATAGATCCAGATATATTTGCCGCCGCGCAAGGCACTCCCCTGCTCCCATTGACTTTCCATGGCAACAACCATGCCGCCGCCGAGCGACAGCACCCTGACCGGCAGCCCTGACCGATCATCAAGACCATCCTGATTGCGGTCGCGAATGAAGATATCAAACGAGGGATGTCCGCCGTGGCGGTTACCACGAAAATAGTCGTATCCGGAAGCTGTATAGCCTTTGTCGCTTGTGCCGGGCATGGCTTTCGCATCATAGCCCTGCACGGGGAAGATCCAGCTGTCTCTCGGAAATTCCTTGCCACCTCGGCGATAATAATCCTCCTTCAATTCCTCAAGCAGAGCATGGAGACTTTTGATCCCTTCATTGCGGCTGATCTTGCCGTCGCGAACAAGGGTGTTGAAGGTATCGAAACGCTCGCTTGGGGTTTCGCCTTTATCGAGGCCTGAACTTGCATGTGTTGCCGTGCCCGCAGACCCACAGACGGCTTCCTGCACACCGGACAACTGTAGCAGTGATACGATGAATATAAACCAGATAAGGCAAGGAGATGTGATCACGACCCTTGAATATTTTACAAAAATCAGTTTATTCAATCAGATAATAGGACCTTCTTGTTGATGTCGAGCACCCTGCTGTTGCGGTTGCTCTTTTGCCGGTTTGCTTACCAGACGGTGGAACAGTTCCCCGATTTGCGCGGGAAAGAGTATTACTGTGTTGGAAGGGCTGGAGCCAAGTCCATCTATCGTTTGCAGCGTTCGCAGCTGCAGGGTGATTGGACTATCCGACATAATCTTTGCGGCCTCTGCAAGATTTGTCGCCGCCAGTTTGTCACCTTCCGCTTTTGTGATGGTTGCCCGCTTTTCCCGTTCAGCGGAGGCTTGACGCGACATCATTCTCTTTAAATCCTCCGGCAATTCAATATCCTGCAATCTGAGTGAGTCGACACTGAGGCCCCAATCCTTGACTCTCTCTTCAACGTGTTCTTTGATGCGCAACTGTATCTGCTCTCTTTCTGAAAGCAGTTCGTCCAAGGTCAAACCGCCAACCACATCGCGCAGCGCGGCCTGTGCATATTGCGTGACGGCAAATTTGAAATCTTGGATGGTTATGACTGCTTTTTCACTGTCACTCACCATGAAGAACAAGGCCGCATCAATTTCAGCCGGAACGTTGTCTTTGGTTATGACCTTTTGCCTGGGAATGTTCACAACGAGCACCCGCGTGTCGAGAAACCGGACGCTTTCAATAACAGGTATGATATAGAGCAGCCCTGGTCCTTTTACCGATCGAAATTTACCCAGGCGAAGCACAACGCCCCGTTCCCATTGCGCAGCCACACGAATACCGGACAGAATAATAAACCAGAGAAACCCGGCAACAAAGAGGGGGACTATCGATGTCGGCTGTAAAACAGTGCCATGTCTCGCCGAAGAGTAGATAAACAACGCCGCCACGGCGCACGGCACAACAAAAAGAACTCCTCTCAGGGTCCTGCCCAAGGAAGCGTGTTCTTCGGCCGGTTTGAAATATTGCTTAGAATCTTCGCTCATCGCATTCACCTCACCTTTTTCCGCTTGTCTCTGTACCTTCAATAAAAGGGGTTCAAGAATATTCTTTTTCATCTCAGGGCTCATTGCCATTCATACAGGCTTTTTGTTCGTTCATTTGTACGATAAGTTTAATTTATTATTCTTTACCGGTTGCAGCTGTTCGAAATAGTTGGGGTTAACGGAAAGTTTTTCGGATAACCAGGCTTTGTTGTTTTCAACTATGCGTTCTATCATGATAATCTGCAAATGGGGTCATAAACATCAATTTGCATTGATCTGGCCATGTCTCTTGCCCAGTACCTCCAGGGTGTCGTTGACCACGACAAAGGCGTCCGGATCGATATCGAAGACGAGTTCCTTCATCCTCGACAGTTCGATCATGGTAATGATACAGAAGATAACCTGCTTCTCACTGCCCGAGTAGGCCCCTGTGCCCTGGAGAAAGGTCACCCCGCGGTGCAGGCGACCAAGGATTTGCTCGGCGATCTCCTGCGAGTGGTCGGAAATGATGAAAATCGATTTACGCTGATTGAAGCCGGTCAATACGTAATCGAGAACCTTGCTGCTGGTATAGACTGCGACCAGAGAATACAGGGCCTGTTCAACACCAAAGCAAAAGCCGCCGCCGGTCAGCACCAGAGCGTTGGCAAGGAAGGTGGTGGCGCCGATGCGAAAGCTCCACTTGCGGTTGAGAAAGACGGCCAGGATATCGATACCACCCACCGAACCCCTTGACCGCAGGATAATCCCTCCACCGGCACCGCAGATGATGCCGGCGAGGACCGCCGCCAGGATCGGGTTGCCGATGGGGATGGGCGGCGGAACGATCAGGGCCGTCGCCAGGGAGAATACCGCCATGCCGAAACAGCTGTAGAGGACGAAATTCCTGCTGACACTGAACCATCCGAGCAGAATCAGGGGAATATTCAACAGAAAATACATAAGTCCGATGGACAATCCAGGGACAAGGTAATGGAGGACGAGGGCAACACCGATGACTCCGCCGCTGATGAATTTCTGCGGCACCAGGATGGCGTTGACACCGACGGCAAAAATGCAACTGCCGGCGGTCAGCAGAAACAGGTTGAGGAGGAGCCGTTTCACGACCTCGGTTCGGCGAGGTTTGTTGACCGTTCCTTTCTGCTGCGGGCTTGTCATAGGTCTAAATCCTTCGATTATCGACAACCTTTGTACCCTTGCCGCCAATGCGTTCCAGGGTCTTTTCCTCGACCAGCTTGACTTGCACCTGAATACCGAGATCGGTGACCAACCGGTCCTGGATGGTGGCGGCCAGGGCCCACTGCTTACGTATCTGGTCGGAAAAAAGAAGTTCGGTCACTTCAACCATGACGGTCAGCTGGTCCTCATGGTTTTCCCGGTCGACGATGATCAGGTGCGGGGACTCGGTGCCGGTGATATCGGAAAGTGCCGCCTCGATCTGGGCGGGGAAGACATTCACCCCGCGAATAATCAACATATCGTCGGAACGGCCGAGTATGCGGCTCATACGGGTGAGGGTCCGACCGCAGGGGCAGACGCCGGGCAGGAAACGACCGAGGTCGCGGGTTCGATAGCGAATTACCGGAAATGCCTCCTTGGTCAGGGTGGTGATGATCAATTCACCTATCTCCCCTTCGGCCACCGGTTCAAGCGTCACCGTATCAAGGATTTCCACGAGGAAATGATCCTCGTTGATATGCAGACCGTTGCATTCAAGGCATTCTCCGGCAACGCCCGGCCCCATGATCTCCGCCAGCCCGTAGTTGTCGGTGGCGGTGATGCCGAGCCTCTCATTTATCTCCCGGCGCATCGCCTCGGACCAGGGTTCCGCCCCGAACACCCCGTATTTCAATGACAATTCACTTGTATTTACACCCATATCCATCATCACGTCGGCGATTTTCAAGGCATGCGACGGCGTGCAGACCAGGGCTGTGGTCTTAAAATCGCGCATGATGCGGATCTGTCGCTTGATATTGCCGGAGGAAATGGGGATGACCGAGGCGCCGAGCCGTTCGGCACCGTAATGCAGACCGAGGCCTCCGGTGAAGATACCGTAATCGTAGGCAATCTGCACCACATCGTCGGCGGTCACCCCGGCGCCGCAGAGAATCCGGGCCACCAGGTCCGACCAGTTCTTGATGTCGTTTCTCGTGTAGCCGACGACCGTGGTCATGCCGCTGTTGCCGGATGTGGAATGGATGCGCACCACATCGCGCAGCGGCACGGCAAAAAGTCCGTAGGGATAATTGGCGTGCAGGTCCTCTTTCATGGTGAACGGCAGACGGCGCAGGGCAGCAAGGGAGGTGATGGCTTCGTAATCGATCCTCGCTTCGCGCAGTTTCCGCCGATAAAACGGAACATGGGTTCCCAGGCGGTAAAGGGTGGCCTGGAGCCTCTCCAGTTGCAGTTGTTCCAGGTCCTCCCTGGGCATGCATTCGAATTCCTGTTGCCAATACATAGTCGGTCCCCCAAGAGGAATTATAAGATACCTGCCAGAGTAGTCTTTTTATATTGTCTTTGAAAGTGGGATTTTCGGAAAGAAAAAAGTTGCAGCTTGCGACAACAAGTTTTCATACCGCAAGGGCATAAGTTTCGTTTGAGCAGACAAGCTGCTCAACTCAGCTTTAATCCTCCAGTTTTTCCCGTCCGAGATAGGCACGCTGCACGTCCCTGTTGGCCAGCAGATCCTCGGCCGGTCCCTGGATGATGACCTTGCCGGTTTCCAGGACATAGCCGCGATCGGCGATGGCCAGCGCCGCCTTGGCATTCTGTTCAACGAGAAGGACGGTATTGCCCTCAGCCCGAAGACGGACGATGATCTGAAAGATATCGCGGATGATGAGCGGCGCCAGACCGGTGGAGGGTTCATCCATCATCACCAGCGACGGTTTGGACATGAGGGCCCGGCCCATCGCCAGCATCTGCTGCTCGCCGCCGGACAAGGTGCCGGCGAGCTGCGACCGGCGCTCTTTCAGAATCGGAAACAATTCGTACTGATGATCAAGGAGGCGATTCAGATCGTTTTTGTGCTGCCGGGAGAGGGCATGGCCACCGAGGATGAGGTTGTCGGCAACGGTCATCGAGGCGAATACCTGCCTGCCCTCCGGCACCATGACACAGCCCCTGCCGGGGATTTTGGCCGCCGCAAGGCGGGAGATGTCGTCGCCCAAGAAACGGATTTCCCCGGAGGACGCTCGGATCAGCCCGGCAATGGTGGCAAGCAAGGTGGTCTTGCCCGCTCCGTTTGCGCCGATGATGGCGACGATCTCGCCGACACTGTACATGCATGGAGATATTCTTCAGCACCCGCAGCTTGCCGTATCCCGCCTCAAGATTTCGTATCTTTAACATGTGCCCTACTCGCCAAGATAGACCTTAATCACTTCCGGGTCGCGCTGAATCACCGTTGGTATATCCTCGGCAATCTTCCGCCCGAAACTGAGAACGACAATTTCATCGGAGATATCCATAACCAGCGACATATCGTGCTCAACCAGGAGGACGGTAATACCCAACTCCCTGATGCGGACAATGAGCCTGCCGATTTCCGCCGTCTCATAGATATTCAGCCCCGCCGCCGGTTCGTCGAGGAGGAGCAGCGCGGGTTCCAATGCCAGGGCCCTGGCCAATTCGACGGCGCGCTGCTGGCCGAAGGCGAGGTTGGTGGCGAGCGTCTGGGCGCAGTCGGCAATACCGAGAAAATCAAGAAGTTCGAGAGACTTTGCCCGGATTGCCTTTTCTTCCCGGCGGCAACCGGAGGTACGAAACATCGAGGCTACGAATCCGGCCTTCGACCGCACGTGCCTGCCGACCATGACGTTCTCAAGAGCCGTCATTCCGGCGAACATCTTGATATTCTGAAAGGTCCTGGCAACCCCTAATCCGGCGACACGAAACGGTCGCATTCCCTGAATTTCTTTTCCCTGAAAGAGGACCTCACCCGCGGTGGGTGCGAGCATCCCGGCAATCAGATTAAAAAGAGTGGTCTTGCCCGCGCCGTTCGGCCCGATCACTGCTTTAATCGCCCCCTGCCGCAGGGAAAAACTGACACCATCAACGGCCTGGAGACCGCCGAATCTCTTGCTGAGCTGTTGCACCTGGAGGATAGTCACTGTACCTAAACCTCCTTCGCCGCCGGTTTACGCCGGAACAAGGGCATGGATCGCCATATCCGCCCAAGCTGGAGGCTGAGTATCCCTTCCGGGGCAAAGAGCATGATACCGATGAGAATCAAACCGAAAACCGCATCATCATAGCTGCCGAAAAAACCGCGGAGCGACAGAAAACTCAGGACCATCCCCATGGTCAGAGCGCCCCAGATATTGGCCATGCCGCCAACGGCAACAATGGCCACATAGCGCACCGATTTCATGACACTCGCCTCGGAAGGCCCGATGCCGCCGTTATAATGGGTGAGCAGGACCCCGGCCAGGGCCGAAAACACCGCCGATAGCATGAAGGTCTGGAGCTTGAACCTGGCGGTGTCGACGCCCATGGCATCGGCCGCCTCCGGCGAGCCATGAATTGCCCGCAATGCCCTGCCGACCCTGGAGTCGATGAGATGCCGGAGCAGCAGCATGGCGAGGAGCAACACGGTCCAGGCAATATAGTAGTTGGGAACCCGGTAAGCCTTGTCGCCACTGACCAAAAGGCCCGGCACCAGCAGAAAGCCGGGAACGCCGGAGATGCCGTCGGCCTCACCGAAGTAAGCACTGGCCAGGACGATCCGGTAGATGATGATACCAAAGCCCAGGGTGGCCATGGCCAGATAATGGCCCTTTAATTTCAATACCGGAATACCGAGGAAAAAGGCAATGAGCAACGCTGCAAGGATGGCGATGATGCAGGCCACCCAGGGCATCACCACCAGCAGAGGATCACCGTAAACATCCTTCCCGGCCTGGAGACAGCCGAGAGAACTCAGCAGTCGTACCGCAAGGTGGTCGGCATAGGGCACGAGATTGCGGGTGGTAAGCGCCGCCGAAATATAGCCGCCAATGGCAAAAAACCCGGCATGGCCAAGGGAAATCTGTCCAGCGTAGCCCATGAGCACACAGAGGCCGACGATCAGCAGCGAGTAATAGGCGGACATGGTCAGTTGGGTCAGATAATAGACGCTGCCGGTCCAGGCGGTCAGAAGCTGAATAAGGATGACTGCAGCAATGATCGGGAGAAAGACGAGATTCTTGCCCATGACCGTCAAAACTCCTTGAGGCCGGCCATGGCGCTCGACCCGAACAGACCATGCGGTCTGACAAAGAGGATAACCAGGAGAATGGCTATAGCGATGGCGTCCTGAAAGGCTAAAGGCACAACGGAGACGGAAAAGGCCTCGATGATGCCAAGGAGCAGACCACCGGCCACCGCCCCCAGTGAATTGCCGAGACCGCCGAGGATGGCGACGGTGAAACCCTTGATGGCAAGTCCAGTGCCGTTGTCATACTGGGTGTAGGTGATCGGCGACATGACTGCCCCGGCCAGAGCGCCTATTCCGGCACTGAGGACAAAGGACAAAGTCACCATGTTCCGGGTGTCGATACCGCAAAGGACGGCGGCGATGCGATTGGCGGCGCAGGCCCGCATCTCCCGGCCGATAGAGCTGGCCTGGAAAAAGATATTCAGAGCCACGACCATCAGGCCGCAGACCCCGACCACCCACAGCACCTGCGGCGAAACCCTGGCGCCGAAGATGGCGATGGTGCTGATCTCGTTGCCGAAAAAATATGGCAGGGAGCGGACATTCGAGCCCCAGACATGCAGGGCCGCCTCGCGGATGAGGATGGAGAGGCCGATGGTGATAATGATCATCCGCAGGATTCCCGGATTTTGCAGCCAGCGGATAAAGAGCATCTCAATCAATGCACCAACGCCCATGGTGACGAGAACGGCGCAAACAATCGCCAGGGGCAAAGGCAGGAACTGGAGGAAGGTGATCGACAACATGCCGCCGAGCATGACGAATTCACCCTGGGCGAAGTTGATGATGCCGGTGGTATTATAGATGATGTTGAAGCCGATGGCGACGATGGCATAGATGCTGCCGTAGGTGATCCCGGCCACCAGATACTGGATGAAAAGTTCGGTTGTCATACGATGGGATGAATCCGAGAAGCGTCCGGCTCTTTGTACAAGCGGCCGGGGCGATCTTCCCGCCCCGGTCTTGAGTTGCTGTCTATTTACTTACATAGGGGACAAACTTGCCGTTCTTGACGGTCATCATCTCGAAGGCATCCAAGACCAGACCGTTATGATCGGTGGCGGAAAAATTGTATACCCCACCGGTTCCGGGCAGATTTTTCAAACCTTCGATAGCCTCGCGAACCTTAGCCTTGTCGTTTCCTCCGATCGCGACCGCTTTTTCGAAAATCATGAAGGCATCATAACCATGGCCACCGAAGGTTGAGGCGGTTTCCTGAAATTTTCCCTCGTAGTCTTTGATGTATTTAACCAGGAGAGCTTTCTGAGGATGGCCATCCGGCAAAAGGTCGGCCATCAGTAAACGACCGGCGGGGAAGATCACGCCTTCGGCGGCCGCACCTGCCGCCTCGACATATTTGATATTACCGAAACCATGACTCTGGAAAATCGGCACCTGCCAGCCTGACTGGCGGATATTCTTGACGACAATTGACTGGGCCGGAACGATCGACCAGTTTATGACGCCCTGCACCGCTGCATTGGCCTTGATCTTAGCAACAACGGCGGAGAGGTCGGTAGCCTTGGCATCGTAGACTTCAGCTTCCACTACCTCGATCTTGTAGTCGGGGGCGATCTTCTCCAATTGTTCCTTGCCGGCTTTACCGAAGCCGGAATTATCAACCAGTACGGCAATCTTCTGTATCCCCAGCTTGTTCATCTCCATGAAGATCTTGATCGCCGCCGAGGAATCGTTCTGCGGCGTCTTGAAAACCCAGGAGGCAAGCGGATTGACGATGACTTCGGCGGCGGCGCAGGAGATCAGCGGGGTCTTGGCGTCCTCGAAGATCTTTTTGATAGCCATGGTTTCCCCGGAGCTGGAAGGTCCGAGGACCGCCAGGACATTCTCCTCTTCCAGCAGCTGCTTGGCCAGCGAGATGGCCTTTTCCGGATTGCCGGCGGTGTCTTTCACCAGCAGTTCGATCTTCTTGCCGTTAATGCCGCCCTTGGCGTTGACCTGCTCGACCAGCATCTCCATGGTCCGGGCCTCGGGAGCTCCAAGAAACGACGCGGGACCGGTAACGGCCAATAAGGCGCCTACCTTGATGTTTTCCGCCCAAACGGCCGGGACCGACAGCAGACAGGTGGCTGCAAAGGCACAGAGAGTCTTGCTCAACATCTTTTTCATGTACATTCCTCCTTTCAATTTATGTCACTCAACCAGTGAACCAAAGCCTTAAAAAATAATTGAGCAACCTACTCGAAAAGGAAGCAAACTGGCAAGGTTTTTCCGTTAAAAAAAAGCCATCGCCGGTTAAACATTTAACTAAATTCGGTCAAATGCCGTTTTTACCGCTGTGTTGTAATGTAAATTCAACTAATATGTTAATTTTTCGTCACACAATCTTCGCCCACAAGGCCTCCCCACCGGCACGCTGTAAATCAATTCCTTCCCGCCGCAACAACCCTGGGTGCCTTATAGCTCAGGATCTGATCAAAGGGCTTGTATCGCAACTAATGGTTGCCACCAACTGCCCGGATATGGTAGGGGATTGGTGTTTTTAATGAGTGCTGAGGACAACCGGAAGACGGCAATTTTCAAAAGGAGTATGATTATGATTCAAAAGGCAATTCAGGTGGACGAGAAGGTGCCGCTGCTCCAGGCGATTCCACTCAGTTTTCAGCATCTTTTCGCGATGTTCGGCGCCTCCGTCCTGGTCCCGACCCTTTTCGCCATTGATCCGGCGATCGTCCTCCTGATGAACGGCATCGGCACCCTCATCTATCTTGTGTTGTGCCAGGGCAAGGCACCGGCCTTTCTCGGTTCGAGCTTCGCCTTTCTCTCGCCGGTATTCGTCGTCCTCGGCAGCAACAAGGAACTCTGGGGCGGTAATTATTCCTACGCCCTCGGCGGCTTCATTGCCTCCGGCTGCATCTTTATCATCGTCGCCCTGATCATCTGGCGCTATGGTTCCGGCTGGCTGAAGGTTGTCCTGCCGCCGGCCACCATGGGACCGATCGTCATGCTCATCGGCCTGGAACTGGCCGGGGTGGCCACCGGCATGGCCGGCATCATGCCGGATAAGACCGGGGCCTTTGATGCCAAGGCGATTATCGTCTCAATCGTCACCCTCCTGGTTGTCACCTTCGGCTCCATGCTCTTCCGCGGCTTTCTCGCCGTCGTGCCGGTGCTGATGGGTATCGCCGTCGGCTATCTGATCGCCTTTCTCATGGGCATGGTCAGTTTCGGCGGGGTGGCAACCGCCCCGGTCCTGGCCATTCCCACCTTCTATCATTCCGAAGTTCGACATCAACGCCATCCTCATCATTATCCCGGCGGCCCTGGTGGTCATCTCCGAACATATCGGCCATCTGGTGGTGACCGGCAATATTGTCGGCCGCGATCTCACCGTCGACCCCGGCCTGCACCGATCGCTGATGGGCGACGGGGTGTCGACGGTACTGTCCGGCTGTTGCGGCTCGGTACCGACCACCACCTACGGTGAAAATATCGGGGTCATGGCCATCACCCGTGTCTATTCGGTCTGGGTCATCGGCGGAGCGGCGGTGATTTCCATCGGCCTGGCCTTTATCGGCAAGCTGTCGGCCCTCATCCAGTCGATCCCGACGCCGGTTATGGGCGGCATCTGCATGCTGCTGTTCGGGGTCATTGCCGCCTCCGGTATCCGTATGCTGGTCGAGGCCAAGGTCGATTACTCCAAACCGATCAATCTGTCGCTTACCGCCATCGTCCTCATCGTCGGCATCAGTGGTGCGGCGGTGAATATCGGCCAGGTGCAGCTGAAGGGCATGGCTCTCGCCACCGTGGTCGGCATGATTCTTTCGCTGCTCTTTTATTTCCTCGATCGTTTGGGTCTGATGAACAGCAAGTCCGAGGATTGACTCTGGTTCCAGAGCGTCAGAAGAGCGGCGCTGCGGCTAGGTGCAGACAATGATTGTCCTGGAGGGCCTTACCTTTTATTCTCATCGATGCGCTGCAGGCCCTCCATGAGTATGCCGATGAATCCGCCAATGGGCGGCAGCTTGTCGAGCTCCTTGGGGATTCCCTTGATATACGCGAAGTGCCCGTTTTTGATTTTCACCAGGGCATACACTGCCTCCCTATTGCGAAGATCAAGGAGGCGGGCATGGATGATTTCCCCATCCCTGAAAAAAACCATTGCCTTGCCCTCCTCAAGGGCCAGATCAAGGCGCCCGGTTTTCTGTGCAGAATGTATAAGCTGCAACAGGTCAACAATGGAGATTTCCGACAGTTCCCCCGACATACCGGAGGTAATATTGCCGGAGCGCAGGGTCATGGTCTGAGCCCGAGCCACCAGGAGCTTAAAAAGGAAGAGTTGCAGGACCGGGTACTTCTTCAGGACATGTTTAAAGTTTTTGATACTCAGCTTGGCCACCTGGGTTTCGGTCAAAGTGTTGATGGAACTGATCGCCGGCTCACCGGAGAGAAGACTCATCTCGCCAAAGATCTCCCCATCACCCATCTCGGTTATTCTTGCACCATCACCGGCCCGCACCGCCACGTGGCCGGTTAAAATGATATACATATTGCTTCCGGCATCACCCTTTTTAATTACCACTTTATCGACAGGAATGGTTGTAAATTCAAGGAGTAGAGTCAGGTCGCTGAGAGCATCATCCTCAAGGGACTCAAAGATATCCAGATTGCGCAATATGTTAAAGAACTTTTCTAGATGCTGTCTCTTCCGCCTTTCTTCCGACTCGTTCAGCAATTTCATCTGCACGGTGGCAAAGTCCCTTTCCTTCTTTAATTCAAAATAGATCAAACCATCACAGCCGCCACAGTCCAATCTCGACTTTTGTCCCCCTGTTTTTACAAACCCGCCGTATTTTTCCATAGACGTCATTGTATTGGCGATCGCCTGTGCCAAAAAGAGGCAGTCGGGTTTATAGGCGGGAACAGTAAGGCTGAAATTTTCGACCTTGAATTCATCTCCTGTATTATAAATGGGACAAGCACGTTCCTCGGTGACAATGAAAATCGCATCACGAAATTTATTGGCCGGCTTTTTCACGATTTCTCCCTTATTGTTGTAGACCTTTTCGACCAATCGACTGCCATCTGGCATGCAGCAGATCTTTTTTTAGGATGATCAATGTACCCATGTCGCTTCACAACCATTTTTTTCTTTTAAAAAACCAGATCATGGCAAAGACGATGGTGGCCATAATGCCCCATATCAGCAAATATCCCCAGCGCCAATGCAATTCCGGCATATTGTCGAAATTCATGCCGTATACACCAACGATAAAGGTCAGAGGGATAAAGAAGGTGGAGATAATAGTTAAAATCTTCATCGTCTCGTTCATCCGGTTGCTGATGGTGGTCAGATAGGTATCGTGCATGCCACCGAGGATGTCGCGGGAGGTCTCGACAATATCCATGACCTGGATGATATGGTCGTGGAGATCGCGGAGGAAAACCTTGGTCTCGGTGCCGACCAGCTCCGAGACGCTTTTGCTGAGATCCCCAACTTCCTCGCGAAGCGGCCAAACCGCCCGGCGCAGATGGAGGATATCCCGCTTGATCCGATGTATCTCCTTAATATCGCCTGCTTTCGCTTCGACCAGAAGACGCTCGTCAATCTCTTCAATGCGGTCGCCGATCCGTTCAACCACCAGAAAGTAACGATCCACCACGACGTCCATCAGGGCATAGGCGAGATAATCGGCGCGCATCGAGCGGACGCGGCCTTTGCCGGCAAGGATGCGCTCCCGTATCTTGCCGAACAAATCGCTTTCGCCTTCCTCAAAGGAAACCACAAAATTATCTCCGAAAATCAGACTTAGATGCTCAATATTAAGGCTCTTTTCCTCTTCGTTGTAGTGCATGGTTTTCAGGGCGATAAAGATATAGTGCGCATACTCCTCAATCTTCGGCCGCTGGCTGGTATTGATTATATCCTCCAGGGTTAATAAATGAATGCCGAAGGTTTTGCCCAGGGCGGTGATCGGTGCGGCGTCGTGCACACCCTTGACACTTATCCAGGTGACGCCATTTCCCGGGGGTGGCAGCAGAAGGCCATCGGCGGCAACGTCCAGGCGGTGCTCAACCGCCGCCTCGGAATAGTCAAGAACATCGATGCGAACCTTGTCGAGCCGCTTCTCACCGATGAAAACCGGGGTACCGGGCGACATTCCGGCCTTGATACTGCGCTTTTGGTTTGGCGTTTTTCTTTTGCTGATTTTTATCATATCGCCTGCGATTTTTCTGTTTACATGCGGCCCGGTATCGAGATCAAGAAAGAGCCGCGTCAATGTTCATAGTACTCCACTCATTGCCGAGAGAACTTAAAGAAGAATTTTCCCAATTATTTTCTCCTACCGATTTATCAGCACCACTGTCAATATATTAATTGAATAATTGCATGCTATATTATAATAGTTACGCCATGCCTGCTGCGCACTGGCGGGTGTTGCCAAAATTGCTTGGCAGTATTAAAAAAAACAGCCATTTTTCACATAGAAAATCAAGTCTCTATCGGGTACGACCACATGCTCAGCAAGGAAAATGCCTATGCCAAAATCAAAAAATCGGGAAATCTGCCCACCCTGCCGGAAATATTATTGAAATTGCTCGAGGCCTGTGACAATGAAGCCTCATCCCTTCCGGAAATCGCCGACATCATAAGCAAGGATCCTGTTCTCAGTTTCAGGGTACTGCAACTTGTCAACTCTGCATTCTATGGTCTTTCCCGTAATTTTATAAGCGTTGATCAGGCAGTTATTTATCTAGGTGCAAACAGTGTAAAGAATATCGCAGTAACGACGTGTATTCATCAGGTTTTTGAAGAAAAACGCTTCAATGCGATTAAAAACTTCAAACTCAGGGCGTTCTGGTGGAACTCACTTCTCTGTGCCACTCTTTCAAGACGCATAGCAAAGAAGATTCAATATGCCAATACCGATGAGGCGTACTTGTCCGGATTGCTTCACAACATCGGCAGGCTGGTTTTAGTATCGACTTTTCCCGAAGAACACAAGACCTTTTTGCTTGAAACTGAAGATGTATGGAACGAGTTGTGGGCTGAACAACAGCTGATAGGCATAACACATAGTGAAGCCGGAGCATGGCTCGTACATAACTGGAATCTGAATTCTCTCATAGCCGATGCCATACGATATCACCACGAGCCATTGGAGCAGATCAAGGAGGCCTTCGCATTAATAAAGATCGTCTATGTTTCAAATCTCTTAAAGGAGAATCAGTGACGATCATGAACGTAACCTTGAGGCGGGCAACTTGCTGCTCGGCCTGGACAGCGATGATATTGAGAGCATCGTAGAAGGCTCAACAGAGGAAGTTCTGCAGATTGCCGAAAATTTGAATATCAACGCCACACCTCCAGGCATCTCCGAAAAAAATAAGCAAAAATCCGGTTTGCCATTGGCAGGCGGCAATGAATCTGCCGCCGAGCAGATGCGCCGAAGAAGCAATTCAAGACGAAGATTGCCGGCATAATACTGCGAACAGCCAAGACGTCCTGGTCTCAAGGATTAAAAACATTGCCCTATTATCAGGATTTCTCGAAAATCTTGTCCAGGCAGGAGACAGCGAGGCCATTATTACGGTATTTGAGCAATCGATGAGCATCCTTTTCAATATCGAAAAGGTGCTTTTTTTTCTGCCGGACAAAGACGGCATTCTGCTGCAAAGGGCGTACCTCCGCCACCAGTGAATTGCAGCACTTGAGTCAAGGTCTGACCCTCCCGGTTCAACGCAGCTCAAGTCAGATAGTCCAGAGCTACCTCACCCAATCCCTGATATACCTGACTTCTGACAGCAAGCACGACAATCTTGCAGATGCACAGTTGCTCAGTGCCTTCAGGAGTACTACGGTTCTTGTTGTTCCTATTCCCGCACATAATAAGCCGATTGGAGTCATTCTTCTTGGTCTGCCGGCATCTGTAAAAACACTCTCTGTCAGTGATAGTAAGCTTGTTCAGGTAATAGCCCAGCAAGTGGGGCTCTGTTTTTTCCTGGAAAGCATGCAAGCCCGTAAGACCGAGGAAATTGAGATTGAGAGAAAGGCCGCAATATCGATGACTGCAAGAAAATTTGCCCATGAAATCAACAACCCACTGGGCATCATTACCAATTATCTTACTACCCTGCGTTTAAAGCTTTCAAAGGAAAACGATATCCAGGAAGAACTTGGTGTAATCGGTGAAGAGATAGATAGAATCTCAACTATGATTAATCAGATGGATATGTTCTCCAACACTGTTGTTGCCAAAATGGCCCTGACTGATGTGAATGCAGTCATCGAAGATATTGTCCACATTTTCAAAGCACCTCTTTCTCCCGCCTCAGGCACAGTCATTACTTTCATTCCGGATGGCCAGCTTCCAAAGATAATGACGTCAAGGGATGCTCTCAAACAGATCATAATCAACCTGCTGAAAAATGCTGCAGAGGCAATCGCCGGTGGTGGTACTATTGCAGTGAGAACCGGCATGTTCATGGGCGATGCGCACGGCAACAAAGTTGAACAATCAGAAGAGATTGAAATCGTCGTAGACGACACCGGGCCAGGAATCGCGGAAGCAATAATGAAAAATCTTTACAAACCTTTTGTTACAACCAAGGCAAGTGGCCATTCGGGCCTTGGGCTCTCTATCGTTCAGAAAACCGTCAAAGATCTTGGTGGTTCAATTTCCTGCACAAGCAGGCCTAATGTGGGCACACGTTTTTCTATCCGTCTTCCAGCAGTAACGGGATCTTCAACTTCCAGTGAGAAATGACAATGGGTTCCATGCCGCAAATTCTCCTTGTTGATGACGAAGAACGGTTTGCCAAAAGCTTGCAAATTATTCTCAAACACTATGACTACCCGTGTACCGTTGCCTTGAGTGGTTCCGAGGCCCTGAAACTGCTCAAGGAGGAGGATTTTGCCCTAGCATTGCTCGATGTAAATCTGCCGGACATGTCGGGATGTGACATTTTAGATTTTATCCACAGAACGCAAACAAAGACCACTTCCATCATGTTGACCGGCACAAACACCGTGGAAACGGCTGTTCAGGCCATGAGGCACGGCGCCTATGATTTCCTCAACAAACCTGTCAACCACGAATTGCTTATAAAAACAATTGATAATGCATTTCGACATCATACTCTCGCTTGGGAATTGGCAGCGAGCGAGAAAAGATTCCAAGTTCTTGCCGAAGCATCACAGGAAGGTGTTGTCGTTCACCACAACGGCAAAATCATTGAGGCCAATAATCAGTTTTTCTCAATGTTCTGCTATACCAAGGAAGAACTGGAACAAGAGATATTTACTGAAAAAATACTTACACCTTCCTCCCAGCAAATCGTCAACCAACATATAGAAAATTCTTTTTTCGGGAGACATGAAATTTCCGGTGTAAAAAAGGATGGGACAGTATTCCCTCTTGAGGCAAATTCACGACAAATCAATTACTTTAACCGCCCAGCCCGAGTTTGCACCCTCAAAGACCTGACGGCGAGAGTCAAGGCGGAAGAAGAAAAGCTGGAACTCCAAAGGAAATTAGCGAAAGCAAATAAACTTAAAGCCTTGGGATTGATGGCCGGCTCTGTCGCCCATGATTTGAATAATATTCTTACAGGTGTTGTCAGTTACCCTGAACTCCTTCTTGCACAAATGAGCACGGATGACAAACTCTATTCAGGGATAAAACGAGTGCAAGACGCGGGCAAGAGAGCCGCTGCGGTGGTCGCCGATCTCGTATTATTGGCACGGGGTGGTTCGTATTCATCAACCATTGAGAATTTAAACGATATACTTTCTGTCCACCTCAATTCCCTAGAGCACAATGAACGGCGTAAAAAATATCCAAGTGTCGTCATAAACACGAATTTTCAACACAATCTTTACAATACCCACTGTTCAGTGCCGCATATTCACAAAATTCTTCTCAACCTTATCGGTAATGCCATTGAAGCTGTGAGCGAGAATGGCATTATTCATATAACCACTGAAAACTGCAAATTTATTCACCCGGAATCTCTCAACCCGACATCGACAATCGGTGCTGATTTTGTCAAACTGACCGTTGCCGATAATGGACCAGGAATACCAAAAGATGATTTAGATCATATTTTTGATCCATTCTATTCTACAAAAAAGATGGGGAGAAGCGGAACCGGTCTCGGGTTATCCATCGTCTGGAACACCGTTCAGCAGCACAATGGCTGGATCGAAGTGAAAAATAACACACCAGGGGCGATTTTCGAGATATTTCTGCCGGCAACGAAGGAACAAACGAATGCCACCCAAGCAGAAAACATCATGCACCCTATTAAGGGTAATGGGGAAACGATCCTGCTTATCGACGACCTGCCGGAACAAAATGAGACACTGGGAAATTTGCTTTCCAACCTTGGTTACAAAACTTATTCGGTAACGAGTGGTGAAGAAGGAATTGAGTTTTTGCAATCTCAAGATGTGCATCTGGTTTTACTTGATATGATTATGGGCAGTGGATTAAACGGGCGCGAAACCTACGAAAAAATTCTGCAAATACGACCAGGCCAGAAAGCGATTATTATCAGCGGCTATTCCCAAAATGAGGAAATTGAAAAAGCAAAAGCCTTAGGAGTATCATTTTGTCTGGAAAAACCGGTGACCATTGCAACACTGGGTGTTGCAGTCAAGCAGGCATTAACCGAGAGATGACTTGATCATTTATTGTGCGATCCGTGCCGGATTGAGAGATGGGGAAGAGGATGAGTTGGCAGATATATCAATCACCAGATGCAATTGTTGATAAATATCAATACCGGGCTGAGAATGATACTGTGCCTTTGCTGGTAGCCTCATTAGATCACTGTTGTGATTCTGTCCACATCTACGGGAAAAAACAGGAATTGTTGTTTTATAACAACCGATTTGGGGCCTTCGACCAAGCGACGGAAATTGATTTGCTCAACCTGTATACTGTTTTCAGTTATCTCCAAAGATTATACAGTAACACCAAGGATGCTATTGATATTATACGAGGTATTTACACCAACCCAACACGGAGATTTTTCAATCTGTTAAGGGTAAATACTGAGACGGTAGTGCAATGCACGGCGTTCCCTGTGTTGACAAATGGGAAACTTCTTGGGGTTGTTGTGACGGATGACAAAGCAGGGGTGCATCGAGTGCACCCCCATGGTAACACGCAACTATGGAAAGTGGACAAAACCCAGTTGCCGTCGCCAAAAAATTTTTCCTGACCGTCTCCAGGTATAATCGTTAATCGATTACCACCTCGGCCTTCATCAGCTGGCTTTTTGACCGGTTCTTGAAAAACTCAATAACGACTGGAATCAAAGAGATCGTTATGATGAAGAGCACCACGAGCTCAAAGTGATTTTTAATAAAGGGAATGTTTCCGAAAAAGTAGCCGGTGATGGTGCACGTAAAGACCCAGCCAGCTCCGCCAAGTATGCTCCACGGCAGGAATGCCCGCCATTTCATTTCCGCCATACCGGCGATAAAGGGGATATAGGTACGGAAGAAGGGTATAAAGCGACACAGCGTAACCGCTTTGGGACCATGTTTTTCATAAAAGGCATGTGCTTTATTCAGATTCTTCTGGTTGAAAAAAACGCCATCCTTGCCGCTGAAAGCCTTGTGCCCGAACCAAACTCCCATCAATCTGTTGAAATTGTCGCCTAAGATAGCGGCCACCGGGAACAGGGTGAGGACGATGTTCAAGTCCATTGCATCGGTGGCGCAGAGGGCCCCGATGGCAAAGAGCATGGAGTCGCCGGGAAGGAAGGGGGCAACAACCAAACCTACCTCGGAAAAGATGATCAGGGCAATGAGGCCATATACCAACGGCCCATGTGCGGCAACAAGTGCAGTAAGATGCTTATCGATATGCATACAAAAATCAAATGCTTGTAAAATTAAATCCATGATTCTCAATTGTTGAAGAAAGGTTAACGAGCATGGCCGACAATGGGCAATAGGAATAGGGCAGAGCTCATGATAACCACTCCCCGGCACTTTTACAACCGTCATTGGCATCCTTGGCGGCAGCCTGATGGTATTATTTTTCCGTTGCCGTCTGTAGTGCCGCCAGCTCCTCCTCGTTAGCCGGTATGGCGTGCGCCAGCCGGCCCTGGAGTGATGCCAGCATTTCCGTGCTCATCTTCAGATATATCCGGCAGTGCTCGGCTTGGCCATGCTTGCCTTCCGCGGTATAGGCCAGGGTCCAGACCGGTCGGCTGTCGAGTGCCGACTGCAGCCGCCGGGTATGGCGGAAACTCATGGCACTGACGAGTTGTGGCGCGTACTGGTACAGGCCGAGAATCCGCTCGTAGGGAATCAGGTAGGTCTGTCGAAACCCGGGCCAGGTGCAGCCAGTGATGCGTATTTCACTGTCGTGCAGCTCACAGACATATCGGCCTATCGCTCGATCGACCAGTACCAGGGTCAGCAGCAACTCGGTGAAGAGTTCCATCGACTTGGGCGGATAGCCTTTGCTCCAGCCGTACAGCGAAAGGAGCATCATGCCGAGAAAGAAGGCGATGGCGCAGCCCATAACCAGTGCACTGCCGCGGCTGACCTGCGATCTGTCCACCATCCTCTGCATGGGCACACCCGCCGCTTCGCCTAATCGTCCGAATTGTCCTCGGCCGGTTCGGCCGATGCGGGAAACAATCGGTGCAGCAGCATAGTCAGCCCCATGAATACGGCAATCACAAAGAACATGGTCGGCAGGGCAATGGCCATCAACATCAGTGCTTTATCAAGTGCAGTTCCCATAAAGTTCTCCCTCTAATCACATGAGCGCCGGTATCAGCGCCAGGACCAAGCCGCCCGCCACCACCGATGCCACCTGTCCGGCGACATTGACGCCGATGGCATGCTGGATGATGAAGTTGGTCGGGTCCTCCTTGAGTGCCATCTTGGCAATCACCCGGCCCGACATGGGAAAGGCCGAGATACCGCAGGCGCCGATCATCGGATTGATCTTCTTTTTACTGAACAGGTTGAGCAGCTTGGCGAACAGCACCCCGCCGGCGGTATCGAAAACAAAGGCCACCGCACCGAGGGTCATGATGGTACCGACCTGCACGGTCAGGAACTTGTCGGCCTCCATGGTGCCGCCGATGGTGATACCGAGCAGCAGGGTCACCAGGTTGGCCAGCTCGTTCTGGGCACAATTGGAGAGGTTCTCGACGCAGCCCGCCTCGCGGAGGATGTTGCCGAACATCAGGCTGCCGATGAGCGCCACGGAAATCGGCGCCACCACCCCGCACACCACGGTGATCATGATCGGAAAGAGAAACTTGGTGGTTTGCGATACCGGCACCTCGTCTTCGTAGCCCATGCGGATCTGCCGTTCGGCCTTGGATGTCAGAAAACGGATCACCGGGGGTTGGATAACCGGCACCAGCGACATATAGCAATAGGCGGCAACAGACAGGGGGCCCAGGAGGTTGACGGCAAAGCGGCTGGCCACATAGATGGTGGTCGGGCCGTCCGCCGCCCCGATGATGCCGATGGAGGCCGCCTCGGGAAAGGTGAACAGCCCGGTGGATGCCGCCAGCACCGCCGTGGCAAAGATGCCGAACTGGGCCGCCGCGGCAAACAACATGACCGACGGCCGGCGGATCAGCGGCGCGAAATCACACATGGCGCCGATGGCGATGAAGATCAGCACGGGAAAGAGTTCATTGGCAATACCGGCCTTATACAGCACCCAGAGAAAACCCTCCTCTCCGGCGATCTGCGAAACCGCCGAAGAATGGGGAATATTGGCGAGAATGGCACCAAAGCCGATCGGCAGGAGCAGCACCGGCTCATAGTCGTGTTTCACCGCCAGCCAGATCAGCAGTGCGCCGATCAGCCACATCACCGCATGCTTCCATGTCATCCCCATGCAGCCCATCAGTAATTCATTGAGCCAGGGGTACTGCAGCATCAAAGATTCCATAACCTACCTCCCTCCTTGCGGGAAATACTCAAATTGCCAAGCGAAAAAAACCGGTCAGGCGATCACCGCCATGAGATCACCCGGTTTAACGTTGCCGCCGGTGGCTACGGCAATCGATTTTACCGTACCGGCCACGGGAGAACCGATTTCGTTCTGCATTTTCATAGCTTCAAGGATCATCAGGATATCGCCCTTGTTGATCTTCTGGCCGACCTTGGCGACAATCTTAACGATCTTGCCCGGCATCGGGGCATTGACCGGCGTCTCGCCGGCAGCTACGGCAATGGGTGGTGCCGAGGCTGCGGCAACGGCAACCGGGGCCGGTGCAGCCTCAGGAGCTACAGGCTGCGCAACAGCCGGTTGCGGAGCACGGGCCACGGCACCGAGTGGCACCTTTTCCACCAGCACCTCATGGGTTTGACCATCGATGGTAATCAGAAATTTTTCAAGCATTTCAACCTCCCGTAGGCCGGCGTTGCCGGAACTTTCATAGATAAATTATAAATTCCATCCGTTCAGTAATACATCCGGTTGCGATTCTGCACCGTCTCCACCCGTCCGGCCTGGGTCCATATCTCGTTTCGCAGGGTACGGATCGCAACGATCCGGGACTGCGAATGGCCATGGGCGGCCAGAGCCGCGGCAATGAGAACCAGGGTTGTATGGTCAATGCCCGGCGCGTCGGCGGTTGCCACGGTAATTGGCGGCGCTTCCGCGGTTTTCACAACCGGCGGTTGCCGGTGCTCGGGGCTAAAGAATTTGAGCAGACGTTTCATGGGGCAGACCTCTCTACTGGATGAGTCCAGCGTATATTTTCTTACAGCGGAATGCTGCCGTGGCGTTTGGCCGGCCGCACTTCGCGCTTCGAGGCCAGCATGGTCAAGGCGTTGTTGAGCACCGCTCGCGTTTCCCGCGGTTCGATGACCATATCGACGAAGCCCCGTTTGGCCGCCTGGTAAGGTGTGGCGAAGTTCTTCACATACTCCTCTGTTTTGCCCTCGATATCCGGATCACCCTTGAAGATGATGTTGGCCGCACCGGCCGGCCCCATGACGGCGATCTCGGCGGTCGGCCAGGCTATTACCTGGTCGGCGCCCAGATCGCGGGAGCACATGGCCAGGTAGGAACCGCCGTAGGCCTTGCGCAGGACCAGGGTTATCTTGGGAACCACCGCTTCGGAATAGGCGTAGAGCATTTTGGCACCGTGGCGGATGATGCCGCCGAACTCCTGGTCGGCACCGGGCAGAAAACCGGGTACATCAACCAGGGTCAGGAGGGGGATATTGAAGGCGTCGCAGAAACGGATGAAACGCGAACCCTTGTCCGAGGCGTTGATATCCAGACAGCCGGCCATGAAGTTCGGCTGGTTGGCGATGATGCCGACGGTCCGGCCATCCATGCGGGCAAAACCGGTGATGATGTTGCAGGCGTAGTACGGTTTGACCTCATAGAAATCAGCACTATCGGCAATCAGGGCGATGACTTCCTTCATGTCGTAGGGGCTGTTGGCGTTGTCCGGCATGAAGGTGTTCAGTTCCTCCACCATGCGCACCGGATCGTCACCGCTGCTGTGGATGGGTGCTCGGGCCATGTTGTTGTTGGGAATGAAGCTGATCAGGCGGCGGATCTGGGCAAGGCAGTCGGCGTCGTTGTCGGCGATGAACTGGGCAACACCGGATACCGAGTTGTGGGTCATGGCACCGCCCAGGGCCTCGGCGCTTATCTCTTCGCCGGTGACGGTCTTGATCACCTGCGGACCGGTGATGAACATCTGACTGGTATCTTTAACCATATAGATGAAGTCGGTGAGTGCCGGGGAGTAGACGGCACCACCGGCACAGGGTCCCATGATCGCCGAAATCTGTGGGATGACGCCGGAGGCCAGGGTGTTTTTATAGAAGACCTTGCCGTAGGCGGCCAGGGCATCCACCCCTTCCTGGATGCGGGCGCCGCCCGAGTCGTTCAGGCCGATGAACGGGGAACCCATCTGCATGGCCATGTCCATGACCTTGCAGATCTTGGCGGCATGCATCTCGCCCAGGGAACCGCCCATGACGGTGAAATCCTGGGAGAACAGATATACCAGCCGGCCTTCGATGGTGCCGTAACCGGTGACAACCCCTTCGCCGGGAATCTCCATCTTGTCCATGCCGAAATTGGTGCAGCGATGACCGGCAAAGCGGTCCATTTCAATGAAGGTGCCGGGATCGAGCAAGGCCTCGATGCGCTCGCGGGCGGTCATCTTGCCGGCGGCATGCTGCTTGGCAATCCGCTTCGGGCCGCCGCCGGCGAGGATTTTTTCGATCTGCTGCTGCAGATCCTCGTTCTTTTGATGGGTGGTAGACACGTGAGAAATCCTCCTGGAGGGCTGATAAGCAGTTGCTTTCTAAGGGTCTCCTGAAAAAAATATGGCGTAATTTGCAATTGATCAGATTAAATGATGCCAAGCTACACTTTCATAAATGTTTTTGCAATTTATTATTACCAACTACTTTCCTTTGTATAAGATCGAATATGCGTGGTAGGTTTCCCTGCAAAATAGCGTTTAATTGTTGCCGTAAACTATCCATAGATAAAGGAGATTCTTATGCCACATGCAATCAAAATGCACACAACCGGCGGCCCCGAGGTTCTTTCCTGGGAGAGCTATGACCCCGGCACCCCAGGACCTGGCGAAGTACGACTGATCCACGAGGCGATCGGTCTTAATTTTATTGACGTTTATCAGCGTACCGGCCTCTATCCCCTGCCTTCCTTGCCGGCCATTCCCGGACTTGAGGGTGCCGGCAGGGTCGATACGGTCGGCGCCGGGGTAGAGGAATTTAAAAAAGGTGACCGGGTTGCCTACGCCGGGGTGCCACCCGGTGCCTATGCCGAGGTGCGCTGTATCCCGGCGCACCGACTGGTCAAGCTGCCCGAGGCAATCTCCACCCGGGATGCCGCCGGCATGATGCTGCAGGGCATGACGGCGCGCTACCTGCTGAAAGGCTGTTTCAAGGTAGGCCCCGGGACTACCCTTCTCATCCACGCTGCCGCCGGCGGCGTCGGTTCACTTGTCTGCCAATGGGCAAAACACCTCGGCGCCACCACCATCGGCACCGTCGGCAGTGCCGAAAAGGCCAGGCTGGCCAAGGAAAACGGCTGCACCCACACCATCCTTTATGGACAGGAGGACTTTGCCGCAAGGGTAAAGGAAATAACCCAAGGTCAGGGAGTCGACGTGGTTTACGACTCCATCGGTATTACAACATTTATGAAATCCCTCGACTGCCTGCGGCCGATGGGGATGATGGTATCCTTTGGCCAGTCTTCAGGGCCGCTGGAACCTTTCAACATCGGCCTGCTCGCCCAGAAAGGTTCTCTTTTCCTGACCAGACCGAGCCTGATGCATTATACCGCCAAACGTGAGGATCTCCTGGCCCATGCCGAAGATCTCTTTGCGGTAATTAGCGCCGGGGTGGTGAAGATACGCATTATGCAGGAATATGCTCTGCGGGATGCGACGCAGGCGCATCGGGACATGGAAGAACGAAAAACCACCGGTAGCTCGGTTCTTATTCCATAGGGGGGGGAGCGGAGTGTACGAGGATCTACGTGAAATTGCAACTGCCCCCTTACTCGGCCAGCAAGCCCATTAATTCGAGCACCTCCTGAAGATCAAGACGCCTTCCCAGGGTGAACAGGGCGGAATTGACCGTCTGATCGGCACCGGCCAGCACCTGCAAGCCGACAATCAGATCCCTGAGGTCGGTTACCGTATCGCCGTTATAATTGTGTTGCAGCAGTGGGTCCGGTGGTATGGCGCCGGTGACAATCGCGGTCAGAATATTGCCTGCCTTGTCGAAGGTATGCGTATGGCTAACGGTTTGGCCTGTGCCGTAAGTAGCTTTCAGCATTCGGCCGTTTACATCATAGGTGTAGGCCACCGTTTCCGCATGGAGGATGCCGATCCTCAAGATGCAAGGCGGCCGGAGCAAGGGGATTCAGACACTGGAGGTAGGCAGTCTGGACATGCATCTTACCTGGGACGCCTTCTATAGCAACACCAACTTCCGCCTGAAGACGCTGACTGTCGAGGGCAACGACACATGGGTGTCCCTTGTCGATGCCATCGACAACGGCAACCGTTCTCCCAAGGAAGTCCTTTATGTCAATGAACTGCATGTCGCTCCCGGGGCGACCCTGAACCTTAGCGGACAGACACTCTACACGGTTTACGCGGGCAATCTGCACCTGGTTGCTGCGGGCGATGAAAATCTCTTTGGCGGCGGGATCGATTATCAACGACCCTAACGCTCTTCCCCCTATCAAGGGCGATATTAATAAAGACGGCAACGTCGATCTGACAGATGCCATCCTGACACTAAAAGTCGTTGCGGGTATGGCACCGTCGGGCATCCGGACGGATTACGCCACATCGGGGGTTGACGTGAACAGTGACGACAGGATCGGTCTAGCCGAGGCAATCTATATCCTCCAGAAGGTTGCCGGCAATTGATGAGTGGCCGCTCTATAAAAGATTCCTAAAAAAAATCCTTGCTGATAAACAGCTGGATACCTTGCTAAGGTGTTGGCTGGCTCATCTTTCACTCCAATCCAGGCAACTTCTGGTAAAACTTCCGACATCACCTGCGAACTTAAGACAGATAGCTGACCTGCATAATTGCCGACGCCATCTTTTCGCCTACACAGGTATATTCGCGGGCGAAATCGGCCTTTAATTGTAGAAATTCACCTTCCTTTATCGTGAAGGATTTGCTGTCTATCTTCCATACAGTTGAGATGGTTGGGCATGGAATTGCCATAGTCCATATTATGGGTATATTTAATATCCATAATATGTCCAATAATAGTCTATTGTCTTTTTCAAGCAGTGGACTACCTTCTTTGAATATTCAACCAACCCTACAAAAAATTATCTTCTTGAAAAAGGAGCTTGTTAACGAAGGCTTTCCAACTGAAAAAGCATAAACGTGGACCATGGACCGTGTACCGTGAGCGATCTCAGGAGCAAAAACCAAAATATCAAAAAGGAGGGGTTTATGCAAAAGCGTGATTTCGACAAAATATCTTTGGGGAAGCGATTTGCAACAATGTTTTCCGTCGCGTTATTAACCATAGTGTGGCCACTATCAGGGCATGCCGCACCGCCAACCTCACCGACCTCAGCACAGGCTGCTTTGCCGACCGTCCCTGCATTTACAGGGGATGGCTATCAGGCGGATTATGACGTTCTCGATCCTGTGGCAATCCCTAAGTTCGTCCAGCCTCTGGTTATTCCTCCGGTCATGCCCAAGAGCAAAGACAACAAGGCGGATTACAATATTTCCATGCGTCAGTTCAAGCAGCAAATCCTGCCGGGCGGCATTTGGAACACTGTCAACGGTCGGAGAGATAAATATCCTGCGACTACCGTATGGAGCTACGGTAAGAGCGAGGATCCTTATAACCTCAATTATACGGCGCCGATGCCGATGAATGATCCCCGTGCCACTTCCTTCAATTATCCAGCCTTGACCGTCGAGGCCACCCAGAACAAACTTACCCGGGTCAGATGGAAAAATGAACTGTTCGATCCTGCTTCCCGTAAATTTCTTAAGCATCTGCTGCCGGTTGATCGGACCCTGCACTGGGCCAACCCGGAGCAGTTACTCTGCCGAGACGGTTCCTTCAGTACCGACTGTATGCCAGCTCCATCCAACGGCCTCATTCTCCAGCAGGCCTATGATGGTCCGGTGCCGATCGTAACCCATGTTCATGGAGCGCATGTTAATCCGGAAAGCGACGGTTATCCTGAGGCCTGGTGGCTTCCTGATGCGAAGAATATTCCTTCAGGATATGCGAAAAAGGGCGGGCTCTACGACCAGTTCGACCGCACCAATACCACCCCCGGTTCGGCTCTCTATGGCTATTACAATACTCAGCGAGCCTCTACCCTTTGGTACCACGACCACGGCTTGGGAATCACCCGAGTCAATGTCTACGCCGGCCCGGCAGGCTTTTGGCTGATCCGGGGACAGGGTGGAAGCGAGCCCGATTTGCTGTCGGGTGTTCTCCCTGGTCCCGCTCCCGCACTGGGTGAAGACCCTAATTTCGATCCGTATGTAAGAAGCAAAATCCGTGAAGTACCCATTGTCATACAGGATCGTACCTTCAACCCGGACGGCCAACTCTTTTTCCCAAATAACCGCGCATACTTTGAGGCACTGAATAAAAAGAAAACGACTCCTCCAACCCTCAATGTATCTTTCAACCCTGAGCCTCCAGTCGGTGGCGGCGTAAGCGATGTAGCCCCCATTTGGAATCCTGAGTTTTTCGGCAATACCATGGTGGTAAACGGAACTACATGGCCCGTCTATCACGTGGCCCCGGCTCGGTATCGCCTTCGACTGTTAAACGGCTGCAACGCCCGTACACTCATTCTGAAGATGATCTCCGATGATTCCTTAGTCAATCTACAGACAAATTTTGATACGCATAAGGAACCCCTATCCGGCGATCATATAGTCACGGAGCTTGAGTCCCGCGCTTTCGACTTTTATCAGATCGGCTCCGATGGCGGCCTTTTACCGGGAGCTGCGGTACCACTTGATCAGCTTCTCATGATGCCGGCGGAGCGTTCCGACGTCATAGTGGATTTCACTGGACAGGGTTCCAAAGTTTTTTACATGATCAACGAAGGGCCGGACGAACCATTCGGCGGCGGCGAACCAGTTACCGACTTTCATCCATCGAATCCCCACACTACAGGCATGATCATGAAGTTTGTGGTGGATTCGACGCCTGATTATGTTCCGGCAAGCGCTCCCGCAAATTTGCACTTTGCCGACATCACTCGGCTCGTCCCTAGCAATACCCGCCGGGTGAGCCTCAATGAGATGGAGTCGGAATCAGTATTTATTTTGGTTGACAGTGAGGGCAATTATGTTCTCGACTCTTCCGGCAACGTAAGTGAGTGTCATCCGACCAATTTTATTCCGGCAGTTGCTACCGATCTGTGTGTGCCGTTTGGACCCACTGAAGCCAAGGTGGGAACTGTAACCGACGACCCCAATGGCTCGGGAGGATTTGTAGGTATCCCCTTAATGTGGGCCGACATGACTGGTGCGAGTAAGATGGTCAAGGTTTTTACAAAAAGCAACGGCGACCCGGTCATGGCACCTGTCACCGAAATGCCCAATCTGAACGATACGGAGGAGTGGGAAATCTGGAATTTCACCATGGACGCCCATCCGATCCATCTGCATTTGGTGGATTTCCAGGTCGTCGGTCGTGAGAATTTAATGCCGACAGATACAGTCGCCACAGCCTTTAAATTGGCTGGTAATCCATCGGGGCCGGAGATGTGGGAGACCGGCTGGAAGGATACGGTCGTTGCCTATCCCGGACAGGTTACCCGCATCCAGGCCAAGTTTAATATTCCCGGCCTCTATGTATGGCACTGCCACATCATCGACCACGAAGACAATGAGATGATGCGCCCCTATGCGGTGCTGCCCGACCTCAATAAAGACGGCTGTGTCGATCGTCGGGATCTGGCGATTCTCGCCTCCGACATCGCTCGCCACGGCAGGGCATATGATTTAAATGGTGACGGTGAAGAAAATGTTAAAGACCTGCTGCGGTTGACCATGTTCTACACCAATAGGCTCGGAGCTCCGTGTCGGTAAGTGCGACAAAGAAGGCTGAGGCTTTGCCCACCTATAAAAAGTGGGCAAAGCCTCAAAATTTTTTCACGCCACCTTGGCTGCCAGTTCCTTGCCGTAGGCCTGGGCCACCTTGATGCCGCCATCGACCGAACTGATTTTTAACATGAGCGGGGCGCTGACCATATCCATGCCGTATATATTTTTCATGGTATCGAAAATCCGTTCGGCCGCCTCGCCGCTCCAGCCGAAGGAACCAAAGGCCCCGCCTTTCTTATCTTTCAGCTCAGCCCTTTCGGCGAGAAACAGAAAGGTCTTCATTCTGTCCATCATGGCACCATGGTAGGTCGATGAGCCGAAGACATAGATATCATAATCGGCAAGTTCGGTCTCCCGCTTGATCTCGGTGACATCTTTCAAGGTCACGGCAACGGCGGAAAATCGCAATCCTTCGGCGATGAGTTCGGCGATTTTCTTGGTTTCACTGGTACGGCTTGCATAAACGATGAGTGCTTTGGGCATTGCGGCTTCTCCTTTTTTTGTAGTTTAAAAGCCCTGTTATCGATCAGTTGACAGGGTAATATCACCATACCAGGCCTGAGCACTGCTGCCGGTATTATCGGTATCGGTCATGATGGCTATGGCACTGGCCTCGCC
The DNA here is from genome assembly GCA_963754865.1 of uncultured delta proteobacterium. Classification (GTDB taxonomy): domain Bacteria; phylum Desulfobacterota; class Desulfobulbia; order Desulfobulbales; family Desulfocapsaceae; genus Desulforhopalus_A. Next base: position 175,754 of record CAVWHG010000014.1, on the reverse strand, counting down.
CGGATCGGATCCGAACAATTTTTGATAATCAGCAAAAATATCTCTTTCCTCGGCCAACCATTGCCCAGTGTTATTCGCTCCCGACTGAACCGCCACCATCATGGCACTGGCGGTAAAGGCATTGGCAAGAGAGTCACCGGTTTTCAGATGGTTCGCCCAAATGTAGTTAATCGCCTTGGTCTGCCAAAAGTATTTGCCGGCAAATACCACATAGATTCGTGCGGCGTAATCGTCTCCGGCTTTGGTTTTTTCATCGCCCCCGGCGACCGTATGGTCAATCTTCCACGACCAGCGCAGGTAACGATATTTTCGGGGATCGAAAACAATTTTCTTCACCAGGCCTGATGCAGCCGCCTGGCTGGTGGCCTTAACAACGACAGTATCATTCTCCCGAACAAGGCGATACTCGGTGACCCCCTTAAACTCTTTTTTCTCCCACCCGCTGAGACCCTCGGTAGAGAAACGCCCGACCGCCAATTCTTCGGCCAAGACGGATACTGCAGTGAGCAGCCATAGAGATGTGATCGTGGCAATGAGAATTTTATGCATATGCTTTTGATTTCGAATGATTTTTCGCAATTTTGGTTGATTATACCTGATTTTTTCAGGGAAAACCGTTTAAATCGGCCACAGCCAACAGCATGGCGATTTCCACGACACGCTCGCTGAGATCAAGTCACCCCGAAAATCTTCCATGTTTATGGCAGTGATAACCTCTGGAACAGTCGTTTCATTTCCAGCGTTCTTAATAGTTCCCAGCAGATCTTTTTGTCGAAACAGGTTATTATGCATGCATGAATCCGATAAAGTTGCAGGCATTTAACCGTGAAAAATGTTGCCGATTATGTTGTCAACCCAGCTTGGAGTAGCACCTATGCTTTATGACGTCGTCATTATCGGTGGAGGAGTGGTGGGTTGTGCAATCGCCCGGGAACTCTCCAGGTTCCGGCTGAAGATTGCCCTGACGGAGGCGTATTGCGAAGTCGGCTTCGGCACCACCAAGACCAACAGCGGCATCATTCATTCGGGGCATCACTCGCCACCCGAGTCGTTGAAGGGCAAGCTGGTCGTGCGCGGCAACCGACTGTACGACGATTTGCAGCGAGACCTGAAATTCGGCTTCAAACGCATCGGCGAACTGGACATTGCCCAAAACCAGGAAGATCTGCAGATCCTCGCACAGCTGAAGGAAACAGGCGAAAAAAAAGGCGTGACAGGGCTCGAACTGTGGGACCGCAAGCGCCTGTTGCGCGAGGAACCCAATCTCAGCGCAAATCTCCTGGGCGCCCTGTATGCGCCTGCCGCCGGGGTCATCAATCCTTACGAATTAAGCTTCGGTCTGGCCGAAAGCGCCGAAGTAAACGGCGTCAGGTTTTTTCGTGAAAATCAGGTCTTCGCCATCGATCGCCGCGATGGCATCTTTGTCGTCAAAGGTTCGCGCCTTGAGATCCACGGGCGATTCGTCATCAATGCCGCCGGGGTGTTTTCCGACAAAATCGCCCTTATGGTCGGTCTGAACGATTTCCAGATCCAACCCCGCAAGGGCGAGGAGTACATGCTCGACAAGCGACTGAAGGGCGTGGTCAATCATCTCATTTTTCCCACGCCCCAACCAAAGAGCAAGGGCATCCTCATCATCCCGACCTTCGACGGGACAATCATGGTCGGGCCAACGGCCGAGGACGTGGAGGACCGTCACGACTATTCCACGACTTTTGCCGGTGCACACACGGTTTTCAGCCAGGTGAAAAAATACTGCCCGTCCATATCCGAGCGCGACGTTATCACCGAGTTTGCAGGCTTGCGTGCCGTTGCCGACACCAATGATTTCATCATCGGGCCGACCAGGGTCAAAGGCTTTATCAACGTTGCCGGCATTCAGTCGCCGGGACTTACCGCTGCGCCGGCCATTGCCGAATACCTGCGGGAAATTTTATGGGACGAGGGAATGAAAGCTGAAGAACGGAGCGATTGGCAACCGGCAATCGCCGGCCCGGCCCGCTTTGCCCTCATGGATCAGCGAGCAGCGCTCGCCTTTGGGTAAACAGCGATCCGCAGCGGGCCAGGATTGTCTGCCGCTGTGAACTGGTGACCGAGGCGGAGGTGCTCGACGCCGTGCATCACGGTGCGACTACCCTCGACGGCGTCAAATTCAGGGTTCGTGCCGGTATGGGCCGTTGTCAGGGTGGCTTCTGCACCTCGCGGGTCATGGAGATTCTCGCCCGCCATCAGGGGGTCCCCCTGCATTGCATCTCCAAGCGCGGCAAGGGGTCGGAGATGTTCTATCCCCGTCCGGAGGACGAAGTACCTGGTCACGACAACAAGGGGGAGGCATAATGACCGTTCTACGCGCGCATTACGACGTGGTGATTGTCGGCGGTGGACCGGCCGGTCTGGCGGCGGCCATTGGCGCCCGGGATGCAGGCTGCGGCCGGATACTGATCGTCGACCGCGAGAAGGAGATGGGGGGCATCCTCAACCAATGCATCCACTCCGGTTTTGGCCTGCACAACTTCAAGGAGGAACTGACCGGACCTGAATATGCCGACCGGTTTATCCGTCGCGTCCGTTCTGAACCGGGCATCGACATTCTCTCCGAGTCCTTCATTCTGAACATTTCTCCTGATCTTCAGGTGACCTTGATGGGCAGCACCATCGGCCTGTGCGAAATCAAGACCGGTGCAGTCGTTTTGGCCATGGGTGCCCGGGAGCGCTCCCGTGGTGCCATCCGCACCCCCGGCTATCGCCCGGCGGGGGTCATGACCGCCGGTCTGGCCCAGCGGATGGTCAATATCGAGGGGTTATTGCCGGGCAAAAGGATCGCCATCCTCGGCTCAGGCGATATCGGCCTGATCATGGCCCGCCGCCTGACCCTTGAAGGCTGTGAGGTCACCGGCGTCTACGAGATCATGCCCTACTGCAACGGCCTGACCCGTAACGTTGTTCAATGCTTGAAGGACTTTGACATCCCGCTGCATCTTTCGACGACCATGGCCTTTATTCACGGCCGTGACCGCGTTGAGAAGGTGACTGTCGCACCGGTTGCCGACGATTTTCAGCCTGTGCCGGGCAAGGCCTGGGATGTGGCCTGCGACACGATCCTCATGTCGATAGGACTCATTCCCGAAAACGAGCTGTCGCGCCAGTTGCGCCTGCAGATGGATCCCATTACCGGCGGCCCAAGGGTAGCAAGCACCCTGGAAACCTCTTTGCCGGGCGTCTTCGCCTGCGGCAATGTTCTGCATATTCACGATCTGGTCGACAACGTCACCGAAGAAGCCCTGCGGGCCGGGGCCTTCGCCGGGGAGTTGGCCCAGGGTCGGCGCAGACCCCAGGATAACATCGAGCTCCAGGCCGGCGACAACGTCCGCTACTGCCTGCCGCATACATTGTCACCCGATCGGGAAATTACCGTGTATCTGCGCTGCATCCGTCCGCAGAAGGATTGTCTCCTTCGCCTCGGCAATTTCTTCGAGAAACCGTTACGACTGGCCATACCTTCGGAAATGATCCACCTGACCATCAAACCGGAAATCCTCCAGCGCTTTTACGGCACGTCTTTGCGGATCGACCTTGTCGCACGGGAGGGTGCTTAATGAAGAGAGCAAATGGAACTGATATGCATCTGTTGTCCGATGGGCTGCCAGATGCAGCTTCAAATCAAGGATGGGGCCATCGGCGAGGTAGAGGGTAATAAGTGCAAGGTTGGACCAAAATACGCCAGACAGGAGTTCACTGATCCACGCCGCATGCTTTCGACGACAGTTGCCTGCCGGGGTGGACTCTGGCCGCGCCTTCCGGTCAAGACCGCCGAGGCCATTCCCAAGGCCATGATGGCTGCAATCGCCCGCAGCCTGCACCTTCTCGCCGTCTCGGCTCCGGTTGAAATCGGTGCGGTCATTGTCGAGAACATCGGCGGCACCGGCGTCAAAGTGGTCGCCACCCGCTCCATGCCGAAAGTCATGGTTGAGGTGGACGATCAGTAACCGGTTGGTTACGAAAAGTTTATACATTTTAACGAAATACTATGTCAACAAACACGAAACCAACCTCTGATCGTTTGTCACTGACTCGATTTGCATGGCTTTCCATTGCCGCAGCTTGTGCGACAATTTCCATGAAGGTGAGTGCCTACCTCCTGACCGATTCTGTGGGCTTGCTCTCAGATGCAATAGAATCGTTTGTCAATTTAGCCGGGGCATTGATGGCACTGCGCATGTTGATTCTTGCCGCCCAGCCGGCCGATGAAAAACATCCGTTCGGCCATAGCAAAGCTGAATATTTTTCCAGTGTTGTTGAGGGGATCCTTATCCTCGTTGCCGCCGCCGGGATTGCCTACACCGCCATCGACAGAATAATCCATCCGCGCCTTCTCGAACAAGTCGGATTAGGTGTTGTTGTATGTGCCGCTGCTTCGGTAATTAATTATGCGGTAGCTCGAGTTCTTATGAAAGCCGCTAAAGCGAACAACTCCATCACTCTTGAGGCGGATTCCCATCACCTCATGACCGATGTATGGACTTCAGCCGGCGTCATTGCCGGGGTGGGGCTGGTTGAACTGACCAAATGGAGCCTGATAGACCCTATTGTTGCGCTGCTGGTTGCGGCAAATATCGTTTGGACCGGCGTGGCCCTGGTGCGCCGCTCCGTAGATGGATTAATGGATGTTGTTCTGCCGGAGGGCGAACAAACATCGATTGAAAATGTGATGGCCAAATACCGGAAAAAGAGCGTTGAATTCCATCAATTGCGCACACGTCAGGCAGCATCGTACAGATACATCTCAGTGCATATGCTGGTTCCCGGTTCCTGGTCCGTGCATGATGCGCATCACATGGCCGAAGATTTCGAAAGCGATATTCTTGCAATCCTCGGTGATGCACTTATCACCACACATGTCGAGCCTATTGATGATGAAAATTCATTCCATGAAACACCAGAACGATAGAGCGCGCCAGTCAGACTCTTTATCTACAGTTTTTTTGGAAATCATAAAATTACCGGCTTGAACCCGACTCAGCTTGGATGACGGCCATTTTTCTGCATGGCAACGGTTTGTATGGGCTGCCTGGGTGCGGTGTAGATGCTGTCCATCCACTGTTTGACCCGGTTTGCATCGCCAACACGAGTCAGCCTGCCGACTGAATCAAGGAGAACGATGACTACGGGTTTTGCAGCAAGATGCGCCTGCATGACAAGACACTTGCCTGCTTCACTGATATACCCTGTCTTCGAAAGTCCGACATCCCAGGCCGGGTGTCGCACCAGGGGATTGGTGTTGTGATATGCCATATCCTGACCATCAACCTCAATCTTCGCTTCTGCGGTAGTCGTAAACTCCCGAATGAGTGGATACTTGTAAGCTGCTTTAACCATCTTGGCCAAATCAATTGCCGTTGAAACATTGTTGCGGGTCAGGCCTGTTGGATCTTCAAAGCGGGTATCCAACATGCCAAGCCCCTTTGCCTTGATGTTCATTGCCGATAAAAAAGTGTGCATCCCTCCTGGGTAATGGCGCGCCAGTGCATGAGCTGCCCGGTTCTCCGAAGACATCAGTGCCAGAAGCAAGGCAGTTTCGCGGGAAATGACCGAACCGACAGGCAAACGAGAACGGCTTCCCCGCAAATAATCGACATCGTCATCAGTGATGGTAATCGGTGCGTCCAGGGTAGGTGAACTATCCAGCACTACCATGGCGGTCATCAATTTGGTAATAGAGGCGATCGGCACAACCTGGCCGGCGTTTTTCTGAAAAAGCACACCATCAGTGTGCTGCTCAACGACCAGTGCCTCCCCTGACTGAACAACGAGCATGCCAGGGTTTCGAACTGGTCCTAAAGGAATTGGTTTGGTAATTTTGGCGATCTTCTGCTTTTTCACATGCACTGCGACTGCCTTGTTCGCAACAGGTTTCGTCGCGTTCTTTCGCGCAGCGCATTTTTTGGTATTATGTATTTCGGTGGCCCGCGCATCACTAAAAAATGAGCACCAGAATCCCATCATAAAAACAATCAACGCAACTCTCAATCGGATACTCATTTGTGCTCCCAGCTGGTGATAGGTGACAAGCAATCGCTTTCCTCGTGGGTGAGTAAAAGGCCTTCTAACAAAAAGCCCTCTGATAATGGCGTCCTAAATTACCCCTTCCAGGCATTATTAGCAAATATTTTATTGGCGACAAGAGAACGATTATCCTACTGAAATCAATTTTTTAATTCAACTTTATTCGAGACAGCATCCTGAAATATAAACCGGGAAAAACTTTTAAGCCCGGGCGTACGTTCGACTCTTTTATCGGTATCCGACCGGGGCTACCGATATTATTGCACTGAAAGGACCAGTCGAACTCTCGGAAAAATATTGCTTTATCTCATAGTTAACATATATTATCCCTGAAACAATTGATCTTCACGGCACTTGGCGAATGGCCGCAGTTACAGCACCCGAAACAACCACCAAGGTAACCAAACAACCATGAACAGCCCACAGACCCACTCAACCCTCATCGGCTACATCCTCTGGATCTTCGGCTTCCTCGGCGCCCATCGCTTCTATTATGGCAAGCCGATCTCCGGAACCCTCTATTTTTTCACCCTGGGTTTGTTTTTCATCGGCTGGATCGTTGATCTCTTCCTCATCCCGGGCATGAGCCGGGACGCCGATATCCGCTTCAACGAAGGCGAGATTGATTACAATATCACCTGGCTGCTCCTCACCTTCCTCGGCCTTCTCGGCATCCACCGCATGTATATGGGCAAATGGCTGACCGGGCTGCTCTATCTCTGCACCGGTGGTTTTTTCCTGCTGGGATATATCTACGATTTCTGGACCTTAAACGATCAGATCAGCTTGATCAACGGCGCCCAGCGAAGGTCTTGAAATCGGCTGCTGCGATGCAAAACATTGACGGTTTCGCAAAAAGAGGAAAATCGCCGGTTTTGTCATTTCGAGCGCAGCGAGAAATCTCCGGAATAATCAAGAGATTTCTCGTCGCTCTGCTCCTCGAAATGACAGAAATTGACTTCTGGCGAAAACAGCCTCGGTAATGTTAGCGGGCAGTATGCGAGTAACGGTTAAGATCAAATAGTCCACCGCGGACCGGTTCATCCTCGTTGAAGCGCTGTTGAAACCAGTCATAGGTATCCCAGAATCGATCGTCAGCTCGATTGACTCCGTACTTCGCCAGCCGTTCCAGATCTTGTGAACTTCCAGTAAAATGCTCCAGCATGTCGAAAAAATCAGGCAGATCCTTTTCCAGCACATCGAAGAAATAGTTAGGGTAAGAGCCGATCAAGCCCCTGATGAAATCAACGCTATCTTTGCTTGCATCGAGTTTCGCGTCTTCTCCCAGCAAAAAGGCCACATTATCATGCCAACGATTGACGACGATGCTGCTGACCGCGTCCTTGCCATTCGGCAAGCGGATCCTTAAATACGCAAGATTGGTGTTGTGATCGTTGTCCAGCGTCAAGAACGACATACCAGGCCGGGATAGTGCCCGGAGAGCCCGCAGGTAATCATCCGGGGTTGTGTATTTTTTCGGTAGTTCCGGGTAGTCGGCACCCGCTCGAAGGTAATTGATCGTGTCAAAGGTAATGGTACCGCCCGGCAGCAGATGCTGGTCGACCACATATTCGACAAACTCACGTTTGGGGTCGTCGGTCATGAAAGGCACCTTGGCAGGCAGTTCAGAGGGGTAATAGTTCATCTTATCAAGGTTTTTACCCAGGTACCACGACTGCATCAATGCCTGTCGTTTTGCCGGCGGAAGAAAATCGAGAAAATAGCTTTCCCCTTCCACCCGCAGTCTGTCCATATACAGTCGGACGGCCAATTGGTGACCGGCGGTTCCGTAGATATCGAACCCGGCCACCAGCGCATAATAGATCCGCTCAAAAAGCGGGTAGTCAATTACCCACAGGGTCTTGGGCAGATTCCCCAAGGCACCTCGGTGCACCGATGCGCTGTCGAAGTGGCGGTAGATGGTAAGTAACGGTGCGTCACCGGGCCGACTTCCCGGCCAGATGGAATCGTAACCAAGACCGACGTAGTTATGCGACATATAGTAGTCCTGGCGGGCCTTATAGAACTCGACCGCCGCTTTGCGGTGCTCGTCGGTAAGTGCCGAAAAGAGTTTTTCGCCACTGCCGCTCTCTATGGGCATAGTCAATTGATCGGCGTGCAGCTTCAGAAACGCCGGATAGGTCACGCTCAAATCATGGTCGGGATCCATGAACATCACCCAGAAATGGTCGTCGATGACGTTGAGGGCAATCTGCCCCTTGCACACCGGTCCATGGATGAAGGTCATGATCATGTACTGGGCATTGTCGAGCAGGAACTGGTAGCGTGAGCGGGGAGGAATCTGCTCGAATACGGTGAACGGCCTGGCACTCATTTTCGGGTCATACCCCATCAGGTGCGGTGGCTGCAGCCATTCGGGCTTGATGAACAGCTCATTGAAGCGCTCAAACTGCGCGTCATCAAGATCGAACACCATGTGCGTCTTCTGGACGATGGTGGAATGGATTTTCCTGAAACGATAGAAAAATTCTGCGACGCCCGGGTCGTCATAGGGGCGGACGGTGGCAATGAGGTTGATGGGTTGCCCCGGAGGGGTGGTGGAGCGCACCAGTTCATAGAACTCATTGGTCGGTGTGCCGAATTTCAGATGCGCCAGAAACAGGTGCTCGTAGAGGTAGCGCGCCGTCATGGCGTGCTTGGCGTCGTTCTCGTTAAAAAATTCCTCCCACTGCTTGATGGCCGGGGCATCGGCAGCTTTCGGCATGGTCAGCACGGCCTGCTCGGCGGCATCAGGCCCTTTTGCCCCCTGCACAAGCCAACCGGCGATGGTTTCAAACTCGTCCTGCTTCAACGGCGGGAAACCGAAGGGCATACCGTTGTTGGGGTGTTTTTCCAGATACGCTGCCAACTCCGTGCCGTTTTCAGCGCAGGTCAAATCATCTGCTTCAGGCTTGTATTCGCCGGCACTCTTCGGGTTTTTCAGTTTGTGGGCAAGCAACTGGATCATTATCGAGTCATTCAAACTCATCGAATCATTCGAACCATTCCCGACCGTGCTTTCGGTAACACTGAAAAATTTTTTCTCCCGCCACTCCTTGGTGGAGTGGGCATCGATAAACAGCCGTGTCGGGTCCATGGTCTTCAACCGAGCGGCGTTGTAGATTGCCTGTTTTGTCGCCCCCCTGTCAGTCCCTTCGAAAGAATCGAGCTTGAGCTGACAGGGCGAGTTATAACAGGAGTGGCAGACGGTACAGCGCTTGTCCAGCAGGGGCTTCACCTCCGCTTGATAGTTAATCATCCTGGCTGGAACCTTGACAACCACCGGCGGCAAGGGTTTTCCGGCACATCCGGCAAGCCATGCCAGCAGAAGGAGTGCGGGAATGAGTAGAATTTTCATGCATTTCACCAAGAAAAAGGAGCCGGCATACATCAGGATGGCAGGGTTGGGAAGTCGACAAGTCAGCGCCTACGCCCCGTTTATAGGCAAGAGGCAGATCAGTGAACAACAGTGCCATTGAGGATCATACCGTCTTGATCCAATTATCAATGGCATTCTTCTTATCATCAGGAAAATCGCCGTGTACTTGATCATACAGCCAACGAAGGGATTTTGACCGTAACCTATCTCTAAACAGCACTTCCGCTTCCTGTATTACCACTTTTATCAAGCACGGACACTTATCTGTAAAAACACTCGGATCATCTACAAAAATATTCTTTTTACGGATTTCAGCACACTGAAAAAAGAAAGAGGGCCCTTCAATAGCTTCAATGATATCCCAAAAAGAAATTTTTTCAGCAGGTCTGGCTAACTCGTAACCACCCTTAACACCAGGTATTGAACGAACGACTCCAGCCTTTCTCAGTTTAGAAAAAGTTTTTGATAAGTATGTTTCTGAGATTGCATTCAATTCTGCTATTTGTTTGATGCCGACGGTCTTACCTTCCTGCAGATCAACCATATAAAACAGCGAATGAAATGCGTACTCTACGCCAACACTGAGCTGCATACGACTCTCCAATGCAAAAATGGAACAACTCTTTTCCCCTTGCTCATGATCAGGAGGTGTCGCCCTGTATAAAAATAAGGCTTAAAGTAAGCTTAAATCGTTTGATTTACTGATGAAACTGTGACTTCAAGGACACGATTAGCCCAAGAAAACTTTTGCTTCATCAAATCAAATTCCGGGCCTGATTTCATAAATTTCGCCGTTCCTTTAATAAGATATCCTGTGCCAGGACCCATTTTCCCTTCGACCTCTTTAGTGCCTAAAGTAAGCAATACATTCGGGTTTTTCTCAACTTTTTTCTGGGTCTTCCTCATTCCATACACTGGGATAAGAATTCGGTTCTCGCCAGGAAAAGCCAAGTAAGAGTTCCATGTATTCACTACATGCGCCTCATCATCGGAACATGATACTATGGAAACAACCCCTTCCTTGCCAACAACCGTCATAAACCTTTCGTCAAACATAATAATCCTCCCAAATTTGGATATTAGCTCTAATGCAGATATCCATTATCTACATTAGAGCTAATATAGGATATCGTATGCTTGCTGTCAAGCCGCTATTTTGGCGTGCGATTGTCCTTTGGTGGCGATAATTGATGTTAAATCTGACTTCCACGTTTCGCTTACCCTATATGCGTATCCAACAGCGCTTTGGCGCCGAGGGTGAGTTGCCTGGTAAACTTAACCAGCAGCTTTGATTTCAAGTTCCAGCAATGCCAATAGAGTTTCACGGGGATATTATGATCAGGTGCCAGATCGACCAATTGACCGTTTCCTGTAAAAGGCTCGCTTTGCTGACGTGGTAACATGCCATAGCCAAGTCCCATGGCAATAAAATCGACGAATTTTTCGGCGGATGGCACATAGTGGGCCGGGATGGAGTCGGGCACTTTTCCAAGGACCAGATGAAAGAGCTTGTTATGTAATTCGTCCTTGCGGTTAAAGATAATCGCGGGGGCAATGCAAACATCAGCGAGGGTGAGTCCCGATGGAAACCATTTTTTAGCAAATTCCGGAGAAGCAAACATATGGTAATTCATCTGCCCCAGGTAGTCGATTCGGCAACCTTGCAGGGGCTGATCCTTGGTGCTGATGCATCCCACAACATCACCATCTTTCAGCAACTGGTGGGTCTGTTCCTGATCATCGACTCTTATATCCAACAACACACCATTCTCTTTGACAAAGGATTGGATTGCATCAAGAAACCAGGTGGCAAGACTATCAGCATTAAGAGCCACAGCTATCGGTGTGTACCCTTGGTCCACCTGTTGCGTTATCTCGCCGAACAGATCATCTTCCAGGCGCTTGACCTGAAGATAGTGTTTTAACAGATTTCGACCAGCCGAGGTAAGCCGGGGAGGTGCGGTGCGCGCCACCAAGATCTGCCCCATCTGCTCTTCCAGCAGTTTTACCCGTTGAGAGACAGCAGATTGGGTGATATGCAGAACATTTGCCGCTTTGTCAAAGCCACCGCCCTGAGCCACCAGTGCCAGTGCTTCAATCAGTTTATAATCAAGCATGATGGTTTATCATAAGGAATATTAATCTTATATAAAAACAATTAATTTTACTTTCTAAACTATCTCGCCTATTTTCTCAAGTAAACACTCTTTGAGGAAAGAACCAATGATGATAGCACCTTTTATACAGGGCTTTGGGGCCGGTGGCGGACTGATTGTGGCCATAGGCGCACAGAACGCCTTTGTCTTATCGCAGGGGGTTCGCGGCAACCACCACGTGGCCATTGCCCTGATATGTATTTTTTGCGATGCCGTCTTTATCACCGCTGGAGTTGCAGGCATTGGTGGAACGGTGTCGGCAAATCCAGCTCTAGCACAGTGGGTAGCATGGGGTGGGGCAGGATTTCTATTTGTTTATGGCGGTCGCTCTCTCCGCTCTGCCGTAAGAGGTGGAAGTCTTGAGGCAAGTGATCGGGCCGTGCTTTCTTTGGGTGCCGCCATCCTGACCACTCTGGCAGTTACCCTCCTTAACCCGCATTTTTATTTGGATACGGTTATACTCCTGGGTGGCATCAGCAGCCGGTTTTATGGCGAAAATCGCTTGCTGTTCTGGGCCGGGGCTGTCTCGGCATCGACGCTGTGGTTTATCTGTCTCAGCCTTGGCGGACAGATGCTGGCACCTGTCTTTAAAAAACAAATATCCTGGCGGATTCTTGATACTTTGGTCTGGGCCACCATGTGGATAATTGCGACGTCATTAATCATGCAGGGAATGCCTGATTAACTGGAAGATGCCGGCCCACTATCATCACACCGGCAGAGAGATATATCAGACCGTTTCGGGGCAAGGCTTCATGGAGACATTGTATAACAAGGAGGATGACTCTTGAAAAAATTGAAATTCAAAAAGATCGACGCCTTCACCAAGGGGCTGGCCCCCGGAAATCCGGCCGGCTACATACTCCTCGAGGAGGAAGGCTCTCTCGATGAAATCGGCATGCAGAAAATCGCGTCAGAGCTGAAAGGCTTCGTCAATGAAGTCGGATTCGTCAGCAAACCCGACGGACAGCACCACCTCCGTTTTTACTCGTCGCAGTGCGAAGTAGCCTTCTGTGGCCATGCGACGATCGCCATCATGTATGATCTGCTCTCCGGTGGAGCCACAAACGAGGAAAAAGAGGTTCCCATCCATGTGAAGGCGGGGAAACTTTCTGTCTTCAACCGTATCGAAGAAGAAGATGCCGTCTACATCATGGCACCGGCCCCGCATTACCTTGACTGCCGGTTGACCGTACAGCAGGTGGCAGATGCCTTGAGCATCGATACCGCGGTGATCGATGACATGATGCCGCTACGGCTGGTCGACGGTGGCCTGAGAACCCTTTTGGTCCAGATCCGCAGTCTGGACGGATGCCTTTCTATCCGCCCCGATTATGAAAAACTCCGAAATTTCTGTCTGGAAAACGGTATCGACATCGTCCATGTGTCAGTCAAAGAGACCCGGACGGCCTGCTGCCGCTACCGCACCCGTGTATTTGCCCCGAAGTTTGGTTACCTTGAGGATCCGGCCACCGGGTCGGGCAATGCCGCCTTTGGCTACCGACTGCTGCAGGAAAATCGCTGGCCTGGTGACTTTATGGTCGAACAGGGTGCAATGCTTGATAATCCAAGCTTTGTCAAACTTCGCAAGCACGAAACCGAAGATGGTCAGCGAATACTGTTCGGTGGCTGTGGAACCACGAGGATTGAAGGCTTTTACTGCTATCACGGATAAAGAAATTTGACAAGATAAATACCGAATGGTATATTTCTAACATGCGATATTCAGATTTCAACAAATCAGAACGAACGAAGCGCAACATCACTGAGATGGTGGCGCCGGTTTTCAACAAGAAAGGGTATGCGGCAACCACTTTGTCCGATATGATTGCCATAACGGGATTAAGCAAAGGGAGTATTTATGGTAATTTCAAAGATAAGGACGAGGTGGCGCTATCTGCTTTTGAGTATAACGCTGATTTCGTCAATAAGAATCTCAAATCGCAAATTACAGCTAGCCGGTACCTACCTGGAGAAATTGCTTGCGTATCCAGCCACCTTTCGAAAAATATACAAAGCTGTCCTTTGCAACGGTGGATGCCCGATACTGAATACTTCCGTTGATGCTGATGATCTCAACGAAAAACTGCATGAGGCTGTCCTTCAAAGAATCAGGCTCTGGGAATCGACAATAATTGATTTCGTTGAAAAAGGGGTGCAACAGGGCGAACTTAAAGCAGATGCAGATGCTGCAAAAATTGCTAAAATATGTATTGCACTGATAGAAGGGGGCTATGCCATGGCCAAGGTCACCGGAGAGGAAAGCTATGTCCTTCATGCAATAGAAGAGATGGAACGCGTAATTCTCTCATTAAGAACCTAGTATTTTATTGTGCATAAATATACCGTTCGGTATATTTATGCACCTGCTCTTTAAATGCTTAAAAAAAACCTGAACCATTGCAATTCGAAGAGGTCCATCATGATAAATCCCAACCCTGCATACATCAGCGAATTAATTGAAATTGTAAGGAAAAGTCCCTTTCCAAGCCATATGTCAATGGAACTTGAGAAAATCGATTTGGACAAGGCTACCATCAGGCTGAGTTTGGGCAAATGCCATCTTCAGCCATTCGGAATCGTGCATGGTGGTGTCCTAGCCACTCTCATCGACACTGCAACATTCTGGTCTGTCTTTTTGAGAATCCCAGAAGACGCAGGTTTGGTCAATGTGGACCTCAAGTTAAATTATCTCAGACCGGTAACAAACGGTTGGTTAAAGGCTGAGGGAATTGCCATCAAGAGCGGGAAATCAATATGCTATGCTGAGGCAAGAGTGTTTGATCAGAAGGATGAACTTCTAGCCCATGGTACATCGACGCTTATGGTTTTGCCCGGCAAGAGCCTGGCAATCACAGCACAAAAATATCTATAAAATTCAAAATCATACGCCTTCAACAGGGGGCTTAGGGATAACTTCATGATCGAACAAGACAAAATCGACATTCAACAGCTTTGCCTTGAGAAAAAAGCAATTAACTGCAAATTTATCGACCCTGGGAGTATTGTCGTTGGTTATTGGCCGAGATATAAGTGTCAGTATGGATGTGCAGGTTACGGCAAAAGCCTTTGTTGCCCTCCCCATTCTCCGACACCGGATGAAACCAAAAAGATAGTTACTGATTACAAACTGGGATTGCTCATCCATTTTGGTGGTGATGTTCCGGTGACAAAAACAATAGCCGAATTGGAAAGAGAAATTTTCCTAAGAAACTATTACAAGGTAATCGCTTTTGGGGCTGGACCATGCAAACTCTGTAAAGAATGCACCTTGACTCAGTGTAAAGTCCCCAAATTAGCCAGGGCATCCATGGAAGCCTGTGGAATTGATGTATACGCAACAGTCCGTAATAATGGTTTCTCGATCAATGTCTTAAAATCAAAAGAAGAGACAGAAAGCTGTTTTGGATTGTTATTGATTGAATGAACTCCCCTATTCGGCACCACCGTCGACCGGCTTTAATATTGCTTTAAGATCGACTTCCATGGGCAGCTGTTTCTGGATCCGCATGATCCGCTCGGTCTGCTCCCAGCCCTTTTCATCGATCGTGCCGATGGCAAGTGCTGCATCTGGCTGCACGAGTTGGCGGGTGATCTTCAGCTGCTCTTCGAGGATCGGACCTGGCGTATCCGGATCATATTTTTGCAGGGTTTTGATGGCTTCCTCTTGATTTTTCGGATCAAGCGCCTGCTGCCATCCGGCAAGCAGGGCAGACTGGAACCGCTTCACCAGTTCGGGCTTTTCCGTCAGGGTCCGCGCTTTGGTGACGACGCAGTTGGCGACGAATTTTACCCCGAATTCCGCCGGATTGAAAAAGGCGGTCGTCTCCCCCGCCTTGGCCAGCTGTGCCTCAATAAACGGCCCCTGGGCATTGCGATAAACCGGCCAGAGTTGAACCTGGTGCCGGTAAAACGGCGTATAATCATAGCGGACACTAAAGAGTTTCACGTCGGAACTACTGAGCCCGACTTCGGCCAGCAAGGTGTTCATGATGGTTTCATCGTTGCCGCCAAAGGTGACGCCGATGACTTTCCCCTGCAGGTCGGCAAGATTTCCTATCTGCATCTCCTCCGGGCGATACATCCATTGCAGCGGGTTGACCTGGAACAGCTGGGCGATCACCACCACCGGCGCCCCCTTGGCCCGCGCCCGAAGCACCTGGTCGGCCGAGGCCTCGCCAAAATCGGCATAGCCGAGTTCCAACTCCCTGATTGCATCCCGTTCCGGCCCGCCGGCTTTGACCTCCACATCAAGTCCGGCCTTTTCAAACAGCTGGTGGGTTTCGGCATATAAGGCGCCGACGACGCTGACATTGCGCAGCCACTTCAGACGATAAACGACCTTTTCACCCGCCTGGGCGCTGGTCGCAACAAACATCGCCATTATCAACAGAACATAGGCAGGCAGAATGAGAGTTCTGGCTTTGTCGTTCATCTTTGCTCCTTCTTCGGCATCGTAGGTCCGGACGGCCTCCAGAAATGGATTACCTTCCGGTCCAGGCCCGTTTTATGACCGCCCCCAGCGACTCGAGAATTGCCTGGTAAATGGCAATGGTGATGCCGATGAGAAAAAGGGCGATGAGAATCTTGCCCAGATCGCTTTGATACAGGGCGATGCGGATACTGTAGCCGATTCCGGCATTGGCGGCGATGAATTCGCCGACTATGGTCCCGGCCATGGCCAGGGTGGCGCTGCCGGCGATGACGGTGGTCAGTTGCGTCAGGTTTTCAAAGGTCCGGATTTTAACCTCCAGCTGCCAGCGCAGACGACCGGTGACCCGGTAGAAGTGTTCGATATCGTCAACCGGCTTGGACATGATTCCTAAAACGGAAAGCAGTACCGGAAAATAACAGATCATGGCGGCGATCAACAAGCGGGTGAGAAAACCGTCGCCGAGCAGGATGAAAAGGATCGGCGCCAGCGCGACAATGGGGTAGGCCTGAAAATTGTAGGCAGCAACCTTGATGAAGGAGCCAAGCCAGGTGGACTGACGGCCGGTGATGCCGATAGCAAAGGCCATGGCCACCGAAAGGATCTGGCCGATCACCGCCACAGTCATGGTGTTTAAAGTGGCGAGGCTGTACCCGCGGTATTCGGCGATCAGGGTATGGAATATGCCGGCGGGCGCCGGAATGACGTAATCGGACAGGGCGAGACTGTATTTCAGCACCATCAGGCCGCCGATAAACAGCAAGTAGATGATAAAGAACTGGAAGACGCGTCTAGGCAGCATTCATGATCTCCAGCAGGGTCGCATCGAGAGCCGCGCGCGCAAGGTCTTCTTTTTTCCGAATATTGCAGCCGCTGATCATTATGGTCTGTGGTGCCTTGCCGCTGCCGCGGAAAACCAGGATCGAATCGCAGAATTTGGCAACCTCCATGACATTGTGGGAAATATAGATGAAATAGCGATGGGGGAACATCGCCTTGATGGCCAGAATAATCCTTTCCCTGGTGAGTTCATCGACGTTGGCCAGGCTTTCGTCCATAATCAGCAGATCGCAGTCCTGCAGCAGGTAGCGGATCAGGTTCACCCGGTTCTGTTGACCCATGGAAAGCTGGTCAAACCGGGAATTGATGCAGTCGGACAGGCCGAATATCTCCACCAGTTGGTCCTTGCCTGCATGCATCGACGGCGGGATGACCCGCGTTAAATGACGGCCAACCGCGGACCAGCCGGGAAGCCGCTCCTTATTGTGTGAATAGAGAAGGGTGCCCATCCCGTCGGTTGCGATCCTGCCGGATGACCTTTCGATTGCACCGGTGATGATTTTCGCAAGAGAGGTTTTACCCACCCCCGATGGGCCAAAGAACGAATGGAATCCCGGTGCCGGTAGTTGAAACGACACATCGGTAAAGAGCGGGTGTTTTGCTCCGGGATAGACGAAAGCAACCTTGTCGCAGATAAGGGGCATCCTATGACCTTCAAAACCGGTGACCGCAAATTACCACCGAACCCTTCCGGCTCGATACTGATAATTAATGGGTATCCTACAGAATAATAAGCACCTCATTCTTTATCATTTTTGCGACAGAGAATAAACATTTATAATCCGACTGCAGTAATCAACCGCACACGTTCTGTTACTCCCTCGTTGATACAAACCGAGTAAGGCAGAAAGAACCAGATGAATGGGAGAATTGCGTCAAAGATTCGAAAAATGCCATAGAACTGATAAATCCTCTCTATGCCGAGGGCACCGGCACCCACGTTCCACCGTCACTGGAACGAATGACCGCATCGATGAAAAGGGCCCCGGCCAGGCCGTCGGCCGAGGTGGGAAAGTGCAGGGCCAGGGGGTTGGCTTCGACCCCGGCGATCCTGGCGGCAATGGCCTCGGCGGCGTCCTTGTAGAGGTTGGCAAAACCTTCCGGAAAGCCCTCGGGATGTCCTGCCACCAGTCGACTGGAACGGGCGGCAAGCGGCAGGGTGCCGGGTCCGGCGGCAACCCTCGTCTCGATCGGCATGCCGGTCTGCAGCAGGTGCCGGAAGGTGAGGAATTGCGGCGTTTCCTGGTGCCACTCGATGGTTCCTTCCGTGCCGCTCACCCGAATCTGCAGACCGTTGCCCATGCCGGCCGCCGCCTGGGTGACCCAGAAGCTGCCCCGGGCACCGTTTTCAAGATGCAGCAGCGCCCCGGCATAATCGTCAACCTGTCGGCCGGGAACGATGGCCCCCCGTTCGGCACACAGCTCGGTGACCTCAAGGCCGGTGATAAAGCGCAGGAGGTTATGGGCATGGCTGCCGATATCGCCCAAGATCAAGGAAGGACCACTTTTTGCCGGAATGTTTTTCCAGGACCGTGGGCCGGTGACCGGATCGGGCCGGCTGCCGTCGGCGCGGTTACCCTGAACGTATTCCACCTGCACCAGACGGATCGCCCCCAGATCCCCCGCCGCCACCATCGCCCGGGCCTGGCGGGCCATGGGATAGCCGGTGTAGTTGTGGGTGAGACAAAAGATGGTCCCTGTTGCGACGACCCTGGCGTGCAGCTTACGTGCCTCCTCAAGACCGTTGGTCATCGGCTTGTCGCAGATCAGATGAAAACCCCGGTCAAGCGCCGCCATGGCGTAGGGGAAGTGGCTGTCGTTGGGGGTCATGATCGCCACCACATCGGCACCGTCCGGACGTCCCACCTCCGCTTCGAGCATCGCCGCAACCGAGGCATAGCCGCGTCCCTCCGGCAGGCCAATCTCCCGGGCGCGGGCAAGAGCCCGTTCGGGGTCGGAGGACAAAACCCCGGCCACCAGCTCATAGCAGTCATCGAGACGTGCGGCCATACGGTGCATGGGGCCGATGAACGAGCCCGGCCCACCGCCGATCACCGCCAGACGCAGCCTTCTGCCGAGAAGCGAAAATACCGGATTGCTGTGCATGACATCCTCCCCTGATATTTTATCTGGCCAGCCAGCCGCCATCGACGGCGAGGGTATAACCATGGATATAGTTTGCCGCATCCGAGGCAAGAAAGACCACCGCCCCGGCCAGATCACTCGGTTGCCCCCAGCGGGCGGCGGGAATACGCTTCATGATATCGACGCTGCGCAGCGGATCCTGTTGCAGGGCGCGGGTATTTTCCGTCGCCATATAGCCGGGGGCAATGGCGTTGACATTGATATTCTCGGCCGCCCATTCACAGGCCAGTTCGCGGGTGAGGCCCATGACTCCGCTTTTGCTGGCGGTGTACGACGGCACCAGGATGCCGCCCTGGAACGACAGCATCGAGGCGATATTGACGATTTTGCCGCCGCTCTTCTGGGCGACAAAGCGCTTGGCGACGGCCTGGGCGAGAAAGAACAGGGAGCGCAGGTTGAGGTTCACTACCTCGTCCCAATTTTCCCGGGTAAATTCCAGGGCCGGCTGACGGCGGATGATCCCGGCATTGTTGACGAGGATATCGACCCGGCCAAAGGCCTCCACCGTCTGCTCGACCAACGGCTCGATCTGGTCAAGATCGGTGAGGTTGGCCTTGACAGGAAGGAACCTTCGGCCCATCTTGGTTATTTCCCCGGCGCAGTCCGGCTCGCTGTTGTTATAGACCCCGGCGATATCCGCCCCGGCTTCAGCCAATCCTAGGGCCATACCCCGACCAAGGCCGGTGCCGCAGCCGGTGACGATGGCCACCTTGCCACGGAGATTGAATGCATCGAGTATCATGATTTCACCCCTAGTCCGGCATGGCGCCGGAATCGCATGGTTAACGGAAAAAACTTTGGGTATTAGCGCAGACGGGCCATGGGCACATGGTCCATGTCGCCGAAGTTCTGATTCTCGCCGGCCATGCCCCAGATGAAGGTATAGTTGGCCGTCCCGGCCCCGGAATGGATGGACCAGGAAGGCGACAGCACCACTTCGCCCTCGCGCACCACCAGATGCCTGGTCTCTTCCGGTTCGCCCATGAGATGAAAAACCACCGCATCCGCCGGCATGTCGAAATATAGATAGGCCTCCATCCGCCGCTGGTGCGTATGGGTCGGCATGGTGTTCCACACCGAACCGGTGTCAAGCATGGTCATGCCCATCACCAGCTGACAGCTTTTCACCCCGCCCGGATGGATGTATTTACGGATGGTGCGCTTGTTGCTCGTCGCGCTGTCACCCATAACCACCGGCTCGGCATCGGCCAGGGCGATCTTCACCGTCGGCAGCTGGGCGTGCGCCGGGGCGCTGTTCAGGTAGAACTTGGCAGGTCTGGCCGGATCGAAACTTTCAAACCGCAAATCCCTGGTGCCCAGGCCGACATACAGCCCCTCGCCGCGGCCAAGATCAAAGCTTGTGCCGTCGGCTACGACCCGACCCGATTCGCCGATATTGATAACACCCAGCTCCCGCCGTTCAAGGAGAAATTCGGCGCCGATGATCTTCGGGTCAACCGCAAGGGTCAGCGGCCCCACCGGGCAGACCCCGCCGACGATCAGCCGGTCGTAGAAACAGTAAACGAGTTTCGACTGGCTCGGGACAAAGAGCCCTTGCACGAGAAAGTGGTGGCGCATCTCTTCGGTATCAAACATCAGCATATGTTCCGGGTGCACCGGATGTCGTACTTCCATGGTCGTTCTCCTTGTTTCGGGGCCGGTCGGCCTTTATTTTTTCAGAAAATCCTCGCGCAGGGGCGTAAAAGTATCCACCAGACGCACATGTTCACTGAGCAACTGAATGGTATGGGGAATATCCGGCGGGACGGTAAAGATATCTCCCTTGCCGAGGCGGGTTGACTCATCGCCGATGTGGACGATCAATTCCCCCTCGGCCACGTAGGTAACCTGTTCGTGGGGATGGGAATGCGGCGGATCGCGAGTCTCGCTCGGTCCGTCGTCGAAATCGATAACCACCACCATCAGGTTGTCGGTATGGCCGAGGTAACGGCTGCGCCCGGTACCGATGATTTCTTTGCTCAATTCAACTTCCTTTAAAAAAGCCATACTGCTCTCCTTGTCTTTTCAATTACCTTATCTTCGAATCCTAAAAGGACTTTCATAATCCCCTAAAGGGGGATAAGGAGCCGTAAGGAAATGGGAAGAAAAATACCCATTCCCTAACGGCTCCTAAATAATCGGCACAGCCCGATTGGCCGGGCTCTGGTAAACCTCCTGCAGAACCAGGGCACCCGCTCCCCTGGCATAGAGGCTTGGTTGCCACTCCTGGATATGAAGCCTGACCTCGGCATCACGCGCAAAAGAAATGGTCCCGGCGGCAGGGTCTCGCGCATCGGACCAAAGAGCAGTTCACCGGCCAGGACACCCTTGCCGGTGATGATGATCTTCTCCGGGTCGAAGAGTTTACCGATATTGCCGATGCCGATGCCGAGGGTGCGGCCGGCACGGCGATAGATTTCCCGTAAAGCGGCATTGCCGCCCTTGGCCTCGGCAAGAACCTCTTCAATGGTGGGCTCCATGCCCTCTGCACGCCAGTCACCGCGTCCGTATCGCCTCTTTAGCGTCGCGGAGAATGGCGTTGTTGCCGCAGATTGCCTCCAGGCAGCCGGTTTGACCGCAACGGCAGAGCGGGCCCTGGGCATCGATCACCGTATGGCCGAATTCCCCGGCAATGCCGCGACAGCCCCGATAAAGCTTGCCGTCCAGCACCAATCCGGCGCCTATGCCATGCTCGGTGGTGATAAGGAGGAAGTTGTCGGTGCCGCGGCCGATGCCGAACCACTGCTCGTAGATTGCCAGGGTATTGGCGCTGTTCTCGACATAGACCGCCACCCCCATCCGCTCACGCAGCCGGTCGGCGAGACCGATATTAGTCCATTTATAATTCGGCACATAGTGAACAAAGCCGGTTCGTGAGTCGATCAGCCCGGGGATGGCCACCCCTATTCCAGAGATCTGCTTCTTGCTGAAATCGGCCTGCCAGAGGCAGGTCTGCACCGACTCAATGAGTACCTCGACCATCTGTTCCGCTATGTAATCGTCCTGTTCCAGCTTTTTCACGTGGGTCTTGAGGATCCCGGCCTGCAGGTCCATGAGCACCACACAGATCTGATCCACCGACAGATGCACGCCCACGGTATAGGCCCCTTGTGGATTGAGGACAAGCGGCACCGGCCGCCGACCGCCTTCCGACCGGCCGCTCTGCTGCTCCAGGAGCATGCCCTCGCCGATGAGTTCGGCGGTTATACCGGTGACCGTCGCCTGGCTGAGCCCGGTGCGCCGGGCAAGATCGACCCGCGAGATCGTTCCCGCATCGCGGATGGCATGGAGGATGGCAAAGCGGTTGATCGCCCGCATCAGATCCCGGTTCGCTACCGCCATGTTTCACCCCGCTCATGCCTGCCGGCCACGACGGCGCCCCGCCAGGTCAATGGATTAGAGGAATTTAATTGCATGAACGAATTAATGTTACAAATTTTCCCTTCTGTCAATATCGAACCGCTGGGAGTACCGGGCGAATGGGGGCATGAATCCATTTTAATATCACAACAACGACGTTATACATTATGGAGAAAAATTACAACAACATATTTCACTGAGCGAACAAAGTCCTTGACAAGACCTCCTTCCTCCGCTAAGAATTCGCCAAGACCCAACATACAAACCCGTTCCGTAAAGGAAGCAGCCCATGAGCTATCTCGAAGACCTTTTCAGCCTGGCCGGCAAAACCGCGGTGATCGCCGGCGGGGCCGGGGCCATTGGCACGGTGATGTCCGAGGCCCTGCTCCGCGCCGGGGCAAACGTCGTTGTCCTCAGCCGAACCGAGGGCTCCATTGACGCCTTTCTCGCCCGTTTTCAGAACGACCCGGAACTGGGCAAGCGCGTCCACGGCATTGCCCTGGATTGTGGCAACGAGGAGGAGCTGGAAGGGGCATATGCGCAGGCAAAGGCCCACTTCTCGGCACCGGAAATCCTCGTTAACGGCGTCGGCGGCAATCGGGGCAAGGGCAAATTTATCGACATCGACATCGCTACCTTCCGGGAGGTCCTTGACCTCAACCTGACCGCCGGCCTGGTTATTCCCACCAAGGTGTTTTGCCGACGCTGGATCGCCGAAGGCATCAAAGGTTGCATCATCAACCTGACCTCGATGGCCTCCTACAATCCGCTGTCCGGAGTCTGGGCCTACGACGCCGCTAAGGCAGCAACCCTCAATTTGACCATGGCCGCCGCCGCCGAGTTCGCCCCTTACGGCATCCGGGTCAACGCCATCGCCCCCGGTTTTTTCCTCGGCAAGCAGAACAAGAGCCTCCTGGTCAACGAGACAAGCGGTGACTACACCGAAAGGGGCAAGGCGGTATTACACCATACCCCCTTCGCTCGTTTCGGCGATGTGGCGGAACTGGCCGGGGCGGTCGTCTTTCTCGCCAGCCCCAGGGCCTCGGGCTTTGTCACCGGGGTATCGATCGCGGTGGATGGTGGCTATTTGGTCCATAACATCTAGGGAGAATACCGCATGACCCACGGCATCGGTGCACAGATCAAGGTCCTGAGTGAAATTGAGATCCGCGAGATCATCGAAACGCACGACGCCGGCCTCGCTCTATACCGGAAAAAAGGTCCTGGTTCTCACCCCGGATACCACCCGCACCTGCCCCCTGCCCCTGATGATCCGCTGCCTCGGCGAATTGATCGGCAAAGCGGCTGCCCGCCTCGATTTCATGGTGGCCCTCGGCACCCACACGCCACTTTCCGAGGAACGAATACTTGCCCTCTACGGCATCTCGGACAAGGAAAGGCAAGAACTCTGGGTCGGACAGCCGCTTTCTCAACCACCGCTGGGATCTGCCGGAAACCCTCGCCCGCATCGGCTGGATCGAAAAAGAGGAAATCGAAGAACTGTCCAACGGCCGCCTCAGCGAGCGGGTGCCGGTGGACATCAACCGGGCGATCTTCGACTACGACCAGATAATCGTCCTCGGCCCGGTCTTCCCGCACGAGGTGGTGGGCTATTCGGGCGGCGCCAAATACCTGTTCCCGGGTATCTCCGGCGGCGAATTCCTGCACGCCTTCCACTGGCTGGGGGCGATCGTCACCTGTCCGGGGACCATCGGCATCAAACACACCCCGGTGCGCGAAGTCATCAACCGGGCCATGCGCTTTGTCGAGGTCCCGGTGCACTGCCTGGCCATGGTGGTCAAATCGGCAACGGAATTGTACGGTCTCTTCGGCGGCGATTATCGCGCAGGCCTGGTCGCAGGCCGCCGATCTTTCCGAGCAGGTGCACGTGGTGGTGAAAGAAAAGCCCTACCATACCGTTTTCGGCATCTGCCCGCCGATGTATGACGAGATCTGGACCGGCGGCAAGGTCATGTATAAACTCGAACAGGTGGTGGCCGACGGCGGCCGACTGATCATCTACGCCCCGCATATTACCGAGGTGTCACGCACCTGGGGCAGCTATATGGAAAAGATCGGCTACCATGTCCGCGATTATTTCCTTGCCGACCCGGACCGCTTTGCCGACATCCCGCGCGGCGTGCTGGCCCACTCCACCCACGTCCGGGGCCTTGGCACGATGGAGGACGGCGATCGAAAAGCCACGCATTGAGGTGATTCTCGCCTCGGCCATCCCCCCGGAAACCTGCGCCAAAATCAATCTCGGCTACCTCGACCCGAAAACCATTGATCCGGAGCAGTACCGCAACCGGGAGGCCGAGGGCATACTCTTTGTCGAAAAGGCCGGCGAGATCCTGCATCGCCTGCCAAAGCCCATCCTTGCGAGCACGCCATGAAAGCCTTTCTTGACGACAATTTTCTCCTGGAAACAAAAGCCGCCGAGCGACTGTTCCACGAATACGCCGCCGACATGCCGATCTTCGATTACCACTGCCACCTGCCGGTGGCGGAGATCGCCGACAACAAAAAATTCGCAAACCTCACCGCCATCTGGCTGCACGGCGACCATTATAAATGGCGGGCCATGCGGGCAAACGGCGTCGATGAAAAATATATCACCGGCTCGGCCTCCGACCGCGACAAGTTCCGGGCCTGGGCGGCGACCGTGCCGAAGACCCTCCGCAACCCCCTGTACCACTGGACCCACCTGGAGCTGAAAAACCCCTTCGGCATCAGGGACACCCTGCTGTCACCGGCCACCGCCGACGCCATATATGAGCAGTGCTCGGAGATGCTGCAGCGGGACGATTTTTCCACCCGCGGCCTGCTGAAAAAGATGCGGGTCAAGGTGGTCTGCACCACCGACGATCCCCTTGATAGCCTTGAGCACCATAAGAAGTTGGCGGACGATGCCTCGTTTCCCGTCAAAATCCTCCCCGCCTTCGGCCCGACAAGGCGATGGCCGTTGACGATCCGGCCGCCTTTAACCTCTGGGTGGACCGGCTGGCAGAAATCTGCAACCAGGACATCGGCGACTACCACGGGTTCCTTGATTGCCTTGCTGCCCGCCATACCTTCTTTCACGACATGGGTTGCCGCCTCTCCGACCATGGTCTCGAAGAACCCTACGCCGAGGATTACACCGAGGCCGAGGTGACGGCGATTTTTGCCAAAGTCCGCAGTGGCAAAGGAATTAGCGCAGCGGAAATTCGTGCCTTCAAATCGGCGATGCTGGTAGAATTCGCCCTGCTCGACCATGAGCGCGGCTGGACCCAGCAGTTTCATTTCGGCGCCCTGCGCAACCAGAATTCCCGGGCATTTGGCAATCTCGGCCCGGACACCGGCTACGACTCCATCGGCGATTTCACCATGGGCCGCGTCCTTAGGTCGCCTGCTCGACCGCCTGGATTCGGCTGACAAGCTGGCCAAGACCATCCTCTACGTCCTCAACCCCCGCGACAACGAGATGATCGCCACGACCATCGGTAACTTCCAGGGCGGCGGCATTCCCGGCAAGATGCAGTTCGGCTCGGCCTGGTGGTTCAACGATCAGAAAGACGGCATGGAGCGGCAGATAAACGCCCTGTCCAATATGGGCCTTTTGTCCCGCTTCGTCGGCATGCTCACCGATTCGCGCAGCTTCCTCTCCTACCCGCGGCACGAATATTTCCGCCGGGTGCTGTGCAACCTTTTCGGCCGCGACATGGAAAGAGGCGAACTGCCCGATGATTTTCCACTGATCGGCGAGACCATCCGCGACATCAGCTATGGCAACGCGGTCAACTATTTCGGCATAAAGCCGCTGGCGGACTAAAGCCATGGTCATCGTCCTCATCGGCCCGATGGGCTGCGGCAAAACCACCGTCGGCAAGATGCTTGCGGCACGGCTCGGCTGGCCCTTCGACGACGCCGATGACTTTCACCCCAAGGAAAACGTCGACAAGATGCAGGCCGGTATCCCCCTCGACGACCATGATCGGCAGGGCTGGCTGACGACGCTGAGAGAACGTATCATCCGGAGAAAAACGGCCGGGGAAAATCTGATACTCGCCTGTTCGGCTCTAAAGAAAAAATATCGCGACCTGCTGGGGATTGATCAGCAGCAGGTATTCTCGGTCTACCTCAAGGGTGACTTCGATCTGCTGCGAGCACGCATCGAAGGAAGAAATCATCAATATATGAACAAGGATCTGCTGAACAGTCAGCTTGCCGCCATGGAGGAGCCCGAGAACGGCTTGACCCTCCATATCGGCCCCGGCCCGGCGCAACTGGCCGAAGAAATCGTTACCTGGATGCAACAGCTGCAAGGGAGCAAATAATGGACAAAGTTTCACAGATAGGGGTCGCCGGTCTGGCCGTCATGGGCGAAAACCTGGTGCTCAATATGGCCGACAAGGGCTTTTCCGTCGCCGTCTATAACCGGACCACCGCCAAGGTCGACTCCTTTCTCGCCGGTCGGGCCAAGGGTAAGACGATCAACGGTTTTCATACGGTAAAGGACTTCGCTAACGCCCTTGAGAAGCCGCGCAAGGTCATGATGATGCTCAAGGCCGGCGAGGCGGTGGACCAGTTCATCGAACAACTCCTGCCGCACCTCGAACCCGGTGATATCGTCATCGACGGCGGTAACTCCAACTACCGCGACACCATTCGCCGCAACCGTGCTTTAGAGGAAAAAGGCTTGCTTTTTATCGGCACCGGGGTATCCGGCGGCGAGGAAGGGGCACTCAAAGGCCCGTCGATCATGCCGGGCGGTTCGGCCGCCGCCTGGCCACAGATCGCAAAGATCTTTACCGCCATCGCCGCCAAGGCGGAGGACGGTGAACCCTGCTGTGCCTGGATGGGTCCGGACGGTGCCGGTCATTTCGTCAAGATGGTCCATAACGGTATTGAGTACGGCGATATGCAGCTGATCTGCGAGGCGTACCAGATCATGCGGGCAATCCTCGGCATGCCACCGGAGGCGATGCACTCAGTGTTCACCCATTGGAATGAAGGCGATCTGCAAAGCTACCTCATTGAGATCACCGCCGACATCCTCGGCCACCGCGAGGCGGATGGCCAGGCGACCGTTGATCTGATCCTCGACAGCGCCGGCCAGAAGGGTACCGGAAAATGGACGGTGAACACGGCGCTCGACCACGGTGTGCCCTTGTCGCTGATCAGCGAATCGGTCTTTGCCCGCTGCATTTCGGCTGAAAAGGACATGCGCTGCCAGGCGGCAACCATCCTTGCCGGTCCCACCCGAGATTTTTCCGGCGACAGTGGCGCAGATCCTCCGCCACCTGGAACGCGCCCTTTACTGCGCCAAGATCATTTCCTATACCCAGGGGTTCACCCTCCTGCGGGAGGCATCCCTTGCCCACGCCTGGAATCTCGATTTCGGGACCATAGCGCGGATCTGGCGCGGCGGCTGCATTATCCGTTCGGTCTTTCTCGACCGCATCGCCGCCGCCTATAAAGCCGCTGAAAATCTTGCCAACCTGCTTCTTGCGCCAACCTTTACCGCTGAAGTGAACCAGGCCCAGGCCGACCTGCGAGCCATCGTCGGCCTGGCTGCAAGTCACGGCATCGCCGCACCCTGCCTGTCGGCGGCACTTGCCTACTACGACGGCCTGCGCACGGCGAGGCTGCCGGCCAACCTGCTCCAGGCCCAGCGCGACTACTTCGGTGCCCATACCTACGAACGGATTGATCGGCCACGCGGCGAATTTTTCCATACCGACTGGACCGGCAGCGGCGGGGCCACCACCTCGACCGCCTACAGCCGGTAAACCATGATACTGTCACAGGAAGAACACCTATGAAACTTGGCAAATACTCCTTCGGTACCGGCGATCGCTTCGGCCTGCAGGGTTCGGCGCAACTTGAGGCCATCACCATGGCCAAGGCGGCGGGCGTCGAGCTGGCCATCGTCTGGAACAAATCACAGCGCGAACACGGCATCGTCGGCACCGTTCCCGGCGATGTCCGGCGCGAGGCGGATGAGGCGATCCGGGCGGCCGGTGAAAAGGTCGAATACCATGTCGATGCCGACCATATTAATCTCACCAATGTCGAGGCATTCCTCGAACCGAGTGACTTTTTCACCATCGACGTCGCCGAATTTATCGGCAAAAAGGCGGCGGATGCCGACCTTGCCGACTTTGTCGCCCGGTTCTCCCGCTACAACGGCCGGCTTTCAATAACAGGTATAGCCGAACCGCTGCTGGTCAGTGGCGAACGACTGGCTGACATTGCCGAGAAATACCTGTTTGCCGTGCAGCAGGCAGCCGCCATCTACCGCCATATCGAAGAAAAAAAAGGTGCTGGCACCTTCATCACCGAGGTATCGATGGACGAGACCAACGAGCCGCAAACTCCGGAGGAATTGTTTTTCATCCTCGCCGCCATTTCCCAGCACGGAATCCCGGTACAGACCATCGCCCCGAAGTTCACCGGCCGCTTCAATAAGGGTGTCGATTACCAGGGTGATGTCGGCCGATTTGACCAGGAGTTCAGCGACGATGTCTGCGTTGTCAGCCAAGCGGTTGCCGACTTTGGCCTGCCCACCGATCTCAAGCTCTCGGTGCACAGCGGCAGTGACAAATTCTCCATCTATCCCGGCATACGCCGGGCAATAACCGCGCACAATGCCGGCGTCCACATCAAGACCGCCGGCACCACCTGGCTGGAAGAACTCATCGGCCTGGCCGAGGCGGGTGGCGCGGCGGCGGAAATGGTAAAGGAAATCTATGGCACCGCTTACGGCCGTTTCGACGAGCTCTGCCTGCCCTATGCCAGCGTAATCAATATCAATAGGAGCGCCCTGCCCCACCCTTCGATCGTTGCCACCTGGGCCCACGACCGACTGGCGCGGGCCATCCGTCACGACCAGAGCTGTCCGGACTATGACTGCAACCTCCGCCAGCTCCTGCATGTGGGGTATAAAGTAGCAGCAGAGTTAGGAGGGGCCTATCTCGCCGCATTGAAAGAACACCGGGCTCTGGTGGGCAGGCAGGTTCGCGACAACCTGTTCCATCGCCATATTCAACCGCTTTTTCTTTAAGAAGAAGGCTGTTTAAAACACCAGCGGTGATGCTGGATTATTTAATAAACACAAGGGGAAAATGTAGTAAATCTACGACAAACGATGTATTATACGATTCATCTCGCTTTTTGGATAGTTTTTCTACAAAGGCTTGCTGAAATCGCCGAAACCCCTCGGGGGATGTCGGTAAGAATTGGGGTTGCCCCGCTCAAACACAGATGGAGGTGTCTTATGAAGTTTCAAAACAGAATTGCAGCTTTCACCCTGACTGCCCTCACCTTGGCGATAATGCCGGCCATCGGCCCGACCAGCACATTCGCAGCGGTTGAACTGAAGCTCGGGCACTTTGCCTCGGACACCCATCCATGCGGAATCGCCGCAGTCCAGTTCAAAACCAATGTGGAAAAACGCACCAACGGCGAAGTGAAAATTGCCATCTTCGGCAACAATGCACTGGGCAATCGCCGCCGGAGGTTCTGGAACAGGTCATCCTCGGGGCAGTGGACATGAGTCTCTCCGGCCAGGATCAGCTGGCCAAGCATCTACCTTTCTACGACGTCATCAGCACACCATTCGCTTTCAAGGATTACGCCACCGCCGACAAGGTCATCGACGGAGAGTTCAAGGCCTGGGCCGCGCCCGAACTGCTGAAGAAGAATCTGGTGCACCTCTCCGACTGGGAATGGGGCTTCCGGCAACTGACCAATTCGAAAAAACCGATCATCGTCCCGGCCGACCTCAAGGGCCTGAAGATTCGCACCCCACCGGCCTTCGCCTATCAGGCCTTTGTTGAGGCCGCCGGCGGCAATGCCCAGACCATCGCCTTTGCCGAACTGGTCATGGCCATGAAACAAGGCGTGGTTGACGGCCAGGAAAACCCGATCGGTACCATCTATGACCTGAAGCTCTACGAAACCCAGAAGTACATGTCGATCCTCAACTACACCTACAGCTCGAACGTCAACGTCATCAACAAAAAGAGCTGGGACAAACTGACCGCGGAGCAACAGAAAATTCTGGTCGAAGAGTCGAATAATGCCGCCAAGGCCGCCCGCAAGCTGCTGCGCGACAACGAAGCCATCCAACTGAAGGACCTCGAAACAACCAAGGGCATCGTCATTTCCCGCCCCGACCTCGGGCCGTGGAAAGCCGCCATGGGTCCGGCCTGGGACAAGGTCAAGGCCCGTGTTGGTGCCGACAACTTCAAGAAGTTCATGGACATAGTGGAAGCAAGCAGTAAGTAAGCATGATGCCCGCCCGCGCGATAAAAACGGTGCCGGCTTTCTGAAATCCGACCGGCCCTTTGCGTTTCAGAGGACGCAGCAGTGACAAAGGTACTTTCATGTTGACTCTAGCAATCTTCGCGGTATTGCTTGCGATGCTGATGATTGACGTGCCCATCGCCGTTGCCATTGGTCTCACCGCCGTCATCTTCTTTGTCGCCCAGGGGCAGACCAGCTTCCTGGCCATGCTGCCGCAGCGCATGTATTCCGGCACCACCGGCTTTACCCTGCTGGCCATTCCTTTCTTTATCCTTGCCGGTAACCTGATGAACGTCGGCGGCACCACCGAGCGATTGTTCCGTTTTGCCCGGGCGCTGGTCGGACACGTCCCCGGCGGCCTCGGTCAGGTCAGCGTGGTTTCGTCGATGATCTTTTCCGGCATGTCCGGTTCGGCCGTTGCCGATGCCGCAGGGCTCGGGCAGATCCAGCACCGCGCCATGGTTGATGCCGGTTACCAGCCGAAAATTTCTGCCGCCATTGTCGCCGGTGCTTCGACCATCGGACCGGTGATTCCGCCGTCGATCCCCTTCGTGCTCTATGGCGCGATCACCTCGGTTTCGGTCAGCCGGCTGTTCCTCGCCGGTGCCATTCCGGGCGTCTTCATGGGCATTGCCATGATGATTGCCATCGGCATCATGGCCGGGCCGCGTGGTCTGCCGAAAGACCCGCGCGCCAACCTGCGGGAAATCCTTGACAGCACCTACGGTGCCTTCCTGCCTTTGATTGACGCCGGTGATCATCATCGGCGGCATTACCACCGGGTTTTTTACGCCGACCGAGGCGGCCGTGATCGCCACACTGTACGCCGCTGGCCCTGGGTTTTCTCTACCGGGATCTCAAGGTCAGGGATCTGCCCGCCATCCTCTTTGCCTCGCTCAAGCAGACCTGCGGCTTGATGTTCATCATTGCCACCGCCAATTTCTTCGGCTGGTTCACTATTTTCCAGCGCATCCCCGATGCCCTGATCACCCAGCTGACGGCGATGGGCGCATCGGCGGCCGCCTTCATGTGGATCGTCATCGCCATCATCCTGGTGCTCGGCTGTTTTCTCGACGGCAATGCCATCTTTCTCATCACCCTGCCGATTTTCATGAAGATCTGCCCGCTGTTCGGCGTCGATATGGTGAACTTCGGCGTCGTCATGACGCTGCTGATCATGATCGGCAACCTGACCCCGCCGGTCGGCATGTGTCTCTTTGCCGTGGAAAGCTTTGCCAAGATCGGTGTATGGACGCTGGCCCTCGAATGTCTGCCGTACCTGGTCGGCCATTCTCGCGGTGACCATCCTCTGCGCCTTTGTGCCGGAAATCGCACTCTGGCTGCCGAACCACGTCATGGGGGTGGCCCATTGAACCCTGCAATTGGGCGAACGGGAGGAAATGGAGCATGAAAAACTCCGTCATCATGGCAATGAACCGCTTCGACAAGGGTCTGACTCTGGTGCTGGAATGGATCTGCATAAGCCTTTTCGCGGCCATTACCGCCATAATGACACTGAATATCGTTGTCCGCTTTGTGCCGATCATGTCGATGCACTGGTTCGACGAAATCCTTGAGTTGCTCTACGGCGCGTTGATTTTCTATGGCGCTGCCGCAGTCTGGGTCATACACGGCCATTTCAGCGTCGGCGACTGGATCTCGAAATTCCTGAAAAACGTCGCCGCCCGCTTTGCCTACCGGCTCGTGGTCGAGATGATGTCGCTGGTTTTCATCGCCATCTTTTTTAAATACGCCCTGGATCTGACCATGCATACCGAGGAGCAGACCACGGCCTTCGCCGTGTCAAGAAAGTGGCTCTATGCGTGTATGCCGATCACCGGCGGTATCATGGTTCTTTACAGTATTAAGAATATGTACCTTGAGTTGGCTCGGATTATTCACCCTGATCCGTGCATAAACGGAGGCAAGGAGAATCTGAACCATTGAAGTTTGCACCAGAGGATACATGTAACGGCGGACACATTCTTTCATTAACGCGGAACACAGGGTTGTTCCGGTAACCCAAACTGAAGGAGAAAATCATGAAAAAAGCATTATTAATGGCCTTTGTTATGTTGTTGGCCGGCGCAGCCACCTTGCCGGCACAAGTGGTTCTCAAGCTGGCCGAGACTCACCCGAAAGGTTACCCGACGGAGATGGCGGATGAGTATTTTGCCCAGTTGGTCACCGAGCGGTCCGGCGGCAATATAAAGGTTGAAGTATATCCGGGAAGCTCGTTGGGTGAAGAAAAGGCCGCCATCGAACAGGTGCAGCTCGGGGCCATCGCCTTTACCCGTGTCAGCTCAGGCCCCATGGCCGAATTCAATAAGGCCCTCGGCGCCTTCTCCCTGCCGTACATCTTCGACAACGGCGATCATATGTGGAATTACCTCATCAGCGCCGATGGCCAGAAACTGCTGGACGGTCTCAGTGCCTCCCGTTTTGTCGGCCTTTGCTATTTCGACCCGGGTGCCCGCAGCTTCTACTCGTTCAAGCCGATCACCAAACTGGAAGACCTGAAAGGCCTGAAGATCCGCGTCATCCAGAACACCATCAATATGGAGCTGATGAAGGCCCTGGGTGCCAGCGCCACGCCGATGCCCTACGGCCAGGTGTTCAGCTCCCTGCAGACCCAGGTCATCGATGCGGCGGAAAACAATTTTCCCAGTTATCTGACCGCCAACCACTACCAGGTAGCGAAGAACTACCTCGTTGATGCGCATCAGCGTGTTCCCGAGGTTCTCGTCATCAGCAAGGTGGTTTTCGACGGGCTGGCCAAAGCCGACCAGGAGCTGATCAGACAGGCCGCCAAGGATTCCGTTGCCAAGCAGCGCGAACTGTGGAGCGCCTTTGAAAAGGAAGCCGAGGCCAAGGTCAAGGCCGAGGGCAGCGTTATAACCTATGTTAAGGATCTGAAGCCCTTCCAGGATGCGGTAAAGCCGGTGTTTGATGCCCATCCGGAGTATGCCGAGGTGCTGAAGGATATCGCCAAGGCACGAATCAGTAAATAAGTTGACCTTCTCCGGGGGCGTTTGTACTGCGCCCCCGGCTACCTTAACGCAAAGCATACGTCTGGAGATGTCATGAATTCCGGAGAACAAAGTAACCTGGCAAGGTTCTTTATCCGCATCGACAAAGCGATCGAAGCGTTTGCCATTATCTTGATCATTGCCATGGTTCTCATCGTCTTTGGCCAGGTGATGACCCGCAAGTTATTTAATTTTGTCTTTTTCTGGTCCGAAGAAGTCACCTTGCTGTGTCTGACATGGTTTTCCTTCATCGGCATCGCCATCGGCTTTCGCGAGAAACTGCACATCGGCATGGACATGCTGGAAGACCTCTTACCCAAGAACCTCCTAACGATTCTCGACCGAGTCATAGACGTGGCAACATTCGGTTTTGGTCTCTACATGATCATTTACGGCACGCAGTTTTCCATTCTCATGTCGGAATCGACTCTGCCGGCGACCAAGCTTCCGAACAGCGTCCAATATATCGTCGTCCCTTTCACCGGAGTCCTGTGCTGCATCTATGCGACGCTGCAATTTCTGGGGAAGAACACGCAACGCTACACAGAAATCGAGGATGCAATAATAAAACATGATACCTGATAACAACATCGCCATTCTCATTCTCTGTGTTTCCTTTGGCGGATTGCTCTTTTTGCGGTTCCCGGTGGCACTGACGCTGGCCCTGTCCTCCCTGGCTACGCTGGTGTATCTGAAAATTCCGGTGATAGTCGTTGCCCAGCAGATGATTCAGGGCGTCAATTCCTTTTCTCTGCTGGCCATCCCGTTTTTCATCCTCACCGGACAGCTCCTCGGCGAAGGCGGTCTGGCCAAACGCATCATCGACTTTACCAACGTCTTTGTCGGTCGGATGGTGGGCGGCTTGTCGCTGGTCAACAGCATTGCCTGCATGCTGTTCGGGGGCATATCCGGCTCGGCGGTGGCCGATGCCTCGGCCATCGGTTCCGTCATGATCCCGGCCATGATTAAAAAGGGCTACTCGCCGGAATATGCGGTCGGCGTCACCATCTCATCCTCCATCCAGGGTGTACTGGTACCGCCGAGCCACAACATGATCCTTTACGCCATCGCCGCCTCGGGCATCGCCGGCGGCCTGTCCATCGCCAAGCTCTTTCTTGCCGGAATCATGCCGGGCCTGGTCCTGCTGATCGCCATGATCATCGTCGGCCTCATCATCTCCATCAAGAACAAGTACCCGAGGGGCGACCGGGTGGAACTGAGAAAAGTCCCGATGATCATGGTGCACGGCCTGATATCCTTAACTCCGGTCATCATCATTCTCGGCAGCATCATCTTCGGCTGGGCCACGGCCACCGAGGCCGGTGCCCTGGCGGCCGTTTACGCCTTTTGCCTGGGCTTTTTCTGCTATCGCGAGCTGACTGTTGCCAGGTTGTGGCCGGTTATGGTCCGGACCTTCAGAACCATCCTCATGGTTTTTTTCCTTATCGGCACCTCGGCGGCCTTCGGCTGGATCATGAATTATCTCCATCTTCCCGACATCATTACCGAATGGTTTCTCTCGGTATCGAACCAGAAATGGGTAATTCTTCTGATGATCAACCTTCTGCTGCTGATTCTCGGCGGTCCCATGGATATGGCCCCGATGATCCTCATTCTGACCCCGGTTCTTTTGCCGGTGGTGATGAAGCTCGGCATGGACCCGGTGCAGTTCGGCATTATTATCATCTTCAATGCCGGCATGGGTCTGTTGACGCCGCCGGTCGGCACCGTGCTCTTTGTCGGCTGCGCCATCGGCAAGGTCAGCATGGGGGCCGGAACGAAAGCGATGATGCCCTTTTTTCTGGCGATGATTGTTGCACTTTTTCTCATTACCTATATTCCGGCAATCTCCATGTGGCTGCCGAACCTGGTGGGTATGAAATAATAGGATCTGTCATGGCCGATACCCTTACCCTCATCCGCGAATCCCTGGAATCTTTACGCAATTCGGAAAAGAAGGTGGCAAAGTGTGTCCTTGCCGATCCGGCGGCGGTGATCACCTCGTCGATCACCGAACTGGCGGAAAGGTCGTGTACCAGTGAACCGACCGTCATCCGCTTTTGCCGGAAATTGGGGCTCGGCGGCTATATGGAGCTGCGCCTCAATCTTGCCCGTGACCTGCCGACAACCGAATATATCTTCGAGAATATCAGCGAAAGCGACAGCCTTGCCGGGATTACCGGCAAGATCCTCAATGCCCACCGGGAAGCAATCAGCAATACCTTGACCAGGCTCAGCCTCGACGACCTCGACCTCGCGGTCAAGGCCCTGCAGGCGGCCCGACGCATCGAGTTCTATGGTTTTGGCGGCTCAGCCATCGTCGCCCGCGACGCTTACCACAAATTCTTTCGCCTGGGCACGCCCTGCGCCGCCCACGACGATGCGCACATGCAGGTGATGTCCGCCGCCCTCCTTGGACCAACCGACGTGGTGGTGGT
Source organism: uncultured delta proteobacterium (assembly GCA_963754865.1). Classification (GTDB taxonomy): domain Bacteria; phylum Desulfobacterota; class Desulfobulbia; order Desulfobulbales; family Desulfocapsaceae; genus Desulforhopalus_A. The sequence continues at coordinate 139,620 of CAVWHG010000014.1, read as the reverse complement.
GATCTCCCATACCGGCTCCACCAAGGACATCATCGACAGCGCCAGGATCGCCCGCAAAGCCGGGGCCAAAGTTATCGGCATCATCGGCAGTGAAAATTCACCGCTGTTAAAAGAATGCGATATTTCTCTGTCGGTATATTCCCAGGAAGCGGCCCTGCGCCTGGCACCGATGACCTCACGCCTGGTACAGCTGGCCATTGTCGATGTACTGTTCGTCGCCGTGGCCATGAAAAATTCCGAGAGCACCAAGGAGCGTCTCGACCGGGTGAAAAGGTCTCTGGTCGACAAACGCTATTGATCCACCAATGGACCGGGAGCAGCCCAACGATCGGCATTGAATTTCAAGGAGGAGCCTTTTGTTTTGTGAGGAATTAAGAAAGATCCGGCTGGTGCCGGTGGTGGTCATCGACGACGCCGGGCTGGCACCACCCTTGGCCGATGCCATCGTTGCCGGCGGTTTGTCCTGCGTCGAGATCACCCTGCGTACTGAAGAGGCCCTGGCGGCCATAAAGACCATGGCAGCTCGCCCGGACCTCCTGATCGGCGCCGGCACCGTTTTGACCGTCGACCAGGCGAAAGCCGCCGTCGATTGCGGCGCACGCTTCATCGTCTCCCCCGGCCTGAGCCCCACCCTGGTGGACTGGTGCCTCGCCGGAGGAGTGCCGGTTATCCCCGGCTGCGCCACCGCCACCGAGATCCAATTGGCCCAGGAAAAAGGGCTTGACACGGTGAAATTTTTCCCGGCTGAACAACTCGGCGGCATCAAGATGCTCAAGGCACTTGCCGGGGTGTTTAGCACCATGCACTTTATGCCGACCGGGGGGATCAGCGCCGCCAACCTCCTTGATTACCTTGCCCTGCCGCAGGTGGTCGCCTGCGGCGGCAGCTGGCTGGTGCAACCGGAGTGGCTGAAAGAGGAAAAATTTGCCGACATCCGCCGGGAAATCGAAAAGGCTGTGGAATTGCTCAACAGCGGTTTGAAGAGGTAACTATGATTGATTGTCTAGCCCTCGGCGAGGTGATGTTGCGCTTCGATCCAGGCCCCACCCGCATCGCCGAGGCCGAGAGTTTCAAGGTCTGGGAGGGCGGCGGCGAATACAACGTGGCCCGCGGTTTAAGCCGGTGTTTCGGGCAACGTACGGCGGTTGTCACTGCTCTCGTCGATAATGCCGTCGGCCAATTGGTCAAAAACCGCATTGCCGCCGGCGGGGTAGCGACCAGCCTGATTCGCTGGCTGCCGGACGACGGCATCGGCGAATCCTGCCGTAACGGTGTCTATTTTCTTGAGCGGGGCTTTGGCCTGCGACCGGCCCTTGGGGTGTCGGACCGGGGGCACAGCGCCGTCTCGCAACTGCGACCCGGCGATATCGATTGGCAGCGGATCTTTTCCGAACACCAGGTTCGCTGGTTGCATAGCGGCGGGATCATGGCCGGGCTGTCGCCATCCTCCCCGGAGGTAATCATCGAGGCCATGTCAGCGGCCAAGACAGCACGGAGCCACAGTCTCCTACGACCTCAACTACCGCTCCTCCCTCTGGCAAAGGTTCGGTGGCAAAAAAAAGGCGGAAGAGATCAACCGCAGGATCCTGCCCCACGCCGATGTGTTGTTCGGGGTGGAAGGGCTCGACTCCGTCCCCTCCGATCTCAACCCCGAACCCTTCCGCCTGGCAATAGAGAAGACCGCAGACATTTACCCGCAACTGAAATCCATCGCCACCACCATGCGTATCGTTCGCACCGCCACCTGCAATGACTGGGGCGGATTATTGTGGCATCAGGGAGAATTTTACGAGGGTGGCCAATTTCCAAATCTCGAAATCTATGACCGGGTCGGCGGTGGTGATGCCTTCGCTGCCGGCATCATCTACGGCCTGCTGGCGAACCTAGCTCCGCAAAAGACCATCGACTACGGTGTGGTCCACGGTGCCCTGACCATGACCACGCCCGGCGACAATTCGATGTGTACGTTGTCGGAACTTGACAGGTTTCTCGCCAATCGCGAGTCGGGCGTCATTCGCTGATGACGATAGGATCCCCCCCTCAAAAGGGTTGACTGCTACCAAGCAAAAAGCCTATATTTGTCTCATAGAGGTAATGTACACGTCGGCAACACCTCCTAAACTGCAAAGTCATTCATCCGACCAATGAAAAGATCGTGCCCGAAATCCTCCTCCCCAAAAAAAATAAGCGCAATTTTCTGCTGAAGCTGCGCCCGATTTTCCGCTGGTTCCTGTCGCTCCGCAGTTCACCACGGGCAATTGCCGGGGGACTGGGCATCGGCACCTTCATCGCTTTTACCCCAACCGAGGGTATTCAGATCTTCCTGGCCATTATTTTTGCCACCCTCTTTAAAGTGAACCGCGCGGCGGCAATAATTCCCACGGTGGTCACAAATCCGGTCACCGTCGGTGCCACCTATGCCTTCAGCTATTGGCTGGGCGCAATGGTCTGGCCGGGTCCGCCCCTGGCTGAGGTGAAAAAGCTGTTGGTCGATATCACTCGGACTATGACTCATTTGGAATATTGGGACTTCAAGGCGCAGCTTTTTGCCGGGCTGAAAATGGGCGAGGAGATTTACATCCCTTTGTTTATCGGCAGTGCGGCGGTCGGGGTGGTATGCGGAATCCTGGTCTATGCAATTTCCCTGAAAATACTCTCCGTCTTTTTCACGAGAAGAGCGGAAAAGCGGTTGTTGAATAACCCCCAGAGAAAATAATCAGTGAATTATGCCTTCTACTGCGTACCAAACCGCTGCATCCGATCAAGGTTAATATCAGCAAGCACCCATTTGTTTTCACCGGAAAGTCAGCCTATGTCCTAAGAGTTCGTTATTGACGTTTAGTTTCTTATGCATAATTATAAATCGATTGATGATGAAATAAAAGTATCTAATCCCGATAAACGGGACAGGGATTTCAGGCACTCATAAACAGGAGGAAAGGTTCGTGAAAACAATCGCATTCAACGGCAGCCCCAACAAAAAAGGCAATACCTACCATGCCCTGCAGATGGTCGTCGATGAACTTGAAAAGGAAGGGATAGAAACAGAAATCCTCCATGTCGGCAACAAGGCCATCAGGGGCTGTCTCGCCTGCGGCCAATGTGCTAAGAAAAAAAATGAGCAGTGCGTGCAGACGGAGGACGAGGTCAATGGCTGGATCCAAAAAATGAAGACAGCCGACGGTATCCTGTTAGGCTCCCCCGTGCACTTCTCGGCGGTCGCCGGCACGATGAAATCCTTCCTTGATCGGGCCTTTTACGTAACCGGCGTCAACAATCGCATGCTGCGCCACAAGGTCGGCGCGGCGGTGGTTGCAGTGCGCCGTTCCGGTGGTCTGCCGACCTTCAATCAGCTTAATAATTTTTTGTTTTATGCTGAAATGTTGCTGCCGACGTCCAACTACTGGAACGTCATCCACGGAACCCGGCCGGGGGAGGCAACCCAGGATGAAGAGGGCAAGCAGATCATGCGAACACTCGGTAAAAACATGGCCTGGCTGATGAAGCTGGTGGAACACGGCAGAGAGACTATTACGCCACCGGCAGGAGAGGATAAAATTATTATGAATTTTATTCGCTAAGGGAGGCATCATGGAACTCCTCGCAGCCTTGAAAACAGGAGCTTATCCCCGAGGAAGTTGGCTGGACCGGTGATGCCGCATAGCAAAAAAATCCTCGTCCTTTTTGCCCATCCGGCTTATAAACGGTCGAAGATGAATTCAGCCCTGCGCCGGGCGATTGAGGATTTGGACGGTGTCACCGTCCACGACCTGTATGCCCGGTATCCGGATTTTTTGATCGATGTGGCAAAGGAACAGCAGCTGTGTCTCGACCACGACGTGCTCGTCCTGCAGCATCCCTTTTACTGGTATTCGACTCCGGCCATTATCAACGAGTGGTTGGACCTGGTTTTCGAACATGACTGGGCCTACGGGACCAACGGCCGGGCCCTTGAAGGCAAGCTCTTTTTCCAAGCCCTGACCGCCGGAGGTGACGCCACCTCCTACAGCGCCCTGGGCAGCAATCGCTATACTCTTCGCCAGCTGACCCTGCCGTTCCAGGCCACCGCCAATCTCTGCCGGATGCGCTGGCTGCCACCCTACGCCGTTCTCGGCGCGCATCGCGGTCTGCATGCGGATGAGCTGGCTGCCCATGCGGCAAACTATCGCCGCACCCTCCTCGCCCTGCGCGACGACAGGATCGATCTCGACCTGGCCGCATCGTTTGCGCTCCTCAACAGTGATCTTGCAACTCTCATTGGGGAGGAATAAGCTATGGAACAATTTCTGGCGCAGCTCCTCATCTTTCTCGGGGCCTCGGTTATCGCCGTACCCCTGGCACAAAAGTTGAAACTCGGTTCGGTCCTCGGCTACCTTCTCGCTGGAATGATCATTGGCCCTTACGGCCTGTCGCTCACCGGCGAGATCGACAAGGTCATGCACATCACCGAATTCGGGGTGGTGATGATGCTCTTTCTGGTCGGCTTGGAGCTGCAGCCCACCCTCCTCTGGCAGATGCGAGTCCCCATTCTCGGCATGGGTGGAACTCAGGTGCTCCTCACCTGTATCGCCGTCGCCCTTCCAGCCTTGGCCCTGGCCATGCCCTGGCGACAGGCGGTAGCGGCGGGCCTGATCGCCGCCCTGTCGTCAACGGCCATCGCCCTCCAGACCCTCCGGGAAAAGGGCTTACTTAACACCTCCCCCGGCCGATCGATTTTTTCGGTCCTGCTCTTCCAGGACCTGGCGGTCATTCCCATGCTGGCCATCCTGCCGCTGCTGGCGATGACCACTCTGAAAGACGACGTTCTCCCCGGCGGATCGCTGATTGACATCACCCTGCTGCCTACCTATCAACGTTTTACCATTGTCATTCTTGCCATCGGCGGCATCTATCTGCTCGGCAGGTTCGGCAGTCGGCCGCTCTTTCGTATCATCGCCGCCACAAGGCAGCGGGAGATCTTTGTCGGCACGGCCCTGGCCCTGATCATCGGTGCCTCGCTGCTGATGACCATGGTGGGATTGTCGCCGGCCCTTGGCGCCTTTCTCGCCGGGGTGGTTTTGGCCGACAGCGAGTATCGCCACGAGCTGGAAAGCGACATTGAACCCTTCAAAGGCCTGTTGCTCGGTATCTTTTTTCTTTCCATTGGGGCAAGCATCAATTTTACCCTGATCAGCGAACATATCTGGTTGATCGGCGGATTGGTTGCTGCCCTTATCGCCATCAAGTTCGCCGTGCTCCTTATCACCGCACGGGTGTTCAAGATGTCACGTGATGGCAGGTGGCTCTTTGCCGTAGCTCTGGCTCAGGGTGGGGAGTTCGCCTTCGTTCTCTTCCAATTTGCCCGGATCAACGGCGTGCTGCCGGCCACTCTGGTAGAGGCCTTGGTTTCAACCGTCGCCCTGTCGATGTTTCTCGCTCCGATCCTCTTTCTCGCCTATGAAAAGCTGGTCGTTCCCCGCTTGCAGATAAACGAGGCGAAGCAACCCGACGATGCCATTACCGGTCGTGGCGCCAGAGTCATTCTCGCCGGTTTCGGTAAACTCGGCACCGATCTTGGCCGCCTGCTGCTGTCCGCCGGCTGCCGACCGGTCATCCTCGACAACGACCCGGCCAACGTCGATCTCCTCCGCCGCTTCGGGTTTGAGGTGTACTACGGCGATGCCAGCCGTCTCGATCTGCTGCAGGCGGCCGGAGCTGCGGAAGCAAAGCTGCTCATCATCACCTTCGGCGATCTGGAAAAGGCCCTGGAGCTGGTGCGTCTGGCCGGCAAGCATTACCCGCATCTGCGCATAGCCGTCAGTGCTGCCGACCGCTCCGCCACCTATGAATTCATGGATCTCGGGGTTACCGCCATCCGCCGCGAGACCTTCGGCAGCGCCATGGAACTGGGCCGGGACGTGTTGGAACTGCTCGGCCGTGATGCCTACGAGGCCTATCGCATCACCAGGCTCTTTCACAAAAAAGACGAACAGACCTTGCCGGAACTCTACAGGATCCACCGGCAGGACAGACAGAACTACATCTCCATGTACCAGCAGCATAACGCCGATCTCACCGAGCTCATGCAAAAGGACCGGATAATCAACCTCGAAGAGGTGGACAAGGCCTGGACCGCACCGAAGGCGGAAACCTGAATGCATAAACATGGACACGACGACACCCTTATTTGATCAAGGTCATCTGCTCCTTTTCCGGGACATGGAGGGCAAGTTTTTCCGCGGCGATTACCCTTACCCGTTCAGGTAAAAGCATTTGATCCCTTTTGGCTCGCAGACTCATTTGATGCTCCATAAGTTCATAACGGACAATTTCACCCGCTTGCACGGTTTTCTGCAGATTAATGAAAGAAGAGGCAAGCCACAGATGCAATGCCAGCAGGATCGGGCAGAAGACAAGCAGCATCTTGCCGACCGACAGCCAGAATGTCCTGTCGCCCCACAGGGGACAGACCCTCTGGTTATTTAACTGCTGTAAAAAGTGCGGGTTGGCCCTCGACCGGAAATAAGGTTGTGCCGGGCTGTGGAAATTCATTGCTGCCTCCGCATTTTTTCAGCTGGACCTTTCCCGGTTCGCATCAGATTATCCCCCTCTTTTTGATATTTGCTTTCAGTTCACCGAAACGTTTGCGACTTACCTGACGTTCAACATTCCAGATATCTTTGTCCCAGATCTCTACCCGATCAATCATTCCTATCAGAACAATTTCCCTTTTCAGACCAAGGTCGGCTCTTAATGCCGGCGGGAGCAGAATCCGCCCCTGTTTATCCAAGACACATTCAAAACTTTCTGATTCGCAGTACCTGAGAATTTTGTCCATATCTTCAGACTGCTCATCACCTCCACCTTTAAGTTGGTTCTCAACTTTTTCCCACTCCTCTGAAGGATAGGCTCGCAAATGCGTTTCCCAGGGGATAACAATGACGACCTCGGATGCATATTGACGCAATATCTCTCTGAAACGACTTGGAAAACTCAGTCGTCCCTTGTCGTCAATGGTATGGTCGAATTTGCTGCGAAACCTTCCTCTACCCATTGCATTCCATATTACACCATATAATTCTATATTATCCCACTTAATGTCATATAAACAATATTCAATGCCGATGTCAATATAATATACTCGTGTCTTCAGTCATTTATAAAAATATTCTCCATCCAGAATCAAAGCAATCTCAACGGCGTATTTATGTTCTATAGCACACAACATGCCAATATCAAGCAACTCTTCGCATATCTATTCACCACTGAATATCTAGTTAAATAATAAATGATTTTAATTAATTATGATGATATTTCATTGATTTTTTGATTAATTAATTGAATAATTGTGGGCTAATATGGGATAAAGTGGAATAAAATTTATCAATCCCCTGCAGGAAATCGGAGAGATCTTCGCCAGCAAGGGCGTTTCCAGGAAGTCCGAAGAAACCGATTACCTCACCTTTTATCTTGCATTTTTGCAGTCATTTCTTTAGGCTGCTGTACCGGACGACAGCATATTATTTTGCGTGCTCCCGACGCAGGCCTAATTAAATAAAGGACAATCTGTATTCCAACACCATTACCTCAAGGAGACACTATGAAAAAACTGGTCATCGGGCTTTGTGCTCTGGGGCTGACGCTACCAACCCTTTGTTTTGCTGCCGACCCAGTAAAGATCGGCATGATAACGACCCTATCAACAAAAGCCGGATATCTTGGTGAGGAAATTCGCGACGGCTTTAAACTGGCTATTGAGCAGGAAGGCGGAAAGCTTGGCGGCGTTGGCGTCGAACTCCTCGTCGAAGACGATGACGCCAAGCCGGAGAAAGGCAAACAAATCGCCGAAAGGTTTGCCCAAAAAGACGGGGTAAAGATCATGACCGGCATCGTCTTCTCCAATGTGGCCATGGCCGTGGTGCCAAAAATCATTAAAGAGAACGTCCTGTACCTGAGCGCCAACGCCGGTCCCTCGGATCTTGCCGGGAGCGGTTGCGACCCCAATTATTTCAGCGTTTCCTACCAAAACGATAATCTCGACGAAGTCGTCGGCCAATATGTCACCGAGGTCGGCCACAAAAATGTCTACCTGCTCGCCCCCAATTATCCGGCCGGCAAAGACCACCTCGCCGGATTCAAACGATATTACAAGGGCAACATAGCCGGTGAGGTGTATACCAAGCTGGATCAAGCTGATTATGCTCCGGAAATCGCCACCATCCGTGATGCCAAACCCGAGGCGGTGTTCTTTTTCCTGCCCGGCGGCATGGGTATCAATTTCCTCAAGCAATATGCCCAGGCAGGGCTGAACAAGACCATTCCACTCTATGGTCCGGCATTTTCATTTGACGAGCGGATTCTTGGCGCCGTCGGTGAGGCCGCACTTGGTGTAAAAAATGGTTCGCAATGGACACACGATCTTGATATCCCCGCCAACCGCCAGTTTGTCGCCGCCTACCGCAAGGCCTACAATCGAACCCCGACTCTTTATGCCGCCCAAGGCTATGACACCGCCAGACTTATTGGTTCAGCCCTTAAGGCAACCGGCGGCACAACTGACCTGGCAGCTCTCCGAGCGGTCGTGAAAAAGGCCGATTTTTCCTCAGTTCGCGGCAATTTCTCCTTCGGCAACAACCAGCACCCAATCCAGGATATTTATATCCGGGAAGTGATTCAGACCGAAACCGGCTTCACCAACAAAACGATTAAAAAGGTCTTTACCAATCATGTCGATGCCTACGCCAAAGAATGCAAGATGTGAGAGGTTAGGGGTGAGGGGGGAGGCGTTAGGAGATTTTTCAACCATATATTGAAAAATGTAAAGGATCAGTGGGCTTAAATAAGCCCCCGTTTTTATGCTCCTGGTAATCGAACAGTTTCTTAACGGCCTGCAACTGGGGATCACTCTGTTTCTCATGTCGGCCGGCTTGACCCTGGTGTTTGGGATCATGCAGGTCATCAATCTGGCGCATGGCTCCTTTTATATGATTGGCGCCTATATCGGAGCAACGGTTGCCGCCAAGACCGGCTCTTTTCTCCTGGCCATGCTTGCAGCTGTTGCTGCCGCTGCCGTCGTCGGCTGCATTGTCGAGATTCTCGTCCTCCGCCGCCTGTACGCAAGACAGCATCTCGATCAGGTATTGGCCACCTTCGGCCTGATCATGTTTTTCAATGAGCTGATCCGCATGGTCTGGGGCCGACAACCGCTGTTTATGAACGTACCGGGTGCTCTGGCCAAAAGCATTCAGTTGTTGCCGGGCCTCCACTACCCGACCTATCGCCTGGCGGTGATCGGCATCGGTCTGCTGGTCGCCTTCTTTATGTGGCTGATGTTTGCAAAAACCAAGATCGGCATGCAGATCCGGGCCGGCTCCAGCAACCGGGAGATGGTCGGTGCCCTCGGCGTCAATATCAACCTGCTCTACACCCTGGTCTTTGGCCTTGGGGCCTTGCTGGCCGGCCTTGCCGGGGTCATGGCCGGACCGATTCTCGCGGTTGAACCGGGGATGGGCGAGAGCATTCTCATTCTCACCTTCGTCGTCATCGTCATCGGCGGCATCGGGTCAATCAGAGGGGCAGTGGCCGGGGCTCTTCTTGTCGGCATGGTCGACACCCTCGGTCGCGCCTTTCTGCCGTCAATCCTCCGGACAATTCTTACGGCAGCGACCGCCGACAGTGTTGCCGCATCCCTTTCCTCCATGGCCATTTATATCCTCATGGCGGCCGTCCTGGTCTGGAAACCTCGGGGCCTCTTCCCGGCACACGGGTAATTGTCAATGACCAGAAAACAGATAACCATAGGATGCGGCGCCCTTTTTCTTATTCTTTTGCCGCCTCTTGCCCTGCTTAGCGGCAACCCTTACCTGATTTCCCTCGCCAGTCGCATCATCATTTATGCTCTCGCCGCCGCAAGCCTTGATCTTCTGCTCGGCTACGGCGCCATGATCAGTCTTGGCCATGCTGCCTTTGTCGGAATCGGCGCCTATACCGTTGCTATCCTGCATTTCCACAGCGGTGCCGCCGAACCGCTGTTTTCCTGGCCATTTCTTTTTGCCGGCAGCAACAATGCCCTGCTCACCCTGCCGCTGGCGACCCTCTCGGCAGCTTTTGCGGCACTGATTATCGGGGCGCTCAGCCTGCGCACGACCGGCATGCATTTCATCATGATCACCCTGGCCTTTGCCCAGATGCTCTATTACTTTTTTATCTCCCTGGAAAAATACGGCGGCGATGACGGACTGTCGCTTGCCACGAGAAACAGCCTGCTCGACCTTAATCTCGGCAACAGCAGCCATTTCTATTATCTTTGCCTTGCGTCGCTTTTTTTCTTTCTTGTTTTCGCCCACAGGCTGGTCAATTCAAGGTTCGGCCTGGTTGTCCGGGGGGCAGGCAATAACGATAGACGCATCAAAGGCTTGGGGGTTCATTCCTACCACTACAAACTCGTTACCTTCGTCATTGCCGGGGCCAGCGCCGGATCTGGCCGGTGCTCTGCTTGCCAACCAGACGGAATTCGTTTCGCCCGGTTTGATGCACTGGACACTTTCCGGCGAACTGATGGTCATGGTCCTCCTCGGCGGCCTTGGGACCTTGTTCGGCCCGGTCCTCGGCGCGGCTGTATTCCTCTCCCTGGAAACCACCCTGGCTATGTATACCGAACACTGGATGGTCTATATGGGGCCGTTTCTGGTAATCACCGTCATCTTTGCCAAACGCGGACTTTTTGGCTTTCTCAGCGGCGACAAGGGAAAAAATGGCTGATACCCTGCTTGAGGTCTGTGGATTATTCAAATCGTTCGGGGCACTTCTGGCCACCAACAATCTCTCGTTTTCCCTTACCCGGGGCCATATCCATGCCCTTATTGGGCCGAACGGTGCCGGCAAAACCACGGTGGTCAATCAACTGAGCGGCGATCTGCCGGCCGATAGCGGCAACATTCATTTCCGGGCCGCGACATCACCCGGTTGAAATCCTACCAACGGGCCCGGCTGGGTATTGCCAGATCCTTCCAGATCACCCACATCTTCGAAAACCTCACCGTCGCCGAAAACATGGGCCTGGCCATCTGCGCCGGCCTTGGCCATAATTTCCGGTTCTGGCGCAACTGGCAAAACGCTGAAGCGATGAAAAACCAACTGCCCCTTGCCCTGGAACGCGTCGATCTCCTCCACCGCGCCGCACTCGCCGCCCGCCACCTGTCGCACGGCGAAAAGCGTCAACTGGAAGTCGGTATGGCGCTCATCGGCAAACCGGAACTGCTGATTCTCGACGAACCGATGGCCGGCCTGGGCCCGGGCGGCACCGTCGAACTGGCGAAACTCATCAAAAAACAGAAAGGCCAGGTCACCATCTTGCTCGTCGAGCACGACATGGATGTGGTCTTCTCCCTGGCCGACCGGGTAACCGTCCTGGTCTACGGAGAAAACGTTGCGACCGGCACACCCGATGAAATCAGGCACAATCCGGTTGTCCGTAAAGCCTATCTGGGAGAGGGTGAGTAATGCTTATCGTTGAGGAAATCCATACGAGATACGGAGAAAGCCAGGCCCTGTTCGGCGTCTCCCTGATGGTCGAGGATGCCGAGGTGGTCACCCTGCTTGGCCGCAACGGTATGGGCAAGAGTACCACCATCCGCTCCATCCTCGGCCTCACTCCTGCGCATGCCGGCAGGATCAGCTACTTAGGGCAACGCATAGAGGCACTGCAAAGTTATCAAATTGCCCGCCTGGGCATTGGTCTGGTGCCGGAAGGCAGACAGATTTTCCCAAATCTCACCGTGCGGGAAAACCTCGTCGCCACCGCCGCCAACAGTCGCAAAACGCCGCAACCCTTTGGCCTTGCGGCTATCCTCGACATCTTCCCAAGACTTTCGGAACGACTGAGCCATTACGGCAACCAACTTTCCGGGGGTGAACAACAGATGCTGGCGATCGGTCGAGCTCTGATGATCAATCCTGGCCTTCTTATCCTCGATGAGGCAACCGAAGGACTGGCCCCCCTGATTCGCCGGGAAATTTGGCGAGCCTTGAATATTCTTAAAGAGAGGGGCCTGTCTATTCTCATCATCGACAAAAACATTGAAGCCCTGATGGCTATTGGCGAACGCCATTATATCATGGAAAAGGGCCGAATCGTCTGGAACGGCAACACCAAGGAATTGCAGGCCAGGCCGGAACTGAAATCGCGTTATCTGGGCGTTGATTGCTGACGGCAACCACGAGAAAACCCCAAACCCAGACCATTCTATTACTGTTTGGTCGACCAAGTTTATCTCCTTTACAAACATAAAGAACCTGCGAAAAGGGCCATATGTTGAATTTTTAATTTGAAATTCGGCCTGTTATTGATCAATAAAATACTTATTGACAAAATTCTGGAAATTGAGATAGTACGGTCTGATTATTGATTGAGCGCTCGTTCATTTCAATACATCTGTCGGATATCATATGTGGCGGGATTGGTAAAACTCTCCCATAGGCAGCACATGAACAGAATTAAGGAGACAAAACAGTATGGAGCACAAAAACGTAATTTTTGATGTCTTAACGCCGGTACATTTCATTGGCCGGTCTGCTTTGATTTATCCGAATAAAACGGCTGTTATCTACAATGACAAGCGCTATACCTATGAACAATTCTATTCAAGGGTCAATCAACTGGCCAGTGCCTTAAAAAACATCGGTATCCGGAAGGGCGACAAGGTCGCCTTTATTTGCCCCAACACCCCACCCATGCTGGAAGCGCATTTTGCCGTACCTATGATCGGCGCAGTGCTGGTCAGTGTCAACATCCGCTTAGCGTCACAGGAAGTCTGCTACATCATCAATCATTCAGATGCCAAGGCGGTGTTTGCCGACAACGAGTTTGCCGGCCTCTTAACACCGATCCTCAGTGACCTGAAGCAGGTAAAAACATTTGTAAATATCTGCGATATCAGTATCGATAAACCGCTGCCGGGCATGGAATATGAGGAATTTTTAGCAACAGGTGCAACGGAGCCGATTGTTGCGGACGTAGATGAGGAATATCAAAACATCACCATTAACTATACCAGCGGCACCACCGGACTTCCCAAAGGCGTCATGTATCATCATCGGGGCGCATACCTGAACGCACTGGGTGAAATGCTGGAAATCGGCTTTGATTCCACATCCAGTTATCTATGGACGCTACCTATGTTTCATTGCAACGGCTGGTGCTTTACCTGGGGCGTAACCGCTATGAGTGGAACCCATGTATGCCTGCGCAAGGTTCTGCCGGAAGAAATCTATTCGGCAATCAACAGGGAAAACGTAACGCATCTATGTGCAGCTCCGACTATTCTCATCGGAATGTCGACATATGCTACAACCAACAGCATCAAATTTAAACAGCCCCTGCGCATCATGACCGCCGGGGCACCGCCGGCCCCAACCATTATTCAGAACATGGAATCGGTGGGCGCCATTATTACCCATACCTATGGATTGACCGAGGTGTTTGGTCCGCATACGGTATGTGCTTGGCATAAGGAATGGGCTGCACTTCCCACGGAAGAACAAGCGAAACTCAAATCCCGGCAGGGCGTTCCCTATCTCGTCGCTATGTTTGCCGATGTGGTTGATCCCGGCACCATGCAGCCGGTGCCGCGCGACGGGAAAACCATTGGAGAGATTGTCATGCGGGGCAACAACGTAATGACCGGTTATTACAAAGATCCGCAGGCCACTGCCACTGCATTTGAGGGCGGCTGGTTTCATAGCGGCGATCTGGCGGTTATGCATCCAGACAATTACATTCAAATAATGGATCGAAAAAAAGACATCATCATCAGCGGCGGCGAAAACATTTCCACTGTTGAAGTGGAAAACGTCATTTATCGCCACCCGGATGTTCTGGAAGTTGCAGTAATTGCCGTACCCGACGAAAAATGGGGCGAGGTTGCCAAGGCGTTTGTTGTGCCCAAAGTCGGAACCAATCCTAAGGCGGAAGACATCATCGCTTTCTGCAAAGAAAGGATGGCTAAGTTCAAAGCGCCAAAAACCATAGAATTCGGACAACTGCCGAAAACCGCCACCGGAAAGATTCAAAAGTTCAAACTTCGCGAAAAGGAATGGCAGGGCCACCAAAAACGTGTGAATTAAACTCAATACACCCCTAACCACTCTAAAATTCCCTCCGCCGCCATCCGCCCTTCGGCGATGGCGGTGACCACCAGATCGGAACCGCGCACGGCGTCGCCGCCGGCGAATATTCTGGGGTGGGATGTTTGATAGGGGTAGTACCCTGTGGCCGGGGCTTTGATACAGCCTTTATCGGTGAGGACGATACCGTTCTCGGCAAGCCACGCGGGTGGACTGGGCCGAAAACCAAAGGCGATAATGACACTGTCTGCATCAAGCTGAGTCAGGCTTCCGGGAATCGGTTCCGGCAGGCGGCGGCCACGACCATCCGCTTCGCCGAGCTGGGTCTCGACCACTTGCACTCCGGCGACGCTGCCATCAATATCGACAATGATGCCCAGGGGCTGGAGGTTCCAGAGGAAACGTACACCCTCGTCCTCGGCGTTCTGCACTTCGCGGGCCGAACCCGGCATATTGGCCCGGTCGCGGCGATAGGCGCAGGCGACATCACTTGCACCCTGGCGGATGGCGGTGCGCAGGCAGTCCATGGCGGTGTCGCCGCCGCCGAGCACCACCACCCGCTTACCCGCAAGGTTTATATAGGGGTAGCGGTCGCGGTGTGTGCCCATGAGGTGGTCGGTGTTGCCGATCAGATAGTCGAGGGCCTTGTGGACGCCCGGCGCATCTTCGTTGTCGATCCCGGCACGCATCGGGGTATAGGCGCCGGTGCCGACGAAGACTGCATCATATTCTTCGAGTAACTCGACAAAGGTCAGGTCGCGGCCGATCTCCACCCCGAGGCGAAACTCGATGCCCATGCCGGTGAACACCTCCCGCCGCAGCTCCATGACCTTCTTTTCCAGTTTAAAGGCGGGGATGCCGAAGGTCAGCAGGCCGCCGATCTCCGGATGACGGTCGTAGACCGTCGGAGTGACCCCGTTTCTAACCAACACATCGGCGCAGGCCAGACCGGTCGGTCCGGCACCGACCACCGCCACCCGTTTACCGGTCGGCTTGACGCGGCTGAGGTCCGGCCGCCAGCCCATCTGCAGGGCGGTATCGACGATATACTTTTCGATATTGCCGATGGTCACCGCCCCGAAATCGCTATGCAGGGTGCAGGCACCCTCACACAGTCGGTCCTGCGGGCAGACCCGGCCGCAGACCTCGGGCAGACTGTTGGTCTGGTGACAGAGCTCCGCCGCCTCGATAATTCGCCCTTCGTTGGCCAGTTTCAGCCAGTCGGGGATGTAGTTATGCACCGGGCACTTCCACTCGCAGTACGGATTGCCGCAGCCGAGACAGCGGTCGGCCTGCATCTGCACCTGAGCTTGCTGAAAGGGATGATAGATTTCAACAAACTCGTGGCGTCGTCGTTCAATGCCTTTTTTATGCGGATCAACCCGCTTGACTTCAATAAATTGATACAGGTTTTGGCTCATAGCATCTCCCTTAATAGACGACCGCCAGGGTTTCTTTCGGCGAGTTGCCCCGATGGCCAAGCAGCGTGGCAACATCCGAAGTCCTCGGTTTGACCAGTTTAAACAGCCCGGCATAGTGTTCGTCAAAACCGCTCAGCAGCCGTTCGGCCCGGGCGCTGCCGGTCTCCTGGAAATGGCTGTTGATGATGCCGCGCAAATGCTCCTGCAATACTGCCCGACCCTCAAGGGACAGCACCTCCACCAGCTCCGGGTTAACCCTGGCGCTAAAAGCCCCCTTTTCATCAAGGACGTAGGCAAAACCGCCGGTCATCCCCGCCCCGAAGTTAACGCCGGTCTCGCCAAGAATCGTGACGATGCCGCCGGTCATATACTCGCAGCCGTTATCGCCGATGCCCTCGACCACCGCCTGCGCCCCGGAATTACGGACGGCAAAGCGCTCGCCGGCCCTGCCCGCCGCATACAGCCGTCCGCCGGTCGCGCCGTACAGACAGGTGTTGCCGATAATGGTCGCCTCGTGGCTTTTATAGGCGACCCCCTGCGGCGGGCGGATGGTCAACTTGCCGCCGGCCATGCCCTTGCCGACATAGTCGTTGGCGTCACCGGTGAGCACCAGATGCAGACCACCGGCATTCCAGGCGCCAAAGCTCTGGCCGGCGGTGCCGGTGAAGAGGAGATGGATCGGTTGCTCCTCCATGCCTTTATTGCCGTACAGTGCAGGCAATCTGCCCGGACAGTCGTGCCCCGACCGTTCGGTCGGTATTGTGGATGGCAAAGCTGCCACCGCCGCCGGTAGCGGTTTGCACCGCTTCGCCAAAGCGCTCTGCCAGTTCCAGATTCAAGACTCCCGGATCGGTGGGAACATTCGCTTCCCGGTAAAAGAGGCCACTGCCTGCGCTGGCTGGGTGGAGGCGAGAATCGGTCGCAATACCAGTTTTTTCTGCCGCGGGGTAATGCCCTCGACCTCCTCCAGGAGATCGGTCCGGCCGATCAGGTCGGTGAGTTCGGCAACCCCCAGTTCGGCCATGAGCAGTCCGCGTTTCCTGGACCATAAAGCGAAAATAGTTCATGACCATCTCCGGAACCCCGGCAAAATATTCCTTGCGCAGCGTCTCGTCCTGGGTGGCGACACCGGTGGCGCAGTTATTGAGATGGCAGATGCGTAGGAACTTGCAGCCAAGGGAAATAAGCGGCCCGGTGCCGAAACCAAAACTCTCGGCGCCGAGAATCGCCGCCTTGACGATATCCCGGCCGGTCTTCAACCCGCCATCGACCTGCAGGCGCACCTTGTGGCGCAGACCGTTGGCGACCAGGGCCTGCTGCGTTTCGGCAAGGCCCAACTCCCACGGGCAACCGGCGTATTTCACCGAGGTCAGGGGGCTGGCCCCGGTGCCGCCGTCGTAGCCGGAGATGGTGATGAGATCGGCGTAGGCCTTGACCACCCCGGTGGCGATGGTGCCGACACCCGGTTCGGACACCAGCTTGACACTGACCAGGGCCTTGGGGTTCACCTGCTTCAGATCAAAGATCAACTGCGCCAGATCCTCGATCGAATAGATATCGTGGTGCGGCGGCGGCGAGATCAGGGTCACCCCCGGCACCGAATAGCGCAGGGCGGCGATCTGCGCCGTCACCTTATGGCCGGGCAACTGGCCGCCCTCACCGGGCTTGGCGCCCTGGGCCATCTTGATCTGCAGGACCTCGGCATTCATCAGGTAGTGCGGCGTGACGCCAAAGCGGCCGGAGGCGACCTGCTTGATCTTCGACACCCGTTCAGTACCGAACCGAGCCGGGTCCTCACCCCCTTCGCCGCTGTTGGAATAGCCGCCGAGGCGGTTCATACCGATGGCCAGGGCCTCGTGCGCCTGCTGGCCAAGGGCGCCTATGGACATGGCGGCGGAATCAAAGCGGCGGTAGAAGGTCTCGGCCGGTTCGACGGCTTCAAGGGCTATGGGGTTTTCCCCAACCTTCAACCGCAGGAGGTCGCGCAGGCAGGCGACTGGTCGATTGTCGACCAAACTCGAATACACCTGATAATCAGCAAAATTGCCGGTGCGCACTGCTTTTTGCAGGGCCTGCACAACGTCCGGGTTGTAGGCATGGTACTCGCCGCCGTGGATATACTTGAAAAGGCCGCCGCGCAGCAGCGGCAGATGGCCACGCTGCCAGGCGTGCTTGGCCAACCGTTCCTGATCTGCCTGAAACTCGGAAAAATCGGCCCCTTCAATACGGCTGACAACGCCCGGAAAACAGAGGTCGACCACCTCACGACCAAGACCGATCGCCTCAAAAAGCTGGGCACAGCGATAAGAGGCGACGGTGGCGATGCCCATCTTTGAGAGGATCTTCAAAAGCCCTTTATCCACCCCCTTACGATAATTGCACATCGCCTGGCGCAGGTCGACCTGCACCTTGCCTTCCTCGACCATTCGCGCCAGCGACTCATAAACCAGATACGGGTAAACGGCGGTTGCCCCCAGGCCGAGGAGGACGGCAAAATGGTGCGGGTCGCGCACCGAGGCGGTCTCGACGATAATATTGGTATCGCAGCGGCGGCTGTTGTCGACGAGAATCCGTTGCACCGCCCCCACCGCCATGGCCGCCGGAACCGGCAGAGTGTCGGCGTCAATCGCCCGGTCGGAAAGGATCAGCAACACTGCCCCAGCCTCCGCCGCAGCAAGGGCCCGGGAAGCAATTTCCCGCAGGGCCGTGGCAAGACCCGTGGCCCTGCGGTAGTTAAGATCGAGAACCACATGCTGGTAATGGGTCTGACTGAGACCTTTCAGCTGCTGCAGGTCGCTGTAAACGAGTACCGGCGACTGAAACATGACGCGGTAGGCATGGCCCTCGGCCTCATCGAAGACGTTCTGCTCCCGACCGACACAGGTGGCAAGGGACATGACATGCCGTTCGCGCAACGGATCGATGGGCGGGTTGGTGACCTGGGCAAACATCTGCCGGAAGTAGTCGTAGAGGCTGCGCTCGCGGCTGGACAGCACGGCCATCGGTGCGTCGTCGCCCATGGAGGCAACCGGCTCCTGGCCGGTTTCACCGAGCACCGCCACCATCTGCTCCAACTCTTCATTGCTCCAGCCGAAGAGTTTTTGATACAGGAGCAAGCGGTCGTCGTCCAACTCCCGCGCCCCGGTCGGCAGATCAAGATCGTTGTCGAAGGAGCGGAGATGCCGGCAGCATTTGTCCATCCATTTTTTATAGGGATGGCGGCTTTTCAACTCGCGGTCGATGTCCCAGGAGGTCCATCGTTTGCCGGTCAGGGTATCGACCACCAGCAGTTCGCCGGGACCGACCCGACCCTTCTCCAGCACCTCGTCCGGCTCGTAATCCCAGATGCCGACCTCGGAGGCCAGGGTGATGAGGTTATCCTTGGTCACCACATAGCGCGCCGGCCTCAGGCCGTTGCGGTCAAGGCCGCAGGCGGCAAAGCGACCGTCGCTCATGACGATGCCGGCCGGGCCATCCCAGGGCTCCATATGCATCGAGTTGAAGTCGTAGAAGGCGCGCAGGTCTTCGTCCATATCCGGGTGCTGCTGCCAGGCCGGCGGCACCAGCAACCGGAAGGCGCGGAACAGATCCATGCCGCCGGCGAGAAATAGTTCGAGCATATTGTCTAAGGCGGAAGAATCGGAACCGGTACTGTTGACAAAGGGTGCCGCCTCGGCCATATCCGGCAAGAGCGGCGAGCGCAGTTTATAGGAGCGGGCCCGCGACCACTGGCGATTGCCGGTGATGGTGTTGATCTCGCCGTTATGGGCAAGATAACGGAAGGGATGGGCAAGCGGCCACTTCGGCAGGGTATTGGTGGAAAAGCGCTGGTGAAACAGGCAGATTGCCGACTGCATGCGAAAGTCGGCAAGGTCGGGGAAAAACTTCGGCAGATCGACCGGGCGGCATAGGCCCTTATAGACAATCACCAGACCGGAAAGGCTGGCGATATAAAAATCGGCGTCGTCCGTCACCCTTTTCTCCACCCGCCGCCTGACCATATACAGCCTGCGCTCAAGGTCCTTTGAGCCCCAGCCGAAGGGGCCGTTAAAGACCACCTGGGCGATGCTCGGCATGGTCGACCGGGCAAAGGGGCCGAGCACTGCCGGATCAACCGGTACCTGCCGCCAGCCAACGACGGTGAGCGTCTCCCGCGCCAATTCCTCGCTGATAACCGCCCGTCCGACTTCAGCCTTGGCGGAATCCTGGCTCAAAAAAACCATGCCGACCCCGTATCGGCCGCCGAGCGTCCAACCCTGTTCCCTGGCGATGGCCTGAAAAAAGGTATCGGGTTTCTGCAGCAAAAGGCCGCAACCGTCGCCGGTGCGGCCATCGGCGGCGATGCCGCCACGGTGCGCCATGCGCGCCAGCGACGAAATGGCGGTACGCACCAGCTTATGGCTGGCTTCACCGGTCAGGTGGGCCATCAAGCCAAAGCCGCAGTTATCTTTTACCACTTCCGGGTTATACAGGGTCATTGTTGCCTCTTTTCCTGGGGACAGGAACACTTGTCAGATAAAACGCTTCATCATCTCATCGATCGCCGCATCGACGGTATCGGGGCTGATTCCGGCCTTGGCGCAGGCGGTTTCGACATGGTGCCGCTTCGATCCATCAGCCATATCGCTTACACCGCGAAAGAGACCCATCCGCCGCCCAACCTGGTAAATCATCCGCTCGCCCGGCTCCATGGCGAGAAATCCCTTGACGATGGCGACCATCCTGTCCTTATCTTTTGGAAAGGTGCCCTGAACATCCTCGAAGAGGTTGAGGATATGGTCACTGACCAGGGTGCTTTCGATGCCGCCCAGGGCTTCAAGAAAAATCAGGAGTTCCCGGGCGGTCTCCATATCGGTGAGTTTAACGAAATCGCCGCGTCGGTATTCGTCGTAGAGTGGCACATGGTTGGGGATGGCCAGGCTGCGCAGGCGGATAAAGTCGGGATTGATCCGGTTCAGGGCGTCGGCGCTTTCCCGGGCATGCTCTTCGGAAAGGTCT
Organism: uncultured delta proteobacterium; assembly: GCA_963754865.1. Classification (GTDB taxonomy): domain Bacteria; phylum Desulfobacterota; class Desulfobulbia; order Desulfobulbales; family Desulfocapsaceae; genus Desulforhopalus_A. The sequence goes on along the minus strand of CAVWHG010000014.1, from coordinate 119,098 downwards.
TTGCCGCCAAGACCGGGCATGATGTATTCAGAGAGTTGCATACCGGCCCGCTTAATCTTTTGTCCGGCGACAATGTGGGTCTTCTTGTCCACCCCTTTTTGCACCCGGGCAAGGACCGCATCCGAGCCCGACTCCATGCCGATATGGATGCGCGAAAGACCAGCCTCGGCTAGCAGTCGAAGATTGTCATCACTTATCCTGGCAACGGTATGCGACCGGGCATAGGAGGTAATCCTGTCCACCCAGGGAAAACATTCTTTTAAGTGGCGGACAATGGTCAGCAGTCGTTCCGGCTTGATAACCAGACTGTTGGCGTCCTGGAGGAAGATCGAACGCATGCCGCCACCCGCCCACTGCAGGGCGGCATTCAGGGCAGCTCGATCCCCCGCCCCGTCCATGGCGCGAATCCTGGCGATGTCATCCGGGTAAACCTTGCCGCTGGTAGCGCACTTTCTGATCTCCTCAACATAGCGATGGACGCGATCAATATCCTCCAGCACATGTGCAACCGGCCGCAGGGAAAAATCCGCACCTTTGTACACCGGGCAGAAGGTGCAACGATTCCACGGACAGTTACGGGTAATGCGAATGAGCAAACTGCCCGCCTCACTCGGCGGCCGGATCGGTCCCTGTTCAAAGCCCTGGTAGGCAGCATCCTGTCGACAATCATTAACTGTCACTTTTATCTCCCGCTGAAATTCTCTTCGCTGATCCTGATTTCCCAGGTTATCTCCATAATTTTTCGATACATGGCGTTTATCCGGCAGTATGTATCCTGGAACACAATTCGACCGCCTTTAAGGAGAATAATACACGATTCGCAGATGAGAACCTGAAAACCTTCATGGCACATGAATTTTTAAGGCGACACAGTCAAAAGAAATGGGGCGTCACCTTTAACAATAAGCGGCATGGTGGAGGGGAGTTGTTGGCAGAAATGCGGGCAATTACATATAAGGGCCTGGCCCTAAGCAAGGATCGATTCAAAGACGACATGAGGTGTTGACCGGCAGGAGGGTACAGGCGAAGAAGCGGGGTCGCCCGGTTGGCTGGCGGCGAGAGGTATATTAATTTTACTCTGACCCCTTATCATCGCTCTGTGCTTCATAGGCGAGACATTTGTACAATTGTGTTTTTTGATCATCATTAAGGTCAACGAATTGAACAGCAAACAGATCATCCTGTACCCGAACGACTTTTGCAGCAAGTGTAAATGATGTAAGAGTCTCGTGGTCTTGATGAAAAGGAATGGTAATGGAGATTTCCTCGCCAATACGTAGAGGTATCTTTGCTCCCATGATTGCACATCCGCTTATGGAAATATCTACGAGATTCCCTTCCCCTTCCTTCTTGATTTCTTTTGTATTCAACCCGGGGGCGATGGATTTGGAAACGAAGGCCCTTTCGCTTGGTGGAATGAGTGAGCTGTTCTTCAGCCTCCTCAAGAGTATTTACATAAATTGCCTTGTAACCATTTAATACAGATGATAGCCTCATCAGTTGCTTGAAAATCAGACTCCTTTTCCCAACTACCCGGACGACTTCACGCGGCTGGTTAATAACAAGATAGTTCATAATTTTTCGCAGAATGGGAATGCCATTTAAATGTCCAATGGTACATTGCGAAAAATCTGAAACAACGTCAAATCCAGGCTTGAGATCCGCTACACAAAACCGAACATCGGTATAAACCTTTTCTAATACCATTTTGCTGGCATCGCCGGGTAGTGCGATATAGAGCCTGTTTTGTTTTATATCAGCCGTTACTTTTGCCCTCTGCTTGTCAGCCATTGATTCACCTATATGATGTTTTTGTTTGCGAGAAAAACAGTATAGGGTATCACTTTTAAGAAAAAAATCAAAATATCTATTGTCACAATTAACAAGGCACACTTCCCTGATTAACGCAAACTAAGAAATATCTTTGTTCTTAATTATTCCCCCGCGGCAACCTCGTATTCCGCACCACGCCAGGCAAAAATCCCGCCAGGATGCCGGTAAACGTTGGTGTAGCCGAGTTTTTTCGCCCAAACCGCAGCGTTGTGACTCCGCGTGCACTTGACGAAGCCGCAGTAGACGATGATTTTTTTGTCCTTATCCGGGCCGAGGAGTTTCAAGTAATCCTCCTGGCTTTTGCCGTCGGTTTCTTTGACGTCCCACGCATTCATATCGGGAATGGGAAAGAGGAACTGTTTGGCCGTCGGAATGTGTCCCTTCTTATAACTGTCTTCATAGGGCATGGTGTCAATCAGCACCACATTTTCGCCGGCCTTTATGACCGCCTGCAGTTCCTCGGTGTTGATTACCTGATAACCACCCTTGGCGACGTCTCGAACCAGTTTCACTGCCTCGGCTTCTTTTACCATTTCATCCTTAAATTTGTCAGTGCCGAAGGCATGTGCTCCACTTGCGGCAAATACCGCCAACACTACTGTCAATAAGATTTTTTTCATTGTCGTTTTTCTCCGTGAATTTGAAAATTGATAGACCGGTACCGATGGTACCAAAATGTATAAATAACCGGCAAAAACATCAGAATATCCCGGAGCAGCGCTTCACGTAAGCCATGAAAGGCACTATATTCCGGGTCCGTTGGGCCGAAGCAGCCACAGTCGATGTCCAGCCCCACCCTTATCGAATAGGATAAAAGGGCAATGAACATGAGCAGCAGTGCGGCACTGCCCATCTTGCATACCCAACTGTTAAACAGAAGACCCACAGCCAAGGCTACTTCGGCGACAGGCAGAATAATTGCCGTCGGAAAAATCAGCATATCCGGCAAAATCGCATAGGCCTTGATGGTTTTGGCAAACCCCGGGACATCAAAGAGCTTGGGAACAGCAGCAAAAATAAAAATCATGCTGATGCTCCATCTGGCCAGACGATCGCCCCATAACAAGGCTCTTTGCTTCTCTAGTATTGCCATCATTTTCCGCCGGTTTCGCAACTTGATTACCGAGTGTCATCGCCAAATACTTGCAGCTGCAACTTGCCCAAAATTTGGTGGTTTGTCCAATAGGTAATCTCAATCAATGACGGGCGATCCATGGCCTTACGCTATTACGAATCGAGCCGGGGGAGTTCTGGGAAATTGCAGAAGAGTATGGAAGAAAGAATAGTGCTTGAAGCGATAGCCGTTATATCGTAACGGCCCCTAAAGAGTGACCCGACTGACTTGACGATTGTATTTGTAATACGAGTGGCAAATACCTTCGTCGGAGATCATGCAGGGACCGACAGGGGACTGCGGGGTGCAGGCCATACCGAAGGCCGGACAATCCGGCGGCAGGCCACGTCCGGAGATAATGGCGCTGCACTGACACATGCAGGACTCCAAGCCCTCTTCGAAACGGACATTGAACCTTTTCGTGGCATCGAACAAGGAGAGCTCCTCGCGGATGACGAAACCGCTGCGTTCAATCGTTCCCAGACCGCGCCAGTCAGTATCTACGGCGAAAAAGACTTCGGAAACCATCTTGCGCGCCTTGCGGTTGTCGGCAGAGGAATACATAAAGGCCGAGTGATCGTCGAAGAGCGATTCACCGTTTCTGATCTGCTTGACCAGACTGAGGATCCCTTCCAGAATATCAACCACCTCAAAGCCGGCGATATAGCAGGAAAGGTGATGTTTTTTGGCGAGATCGGTGTAGGCTTTGGTGTCGGAAATGGTATTGATGTGGTCGGAGCAGAGCAAGCCGCGAATATTCAGGTCCGGGTCGAGCATTAAAAGATCGATGGTCGGCGGCAACAGTCGGATGGAGGGAATAACACAGAAATTATCGATGCCGAGGCGAGCCGCTTCGAGAATAGTCTCGGCGACACTTGGCGCGGTTGCCTCAAAACCAACCGCCGGGTAAACCACGGTAAACTCAGGCTCCCGGCGGGCGATATCCAGAGCATCCATAGGTGAAGAAATAACCTCAATCCTCGCCCCTTTTTCCCAAATCGTCGCCAGCGACTGTTTGCTGCCGGGGACACGAATAAGATCCTCGCAAGCGGCGGTTATCACCTTCGGCTGCATGGCAATCTTGATAAAGGCGTCGATATGTCCGGCCGGCATAACACAGACACTGCAGCCCGGACCGGCAACCAGCTCAAGCATTGGCGGAAGTTTTTGGCGAATGCCGTATTTGAGAATGGCCCTGTTCTGGGTACCACAGACGACCATCAGACGCATTGGCCGGTCAACGAGTGTGTGCAACTCTTCAAACAGTTCTTGCTGACGCGCGAGATCCTTCTTTACTTCAACGGCTTCCATTCGGAGACACCTTTTCAGAACCGGTAAAACGGTTGCCCGTTTTACCGGAGTCGGAACTACAACAACTACTCAGAAGCTTCAGCCTCCGCCTTCATCGACTTGTAACTTTCCGTATCAATAACTTTTTCTCGCTCAATTTTTTCGATCTCCGCCCGGCTCACATGAAATTTTCCACAGGCCGGACAGGTACCATCAAATTCATCACCAACGGCACGGGCCTTGAGTTCATCAATAGTCATATGGTCGAGCTTGCCGCAGGCACCGCTGGGATTCTCAGCTCGTACCTGTACTCTTTTACTGCCTGACATAGTAACCTCCTGCATATTTTCACCTCGATCCTTCTGAGGGGGGTAACAAATAATTACACTGTTTATACTGCATTATCGACAAAAAAGAGAGCTGAGGGCAAGTCTAGTACTTTTTTCTCCCTCAGCACTTTTCCGCATGTCGCCGACGATGCAGCTTCCACCGAAGACGGCAGGCTGGATAAAAAACCACAGAAAACCTACGAACTAGCTAACAATTTTGTCGATTTCCCGTCCTTTTGAATCTTTAATGCTTACTGACACTGGTATGCCGCCATCCAGGCGGTGCGTAGCACAGGACATTCAGGGGTCGTAGGCGCGCACCGCCATTTCCACCTGATTCAGCAAGCCTTCGTTGTACACCCCATCCTTGATCAGGGTGGTTGCCGCCTGCTTGACGCTCATATTCATCGGTGCGATGTTGTGGGTGGTGCCGACGATGAGGTTGGCCTTAACGATGCAGCCATTATCATCGGTGGTATAATCGTGGATGAGGGTTCCGCGAGGCGCCTCAACTATTCCGACACCTCGACCGGCCTTCGGCTCAACCTTGGCGCGGACATTCGGATCAGTAATTCCTTCCCATTCGAGCAGTTCAATGGTCCGCTCACAGGCATATACCAACTCAATCAGCCGAGCATAATGATACAGCAGGGTTTGCTGCGCCGGACGACCAAAGGATGCCCGGAAAGCCTCAAGGGCGGCCTGCGCCTTCGGCGTTGAAATCTTGTCGCAGACATTGATCCTCGCCAGGGTATTGGCGCGATAGATACCCTTCGGCGCGGCAAGCGACATATCAAAGCCCTCATTCCAGAACTTGGCATAGGGCATCTTCGAATAGCCCCAGGGTTCAACGTGCTCGCCAAGGTACTGGGTGTACTCGCTGCCTTCAAAATCGACATAGCTGCCGTCGGCCTTCATCATCCGCTGCTTGCCGTCGTAGAGCCTGAGAGAACCGTCAAGCCGATCAACCGTGCCGAGAAAGCCGGTCTTAATAACCCCGAGGGCACCGATGGCGTCGAGGTATTTGGCAAAGACATTGTTTATGGCGAAATCGAGGGCGAAACAGGCAAAATCCAGCAGGGTGCGGGTGCCGACCAGCAGTTCCTGACGTTCCGCCTCAACCATCGGTTTGGCGAAACCGCCAACCACGCCGGCGATCGGATGAATTGCCTTACCGGCAAATTTATCGAGCATCATCTGCCCGAGCTGACGCATCTTTACAACCTGGGTAGCCAGTTCCGGTGCCGCCTTAACCACGCCGATGACATTGCGCACCGAGTAGTCGGCATCTGGGCCAAGCACGAAATCAGGAGCGGCAAGAAAGAAAAAATGAAGGATCTTATCATTGATATGGGCCATAACCTGGCACATTTCCCTGAGCTTATATCCGGTTTCCGTGGGCGTGACCCCGAAGGCACCATCAACCGCCTTGTTGGAGGCGAGATGGTGCATCCACGGGCAGATACCGCAGATCCGGTTGACAATACGCGGCACTTCCTCCGCCGGCCTGCCTTCTATGAATTTTTCAAAGCCGCGCAGTGACTGGATGTGCAGGAACGCATCCTGAACATTACCGTCATCGCCAAGATGTATGGCAATCTTGGCGTGCCCTTCGATCCGCGAAACCGGGGCAATATTTAAAACTTTTCCCATCTTAATCCTCCTTATCGGCCTGTTTTTTCATCGGCCGAAGTTGTCCGTGCGCTCCTGAAAACCTCAGCAACGACCGACGATCAATTACAGATTTATAGTCTATCCCGTTACTTGCCAGAGCATTCATCATATCGAGCAGCTGATTGCCGTCTTTTCGTACCGGGCCGAAGCAGCCGCGGCAAGGTACCCGGGCGCTGATGCAGCTCGGTGCCCCACGCTTGGCGCAACCGGCAGCGGTCACCGGCCCCATGCACAGATAGCCTTGTTCCAGGAGACAACGCATCTCATCGATCGGTGCACCCGGTGTGAATTTGGCGTTGGTGATAAAGCGTTTGATCTTGATCAACATCGCCCTTGCCTTCCCTCCTGGTCGGACAGGTATCGCAGACGCTCTTGCCGGGCAGAACCGGTGGCCGGCCTTCCAGTAAAGAGATGAGCACCTCGGCAATCAGCTCCGGATTCGGCGGGCAGCCGGGCAGCTGCATATCAATTTTCACCTTTTCGTCGCAGGCATATACCCGATCAAGCGGAGCCGGCACCTCGATGGTGGGAATCTGAGCCCCCGGATCGGTGGTAACCGTCTGAAAAATACCTTCCCAACTTTCCTGACGATTCTGGCCGTTCATCAAGGCAGGAATGCCGCCATGCGTGGCGCAGGTGCCAAGGGCAATCAGCACCGTGCATTTCTTGCGCATCTCTTCGAGCACCTCCAGATGTTCGTGATTGCTCACCCCGCCGGTGACGATACCGACGATCGCCTCAGGGATCGTCAGCGTCACCCCTTCGCCGCACTGGCCGAAGTATTTATGGTCCATCAACACCGGGGCATGGACGATATCCAGGGCCTCGGTTATTATTGGAACGAGAGCTTCACCAATATTCAGGATGGCGATTTCGCACCCCGAACAGGATCCCAGCCATTCCAAAGCAGTAGTTACACCCATCTCTTCCTCCTTTATGCCACTGGGGCATTTTGACTGTTTACCGGCCCCAGTCTCTTGATTCGGGTAGTCATATCGGTTACCGCCGCGACAAATTTGTCCGGCTCGGCCGAGGAAACCCAGTTGAGACTGAATCGTTCGGCCTCATAGCCAAAATCCTCCAACAGTTCAACAATCATGTCGGAGCGGGTCATTGCTTTATAATTACCATCCAGGTAATGACATTCACCGAGGTGTCAGCCAAGCACCATGACCCCATCGGCACCCTGGGACAGGGCATCCATGACAAATTCCGGATGCACCATCCCTGAACACATTACTCGGATAATCCGCACATTATGCGGATACTGCATGCGCGCAGTACCCGCCAGATCAGCTGCGGCGTAGGAGCACCAGTTGCAGCAGAAGGCAACAATTTTAGGCTCAAAACTCATGTGATCTACTCCTTATAAAGGTATTATCAAGCGCCTGTCAGACAGCCAAAGCTGCTTGAATCTGGGCGCTGATCTGTTTCATGGTAAAGCCGGATACCAAAACACCCCGCTTCGGACACGTTCCCTGACATAAACCGCAGCCCTTGCATTGGGCCTTGTTCACCCTGATCAATTTGCCGGCCGCTTTATCGGCAGTTGCTGCCCTTTCCACCAGGGTAATGGCGTTGTACGGACAGACATCGACACACAGGGCACAACCGTCACAATAGTTCTCATCAACGGTCGCCTTGATGGCATCAAGGCTTACCTGGGTCTTCGACAGCAGGGTTGCAGCCCTGGCCGAAGCAGCCAGCGCCTGGGCCACCGATTCCTCAACCGGTTTCGGATAATGGGCAAGACCTGCGACAAACATGCCGTCGGTCGAAAAATCGACGGGTTTCAGTTTGGCGTGTGCCTCCTGGAAGAAACCATGTCCGTCAACCGGCACCTTATAGAGTTTGCCGAGATCGGCGGCATCCTCTTTAGGCCGGATTGCCGTGGCGAGAATGACCATATCCGCCTTGATGCGCAACGGCCGGTGCAGGACATGATCCCACACCTCAACATCGATGTCGGGACCGTTCTCGGTGACCTTCGGCTTGCCGTGCAGCTCGTAGTTGATGAAAATAACGCCGATTTTTCGTGCCTGTGTGTAGAGGACCTCACGCTGCGCATAGGTGCGCATATCGCGATACAGGACATAGACATTGCGATCCGGACTCTCTTTTTTCAGGGTTATGGCCGACTGTACCGAATGGGTACAGCAGACCTTGGAGCAGTACATATGGTCGCCTTCCCGCGACCCGACACACTGAATAAAGACAAATCTCTTCGCTCGCTTGACATGTTTTTCCTTCAACTCATACAACTTGTCGAACTGGACCGAAGTGACCACCCTGGTAATACTTTCATAATTGTATTCCTCGGGGAAGATAGGCCTCTCCGCCGATGGCAACAATGCCGGCACCGTGCTCGATAACCTTGGTGCTGCCGTCTTTGTCGGTAATGGTCGAACGGAAATTGCCGACAAATCCTTCCACCGCCGTCACCGTATGTTCTTTATGAATGGTGATCCGGTCGTTCCAGATAACCTTGTCGATCAGCTTGGCAACCTGGGTCGGCACATGCTCACCCGACCAGGTGTGTTTGAGATTCAGGGCATTGCCGCCCAGGGTGTCGGTTTTTTCCACCAGATGCACCTCAAAACCCTGTTTGGCAAGATTGAGGGCGGCGGTCATTCCGGCAACACCGCCACCGATAACCAATCCCTTCTGGGTGATCGGCACGGAAATGGGTTTGAGGGAGGCCCCAAAGGTAACCTTGGCGGCCGCCATCCGCACCAGATCCTTGGCCTTGGCGGTGGCTTCCTGGGGATTTTTACTATGCACCCAGGAATTGTGATTCCTGATGTTGGCCATCTCCACCAGATATTCATTAAGACCGGCAGCCTTCAAGGTCTCGCGGAAAAGCGGTTCATGGGTCCGCGGTGTACAGGCGGCAATGACAATGCGGTTGAGGTTCTTTTCCTGAATACGTTTGGCAATCATCTCCTGGGTATCCTGCGAACAGGAAAAGAGATTGCGTTCGACATAGACCACATCCGGCAGGGTCGCGGCATACTCCTCCACCGCCTTGACATCGACGACACCGGCGATATTTGAACCGCAGTGGCAGACGAACACCCCGATACGCGGCTCTTCCAGAGAGATATCCTTCTCCGCCGGAAAACTCGCCTCACTGGTCAGCTCATAGCGGGCCGGTGCCAGCAGATCGGCAACCGCCGCTGCTGCCGCCGAACCTTCGACGACCGATTGGGGGATATCCTTTGGCCCGGCAATGGCGCCGCAGGTAAAGATACCTTCCCGTGAGGTTTGCACCGGGGCAAAGTCAGAGGTTGCGGCAAAATTATCGGCGGTCAGCTTGATATCGGCGGTATGCGCTAATTCGAGCACATGCTTGGGAGTCTGCAGGCCGACGGAGAGCACCACCATATCAAAGAATTCCTCGATCTGCCGGCCATGCTCGTTGACATAGCGGAGACGCAGATCACTGCTTGCCCCGTCGGTTTCCACCCCGTTCACCCGGCAGCGGACAAAGCGCACCCCGGAATCCTCCTTGGCGCGTTCCAGGTATTGATCGAAATCCTTGCCATGGGTCCGCATATCCATATAGAAGATGGTGGTCTGCAGGCCGGGAACGTGGTCCTTGGCGATAACCGCCTCCTTGATTGCATACATGCAGCAGACCGAAGAACAGTAGCCGTTGCCACAGAGATTCTCATCGCGGGAACCGACACACTGCAGAAAGGCGACCTTATTGACCGCCTTGCCGTCGGAGGGACGAATCAAATGGCCCTCGGTCGGACCGGAGGCGGACAGATACCGTTCGAGCTGCAGGGAGGTGATGACATTTTTATACACCCCGAAACCCCAGACCTTGGCCTCGGTCGGATCATAGACCTCAAAACCCGGAGCCAGTACCACCGCGCCGACATTGATCTGATGAATCTTTTCCGTATCATCAAAATTTATCGCCCCGGCATCACAGACTTTTTCACAAAAGCCGCAGGCCCCCGGTTTCTGCAGACGGATACAGGAGTTGGGGTCGATCTGGTATTTGAGCGGCACTGCCTGGGCGTATTTGACAAAGATCGCCTTGCGCTTGCCGGTTGCCGCATCGTACTCGCTGTCGACCTTCTTCGGACATTTCTCGGTGCAGGCGCCACAGGCGATGCATTTCGTCATGTCCACATAACGTGGTGATTCTTTCACGGTTACCGTAAAATTCCCGGCAACACCGTCAATTTTGGTAACCTCACTCAAGGTCATCAATTTGATATTTAAGTGCCGACCGCACTCGACCAATTTTGGCGCGATAATTCACATCGAGCAGTCGTTGGTCGGAAAGGTCTTGTCCAGTTGGGCCATGGCCCCGCCGATTGCGCCGGTCTTTTCAACCAGATACACATAGTATCCGGAATCAGCGAGATCGAGGGCGGCCTGCATCCCCGTAACTCCACCGCCCACAATCATTACCGACCCAACTTTCTTTGTGTCCAGCATGATAGGTATCTCCTCTATTGTATGTAGCAATTTGCTATTGTTTGTTCGGCATAATCAAAGAATCGGCAACCAGCTCCCAGATGTATTTTACCTCAAGCCCCAGATCATATTCCTTGTTCAGGGACTTCATGATCTGATCACGGCAGTTATGGCAGGGTGCAATCAACAGCTTCGCCCCGGACTCAGTAATCTGCCGAGCCTTGATCCGACCGTAGAAAACCCGCTCAGCGGAAAACGGCATGGCCCAGGCGCCACCACCGGCACCACAGCAGTAGGCGCCTTTGCGGTTCGGATAAAGTTCGCGGAAATCGTCGCAACAGGCCTTGGTGATTTCCCGCCCTTCTTCAAAATAGGCTTGACCAAAGGCTTTGAGGGACTTGCGACCGTAATTGCAGGGATCATGATAGGCTACGGCCATTGTATGGACTTCTTTATTCAGCTGGATCCTGCCTTCTTTGATATATTCAAGGAGCAGATCGAAAACACTTACTATTTTGAACTCATTGAATACTTCTGGGTACCACCTGTTCAACCCGGACCGGGTTGCAAAATAGGCGTGGCCTCACTCGGGGAGGAGGAGAACCTTGCAGTTCAGCCTCCGCATGTTGTCGACAATCCGGCCGACCACGGTTTTCATCGCCTCGTCGTCACCGGAGAACAGGCCCCAGTTGACCCCCTCCCAGTTTTCCGAGGAAATTGTAAAGGATTCGCCGGCGGCATAAAAGATCTTCCACCACCACTTCATATCGTCAGGCTCGCCGAAAGGTTCTTTGGAGTTGACGGTTACCAGAACCCTGGCCCCATGGACATCAATGGGGGTTTTGAAACCTGGACAGCAGTCCTCGGCCAGTTCCTGGCCAAGGTCTTCACAAAGGAAAACAAAGTCATCTTTTGGTATGCCGAGGTTATTGCCACGTTCAAGACACATGGAAACCCCTTTATGGATAGGGCCGGGAACCAGTGAACGTTTACGCAGCCCACGAATCTTTCGCATCAGGGCAATAATCTGAATATTGGCAGGACAGCTTTCCTCGCACTTACCGCACATGGTACATTTCCACGGCCAATTTGAGTCGACCAGCTCTTCGTCCATGCCGAGTACTGCCATGCGCACGATCTTGCGCGGATCGAGACCGTCGACGCCGGAAATCGGGCAGGCGCTGGCGCAGGTGCCGCAGGTCAGACAGGAGTCGGCCCAGGCTGGATCGAGGGCGATCTGACTTTTCAGACCGTTGATTTCCATCGGGGCCACATCCGTCACCTCCAAGGCACCAAGGGCCTTTGGGCTGACATTATTGGCCGGACCGACATGCGGTTCACGTCCGAATTTTTCGCAGAGTTTCTGGTAATCATGAAACTTCATAAGATACTTACGACCCGGACCTTCCTTGGCGGCAAGGGTACCGGCGTTGATCCAGTTCCTTATGGTGTTTCGATGAACCCCAAATTCTTCTGCAAGATCGCTGACTTTAAATTCATACATCATAAAAGGTCACCTCATTTTGCTTGGAAAGAAAGAATTTGTGAGAGCTTGTTCACACGTTTCTGTAACAGCTTTGGTCATGACAGGAGAGAGTCCCGGGGCAATTTCTTCGGGGATAAACTTGATCTGCGCGGCAATGATCTGCACCTTGATGCCGGTGTTCTCGGCGAGTTCCTGCAGCAGGTTGACGGTTGGAAACTGATGGAGGGAAAAATCGTGGATCTTTTTGGCAGGGATCTGATCAGGGAGAATCTCGAAGACCTCGCCCGGTTGGCGATCGGTAAAATCAACAGCATCGAGAACGATGATTTTCTCCGGTCGCCCCTCCTCCATCAAAAGATAATCAAACAGGTATTCGCGGACACAGGTTCCGGCATCGATCGCCTGAATACTGACGGGCAGGTCATAGCGCGTTTGCAATTGGTCGATAACGGCCGGACCGAAGCCATCATCACCCATGATGAGGTTGCCGCAGCCGAAAATCATTGTGGTTTTGTCATTTGGTCGCATTGTGCAAATAGTGCCTCCATTGATTTTTGAGAACAAATACCACTTGGGAAAAAGAAGTGCAAGGCGGTTTTTGGAAGAAAACATCACCATCTCAAGGATATTCGCGAAACCATTAGCATATTATGCACATTTATTTTTATTGTCCTAATAAAAATAAATCATAACTGCGACATTGTCGTATAAAATGCCGATATGTGGCGATTTCCAAAATAATGGAATCAACTGAAGATGATCATGCAGCCGGTATTGACACCGGATGCATGACCCAGGCGAGGAGTGTTATTCTGAATAGCCCTGCGGATTGTTTTTCTGCCAGCGCCAGGTGTCCCGGCACATTTCCGCCAGGCCATAGCTCGCCTGCCACCCGAGTTCCGCCAGGGCCTTGGTCGGATCGGCATAACAGGCGGCGATATCACCCGGCCGGCGATCGACTATGCGGTAAGGAATCTCCCGGCCGCAGGCCTCGGCAAAGGCGCGGACCATCTCAAGGACGCTGTAGCCCCTGCCGGTGCCGAGGTTGTAGACCACCACCCCGGGTCGTTGTAACAGCCTGGCAAGGGCCTTGACATGACCGTCGGCCAGATCGACGACGTGAATATAGTCGCGCACCCCGGTGCCGTCGACAGTCGGGTAGTCGTTGCCGAAGACAGAGAGCTTGGACAGCTTGCCGACCGCCACCTGGGCAATGTAGGGCACGAGGTTGTTGGGAATGCCGCCCGGATCTTCGCCGATCCGGCCGCTTTTATGCGCCCCCACCGGGTTGAAATAGCGCAGCAGGCAGACACTCCACTCCCCGTCGGCATGGTGCACATCACGAAGAATCTCCTCAACCATTAACTTGGTCCGGCCGTACGGGTTGGTACAGGACAGGGGAAAATCCTCGGTGATCGGCACAGTCGCCGGATCACCGTAGACTGTGGCCGAAGAGCTGAAGATGATGCTCTTTATACCGTACGTAGCCATAGTCTCACAGAGGTTAAGGGTGCCGGTGATATTATTATTATAGTACAGCAGTGGTTTCTCAACCGATTCCCCAACCGCCTTTTTGCCGGCGAAGTGAATGACCGCATCAATTTTCCCGCACTGGGCAAACACTCCGGCAAGGCCTGCCCTGTCCAACAGGTCAACCTCGAAAAATGCGAGCCTTTTGCCTGCCAGTTCCTCGACCCGGCGCAATGACTCTCGACTGGAATTCGACAGATTATCGACCACCGTCACCTGATCGCCGCAGCCAAGGAGGGCAAGACAGGTATGACTGCCGATATAGCCGGCTCCGCCGGTTACAAGAATGTGCATATTTGCCTCATGATAATAGATATTTTTTCTCCGACTTTGGTTCGGATTGCCAATGCCCTAAAAATCAAGGGGACAGCCGAGCCGTACCCAACCAACCTTAAGGCATGGGAAGACGACAGGCAAACCTTTTCCTGCAGGCCAATGGCGAAAGTCGGGCCTGTCGTTTTCTTTTGCGAAAAACCTGTTATGTTAACAAAAGAGAAACGATATAAACAAGGGCAAAACCTTCAACACGTCACGGGAGAACCATATGAAAATCCAGCTCATCCGTAATGCTACGATGAAAATCACCTATACAGGGCGTACCATTCTCACTGACCCGATGCTATCGGCAACAGGTGCGTTTCGATCCTTTGCCGGCATTTCCGCCAATCCGACGGTTGACCTGCCGATGACGGCAGAACAGATACTCCAAGGTGTGGAAGTCGCTATCATCAGCCATCTGCATCCCGACCATTTCGACGAGGCTGCCGCCTCGTGCTTCCCCAAGGATATGCCGGTTTTTTGCCAACCCGGGGACACAATCCCTCTGCAGGAGAAAGGATTTACAAACGTCACCGCCATTGCGACCTCATGCTCATGGGAGGGCATTTCCATCACCAGGACCGGCGGCCAACACGGCAGCGGCAAGATCCTTGAGCGCCTGGGCAATGTCTCGGGATTTGTTCTTAAGTCCTCTGGCGAACCGACCGTCTATTGGGTCGGCGACAGTATCTGGTGCCGGCAAGTGGCCGAGGCGATAGAAATGCACCGTCCGGAGATCATCATCAGCCATTCGGGTGGGGCAACTCTCCCAGGCTTTGCTCCGATCATCATGGATAGTGAGCAAACCCTCACGACGCTGGGAGCCGCGCCGAACTCCGTGGTTGTCGCCGTGCATATGGAGTCCCTTGATCATTGCACCGTCAGCCGAACGATGCTCCGAAAAGTCGCTGACGGCGCCGGAATAGCACCATTGCGGTTGAGAATTCCAGAAGATGGTGAGACCCTGATTTTTTAATAGCTCCAGGAAATTTTCTCGCAAAATCGTAAATTTATTGAAAAGCACCCTTACTTGGCCTTCAAACTTTTACCGACATTCCACGCCTTGCCAAGACTCTCCCCCACAGACCAATAGGTATTGTCCGGCATTGACAGTGTGAAGGGATTTACCTTTTTGATATCCAGCTTGCCATCGGTCATGTATTTTTCTTCGGTAAAAACTTCCTTCGGCTCGCCGATGTACAGCGTATCAAAGGGCAGCTCCACGGCCTTATAGAGTGAGCATGCCATGCACACAGGACATTCTTTGATGAGCGGCGCTTTGTCCAAATCGCCATAGAAAACTTCGAAAAGTTCCGATTTATCGGTTTTACCTCCGGAAACCAGGCCGCAATAATCGGTTTTCTCAAGCAACGAAACATCGGGGATGTTGATGCTGAACTCCTTGTTGTCATCAATGCCCTTATTGGTATGATGCGACCCTAAGGCAATCGCCAATAAGGGCGGCTTGAAATTGACTCTTGTTACCCAGGCTACCGCCATGAAATTTGCTTTTCCGGCAATAACGGAACCCACCAATACCATCGGCATCGGGTATAAAAAAGCAGTGCTGCTGTCAATCGTGATTTTCTTCATAGCTGCCTCCCGTAGTTACAAATCAATTTCCTGCAACCTCCCTTCAGCCTTGTCCTCTCTACCGTTTTACCTTATTTACCTCCTGGAACTTCTTGATCAACTCATTCCACATCGTCTTCCTGGCAAAGTCCAATTTGCCATAAAGTGGTGAGATCCCCTTTACCGGGAAGTAGATGGAAACCCCCTGCGCGTGGGCCATGCTGCCGCCCTTGAAACCGGATTTGATCACGAAACTGCCGGAGACCGCGGCTATGACGTCGGTGCATACCTTGACGATGGGGGCGATTGTGAGCTGTTGCCGGATGAGGTTGGCAAGATCCGCCAGATCTACGTAGTCGCGATTCTCAAACGACTGTACTTGATTTCGGGCCGTCAGGAGAGCTACGCGTACATCCTTATCCGCCAGGTTATCGATCAGCACCTTTGCCAGGTCATCGCAAGCTCTTGTAATCGTATCAGCCTGTTCCAAATCGAGAGCGGACTGGGTCACCCCGGCCGCCGACCCATAGGAGGCGAGATATTTGTCGACGATCAGCCGTGCCAGGTCACGGGGCAGCATAGCAGGCTTTTTTACCAGTTCGGCGAGGATCTTGTCATAGGGCCAGCCGTCCCCCGGCTCGACCTCCTGCGAACCAACGGCGAAGGCCACGCTGCCCCGGACTTGATACGCAACCTCCGCCATATTCATCAGACAGGCGTCCATACCAAGAATATCGATTTTTCGTTTCAGCTTCTTTTGCGCCACGGCAAGGACTTTTTTCAACTCCTGGTTATCGATGAAGTCCCTGGCCTGATCATCGAAGGCAATGGCACGGGTGGTGAGCGCCTTGCGGATAGAGGCCCCGAACAGTGCCCGGCTGAGCGGTCTGGCAGTAATACGACGGATTTGCCGGTTGGCAACGGACCCCGGTGACTCGCCCGCCGCTTTGGCAACAAAGCCGGCCTTACGCGATACGTCCATGTTCAGATCATCACGAACCATGCGGTAAACGTTGGTGTCGTCCCAACCGGCGCCATGGTTCCAGATAACCACCATATAATGCTCCGCTGGATACGCGCTTACCCCCCAGGTGATGAACTCTTGCAGCACCTTCGGGTCGCCGGTATTGGTCTCCCCCAGATTGGCAACGGCATCGGCAACAAGGGTCCCGCCCTTGCGCAGAAAGTAGCGCCGACTCTCCCCTTTCTTGCCCTCCCGGTCAAACTGGGCAATGATGTTGACGGCGTCGGTCGATCCCACCGACTTCATTTCTTGAAGATCAACGTTGCCTGCCCCATCGAGATTGTTGTCACCTGCCAGGTAGACCATGACGGTCCATTTCTTCTGTTGCGTCGCAGTGTCCATGTGTTCCCCCATGCTCCGTTAATATTGGATTCCTGCCAGCAGTTGCTCGAAAACCTCCTGTCTGTCCCAAATAACCAGCGGATTGGCAGCCTGCACCTGCTGGTACTTCTTTGCCAGACCCTTGTATTCGATGAATGCGTCCATGGTGAGATCCCAGTCCTCTTTGCCGAGAAATCGGCACTTCTCAAGCTTGGCAACCCTGGCGCCAAAAGGTGAAAATCCGGCGCTGAACTTTTTCATCTGTCTGAAAAATTGAGGTTTTTGTCGGGCCAGACGCTCAAGAAGAGCGGATGAATAGGTGCTCGCCAGCTGCCTGTTTGCTTCCTGATGGTCGCAGTCGTCACTGCCCTTGCTCTCGATGTATGATTGGTAGGCATGCTGGGCATTGGTCAGCCCCTGATGCGAAGCGAGGTCCTGAACGCCGTGGAGAAGATAGCCGAGAAAGAAGAGGGCCTCTTCTTTGGTGCTTGCTTCGATAAACTTTTTTTTCTGTTTCAGACACCAATCCACATAGTCGGTAATGCCATCGGCGGCATTCCTGGTGGCACCGCTCTTCATGTCGCAATCGGTCTGAGCATGGGCAGCCGGGTTGTACCATTCGTAGAAATCGGGATCCTGGGCAGCATCGCTTACTATCGCGACGGCATCTTCGGAAAAAGCGAACTTCTCATTATTCAGTGCACTCCTGGTAAGTTCCAGATGTCCAGGGGAGGTGTCGCCGGCAATGGTGGAGAGAAAGCCGCCGGAGGGGAATTTCGTGTTATTCAGGTTGGCAAGGGCGCCGCGCTTGCTTTTTTCTTTCAGGTATCGCTGAACATCAACTTCCTGTTTCGCCGTATGGCGTATTGCCCAGAGGTGCACATTGTTGAAGCAGAAATGGGGAAGATAGCGGCTATGCCCTGAACCGGTAAAACGGTCGGCGGCGGGAAGGCTCCAGGCCGCCCGGTCAAAGGTACTTTCCAGAATACACCACTGCCCAGCCTCGCTCTTATACATCGGCCAGCAGTGCCCCCCGAGGGAATGGCCCTTGTCGTCATAGAGTTCGCCCAAGACCACACGCACATTGAATGAGCTGATGCCGCTGCCGATAAGCAGACTTGCCAGAAGAAAGCTGCCATCCTCACAGTCACCGTAGGCCAAGGTGTGCACCTCGGAGGGGAAAAGCCAAAAATCATCTTTGCGTTGCGCCTTGGCATCAAACTTGTACCTGACATTCCGCGCCACATGGTTCCAAATTGCCAGGGCGCGCCGATCAAAATCTCCCGGATTTCTAGAACTTGGCATCCCGTTCTCAACAAGTTCTGAGAGAATCCCTTTGATCACAGTATCATCAGCAGGTGAGACGAACTCGCGAATATCGGTGGTTATCGGTCGCTTGCTGCCGATGACATAGCGTTTTTTATCAACGGCACAGTCGTGGATAATGATGTCTCCATCCCAGTTGAAGTTCATATCTCCTCCACACCGCGAAAGTATCTCAAGGGATTGTATAAGTGCCTGTTGAATTTTGTTTTCTGTTTTTCGTCTATCGTTGGTATCTATAGCCCTATCATCATTAAGGATTGAGCTTCAGTTTATCAGCGTTCATTGTCATCAAGGTGATGGTGCTTTTTGATACCATTTTTTCATGGGTATCCCTTACATCAAAAACAGTGGACTGGGCCACTATAATTTGTTTTCCTTGACTTATGACTTCGGATTTGCATTTTAATGCAATACCATATGCTGGTTTTAAAAAATTAATTTTAAATTCGATGGTCAATATCCTCATATCATCGGATACAAGAGTATAGGCAGCATATCCGGCTGTATGATCAGACATTGTCGCAATTATGCCGGCATGGATGAAATTATCTTGAGTCTTGTGATTTTCCCCTATTTTTAGGGTGGATTCAAGATATCCCTTGTCTATCTTTGCTACCTGAAATCCACAGAATTTAATAAATCCTCTTTTATAATCCTCTTCAAGAAACATTATCCTTTCCTGCGTGAGTTCTATTTCCATGACCAGCCTTTATTGATAAACTTATCCTTTTTTCACAAAGCAAAAGAAGGTACATTGGAATCGGTTGCCTTTGGTGACCATCGTCCTGAGAATCTCAGTTTACCCCATCCAATACAATAATCCAAGGAGTCATCATGCCTTACGTCAATATCCGGGTTGCCGGAACCCTTACCAAGGAACAGAAACAGAAGATCAGCAAGGGCGTCACCGAGGTCATCTGCAAGGAGGCCAACAAACCACCGGAAGCCGTGCTGATCTTTATCGACGAGGTTCCGCACGAGAATATCGCCAAGGCCGGCAAGCTCATGGAACCGCCGAAATAAGCAGCAAAAGCCCGCTTGCAAAGGCACCGGGGGAGGATTTTCCCGGTGCCTTTTTTTACCTGGTTACGGCAGCATCGCCAGATACTCCGCTTCCGTCACGATCCGCACCCCGAGCTGTTCGGCCTTGGTCAGCTTGCTGGCCCCGACCTTTTCACCGCAGACCAGGAAATCGGTCTTGCCGGTGATGCTCTCACCGATCTTGGCCCCAAGGGCCTTGGCCTGTTTCTTCATGTCCTCGCGGCTGCCCGATTGCATCGACCCGGTAAAGACAACCAGTTTGCCGGACAGAGGTCCCTCGCCGGACAGGTGGCCCACCGTTTCGATCGGGGTGGCAAGGAGATTAAAACCCAGAGCGTACAGGGCATCAAACAGCGCCACCGTCGCCTTCATTCCGGCCAGCATCTCTTCGGCGGTTTTTTCACTGAAGCCCTTGATGGCAATGATCTCCTCCCGGGTGAGCGAAAAAACCCGTTGCAGGGGCTGGGCGGCCAGCAGTTTTTCACAGTTGCCCATGCCCATCCGGTACATGCCGAAGGCGGCAAGGAAGCGCCAGTCCTCAACCGGCAGCACCCGGCTGCGTTGCAGCTGGGCCACCATATTCTCCGCCTGTTTCGGCCCGAAACCAAGACCGACGAAGTCCTCTTCGCCAAGCCCATAGATCACCGGAATCGAGGCCTTGCCGCCGTTGAAGATCTTCCGCACCGACGACGGGCCGAAGCCGTCGATATTGCCAAGGACCTTGAAAAAGTGTTCGATGGCATGGGCGATCTGTGCCGGGCAGTTCATATTGTTGATGCACAGGAGAAAGTCACTTTCCCAGACCAGCGGCGAGCCGCAGCTTGGGCAGGCGCTGGGCAGCTCGGGCGTAACAGGGCTCAACACCTCTTCGATCTTCGGGATAACCTCGCCGCTGCGCGAAAGACGGATGATCGCCCCCGGCCCGACCCCCTTTTGCCGCACCATATTATAATGATGCGCCGTTGCCCGCTGGATCAGGGCGCCGCTCAGCCGCGTCGGTTCGACCTCGGCCACCGGATTGACCCGGCCGGAGCGGGAGGTCTGGGGGATGACCCGCAGCACCTTAACCTCAGCGGTTTCGGTGTTTTTCTTATAGGCAATCTGCCAGCGGTGATGGTGCCTGGTCGCCCCGAGATGATCGCGCAATACTACATCGGAAATTTCCAGGACCATGCCGTCGACATCATAATCAACCTTCTGCCACAAACCATCGACAATATCCACAAAACCAGCGGCAAGCGCCGCCCACGGCCCCTGCCAGCAGGGCAGCAGACTGAAGGGAAAGAAGACCGCCTGACCGCTACGTATTGCCTCTTCCGCCGGACCTTCGAGTTCCTTTTCTTTGATCAGGCTGGCCTGGAAGTTTCGCGAGTTATCAAAGATGGTCGCCAGATGCTCGCGAAAATAGCTGCGGCTGACGACGACCTCACCGGCCCCAAGCCCCCGCTGTCCACCTGCTGCCACCTGCAGGCCACGCTCAAAAACCCGGGTGATATCCGTGCCTCGCCTGCCGTCGCCCCTGGTGTAGAGGGTCTGCCCATCATCATAGGCGGCATAGCCGTCAAGTTTCGGCATAACCTTGAAAACCAGGCCGGCGAAATCGCGGCCACACTCGCCTGCGGCTTTTTCGATCCGCTTGGCCCAACTGACGATGGCGGCAAAGTCATAGGCCTTTTCGGTGGAGAGCATGCGCACCGGCAGCTCGACGGTTTTGGCCTCGACCAGTACCTCCGGTTCCACCGTATGGAGAAAGTGATGGTCGGGCTGGCGTTTTTCAAGCTCAGCCAGAAAAGTAAAATCATACAGGGCATCGGAGATCAACTCTTCTCCGCCCCGGTACAGGAGGTTGGCAATCTGCAAAAATTCTTCAAGCTGTGGGTCGGACAAAGACGTCACGGCAATCTCTCCGCCGCCGATGGCCACCACTTCTTCCTCCGACAAGATCGTCAAAGCATATTGCGCCTCTGCCAAAATCGCCCGCTGGCCATCGCTTAAAGCTACACTCTTTCCCATCGCTTTTTTTTCCCTTCTCATGTACATATTTCTGGCAAACACCGCCCAAGCCTACTCAATGTAGGTTTTAATACTTTTTCCCGCATACGACAACCCGAGGAAGGCACGATGCATATAATTGATCTTCGCAGCGATACCGTTACCAAACCCTCCCAAGCCATGCGCCGAGCCATGGCCGACGCCGAGGTCGGCGACGATGTATACCGCGACGACCCGACCGTCAACCGATTGGAGCGCTTTGCCGCCGAACTCCTCGGCTTTGAGGCGACGATCTTTACCGCCAGCGGTACCCAGGCCAACCTTATCGGTATCCTGTCGCACTGCGGCCGGGGAGACGAGTATATCGTCGGACAAACGGCCCACACCTATCGGTATGAAGGCGGCGGCGCCGCCGTTTTGGGTAGCGTCCAGCCGCAGCCCATCGAATTCGAGGCAGATTCAACCTTAGCCCTTGCCAAGGTTGAGGAAAAAATCAAACCGGACGACATCCACTTCGCCAGAACCCGCCTCCTTTGCCTGGAAAACACCCAAAACGGCAAGGCCCTGCCACTCCCGTATCTGGCCGAGGCCGCCGCCTTTGCCAAGAGCAAGCACCTTCGGCTGCACCTCGACGGGGCGAGGCTTATGAACGCCACCGTCAAACAGAGCGTGGCAGCCGGGGAGATCACCGGGCATTTCGACTCCGTCTCCCTTTGTCTTTCTAAAGGGCTGGGAGCACCGGTAGGCTCGCTGCTGGCAGGGGACCGGGCCTTTATCGAGGAGGCCAGGAAATGGCGAAAGATGACCGGCGGCGGCATGCGCCAGGCGGGCATTCTCGCCGCCGCGGGACTTTACGCCCTGGAAAACAATATTGAACGACTGGCCGAGGACCACCTGCATGCCGAGATGCTGGCCGAGGGCTTGTCGCAGTTTACGGACTTGACGGTCGACAGAAATCCCGCTCAGACAAACATGGTGTTTTTTAGCGCCGAAGTGGAAACCACGCAGGCCCTGGCCGAATTTCTCGGCCGGCGGCAGATCCTCATCAGTCCGGGTAAAACCACCCGACTGGTTACCCATCTGGATATCAGCCGTGAAGATGTCAGTACCATCCTCGTTGCCTTCTCCGAATTTTTTGCAGCGAGCCAAAGCTGAACAGGGTCCGCTCAATTGGAACTGACGGCACAAACCGAGGCGACGCCATCCTTGTCGAGACGGTCGAAAAAGCTCTCCACCACATCAACCGACCAGGCCTGTTTTTTGGTGCACTGGTCGCAGGTCCACAGCCAGTGGATGGTGCTGTCGAACAACGGCCACGTTGAACAGGCTACCCCGTGCAGCGGCGGTTTGAGCACAGTAAAAACCTCGGCGACGGTGGGCAGTCGCCAGGTATCCCTGCCCTGCCAGCGGCTGCTGTTGAGGTGTGCAACATATTCCCCGGCCTGCTGCCAGTCGAGGGTAAAACCGGCGCCATAGCGCTGCCAATGCAGATCGCAGTTCCGTTCATGGGCCACGAGCGGTCCGACCGCGGCAAAATCCTGCATGGCATAGACCAGGGGCCGGAACAACTCATCAAGTCCAAGAATGGCCCGGATGTCCTTCCACATCACCCGCGCCGGTCCGCAGCGCACTGCCTGCCGCTCCGCGGCAGGCCCCTGCTGCCAACCGCAGGGAACATTCTTTTCATTCAGCGGCAGAGTCTGCAGGGCCAGACGCATCTCCTGTGCCGTCTGGAACCTGTCCTCCGGCTTCCTGGCAATGCTGCGGACAATCCATGCATCCCACAACGGTCCGACCTCGGGATTCATGGTGCTAACCGACGCCGCCTCGCCCTGGTGATGGTCGAAGAGACGGCCGGTCAGCATGCGCAGCCCCATGACCCCGAGGCTGAAGAGGTCGGCCCGGCCGTCCACCTGCTGCGGGTCTCTTTCCTGCTCAGGCGCCGCATAGAAGGGGGAGCCGACCTGCATACCCGGCACCGCCGCATACTCCTCGCCGCGCACCCGCGACAGGCCGAAATCGATGATCTTCACCCGATCGTCATTGGTCAACATGAGATTGAAGGGCTTGATATCACGGTGCACGATACCGGCAAAATGCAGCCGTTCGAGGCCCTTCAATGCCTGAATCAGATAGATTTGCGTCTTGGCGGCAGAAATGATCCGCGACGGAGCTTCCACCCGGTACGATTCACCGATAAGAGCGCCGAGGGAATGGGCAAAATATTCGAGCACGATAAAAGGCCGGCCCTCATGCTCATCGCAGTCGAGCACCTTGGCGACGTGATCGTGGGCAAGGGCACCCATGATTTTAGCCTCGGCAACAAAGAGTTCTTTCAGCCGCTCCTCGCCGACCAGTTCGGCAAATATTTCGTTACGCGGCTGGAGGATTTTCACGGCGACCAAACGACCGGTGACCGGTGCCCGGGCCTTGTATACCATACTCATGCCGCCGCGACCGAGGCGACCAACCACCTCGTATCTGCCGATTTTTTTCATGTTTCAGCCAAGACGGAGGGCATAGGTTTCGGGAAAGCCCCTCTGGCGAATTTTCTGCATGGTAGTCGGATAATCATAGGCAATACACAACACCTGAAGAGTTGCCGCGACCGTGTCCCAAAGCAGGTACTTGGCACGATTGTCACCGTCCCGCGGCTGCCCGACACTGCCGGCATTGATGATATATTTTTGCCCCGGTTGCAGAGCAAGGCATTCTTGGCCCAAGGTTCTGCGAATGATTGCCCCATGCTCCTGCCGAACAAGCTGCAGCTTGTGGGTGTGCCCGAGAAAGAGGAGGGCAAAGGGGGCAGTGGCGAATAATGTCGCCAGGGTGTCATCGGACTGCCGGTTCAGATAACGGAAGACGGAAAATGGCGGAAAGCCATGGACGAAGTAGGCCGTGTCGAAGGCAAGATACTTCGGCAGGGTATAGCAATAGGCAAGATTGACCTCGGAGAGCAGCTTTGCGGTTACGATATTGTTGTCGGCCGCCTGGAAATTCATCCAGCGCCGTGCCCGCTGATCAAGGAGGGCAAATTCATGGTTGCCAAGGATCGACTCATAGCCCAGGCGGCGTATTTGCTCCACCACCTCCTCGGGATCCGGGCCGTACCCGATATTATCGCCAAGGCATACAACCCTCTCCGCCCTCCGCCGCTGGATATCGGCGCTGACCGCTTCCAGGGCTTCAAGGTTGCCGTGAATGTCTGAGAGAACAGCAATTTTCATGCCCTCACTCACTCCCCCCTTTTTTCTTCCAGCTCGTCCCAGCGATGGTAAAGCCTTTCGACCTCCAACCGGGCTTTTTCCAAATCGTGCCAACAAGCGGCAAGCGCATCGGCAGCGGAGACAACGTCGGGCAACAGCATCATCTCTTCCAACTCCGCAACCCGGCTTTCCCCTGCGGTGATTTTCTCCTCGATCTGTTCATATTCACGCTGGTCGATGTAGGACAAGCGGCCTTTATTCTTGGCCGGGGCGGGAGCAGGTATTTCCCCGCCGGTTCTTTTCTCCCGAAGATTGTCCTTCTCCAAAGTCTGCGGCAAATCACTCAGCCACTGTTCGTAATCGGCATAATAAGAAACGCCGGCACGGCCGCCGAAGCCAAGTAGTCGGTGACAAACCCGATCAAGGAGAAAGCGGTCGTGGGTGACGAGGATCAAGGCCCCGGGAAAATCAAGGAGACTCGTTTCCAGGACATCGAGGGAGGCAATGTCGAGATCGTTGGTCGGCTCGTCAAGGAGAAGAATGTCCGCCGGCCGACGCATCAGACCAGCGATGAGAATGCGCGCCTGTTCGCCGCCGGACAGCTGGCCGACCGGGGTCTCCAGCTGGTCCGGGCGAAAAAGGAATTTCTTGGCCCAGCTGGCGACATGCAGGGAGCGGCCGCAATACATTACCGCATCGCCTTCGGGAGCCAGGGCGCGGCGCAGCGTCACTGTCGGATCGATGGACTCACGGTTCTGATCAAAGGTGACGATTTTGACATTATCGGCGGTTTTCAGGGACCCGGCATCCGGCAACACCTGGGCATTGCCGGTGGCCCCGGCGATGATCTTCATCAGCGTCGATTTGCCGCAGCCGTTTCGCCCCAGAAGCCCCAGACGACTTCCAGGCGCAAGAATGATATTCAGGTTGCTGAAAAGCGCCTGGTCGCCATACGACTTGCTCAGCCCCACTGCTTCAAGCAGCTTCCTGGTTTTTCGTCCAGTGGCCTCGAAATCGATCTGCAAGCTGGCGATTGAGCGGTTTCTCGCCTTCACATCGGCCAGTTCACCGGTAAGCTTGTGCGCCTCGTCTATGCGATATTTGGCCTTGGTGGCCCTGGCCTTCGGACCGCGCCGCAGCCACTCGATTTCCCGCTTGGCTTTGTTGGCCAAGCGTTCCTCTTCCTGCATTTGTCCGGCGAGAAAAAGCTGGCGTTTCTCGAGAAACTGTGAATAGGAGCCTTGCACTTCCAGGGTTCCCTCCGGATAAAGCGAAGAGAGTTCGATGATTCGGTTGCTGCAGTTTTCCAGGAAATGGCGATCGTGGCTGACCAAAAGATAGGCGGCGGGGGCGGCGCCGCCACCAAGCATTTTTTCCAGCCAGAGAATGCCTTCGATGTCCAGATGGTTGGTGGGCTCATCCATAACCAGCACATCGGGAGCAACGAGGAGAGCCCGACAGATCGCCAAACGCTTGCGCCAGCCGCCGGAGAGGTTTTCAACCTGTGCATCGGCATCCGGGAATTCGGCCCGGCTGAGCAGGGTGTGGACGCGATTATATTTCTCGGTTTCCTGCAGATCTTCGCCCATTACGGCGGCCAGCAGATTGGCGGTAACACTCTTTTCCAGGTCAAACACATCGTCCTGGGCCAGATAGCTGAGACGAACAAATTTTTGCCGAACCACCTGGCCGCTGTCAGCGTCCTCAAGACCACAGATAATTTTCAGAAGAGTTGATTTGCCGGAACCATTGGGTCCGATAACGCCGATTTTCTCGCCGCTGTTGACCACCAAATTAATATTCTTAAAGAGATTTTGAGCGCCGAAGGATTTCCCGAGGGCTTTGCAGGATATCAGATTTGCCATGACGAAAAAGAAAAAACTCCCAGACCATTCCGCCCGTAAGCACTTGAATACTCACGACGGATAAATTTTATACTCAGCAATTACAATGCGTTGCTCAACCATACGGGCACATGCCTGTGACGTTTTATTGTTGCTTAATTTAAATCTCCTGAGTATAAGCTATAAAAAAATTTGTGCGTTTTTGCCTTACCGTGACGAAATCATTGTCCATTGAACAAAATTCTCAGCATCTTTCGGAGAAGGTGTTGTCGGCAACAGCGATCCGGCAGATCCGCTTGCAAATAAGAAATTCATCATACTTTTTGTTTTCGCTCTTAACAACAGTTTTGGACTTCTATTATGGATGAGCAACTGCACGTCATCATTGCCGGCAACCGGGGCAAGATCACTCGGTTGCAGTGGTCTCGGCGAAAGTTGTGGTTCTGCCTCTGCTTGTCCGCTGTTATTTGCCTGTCTCTGACTTGCGCCAGCCTTTTCTCCTTTGCTCTTTTCACCGAAAACCGTGCTATCTCCTCGCAGCTTGCCGAACTGCGCGAGCAGCTTCGCACCAGTGCCGAACTCATCACCGAGAGTCAAAGGAACAGTGAGGCAGAGCAGCTCAAATTGAACCTGAAAGTTGCCAAACTCGAATTAAGCAGCGTCAAACAGGCGGTGGCCTTCAAGGCGGAGAAAGACAACCTCCTCTCGACCGCCGTCAATGAACTGGCGGAACGAAGCGTACTTATTGAGAAAATGATCGACAGCATCGGCATTGAACTGCCGATGGAAGTGAAAGAAGGCAAAAGCAACAGCGGCGGCGTCTTTATCGAACAACCTGAAACAGAACCACGACGCCCTTCTTAATCGGGCCGATAAATACTTGAAAGCCATCCGTTTCCTGCCCTTCGGCCGACCGGTTGATGGACCTATTACCTCCGAGTTCGGCAAACGCACGGACCCGGTCAATGGCAAGTCCGCCTTTCATACCGGCATTGACTTTCGCAGCAAACCGGGAGAGAATATCTACGCCACCGCCGACGGTGCGGTTGACAAGGCATTTTACAACGGCAGCTACGGCAATTATGTTCTTATTAACCACAACAATGGCTATGAAACGGCCTTTTGCCACCTCAACAAAGTTCTGGTTCGCCCCGGGCAAAAGGTGCACCGAGGGCAACTCATCGGCTTCGTTGGAAATTCCGGACGATCGACAGGCCCGCACCTGCATTACGAAGTCACCCTCGACGGGGAACCAATCGATCCTTACATGTTTATGAAAATCGCCAGCGCACCTGAAGCACCCGGCCCTACCTCGGAGAAACGCTAAAAATGGGAATGTTTACTAAAAGTGGAGTGGACCAGGAAATGCAGAAGGTTGAGAGCGAAGTAATATCCTCGATCATCGACAAGACCATGATCATCACCGGCGGCATAACCTTCAAAGGAAAGGCCCGAATTGACGGCGTCATCAACGGTAATATCGAAGGAGAACACCTGGTTCTCAGCGAAACCGGACGCATCAACGGCGATATAATCGTCTCCTCTTTAAATTGTTACGGGACCATTGAGGGGAACATTAAAACGAGCATGCTGTCGGCGCGAAAAAATTGTTCCATCAACGGCAAACTTGAGGCAAACAGCCTGACCGTGGAGTCAGGGGCAGGGATCCAGGGAGAAATCAAGGTGGTAATCGAGGGTCCCCACGCCGATGGACCATGAGAGTGACATCTCCAATGACTTTTCATCCTAAGGTAGTCAATCTTATAAAGTGCCCCCATTGCGGTAACGAAAAGGATTTTTTCGAAATCACCGATGATGTTATCACCACGACGCACTATGTGCAAAACACCGACGGCAGCTTCACCATTGAAGAAAAAAGCACCGCAAGTTCTGGGCGATGTCAGACTCTTGTGCGGCAACTGCGAAGAGGATCTGACATCTTTTCACCAACGATTCTCGGAGATGATCTTTTGAAGGATCAACCCATCATTGTTCGTGACAACCAGACACTTTTTGCCTCCTACCAACAACTTAAAAAAGATGACATCATCGTCGGTCGTCTTCGTCTCAAGCCGGGCGAGGAACACCTCCTGACCGATCTGCTGGCCAGGGGTGTACGTTTGCTCCCATCAGCAACCTCCCAATTGGCAAGTCGCTCCAAGGTCTTCCAGACGCGAATCTTCAGCAAATATTTACTACCGGACACCTTGGCGATCTACGATGCCCAGACCCTGTTACAGGTTTCTTCCCTCTACCTGCAGCGAGGACACCACCGGGTGGTCCTCAAGCATGACCGGAAAAACGGTGGCCTTGGTGTGCATATTTTCACCAGTATTGAAGATCTTTACAACCAGGTGAGTGTGTCGACCTATCCGTTCCCTTTTATCATCCAGCCTTTCCACCCCGAGTGCCGAGATATTCGGGTCATCATTATCGGTGCCTACTGCGAAGCCTACGAAAGAAGTAATCCTTTTAACTTTCGCCAAAACCTGCACTGCGGAGGGGTGGCGACACCCTATTCACTGTCGGGCCGACAAATGGCTTTTTGCCTTGAGGTTATGGAGCGTGGCGCATTTCCCTATGCGCACCTCGATCTCATACTCATGCCCGATGATGGTCTCCACCTGTTGGAGATTAATCTCCGCGGCGGACTCAGGGGTGCTAAAATAACAGGACAGGAATACCAAGGAAGAATTGCTGCTATCCATGAGGAAGCACTTCAGTGTCTGGAACGGCTTGCGGTTACCGAATAACCCGGCCATTTTTGCTCGACTCGTAGCGACTCATTAGCCGATACGTATCTCCAGCGAAGATGGTACCAAAAAAAAGTGGGGGAATGGCAAAAACCATTCCCCCACTTTTTTCAATTAAAAAAGCAGCTGAATATCAGACACAACCGGTGGGTTTCGGCAGACCGGCCATTTTACAGGCTCCTTTGCCAGGTCCGGATGGGAACAGCTCATAGATTCTTTTCAGCGGGAAACCGGTGGTTTTGGAGAGGATACGAACCATCGGAGCAATTCCGTTTTTCTTGTAGTACTCTTGCAGGGCGTCAATTACTTTGACATGCTCGTCGGTCATTTCGGCGATACCTTCAACGCCTTTTACATAATCAACCCAATCCTGGTTGAAATCATCACCTTTGAGCAGGAATCCATCCTCATCTACCTCGAAACTCTTACCATTGTGAAC
The DNA here is from genome assembly GCA_963754865.1 of uncultured delta proteobacterium. Taxonomy (GTDB): domain Bacteria; phylum Desulfobacterota; class Desulfobulbia; order Desulfobulbales; family Desulfocapsaceae; genus Desulforhopalus_A. Next base: position 89,572 of record CAVWHG010000014.1, on the reverse strand, counting down.
TAATGTTGGCATTGCAACCTCCTTGAAATATTATTTTATGGCTTGCGCCGTTTTATAATTCAAAAACTGACTTGTCTTATTACTATAGGCAAAACGATTTGTCAAGCGATTGAAGAATCATTTATCAGCCAACTGAGATTCTTTCGTTTTGCTTTAAAAGCAAATAATATCTGAATGTTATGTGTATTTTTCAAAGGTTCTCACAGGCCCTGACCAGGGCAAATGAACAAGGAATTAAGAGGGCTTGTCCTTGATACCGCCCTGACCTGAAGAAAAGGGTTTTTCCTTGCAGTGTAGAAAAAGAAAGAGTAAATCGATGTGTTATCAAACCAGTGGCTTGCAATGCCAGGATAGTGGTGGGGTTTTTCCCACCACCTCCCCGAGACATTCAAGGTTTTTGTCAACCCCCAACCCACATTAAACATACATGCTGCAGATACTCCGTAGAAAGGCACAATCTCCCTTTATCCAGGCAATTGTTGTCATCATCGCCCTGGTCTTCATCTTCTGGGGCGTCGGCACCAATATCGGGCGAAGCAATCAATCGGCGATTGCTGTCAATGGTGAAGAAATCTCCTTCCAGCAGTTCCAGCAGGCCTACGACCGAGCATACCAGCAGCTCGGCACCCAATTCGGCGGCAACGTACCGAAGGGGTTGGCGGAATCGTTCGGTCTCAAACAACAGGTCATCAATCAAATCATCCAAACCGCTCTTCTCCGACAAGGTGCCGCCGCCATGGGAATCGTCGTGAGTGGTGACGAGATTCGCACCCTCATCCAGACCATGCCGCAGTTCCAGGATCAAGGTGCCTTCAGTATTGAGCGCTACAAGGCTATTCTCGCCGCCAATAAAATGGCCCCCACAAAGTTTGAACAATCGATGCGCTTCGACCATCTGTCCGAAGCGGCTATGCGGCAAATCGGCAGCTTCGGCACCGTCACCACGGATTATGAGATACAGGATATCTACAGCCAGCTGAACGAAAAAATAGCAGTAAAATATGCCCGCATATCACCCGCCAATTATGTCGACAAAGTGACCGTCGATGATGCCGGACTTACAGCCTGGTTTGAAACGGTCAAGGATAAGTATAAAACCGAACCGCAGCTGCGATTGAAATATTTAACCTTCACCTTTGCCGAGGTCGGCGGCAAGATCACCATCGACGCGCCGAAGATTGAAGAATACTACAAAAACAATCTCACCTCTTTCAATCTTCCTGAGCAGCGTCATGCCCGCCATATCCTCTTTAAGGCGGGCGACAATGATTCCGAACAAATCCATAAAGCCAAGGCTGCCAAAGCCGCCCAGGTCCTGAAACTTGCCAAGGATGGCGGTGCTTTTCCCGCCCTCGCCCGGCAATATTCTGAGGATGCATCGAAAACCAACGGTGGTGACCTTGGCTTTATTCAAACCGGCCAGATGGTTCCGGCCTTTGACGAAGCCGTCTTCACCATGCAGCCCGGAACAATCAGTGACGTTATCAAAACGCAGTTCGGTTATCATATAATTCTGCTGGAGGAAATCAAACCACCAACTACCCAAACCCTTACCGAGGCGACCGCGCAAATTACCGGCACCCTGCGGCGTAAGGAGGCGGAAAGCCTGGCCTTCCAGGTAGCCAACGATGCTTATGAAGGAATCATCAGTGCCGGCAGTCTTGACAAATATAGTGAAGGCCACCCAGAGGTTGCCGTGCAGCAAACCGAGTTCTTCACCAAAAGCAATGCTCCTGCCGATCTGAAAAGCGACCCACAATTTCTTGAGAAGACCTTTGACCTTAATAAGGGTGAACTGAGTTCACTGATCAAGGGCCAATCGGGATACCTGATTGTTTTTGCCGATGATAAAAAAGAACCGGAAGTCCCTGAATTTGCTGCGGTCCGGGCAACCCTTGAAAAGGATTATCGGAAAATGAAAAGCCAGGAGCTGGCGGAAGGGGCGGCAAAGGATGTGCTGAGCAGTACAAAGGCTGGAAAAACCTTCGAGAGTGTGGCCAGGGAAAAAGGCCTTACCGTCAAAGAATCCGGCTTGCTTGGCCAGAATAAGGGTGAAGGTAAGAGCGACTTCCCCGCCGCCCTCCTGCCAACCGCCTTTCTTCTCTCTGCCGCCTCGCCCCTCCCGGAAGAGCCGGGCCGTGCCAACGACGATTTTTATGTCTACACATTTTTAACTCGTGAGATTCCAAAGATACCTGAGAACAACGACGAAGTAAAATTATACCGCGACAATTTGCAGCGCTATAAACAGCAGCAACTGCTGGCCTCATGGTTGCGCCACCTGGAGGTTGAAGCCAAGATCAGCAAACACCCGAAACTTTAATTTTTTGTATGAGGCTTGAGGAGCCTCCGCATCCTGCATGGGACAGGCGGATTTAGGCTCGAAGTTTGATCAAGTTTCACTCTATCTTAGCTTTTCCTGTCGGAATAAATTTCAGTTTTTGGTTCTCATCCACGACAGACAATGATATATTGCCTGGTTCGCCTTGGCCCCCCAACCCCGATACGCGGGACTTCTCTCAGTCTCCCCTAGAGGGGGACAAGTCCCTTCACGGAAAATTCTTCGCAAAAGGCATGCAACTAATTTTTCTAAGGGACTTAAAAAATGAATACCACTGCACCGAGTGGTTTTGTGTCCCGGATGACAAAAACAACCATGCAAAGCCCTACCAACCTCCTTGAGCAGTACTTGAAGCTGTCGCCGTTTGAACAGGCACTCCTGCAGTTTCTCTCCATTGTTTATGAACCGGCGAATGCAACCCTCATCGTCAACTGTCTGCGCCAGTTGGATCTAAAAAATCCCCGGGGCAATAAGCCGACGGCCGCCAATCTTGCGCACTACTTCAATAAATTCGAACAACTGGGACTGCTCACCAAGGACAGCCAGTGCCACGAAGAAATTGTCGAAACCCTCAGCAAAATAGCCCTTAAAGAAGGGACATACGCTGCCTATGCCAAGGCAGTTCAGGCTGAGGCACCGGTCACCTATTATTATGGTAAATGGACGACCAGATGCTGGCGCGGCATGCGAGAGATGCGCATCGGCATATATACCCAACAGTTTGCGCTGATCGATGACGCCAACGACTTCATAGACGCCCAATGTCGTGACCTCGCCGCCGATCCGCCGCCGACAGTGCGGATAATGACCAAGCCCTTTGATCTTCCCTGGTTCCGATCTCTCTCCGCTTCTTTTCAATTCTTCCTGCTCAGCAATGTCCTGCAATACGGCCAGGAAACTCTTGCTGATTACCCGCAGCTCTTCGATTTTCTTTCCTCCGAAGACGAATTTGCAACCCTCACTGCCGACGAACAAATGCCCTTTAAAAGGCTGCTGTTCAACGAATTATTATTTCGTGGCAGACTCCAGGAGGCCGGCACCCTCATCACCACCCACAGCGATACCTTCAAGGGCACCGGGGCACGTGGGACCCTCCTGTTTCTCCAAGGCGACAGCCCCAGCGCCTTGGCTGCCTTTAATGAAGACTTGCACTTCTTAAGCACATACAGCCAGGGAGAAAAAGTCGCATTCTTTGGTCCCTCTGGACTCTTCTATATCCTCGCCGGCCTGCATGTGGCCGACCGCGAGGAGTATGCGGCGATCGCCGACAGCATCGGCGTTACTTTATGCCAATTTCCTAACGCCCGGGAAAACGATGCTTACAATTATCTCGCTTTGGTGATCAACTCGCATATCATCAAAGGTACCCTGAATGAACAGGTTACCCTACCCGAGAGAGTTCAGCAGAGCGTTCTTACCCTTATCTTTGCCGGCATCTGTCAATACTGGCTGAACAGCGCCATTGAACCCGACGTCGAAGCGGAAATTATTGCTTATTATCGCAAGGGATGCGGCAGCGAATATCACTTTTTCACCCTCATGCTCGGGGAAATTCTCTCAACCATCCATCACGGCAACACCGACTATTTGGCGACAACCCAGACTTTTCGTGAGCAAACCGGGATCATTCCCTTCCTCCCCATTCTTGAACCGGAGGAGCCCTGGAAACGCACCCTGCAGGCCCTCATTTCAGCCACCAGCCAGGAACATGAACAACCGCGGCAGACAACTCGACTGATCTGGATGGTCGCCTTCGCCGGCAATAAAATCAGCATTGCCCCGCGCGAGCAGAAAATGACCCCGGATGGCGAGTGGAGCCGCGGCCGCCCCATCGCCCTGGCCAGGTTGTACCAAGCCGGCAAAATCAATTTTCTCACTTCGCAGGATCGAAAGATCTGTGCAGCAATTAAAAAGATCTTTAACCAGGACAATCAGAATATCACCTTTGTTCTCGACATCGACAAGGCTCTCCCTGCCATGATAGGTCACCCGCACCTGTATCTGGCGGAATCACCGATCACTCCTGTTGAATTCGTGGCCGGCGAACCTGAGCTTTTGGTTGAGGAACGGGGTGAATTTCTCCATATCTGTTTTGCCCACCCCATCACCACCGACAACATCAACTTCCAGAAAGACACGCCAAGCCGCGTCAAGATTATCAACATCAACGACAACCATCGCCGCATCGCACAGATAACCGGCAAAGACGGCATTACCGTACCAAAGTCGGCAAGCGAGCAGGTGCTGACCGCCATCGGCAATATCTCCTCCTTCATGACCGTCCATTCGGCCATCGCCGCCGACAGTACCAGTCGGCGTTCGAACAATATCACCTTTGTCGAGGCCGATTCCACCATCTACATGCACCTCATTCCCTATGGCACCGGTTTTCGACTGGAAATGTTCGTCAAACCCTTTGTCGAGGGCGGCCACTATCTGAAACCCGGACAGGGCGTGGAAAACATCATGGCCGAGGTCAACGGCAAACGCTTGCAGACCCGGCGCAATCTCGCTCTGGAGGAGGAAAAGGCCCGCGATATCGAAGAACTCTGCCCGATACTCGACCTGGCCATGGACATGGAACAGGAGAACGATCGGGAATGGCATCTGTCCGACCCCGATGACTGCCTGCAGACGCTCATGGAGCTGCAGGCCATTCGCGACAAGGTGGTGATTGAATGGCCGGAAGGGGAAAAACTGACCATCACCCAAAAGGTGTCTCTCGATAATCTCAACCTGAAGATCCGCACCAATCGCCAGAACTGGTTTGCCATGAGCGGCCACCTGGTTCTCGATCAGGGTCAGGTTATTGAATTGAAAGACCTGCTGATAAAACTTAAAAATTCACCCGGCCGCTTTATCGAAATCGGCGACGGCCAGTTTATCGCCTTGACCCAGGAATTCCGGAAACGGCTGGAGGATATCAACCTCTATACCAATGGTGTCGGTGGCGAAGATGCAAGCGAGGTGCTGGTCCATCCACTCGCCGCTCTACAGCTGGAAAAACTCACCAACCAGGTAGCAACCGAAACCGACGCCGGATGGCAAAGTCAAATAGCGAGAATCCATGATTCCCAGAGTTTCAAGCCGGAAGTCCCCTCCACCCTGCAGGCCGAACTGCGGGTATATCAGCGGGAAGGCTACGAATGGCTGGCCCGCCTCGCCCGCTGGGGTGTCGGCGGCTGCCTGGCCGACGACATGGGTCTCGGCAAAACCCTGCAATCCCTGGCGATCATCCTCCAGTTAGCGGCCGACGGCCCGTCCCTGGTGGTGGCCCCCACCTCGGTGTCGACCAACTGGCAGTCGGAGGTGCACCGTTTTACTCCGACGATCAACATCAAATTCTTTACCGGCAAGGATCGGGAAAAGAGCATCAGGGAACTGGGAAAGTTTGACCTGATGATCACCACCTATACCCTTCTGCAGCAGGAGAACGAACTCCTTTCGTCGGTTAAATGGCAGGCCATTATTCTCGATGAGGCACAGGCGATTAAAAACGCCGCCACCAAACGATCACAAGCGGCGATGTCGCTTACAGGCCCAGTTCAAGCTCATCACCACCGGCACACCGATTGAAAACCACCTGGGGGAACTGTGGAATCTCTTCCATTTCATCAACCCGGGCCTGCTCGGCAGCCTTGGCAGCTTCAACGAACGGTACGCCATTCCCATCGAACGCTACCAGGACCGAGAGGCCAAGCTGAAGTTGCGAAAGCTCATCCGCCCCTTTATCCTGAGAAGAATCAAATCCCAGGTCCTGGAAGAGCTGCCTTCCCGCACCGAGGTCACCCTCGATGTCGAAATGAGTCCCGAGGAGGCCCATTTCTACGAGGCCCTGCGCCAGAATGCCATTGATATCCTGGAAAGCGGCCAGGGAAAAAAAGGGCCGACACCTGCAGATCCTCACGGAAATCATGCGCCTGCGCCAGGCCTGCTGCAATCCCCGTCTTATCGACCCGAACAGTTCCACCGGCAGCGCCAAACTAAAGGTCTTCGCCTCGATTATCGAAGAGCTTCTCGCCAGCCGGCATAAGGCCCTGGTGTTCAGTCAATTTATCGGCCATCTCAACTTCATCCGCGAGTATCTGGATCAGCAGAAGATCAGCTACCAGTATCTCGACGGCAGCACCAGCGCCAAGCAAAGGAAGATCAACGTCGACGCCTTCCAGGCCGGCCAGGGCGATCTCTTCCTGATCAGCCTCAAGGCCGGTGGACTCGGTCTCAATCTTACCGCCGCCGACTATGTCATCCACATGGACCCCTGGTGGAACCCGGCCATTGAAGACCAGGCCTCGGATCGGGCGCACCGCATAGGCCAGACCCGACCGGTGACCATCTACCGCCTGGTCTGCAAGGGCACCATTGAGGAAAAGATCGTCAAACTGCACCAGGAAAAGCGCGATCTCGCCGGCAGCCTTCTCGAAGGCAGCGATATAAGTGCGAAAATGAGTTCGGAAGATCTGCTTGATTTGATCCGCGGCAACTGAATACACGAAGGCGGTCGGGAAAAAGGCGGCTGGTCATTCGCGCAATTTACTGAGAATCAAAGCATAGAAGGTGTTCGCCTCCATGGCGAACGACCAGCCCAGATGTATCCGGCAACGGCGGCACAGGGCGACGCGCCAGATGTGGCCGGGAAACCAGGTGAATACGACGGAAGGCCCGCCGACCACAAGGCACCCGGGGGCCTGATGGAAACATCCCAGCTCAAAAACGATTCCGGCCGGATTAAAAAAGGTATGGGCATGGGAACCGCTTACCTGGATCTTCTGGTCCTTCCCGGTCACTACCCTGCCGCAGGCCCGGCAACAAATGGCCTCCATCGGTGTGACAACCCGCTTCTCCTGCCCCTTGCCGGCGGGCCGATGCTGTGGTCTGTCTCGACCATCGACCCGCAAGAAAACCGATTGGTTATTTGCCGGCCCCATGGTAGTAGGCAACAATGGCTTCAATCATTGCCGGAATGGTATGTTGTTCCGGCTGAACATCGACCTTAAGGCCGCTATCGGTAACGGTTTTGGCGGTGATTGGGCCGATGGCCGCAATCTTCACATCGGCCAGAAGTCTTTTCAATTCGTCCTGATTCTCTTCATCAAGCAGAGCAAGAAAATTACGAACGGTGGAGGAGCTGGTAAAGGTAATCATATGAACGTCGCCCTTTTCCAGTTCCGCCCGTAAAAACTCCTTATCACCCTGTGCCGGACAGTTCTGGTACACCGGGACAACCGTAACCTGGGCGCCGGCCCCGCGCAGTGTCTCAGGCAGAATCTCGCGACCCTGCAAAGCGCGGGGAATGAGGATATTCCGCCCCTCAACACCTTGATCGAGAAGGCTCTGGGCCAGGCCTTCGCCGGTAAAGACATTCGGAATAAGATCAGCATGCACCCCATATTTCAGAAGCAGGTCAGCGGTGCTCTTGCCGACCACGGCAATCTCCGGTCCCTTCAGCCGGCGAGCGTCCATGCCCTTGCCATACAGCCGCTCAAAGAAATATTTCACCCCATTGAGCGAAGTAAAAAGGATCCAATGATATTCGTTTATCCGCTCCAATTCATCATCCAGTGCTGCATAGGAATCAACCGGCTGGATATTTATCGTCGAGTATTCAAGACAATTGGCACCGAACTCCTCGAGCCCCGCGACCAGATCGCTGGCCTGCTCCCGGGTGCGGGTAACGATGATCTTTTTACCGAAAAGCGGCCGTTTCTCATACCAGTCGATGGTGTCACGCAGACTTACCACCTCACCGATAATTATCAGCGATGGCGGTTTGATACCGGCATCTTTGACCACCTGGGTAATGGTCTCCAGGGTACCGACCACCGACCGCTGTTCCGGGGTGGAGGCCCAGCGCACAACGGCCACCGGGGTCTTCGGATCGCGGCCGTATTTGATCATGTTGGCGACAATAATCGGCAGATTCTTGATGCCCATATAGATGACCAGGGTGCCGACCCCGGTTGCCAGTTTCTCCCAGTTGATACCGGAGTTTTCCTTGGTGGGGTCCTCATGGCCGGTAAGAAAGGCCACCGACGCGGTGTAATCCCGATGCGTTATGGGAATACCGGCATAGGTTGCGGCTGCGGTTGCCGAGGTTACCCCGGGCACCACCTCGAAGGGTACGCCGGCCGCATGCAGCCTCTGCACCTCTTCCCCACCGCGGCCGAAAATAAAGGGATCGCCGCCCTTGAGGCGCACCACCATCTTGCCGAGCAGTGCCTGATCGACCAGCATCTGGTTGATCTCCTCCTGGGTATGGCTGTGCTGCACCCCGCCCTTTTTACCGACATAGATCAGTTCGGCTGAAGCCGGGGCATGTTTCAGCAGCTTTTTGCCGGCCAGGTAGTCATAGACGACAACCTCGGCTTTCTCCAACAGGCTTTTGCCGCGAACGGTAATAAGCCCGGGATCGCCCGGACCTGCACCAACCAGATACACCTTTCCGATTTTATTCATTTTGCGTATTTATTTCCTAACGGCTCCTCAAGACAAAAAGGGCTTTCCCCGGTTGCAGGAAGGCCCTTTACCACCAAAACAAGGTGAAAATCAGCTAACACTCTAGTATGATTAGAGTTGCTTCATAATGGCTTCGGTGACCTCTTTGATGGAGATTGAGCCATCAACGGAGATAACCTTCGGTCCATTGGTGTTCTTAAAGTAGTTTACTGCCGCCATGGTGCCGGTTTTATCGTCGTAATAGATGCCATGACGTTTGCTGATGGCATCGACATCCTGATCGTCGGCGCGGGTCTTCAACTCGCCGCCGCAGACCCGACACACCAGTTTACCGTCTTTTTCAACCGGCTTGATGGCTTCAAAGGCAATATGGTTGGGATGGTTGTTGTCGTTGACGCAGAGACGACGACCCATGATGCGCTCTTTGGCAATCTCTCGATCGAGCACGATTTCAATAACATAATCAAGGGCAAGTCCCTCTTTCTTTAAGGTCTCAGCCAAGGTGACGGCCTGATCTTTTGAGCGCGGAAAGCCGTCGAGAATCCAGCCATCCTTGCAATCGGCTTTCTGCAGGCGGGAAACCATCATCGGGATGGTGATGTCATCCGGTACCAGATCACCCTTATCAATAAAGGCTTTGGCTTTTTTGCCGAGCTCGGTGCCGCCGACGATATGCTCCCTGAAGATTGCCCCCGACTCAATATGGGGGATATTGTATTTCTTCTGGACGATGCTGCCCTGTGTACCTTTACCGCTTCCGTTCGGCCCGAAAACCAGAATGTTTTTACCCATGATTGTCATCTCCTTTTAGATTCTTTCAACGTTTAATAAACAAAAGTTCAATAAAGATCAGTTCACCCTTGCAACTGCCAAGGCCAATTAACCCACAAGAATCTTATCCCCGCAGGGGGCTAGATTCTTTCAACGTTTACAAACAAGAGTACAATAAAGATCAAGTGCTCCAACGCAGGCAGACCACTGACTGTATAGACAGAACAAGGCAATTACTATAGACCAAAACGTGTATTCGGGCCATAAAAATATCTCCGGTAAGATTTTGACATTCATCCTGAAAGCGGTTACCTTCAGAAACATTGGAAAAGGAGCCGTAACAACGCCCGAGATCCCCTCCGGCAGCAATATCAACCATCCAGTTTATCCTGAGAACTATGAAAGAAATACATGTTGGCATTATCGGTTTCGGTACCGTTGGCAAGGGGCTGGCATATACTCTCCTTAATCAGAAGGAACGTCTGTTACAGAAGACCGGAATATCCTTTACCCTCACCGCCATCGCCGATATCGTTACCAAGACCCTGCCGGATGAATTTAGCGGTGTCAAGCTGACGGGCAATGCCGCCGACATCCTCACCGATCCGCATATCGATATCGTCGTCGAACTGATCGGCGGCATGGAACCGGCAAAAACCTTTATCCTGACGGCCATCGCCAACGGCAAACATGTCGTCACCGCCAACAAGGCACTGCTTTCCGTGCATGGCCGGGAAATCTTTCGGGCCGCCGCGGAAAAGAATGTCGAGGTCGGTTTTGAAGCCAGTGTCGGCGGCGGCATCCCGGTGATCAAAGCCCTGAAAGAAGGGCTGGTGGCCAATCGGATCAATTACATTGAGGGCATCATGAACGGCACCGCCAACTACATCCTGTCGCAGATGACCGATCACGGCACCCCGTTTGCCGAGGTACTGAAGGAGGCCCAGCGTCTCGGCTATGCCGAGGCCGACCCGACCTATGATATCGAAGGGATCGATACCGCCCATAAGCTGGCGATCCTCATGACCATCGCCTACGGCATGCATGTCCAGCTGGACGACATAACCGTCGAGGGCATCAGCAAGCATTGAGCCGATTGATATCGACTTTGCCAAGAAATTCGGCTATCGCATCAAGCTGCTGGCGATCAGCCGCAACCACGGCGACAGTGTCGAGGCCAGGGTCCATCCGACCATGGTGCCGGAAGGCCATATGCTGGCCAACCATCAACGGGGCCTACAACGGCATCCAGTTTCAGGGCGATACGGTCGGCGACGTCCTGCTCTACGGCCAGGGTGCCGGCATGATGCCGACCGGCAGTGCCGTTGCTGCCGATGTGGTCGATATCGGCAGAAATATCGCCTACGGCTGCATCAACCGGGTACCGGCCCTTTCCTTCCGACCGGAGTACATCGGCGAACCGACCATCACCCCGATGAGCCATCTGATCTGTCCCTACTATTTCCGGGTCACCGCCCTCGACCGACCGGGTGTCCTGTCGATGATCACCGGTATCTTCGGCAAACACGGCATCTCCATCCAATCGGTGATGCAGAAGGGTCGCGACATCGAAGAGCCGGTCTTTATCGTCTTCCGAACCCATCAGGCCGAGGAAGATGCGGTGGTCAAGGCTATTGCCGAGATCGATGCCCTGGAAGTCTGCAGCGCATCCACCGTCAAGATTCGCATCCTCAACCCGGAATAAGGTCTATCATGAAATATCTGATTCTCGTCGGCGACGGCATGGGTGATTACCCGATCGCCGAACTGGGCGGCCGGACACCTCTTGAGGCCGCCGCCACCCCGACCATCGACGAACTCTGCAGAAAGGGCGAATTTTTCCTCACCCACACCGTTCCCGATGGCTTTCCGCCGGGCAGCGATGTCGCCAATATGTCGCTTATGGGCTACGATCCGGCGGCCTACTATACCGGTCGGGCCCCTCTGGAGGCCGCCGCCATGGGTATCCATCTGGCCGCCGACGAAACCGCCTTCCGCTGCAACCTGGTGACCCTTGATCCCGGCGACGATGGCCAGGTGACCATGCGTGACTTCTGCGCCGGCCATATCAGCAACCAGGAAGCGCACAGCCTGATCGCCGCCCTGGAGGCGGATGCGCCACACCGACCTTCCACTTCAAACCCGGTGTCAGTTACCGCCACCTTGTGGTTTTCAAGGGGGCACACCCCGGTTTTGTAACCGTGCCACCCCATGATCATATCGAAAAAGACGTTACCGCTTACTGGCAGCGCTACCGTGCCGAGCCGGCCTGGCAGAAGCTTCTTGACAAGGCGGGCGCCGTACTTGGCCGACCATCCGGTCAATCTAGCGCGGATACGAGCCGGAAAAAACCCGGCCACTCAGATCTGGCTGTGGGGTGAAGGCAAGATGCCCAGCGTCCCGACCCTGCCGGAACGCTTCGGCATCAGCGGCAGCATGATCAGCGCCGTCGATCTGCTGAAAGGCTTGGGCGTTGTCGGCGGCCTCTCGGTGATCAACGTCCCCGGTGCCACCGGCTATATCGACACCAACTACGAAGGCAAGGCGCAGGCGGCATGCGACGCTCTGCAAAAGCGGCGACTTCGTCTTTGTCCATCTGGAGGCCCCGGACGAGGCCGGCCACCAGGGATCGCTTGCCGACAAACTGACCGCCATTGAAGACTTCGACCGGCGTATCGTCCGGCCGATCGTCACCGATCTGCGGGCTCGCCACGAAGATTTCCGGGTGGTTGTCACCATGGACCACTTTACCCCGCTGGCCCTGCGCACCCATGTTTCCGACCCGGTCCCCACCCTGCTCTACGATTCCCGGCGAGTTGACCAAAGGCTCCGGCCTGCCTTTCTCGGAAAGAACCTGTCTTGCACACGACGCGGTTGCCGGCAACCGGCTTACCGTCGGCCATCAACTCATAGAAAAACTGCTTGAACCATGCGTGAAGGAGCCATCTTCACCACCACGGCACAGGGTCCTCTACGGCGATACCGATGCCGGAGGGGTGGTATATAACGCCAATTATCTCCGTTATTTCGAGATCGGCCGGACGGAACTGATGCGCCAGTGGGTCTGCTCCTACCGGGATATCGAAAGACTCGGATTTGTCCTGCCGGTCATCGAATGCTGGTCGCGCTTCAAGTCACCGGCCTTCTACGACGACCTGCTCATCATTGAGACCACAATCGCCGAAGTCTCCAGCCTAAAATGCCGGTTTTCTTACCGAATCTTGCGACAGGAGGAAAGCCCCGCCCAGCCAAGACTCCTGGTGAAGGGGTATACCGTGCACGCCGCTGTCACGCGAGAAGGCAAACTGACTCGATTGCCGGAAGAAATTATCCTGAAAATCGCCCAATTCGCCTCCGTTTCCGAGGCCATGAATAATATTCAGGAATAATCGTTGACTTAATATCTATTGGGTGTATATTGATGGCTCCTTAACGCGGGGTGGAGCAGTCTGGTAGCTCGTCGGGCTCATAACCCGAAGGTCACAGGTTCAAATCCTGTCCCCGCTACCACAGGAAATTCAAGGGGTTATGCTCAAAATGCATGACCCCTTTTTTATTGTCTGAGATTGATTCCCCGCACTATTCCCCGCAATCCGACTTAAATTCCCAAAGCAAGAAGCTAACTTCCTCAATCCACTTTGATAATTGTTTGTATTCTCTTTCATTGAAAGAGGCCTGAACGTATACCAGGAATAATATCAATTAATGTAGAACCATCCTCGAAAAAGATTGGCGGAGCAAATCTCTCATGATTAGGTTTTTAGGGAAAACAGTGACAAAATAATTGGGCTCTACAAATGTTTGAGACGTATTGAATGAACCTGAAAAAAGTTGCTTAACCGAACGTCTATTTTTTTTGCGGAAAGATCTTTAGACCCTTGAACTACAGAGAGGAGAGCGCGATGAGCAACGAACAAGTCGCACCTGAGACGAAAGGTGTTACGGTGAAGTTACTTACAACGGTTGACCTTGGCCCTGAGATCGAGGGCATGGCAGGGCGCCAACTTCGAATGCGTATGGTGACCATCGAACCTGGAGGTGTCTTCGGCCCGATTCACGATCATAAAGACAGACCAGGCACCGTCTACATAATGCAAGGAACGATCACTGACCATCGAAATGGAGTCGCTACGGACTATGGACCTGGAGTGGGCTGGCCCGAGGATAGAAACACCACACACTGGCTTGAGAACAAAGGAATGATTCCGGCGGTGGAAATCTCGGTCGATATAGTCAGGCAAGAGTGAGTGCAGGCTCGACATCTTGCACGAGCGGGGCTAATCGGGTAGCCGGGGAATTTCCTCCCCCTTGGTTGTAAGGTCATTTACAGCGGCGGCTTTCCCAAATCGTTAATATTGCCATTTCGAAGGTCTGAATATCCTGCCAACGATTTAAGTTGAGATTGCTACTCACCAGCATCGGAAATCACAAAGGGTTTCAGTAAATTACGATTAATCAAACCACCAGAAACGTAGCAAAGTTGAATTCTTACACCCTTGATTGACCTTGCCAGCAATTTTCGTGAAACATAAACTGGTTCCCACTGCTTTAGTTTCCTCTAAGTTTCCAAGTATAAGCCAGCGCTGCCTCTTACCTATACTTTTCAAATGCCGGATAAGAAGGGATGATCGCATCAGGAACAATCAAGAATCCAAAATGCTCCATTACCCGTCATTTCTTCTGAGATAATTTCGAATTTACAACAGAGCCGAATTGCTCCTTTTCGGGGGTGAAATTGGGCTATTCTCAAGGTCAAAACGATCAGGAATAAGGTAAACTGTGGGGTATCTTCAAAGACCGAGGATTGCCAGGACAAATATTGCAAGATTGGAGTCAAACAGATATGCTGGAAGTCAAAATCGGAGCGGTTCCGGTCGGAGGACCGATTTTTATAATATTTTTGATTCGAGAAGGAAAGCTTGATCCAGATTAAGCTAAAAAAACGACTAAGGTTCTCTAAAATGCGAAAGATTACAATGCAGGAAGTGGAACGTCACAATAGTTTTGACGATTGTTGGGTTGTACTAAACGGTAAGGTTTATGATTTGTCAGCCTTTCATCAAGGGCACCCGGGGGGATCAGAAATAATTACCAGAAATGCGGGAAAAGACCTGTCCAACTTGTTTAATTCTGTGCACCCGACGGATATTGTCCAACGACTCCTCTCTCCAGAGGCTTGTGTTGGCGACGTTGATGAGGGCACGATAGACCCTGTAAAACATGTCGTTGCTGGTCCGAAGAAACCTCCCTCCAGAGTTCAGCAGCGGACTTCTATCCTGGCGCAAACCAAAGATCACCAGGTTAATCAATGGGAAAAACCTCAAATTGATACCATCTTGAATACGTTTGATTTTGAGAGCGTCGCAGCCCACACAATGACAGAGGAGGGTTGGGGGTACTACTCATCGGGTGCTGACGATGAAATCACACTTCGCGAAAACCATACCGCTTTCCAACGCATCTGGCTTAAGCCACGCATATTGGTCAATGTAAAAAACATCGATATGACGACGTCCATACTCGGTGTAAAATCTTCACTTCCACTCTATTTCACAGCAACAGCACTTGCCGGGTTGGCTCACGACGATGGCGAATTGGCTGTTTCGCGCGCTGCAGGTAAAACTGGTGTCATTTACATGCTGCCTACCCTATCCTCACGCACCTTGGATGAAATGCTGGAAGTACGCCAGCCTAGACAAGTGCAATTTGCTCAATTGTATGTCAATGCGAAAAGGGAACGTACAAAAGAGTATATTCAGCGATTGGAGGCCGGTGGCGTTAAAGCTTTATTTGTTACCGTTGACGCACCACAATTAGGGCGTCGCGAAAAAGATATGAGAAACAAATTTACAAAAAATACCGATGTTCAAAAAGGAGACGAAGTCAATCGAGGCGAGGGAGTTGCCAGGGCCATCAGTGAATTTATTGACCCCAGTTTATGCTGGGATGACATCGCATGGATTAAGAGCTTTACGAGTCTGCCCATTATCCTCAAAGGCGTTGCATGTGGTCTCGACACTGTTATGGCATACAAAATGGGATGTGCAGGCGTTGTGCTCTCAAATCATGGTGGCAGGCAATTGGATACTGCCAGGTCAGGAATTGAAATATTGCCAGAGGCGGTTGATGCACTAAAAAGTCACGATCCGAACTGGCGATCGCGTTTTGAGCTGTATGTGGATGGCGGTATTCGACGCGGCAGTGACATCTTTAAATCCTTGGCCCTTGGGGCAACAGCTGTTGGTGTTGGTCGCCCGGTTCTCTACAGTCTTGCGTCCTATGGACAGCTTGGAGTGGAGAGAATGTGCTCTCTCTTTAAGGATGAACTGACCATGGTAATGCGACTGATGGGTACACCATCGATTGCCGACATCACTGAAGGCCATGTTCTATACAGTAATTTAATGACACACATTCCAGCCCAGGCTCATGACCATCTTCAACTTGACACATATGAACCTCTTCTACCAGCCGCAAAAATCTTGAAATAGAAAGGGCGCATATTCAATTGATTGATCTCTTGCATGAGGTCATACAGGAAGAAGGCGTGCAATGCATCCAGAAACCGTTCTCACTGAAAGACCTGGGAGCAAAGCTGCGCGAGGAACTGAACGACTGACAAGTTGACTACGAAACTGATAGAGCAGAGAGTTGATATTGCCACATAGCATCTATCGTCTTCATCAAAACTTCAAAACGGTGTCTACTGTTAAGGTTGCTGGCCAATATACGTAATTAATCCCCTCGGCCAATGGTCACCATATTTCCAAACAAACGTAACTAATCCTGGCAACCTTTACAAACCAGCTGATCATAAATCTTTGTCAATTTGCTCGTCATGACCATCTCACCACAGCACGCACAGGGGTGCGATGTAGATCTAGTGGCTTTTGGAGGAAGTTGAAGAGTGATCTTTTTCATTTCAAAGAATGCTTCCGGTCCATGGCCGAAGAGTTCCTCGCTTCTGGCCTCAAACATTCTCTCATATTCCTGTATATCTCTAGTGTCAGCTCTACCAGACCTAATCATCTCGGCTAAATTCTGCTCTTCTTCAGAGCTATCAAATACTCCAGGCTTCAGCACAAGACGGATGGCTTCGCCTGACGTTCGGTTGGCAAATGTAAATGCCATTTTGCCATGATCCTTAAAAAAGAAATTGCCTTTGCCGAATGTGCACCCGGTAAGGACTTGTATCGCGTCGCAGCAGCATGCATCGTTTTCTACAATTGCAACCAGCTCCTCATCGACTGAACGTTTAATTTTCAAGACATTCAATGCCAGTTTTGCGGCTAAATACCCAATTGTTACTCCCATGCAGGTGTGGCCATGAAATTGGATGCAGTCCTGAAAATCTTTCTGAGCTCGAATTGTTTCGGGAATATACATCATTCCTCTCCTTAGCAAAAAGACTGGCAGAGTACTTCGAGATTACATTTATGTTTCATAGTTCTTTGTACTCAAGGTTAGTCAATGGGAGACTATCCTCCTTTTTTTATGAGTTCGGCATACAGCTTTTCTATTGGCTCTTTACCATGCTTTCTTTCAAGTTTTCGCACTATGAAATGTCCCCTTGCCATGTCTTGAAAATGATCCATGAATATTGTGTTGATTATAGCGCCACCAGCCGCACCGATTGCTGGAATAGCCTGAGCTGCTGCCTTCTCGGTTACTTGAATGCCAAACCGTTCAGCGATTTTTGCAATAAATTTAACTAAAACTGGTGCACCTTGGTCTGTTGAACTTTTTTTTACAAGAAACTTTGATGCATCTGCAACGGATTTTGCTAAAGCCGCTCGAACCGCATAATACCCTCCTTCGGTAACGTCATCAGATTCGCTATTGCCGCCAAGGGCGAAAACCTCTAAGCATGCCAATTTTGTTTCCATGGCTGCTACGGATTCGCCTTCACTTCTTGCAATATCTGCGATTGAGCGTAGCATTATTGAAGTAGATATAGGCAATTCTATTGCTATAGCGGCAATTCCAAAAAATCCTCCAACGCCACCACTAGCAGCCACACCAAGTTTATGCCAGATCCTCGATGAGGCCTCGCCGGGAATGTCTTTCATGGTAAAAATTGCTACATCGGACGCTTTGAGCAAAGCCGTCTGGGTAACCACACCTATTTTTTTGTTCCAGCCTTCTGGTAATAGCTTTAAACCTTTCTCGATTGGGATTCCTATGAAGTTAGTTACCTTCGCAGCTACTCCCGCGTTTTCTAATAGATTTTTTGCAACTAAAAGTTCTTTTCTATCTTGTTCAGGAATACTTGGTGTCATTGAAGTCTCTCTGATTGATATTGCACGGCTAACACCGCAAACAGCGATACCATACTATTCCTTTACACATTCCCTGTGAGCCCTGTATTCCCCAATCGACATCTTCTTCTTGAACACCGAACCGCCGTTGGACGCAGCACGGGCTTCCTCAATCGCACAGTCATCGCATGTGAAGTACACAAGAATACTGCCACCAGAAGGGCACCCAGTCATTTTTACAAGGGCCCCAGGTGCACCATAGCCCTCCATCGCCATGGGGAATGCCCACATCTCCATATCAGGGAAGCCCACGAGATGGGTCGCTGATAGTATAGCATCAAAATTCGACGAATTAAAAATTCAATTCCTAGGATCTCTTGGCAAGAGATGTTTGTTGTACATTCAATATATTGAGGTTGCCAAACCGAACCTCAAACAATCTGGCATGTGCCTCAACTTGAGGTGTCTGCAACCATTCCGGTATTTCATTCTGATCTTTAGAGTGTAAAGCTTTTCCGATTTTTCCCCATAAGGGCAATAAGCTTTTCTGAATCGTCATGAACGAAAGCGCTTTCAAGGCGCTTTATCTCTTCGGCCTCCAACTGATTTTTTTTGGCTGCACTTTTCCAACTCTTAAGAGCAAGGCCGAACTTTTTTAAGGCGTCGTTAATCATTGGATCTTCAACATCGAAGTATGGGGCCAGGTCTTTACATAGATCGAGGGACGGGGATGAGCTTTCCCCGTCAAAGGACAGGGCATGTCTCCGGCGTTTATACTGTAACGGGTTGGGGTTTAAATCATATGCTGGGGCCAACCTCCAGCCTTGTTGATCACGCAGGAAACCGTGGTTTCTTAAATGATCGTCAGTGTTGCCGGTCATTGAGTTGAACGTCATACGTCGCCACAATTCAAACAAATCCACCTTCGGCTGAGACGAAACCTTTTGGATTACTCCGGCCAGCTCCGCATAACTCCCGCCTTCCGAAGCATCACGCAATTGCATCAGAGTCATTGCGGACAAGAAAGGTACTCTGCCGGATTCATCCCTATCAAACCTTTTTACCAACAAAATAGGTCGTTCGCTTTTAGCATTTAGCAAACGATGTTTGGCAACAGTCAATCCGGCACTTTTTGCCATATCCAAAAGCGTTGCCTCCCAGGAAGAAGTTCTTGCGGCGCCGAATCGAGACTGAAACTTGGCGCTAAACAATATTGCAAAGAAATGGACGATGCCGATCAGGGATTAGAAGGCTGCGTTATACCGTTTTGCTATTTTGTTCGGCGACAAAATGTCAGCTTATTGAAAAGAAACGTTTGTGAGCGCCTGCCTGATCTCCCTATTTTGATTCAGGATTGAGGACGGTCATGATGGAAACTCGCTCGGTTTCAGTTGAAGCAGGAACTCCTCGCAGGGCACGCACAGGATACCGTCACGCAAAAGTCGCTCCCTCCCCCGATACAGCAGCCAGCGGCGGCTTTCCGGAAAGTCTTCACCGAAATTTTTAAGTCCGCGCAGATCCTCCGGCCGCACCTGGGCGGAGTTCTTCACTTCCAGCGCGTACAAGCCGCCCTCACCATAGACCACGAAATCCACCTCCACTTTCGACCGTGTCTGCCAGTAATACAATTGGTGATTGCCGCCCGAATAGTCACACCACGCCCGAAGATGTTGGGCAACGAGACTCTCCAGCGCAGCGCCATCGATCTCCGACGGAGCATCCAGGGGACCGGACGGCCGGTTGGCGCGGAAGACGCCGGCATCAAAAAAGAAAAACTTCGGATGTACCGCCAGTTCGCGCTGCGCCCGCCGGGTGAAAACCGGCACCCGGAAAGCCAGCAAAAGATCCTCCAATATTTCCAGATAGCCCTCCACCGTCTTGCGGTTTACGTGGCACTCCCGGGCAACATTGGCCAGGTTGAGCACGGCCGCCTGCGAAAAGCTGATGGCTTCGAGGAAGCGGGAAAAGTTTCCGATATTGCGCACCAACCCTTCCATCTGCACTTCTTCCCGCAAATAGAGGCCGTTATATGCGCGCAGGATTTCCTCGGGCACCTTGCCCCCCCGCACGATTGGCAGCATGCCAAGACGCAATGCCTCCTCCAGGTTGAATTGTGGGCCGAGTTCGGCGGCCATGAAGGGATACAACGTCTTTTGCGCCGCCCGTCCGCCTAAAAGATTCACACCGCCGCGCCGAAGCTTGCGGGCGCTTGAGCCGGTGAATATAAACTGCACACCCTGCTTATCCTCGATCAGCAGATGGACGACTTCCAGCAACTCCGGCAGCTTTTGCACTTCGTCGATGACCACCTGCTGGACTTCAGGCCTGGCCCCTATCAACTCCCGCAGACGCTCGGGTCGTGCAGATAGCGAACGTAAGGTTTCCGGCTCCAGCAGATCTACCCGGAGCGCCTGTGGAAAAAGCCTCTGGGTCAACCAGGTCTTGCCCGTGCCGCGCGGACCCAGCAGGAAGAAGTGATCGGCAGGAGGTGTGAAATATCGTGGTATTGATTCCATTTTGCGCCTCAAAATAGCATGCTTAAGGCTATTTTATACAATATTTTTCCAAAATTGGCAATTAAAAGAATATGATTTTTAATTATCGCCAATGCCCCACACCACCCCTGCTCAACCTGGGTTCCGTATCACGTTTCATCGATTGTTTTAGCCTGCGGCGATAACCCCGCTGGAATATCGATTTTAAAAGGGTAATGAGTCCACCACTTCAGCAACCAACTTCGGGTTTCCCGTAACACTGTGACAGATTCACGTTCTTTTCCCTGGTGATCCCGGTCACTGAGCAAATAATCAATGGCGGCTTTTCCGCTCCCTCGACCATGGGGCAAAAATTTGATGTGCATTATTTTGGTACCTGTACGGAAAGAATGAGCGTGAGCGTGGGATCGTCAAGCAGGATCGGTTCGGCATGGCGGCGGTCGATGCGTACTGCTTCGCCGCTCCAGGCCTTTAAGACTGCATCCAAATTAGGAACACCGCTGGAATATCTGCCGGCAAGGGTGTCAATAAAGCCGCCTTCCGCTTCTAACATGGCTATTCGCTGACCGTGCGCGGCCATGAGAGCCGCTAGAGCCTCCGGCGTGGTGTCGTCAGCCAGCAGACGGGGCGGTATGGGTAAGTCTGACGATTCGTCTTTCAATTCCGCTATCTTGCGGGCCAGTTCGTGCCGTGCCTCGGCGAGTCTAGCATTTCCGTGCTAAACACTAGCAAGGAACGCTGCATTTCCTCCTGAACCTGTTTTTCAGCCTGGGCGTGTTTCAGATTTGTAGCCACAAGACGATGCTGTTCAGCCTCCCATTCCAAAAGTGGAAACCGACAGGCATCTTTCGCCGCGCTTTTTCGTTCTCCAGGGGGAAGAATGGTCAAGGCGAATATGTTCACCGGCTCACTGTAGCCGTCATGCACCTGTACGCGAAATTTGCGCTGGGCCACGGCGATCGCCAAACCTCTAACGTACCACGTTTAACACCAAGGTATTGCGCCGCTTCTACGGTATTCAGCCTTTTTGCCATTTTTTCCTCCATAATGATATTCAGCCCTGCTGTATGGGCTATTATGGAATACATATGGCAAAAAATCTTTTCTATCAGCCCTGATCTAATTTATGGCGATTTGTTGTCAGGGTCGAAAAATCTGTGAAGGGATGCAAAGTAAAGAACATTTTCTTGATATCCAGCATAGGGGTTTTAGGTCCTGTACGCCGGGGAATACTTTGGATACCCTGAAAAAGGTAGGAATCTTTAAAATCAGGCACTTGGAGTGCTCATAACCCGAAGGTCACAGGTTCAAATCCTGTCCCCGCTACCAAAAGAATTCAAGGGGTTATGCTTAAAATGCATGACCCCTTTTTTATTGCCTGAGATTGATTCCCCGCAATCCGACTTTAATTCCCAAAGCAAGAAGCTAAATTCCTCAATCCACTTTGACAATACATCCGAACCCGGTTTACCGCCGTCCTCGGTTAGCCGGCAACAGATTTTTTGCGACACTTGTCACCGCTGATACTATCCTTGAAAAGCGAGAAACCCCGTTCCATGGCACAGAAATCGCCGCACATGGTGCAGGTCGCCTGGTTTTCCGGCTTTCGGCTGTCGCGCACCTCACGCATCTTTTCAGGGAACATCGATAACCTGAAATATTCGTCGAAATCGCTGTCCCTGCGGGCTAAAGCTACCTGTTTTTCCAGCTCCCGCCGCTCTGGGTATTTGGCGATATCGCCGATCCGGGCAGCCAATCGGGTGGCCCGCACCCCTTCCCGGACATCGTTTTCATTGGGCAGGGCCAAATGCTCGGCCGGGGTAATATAGCAGATGAGATCTGCTCCGTGCCATGCCGACTGCGCCGCACCGACAGCGGCAGTAATGTGATCGTACCCTGCCCCTGAGTCGGCGGGCAGGGGTCCCAGGACATAATAGGGGGCGCCACCACTCATCCGCTTTTCCAGCATGATGTTGCCGGCAATCTCGTCGAGCGGCACATGGCCCGGGCCTTCAACCATCATCTGACAACCCATTTCCCGTCCGAGTTCGGCGAGTTCACAGTTGATGATCATTTCGGCCATCTGCGCCCGGTCATGACTGTCGTGAATCGCACCGGCGCGGATGCCGTTGCCGAGTGACAGCACCGCATCATACTTTTTCATCAGAGCGCACACCCGGTCGAACTGCTCGTACAGGGGGTTTTCACAATGGTTGTAATCCATCCATGACACCATGAAGGTACCGCCTTTGGAAACCAGGCCTCCGTAACGAAACCCCTGTTTGCGAAGACGTTCGACAGAAAAACGGTTGATGCCGCAATGGATGGCCATGAAGGACATGCCGTCCGCCAACTGGCGTTCAATCAGTTCAAAAAGATATTCCGGATCAAGTTTATTAGGGTTCCGATATTTTCTCCCTGCCTCGGCAAAGGCCTGATACAAAGGCACATTACCGACGGGCAACGAACAGTGTTCGAGCACCGCCCGGCGAATGGCATCAAGATCGCCGCCTGTCGACAGTTCCATCAGGGTATCCGCCCCCTCCTCCTCGGCAATACGCGCCTTGCGTATTTCGAGTGCTACGTCGGAGATGTCGGACGAAGTACCTATGGACGCGTTGACCTTGGTCCGCAATCCCTTACCGATCCCACAAACCCGCTGGTTTCTGCGGTGCGGATTACAAGGGATGACGATATGCCCGGCAGCGACCCCGCATCTTATCTCTTCCGGTGAAAAACCTTCATCTTTCGCCACCATTGCCATACTGTCTGTTACTGTTCCTTCCTTCGCCAACTCAAGCTGGGTCTTCATTTTTCCGTTCCTCCACGCTGATAATTCCTGTCGGGCGGGCAATAAAAAAGTCCGTGCCACGGCCTACACCGCGACACGGACTTATACGGACAAGAAAGTCTTTGTTCTCCCTGGCAGGTCTTCTGACTTGCGGCTCACCCTCCGACTGCACCTTCCCGTTCCGAAACTACCGCAACAGTGGTCATCAAACAGTCATCGTCCCCGCTTACAGCGCTGGCCCAACGTTACGGATTTGCACCGCATTCCCTTTTCACCCCCGCCCTTTCAAGGCGGCGGCACCCGGCAGATATGGTTACACTCCGCAAACGATGATACTCGATTCGCCGGCAAAGGTAAATTGCTGTTGCCTTTGCCAAGAGCCTTTTTTTGCCGAAGCATCAAGCCGTGTTGGTATCAGGCAATGGAGATCAACTGCAGCAGCCGTCGCGGCATCCGTTTCCGAGGGGCGATCTTGAGGTAGAGGTTGCGGCATGCCGCCGAAGATCATTGGGGGTGCAAATCGATATTCACCACCTCGGCTCGATCCTTTTCGGATTCTTGATTTCAGTTAATTAACAATGTTCATATTTTTCCTCAATGATCAGAGCCGCTCTGATCAACCAGGAAACGACGGTAACCCCCAAGGCCAAGATCCCGAGTGTCACGGACAATTCAACCCAGGTCGGCAGATAGTCGACGACCTCGCCGAGTGGCGAAGGAATAAGCCCCGGTACGATCAAACCAATGCCTTTTTCCATCCAGATCGCCACAAAGAGAAAAACACAGGCAGGAAGAAGCACCTTCGGATTGTTCTTTCCGGGATTGAATGCCAGAACGAGAGTAGCCACCAGATTAACACACACCGAGGTCCAGATCCAAGGCACCAGAGAATTGTGGCCGCCCATCCCGAAGAACAGGTAAACTGCTGCACTCGAATGATGGGTCGGGAAATAGAACTCCTTGAAGATTTCCGAAAAGAGCATGAGCAGATTGATGATCGCCGAAATAACAATGATCAGCCGCAATTTATTAAAAACGCTGCGATCGATCTTGTAGCTGGTAAAATTATGGATTACTGCGAGAATAAGGGCGATGATAGACGGCCCGGCGGCAAAGGCCGAGGCGAGAAAGCGCGGGCCGAGAAGGGGGTTATTCCAAAACGGCCGGGCCGGTAATCCCTGATAAAGAAAAGCAGTGACCATATGAATGGAAAAGGCCCAGAAAATTGACAGGAAAACAAACGGTCGATAGAGCTTTTCATTGGCCTTGCGCCCCATATAATGACTGTAGAGGATGTAAGCTGGCACCAGACCATTGAGGAGCAGATAACCGTTCAACACCAACACATCCCAGGCAAGAATCGAGGAGGGAAAGTTAAAGATGCCAATTCCGGGCATTAGATGCCAGGCCTGCAGCGGTCCGCCGAGATCGACCATAATAAATGAAAGGCACATCACCAGCGCCCCCACCGCCACCCCTTCACCGATGATGACTACCCGGTGAAAATTCGGGTCGTGGAAAACATAGGCCGGCAGGATGAGCATGACCGCGGCGGCGGCAACCCCGACCAGAAAGGTGAAGTTGGAGATATAAAAGCCCCAGCTGACGATATCGTTCATGCCGGTAACCGACAAGCCGAATCGTGCCTGGAAGGAATAGGCGTAGATGCCCATTGCCATACAGCCGAGGAGGAGCAGGCGGAAAAGCTGAAAGCCTATGCCACCTCGCAGGTTCCAGCGAAAGACATCGATAACGAATGTTTTCAGATTTCTGTTCGGATGTGCGCCCATGATGATCCTTTATATTGTCAATCTATGAAATACCAGAATTTCGGTTCAGTACCCAACTCTTCCTTCATGCGAAAGACTTTCTTGTTTTTGAGGACATAACGGATCTCGCTGTCCGGATCGAGTAGGTTGCCAAAGACCCGCGATCCGGTCGGACAGGCCTCGACGCAGGCCGGAAGCCTGCCTTTCCTGGTCCGCTGGATGCAAAAGGTGCATTTTTCCATCTTCCCCACCGGCCGCAGGCGATTGCCGAGATAGTGCTGTTTTTGGGTAATCTCTTCCTTCGGTATTTCCGCCTTGCCCCAGTTAAACCGTCTGCCGAAATAGGGACAGGCAGCCTGACAGTAGCGACAGCCGATACACCAGTCATAGTCGACGACAACGATGCCATCCGGCTCTCTCCAGGTGGCCTTGGTCGGACAGGCCTTGGTGCAGGGGGCATTTTCACAGTGAAAACACTGGGTGCCCATATAAAATTTGTTGTCGACCGGAACTTCATGAAAGTATTTGCCGTCACCGGTGCTCGGATCGAGCTGACCGGGTTCCATTTCAAAGATGCGGATATACTGGGTGTTGGTCTTGCGATCGAGGTTGTTTTCCTTGATGCAGGCGGTGACACACTCCATGAAACCTTCGCAGCGGGTGATGTTGAAGGCGTAACCGTACAGCACCTTCGGCAATGGCGGTTCGTTGCCGATCTGCAGTTCCATGCCACCCTGAAGGGCAGCCAATCGTTCCAGCCGTTCAACGGTCTGCTCCTTTTCCTCCTGGGTCATCAGGCGGTAATTCTTTTTAAAGAATTCCTGCCAGCGCAGGCGCAGTTCCCCGCTGGCCGCCGCATCGGCACCGGGAACACAACCGGTTACCAGGGCGGCACTGGCCGCTGCCGCGCCGATGGAAAGGTTCTTAAGAAATGATCGACGACTGCTCTTTTCGGTGAGGGCATCGGCAAGGTTTGCTTTCCCTCTTTCACTTTCATCTTTTTGGTCATTTTCTGGTAAACTCATGAAATACCCCTGTCAATTGAGCGGTACGGAATAGGTGGCCGGAAAGCGCTTGGCAAAGCGGGGAGCGTGGGGATTATGGCAGGTCGTACAGTTATAAACAACTCGCTCCCCGGCCCAATTGGCTACCCGTTTGCCGTGCGCCCCGCCCAGCCAGTCACGTTTCTGGCGGAAATGGCATTGGCCGCAGAGTTGATAACTGTGATCGAAATCGATCTTTCTCCCCTTTTTGTCCTCAAGAGCATCGCGGTCTTGCGGATGGTGACAATCGATGCAGCTAAGAGCACTGCCCTCCTTGCCATGCTGAATGACGACATTGCCGTGGGTCAGGGTGAAGGCATTATTGGCCTTGACCTCCTTGTCGCCATGGCAACTGCTGCATTTATACCGCTCGATTTGCTCTTTCCGTGCCAGCACCCGGAAGGGTCCGCCCTGATATTCCTCCCCCGCCAGCACCGTTGCTTGTGTAACAGGCTGCACCTGGTGCACGGAACGATTGTCAAACGGTTCACCGACAGTCTTTACCGTATCGAGAAAGGATTTTTTCTCACTCGCCGACACGGTGCCGGCATTGAGCAGGAAGAGTGCCAGGATCAACACGACACTGCCGCCCAACCACCTGGCCGTCCGATTAATCAATGTATGCATAGTAGCCCGCCTGTTGCCTCGTGGTTATTTTCTCCGGAATTCACTGAAAGCTTCCTGCTGCACAGCCGGCACATGACACTGCCGGCAATAACCCCGCGAAGCATGGGCAACACGGATTTCCACCACCGCACCGGGACCGGTATGGCAGGCAATACAGTTTTCCCGCAGCTGCAGGCTGTGCGGAATCGACGGCGGCGCACCGGCCAGAAACGACAGGCCGAGACGCGGCGGTTTTATCGATTGCCAGGTGCTCGGGACAAACGTCTCATCCGTCACCTTCTGGGCGTGACACTGGTAGCAGAGGCTATTTTCCGGATGCGGCGTCACCGGCACGTACTTGCCGAACTCGGCACTATATCCCCCCTTGGCATGGCAGGTCAGACAGTCGGTGTCATTGCCCTTAAAGGTCAGGTCCACCGGATGGGGAATGCGCGGCGGCGAGCCGGGATACTGGCGCAGCTCGTAAAAGCCGGCCAGGTTCCTATCCCCGGAATCGGCGGCCAAATAGGGTTCCGGAACCGCATCGAAGGCTTTAAAGAGTTTGCCGCTCTGATGATCAAAATCCTCGTTCCCGCCACCGGCGGAAAAAGCCCTGTCCCCGGCGAAATGGATTATTGCAAGGCAACAGAGTGCGGCGGCGGTCACCACCCACCTGTTTCTCTGTTTCTGTCGTTTCATCATGCTTTCTCCAGTCTCACGGCACATTTTTTGTAATCCGGTTGCTTGGAAATCGGGCAGAAGGCGTCCAAGGTGACCTCGTTGATAAGATAACTCTCATCAAAAAACGGCACGAAGACCATGCCCCGCGGCGGTACGCCTCGGCCGTTGATCTGCGCCGGGATGGTGATCTCGCCGCGGCGGGAGATGATCTTCACCTTTTCACCATTCACCACCCCAAGTTCGGCGGCGTCTTCCGGATTCAGTTCGACATATGACGACGGCACGGCGTTGTGGAGGACCGGGATGCGCCGGGTCATGGTGCCGGTATGCCAGTGTTCGATAACCCTGCCGGTATTGAGCCAGAAGGGATAGTCCCTGTCCGGGGATTCGGCCGCCGGTTCATAGGGGCGGGCCCAGATCCAGGCGCGATTGTCCTTTTTGCCGTAGAAGTGGAACTCTTTGCCGTTGTTGCAGGCCGGATCATGTTTCGGATTGAAGCGCCAGCGGGTCTCTTTGCCGTTCACGAAAGGCCACTGCACCCCGGACCGTTCAGTGAGGGTCTTGTAGGATGCCATCTCGTGTTGCGGCCCGGTATGGAAACGGCGATACTCTTCCCAGATTTTTTCGATATAATTTTCCGGGCTCCAGGGGAATTGTTTCTCAAAGCCAAGTCGTCTGGCAACCTCAATAATCTGCCAGGTGTCGGACATCGCCTCGCCCGGAGGATTGACGATCTGGCCGAAATGCTGGGTCCGTCGTTCCGAGTTGCCAAACAAGCCCTCCTTTTCAATCCACATCGCCGCCGGCAGGATAACATCGGCGACATCGGTGGTCGGCGTCGGATAGACATCGGAAACCACCACGAAGCGATCCTCCTTCAGGGCGCCGTTGCGGTAGCGTTTGAGATTGGGCATGGTGACCATCGGATTGGTCACCTGGATCCACATGAATTTGATATCGCCGCGGTCAAGGGCGCGAAACATCTCCACCGTATGGTAGGTCGGCTTGGGGTCGATATTTTCGACCGGCACCCCCCAGATCTCGGCGGCCATCTGCCGGTCGTGCTCATTGGTGACCGTGCCGTGCGGCAAGGCATGGGTTAAAGTGCCGACCTCGCGCACCGTACCGCAGGCGCTCGGTTGGCCGGTCAGGGAAAATGGGCTGTTGCCGGGCGTCGAGATCTTGCCGACCAGGAGGTGGATATTGTAGACCAGATTCTGGATCCAGGTTCCTCGGGTATGCTGGTTCATGCCCATGCACCAGAAGGAGGTGACCTTTTGCGCCGGATCACCGTACAGGGAAGCCATATATTTGATATCCTTGGCCGAGACCCCGGAGATCTTCTCAACCTTTTCCGGGGTGTAGTCGGCGAGGAACAGTTTGAAATCGGCAAAATTGATCGCTTCATCCTGATCGGTAAAGGCAAAATGGTCTTCGGTGCCGTAGCCGATATTGGTTTTTCCCTTGTGAAACGACACATGTTCGTTGACAAAATTCCAATTCACCCAATCGTTGGCAATGATCTCATGGCAGATGGCGTTGGCCACCGCCAGGTCGGTCTGCGGTTTAAAAAGAATTGATTTGTCGGCCGCTTGACTGGTCCGGGTAGACCGGGTGGCAAAATCGATGATTTTGACACCTGTTCGCCGCTTGCGGTTGGCGAGCATGCGGGAAAAGAGCACCGGATGCATCTCCGCCATATTATTGCCCCAGGTGATAAAGACATTGGCGTTATCGATGTCTTCGTAGCAGCCCATCGGCTCATCGATGCCGAAGGAAGTCATAAAACCGGTCACCGCACTGGACATGCACAACCGGGCATTGGCTTCGACATTATTGGTGCCGAGACAGCCCTTGAAGAGTTTCGAGGCGACATAGCCGTCGGGGATGGTCCATTGCCCGGAACCGTAGATAGCCACCGAGTTCTTGCCGTGTTTGTCTCGGGTTTCTTTCAGTTTCGCGGCCACCAGATCCAGGGCCTCGGCGATGGGAACCTCGACCATCTCGCCGTTCTTACGGATTTTCGCCTTGGTCAACCGGTCGGCACCGTACAGTGCCTGTACCGAGTGATAGCCCTTCATGCAACATAAGCCCTTGTTGACGCTGCAGTTCGGATCACCCTTCACCGCCACCGCCCGGCCCTCGACAACCCCGACCAAGACACCGCAGCCGGTGCCGCAAAAGCGACAGGGTGCTTTCTGCCAGGAAACCACCCCTGAGTTGTTGGTGATTTTCGGCCAGTCGGCAAAACTGATTCCCGGAAAAAGCGCGCCCGCCGTTGCCACTGCACTGGTTGCCGCGGCACTGAGAATAAATCGTCGTCTGTCGAGTTTCATGGTCACCTCACTTCCTCCCTTATTTTTCATCATAGCCAAAGGCCAGGCTGAGCGACTGCAGCGACTGCAGCCTCTTCAGACTCCCCTGGAGCACTTCTTCGCTGGTTTCGTCCGGTGTGTCGGTAACAAGAACGACTACTTCTTGATTTGTGGCTGGAATTATTTGACAATACTTAAGAACAGAGAGCTCGGCGCATAGTGACTCCTTGGCGTCGCTTCTGGGGATGGCGAGGTAGCTGAAAATCGGCATAACATCTCCGCTGTGGTTGACTGTTTGCGAGGTGCCTGTCTGCTATGGCTCCATCGTCACACACTTCCAAGCAGAAATCCTTGACCTAGGTCAAGGAATCTTCTGTTTATCAACTATTCGGGATATGAACAAAATCGCCATCGGCTGGAATGTCCAATTCAAATGCAGTTGGAATCCCCCGCTACTCGGCGCTGGGCGATACGTCGTTCGGTCGGTGAAAAGTCAACGGGGCGGTATCGAAAGGCAAACTTGATGGTTTTCTGTGTAAGAAATAGAAAAGGACACACAAGGAAAATACCAACAAGCCTGTAAAGGTTAGTGCGGCGACCAATAAGGTCGGAGTGCCTAACCAAGTTGGATGGACCACTGCAATTCTAGAGAGAGCCTCACCACCTATCTTCGCCCCGCCACTGTAAAATGAGAGCATTGTCAGGCTTCCCATCACATCTGCGTAGATATATACTGCCGTCAGCAACGCCCCGACGATACAGGCTGTTTTTGCCGACCATCGACTGGCGCTGTCATAAATAAAAATTAAAAAAAACGGTAAGCTAAGACTCATATACCATGGACAAGTGTATGCTTGTCCCCACGCTGATGAGGATTGAAGATAATGCCAACTAAGAGCTAAGCTTGTGAAGAAACATGTGGAAAAGCAGAGCAACGAATTCTCAAACGAGATAATCCCCTTTGCGGTAGATTTTCTATAATAATTATAAACCCAACCTAGCAAGCTAAAAGTTATAATTGCAGCGTGAGTATTAGATATATAACTAACCTTCAAAAAGCTCCAACCACCAATCCAGATTGACCTTTTAAACCATACCGATAGAATATAATTCGCAACCGGCACATCAAAAACGAGTCTTATTATATCAAAAAATGATTTGTTTTGATGATTATTAACAATTGCCTCCTGCATGACAAACAACATGCCATAGTTATCGATATTGAAAATGAAATATTCGGATAAAACCACGATTGCAATGCTGTTGCTGATGGCCAATAAGACAAGCATTTTGGGAAAAGAAATTTCTTTCCGGAAAAAGGAGACAAGCAAACAGCACACCCAGAAAGGAAACAATATTGTCGATGTTGATTTAGCCCAGCATGACAAACCAATGAGAGTTCCAGCGACAACAGAGGACACGATTCTTTTACGTAAATCCGCTCTAAGACCGATAGCAATAACGACAGTCCCAATAAAAATTGCCAAGGAATCATTTGCTACTCGACAGCTATTGATGAGAAGAAGTGGTTGACTGATGAGAAGAATGGCTAACAATGCCCCATGGGTTTTTTGAGCGACAATCCTACCGATCAAATGCATGAGTATTGCCATGGAGGCTGTAGCAAACAAGATATTAATAAGCCGCAGCACAAATATCGTATTTAAAATCCCAGCTTCACGATCGAACAAATTTATTACCGGCAGCATAAGCCAGTAATAGAGAGAGCCGTGCTGAGATTGATACAAATTTATATCAGCGTGATTTTCGTTGTAGCCATTAGCGGAGAAGGCTGGAGCATAAAATGTTTTATAATCAACGTTTCCGATATCTCTCGTTTCTTGCAGCATGGCTTGCGATGCGGGAAATGCCGCTATTTGCTTGAGTAACTCCCGAGAAACCTTCGCCTTATTAAGTATTGGCTGTTCACCGTGTTCGTCTAAATGCACTATATAGGCTAAGTGCTGAAACTCATCCCATCCTTCAAAAGGAGGGATGACAGACAGGTAGACAATGCCTTTCAGTAAAAATATTGCAGTGAGTAATACACAAAAATTAAACCAGTTTTCTGTTGGCGAAAAAAATTTCATGCCAGCAATCCTTTTATTCCATGGCAACTTCTACGATGGATAACACTGTAGGTTTCTGTTCATCGTTCAGGTGTCTTTGGGTCGATCCCCAGTTTTTTGCCAAGGGTGATCCGAAAAAAGCTCGTGATGCACGATGCCGCGCACTGGCTCAACTTGCCGAACAATTTGCGATCATAAAGAAAAAATCTTTGGTATCAATTCAGCGGACCAACCGGAGAGCCCGGCCGCTATTTTAACAGAAGCGAAAAGGGATTAATGGAAAAAGAAAGGCCAGGATCGAGCCGCCCTTTGATGACTATGTAGAGCGAAACTTCCTGGCCGGTCGAACCTGCTCCGACTGGCATGATCTTAATTTCCAGGTCGGAGCATGGTGCGGCAGGGAGCCAACCGAAAACCAGCTTGGCAATGGCCCCTGAGGCAGCTGTTATTGAATCGGGTGCACCTCTACTCTTCGATTCTGGGCCCGGCCTTCCGCGGTCTTGTTGGAAGCCTCAGGTTTTGTTTCGCCGAAGCCAATTGCTGTGAGACGAGATGCGGCAATACCCTTTTTGGTCAGATAGGTGAGTACTGCATTAGCGCGTTTTACGGAAAGGGTTTGATTGTATGCATTGGTGCCGACGCTGTCAGTATGCCCATGAATTTCGGCTTTCAAAGCTGGTTCGTTTTTCAGCGCGTCAGCAATTTCATCGAGCAATGGGTAGAATTGAGCTTTAATTACCGCTTTGTCGAAGTCAAACAGGGTGTCTGCGTTCAATTTCCAAACTTTTTTCTCGGCCTTAGCGGCAGCTGGGGCAGGCATTGGGGCAGCTGCAGCCACCGCAGGGAGGTTATAGGCGGCAAGAATTTCAGCAAAGCCTTCACCAGAATAAGCGACACAATTTTTACCGAAGACGATTTTGCCGTCAACAACCTTTGCATAGTCTACTGCCCCAAGCTTTGCTTTTACTTCTTCAGGAGAGAGTTGGAAGCCATAGGCGGTGAATATGGAATGATAGGCAACCGGCTCATAGGCAATGGCGGTGTCGTTAAGAACAACCTTGCCATCGCTTACCTTCGCATAGCTCGTCGGCACACCGGAAACGGCTTCCGCCTTCAGGGCGCCGCCATAGGCTTTGAGAATCTGGTCGAAGGTGATGGAACAGAATGCCGTCGGGGATTTTTCGTAGACAACCTTTCCACCGACTACAGTCGCATACGAAGATGCGACCTTGGCGTCGGACGGCAGCACAACGGCTCCGGCAGACATGGCAAAAGCCGCAAGGGTGGCTGCGGTTAAAACTGTGAATAACAATTTCTTCATTTCTTCTTCCTCCACTAATTGTGATTATTGATGAAAGTTCCTCAATGATTTCATAGATTTTTGTTGAACTTTCGTTACTCTTTCTCTCAGACTCGGTTCAAATGGGAGCAGGTTCAAGACGATTCTTTTTAAGAAAACCCGCAAAAACCGTCTTTCAAACCAAGAACCATTTGAAACGCTGCTTCATAACTACCTTTTCATTGTTAATTTCGCAATAATTTTTAGTAAATCAACCTTTTTTTTGCTTCCTTATGGAGCTGGTTGAGACTTTTTGACACTGGCGCCACCCATCACCGAATTCTTCAAAACACAAAGTATTCAACCGGGTTGAAAAATTTATCGAAACTCATGCAAATACTTATAGCTTTGCAGTGAAGCTACCGCCGAGAGCCAGATGGAAAATAGAGGCTGGTTTCAAAGAGCTGAAGCGGGACATCGGCAGTGCCGACACCCAATGTAGAAATCCGGTTTCGGCATAATTGTTTTACAGGAAACTTCAGAAAAGATACTACTTATTATCTCTCCTCCATCTCATCTGTCAGCCCTCGTCCGTCGGCGATGCGATTTTTTCGACAGCTGTTTTTTTATCAGCGATATCAAGCCAGCCGCCACCCATTGTCCGATAGACTTCAACCAGGCTGGTGAGCACTGTCGTCTGGGTCTGGACATAATCGAGCTGGCTGGAGAATAGACTGCGATTAGCATCGAGCACCTGCAGATATTCGGCAGTGCCTGCGTCATACTGTTTCTTAGCAAGGCGGACATAGTTTTCCAGGGCTTTGACCCGACGTTCTTTAGCCTTCTGGCTCTCGCGTCCCTTAGTGGTGGCAGTTAAGGCATCTTCTACCTCGCGGAAACCGGCGATGATTGACTGTTGATAGCGATACAGGGCTTCCCGTTGGACAGCTTCGGCTGTCATGACCTGACCTTCTATGGCTCCGAAGGTAAAAATGGGCGCCAAAACCCCTCCACCTAAACCCCATGTCAAGGAATCTTTATCAAACAGTTTGTCGGAGTTGATTGTGGCGATCCCCAGGGCGCCGGTGAGGGAGATGCTTGGATAGTACAGTGCTTTTGCGACACCGATCCGCGCATTAGCAGCGACCAGCGCCTGTTCAGCCTCGAGTATATCGGGACGCTGTTCAAGGAGCTGAGATGGCAATCCTGCCGGGATGGTCGGGGTGGTCAACTGATCAAGGCTTCTCCCTCGCAAAATCGGTTGCGGATTACGGCCGATGAGCACAGCCAGCAAATGCTCCTGCTGGGCAATCTGGCCTTCGAGGATGGGAATGGTCTGCCGGGCATTCTCATACTCCGATTCCACCTGGCTCACTTCAAGCTGTGAGACGGTTCCATAGGTGTGGCGCAGATTGAAAATTCGCAGCGATTCGGCATAGGCAGACTCGGTCTCTTTGACGATCTCCAGTTGACGATCAAGCCCGCGGAGGACTAGGTAGCTGCTGGCGACATTGCTCACCAGGGTCAGCAGTATGGTTCGCCGGCCGGCCTCACTCGCCATCAGGTCGGCCTGGGCACCTTCGGTGGCGCGGCGAATCCGCCCCCAAAAATCAATTTCCCAGGATGCGTTGAGTGTCCCCGCATAGTTACTGTAAGCTCCCCTCGCCGGTGCAAGACCCGTTTTGGTATCTTGCTGTCGTGATACCGATACCGATGACCCGATCTGAGGGAACGTTTCAGATCGAGTAGTTCGCCATTGCCCGAGATACTGATCGACACGTGCCGTGGCCGCCTTGAGATCGAGGTTGCTGACCAGGGCGGTGGAGATCAGGTTGTCCAGCACAGGATCGTTGAACTTTTGCCACCAGATGACATCGGTCATCTGGGCTGCCGATTGATAGGAGATGGTCCATGACGCAGGCGTCTTTATGGTCGGCCGCAGATAATCCGGACCGATGGTGCAACTGGAGAGCATGAGCAGAGCAATTCCAGCACAAAGGTACTTACGCATGATGATCACCTCCTGTGGCAATTGAGGCAGGTGAGACGGTTTTCTTTTTCCTGCTGAAAAGTTGTGAAGAATTTTCAATAGCGACAAAGAAGAGTGGCACAAAAAACGAGGCAACGACGGTAGAAGCGAGCATACCGCCAATAACACCTGTGCCGATGGCATGGAGACTGTTGGCGCCGGCTCCGTTGGCGATCGCCATCGGTACGCAGCCAAGAATGAAGGCCAGAGAGGTCATGACAATCGGCCGCAGACGCGCGCGGGCTGCCTCGATGGCCGCCTCGGCGGTCGTCATCCCTGAATGCAAGTTTTCTACGGCAAATTCAATGATAAGTATGGCATTTTTTGCCGAAAGTCCAATCAGCGTTACCATACCCACCTGGAAATACACGTCATTTTCCAAGCCCCGTCCCCAGGTTGCCAGTAGAGCTCCACAGATGGCAAAAGGAACCGCCAGCATGACGCCGATCGGCAATGACCATTTCTCATATTGAGCGGCGAGAATAAGAAAAACCATGATAAGTCCGAAAACAAAGGCGGAGTTGGATGTACCCCCCGATTTTTTTTCCTCGAAGGCCTGTCCGGACCATGAAAATCCATAGCCATCGCCAAGCACTTCAGCGGCGATTTCTTCCATGGCAGTGATTGCCTGGCCGGTACTGTATCCAGCAGTCGGGTTGCCGGTCAGTTTTGCCGCGGGAAAGCCATTGAAGCGCGGCACCAAACCTGCTCCGGGGAGGTAGTGCACCGTTGCCAATGCCGAGAGTGGGATCATTTTCCCATCTTTCGTCGACCGCACATGGATCTGATCGAAATCATCCGGCTCGTCGCGGTACTCCGACTCGGCCTGAATGATCACCTGCCAGATCCTGCCAAACTGGACATATTGCGCCACGAAAGATGAACCAAAATAGGCCTGCAGGGTTTCGTAGATATCGGAGACTGGGACACCGAGAAGCTCGGCGCGGGCGCGGTCGAGATCGAAATAGAGTTGCTGTTGCGATGCCGAAAAGGTTGTGGAAACTCCGGTCAGGTCGGCCCGCTCCCGTGCTTTAGCGATAAAAGCTTTGGTTTTCTTCTCGAGATCCTGAGAACTGCCGCTTCCCATGCTCTGGATGTAAAACTCAAAACCGCCGGTGGTTCCAAGCCCGGGTATTGATGGCGGGTTCAAAGGAATGATGATACTTTCTTTGATGCCGGTAAAATTTCGGCGAAGGTTTTCTATAACCCTGAAGGCCCCGGAATCTTCACCTTGCCGTTCCTCATAGGATTTCAATGCGGTAAACAGTGTTGCCGCATTGGTTTTATTCTGGCCGTCCACCAGGCTGTAACCATCTAGCTGAAACACTGAACTGATCGCAGCATTTTCCTTGAGAGTCTTGACGGCACGATCGGAAACGGTTGTGGTTCGCGCCAGGCTCACCGCATCCGGCATGATATTAGCCCCAAAGAGATAGCCTTGATCTTCCGCGGGCACGAAACTTCCCGGTACTATTTTGAAAAGGAAAAGGACCGCAAACACCACCCCGGCAAAGAGACTGAAGCCGAGAATTTTATGGTTGATGAGAAAACGCACTCCAACCACGTAACCATCAGTGAGCTTGTTGAAGCCTTTGTCAAACCACTTGCCGAAGCCCTTTTTTTCGTGTGCGCCCGGTTTAAGGATACGGGCTGCCAGTGCCGGCGACAGGGTCAGAGCAACGATTCCGGAAATCACCATGGAGATGGCGATGGTGATAGCAAACTGCTTATAGAGCGTGCCGGTGAGCCCACCCAGAAAAGCAACCGGCAGGAACACCGAAACGAGAACCAGGACGATGGCAACCAGTGCCCCGGACAACTCGTCCATCGCTTTTCGTGCCGCTTCAAGCGGCGAGAGATGGAAGGTGGCCATGTTATGCTCGACGCTTTCAACGACGATAATTGCGTCATCGACCACCAGGCCAATGGCGAGGATCATGCCGAAAAGGGTGAGCATGTTGGTCGAGAAACCAAGAAAGTAAATGCCGGTATAGGTGCCGATAATACAGATCGGTACTGCCAGAATGGGAATAAACGTGGCACGAAAACTCTGGAGAAAGAGAAGAACTACCAGCACCACCAGAATAACGGCCTCAATGAAGGTATGAAGGACTTTCTCGATGGAGGCCTCTGTAAACTTGCTGGTATCAATGACGTATTTAAATTTCAATCCATCCGGGAATCCCGGCTTGAGTTCTTCGATCAGTGTCCGTAATTTCTTTGAAGTCTCTATGGCATTGGCTCCTGGCTGCTGGTAGACAACGACCGCCGCGGATTTTTTACCATCGAGCTTGGTTGTCATGGAATAGTCTTTTGAGCCAAGTTCAGCGTGGCCGATATCTTTGAGATAAACAATGGCCGATCCATCGGATTCGGCACGGACAATGATGTCATCAAATTCACTGGGGTCGGTCAACATCCCCTTGGTGGTCACCACAAAGCTCTGCTGGTCCCCGGGAGTGGCTGGCGCCTGGCCGATCTGCCCGAC
The DNA here is from genome assembly GCA_963754865.1 of uncultured delta proteobacterium. Taxonomy (GTDB): domain Bacteria; phylum Desulfobacterota; class Desulfobulbia; order Desulfobulbales; family Desulfocapsaceae; genus Desulforhopalus_A. The sequence continues at coordinate 52,181 of CAVWHG010000014.1, read as the reverse complement.
GCCATAGGACTGATTCTGTTTTTTGATGGCGTTGCTGACATCGGTCGCTGTCAGCCCCATCTGGGCCAGACGGTCGGGCTGCAGCCAGATGCGCATGGCAATGTCTGGTACAGGAAACATGCTGGACAGGTTCGCTCCCGGGAGACGCTTGATTGGATCCAGTACATAGAGGTTTACATAGTTGGACAGGTAGGTCTGGTCGTAGCGGTCGTCCTCTGTGTAAAAGGCGGCGACCATCATAAATGCCTGGGAGCGTGTTTCAACGGTCACTCCCTGCTTAGCCACCACTTCCGGGAGTTTGGCGCTGGCCTGGCTTACCCGATTCTGTACGTTGACCTGGGCCTGATTGGGGTCGGTTCCTGGTTCAAAGGTCACCGTCAGCGTCATGTTGCCGGTCGATGAACTGGTGGAGAGCATATAACTCATCTTCTCGACACCGTTGATCTGCGCCTCAAGTGGGGCTGCCACCGTGTTGGCGATGACCTCTGCTGTCGCTCCCGGATACAGGGCTGTAACCTGCACGGTTGGCGGAGCGATATCCGGGTACTGGGCGATCGGTGTTGATTTCATGGACACCAGGCCGCCCAGAACAATAACGATCGAAATGACCATGGCGAACACAGGTCGATCGATGAAAAATCTTGCCATAACAAACCTCGTCTATTTCGTTCCCGGCTGAGAGGACTTCTTCTCTGGTGATCCTGCTGGCGCACCGGCGATGACCTTGACCGGCATTCCGGGTGCAAGACGCATAAATCCGTCGGTGACGACCTGTTCTCCTGGATTGAGACCCTTTTCGACAACCCAGTCATCCCCTACCCAGGTTCCGACAATAACAGGGCGAATCTCAGCTTTTCCCTCACCACTGACAACAAACACCACATGCCCATTGGAGGTCTGTTGTACCGCTCTCTGCGGCACCGTGAGGGCATTGGGGCGTTGGGCCCCTTTCATGACTGCCTTGACGAACATTCCCGGCTTGAGCACACTTTCAGGATTTTTAAGTTCGGCTCTGATACGAAAGGTGCCAGTCTGGGAGTTAAAGGTGGGATCAACAAAGCTGATTTTACCGACATGAGGGTAGCGGCTTTTATCAGCGAGATTCACCTCAACGGTGTATTCATTGTTAGGCGGGCGCAGCAATCGACCAGCATCAGCCTCAGTAGTGAATTTGGACATTTGATTCTGTGATACACTGAAATCGACCCAGATCGGATCAAGCTGGGCGACGTAGCTCAAGTCGGCGCCGGCACCAACACTGAGATAAGCACCCTCCCTGGCTTTTGATTCACCGCTCACTCCGGTTACCGGTGAAGTGATCACCGTATAACTGAGATTAAGTTCTGCCTGTTCAAGTTGGGCCTTCGATCGATGCACTTCCGCTTCAGCGGATTGCGCAGCACCGATGGCATTGTCGAGATCGCTTTTGCTGGCGGCATCAAGCTCAGCCAGCGGCTTGACTCTTTTCAAGTTGGCTTGCGATGACCAGAGCTGAGCCTTGGAATTTTCAAGTGCGCCGCGCGCAGCCTCAACCTGGGCAATAAACGGTTTCTGATCCATAAGAAACATTTTTTCCCCTTGTTTGACCACCGCCCCTTCCTTATAGAGAATTTTCTCTAAAAAGCCGCTCACCCGGGCGACAATCTCAACTTGGTGGGCACTGGCAATCTGGCCAACGAAGGAGGTTTCCCAGGGAATTGTCTGTGGGGTGACAGTAATGACATTAACCTCTGGAGGAGGGGGTGGTGTCTTGACCTCCTGCTTCTTTTCACAGGCTGTCAAGGTTATCGCTGCAAGAGCTGCACAACCCAAGATGAACATCCTGAGGTTGCCATAACCGGAAATTCGCTCCCTATTCATACCAGATGCTCCTGTTGTCAAAATGGGTAGTTGCCGCACTCTCATACTCTTTAAGCTGTATAGCTTTCTCGTTCTACATAGGGGGGATAAGAGTCCCTTCGCAGATTATTGTCAAGTTTTTTCAGGATCTGTCAAAAAGCAATTCCCGCTATCCCCTACAACATTTCCTGGCAGTAAGAGTCTATACTGCATGGGATTCCAACCGTTACTTGGTGTGATCGGCGTGACACAGAAGGCATTCCATATGCCCTTGTTGATGATTCATCGCCTCGACTTTGTCGCTCTGGTGAAACATATCGTCAGGTCCATGGCACTGAACACAATGTTCGATCGCCTTTGACGGTTTCCATACCGGCGGCGTCCATTTCCCGTCAAAATATTCGTTGAGAGCAAAGGTCGTGATATAGACTACTTCACCTGCCACTTTGGCGCACCGCTCTTTCTTTTCCTTGGAGGATACCTGGGCGCCGGCGCGCATCGTCCATTTCGACACCGAGGTGTGACAAAGCGGTGACATTGCTTTGACTCTCACCTGTTTGGGGATTGTTGAGATATCGTCAAACCGATCGGTCGGGAAATCCTGCTCGGCATACCAGTAAAACAGCCTGTCGATGATCTGTCGGTAGATCTCATCGTTATCTTTATAGGTGGCAAGGTTGATTATGCAGCAGGTACCTCCAAGTGCGCCGCAAAGGGTTCCGTGACCGCCGTAACCGGCACCTGCGTGCGTCATCATCTTGTCTGGCAGGGTGGTCCATGGATAGCCGACATTTTCGCGGAGCAGACTGAGCAGTGCTGCATAGGTGGCATAACCGCAGCCGCCCATGGCGTAATTGCGATAGGCTCGTCGACCAGCCTCCAGAGGATCCAGCTTTACCCATTTCCAGGGGAGGGGAGGAGGGGCACCAGCCGGTTCCGGGGCTTTGTTGGCAGGTGTCGTGCCATAAGCGGTCATGACACTGCCGAGGACACCTCCGACCAGCAGGGCTGCCGAACCGGATAGCATGTTACGACGTGACAATGAATGTTGTTTTTCGTTCGGTGAATCCATTCGCTGCTCCTTTTAGAATTTCGGGTACTCAGAGAGTTTCGCTAATGCCATATGGTTGCGGCCTTTGACCATATAAGGGGAACTATCTTCTGCCCCCACCGCCTCCTCTCCCACCGCCGCCACCGCTTCTTTGTATCTGCTGATTGCCGCGGGTCCGTGCGCTGGCCTGTGAATTGAGGTCACGCGTCGGCGCTGATCTGTTTGCCGATTGCCAGCTGTTGCCGTTACTAGAACTCCAGCTGCCGGAGTCACTGCGCTTATAGACATTGCCGTCCTTGCCGGCGTAGACGTTACCCTGTCTGTCTTTGGCCACCGCGCCCTGTCCACGCTGGGTGTCCCAGGCAACCGCACCGGCTCCGCTGTCGCCTCTGACTGCAGCAGCACCTGTGCCCCTGTTTGTCTGCACTGCGGCGGCAGTACCACGGTCGGTGTCACGGTAACCGGCCCGAGCGGCATTGCCGGTGTAGGGGTTATAGGCAGCTGCTCTTCCGGCTGAGCCGTAGGCGGTGTCAACTCGGGCAGCACTGGCCCGGGTTCCGGTGTAGGGATTGTAGGCCCGCCCGGCTGCGGCACTGCCGCCAGGCCCGTAGGCGTAGGCACCGCGCGAATACGTTCCAGTGCGGGAATTGTAGGCAACACCGGCTCCTCCGCCGGCATACGGGCCATAGGCAACATGGCCGCCCCGATAGTAACCGCCGTGATGATAATCGTATCTGGCACCCCAGCCATAAGAGTAGTGGACCGGATAATAGGGATGGTAGTAATTATGGCTGTTGGCAATCATTGCACCGGCCACCATGCCGGCACCAAACATCAGCACCCCGGTTGCCGCCACATATTCGCCGCTGTAACCGGCGGTCTGGGTGTAGATGACCGTCGTCGGCGTACTGCTCTCAACGACAACATACGTCACATTATGCATGGGATGAGAGGGTGGGATTGTGTAGATTACCGACGGCACGTTGGTGCAGAGGGTCCACGGACCCGTGGCGACAGGGCTGCTAAACCAGACGCCGTTAGAGCAGCAGTAATAGCTGCCTCCGACAAAAAACACCGAGTTCGGTGAGTTGACGGCGTATTGCACCGTCGTCGTCTCTATGGTCTGAAACTTCGGTTGGCCGTCATAGCTCACCTGCACCACCGGAGGATCATCCATCGTCGTCTCGGTCTTGGTGGGGATAGAGGCGAGCAGTATGGCGTCTTTTGCCTCGGTTGTACCGGGCACCGAGGCCTTGACGAAGGCGGCTGGATCATCGCCGGGAATCTTCCGAAAATCGGCAGGTAGATCTGTACTGGCTGCCGACCAGGGGCCTTTCAAGCTGGTGGCCCGAAACCAGCGGCCGGCGGCCAGCAGATAGTATTTCTTGTCTCCGGAATGGAGAAATACCGATGTTTCGGTATTTGCCACCCGCATCAGTTTTGTGCCGCGAATGGGACTGAAGGTCGCTTCCCCCTTGGTAAGAATCAATTCCGCCGGTTCACTGCTGGTAAAGACCGTCGGAGGATTGGCAGCACGTTTGCCGGGAATTTGGCTTCGTACATTGGCCCAGTTTTCATCTTCCGGCAGTGAAGAAAGGCTTTTCGGCAGAGTTCCTGCCGACGACCCATGGCCCTTTCTGGGCGTCTGCCGTTGTCAGCCAGTTGTCCCCGTTGAGGAGATAATAGCGCTGGGCGGTAGCATCGTAAAAAATCGGCCAGTTGGCATTGACGGCAAACATCAGATCGTTTCGGTCTTTCACCACCGGCTGTAATTGTGGTTCGCCCATGAACATAACGAGGATGGCCGGCTTAGTGCTGAAAAAGATCTTTGGTGGATCAAGATTGAGGTCCACAGCATGCTGTTGCGATTGTTTTTCGGGGTCGAGATAGGCAATGATCCGATCAAGTGATACCGTCTGGGTCTTGCCTGGCGGACACAGCTCATTCACCGTTTGACGCAACATATCGGCCTCTATATCTGAGGTATTGGGGAACCTCAGGCTACGCGATTTCGGCAGCAGCGTCACCACCCGGTTTACCTGATAGACTATGGTATCCGCCTCCATTTCAGCAATGCCGAGTTTTTCTTTGGCATTCTTGTCGGTTTTCACGGCAATGGCGAAGCGAGCATGAATGAGTTTATAATCTGTCCAAAAATCAATCTGGGGCTGATAGATGGTCAGTTCTTTGCCGTTCGCCTTGAAGAGGCGAGGCCAGCCGGGATCTTCAGGCGGTACTGCTGCAGAAATTGCCAAAGATGATGCCGACACCATGAGCATGAGGGTCAGAGTTATGAGTATGCAGCGATTTTTCATGGCAATTTCCTTATTTTTGTTGATCATTTGCTGGTCAAAGACTTTTCCCGGGCGTGAAACATGCGACTCACAAGAGTGAAAAAATAACCCGTGGACCAGCCACACATGAGAATTCCTGTGAGCGCTTCGATTCCCCCCACGAGGCGCCAATCTGCAGGCAATACCACATCACCGTAGCCTACGGTAGTGTAGGTTACCGAACTGAAATAGAAAGCGGTTTTTAAATCGGCCATGGCCTGGCCATAGTAAAAGGTGAAACCCCACAGGAGTATTTCCAGCAGATGCAGAAAAATAAGCCAGCCGGCAGTTCCGATAAGAAAAACGGTGGGAACCCAGAAGTGCTGGTCATCCATGGCCGTCGAATCATGCAATTTTGCGGAGCGACCAGGTTATTCCGCTTGCATGAATTGTAACACACAAGGCGACCAGGAAAAAAGAAATGGTAAGGCTCAAGACCATTGCGAATCACTTATTGTAACAAAAGTTGTCATCCCCGTATGCACGGGGATGACAACGGAAGTGCCTGTTCTGCAACTCAGTATCCTGCGAGCAGGAGCAGAGAGGTTGAGACTTATTTTTTTGCTTTCTCGACGGAAATAGCCATTGCCTCGGTAAAGGTTATGACGATTGTGTCACCCACTTTGACTTTATCAAGGTTGGCTGGATCTGCCACCTTGACGATTCGCAAGCCGCCGTCAGGCAAGACGAGACTGGCAGTCTCAAGGACCTTGTCGATACCGACGATTTTAGCGGTAACTGTTGTTTCGATAACCTCCATAGCCCCAGGCATACTGCCCGGTACTGCCTTGGCAAGGCCCTGAGTGGTTTCAGCGCGGACCTCACCTGGCTTAGCCATCCGTACCGCCAAGGCCTGGGCATATACTGCAACCACCTCGTCGCCTACCTTGACCTGAGGCAGATTGACCACTTCTTTGCCGGCAACGATGGTAAATGATTTGCCATCAGGAGCCTTCAGGGTGACCATCCGAGTCTTCAGGTCCAGCGCTTCGACGGTCGCTGTAACCCTTGCCATGCCGGCCTTTTCAACCTTCAATTCGTTTTTTGGAGCAGTGTCTGCACAGCCGGTGAGGCTTAATGCACCCAGGCTTAATGTGACCAAGGCAGTCATCAGCATCCGATTGAATTTCCACATACTTCTCCCCTTTATTTCTTACCCTGATTTTTTCAACATCTGGTGATCAAAGAGGTCAAGGGAACACATTGCGTGTTCCCTTGACCAACTGTGTTCAGGCGACAATCTCTTCTACAAAACGATTAGAAGGAAAAGCGTGCACCTAAGAGTACCTGGTGGTTGGCGTAGCTAACAGATAAATGATCAAAATCGATGTCTTCTGTCCCTAAATAACGATAGCCGAGATCAAGGGCAATAGTGTTGTTAATAACGTAGGATGCGCCTGCCGTAAATGAATATGCAAACACGGTTTCGTCGCTCGTTCTGGCTCGACTTTCAACCTCGACGTTAGCAAATCCAAGACCACCACCTATGTAGGGGATGAATGGACTACCAAAGTTGATATCATAGTAACCATTACAGAGCATCCCCATAGCAGAAAGGCTGGTAAACCCAATCTCAGTTAAAGTATAATCGGTTAAGCTGGCGCTATCGACATCACTCGTAGTATAGAATCCTTCAACCTCGACACGAACGCTCTTGTTCAAAGCAGCACCAACTGCACCGCGAACTGCCCAGCCATTTTCAAAAGAAATAGTCGGATTAAGGAGTCCGGTATCGGTAACGTCAGCGTCGTCCAGCCAAGCCGCACCGCCACCAATGCTCACATACGGAGTGACCGCAAATGCATTTACGGCACCAAGAGTCATACCTGTTACAGCAACTGCTAGAATTAATTTTTTCATCTTTTTCTCCCTTTACTAATTTGGTTTGTGTTTACCTCTTTTTGAGGCACGCTGTTATTATCAGGGCTTCTGTTTCGCCAAGATAAAGTTGAATGTTCCGCCGCAAGAATAATAGCCACCTGACCAGCGCCATACTGATTTCCCTTTTCCAGTTGTAACACTATCGAACTCAATGTCAACCAACTCGGTTACGTAGCCGCCATTATCGACATATGCGCCTTGCACATGGGCAAACTGTGGACGCTGCGGATTAAAAACACCGGTGTAAGGTCGCTGAACGACATTTTCTGTAACGACAATGTCGTTGCCCTGGTGGCTGATTGTCAGCTTATAATCGCCAGGCTTGGCCTTTCCCAGATGGTCACAGCGATTGATGGATTCGGTGATTGTTCCAAGCCACTGGCCGCTGAAATCAAGTCCATAGGACATACCGGGATTAATAAACATTAAGCTAGAGAAAATATAGAGGGAAGTATATTTATTCATGTGTCACTTCCTTGTCATTGATTGGCCAGCCGAAAACTGCGGTTTTTTCCAAAAAAAAGCAATGGTTGCCACAACTGCTGATACTATCCCGATAATGTTCGAAATATTCATCGGAAGATTGAAACCAATTCCTGAATTGGCAATGAAACTTGTCACAACAGCAGTCATGAAGATTGCCGGAATCGTTGCGATCCAGTGCAACTTTCCATTTTTAGCCAGATACATCGCTGCGGTCCACAGGACAACAGCGGCCAAGGTTTGATTCGCCCAGCCAAAATAACGCCAGATCAGACCAAAATCGGAAAGCGATATTATGAAGCCGACAACAAAAAGGGGAACCGCAATCATCAGGCGCTTGCCCTGTTCTTTTTGGGAAATCTTGAAAATATCGGCAATAATCAATCGGGCACTGCGAAAAGCTGTGTCACCTGAGGTGATCGGTAAAACCACCACACCAATGATGGCAAGCACTCCACCAAACGGTCCCAGCAAGGCGATTGATACTTTGTTGACCACCAAACCAGGGCCGCCTTCCGCCAAAACCTCATTGAGTGTTTCCGGGGTATGGAAAAAAGAAATGGCCAGTGTAGCCCAGATCAAAGCAATAATCCCCTCGGCGATCATTGAACCGAAAAAAACACTTCGCCCATATTTTTCGTTTGGTAGGCAACGGGCCATCATCGGCGACTGGGTGGCATGGAAACCGCTAACCGCTCCACAGGCTATGGTAATGAACATCAGTGGCCACATTGGCAGATCCTGTGGGTTGATATTGGCGAAGGTCTTTTGCGGATAGAGCTCATAGCCCTGATAGATGAGCATGGTAATGGTGCCAACTGCCATGAAGATGAGGATCGCACCAAAAACCGGATAGATACGACCTATGATCTTATCAATCGGCAGGATGGTGGCAAGAAAATAGTACGCGATAATAAGGCCGATCAGTACCTTGAGATTTATACCGGTCAGGCTTTGGATCAGCTCAGCGGGTCCGAGAAAAAAAACAACACCAACCAGGATCAACAAAATCACCGAAAAAACCCGCATGAATTGCTTGAAGCCATTGCCAAGGTTGTGTCCCACCACATCCGGTACGCTCTGGCCATCATAGCGGACGGAGAGCATGCCGGAAAAGTAATCATGTACGGCACCGCCGAAAATACAGCCGAAGACGATCCAAATGAGTGCAACCGGTCCGTAAAGGGCACCAAGAATTGGTCCGTAGATCGGCCCAAGTCCAGCGATATTCAAGAGTTGAATAAGAAATACCTTCCAGGTCGGCATCTTCAGGTAGTCGACCCCATCCTCGAGAGTTATGGCGGGAGTCAGCCTGGCCGGATCAGCACCAAAGACCCGGTCAACGAAGGTGCCATAGATAAAATAACCAAGGAGCAATGCCCCGAGACTGACAAAAAAAAGTACCATACTGTCATCCTTTCTGAGAATGTTTGAGTTATACGTAACCTTTCACAGGGTGTTGTAATTAATAAAAAAATGTCAGCATCGTCATGAGGATCGCTAAGAAAAGCACCATCATTCCGCTGCCGACTCGCATATAGTCAATGTTTTTGTAGCCTCCGGGTTGCATGATCAGGGCGTTGACCTGATGTGTGGGCAAAATAAAGGTATTGATAGAGGATATTGCGACAACAAGGCCGGCAATTTTCGGGTCGGCACCGATCTGGCTTGCAAGGTTCATGGCTATGGGAACAAGCAAAACGGTGGTACCGACATTGGAAACAAACAATGCAAAAAAAGAAGTGAGCAGGGCCAAAATCAGATAAAGGAACAAAGTGCTTAATCCGTTTACCTGTTGGAGAATGATCATTGCCAGATAATTGGCCGCACCGGTTTTTTCAAATGCGGCTCCAAGCGGAATAAGTCCGGCAACGAGAAAGACGGTTTTCCATTCAATAGCTTTGTAGACCTCATCTATATGCATAACTTTTCCAATTATCAGGATCAGCAGGGCAACAAGTCCGGCTACAGACAGGGAGAGCTTCAAAGCGATGGAGAGAATGAGAAAAGCAGACAAAGCCACCAGGGCCAACCAGGCTTTATCTTCCCTTACTGCAGAGCCTCGCAGCTTTTCAGTATAGACAATTTCTGTTTTTTCCTGGAGAAACCGAAGATTATCCCAGCCTCCATGCAGCAGAACTGCATCGCCTGGCTTTAAGATAATGCTGTCCAGTTTTTTGATATGAATATCTTCTCCTCGCATCACAGCCAACGGGTTAATTGTGAACTGTTTTTTAAGTTCGAGCTCTCCCATGGAATGGCCATTCAGGCTGGAACGGGTTGTGACAATACCCTCAAGGACCCCTGATTTTTCCGGAGATGTCTCAGCGGTGAATGACTTGATGCCAGCCTCCTTTTGCCACCCCAGGTCGCCAATGATTTTTTGAATGGCCACTTCATTGCAGGTTATCAAAACAATATCGCCAGGCTCAATAGTGGTGGTACTGAGAGGAGCCAGAGTTTTTGTTTTGTCTTTCCCCTTGGCCACGGCTATTACCGAGGCTTTGTACCTTGCTCGCAGGTCCAACTGAGCAAGTGTTTGCTCGGAAAAATCAGTTGGGATGAGAAACTCTACCCCTTTGCCAACTTCCATTCCATAGAGTTCTCGAACTCTTGCACTGACAATTTGCCCCTCATTCTCAACCTCCCGCGAAGGAAGAAGTCGGCAGCCAATCAATAAAAAATAGGCAATGGTTCCAACAAGCAATGCAATACCTATTGGCGTAATTGAAAAAAGGCCAAGAGGTGTAAAGATTTCACCGCCGGAGGGAATGTTTTTTTGCCACCATTGGCCCATTACATCGTTTAAAATAATGAGAGGGGTGGAGCCGATCAGGGTGAGATTGCCGCCCATATTGGCACAAAATCCCATGGGCATGACCAGTTTTGAAACAGGTGTTTTACTTTTTTTACCGATTTGCAATGTGGCAGGCAGCATCAGAGCCGCTGCCCCAACATTTGACATGATTGCTGAAGGCAGAGCTGCTGCCAGCGCTACAATAGTGACGATTCTCGACTGATTATTGCCGGCTACATTTAAAATCTTCTGGGCAACGATACTCATAACTCCTGTTGTATTAAGTGATGCACCGATTACCATAACACAGATAAGGACTATAACAGCCGTTGAACCAAGACCGGCTGCGGCCTCACCTGGAGTTAGAAGCCCTGTGAGAGGCAGTAAGGTCATGACCAGCAGACCGACTACATCTACACGAAGAAGATCGAACACCAGCAAAAAGACAACCAGACCGAGAACAGCGAAAACGGTGAGCATTTGTGTGGTAAGAATTGGAACGACCATTACGCAATCACCTTGGGGTAATCAATTTTTTCCATCCGGATTATGCCTCTTATCAAGCATGATGGCACTTCCGTTATTGCGATAGCAATTCCACCGTCAACAGAGGCAGATGCAGTTCGTAAAGTGCATTCAGTACCCCTGATAAAGCTGATTGGTCCTGCATGTCACCAATCAGGATCGTCATCGGTTCCTGGTCGGAAGTATATGCCCTGGTGACAATCATTCCACCCAAGTGATCAGCCAGGCTGTCACTGATGTGACCTTGCACACGGATCCGGTAGACACCTGGAGACTCAAAGGGGGTATATTTCATGGATTGAGAGGTTAAAAATTATTTCTGCAAAAATACAAGCAGTTATCATCTCATATAGCTGAAAAAATCGAAGAAGACATCACCCGTAAGTTGTAAAAAAGTTGTAAAAATGAGTCAATTTCGGGCAATCAATTGGTGAATCAGAAAAAAGAGCCTTTGAAAGGCGGTAAGCTTACAAAATTCCGATGGATTTTCCACGAATAACCGCTTGCTGACGGTTTTTAACTTTCAGCTTGTGATAAATAGTAGACAGATGTCGTTTGACGGTCTCGGGTGAGATATGCAAAATTTCGGCAATTTCATTATTACTTACGCCTCTGTCAAGCATCTTTAATACCTCGATTTCACGATTAGACAGGGGTGTAATGAGAAATTCTTCGGACAAAGATGGCCGGAGAACGTCCCTCTCCTCGGAATGCTTTGTGGCGGTTTCTCCTTTCTCGCTCTCGAAGGCCTCGTAAATCTGTCCAGCGTACTTCAAGTCGGGATGTTGTTTTAACAGACAACTCAAAAGATCAGCCATCGCCGGGCCCTGATCGAGGAACGGACGGACGAAACCACCCGGTTCAGCAAGGGCAAGCGATTCCTCCAGTTTTTCGAGTGCTTCCGACTGGGATCCCAGAGCAGCTTGAAGCAGGGCCTGCAATATGAGAACCTCGATCAGCATGCAGGTGCAATGGATAGACAGATAGAAATCATGTAATTCTGTAAGAAGCGTACCTGCTTCCAGGAGACTTGCCGGTGTTCCCTTTGCCAGAAGGACACGGGGCTTGGTTAAGTGGGGTGTAAAAAAGCGAAAAGCGGGTGACAATGGCGCAGGTTTGTAATTGTGAAGACAATAATTCGCCTCGGCAATACGTCCCTGACGCAGGGCCAGTTCAATCTGAAAAACCTCGCAGAGAGCCAGCAGATCGGCATTGCCGGTTTCCAGCATCAAGTCGGTGGTCGTATTGAAAACGGTACCGGCCTCTTGTTCCCGGCCCATTGACTGATAGGTTGAAGTCAGGGCAAATGAACTCTGGCAGTAATTGATAATACTGGGGATGGCCTGTTCACTTACGACTGGAGCCAGGAAGTGTTCAGCCATCTCCAGGTTATTGCGTTTATAAAAGAGGATACCGGAAAAAAAGCGACCGACGGCGATCGACTCCGGCAGACCATGCTTCTGTCCGTGTTGCAACAATTGAGCTGCTGTCTTTTCAAGGCGGTTTAAATCGGCTGAGATCCAATTCAAACAACAGAGGGCAGCCAGCAACATGCTTTTAAACGTGGAGATAGAAGCTTCTTCCTGTTGCAGTGCGTCATACACCGCTGTTCGGGCTTGTTCCGAGTCTCCACGCATTTGCAGGGTTAACACCAGGACGAGAAGAGCAAATCCGTAGACACTGTGAAATTGGGCGGGTACTTTAGCCAAGGCATCACGGGCAGAGGCTTCGGAAAGTTCGTGCCGAGCGGCGTTGAAGTATTGAAAACCTCGTAGGGTTTGTACTTCTCCCCAAAAGATTTGGTCGGTCGATGATTCTTTGTCGTCACTCGGCACCCTCTGTTCGATTTGGTCGAGAATATCGAAAAGTTTGGAATAACGTGCCTGTCGCTGATATTCCCAGGCTTTAGCCAGCAATAAATCGGGATGTTCCTCAATGAAATCGAGCGAAAATTCTTGCAACCATCGGCTCAGGCGGTACCATTGACCCCGATTCATAACCGCGTGGCGGTGTTGCTGTATGAGTATTGCCGCGGCCTCTTTGTCTCCCCCTGTAAGGGCATGGGAGAGAGCTTCTTCAATGTAGCCGTTTTCGGCAAACCAGACACTGGCGAGACTGTGGAGTTTATTTATGTCATCCGCTCCAAGCCGATTCTCAAGTAAGCGTTTCAGTGCGTCTTGAAACAGGTGATGATATCGAAACCACTCGCGCCCGTTGTCCAAAGGGATGACAAAAAGATTGGTGTTGTCCAGCAGCTTTGTGAATGCACTCCCGTGCATTTCGCGCTCCCCCAGTTCCTCACCCTCTGAGTTACAAACTGCATCGCAGAGGGAGGGGCAAAAACGATTAAGAATACAGGTTTTTACAAGGTATTTTTGTACGGAAAAAGGTTGCTGGGATATGATTTCTGCGGTGTAGTCGAAGATATATCGGTTGTCATCCAGCAGGTCGGTCAGAATAGGGTGTGATTCCTTGCGATGCAACGATGACAGAGCTGCCAGACGCAGGCCGGTGATCCACCCCTCGGTTTTTTGTTCCAAAAGAGCGGCGACGGAGCCATCAACAGGAACTCCGGTCGCTTGCTGCAGGAAGAGTTCTGTTTCAGCCACCGAAAATCGTAGATCCTGGGTCCGAATCTCCATCAATTTGCCTTTCCCTCGCATTGAATGCAGAGGAAAAGGCGGATCATGTCGGCTAATGAGAACAAGATGCATGAAAGCAGGCGGATGTTCCAGAAGTTTAATAAGCAACTCATGGATGCCTTGGTTGCGAATAAAATGATAGTCGTCGAGAACCACAATAAATGCCTTTTCAATTCGATCAAGTGCGTTGATGAGACTGCACACCAACGCTGAAACTGATGGCAAATTAGTCACCTCGGCCATTTTCAGGGTTTCCTGGCAGGCGGTGGGGAAGATGTTTTGGATTGCCGCAATAAAGTAAGTGATGAAAATCCTCAGGTCATTGTCATTCTCGTCAAGTGACACCCAGGTGCTGGGAACATTGCAGGTCCCCAGCCAACGGCTCACCAATGTGCTCTTGCCGTAACCGGCCGGTGCCGAGACCAGCGTCAGCGGGCTATACGGGTACTGGCCAAGACTGCTCAAGAGGCTATGGCGTTGCACGTGATCTCGGGGCATCGGCGGTCGGTACAGCTTGGTGCGGGTGATGATTTCAGTGTTGCTGGTGTTTGTCACGGAAAGTCAATATCTGAGGTTTATCTCTGAGATCTGCCGGATGATAAGGCCTAGGAAATCAGATTTCAGGTAAAACCGCAAGGCTAAAAGGATTCAACAGAGTCCTGAATCACATCGTCCTTGAGAATACTGACAAAATACCGTAGGATGGGAGCCGCGGGCAAAAGTCCTGGATTTAATTATGTGGGGCATTATTGCAACAGGCTAAGTATTCAACATATTAATTTTGATGGTTTCGCAAGAAGTCAATTTCTGTCATTTCGAGGAGCAGAGCGACGAGAAATCTCTTAATTATTCCGGAGATTTCTCGCTGCGCTCGAAATGACAAAACCGGCGATTTTCCTTTTTTGCGAAACCGTCAATTATTTGCGGTTGCAGCAAAGTGGTTTTCAACCATCTGATGATGGAAATTTTCTTCACCCAACGAGCATAGTTATGTTGTCCCGGTCTTTCGTCAAATTAGTGATGTTGAGTGTGCTCCTTGCAGCAAATGTATCAGAATATTTGCTGTCAGAGTGTTTGGCTGGAGCTGGCGAACGTCCTCGAGTAGGTCTTGTGCTTGGAGGGGGTGGCGCACGGGGAGCGGCGCATATCGGCGTTTTAGATGTTATGCGAGAACAGAGAATTCCCATCGACTGCGTGGCCGGCACCAGCATGGGCGGACTGGTTTCCGGGGCTTTGGCAGCCGGACTCAGTCCGGATGAAATGATGGCGGCGATGGGGAAGGCCGATTGGCGGGATATGTTCAATGATAACCCACCGGTATATGGAACAAACCCGCGGCGAAAAGCCCTTTCCAGGCGTTTTATCCCCGGTTCGGAAACGGGTGTGTCCAGGGATGGCGTAGAGATGCTTCCAGGCGCCGTTGATGGGCAAAAGATCAAATTGTTCATAAATGAAATGGTGCATAGCGAGTATGGAGATCCGCAGATCGAAAAATTGCCGATCCCTGTTTCCATCGTCTCAACCGATCTGGTAACCGGCGGCAAGGTGGTTTTTCGTAAGGGCAGTCTGACAAAGGCGATGCGCGCCAGCATGTCGGTGCCGGCGGCAATGTCGCCGGTTAAAGATGGAGAAAGACTGCTGGTTGACGGTGCCTTAGTCGCCAATGTTCCGATCGATGAAGTTCGTGACCAATGTAATGCCGATGTAATTATTGCTGTTAATGTCGGGTCGCCTTTGCTGAAAGCCGAGCAGATCGGTGGAATTCCGTCGACTATGGCGCAGGTGGTCAATATTCTCACCGAACAGAATGTAACCAGATCGCTTGCCAGCCTCAAGCCGGGAGATATCCTCATTACTCCGGAACTTGAAGGCGTTGGTGCGAGTGATTTTGGCCGTTATCGCGAAACGGCAGAACGCGGGCGGGCGGCCGCCGAGGCTGTGCTTCCCAGGCTTCGTCAGTTGAGTATCGACAAAATGCATTATGATGAGTGGTTGGCCGGCACCAGGCCGGTTCATCCTGAAACGCTGCCGGTAGTTAATGCGATCGAAATTGCCGAACTCAAACGTGTGAACCCTGCGTATGTTGAGAGACATCTGCAAAAACATGAAGATGTGCCGCTCGATGCCAAAAAACTTGATGAGGATTTGGGCCGTATTTATGGGGATGGCGATTATCAATACGTTGATTACACCTTGTTAACCACAAGAGATAAGAACGTTTTGCGCATAACCCCACTTGAAAAGGAATTTGGTCCGGATTATTTAAGGTTTGGACTCAATCTTGAATCGACGCTGGACTCCTCATCTTTCAATTTTCGAGCCGCCTACCACAAGACATGGATCAACAGTCTCGGAGCGGAGTGGCTCAGCGGCGTGCAGATCGGCACTGAGCCACAGCTATTTACCGAATTCTATCAACCCATTGATCAACAACAACGGTTTTTTGTTGAGCCCAAGTTATACTACAAGAAAGAGCAGTATAACTTGTATCAGAACAACAAGAATTATGCTCAATATGATGTCAAAGAATATGTTGTTAATCTGATGGCTGGTGTCAATGTAGGTTTGCTCGGCCCAGTTTCATTCGGTTGGAGTGAACGTAAAAGAGAGACCGAGCTTAGCACAGGACAAACATTATTCGATGTCGAGGATAATCGCCTCGGTGGATGGTTGGCGATGCTTGATTTCGACCAGTTTGACCGTCTGTATGTGCCAACCCACGGGTGGGCGGTAAAAAGTACCTATTTTGATGCACCCAGTGAAGACTACAGCAAGGGGACATTGGATTTTCGAGTGGCGAAAAATATTGGTGATTATGTATTCTCCGGCCGTTTCAACATTGCCGGGTCCCTTGCTGGTACCTTGCCGATCTATGATGCGGTTGCCTTGGGAGGTTTTCTCAATCTGTCCGGCTTTGCTCGAGAACAGATATTGGGCGACTCGCTCATCTACAGCAACATTCGTTTTGAAAAAATTCTCGGCCAACTGCCGCTTGGTCTGCGCGGTGACATGCGGGTAGGAATTGCCCTGGAGGCTGGTCGGGTGGATGATCGTTATACTGAAACCGAACTGGATGGCTGGCAGAACTCTCTTGCCGTCTATCTTGGTGGCGAGACACCTGTCGGTCCTGTTTTTATTGGTTATGGCTACTCCCCGGAAGGTATGTCAAACTTTTATGTGTTTTTTGGAACGCCGTGATGTAGCAGAAGGAACTACGTGTTCCAAGTCCTTTGTTCAAATAAGCCTGCTGGATAGCAATTGCATCGACGAAAAGACCGATATTTGGCAATGGCCCTCCAGATAGGATCATCAACCCAGATTTAACAATGAGGAAAAAAGTAATGTCACAGAACAAGGAAGTTCAACCGGAACGGAAATCGAAAGTGCGCTCTTTGCCTTTGGTTTTTTTATTTGCTCTTAGCCTGGCCTTGTGCGGCCAGGCATCTGCGGCGCAGCCACAGAGCGCTTTTGAGCAAAGGACGGCACTGAAAGCAACGTCCTTGCTCAGCCCGGAGCTGCTCAATAGTGATTTGTACACGGTAGATGAGGAGGTCATCAACGATGGCTTTCTCAATCACTACACTGTGCGCTCCAGGTTTGGCGACTTCCAGGCCAATTCGACTCTTGCGGTCAAACGGGTACTCCATGAAATCAAGGCCATCGCGGCAATGAGGCGGATTCAGACGAAAGACACGGCGGTGGATTCTGTGGTGCAGTCCGGAAAAAACACCGTCGATGCGGTAGCCAACCTTGTGACCGACCCGGAAAAAACCCTGGAAGGAGCAGCGGCCGGAGTGAACAATCTGTTCAATCGTACGACACAGGTGGTGGGAAAAAGGAAGACAACCGGTGCCGAAGATAGCAAAGTGGAGCAATTTATCGGAAAATCGAAATCCAAGGGGGATATTGCCAGCAAATTCGGGGTCAGTGTCTATTCTGAGAACGCGGTGTTGCAGGCTGAACTGGATCGACTGGCATGGGCCGACTATCTCGGTGGGATCGGTGTTGGCCTGGCCCAGAGCGCCATTCCAGGAGTCGGCGGCTTGTTGCTGTCGACCTCGGGTACTGCCCGCATTCTCAATGAAGTCATCAATAACACCCCGGCCTCGGAGTTGTGGGTGCGCAATAAAAACAAACTGGAGGCAATGAGAATAGACTCCGATACGGTGCAGCTCTTTCTTAATAACCCGTCCTTCTCTCCTGCTCTCCAGACGGTCTTGGTTGAAGCCATGCAGAATATGAATGGGGTCGCCAACCGGGGGCTTTTTGTTAAAATCTCCTTGCAGGCTAACACCTCTCAGATGGCCAGAACTATGACAGAAATCGCGACGATGCTCGCCGGTTATCATAAAAATATCGAACCTCTGCAAAGTGTTGCACCCTTCGGCAGATTTTTATATGGCAAGACCAAAAAGGGTATTGCCGTCCTGGCGTTTCCAGCCGACCATATTCTCTGGAGCTACACTGTCGCCGATGCCGCCACCTGGCTTTTAGAGCCAGTCCAAGGTCAGTCAAAGCCTACCGCTCAGCAATTATGGATATTTGGAGATTTCAGCAAGAAAGCTGAGGTTGAGTTTAAAAAGCTTGGCTGGGAACTGCACGCCAACGCCCAGGCCAGATTGTTGCCGGACAACAAGCAGAAACCCTGATATGTCTGGAAGGTGATTAACTAAAGAGTTGTATTTTAGATTATATGCCGAAGCTCTGGCGGTGCGAATGGCAAAGCCTGGTGAGGTTCGTGATGATAATCGCTGTTGCCGAATACTCTTTCCACCAGCCGGTCAATCGAAAGAAGGATGTAGTCTCTTTTTCACAAAGGTGCGATACTATGAATAGCCCTCCGATATGTAACATCCTCATGTACTCCCATGACACCTACGGCTTAGGGCATATCCGTCGATCCATGGCTATCGCCAACCATCTGTGTGATCATAACACGAATGTTCTTATTCTTACCGGGTCGCCTATCGCCGGTCGTTTTCCCTTCCCCGAGCAGGTTGATTTCGTCCGAATTCCGGGAATGATAAAAAAAACCGATGGTGACTACCAATCTTTATCGATTCGTATCGACCAGGACCAGGCTTTGAGCATCCGGACCAACATTATTCTTGCCACCGCCCAAACCTTTCGACCCGATCTGTTCATCGTCGATAAAGAACCCCATGGACTGAAGCGAGAGGTGTTGCCGACACTGGAATGGCTGAAAAAAAACAGCCCCCAAACCGTATCGATCCTCGGTTTACGCGACATCCTCGATGAAGCCGATATCATCTGTAAGGATTGGCAAAAGAAAGGGGTCTACCAGTCATTGGCAAAACTCTATGATGAGATTTGGGTATATGGAGATCAGGATATTTATGATCCGATAGAAAAATACCGATTACCACCTGAAATTCACCATAAGGTCGTTTTTACAGGCTATATTCCCAGAACTCCATTGCCGCCCGAAAAAAGAACAGCGGTTCGTAAAAAATACAGGATTATGGATGATGATCTCTTTATTCTGGTCACCACCGGAGGTGGCGGAGACGGCAGTGAGGTTATCGACCATTTCATTGATATGCATCAATATTTCCCCACATCATTGCCTTTCAAATCAATCATTGTCACAGGCCCTTTTATGCATAAGAACAAGCGTGAAGAGGCCAGGAAAAGGGCAAAAAACTACGGTATAAAAACTTTCCCCTTTTATCCGCGCATGGAAGATCTCATTAAGGCGGCAGATCTGGTTGTTTCCATGGGCGGGTATAATACCATTTGTGAAATTCTTACCCACGGCACACCAGCCCTGATCATTCCGCGAGAGACTCCACGGAGGGAACAACTCATCAGAGCAAAATGTCTTAATAATTTGAATTTACTTGATTACATTCCATGGAATGAAGTGAACCCGCAAATTCTGAGAGATAAAATAATCTCCCTGATCAGCAACCGGAAACACTATAAAAGCGCCATGGCCGCCTTCAAACTCAACGGATTAGATACCATTCAATCGAGGATTGAACATTTCAAAAAACAACGTGTTGATGTGAATGTGCTACAAAATGTCGACCTCCCTGAACAATATCGTTAATCAAATGGATGCAGCGCAGGTAAAAAAGATCGCTCAGCTGGTGTCGCAGCCCGTGAAATAATGGACGAAGAAGAGGAAAATCGCCGGTTTTGTCATTTCGAGCGCAGCGAGAAATCTCCTGAATAATTAAGAGACTTCTTGCGAAACCATCAAAAATGCACCGTTAAAAACAGGCCGTAGCTTGCATTGTCAGTGGTATTTTCTCCGTAACTTCCAGCCTGAAAACCGGATCTTTCTTTCCAAATTGGTGAGAGCTGAAATGTAGCATCATTCGACCATCCATACGATTTACACCAGTTTTTGATGGGGAAAATCGTATAACCAAGCGGATCTATTAAAAACAAAGAAATATTGCCGATAATCTTACTGTTGAAAAGCTCATTGTTATTATTTTTAATGCGTTGTTCCAACGGCAACAAAAATTCAGCCAGGAGGAAACCTAAAACAGGGGTAAAAATAACATCCTGTATAGAAACCGGTTCAACCCAACCCTCAAGCGCGACTTCATAAAAAAATGATGCCGCGAACGAAAACCAAAATGACTCTAATCTGGAATAGCCATAATGGCGTGCATAGACAACATAGGCAGAACCAAAGAAAGGATGCCCTACGTAGTTAATCCAGGCATCATCCTTATCCCATGCCCAATGAGTTACGTTCTCCTTCCAGTTGTCCCAGGCATCTTCCGGGCTTATTGTGTCCCTGTCCCAGTTGGAAACCTCCTCCGGCATAATATAAATAGCCCCTATCGCAAGAACTCCTACGGGCAATAAATATACCACATCTTCTGCCAGAACTGAATACCGGCCAAGAATGCCATCTTGGTTCGGAGGCTCTCCATATGCATGATCTTGCGATGTTTCATCATAGAGGTCATTTATATGCGCCTGCACTGTCGAAGATGTGGAGAAAATGACAACCAGAAATATAATTAATGTTTGAATACTTTCTCCTTGTACTTTGTAAACGCCTTTCTCAGTGCATTTTTCGATTATGGGGTGGTTGATGTCGCTTTCTTCGGGCTTCCTGAAAAAACCCTTGCCAACGAAGGGCCAGCCGATCAAATGCGCCAAGACTACCCCTTGCCGACAGCTTTCGCAATTATTTTCAGTCTGAAGCCAAAAACCTGGCCTGTGACCAAGATAGCCAAGACCTTTTCCGTCAGGTTGATCTAACCGGAATTATCCGAAAAATATCTTGCCAGAAAATTCTTGCATCACGACATGGGAAACGGTTATTACAAAACGTAAGCGTCCAGAGTGAATAGTTGAACAAGCTTCCCTTTAAAAAACACTATTCCATTTCCTGCCCGCCTGCTGCTGAGATCAAACTCTCTTGATGGATCATTTTTCATGGTCTACTGCAAAGGAGAAAAAACATGCGTCATCAGTGCCGCCCGTCCATTGTCAGTTACTGGTGTTGTTTTGCGCTTTTCGCTGTGCTTTTTTTCACGTCCTGCGATCGCCGGCCTTCACTTCCGGAAGCCTCATCACCTGGTCAAGTGCGCGATTTCACGGGCACCTGGACGACAACCGGAAGCCGCCAGACAATGCAACTCGCTCCGGGACACGAGGCGACAATTTTCAGATTTTCAGGCTCGCTGCTGCTTGATGGACAACAGCGATTAAAAGCGGGCTTCAAGGCAGATGTAATTGGCTTTGCCGACAGTAAGACTGGCATGCAAGGTCGCTGTGTTTGGACGGATGAGCGAGATGAATTACTCTTCAGCGAATTACATGGTAAGGCAATCAATCCCGACCAGCTGATAGAAGGTCGATTTATTGGTGGAACAGGTCGATACGTCGGAGTGACTGGCGAATACTCATTCAAATGGCAGCGACTGGTCGACAATGAAGACGGCGAGGTGAGCGGGCGTGTCATTGACCTGAAAGGATGGGCCCGTCTCGAGTCCCCAGTCGTCCATCCATCCTCACCAGGAGGTCAGCAATGAATCAGGCTGAATCAGAGGTACGACGATATGCTAAGACAATGGCCCCGGTTGCGTTGGCTGTTGGCATATGGTTTGCTCCAATTCCCGAGGGACTGACACATGAGGCCTGGCACCTGTTTGCGATTTTTGCGGCCTCGATTTTCGCTGTTATTATCAATGCCTTACCCTTATTGACATCAGCGCTGCTGGCGGGTTCCCTGGCGATATTCACGAAAACCCTCGATCCAGTCAAAGTCTTCGGCGGTTTTGCCAATGCCAGTGTTCTCCTGGTTATCATAGCCTTTCTCGTTGCCCAGGCAGTCGTCAAGAGCGGTCTGGGAAGACGGATCAGTCTGTATGTGGTAAGTGTATTTGGAAAATCGACGCTGGGGCTGGCGTACAGCATCTTCATTACCGACGCCTTGATCGCTCCAGGTTTCCCAAGCAACACGGCCCGCGCCGGTGTATTGTACCCCATTGTCCTGGCCCTCTCCCAAAGCAGCGGTTCCCAACCAGAGGATGACAAGAAGCGCCGCCTTGGCGGCTACCTGATGTTCTGCGGCATGGCCAGCCTCAGCGTCTCGTCGGCACTGTGGCTTACTGCGACCTCGGCCAATCCGATCGGTGTCTCGCTGGCAGCGGAACAAGGAATGAAGATCAATTTCGGCTCCTGGCTGCTTTTCGCATCGGTGCCGACTTTGCTCGCCATCGGCCTGCTGCCGCTTGTACTCTACCGGCTGTTTCCACCGGGCATCACCGATACCCCTGATGCTCCGCATGCCGCGCGCGAATCGCTTCATGCCATGGGACCGTTGTCACGCGACGAGAGAATAACAGCGGTGGTCTTCAGCCTCATGATCGTCGCCTGGATTTTTGCCGGCGTCTTAAAGCTGAACCTCACGGCAGTGGCCATATTCGGCCTTGGAATACTCCTGGCGACCAGGGTTCTGACCCTCGACGACATCTACCTGCAGGGCAGTACACTGGCAACCTTTCTCTGGCTTGCAGTTCTCTTTGCCCTGAGCGGACAGCTCAACGAGTTGGGTTTTATGAGCTATGTCGGCGAGCGGTTGGCCTCCCTGCTCGGCAGCTACCCCTGGCCGATAGCCTACGTCGTTCTTCTGCTCATCTACATCGCCATGCATTATATGTTTGTCAGCCAGTCGGCCCAGGTTCTTGCCCTGCTCGGGGTGTTTCTCGACGTCGGGATCAAGACCGGAGTGCCTGTCCATCTGATGGGTTTTGCCCTGCTGTTCGCCAGTAGTTATTTTTCGACATTGACACCACAGGGCGGTAGCCAGAATGTTATTTTCGTCGCCAGTAACTACCTGACGCAGCGTGAACTGTATCGCCTGGGATTAATTACAACGATTTTTTGCGCACTGGTATTCCTGTTCATCGGAACACCCTGGCTGCTGTGGCTGGGTAGTTAACTATGACCAATCCAGTTATCGTCCTTTTCCAACCTCATCTGCAAAAAAAATCTGTGAATTTAGAGTTTTCAATCCGACAGTCGCCTGTAACTCATTAAAGTGGACCCCAGAGAAAAGGAGAAACCATGAACGACAGATCAATGTTACGAATCATTGTGAGCGGGGTTTTACTGCTCTCGTCGCCACTCATAGTTCAAGGCCATGCGGCCGAGTCGGGCGAATTCAATGGGTCCATGATCGCCAACGGCACTCGGACAGACTTCCCCTTCGCCGACGGACGGCAGGTTTTTACCTTCAAGCTCGCCGGTCATGTCAACCTGCAGACATCTTCTCGACAAGAAGAAGGACTACTGGTCGGAATGTGTCGGCCTGGCCGATTCGGTGACCGGGGTTGTCGGCCGCTGCGTCTGGAAGGATCTTGATGGTCCGGAGATCTACCTGACGATACAGAGTGACAGGCTGCAGCAAGGGAGCCAGGTTACCGGCACCATCGTCGGCGGCAGCGGAAAACTTGCCGGCATCAGCGGCGAGCTGTCGTTCAACTGGTCGTCGGTCATCACCCAGACGGATGCTGAGGGGGTTGTAAACGTGACCGGCCAGACCAGGAATCTCGGCGGCAAGTACCGGATTCCCTGAGGTGCTTGTCACAGAGATACGGAGAGTTCATTTCACTGTTTGCAGTTGCAAAGGAGACATGTTATGTGGATCGTTGAATTGCTGATCGTGCTGTTGTTTCATCTGGCTGGGCGCACGCCTGGGAAGCATCGGCATCGGTTTTGCCGGCGGACTTCGGCGTGCTGGTCCTGGGGCTTTTCGGTGTCAAACCGGGCGCCATTCCGGTAGACGTCATTCTCATCATCATGGGGGTGATCGCCGCGATTGCCGCGATGCAGGTGGCCGGCGGGCTTGACTACCTGGTGCACATCGCCACGAAAATACTGAAAAAGAATCCGAAATACATCACCTTCCTCGCGCCGATGGTCACCTACACCATGACCCTGTTCGCCGGTACCGGCCACACCGCCTTCTCGACGCTGCCGGTTATTGCCGAAGTGGCCAAACTGAACGGCATCAGGCCGTCACGGCCGCTCTCCATCGCCACCGTCGCCTCGCAGATTGCCATCACCGCATCGCCGATCTCGGCCGCCGTGGTCTTCTTCTCGAAAGAACTGGAAAAATACGGGGTCGACTACGTCAAACTGCTGATGATCACGATCCCGAGCAGTTTCCTGGCGTGTCATGCTGGGCGCGGTCGTGGCGAACTTCATGGGCAAGGAGCTGAAGGACGACCCGGTCTTTCAGGAGCGTCTGGCCAAGGGGCAGGTCAATATGAAGGCTTCCTCGGACGAGCAGAAGGAGATCCCTCCCGAAGCCAAGCGGTCCGTGCTGATCTTCGGTATCTGTCTTTTCTGCGTGGTGTTTTATGCCATGGCCATCAGCTCGACCTTTGCCCTCATCAAGAAACCGATTCTCACCCGCGACGATGCGATCATCTCCTTCATGCTGGGTGCCGCCACCCTGATCTGCCTGTTCTGCAAGGTCGACGCCAAGAACATCCTCAATGCGGCGACCTTCAAGTCGGGGATGAGCGCCTGCATCTGCGTGCTGGGGGTTGCCTGGCTCGGCACGACCTTTGTGACTGCGCATATCAAGGAGATCAACGTGCTTGCCGCCAATCTGCTCACATCGTACCCCTGGATGCTGGCCGTGGTCCTCTTCTTTGCCGCCATGCTGCTCTATTCCCAGGCGGCGACCACCAAGGCGCTCATGCCGGCGGCACTGGCTCTCGGTGTCAGCCCGGTCGCGGCCATCGCCGCCTTTGCCGCGGTCAGCGCACTGTTCGTGCTGCCGACCTACCCGTCCCTGATCGCCGCCGTCGAATTTGACGACACCGGTTCGACCCGGGTGGGGAAATACGTCTTCGACCACCCGTTCCTGATCCCCGGAACCTGCAACGATTATCTTTGCCGTTGCCCTGGGGTTTCTGTTCGGTGGCATATTCCTGTGACACAACCGGGTAACACCGGACTCATGCACATATCTAGAAAATGGAGAATTGAGATGACACTACTTGAAACGTTGATGAACAACGCAGCCACCGCCACCGGAATTTCCAAGAGCGACCTTCTGTCGGTATTCGGCAAAGGGGAGCGCAAATCCTATGCACCGGGTGAATACCTGTTCCACGAATCATCGCCACGGCTCTGGGCCGGCATTGTCGAGGAGGGCGAGGTTTCAGATCGTCCGCGGCCTGCACGGCTCGACCACCCACCTCTCCACTCTGGCCATGGGCGCCATGATCGGCGAAGGTGCTCTTCTGGACGAAACACCCCATTCCACCAGTGCCTTCACCCGCAACGGAGCAACCGTCTGGCAGGTTCCTCGGGACGATCTGGGAAACCCTGTCAGCAGAGCCACCCGGATATCTTCTACCGCATCGTTGCCCGGGTAGCCCAACGGCAGACTGAACGGCTGCGTTATGCGGCCGAGCAACTGGCCGGCAGGCCGGGCCGGATGCGCTGCTTACCGCTGTGCGCCGTGAGCATGACCTGCTGGGTGACCGCGATGTGCCGCTTTCGGCATATTACGGTGTCCAGACCCTGCGCAGCGTGGAGAACTTCCCTATCTCCGGCTTGCCGCTGAAGAACTTCGCCCATTTCGTCGATGCCCTGGCCATGGTGAAAAAGGGTGCCGCCCAGGCCAACTGTGAACTGGGGGTACTGGCAAAGGAGAAGATGGAAGCCATCTGCGCTGCCTGTGACGAGATCCTCGCCGGCAAGCTGCACGACCAGTTTGTCGTGGATATGATCCAGGGGGGTGCCGGCACCTCCACCAACATGAATGCCAACGAGGTCATTGCCAACCGGGCGCTGGAGATACTTGGCCACAGCAAGGGAGAGTACAAATTCCTCCACCCCAACGATGATGTCAACTGCTCCCAGTCGACGAACGATGCCTATCCGACGGCCATAAAGCTGGCTGTCTATTTCTCCATCAAGGATACCCTCTGCAGCTTTGGGTGAACTGCAGAATGCACTTCTGGCCAAGGAGAAGGAATTTGCCTCGGTGCTCAAAATGGGGCGGACCGAGAACCAGGATGCCGTACCCATGACCCTCGGTCAGGAGTTCGGTGCCTATGCGAAGATGATCGAAGGGGCCATGGCCAGCATGCGGCGTGGTGCTGATGAGCTGCTGGAAATCAATATGGGCGCCACGGCCATCGGTACCGGTATCAATGCCCCTCCGGGGTATGCCGAACTTGTCACTAAAAGATTGGCGGAGGTGAGTGGATCTGCAGGTCACCAAAGCCGAGAATATGGTGCAGGGGACCCAGGACGCCGGCGGATTTGTGCAGATGTCATCCAACATGAAGACGGGCGGCAGTACAGCTCTCCAAGATCTGCAACGACCTGCGCTGGATGGGCTCCGGTCCCCGCTGCGGGCTGTACGAAATCCGCCTGCCGGCCATGCAGCCCGGTTCGTCGATTATGCCGGGCAAGGTCAATCCGGTCATGCCGGAGATGGTCAGCCAGGTCTGTTTCACCATCATCGGTTATGACGTCACCGTTGCCATGGCTGGCGAGGCCGGCGAACTGGAGCTGAACATGGCGGAGCCGATCATGGCCTACTGCCTGCTGCATGGCCTGATGATCCTCAAGAATGCCACCATCGCCCTGACCAGTCGCTGCATCGTCGGCATCAAGGCCAATGAGAAGCGCTGTCTTGAGATGGTGCAGAACAGCATCGGCCTGGTAACGGCGCTCAACCCGGTGCTTGGTTATGAAAAATCGGCGGCGATCGCCAAGGAGGCGCTGGAAACAGATGGCAGCGTCTATGATCTGGTGCTGCAGAAAGGGTGGCTGACCAAGGAGAAGCTTGACGACATCCTCAAACCGGAGAATATGACCCAGCCGCGCAAACTCTAAAACAGCTTGTCCCAACGAGAGGCGAGGGGGGGCAGTCCCCCTCGCAACGCAAGGTTGTTCTTAACGACACCGCCAATGCGTATGAGCCGGTTGCATATCATTCAACATTCACCGCCTATAGTTTTCAACTCTCTCCCGAAGAAGTCAAAGCAAAACTTGGTGCGGTGGACTATGCCAGGGTAGTTGACGGAAAAATCGAACAAGTAAGGCCTCGATATGCCCAAAAGAAAAAAACCTCCCCTCCAGCGTAGCGCAGGCTGGAGGGGAGGTTTTTTTGGCTTTTCAACCGCACCGGCAAATTTGTCGAGGCACTGAACTTTACTTCGGCTGAAATTTAGAGAATTTCGCGCCCTTAAGGGAAACACCGCCCATCAAGCCCTTTTGGTCAATAACGAAGCCGACCACCGGATTCTGGCTTTGCAGGGTACTCAAAGTGCCCTCAGCCGCAGCGCCGAGCATCGTAATCTCGGCATCGACTCCGGTTTCCCATCCCTTGCTGTTCCGGAATTTTTTCAACGCCTCATTGGTAACAAAGATGATGACGAGGTCAAATTTTTCAGCTCCTGCCTGAAAGCCGAAAGAGGCCCCTCCGACATTATAGTAGCTGACGGTTTTGCCGCCGACCTGCAGCGCCCCGGTGCCGTATTGGCCACCAACCAAGAATCCGGCCTTGGCAACATTCGGCATCACCAGAACGCCCTTGGCGACCTTCAGATACTCACTGGCGCCCTTGACTTCCTTGACAAACCGCTCTTTGGCCACCTTGACGCTGGCATTGATCTCCGCTTTGGTTGTCGCCTGGCTGGTGGTCGAAATAAACAAACCACTCACCAGGGCGCACAAGGTCAAAACCATCAGTCGTCCGTATCCAGTTTTCATGCTTTTCTCCTTGTCTTGAATTGAGTTGAACCTGCCTGTTGCCCACAATACCCTCGCGCCGGACAAACGCCCAGCCGGAGGTATTCTTTCTCAACATCCTACACCATTTTTTAAGGTTTTGCCCCTTTTTTCCAGGCTGGCGCTTATCAGCACCGAGGCCGAACCTTGTTCACCAGCCCCTCTGCCGATGACCTCACTTCCCGACCCAGAGCACCCAGGGGGTGCCGAGAAAAAGAAACACCAGGGTGCAGAAAACCGTTGTCAGCAACCCCAGGCGATACAGTTCTCGCTGCGTCAGGTAGTCGCTGGCAACAAAGATGACGTTCTGACTGCCGCCCTGCAGGTAGATTTCGTCAACGGTCAGCACCCGGGTTGCCAGCAGGGTGCCAAGGCAAACGGAGCACATACCTGAAGATATCCCGGTATTTTCGATTGAGCCACACTCATTGCCCACCTCCTTTCTGCACAGGATGACTTGCCGGAGCGCAAAGAAGAGCCCACCCCTGCATATCGACAACACGGCCGTTCACCTCACCGTCCTCATTATTTACCAGTCGTTGCCATTTAAAGGAATATTCGCCAATAGTCCCGGTATATCGACCTGTTCCGCCAATAAAGCGGCCGGTGATCAGTGGCTCGGAGTTGCTCGCCTCGGACTGCAGTTCACTGAACACCTTTTCACCCTGTTCGTCGGTCCAGACACAGCGCCCCTGCATGCCATGCTTGCTGTCGATGAAGCCAAGGATCTCGGACTTGAATCCTTTTTTGAACTGCTGTTCCCCGCCAAGCAGAAGTGAGCCGCTGTATCTGAAAATAGACGCTTGACGCTCCGAGCCGAGATGCATGGTCTGGCGGTTGCCGGTTGATGTCCAGGTGCCGGTGAAATTCTGCACCTCGCCAGGGACCGATCTTGCCGGTTCGGGAGTCGATCGGCGATCACAGGCAGCACCGACAACTACGCCCAGGATTGCCAGAGGCAGGCAAATATTGACAAGAAACGGGGTGGTTGCACCGAGGAACCATTTTTAACCTCCTCTGAGAAGAATATCTGTAAAAAAGGAGACGATAACAACAGCCGAACAGAGTTTACAAAGAGAAATGTTGTACCACTCATTGCGGAGGTTCTAGGCTTTTGGCCATAAGCTTTCGAGATCCGCCGGTTGCGCCGCCTGATCGTTATAATTAGCAGGAGCCAGCAAGGGCATTTTACAAAAACTATAGCAGCATAGCGAGGATAACAATGAAGTGAAAAATAAATTCCATTTTCCTGCGGGCGGTAATGACGCTCTCCATAGTTGCCTCAGGGTCCCACAGTCTCTCGCATATTCTCTGATCCAGTCAGCTTAGGCGAAAAGATCTGGCAGCACAGCATGACCATGGCGACGATCAGGCCGGCACGAATCAGGACGTCAAGTAACCTTGCGGCCAGTCGATCTTCGCGTTCCTTGTCTGGCTGATTAGGCATGTTCATGTTTTTGTCTCCCTGTATTGTGTTGATGAATATTCACTGTCAAAACATCACTTTTGCCAGCAGAAGGCCGGTGGCTGCGGCCACAGTGGTCGCAACGCGGCCGGGGATCATGAAAGAATGATTCAGCACGGGATTGCCGATCTTGGTTGTTCCGGCCAGATCGAAATTGATCGCCGCGTTCAAGGAACCGTAGGTGGGGATAAAAATTGACAAACGAACTTGTATCATATTTGATAGACACAGTGCATAGCAAAAATAGGCACGGGAAATTGGCCACCAATCCAGCAGTTGTCGAAGTTATTGTTAACTCAACTGCTTTAATCAATGCCTGTCCGAGGTACCTGTTGCGCCGTTTTTCAACTCAACCACTTAGCGGAAGAAAGACCATGAACGACACACTCGATATATCTGCAGACAGCGCCCTGCAACGCCTGAAAACCGGCAACGAGCGGTTCTTGCGCGGAGAAGCCCATTTGCGCGGCCTGCCGTGTGAGACACTGGCCGAACTGGCCAGAGGGCAGCAACCCTTTGCGACAATCTTGGGCTGCAGCGATTCGCGAGTACCTCCGGAATGGATCTTCGATGCTGGTCTCGGTGAACTGTTCGTCATTCGCGTCGCCGGCAATGTCCTTTCTCCGGAAATCGCCGGCAGCATCCAGTATGCGGTTGCCCATTTGCAAACCCCGTTGCTGGTGGTGCTCGGCCACGAGGGGTGTGGGGCAATCCAGGCCGCCCTGGAAACCAAATATCAGGGCGTCCGGCAACATTCGCGGATTCAGTTGTTGGTGGACACTATCCTGCCGGCCCTGGCCGGACTTGGCTGTCAATTACCGCCGCTGACACTGGCCGTCGAAAGCAATGTCCGCTGGGCAGTACGAACGATCCTCGAAACCCCCGAAGGACAGATGCGTCTGGCCGAAGGACGGGTGAAGATCATCGGTGCCGTTTACGAGATAGAAACCGGCCGGGTAAGGTTTCTCGACAATGAGTAACGTCTGGAACTCAAGAACATCTCATCCTTTGTGCTTATTTGTTCTTGCGGATATCAAGAAAATGTTCGCGCTTGCCGACCATTAAGAGTTCATCGCCGGAATTAATCACTTGTTCGCCATGTGTACTTTTGAATCCTTCCGGAAGAGTCTGCCGGTCTGCAGGCAATCACATCAATCTTAAACTTCTTTCGCAAATTCTCTACGGTAAGACCGATAAACGATTGGAGGGCCTTTGTCCGTAAGAGATAGCTATCCTCGCTGAGTTGCATATAATCCATCATCCGGTGATAGGCGAGCAGGTGGGCTGTTCGATCGGCACTTTCAGTTTCAGGATTGATGGTTTGGGCAACGCCCATAATCTTGAGGATTTTACCCTGGTCTATATTCGCAACCTTGGCAATGATCTTTGGAATCTGAAACTCGCGAAGGTGATGGGCCGCCAAAACCGTCGCCTCAAATCGCTCCGCCGTAGCAATTACCGCAACATCGGCGGTATCAACCCCTGCCTCCTCCAAGGCCCGACGTCGGGTAATATCCGCGACGACAGCCTTGCTGACATACTGCGAAATGGCCTGCACACGGGTAACATTCTTGTCCACCGCTATCACTTCAGCCCGCATCTCAACAAGCCTTTTAGCCAGCTCACTGCCGTAATCCCCTAACCCTAAAATTGCTATTCGAAGGCCCATTCTTCTATTCCTTTTGGTTGCCTGCAGTTTAATGAGCAGTTTCTATCCTATCATCACCTGTTCCTCGACATAGCGGATCATCCGCTTCGGTTGCTGCCGTGCCACGGCTACAGCGACTGTCAGGGGGCCGATACGGCCCAGATACATCATTATCATCACAATAATTTTTCCGGGAACACTCAAACTCGCCGTCAGCCCGGTGGACAGTCCAACCGTGCAGAAAGCGGAAACCGTTTCAAAAAGCAAGCCCAGGCCGACCCCATTGGATTCGTTGTATTGCATCGTGCCGATCTCAATGTAAATGAGGACGGAGGCGGCGATAATGACCACCAAAAGAGAAAAGACCGTCAGGGCGGTTGCCCGGGCAACTGTCGAGGCCGGAATTGTCCGATGGAATATACTCACTTCCCCTTCAGCGCGTAAGCGAGAACGGAACAGAGCGAGCATTACCCCGAGAGTGGTCGCTTTAATTCCGCCGGCAGTGGAGCCTGGACAGCCGCCGATCAACATCAGCAGTATGGTGAGAAGAAGAGTCGGAATGGTCAACGCGCCGTAATCGACGACATTGAATCCGGCGGTACGAGCAGTCACCGAAGCGAAAAAACTGACGAGGAATTGCTCTTTCACGGGCAGGTTCGAGAGTGATTCGCGGTACTCCAATATGGCATAGAGCACCATTCCAATGACAAGAAGAACGGCAGTCATGCCGAGGGAAAGCTTGGCATGCAGGGTAAGCACGGTCGGATTCAGTTTGCGGAGCCGGCGCACCATGTTGGACGATAATTCGGAAAGCACGTTAAATCCCAGCCCTCCCGTAATAATAAGAAAGGAAAGGGTCGATACCACCAGGAAATTGTCGCGATATCCGATGAAATTGTCGACGCGCAGGCTCATGCCCGCATTGCAAAAAGCACTTATTGAATGAAATGTGGCATACCAGACTGCCTGGCCAAACGGTAACCGGGAGATTTCTTCACTAAAGAGCAACAGGGCGCCGAAAAATTCAACAATAAATGTCACCAGAAAAATACGTTTCAACAGTGACCCTAAGCGATCCCCCTGGGATGAGGTGTAGGTCTGCGTAATACCATCCTGGTGCCCCACCGAAACGCGTTGTCCGAGCATCACCAGGATCATCGTCGACAAGGTCATGATACCAAGGCCGCCCACTTGTATCAGCAGGAGGACAACCACCTGACCGAACAGACTCAATCCGGTTCCCAGGTCAATCACTGCAAGACCGGTGACACAGACAGCACTGGTCGCCATAAAAAATGCGTCGACAAGCGGAATCGGTTTATCGACACTGGCAACCGGCAAAGCGAGCAGTATGCCCCCCACCACAATGGCCAGAGCAAAACTTAACAGCAAAAACCGGTTCGAATTCATCAAGAAATCCCAGGATATCAAACAGTTTGAGATGAAGGATCAATCACACCTAAGGCATCGTAGACTGAAACTTGAATTGCCGCTTCGTGCCGTCCGCCAGCTTGCTGTCGATCTCCAGAGTATATGCACATATCCACAAATTTGAGCTCACCGTGATCCTCTTGGCTGCGTGAAAATCGACATTTGATTTAAGACACAGGTTACTGATCGCTTTCCTTGGGGCGGGACTCCGGATTGTTAGCCACCCACCACATGAAGATCTGGTAGCCCAGCGCCAGTAGCGTTGCCCCAACGAACATGCCAAGGATACCGGTGGTTGCCATGCCGCCGAGTGCACCCAGCAGGATTACCGGCATTGGTGCATCGACGCCGCGACCCAGCATGAACGGCTTCAGGACGTTGTCAACATTGCCGGAGACAACCAGCAGAACGGTATAGCTGATCGCAGCCACGGTGCTGTGGTCCCCGCTGTACCAGATGTAGCCGACCACCGGCAAGGTGACCAGAAATGCCGGAAGCTGAGCAATTCCCAGCACCAGAGTGACCAGTGACAGCACCCCAGCCCACGGAATGCCGATTATGATCAAGGCAAGACCGATAAAAAGAGCCTGGATGCAGGCGATACCGATGACACCCGCGGCCACTGTACGAATGGTAGCGGTCGAGAGATTGGCGAATCCTTTCCCGCGGCCAGTGCCGACAATGCGCTCAAAAATCGCCTGGGCAGCCATGGCTCCCGGCTCACCGAATGCCATGATGACTCCGGCAATAATGAAGGAGAAAAGGAATTGGAGGATTTTACCCCCTGTGCCGGCAACGATATCGAGGGAATATTTGGCCAGTTCGCCGATCTTTGGCTGCATACTCATAACCATCTGAGGCAGATCGGTATGCAGCTGCGACCAGAACGAATGTATCTTCCTGCCGATGATCGGCCACTCGGCCACGCTGGGAGACGGTGCAGGAATCTGCAGGCCATTGTTCTTTACGCTGCTGATCAGATCATATGTCGAATCGCCAAGCGAGCTGACCAGCACCGAGGTCGGCGCGACGATCACCACAATGCTCAGCAATACCAGCAGGGTCGCTGTAAGTCCCTGCCTTCCACCCAGCCTCTTGGCGACTCTGTCGATGGATCGGATACATGGTGACCGCCAGTATCAGAGCCCATAACATCAATGGCAGAAACGGGGCGAAAATCTTATAACAGAGCATGGTCATTGCCAGCACCAGCCCCGCACGGATGAAGACATCCAGCAGGCGGGCGGACAAACGTTTTTCCAGTTCATGATCGGGAGTGTCAGGTATATTCATATAGGTCATAGGTGATGAAGGTGATCGATTTCTTCGGGCTTCCTGAAAAAAGCCCTTTCCAACGCAGGACCATCTGGACCGATGCACCAGTAGTACCTTTTCAAGACACGTTTTACAATAATTTTGCTTTCAACCGAGAAATCGGCAATAGACACAGCAAAACAAGACATTCTCCATCGAAATTTTGAGTTTGGAGCTTTGTCCATTCGTCATGCTGGAGGGAAGACCGGGCGTAGCAGGGGTCGTTCCGTGGCCTTAAAATGTCTTGACTTTTTGTCGGACTTTTGCCATTCTTGCCGTACTCACTGATTTTGTGTAGCTATTTGGGTCCGGAAGGCGCTGAGTGTTTTCCGGAGAGTTCTTGTTAGTCGGGCCGCTAACTCAAGCAGATGCTTTGGGTAGCGGTCTTTTTTTTGGGACCGACGGCCAAAAGTACCGCCAACCTCTTCGAAAAAGGAAATATTTATGCCGAACAGCCGAACCAACCCTTTCCTCCGCAACTTTCTCGGCAACGCGCCGAACTGGTACAAGCTGACCATTGTCGCCTTCCTCCTCCTCAACCCGCTGGTGCTGATGGTGGCCGGGCCCTTTATCACCGGCTGGTTGCTCATCGGCGAGTTTATCTTTACCCTGGCCATGGCCCTCAAATGCTATCCGCTGCCGGCAGGCGGCCTCCTGGCCATCGAGGCGGTAGTCATCGGCCTGGCCAAACCGGAGACGGTCTACAAGGAGGCCCTGGCCAATTTCGAGGTCATTTTGCTCCTCATCTTCATGGTTGCCGGCATCTATTTCATGAAGGATTTCCTGCAGTTCACCTTTACCCGCATTCTCGTCCGGGTGCATTCGAAAACATTGATTTCACTGCTCTTCTGTTTTCTTGGCGCTTTCTTGTCGGCCTTTCTTGATGCCTTGACGGTGACCGCGGTGATCATCGCCGTCGCCTATGGCTTTTATGACGTCTATCACCGCTACGTCTCGGGAATCGAAGCCGGCTCCAAGCACGACCTGGGCAATGACGAGAAGATCAAGGAAATTCACAAGAAGGAATTGAAGGAGTTCCGCGGTTTTCTCCGCAACCTGATGATGCACGGGGCGGTCGGCACCGCCCTCGGCGGGGTTTGTACCCTGGTTGGCGAACCGCAGAATCTGCTTATCGGCAGCGTCATGGGCTGGCACTTCATCCCCTTCTTTTTAAAGGTGGCGCCGGTGTCGCTGCCGGTCCTGGTGGTCGGCCTGCTCACCTGCGTGGTGGTGGAAAAGTTGCGTCTCTTCGGTTACGGCGAATTGATGCCCGGCAATATCCGTTCCCATCTTCTGGAAACCGAGGTGAAGATGGAGGCCAAGCGGGGCAGGGCCGGCAAGGCCAAGCTGGTGGTTCAGGCCGTGGTCGGCCTGTGGCTGATTCTCGCCCTGGCCTTTCACCTGGCGGCGGTGGGTATTATCGGCCTGTCGGTCATTGTCCTGCTCACCGCTTTCAACGGGGTGGTCGAGGAGCATCAGCTAGGCCACGCCTTTCAGGAGGCCCTGCCCTTCACCGCCCTGCTGGTGGTATTTTTCGCCATCGTCGCCGTCATCCACGAACAGCACCTGTTTACGCCGGTGATTCAATACGTCCTCAGCCTGCAGGGCAGCGTACAGCTGGCCGCCTACTATGCCGCCAACGGCGTATTGTCGATGATCTCCGACAACGTCTTCGTCGCCACCGTGTATATTTCTGAGACTAAGCTGTCGATCACCGAAACCTTGGCCCGCATCCCCGATATCGGCATGACAGGTGCCCAGCTCATGGAGAAATTGACCTCCACGGTCATTCCCCGCGCCGAGGTCTATGCAGCTTTGCCACAGCAGGCGGCACAGCAGACGCAGGCGATCATGGATCAGTTCGACAAGCTGGCGGTGGCCATCAACACCGGCACCAACATCCCCAGTGTCGCCACCCCCAACGGCCAGGCGGCCTTCCTCTTCCTGCTCACCTCGGCCCTCGCGCCGGTAATCAGGCTCAGCTACGGTCGCATGGTGGTACTGGCCCTGCCCTATACCATCACCATGAGCGTGACCGGGCTCTTGGCCACCTATTTTCTCCTGTAAGAGAAGCTAACAAGTAGTTGCTTTTTTCGGGTTTCCTAAGCCTGATGGTTTCGCAAGAAGTCAATTTCTGTCATTTCGAGGAGCAGAGCGACGAGAAATCTCTTAATTATTCCGGAGATTTCTCGCTGCGCTCGAAATGACAAAACCGACGATTTCCCTCTTTTTGCGAAAGGCACATCACTGAAATTCGCCAACAGTATCCGGCAGCGGACGATTATCCTGCCTGCACATCAATGAGCATCTTTCCATCTATTTGACGACATAGCCTTTTCCTTCAAGGCAGGCACCGAAGGCTTTGTTGAACTGCTGGATTGTTCCTGCCTTGGCGTCCTGTGCCTGCTGGGCTTGGGCCTGTTTGTTTTGCCGTGCATTTCGACCACCTTTCATTGTCCCTGCTACAGCACCGATGGCAGCCCCTTGACCGGTATCACCGGCAATGGCGCCAATTGCTGCACCGCCAACTGCACCTCTGGCTGCCCCTCTGACCCGCTCACCACCACCCGCGGCTGGACCCGATGGCGGTGGTGGAGCGCTGGCAACGGCAACGGGGTCAATGCCCGTCTGAGTTTTTGCCCATGCGTAGCACTCCCCTTCTTCCTTGCTCTGTTGTGCTGGTGACTGACCTTTGGCAGGGTAGGGAACGACTCCGAGTGAAGAGGACAAGGATTGCTGAGCAAAGGCGCCGTGGGAACCAATGGCAATCAAAGAGAGAGTCATTGTCGCCACCACGAGCATCTTGGTTGTTATCTGTTTCATTTGAGCCCTCTAAGTTTGAGTTATATCTGCTTACACTTGGTCTTTTTTATCCATTGCCTGAAGAAACGAGCCGGCAACAGGTAGCTGCGCGTCACAGAACAATATGGAAAAAACATACAACCTCCTTCAGGGATTATGCAACATTTCTTCGTGAAAATTTCGAAAGCCCTTCGTCATCGCGAACAATTTTCACAACGTACTCTCTCGCATTCGTTGCTATTTATTGCGCAGTAAGTATAATTTAAACACTCTCCATTCTTTAGCTGCATAACAAAAAACAAGCTGCATCGACTCGTCTTATTATCCCAGTAAAGTGCGTCTTAAGAGCAATGTTTTAAAACATTCTTTCCCAGGGAGGTTTTCAACATGTTCGATTCAGGCATCACATGGTTACGCCGGGAGATCGATAATCTGCGCCAAGATCGACAACACAGGCAAGCCTTGCTCAGGTCGGTTGAAGAGGTTGTGGAAATCACCGATCCGGGGATACGTCTTGCCAACCGTTACCGCAAGACATTATTTCCCTCAATAGTAACAGCAATAGAATACTGCAATCAATTGATCGTTTCCCTCCCTGGCCCAGTTCGACTGCACCAAAAGACCTACTATGACGACCCCTTGGTGAAGGCACTTTTCAGGTCCATTGAGGAGATGGAAAGTCTTTTAAAACAAGCCCGGAATGCTGCGGCTCCCGGTGACGGCCAGGAGCTCTTCGCACTTTTAACCATGACAAAAACAGAGACAATAATATATGGCCATAAACAGCAGGGTGAAATGCTCCTTGCTGATGTGCCGATGCGTGCGGTCACCTTTATTGAGCACCGCGTTGTGGCTCCTACCTCCGACCTGCAGGCCACTAAAACAAAGCTTGAACAACGGAGCCTGGAAATACTTGCCAGTGTTGCCATGGAAAAAATCGCCTCTCTCAAGTTGAACCTGGCGGAGTTGCGGCAACGCCGAGATCGCTTGAACTCAATGCATCGCATCCTTGCCGGTAAACGGCAAACTTTTGAGTTTTTTGCCCAACCTGAGCAGGAAAATATGAAAAAAATAAGCGAATTAAAGGAATTACTGAGCGAAACAGAGAAAGATATTGAAGTTGCTCGGAAGGAGATTGAAACTCCGGACGATACCCTTGGCCACCTGGACCGGATCATGGCCTTGCCGGCACAGACCTTCACTCTTCGCCAACAATCTCTGCCGCTGAACTGGATGAATGTCATTGTTGAGGATAGTGCAGATAGCGCATTTCATCAGATCAATCTTGCCGAACTCAGCTTGAACGACGAATTACGGCGCTCAGCGGTTCTGGTGCGTTTTGATCGGTAGAGGATGAACTGAGCTTTGGTTTTTTGATGATACGCAAACAATCCTTCTTGGAGGAAAACCTTATGGAAAAGCCAGAAGTCATCGATGTTAGAGAACAAAAAAGGCTGAACGAGGCACGTGAGAAGGGTATCCCCTGGAAAAAATGGGGGCCCTATCTCAGCGAGAGGCAGTGGGGAACGGTGCGCGAGGACTACAGCCAAGATGGCAATGCCTGGGACTATTTCTCCCATGACCAGTCGCGCTCAAGGGCCTACCGATGGGGCGAGGACGGACTTGGCGGCATCTCCGACGACAAGCAAAGGCTGTGCTTCGCCCTGGCGCTCTGGAATGAGCGTGACCCCATCCTCAAGGAGCGTCTCTTTGGCCTTACCAACAGTCAGGGCAACCATGGCGAGGATGTGAAGGAATACTACTTCTATCTCGACAGCACGCCGACTCACTCGTACATGAAGTATCTTTACAAGTATCCGCAAGGTGAGTTTCCCTACCAGGAGTTGATCGAGAAAAACCGTGGCCGGTCACGTGAAGAGTTTGAATACGAACTCCTCGACACAGGTGTCTTCGACGACAACCGCTATTTCGACGTGTTCGTCGAATACGCCAAAGAAAATCCGGAGGATGTACTCATCCGGATCACAGTTCACAATCGCGGACCTGAGACGGCCCGGCTTCGCCTGTTGCCGACGCTTTGGTTCCGCAATACCTGGTCGTGGGGAGGAAAAGATGAGAAACCTGTCCTCCGCGAGATGGCCCCGGGCATTATTCAAGCCTGCCACCATGAAATGGGCGAGTACCGGTTATATTGCGACGGATTTCCCGAGTTGTTGTTCACCGAGAATGACAGTAATAGCCTGAAACTCTGGGGCCAGTCCAGCCCCTCTCCCTATGTCAAGGATGCCTTCCATGCCTGCCTGATCAACGAACAGAAGGAGGCGGTCAATCCCGCCAAGACGGGGACCAAGGCTGCGGCCCACTATGTACTCGAAGTGGAGAGCGGCGGTAGCCGGACAGTCTGCCTGCGGTTCGCAGCCGCTTTGCTGGACAATCCGTTCAACGGCTTTGAAGAGATATTCACGAGCCGGATCACCGACACCGACGAATTCTATCAGAGAATTACGCCGCAGTCGCTCAGTGAAGACGAGTACCGGGTCCATCGCCAGGCACTGGCGGGGATGCTCTGGGGCAAACAGTTTTACTACTTCGACCTGGAGCAATGGCTGATAGAACACAAAAGCCATCCAATGCTTGAATCCGCCCGGGGAGACGTGCGCAACACCGAGTGGTTCCATATGCTCAATGCCGATGTCATCTCCATGCCCGACAAGTGGGAATATCCCTGGTATGCCGCCTGGGATCTGGCCTTCCACACCATTGCCTTGTCCCAGGTGGATTTCGATTTTGCCAAGGAGCAGCTCCTTCTCATGCTGCGCAATCTCTATTTTCACCCAAATGGCCAGATTCCCGCCTACGAATGGAACTTCAGCGACGTCAATCCGCCGGTACATGCCTGGGCCACCCTCTGGCTGTATAAATATGAACTGGGGCTTGGTCGTGCTGATCTGCGCTTTCTCGAACAGTCCTTTCAAGGCTTGATGCTCAACTTCAACTGGTGGGTGAACCGCAAGGATCCTGCCGGACGCAACGTCTTTGCCGGCGGCTTTCTCGGCCTGGACAACATCGGTGTTTTCGATCGCAGCGCCAAGCTTCCCACCGGCGGCTCATTGGAACAGGCGGACGGCACGGCCTGGATGGCGTTCTATTGCCAGAACATGCTGGAAATGGCTCTGATTCTTAGTGAACATGATCCGATCTACGAGGATATCGCCTTCAAATTCGTCCAGCACTTCATGTGGATTTCCTTCGCCATGGACCGTATCGGCGAACATCACGACGAGATGTGGGACGAACAGGATGGGTTTTTCTATGATCTGCTGCGCCTGCCGGACGGTCAGGCCATGCGCCTGAAAGTACGGTCGCTGGTGGGACTGCTGCCGCTTTGTGCATCGACGGTATTCGAAGCGGATTCTGTTACCCGCTTTCCAAAACTGATGGAAATGATCGCCCAGTTCAAGCAACGACACCCGGAGCTGGTTTCCCACGTTGCTCCAACCGATGAGGGGTTCATCGGTTATAAAGGACGACGTCTGCTGGCGATCCTCAATAAGGATAAGCTGGAACGGGTGCTTGGCTACATGCTCGACGAAAATGAGTTCCTCGGACCGCATGGCATTCGCTCGCTGTCGCGCTATCACCAGGATCATCCGTTCATCTTCCACGTCGGCCATGAGGAGTACAAGGTGCAGTATCTGCCGGCCGAATCGAATACCGGGATGTTCGGCGGCAACTCCAACTGGCGAGGACCGGTGTGGATGCCGGTCAATG
Organism: uncultured delta proteobacterium; assembly: GCA_963754865.1. Classification (GTDB taxonomy): domain Bacteria; phylum Desulfobacterota; class Desulfobulbia; order Desulfobulbales; family Desulfocapsaceae; genus Desulforhopalus_A. The sequence goes on along the minus strand of CAVWHG010000014.1, from coordinate 11,979 downwards.
TGCTGATCATCCGGGCGCTGATGAATCTGTACAATTTCTACGGTGACCAATTCAAGGTGCAGTGTCCGACCGGCTCCGGCCAGTATATGACGCTTTTTGAGGTGGCGCATGAACTTTCCCGCCGTCTTGCAGGCACTTTCCTGCGCGATGCAGACGGACAGCGACCAGTTTACGGCGGGACGGCCAAATTCCAGAAAGACCCGCACTGGCGTGATCTTATTCTGTTCTATGAATATTTTCATGGTGACAATGGTGCGGGGCTTGGAGCCAATCACCAGACGGGCTGGACCGGACTGATTGCCCCGCTCATGGACATCTTTGGGCGTCTTGACGCCAAGACCTATCTGGAAGCCAACCGTAAGCAAAGTTTCCAGCAACTAGTGCGGGAACAGGCCGGCGGCGAACAGAGGATGAAATAACGGAGGAATTATGACCAGCATGCATTCTCCCTCTCTCTATCAGATAAACACCCGTGTCTGGTTGACGGAACTCTCCCTCTCTTTGGGCAGGCCCGCGACTTTGGACGATATTGCCGACGCCGAACTGGACCATCTGGCCGAACTCGGCTTTGACTGGGTATGGTTGCTGAGCGTCTGGCAGACCGGCCCGGCGGCGCAGGCGATATCCCGAGCCAATCGCCAATGGACTGATGAGTTCACCGAAACCCTGCCGGACCTGAAGAAAGAAGATATCGCCGGCTCCGGGTTCGCCATCCAAAGCTACGCCGTGCATGAGGGTATCGGTGGCGCCGCAGGGCTCGCACGCTTGCGAACGCGACTGCAACAACGGGGATTGAATTTGATGCTCGACTTTGTCCCGAACCACATGGCCCCGGACCACCCGTGGGTGGACGAGCATCCAGATTATTTTGTCCATGGCAGCGAAAACGATTTGGCCCGCGCACCGCAAAACTATTGCCGGGTACAAACGAAAGCTGGGCCGCTGGTGCTGGCCTACGGGCGAGATCCATACTTCGATGGCTGGCCTGACACCCTGCAGCTCAACTATGGCAACCATGAATTGCAGCAGGCGATGCTCGGCGAATTGGAAAGAATCGCCGGACAATGCGACGGTGTGCGCTGCGACATGGCCATGTTGATTTTACCCGAGGTCTTTGCCAGGACATGGGACATTCCAACCCAGCCCTTTTGGCCGACGGCAACGCAAAGGGTGCGGGAACGGGTGCCAGGCTTCTGCTTCATGGCCGAGGTCTATTGGGATCTGGAATGGACGCTGCAGCAACAGGGATTTGATTACACCTACGACAAAAGGCTCTACGACCGCCTCCGCGACCTGCACGCCCGTCCGGTACGTGAGCATTTGCACGCCGAACCTGTTTTCCAATACAAATCTGCCCGCTTTCTGGAAAACCACGATGAACCGCGGGCAGCTTCGGCTTTCTCGCCCGGGGTGCATGAGGCCGCGGCGGTGCTTACCTTCCTCTCCCCCGGCTTACGCTTTTTTCACCAGGGACAATTCCAGGGACACAGAAAACGCATCTCTCCTCATCTGGTGCGAGGTCCGAAGGAGCCGATCGACCTGCGGTTGGAACAGTTTTACCACCGGCTGCTTGCTGTGCTGCGTCAGCCGGTTGCACGAAACGGCCGCTGGCAATTGCTCGAATGCCGCCCGGCATGGGACGGCAACTGGACATCAGACTGTTTCATTGCCTATTCATGGACGGAAAAGGATGGTGAGAAGTGCTTGGTTGTCGTCAACTATTCTGATCACCACAGCCAGTGCTATGTAACAATGCCGTGGACTGACCTTGCAGGAAAAGGGTGTCAGCTGCATGATCGAATGGGACCGGCTCTTTATCAGGAAAACGGTGCTGACCTGGCGGCACGAGGTCTCTACCTGGACATGCCGGCATGGGCCTATCACGTTTTTGACATACACATGATCGGAACCTAGCAAGGCCAAAATGGAACTTGCGATGCGGGGTTGCATTCAAGATGGAGGTCGATGCGACCTGCCATGTTGAAAACGTACTTGAAAATATAAAACTGCAAAGAAGTGCCGCCTATGCTCCTCTCATTGAATCGATGCGTTGGGCAAGTCTTGCTATCTGGGCAAAATCATGGGCTACGATGTCTTGGGCATGAGCCAGATTGTTGCGGAGTGATTCAAACTCCTTGCAAACCTTGTTCGCAAGTTTTTTTGATGTAAAGCCAAGAGTTTTCCGCACAGTCTCGTGTTCGACGAGGATCTGCATCTTGTCGGATAGCTGTAGACAGGCAAGCAGAGTAGACTGATGGTTGCGGCGCAGCCTTTCTTCCAGCATCGCCTCGGCCTTGACCAACCTTCCCGCTGAAATCAATTCCTTCCAGGCGTCTCCAGGCCAGATCTTTTCAATCATCGGCATGATCTGCATTTCCGCAACAGTGATGATACCAAACAACCACATGCGCATATAGGGGTGATCAATATCGGCCCGGGTGATAACGCCCACCACAGAATCGAGCATCCGGACAAAACATTGACTGTGCTGGCTGAGCGCAAGTATTACCTCGGCGAAGCCGGCATCGTCACCGACAACTTGTCTTTGACGAAAAGTTCTTTCCCGTAACGGGTCTTCCCGGAGAATATAGCCTTCAATGAGACCATTCCGTCGAAGGCCTAAGACGGAATGGTTGGACTGCTCCATAAACACAACCACTGAATCGGACAGCGGGAAATCAACGGAAGGCAAGACGTGGGCAAGATCCCTGGCAACAAATGTTTTCAGAAATAAATGTGACATTTTCGCCAGGGGAGAAATGGGTTGCGCTGCCGGAGGCTGATGCTCGGTGGATGCGCCGGAAATAACCGTCAGGGGAATATGGAGGAGTTGGGCATTTTCATGCATCAGTGTTGCAGCTCGGTCATACAGATCCTTATCACCGTCTGCAAGCACTTCCAGCAACGATGCCATTTCGGTCAGATAGGTCTTGGCAAATATGGCATCGTTGCGGCAGATATCCTTGCAATTGTCGATCAGGTCGGCAATTTTGATGGTCTTTCCGCGCGTTGAGGCGCAGGCAAGATGCGCCCGATCGAGCGATTTACGGGTCGCTCTGTTGCCATCCGAGGATCGGCTGACATCGGTGAGTTCACCGACCAAATCGGCAACGCCCAGGCCCATTTCCTTTTCAATATCAAGAAAGCTGGCCGGAGTGTCCTCAACCACATCATGCAGCCAGGCGGCAGCGATCATCTCCTGGTCATCAGTAACCGAAGCCACTATTTCGGCGACATTCCTCAGATGCACATCATACGGCTCTGAGGAATATTTGCGTCGATGGTTGATACGAGAATGCGCCTCTATTGCATAGCGACGCGCCCGGCCAACTACGTCGTCCATAGTGCTAAAACTTCTCGGGGATGAGCTTAAACGAAGGCTCCTGGTCCGGAGGAGTTTTTCCTGTCTTGCGTTTCGGCAGTTTTACCTTTTCCGTGTCAAGTTCCTTGTATTTGACTGAACTGAGCAGATGACTGATAATGTTCAGACGCGCCCGCTTTTTATCGTTTGAATAGGTGACATTCCAGGGTGCCCAGGGAACATCGGTCTTGGCAAACATCTCATCGCGTGCCTTGGTATAGTCGTCCCAACGGTCGTAGGACTTAAGATCCATTGGCGTAAGCTTCCAAATCTTGCGGGGATCGTCGATGCGCCCGGTAAGGCGACGGGTCTGTTCCTCGGGACTGACCTCCAGCCAATATTTCAACAGGATGATTCCTGATCCGACCATCAGTTTCTCAAAATTCGGTAGAACATCAAGAAACCGTTTAGCCTCTTCCTCGGAACAAAAGCCCATGACCCGCTCGACACCGGCCCGGTTGTACCAGCTCCGGTCAAAGATCACCACCTCGCCTGCCGCTGGAAAATGGGGCATATAGCGCTGGGCATACATCTGCGACTTTTCCCGCTCGGTTGGCGCCGGCAGGGCCACTACCCTAAATACCCTGGGACTGACCCGCTCGGTGATGGCCTTGATCACCCCACCCTTGCCGGCACCGTCGCGACCCTCAAAAACAATGCACACCTTGAGGCCCTTGGCGACAACCCACTGTTGCAGTTTCACCAATTCCCCGTGCAGTTTGGCCAGGTGGTTTTCGTAGTCCTTGTTGCTCAGCTTGGCCTTGTCTGGATTTATTTCCTTCGGAATTTCCTTGGTAGTTTCCTTGTTTTTCTTTTTGCTTTTGCTCATGAACTTTCCTCCCTGTAATTCGGCAAAAATGCCGCAACTGTAATTCTATCCCCCTCATTACACGGTGATAGAGAACCTCTACACCACATCAAGCAAATCATCGTTAAGGGTTGCCCTACCATTCCACCAATGGCCAGGGCCGACAAACAGTTCAATCTTTGTCAGATCGAGCATTGTCTTCCAGCCCTCGAGGAAGAGCCTGGAAGCGTTCAATCGCTGCACGGGCGTTAAACAGCAGGCGTTCTTTGCCAAGGCGTTCGGCCAGACCGGACTGCCGCACCACCTTGAGCACACCTGGGTTCAGGGCCGCCAGCCACATAGTCATACCACGCTCGGTCGTGCGCTTCTCCCCTTCAATGAGCATCTGCAGTGCAGAATATTCAAAATCCGGCACCCGGCTCATATCGATCGTCACCACCCGCGGCTGGTATTGTTTCACTAACGCATCGATTTTCTCAGCTATATTCTGCGCATTGGCAAAGTAGATCCGCCCTTCTGGTCGGACAATCAGCAGACCATCGAAAATCTCATCGTCAGGATTTTCGGGAGAGAGTGGCCGCAGTACATCGGCACCGCGTTTGCGGCCGATGACATAGACAGGAGGATGCGCAGTCTGAGTAAGCAGACCGATCAGCGAAACAATGATCGCCACCACGATACCCTTCAGTGTGCCGAAAGTCAAAACCCCGAGGCAGGCTACCAGCGCCCAGCCGAATTCCATTCGGCGGATCTTGAGGATGGCGCGAAACTCTGCTGGTTGGATCAAACCGACAGAGTAGACGATAACGACAGCGGCAAGCGTCGCAAAAGGCAGTAGTCCCAGCATGGGTGCAAGCAGCAACATGGTCGCGGCTGCCGCACCGGCAGTGACAAGCGAAGCCTTCTGCGTTCGACCACCTGCCGCCCGCACAACTGCGGTCTGCGATGTGCCTCCACCGGCCGGCATAGCACCGAACAGGGCACCGCCCAGATTGGCGACGCCAGTGGCGATCAGTTCTCGGTTGGCCTTGATCGGCGGTTCTGTCTGGTCGGCAAAGGCTCGTCCGGCAGCAATCGACTCGGTGAAACTCATCAGGGCGATACCAAGCGCCCCCGGAAATAACTGTTCGATCAAGGAAAGATCGGGGAGCGTCAAGGAGGGTAAGCCCTGCGGGATCAGTCCGACTATCGAGACGCCCTGGTCATGCAGACCAAAATACCACGAGGCGGCAATGCTCCCTCCCACTGCCACCAGCGGTGCCGGTGAATGCGGCCAGAGCAGTTCCATACCGATCAGCACAAAAAACGTTGCACCTGCCACGGCCAGAGTGATGAGTGAGGTATCGGGCATGTGCTGCAGCAAAGACAGCACGTCACGTAAAAATCCTGCCTTGGTGATATGCAGGCCAAGGAGCTTGGGGATCTGATCGAGGACAATCACCAGACCAATCCCTGCTTTAAAACCGGTGAGCACCGGCGTCGAGATAAAGTTGGCGACAAAACCCAAGCGCAGGGCAGCAGCCAGCAGCAGCAGTACACCCACCAGTGCGGTCAGGGTCGCGGCGGCAGTGATCAGTTGTGAAGGGTCGCCGTCGGGTACGGCAAGACCAAGTTGTGTCCCCGCCAGGATGGCCAGAGTGGTGGTGGAACTGACACTGAGAACACTGGACGAGCCGAGGAGGGCGTAAATCACCATCGGGATGAAGGCGGTATAGAGACCCACCGCCACCGGCAAGCCGGCGACAGTCGCATAGGCCATCGCTTTGGGGAGAACAACTGCTGCGGCGGTCAAGCCTGCGATTATATCGAATCGCAGGCTCATGAGAGGGGGTGCTAAGGATTTTTTTCTGGTCATTGTCTGTGTATGCTCCATAATGTTTGCACCCGACTTGATATGCGTAGTCAGTTGATGCTTCGTATTTCAAGACTTCATTGTGTTGCTATTCTGCTTTCCTCTCATTGTTTTGTCGGCAGCGACACAGCCGCCACAGGAACGGTTTCCGTAGGAGCCTGCCAGGCGTGGTCAATCCCAACATGCTTCAGGAGAATCCGCCGAACCTCCTCGATGGTAAAAGGATGGGACTGGCAGGAATGGTCGGCACGGACGATAAACTCGGATTCCACTCCATCGATATGGGCACTTTTGAATTCAACAACACCGTCATTGCCCGTTGCAATATCCATCCCCGGCTTTACGGCAATAATGGAGTGCCCAACCACACCAGGCGCAAAGGGTAGAGTAACCAATTTTTTCATCAGAGGGTTCTCAGCCGACATTCCGTCAACACTAGTCGGTATTTTACCAGCCATGTAAGCAGGTAATTTTAACCGAGTACCCATCGTGGTGAGAAATTCCTTGCCATTCACCACCATATCATAAGGAAGGGTGACGACAAAGCTCACAAGCTGCACGAACCCAGTTCTTGGTCAAATAACTTCCCCGGTGTGGGGTGGATATGAATACGACCCGTTTGACGAAGGGCAGAGGTTGAAAAATAAGCAGTCGACTGGCGAAATCCTTTATCTTCGGGTCGACATCCATCTCATCAATGTTTTCATCGCTGATGGCATGCCAAAGTTCGTTTCCAGGATTGACCGCGGCCATCTTGGTCAGCAGTCCGCCCTGGCTGTGGCCGATAACGACCATATTCTGCAGGGCCGGATCTTTCCCCTGCAGGATCAAGTTTGTTAATCATGGCGGATATTGCCTCACGCAGTTCCGGCAGCCGAGAGTGCCATCATATTGCTGCTGTTGTACTGATAGAACCAGAACTGGAAACGTTTACGGAGTCTCAGGGTCGGCCCGCAGCGAGTTGATCATCTCCGCCCACCAGACCGGGCTGCTCGCCGTGCCATGGACAAAGACCACCGGAATCCGGCCTGGCTCATAGGGTTGGATAAGGAGAACGTGCACAGGAATATCGCCACCGGTAATAAAGCGTCTTTCGCCGAGATTCCAGAGGGCTGCGTCATTCAGTCTATAGGCCAGAGGTGTGGTGATGTCGGTTTCCAGCGGCACCGAGTCGATTGTTGATCCGCACCTCAGCATTATCCAACGCCGAGTACAATTCCAGAAAGGCCTGGGAATTCCCCTGCTGATAGTCTTTGATATCTCCCTGATACCCTGAGAAACGCGGTAATCGGCAGAGCACCTCCATTCGGCGACTTGGTGGTTTTCCGGGTCAGTCCGACAAGCGGCAGGCCCATACCGGGGGTACGGTTACGGACAGTAAATCCGTGTATCGCATAGCCATCGGCCGGAAACATATCCTTCAAAATTTTCGTACTCCCAGGCCAGGGTGTCGGTTTTGAGCGTCAGGGGCAGGTCTCCCACCGGGCAAATTTCTTATCCCCCCGGAGAAATTCAGGCTGTTGTTGTCGTTGACCGGAAAGGCCTGCCACAGTGACCGATTATAAAGATCGCAGGCATCACGAAAACGGCTGTCATAAGCTGTTGGGGGTGGCTCCCGGCCATCGCCCAGCAGGTAGAAATATGCATAAACAGCCGACTGGAGAAATACATTCCTGAGCCTCATTCCGATCCTCATGGGAAGAGCCTGCCAGCAGTTTTCCACCATGCAGATAACTGAGTTCAGACAGGGCGAAAAGTATATCGCGACGATCATCGGTTTTGCTGATGTCATGCAGGGTCTGAAGTGTTTTCAGGGGATCCTTGTCCAGCAATTCGAGGAGATTGTATCTTTGCAGGACAGCCTTGATAGCTATCGCTCATCTTGCCGGCGCCCAGAGCATTATCGGTCCTGAGATTGTAGGAGTCTTGGGGTGACACCCTGGTCACACCAATCGGTACGGCACAGCCGGACAGGAAAAAGGTGAGAAGCAGTAAGGCAAAAATGTAACAACACTCTGGCAGTCGAAATGCGTCTTCGATAAAAACTCATGGAACACCTTAAAGTGAAATTTCCGGCAATCCTTCGCGGATCCGTCGGGAAAAATCAGGAGCTTTATCGAATTCCTGAGCCTTTTGATTGATATAGCTTCGTTTTTTCAAGTTCAGCAAACGGCAGGTCGTGGCTGAGAACGCCCCTGTTCATAGATCATTTCATCGATATAGCCGTTGACGATCAGACGCCAGTCCAACCGGGCGTTGGGGTTATACGGCATGGTGTGCTGGCGGATGCTGGTGGTGCAGTTGCCGGTGAGGGCGTTGTACCACTCGGGTTGCTCTTTGAACCGATTCACCTCTTGAAGATAATCAAGAAACACCTTGCGAACCTTTTCCGGTTTGACCTTCAGGCGGTACAGGTAGACATCTTCATGCCTGAAATTTGTGCGCAGACGCACCACATCACGCTCATCGGCCACGACATACATCATCTCGTACTGGCGAAAAAATCCCTTGACGGCGGAGTATTCCTCTCCCTTTTCCTTGCGGGTTTCAATCGAGAAACAGACGTTGCCCTGCCCCTCGAAGCCGAAGCTGAGCATGGTATGGGCGATGTTTGGTGACCCCCAGTAGACCAGAAAGAGATCGAGCGTCTGGAGTTTTGCCAGATCAAAGGTCCGGTCATAATAGTGGCAGGTGAAATCGGTCTCGGTCCGGTAATCGCAGTTGCGGATATTATGGAACTGGATCTTGTCCCCGGTGATTTCCGCCCAGGGAAGGACCGCCAGATCCGGCTGCCAGTCCCGGTTATTTGAGGGAACAAGGGAAAAAAACCAGAGCACGACACCTGCAAAGAAAATACTCGAAACCGCAAGGCCGCGTCAACGGGGACGAAACACAAGAGGTGGCAGAAGCATGCCCAGCGCGAAAATGACAACGGCGATGACACGAAAAACAGGTGGTAACGGTAACAACAGCAAGAGGGCAAAAACGGCCCAGCACGTCATGAGGATGAGCACAAGCCAGATACAAAACCACCCAACATATCTGCCCTTCCGCCTTATTGTCCCAGTTCCTCGCAATATCCTCTGCATATCGTTACGCTTGCCCTTGTTTTGTTGTTATTCACAACTTGAAATTTGCAGCAGACAATTCCAGACTTGGCCAGCGTGTCATGTCGGCGAGTGAGAGTTTATTTTGTCTGCTTCAGCCTTTTTGTTTTCCAGAGACATTTTATAAGCAAGATAATATTTATAAATATTGCTGACATACGTGACGGTTTCCTGTCCGACAATGCGCGCGGCCGCGACTTCGACATTCTGAAACCAAATATTCGGGTCTTTACCTGATTTCTCGGCCAGACGGCGGAATTTACGTAAATTGCCCGGCCCGGCATTGTAAGCGGCAAAGGCCATCAGGGTTCGATTAACCGGGGTCAGCTCAGGCTCGTCGAGATATTTGTCAGCAAGCAGGCGCAGATATTTGGCACCGGCCTCAATGTTCCGCTCGGCATCTTTGTCTATACCGGTGATGCCGATGGCAGGATCGGCTGCGGTACTGGGCAGCAACTGCATGACACCGACCGCTCCCCTTGAGCTCCTTTCCTTCTGGTTCAGTCTGGATTCCTGATACCCTTGAGCCATCAGCATCAGGTAATCGAAATCATAGTTTTTCCCGTGCTTTTCGAAAATATCAACGAGTTTCCTGAATTTCTGCATCTCTTCTTCCGAGGTTGCGTTGAGGACACGTTTTTTATCATAGGCATACCGTTTGGCGATAACGTTGCCGAAAGTCGTCCCAACCTTATGCTCTTTCATAAAGTGCTTCGAGGATTGACTGCAGTTTTGGACTGTCTTTGCGGATAGCCCAGGCCAGATCGCCTGCCGCATGAATATAGAAGGAGTCGTTGATCTGTGATTTCGGTATAAAGAGGTTTCCAGATTGCGGCGAGGTAACGATCCACCACCGTGGCCTTGATCAATCCGGCATTGACCATCTCCAGGATATCCTCGGACTCCAGCCATTCATCGGCGGCGACAATCTTGATCGGAGCCAGTCCCTGCTTTTTGAAGCGGACGTTAATATCTATCAGGTGCTCGAAATAACTGCTTGAAGCTCTGACCATTACCTCTTGCCCTGCCAGATCTTCGAGTTTTTCAAATTTCCCTGAAGTGGGTCCGGTGACCACTGCCTCGCGTACGCCGCTGGCAAATGGTGCCGGGAAATCAACGGTCTGTTTGCGTCCTTCAGTTACAGTCAGCCCTCCTCCGGCAATATCACCTTTCCCGGCCAGCAGATCAGTCAGAAGCTGGTCACGACGCACAGGAATAAACATTACCCTCCAGGATTGACTCTTGGTTTGTGTCAGGGGATGTTTTTTGTTCAGCCACTGTTCCAGGGCCTTGCCAAATTCGTAATCAATTCCGTACCTGCTGGGCACGATCAACAAAATAATAGGTCTTGCTGTACGGCACCAGTATCCTGACAAGATTACGTTTGCGGATACCGTCAAAATCGCCGATCCAGTTGGGTGGCATCGGCAGGACCATTTCGTCGATTTCCGCCTCCTCTTTTGCTGTAAGCGCAGCAGGGAGTTCTGCTAAGGTTTTCTCCGCCTCAACCTTTACCGGCAAAATTTTGATGGTTTTCTCATCACAATTTGCAGCAAGAGGAGATATTAATGCCAAGAAAAATACCACACCAGCAAAATGTGTTAGAACCCGTAAAGTCCGAGTTACGAGTGTCATGTGAGCCCTTTGAATTTCAACCAAAAAATTTCTGAAAAAATAAATTAATTCAGCATGATGGCACGAACCATCAACATAGCGAAATCGAATAAAATGACCGCCTGCCACAATATAATCCGCGGCAACCAATCTTGCTACACTCTATTTCGAAGATACCCTCAACATTGCAGGTTCATTCGGAAATGCATAGGCTATGGCTGTAACAGGTAGGATGGGAATGAAATGATGCACATTTGTCGAAAACTTTTTTCGGCGTGACTAGTCTAGCTTATTGGTACCCCTGTAAAACCTGAATGGCGACCACAACAGAGTCATTACAGTCAAGTGCGACCCGCCGACAGAGAGCGTGTAACCGCACTGAGCATTCGTTATTTTTTCAGTTCAACCTTTACCGTGTTGATTTTACCGCTGAAAGGAAAAGGTCGACGTTCATCATATACAAGTGACACCGTCGATCCCAGATCAACGCCGACATCAAAAGATTCACTGGCTGTAAAAGCAGCGGGAACCGTGCGGTCCACCCTGGTTTTGGCTGCTTCCCGACCATCGACCGTGATCATGACGGCAGCCGCCGCCATGGGTTTCTTGCTCTCCAAATCGGTGTTGATCTCGATCAAATGTTTGCCGGCGGGTATGATCCCCGACTCGGCCCGGTAGTTTTCGATAATCATCATATTGTATTCATAAATCAGTTTGCCCTGGTCCATATACAGGACAAGGCCACCACCGGCACCGCCAAGGGCATACAAGACGCCCGAGGCATTTTCACCGATCTCCGCATCAATGATGACCCGGCTGCTCTCCCGCCCCAGCCCAGGCGCGGTGAATTCCGGCATGCGGCGGGTTTGGTCGTTGAAGGTCCAGCTGGTATAGGGAGTGACCAGGCGATCTTCGGGATGGATGCGCAGCCAGGTTCCAGCACCAATGGGCCAGGCCTGATTCTTTTTCGCCTCCGCATCGAATTCCTTTTTCATCGCTTCCAGCTTTTTCGGGTTCTGGCCGGCGAGATCGTGGGCCTGGGAAAAATCCTCGTTAAGATTGTACAGCTCCCACCGATCCTGGTCAGCGTCCCAACTGGACATATTCTTGGCGGAACCTGCCGAATCCCAGGGGATGAAAGGCCCGAAGGCTCCGGCGAACCAGCCGTCCTGGTAGATGCCTCGGCTGCCGCTGTTTTCGAAATACTGAACTTTTTTGTGTGTCGGTTCCTGGGGGC
>CAVWHG010000013.1:0-395730 GCA_963754865.1 uncultured delta proteobacterium | reverse complement strand
CTGGTTGTATACGCAATTCCACATCCTTTTCCACTTAGCATAGATTTGGGGACCTTAGCTGACGGTCTGGGCTCTTTTCCTTTTGACCACGGAACTTATCTCCCGTAGTCTGACTCCCATATTAGAACTTGACGGTATTCGGAGTTTGAAAAGGGTTGGTAATCCGGTGGGACCCCTAGCCTTGTCAGTGCTCTACCTCCGTCAGTCATCATATGAGGCTATACCTAAATATATTTCGGAGAAAACCAGCTATCACCGAGTTTGATTAGCCTTTCACTCCTATCCACAGCTCATCCGAACAGTTTTCAACCTATATCGGTTCGGGCCTCCACGTCGTGTTACCGAGACTTCACCCTGGCCATGGATAGATCACCCGGCTTCGGGTCTACCCCATACAACTATGCGCCCAGTTAAGACTCGCTTTCGCTACGGCTCCACCTCTCGGCTTAACCTCGCTGCATAGGGTAAGTCGTTGACTCATTATGCAAAAGGCACGCGGTCACACTGTCTTGCAACATAGTGCTCCCACTGCTTGTAAGCTAACGGTTTCAGTTTCTATTTCACTCCCCTCCCGGGGTTCTTTTCACCTTTCCCTCACGGTACTCGTTCACTATCGGTCATCGGTTAGTATTTAGCCTTGGAAGATGGTCCTCCCAGATTCCCACAGGGTTTCACGTGTCCCGTGGTACTCAGGATATCCCTAGGGTGAAGATATATTTCGCGTACCGGATTATCACCGTCTATGATCAGCCTTTCCATACTGTTCCGCTATATATCCACCATCCCATATCGGGCTCCTACAACCCCGTACCAGCAAGCTGGTATGGTTTGGGCTTTTCCGCTTTCGCTCGCCGCTACTTACGGAATCTCTCAATTGATTTCTATTCCTGTAGGTACTAAGATGTTTCAATTCCCTACGTTCGCTTTTGCTACCTATGTATTCAGTAACAAATGACAAGGTATAACCCCTGCCGGGTTTCCCCATTCGGAAATCTCCGGATCAAAGCCTGTTAACGACTCCCCGAAGCTTATCGCAGCTTACCACGTCCTTCATCGCCTTCCGATGCCAAGGCATCCACCGTTAGCCCTTAGTAGCTTATCCATAAAACTTGATCAAACTTATAAACTATAAGGTTCTCAACTACTGTAACCCTCATATCCATCATGATCCTTCCGTGCGGTGGCAGGTTTAAAAAAACCCACCGGTGCACCAAATCACAAAGATACAAAGGATTTTTTCTACTCTACTATTCAATTATCAAAGATCAATTTACCAACAACAGAACTTACGTTCTGAGTTCCATCTTCAGCTATCTGAAAACAGAAATCAATCCGCAAATGGTGGAGGTGAACGGGATCGAACCGATGGCCTCCTGCGTGCAAGGCAGGCGCTCTCCCAGCTGAGCTACACCCCCATATATCCGACAGACTGGTGGGCCTAGGTGGACTTGAACCACCGACCTCACGCTTATCAGGCGTGCGCTCTAACCAGCTGAGCTATAGGCCCATACAGAAGACAGTTTCTGTTCTGGCTCTGCTATGTGCCTTCCGCGGTTCAACTGTCACTCTAAAGATCAAAAAAACCCTTATCAACTCGAAGTCGATAAAGGGCAGGGCGATCCCTCAAAACTGAATAACAACGCAAACGGGGTTAATCCCCATTGCAGATAAATCTGCATTTTTCCTTTAAAAGGAGGTGATCCAGCCCCAGGTTCCCCTAGGGCTACCTTGTTACGACTTCACCCCAGTTACTCGCCATACCTTGGCAGCCTGCCTCCGTAAACGGTTGGCTCAACTGCTTCTGGTACAACCAACTCCCGTGGTGTGACGGGCGGTGTGTACAAGGCCCGGGAACGTATTCACCGCGGCGTGCTGATCCGCGATTACTAGCGATTCCAACTTCATGGAGTCGAGTTGCAGACTCCAATCCGGACTGAGACATAATTTAGGGATTCGCTTCACCTCGCGATGTCGCTGCCCTCTGTTTATGCCATTGTAGTACGTGTGTAGCCCTGGTCATAAAGGCCATGAGGACTTGACGTCATCCCCACCTTCCTCCGGTTTGACACCGGCAGTCTCTTTAGAGTGCCCAACTTAATGCTGGCAACTAAAGACAAGGGTTGCGCTCGTTGCGGGACTTAACCCAACATCTCACGACACGAGCTGACGACAGCCATGCAGCACCTGTCATCGGGCTCCTCTTGCGAGGCACTCCCATGTTTCCACAGGATTCCCGAGATGTCAAGACCAGGTAAGGTTCTGCGCGTTGCGTCGAATTAAACCACATACTCCACCGCTTGTGCGGGCCCCCGTCAATTCCTTTGAGTTTTAATCTTGCGACCGTACTCCCCAGGCGGTCAACTTAATGCGTTAGCTGCGGCAATGAGACGATTAACCGTCCCAACACCTAGTTGACATCGTTTACGGCGTGGACTACCAGGGTATCTAATCCTGTTTGCTCCCCACGCTTTCGCACATGAGCGTCAGTATTTGGCCAGGTGGTCGCCTTCGCCACTGGTATTCCTCCCGATATCTACGAATTTCACCTCTACACCGGGAATTCCACCACCCCCTCCAATACTCAAGTCTCACAGTTTCAAATGCACGTCCCCGGTTGAGCCGAGGGCTTTCACATCTGACTTATAAAACCGCCTACGCGCGCTTTACGCCCAGTAATTCCGAACAACGCTTGCACCCTCCGTATTACCGCGGCTGCTGGCACGGAGTTAGCCGGTGCTTCCTTCAGTGGTACCGTCAAACACAGCAGGTATTAGCCACCATGCACTTCTTTCCACTTGACAGGATTTTACGACCCGAAGGCCTTCATCATCCACGCGGCGTCGCTGCGTCAGGGTTGCCCCCATTGCGCAATATTCCTCACTGCTGCCTCCCGTAGGAGTCTGGTCCGTGTTCCAGTTCCAGTGTGGCGGATCATCCTCTCAGACCCGCTAACCATCGTCGCCTTGGTAGGCCATTACCCTACCAACTAGCTAATGGTACGCAAGCTCATCTCAGCACAGTAGCATATTCAGAGGCCACCTTTCTTGATTACTCAACGTATCCGGTATTAGCACACCTTTCGGTGAGTTATTCCAGATGCCGAGGTAGATAACTTACGCGTTACTCACCCGTGCGCCACTCTACTCTTTCTCCGAAGAAAAATTTCGCGTTCGACTTGCATGTGTTAAGCACGCCGCCAGCGTTCGTTCTGAGCCAGGATCAAACTCTCCAGTTTGATATCCTTAGACCACTCGCTAAAGTGGTTACTTATATAGTGCTTAATTATATAAGAGCTCCCTTTCATTACCCCGCTATTTGCATAGCAGTTCACTCAAAGATGCCCTTGAGGTAATTAATCCCTCTATACAGGGATAAGTGTCGTTAGAAATCCGATAAAGAATTCCTACTCCACTAAAACCTCGTGGGCCCGTTTGCTTTCGTTGTTATTCAGTTGTCAAGGATCGTTTCAACTTTCCACTTTCATGAAACGTTGCGCCGCTTTATGCCGCGAAGAGCTCGTTAATCTAATCTATCTAATTCGCTCTGTCAATAACTATATTTCCTCTCTCTCGTCACAGATACTTCGCTAACCCCAAACTCAACCTCTTCAGTCAAGCCCAATGTCACCTCGTCTCCGGAACCGCGGCAAACTACTTGATTAAACTAGGGGAGTCAAGAAGAAAAGACACTGGGTTGCGGTTAATATTGCAATAAGCAGCAATTGTTGATGGTAACTTGTTATTGTGTCGATATAATTGATCTTGTAAGAAAACCACTGACCAAAGTCTATGCTTCAGATAGCCACTTGGAAAGGATAGCGATAATCTTTGTCGCCTGTTCTGTGCTGGAAATATTGAATTTTGATTTCATGGTATATTCCCCCTGACGCTTCTGGTAACGGCGGATAGTGTACATGTCCTTGCCGAATTCGCCGGTGCCCTTGTCGAGGCTTTGGTAACGGAAGAGAATCGTCGTCCAGGCACCCTTCGAGAGGATCTCTTTCCCGGTCTCTTTGGTTACCTGTAGGCCATCCTCCTGGTAATTTACTGTCAGGTCTTCTATGGTTGAACTCATTATTCCGTCCGTATTGAAAAGCTTATCTGTGAACTGTCCCCCGACCGGCCAAAGGTCTTAAAAAGACCGAGGCCAATCAAGGACGTATTGACATTAAGCGTCACTATGTAATGCAAGACGGCGAAGGTGTAAAGAGCAAAAGTCTCGAAATGAATTCCAGGGAAAGCCCTTATTACACGATTACATTCAGGATTTTTTTTGTAGAGCAAAACTCAAGCCTTTTCCGGTACCTTCAACAATGACATGATCGCCGGCCTTGATTTCCCCTTGAAGTATTTTCAGGGCCAGGGGATTTTCCATATTTCTCTGGATAGCCCGCTTCATGGGTCTTGCACCGAAAGAAGGGTTGTAGCCCGTTTCAACCAGAAAGAGTTTAGCACTTTCACGGATATGCAAAGAGATGGCTTTTTCATCCAAGCGCTGAATGAGTTTGGCAATCTGGATGTCTACTATGGCTAACAAGTCGTCACGTTTTAATCGCTCAAAAATAATTGTCTCGTCAATTCTGTTGAGAAACTCCGGCTTGAAGTGATTATGCAGCAGGGCATCAATTTGCATTTCGATGCTGCTCTTGTCCATCTCGTCATCGGCCATCTTGATAATAAGAGAGCTGCCCAGGTTGGAGGTCATAATCAAGATGGAGTTTTTAAAATCAACAGTTCGACCTTTGCCGTCGGTCAACCGGCCATCATCGAGGACCTGCAGAAGCACATTAAAGACATCGGGGTGCGCCTTTTCGATTTCATCGAGCAGGATCACCGAATATGGCCTGCGGCGAACCGCCTCGGTCAGATATCCGCCTTCCTCATACCCGACATAGCCGGGAGGGGCACCGATGAGTCGGGATACGGAATGCTTTTCCATGAATTCCGACATATCGATACGAATCATTGCCTGTTCGTCGTCAAAGAGAAAATCGGCGAGCGACCTGGCAAGTTCGGTCTTGCCGACACCGGTTGGACCAATGAAGATAAATGATCCGAGTGGCCGGTTCGGATCCTGCAAACCGGCCCTTGACCTGCGGACGGCATTGGCCACGGCAAGAATTGCCTGCTTCTGGCCAATGACCCGTTTCCCCAGCATTTCTTCGGCATGGACGAGTTTGTCCTTCTCGCCTTCGAGCAGACGATCAACGGGGATCCCTGTCCACTTGGCGACAACTGCGGCGATATCCTGGGCGTCTACCTCCTCCTTCAGCATCATATGATTAGCCTGAATTTCCTGGAGTTTACCGTTGGCGGCAGTCAATTCCTTTTCAAGCTGAACCTTGCGTCCGTAACGAATTTCGGCGACATGGCTGAGATTGCCTTCTCTCTCCGCTTTTTTCTCCTCTATGTGGGCAGCATCGAGACGCTCTTTAATGCTGCGGATGCTTTTGATGGTATCGCGCTCCATGGTCCATTGCGCTTTCATCGATTTGAGAATGTCGCCCAGATCGGCAAGTTTTTTCTTCAAGTCTTCAAGGCGGGTCTTGGAAACGCTATCTTTTTCCTTTTTAAGGGCTTCCTGTTCAATTTCCAGTTTGATTCTTTGCCGTTCAAGCTCATCAATCTCCGTCGGCATGGAATCAATTTCGATGCGTAACATGGAGGCAGCTTCGTCGATTAGATCAATAGCCTTGTCCGGCAAAAACCGGTCGGTGATGTATCTGTTGGAGAGGGTCACGGCGGCGACCGTGGCATTGTCCTGGATTCTTACGCCGTGATGGATTTCATATTTTTCCTTTATACCACGGAGAATGGCGATGGTGTCGTCGACGGAAGGTTCCTGCACCAGTACCGGCTGAAAGCGCCTTTCCAGGGCACTGTCTTTTTCAATATATTTGCGGTATTCATCGAGAGTCGTTGCCCCGACGCAATGCAGTTCCCCGCGTGCCAGGGCCGGCTTCAGCATGTTCGAGGCATCCATTGAACCTTCCGCTGCGCCGGTGCCGACAAGGGTGTGAATTTCATCAATAAAGAGAATAATCTCCCCCGCCTTTTCCTGGACTTCCTTGAGGACTGCTTTCAGTCGTTCCTCAAATTCTCCTCGATATTTTGCGCCGGCTACCAAGGCGCCCATATCCAGAGTGACAACCTGTTTGTTTTCCAGTGTGGCTGGGATGTCGCCGTTGACAATGCGCTGGGCGAGACCTTCGACGATGGCCGTTTTACCGACCCCTGGTTCACCAATGAGTATCGGGTTGTTTTTCGTCCTCCGTCGATAACACCTGGATAATCCTTCTAATCTCCTCGTCCCGACCGATGACCGGATCGATCTTTCCCTGTTTGGCCAGTTGCGTCAGGTTTTTTCCATACTTTTCCAGGGCCTGGTATTTTTCTTCCGGATACTGATCGGTAACGCGGTGACTGCCGCGTAGTGTTGACAGTGCCAAAAGAAAATCCTTCTCCTGGATGCCCCGGGTGTTCAGGCATTTGCATACATCGATTGCCGAATTCTTGAGAATTGCCAGAAAGAGATGCTCCTGGCTGACATAGTCGTCCTGCATCTGTTTGGCGACAGCAAAGGAACCGTCGAGAATCTTGGTCAGATGCTTTGAGGCATAGCTTTGCGAGGCGGCGTGGCCGGAAACCTGAGGGATTTTTTCGAGAAGCTGGTTGAGGTCCATCAATACCAGGGATGGATCAACCCCCATCTTTTTGAGGACGGGAATGACGATGCCGTCCGGCTGGGTAAGAATCGCTTTTGCCAGGTGTGCCGCCTGGATTTCCTGGTGGCCCTGGTCTTGGGCAAGCTTTTGCGCGGTTTGTATAGCTTCCTGTGATTTCAGAGTAAATTTGTCAAATTGCATAATGTGTCCTCGTGCCTCTCTCTTGAACTTTGCCGTTACCGGCCATCCGTGTGTATTGCAGTAACCACTGAGAGGATAAGGATCGCCGGGAGTCGTGTCAAGAAATTGACACAATGTGGTTACAAAAAAAGCGAGTCCCTTTTGCAAAGGACTCGCTTTTTTGTTTTCCAGTTCGGATTCACTACTTAAAACTTAAAGGAAGCAAATGCATTGTGGAAAAAACCGGCGCGGAGGCAGGGCTGGGTTGATCAGCCGCAATTACCTGAACCGCAGGATCCGGAGCTGCAACCACCACCTGAGCTGATCGGTTTTACCGAGGTGATACCGAATCCCGAACGTGGACCGGCGTCAATATAGTCGACGGTAATCTCCCCACAGGTGGTCAAAAGGCTTTTTTCCACGAGAAACTTCAGTGAATCGTTTTCAAAAACCTTGTCGCTGTCTTTTGGCTCATCCAGAGCCAATCCCAGTGAAGGACCTGCTCAGCCACCTTGCATAAGTGCTACACGCAGGGCGGAATCAATATTATTCGCCTGCATATATTCTTTGAGTTTTGCAACAGCTTGTCCTGTTACATTGAGTTCAGACATGAAAAGCCTCCTTAAAGTTTATTTCTAAAATAACTTCTCCGTTTTAGGATCTTTGTCCAGAAGAGAAGCATTACTATTAATGGAAAATAAGGTGAAATCGATGAATAGTCAATCTTTACCGAATCAAAATAATATTGGATAACCTGTGACCATTTTGTTTATAGTTTCTCAAAGGGAAAGGGTGCAACATCGCAACAAATATCGTATTCATTTACGGATGATATCTTTTTCACAAAGAAGCTATCCTTGGCGGTAGATGGCTGCAAGCATGTAACATTGTCTTATGAGGCTTTAGGTTTACCATGAAAAAAATTATTATTTCGACAGGTGGTGGGGATGCGCCGGGGCTCAATGCCGTTATCTATGCAGTGGTGCATACGTGTTATCGGAAAGGCTGGGAGGTTTACGGCAGCAAGAATGGTTACGGTGGGTTTATTGACATTGACGATATGGTGCGTCTGACTCCTCGCGATGTGGAAGGTATTTACTCGACCGGTGGAACTATTTTGGGATCGACCAACAAAGGGAATCCCTTTGCAAAACCTGTTGAGAATCTGGCTGGAGAGGTTCAGATTGTTGATGTTTCCGATAAAATTATCAGAAACTTCCACCGAATGGGATTTGATTGTCATATTGCCATTGGTGGTGACGGCAGCCTTGATATTGCCCACCGGTTTGCCCAAAAGGGCATGCCGGTTATAGGTGTGCCGAAGACTATAGATAATGACCTGGAAGAAACCGACCGGACCTTCGGCTTTGACACGGCAGTTTCTACGGCAACCGAGGCTCTCGACAAACTCCACTCTACGGCAAAGTCGCACAATCGGGTCATGGTCGTTGAGGTGATGGGCCGCGACTCAGGGTGGATTGCTTTGTACTCAGGTATTTCAGGAGGGGCCGATGTCATTTTGATCCCGGAAATACCCTTTGATATGGAAGCGGTCTGTGAGAAAATCGGCGACAATGAACTCCATGAAAAGCATTATTCGATTGTCGTGGTTGCCGAAGGGGCGATTACCAAGGAAGGGCGGAATTTCAATAAAGGTATGGGTGAACTTGGCCGGGAAGAGGTAATTCTTGGTGGAGTAGGGGAATGGGTTGCTGCGGAAATTAGAAGGAGAACGGAAAAAGACACCCGCTCCCTGGTTCTCGGCCACCTGCAGCGCGGTGGATCACCAACGACCTTTGATCGCTTATTGGCTTTACGTTTCGGCGCGGCCGCCGTACGCCTGGTTGAAGAAAAGGTATTTGATCACATGGTGGCATTGAAAAATTCAGTAATGGTTCCGGTGCCGATCACCGACGCTATTAAAAAAAGAAAGAAGGTCGCTTTAGACAATGACAAGATCACTACCGCCAGGGATATTGGTATCTGCCTTGGAGACAAAGATGTTGCACTACCCTAGAGATTAAACAGGGAAGCAAAGGGGTGAAGAATAATAACTACGCGGAAGCATATCGGTTGCTGTATGCCCACTTTGGTCCGCAAGGCTGGTGGCCGGGTGAGACGCCGTTCGAAGTTATGGTTGGTGCCGTTTTGACCCAGAACACCAGCTGGTCGAATGTGACCAGGGCCATTGATAATCTCAGGAATGGCGGACTGCTTTCCTACGAAACCCTGTCGCTTTGCAGCGCCGATGAAATTGCCCCCTATATTCGCCCCTCCGGGTATTTTAATTTGAAGGCCCAAAGGTTGCGCAACCTGCTTGATCTGATCGGTGATAGTTATGCAGGGGACTTGGAGCATTTTCTCAGTGATGAACTAGCGACAGCCAGAGGCAAGCTGCTCGGGGTGAAGGGGATTGGACCTGAGACCGCCGACTCGATACTCCTCTACGCTTGCCGACAGCCAATCTTTGTCATTGATATGTATACCCACCGGGTCTTCAGTCGACATAATCTGCTCATGGAAGAAAGTGAATATCAGGATATCCAGCAGGTATTCATGGATAATCTGGTCCATGATTCGCAGCTTTTCAATGAATTTCATGCCCTCATTGTTCGCGTTGCAACGACGTACTGCAAAAAAAACAATCCCCTGTGCGATCAATGTCCGCTTCAGGGGTTCAATTCTTAAGCCGCCACTTGTCTTACAACCTCCTCAATATATTCAGCAGCCTCATCTTCACTGTAATCGGCTTTCACCAGCGCCTTCTTGTATCTCTCAAGAATCTCCCGTGATTTAAGCGGGTTGTTGTTCAAGCAATGAAGCCTGTAAAGCAGAATGGTCAATTTCTCTTCCAGGTAATTGAGCTGCAGGATACGTTCAAGGACGGCTGTCGCTTCTTCGAATCTTTTCGATTCGGCCAAACTGCTTGCCCAGACCGAACCTATCTCAACGAGAAGGTGGGTAAGTGTGTCATTGAACGCTAGAACCTGTTCGCTTTGAAAAGTGTCATCGGGCATTCCCCCCTTCCACAGGGAAAGCGCATTTTGAAAGGCATTATGTGCCTGTAACCAGTCGCTGTTTTTACTGTGGGATAAACCTGTCCGAGCGGTTTCAAGAAACTGCAGTGCATCTATCTCGTAATTGGTCAGACAGAGTATTCCTTTCTGGATAAAGAGATAATCTTTAACCGAGGTCGGTAAGTGCGGTGTCAGTAATTGTCGCAATCTGGTCAAAAGGGTGTCAAAGCTTTTTCGGGCATTTGTCGGTGTGCTTTCGGGCCAGAGTTCCAGGAGGATCTTTTCCTGCGGAATACGTTGGCCTTTGGCGGTAATTAATAGTCCCAAGAGTTCTCGCTGGAAGGGGGTAAGATCCTTGGCCTGGAAAAGTACCTTTCCGGAGAGACTGATCTCAAAATTATCCATGAGCGTGAATTTCAGGAGGGGCAGTGGCTTGCCGGTATCGGAAAAATTCAGGTGGAGGCGGGTTCTCGCCAGAGCCTGGGCAAAACTCTTTTCGATATCCCTTTTCACCGCTATGGCGAGAAGTTCGGTCATCATGACCGGTTCGAAACTCCAAAAATGATTGTAGCCGTTGATTTTCATCAAGGAAAGTCCGGCTTCAAGGTCATCAACTGCTGCGTCTTCACCGTCGGCGACATATTTGCAATAGCTCATGTTAAAAAGAGCACACATGGTTAAATAGGTCGATGGAATGGATTGCGCGATGGCCAGGCCCTTTGCGAGTAAGGGCATGGCCTCGGCAACATTTTTAATGCGGGTGTGTACTGCTCCGGCAATGATGGCGTTGAAGGCAATATAAAAAAGGCCTGCTGAATTATCGCGAAGCCGGACGGATTCGGTGATTTTCTCGAGTGCTGCGTCGGTGTAGCCGGTAAGTGCCAAGCCAAAAGCCTGCCATTGGAGAAGTTGGCTCTGCATATGATCGATTGTGGCGGTCGAGGTTATGTCCCAACCTTTATCCAGCAGCTCAAGTGCCTGTTTTGGGCGACCCAGAGAGAAGAGATTACTGCTGCCCCAGACAAACATGTAGGGAGCTGCAACCGTCTGATCTATCACATTATGATTAATAGAGTTTTGCAGGGCCTGCTGTTGCATATGAAAATTATGGTGATCACCGACCATTGACAGGTAGCAGAGATTCATGATTCTCATGGTGAGTTTGTTCGACTCGCCAACCAGTGGGTCATTAAACAGCGAGAAGCAGACTTCAGCCTCGCGGAGATACTTGGCACGGTTTCCACTCAGCAGTTCAATATATCCTTGGATGAAACGCGTTGAGGCTGTGAAGTTGCGAAGATCATGTCGGGCGGCAAGGGTGCTGGCCATCTGAATGTAATGACGGGCCTTAACCATTTCGCCGTTAAAGAAACAGTAGCCGGAGGCGAGATTTCGGGCCGTCATAACAATTATCGGTAAGGGCAACGAGGCCTTGTTTTTCTCCAGCAATGCCTCGGTTCTTGGCAGCAATTGCGAACCTTCCGTGTACTTGCCGGAAATGACGAAATGGTAATAAATGGTTTGTGAAAGAGCGATCAACTCCCCTGTCACTTCGCCCGTTTCTCGAAAATGGTCACGGACGCGATTGAAAAACGGCAAAGTTGTTTGCGGCATAAAATCGACGAGGAGGAGACCGGCATAGAGGGTCAGCCAGCTATATTGAAAGAGGATGTCATCGGGAATAGTCTGCAGCAGGGTGAGAATGGTAAGAGTCCGGTTTTTGGCAATGAGGTTCATACCTTTTTCTTTAAGAATGGCCTCCATTGCCTGAAAATCGCCAGCATTTTTATAGCAGGTCAGGGCTTTTTCCGTCATGTCACGGTCGAGGTAATACTGGGCTTCGCATCGATAAATGTCGGTAATTTCGGTTTCGGACAAACGTGCTTTGGCCCGTTGTTGGAGAAATTCCTGGAAGAAATGATGGAAGCGGAAAACGAGTTGATGGTCATCGAGGTTATAAATAAAGAAATTTTCTCTGGCCATTTTTGAAAGTGTTGCTGAAAAACGTTGTATCCCGGAGATTTCGGCAGCGAGATCGGCAGGAATTTCATGCAAAAAAGAAAGCTTGAGAAAAGTCAAATGGAGGTTTTCGGGAATCTGAGCGAATATTTCGTCCTGGAAGTAGTCGAGCATATGGCCGGTTGGTGATATTGTTGAGACTGTGGCGGCCGAAGACTTCTGCCAAAACTTACTCCGCCCGGAAATGGGATGGCTTGCAAGGATAATTCCCATGATCCAACCGTTGGTGATACGCTGTATTTCGCATGCCTCCGATCGGCTGATGTCGCGTTTTAAAACAGTGTTGAAAAGGGTTTCAATATCATTGTTGTCAAGAGCCAGGTCGGCGGTATTAAGGTAGGTGATGTTTGTTCCGTTGCGAATAGTTTTACATTTTATTTTAAGAGGATGTCTGGAAATTAAAATGAAATGCACTTTGGCTGGTGATGTATCGACCAGATGTTCCAAGACGCTGATAGTCAAGGATCCAGATTGAATGAGATGCAGATCATCGAAGATCAAGTAGATATCTTTCTTAAGATAATTTTCGAGGTCGCGCAGGAGGAGGTTGGCGCAGCGGGTCAGGTCCAGGGGGCCGACACTGCCTTCGGTTAAGATACTTGCCAGTTGCGGTGATTTGAAGCCGGGCAGATTGCTGGAGAGGTTGATGAGCAGGGAAGATAGCAAAAGCACTGGGTCGGAGTCCTCCGGACCCATCTGATACCAAATGGAAATATTACCCGTCAAATTTATAAACTGTGATGCCAGGGTAGTTTTGCCCTGGCCGGCCTGCGCTTCTATAATGATTACTTTCTTGTTGTGCCGTTGATCAGGAAATTTTGATGTGAGAAGATTGGTTCTGAGCAGGGAATGGGCGTGATCGATATGCGGTGAATAGAATTTGTTTGATGGTAAGGCAGAGTCGACAAAGCTCTCTTCATGTTTCATGGTTCACCAAGGTCTTTGTATTTTTGCTTCTTATGATAAAGTAAGAGTTTCTTGCACACCGTCCTGACGATATTTGCGTCTTTTGATGTTAGAGTGATCCTGCTGAAAAATCGACGAATATTTGTCATCCAATATGTATGACTCACTTCATTTAGAAAATCAATGGAATAAAGTGATTTTTCCAGACAGGTATACATGCTTTCCAATTCGTGGGTAGTAGCGAGATGTGGGGTTACCGCCATATCTTTTTGCGCATGGACAATGCCATAATAAATTTCATAGCAATGAATTGCCACAGCCTGGGCGAGGTTCAGTGAGGAAAAATCAGCGGTTGGAATTGCTGAAGCCATTTGACAATACTTGAGATCGTCGTTGGTCAGGCCGGTATCTTCAGGACCAAAGAGTATTGCCACCTGGTTGGTTGCCAGGGAGGGGAGAAGGACCTCCACCAGCTCCCGCGGGGTTTTTTCGACACTTCTTTGCCGCCCTCTCCTGGCGGTTGTGCCAACCACAAGGGAAAATTCGGCCAGGGCCTCAGCCAGGCTCTGATAGATTAGTAGGTTGTCAATAAGATGGGCTGCCTTATGCGTGGCCATTTTCACCATCGCCTCACGGTCGGGGATGTCGTCTCTGACGATAATCAGGCGGGTGATCCCCATATTGCAGGCAATCCTTGCAGCAGCTCCGATATTTTCAGGTATTTTCGGACGGATGAGAACGATAGCGAGGTGCGAAAGAAGCGCTTGCGGGTCCATAAGATTAGTTGGTTGAGACGGTTGCCAAGGCGAAATTCAACCTTCGTCGGGGGTGATCGACATCGGTAAGGGTGACTCTCAGCGTGTCACCGATTCGGTAGGTTTTGGCAGTAATCTCACCAAACAATCGATGGTTTTTGGCGTCGAAAAGATAATAGTCGTCAGGAAGGTGTTCAATGGCAATGGAGCCGCTGATACAGTGATCTGGAATTTCGAGGAAAAGGGCTGAGTCATTGACACCGGAGATAATGGCATCAAAAGAGTCACCAAGGTGGCGTTGCATATAGAATATTTTCAGTCTTTCCTGCATATCGCGTTCGGCCATAATCGCCGTTCTCTCGCGGGCGGAAAGAAACTCTCCGGCGTCTTTGAAGGATAGTTTTGCAGTCTTCGACGGTTTTTTCCGTGTCGGGTTTTCCAACAGGTGGAGTAAGGTGCGATGGACAATGAGATCCGGGTACCGACGTATAGGTGAAGTGAAGTGGGTGTAGTCGGAAGAGGCTAAACCAAAATGGCCGACGTTTTCAGCAGCATACTGCGCCTGTTTCATGCTGCGCAACAGAAGATTGTTGATAATATATTCGTATTTCGTGTTCTTGCTGATATCGAGCACTTTGGCGAACCAGGCGGAACTGTCCTCATGCGGCGGCAGATGCAGGCCGAGTGTTTTCGCAAAGGCGATAAATTCTTCAGTCTTTACAGGATCGGGTTTTTCGTGCACGCGGTACAGTGCCGGAACCATGCTTGCTGTCGCCAGTTCGGCGACCGCTTCATTGGCCGCAAGCATGAACTCTTCAATGAGTTGGTTGGCAAAATTCCTTTCAACTCTGGTAATTGCTGATACTTCACCAGCATCGTTCAAAGTGAATTCCGCTTCCGGCAGGTTGAAGTCGATGGAGCCACGCTGTCTTCTCTTTTGCTGCAGAGCCATTGCCAGTTCTTCTGCCCATTTCAACTGGGTGAGAAACCCTTTGTACAGCTTGCGCACGACTGGATCTTTATCGATGAGGATTTGTTTGACGATCGTATAAGTGAAACGTTGCTTGCTGCAAATGACCGATCGGGAAAAACGTTTGCTTTGCAATATCCCGGTTCGGTCAAAGTCAAGAATCGCCGAA
This sequence comes from uncultured delta proteobacterium, assembly GCA_963754865.1. Taxonomy (GTDB): domain Bacteria; phylum Desulfobacterota; class Desulfobulbia; order Desulfobulbales; family Desulfocapsaceae; genus Desulforhopalus_A. The sequence goes on along the minus strand of CAVWHG010000013.1, from coordinate 381,050 downwards.
ACCGTCAGGCGGTCTTTTCCGGGAACCAGGCTGCAGAGGTCGTTGGACAGCCTTTCCGGCAGCATGGGGATGACCCTGCCGGGAAAATAGATAGACGTTCCTCTGGCATACGCTTCCTGGTCAATAGCTGATCCGGGAACGACAAAATGGCTGACATCGGCTATGGATACATACAGGCGAAAGCCCTGTCGAGTCTTCATGACGCATATCGCATCATCAAAATCCTTGGCGGTTTCACCGTCGATGGTCACATGTTCGGTTTGCCGCAAGTCTTCACGGTTTTCTTCAGGTTCAATGAGGCCCGAGAGCTTTGCCACTTCCTGTTGCACTTCCTCACTGAAGACATGGGGCAGTTCAAATTTTTCAGCAACCAAGCGCAGTTGCGTGTCGATTTTGTCACTTCTGCCCAATACTTCCAGAATTTTTCCAGATAATATCCGGGTCGGTCGTTGTTCTCTTGTGAACTGCACAGTAACAACATCACCGTCCAGCGGAGTGCATCCATTGTAGTCGTCGATTTTAATGGTAAATGGAAATCGTAAATCGTCCGGAAACACCATGGCGGTGTGCCGGTCATTTTTGAAAATTCCGGCAATCCTATCGCTGCCATGCTCAGTAATCTGCAAGACAATGGCTTCAGGGCGAAGATCTTTGCGCGTTCGCAGCACCCGAATCAGCACCCGATCCCCATGGTGTGCGCTGCCCATGGCGCTTTGGGAGATAAACGGATCACGGGCGAAAGAAGCACTTTTGCCGTGCTGTTGCACCGGACTGACAAATCCAAAACCTTTCGGGTGTTGAATGAGGTGGCCTTCATAAAGAGGCGCATTGCGGCTGAGTGAATATAAACGTTTACCGCTTTTGGTGATGAGTCCTTCCTGCAGCAGGGAATCAACGGTTTTGGCCAGGTCTTTTGTCTGACCTCCTTCTTGTATCAGATAATTTTCTAATTCCGCAAGCGATACCGCTTTCTTTAGCGAATAGAGGAAGCCAAGGAGAAGATTTTCCGATCTGCTGGTGTGCTGCCGGTCTCCCCTGTCGTTCCATCGTGATTGAGGTTTATTATTTTTCGATTTTTCAGGGGATTTTCTTTTTTTTTGCATTTTCTCTTTTTTCTTTTCGCCGGCAGGTTAATTTTGTTAAGCTGCAGGCTATTGTGCTGATCCAGTTTATCTGGGTGGGGTGAGCCGTATGGCGCAACAACAGGAAATATAGCCGTGCGACATTTCTAGGAGAATACATTCTAAGTATCCTCAGAATTATGTCTATGGGTATGGACTGTTATAGGAATAAATTGGGGGGGGGATGCGCCGTATTGCTTTTGATCTAGAGATCTACCGCGACCAGATGCGGGCGCTTATCGCCGAAAAACCCGGAGAGGATATTTTCTGGCAGGCACTCGATTTTGCCGTCGAGGCTCATACCGACCAATGGCGCAGGTCCGGCGATGCCTATATTCTCCATCCCTGTAGTGTGGCAAAGATTCTTGCCGAGGAGATGGACATTACCGATCCGGAAATTCTTGCTGCAGCCCTTCTGCATGATACAGTCGAGGACGTCAAAGAGGTAACGGAGGAAGTCGTTGGGCAAAAATTCGGCAGTTATGTCCAGGCGATTGTCGAGGGATGCACCAAGGTTACCCACGTTTCCGGTGACAAACAGGCCAACACGCAAAATACCCACCGGAAAATATTTACCGGTGCGGCCTTGCGACCGGAGGTTATGCTGGTAAAGCTTGCCGACCGACTGCATAATCTTCGGACTCTGCGGGCAATGCCGAAAGACAAACGGCAGCGGATTGCCGACGAGACCATTGATATCTATGCGCCGCTCGCCACCGTTTTCGGACTTTTTAACATGAAAAGGGAGATGTATAATCTGGCCCTGCTGTATAAATATCCGAAACAGGGGGCAAAACTTAACAATCAAATTCGTCAGCTGGCGAACGACCCGGTCGGGCAGACGATAGTCGATGCAATAACGAAAAATGCCGAGAGCAAAAACCTCGATTGCCGCATCACCATGAGAACAAAAAATCTCTGGGCCTATTATGACATTGCCAGTCGCATTCTGGTGCAGCGAATAGATACCCCCCTGGAGATCCTCATCGCCGTCAATGATGTGCAATCCTGCTATAATGCGCTGGGGATTGTCAATCAGACCTTTCGGCCGATTCCCCGGGCTATTCGCGACTTTATTGCCAATCCCAAACCTACCGGATATCAGGGTTTACATGCTCGGGCAATCATTCAGGGTCAAAAATTTCTTTTCAAGATCCGGACCGATGAGATGGCCCGGAAAGCCCAGAAAGGGATCTTTAGAAACTGGAGTTCAAAATCCGGAAAACAGGGTCGGTTTATTCGCGAAATTCAGGAAATGTTCGATGTCCTTGGCTCCGAGGATTCAGTATCCTACCGGGATGTCATCGCCGCCAGCGGCATAAAGGAAATATATACCTATACGCCGCAGGGGGATCTGATCTGCCTGCCGGTAACCTCCACACGTTCTTGATTTTGCCTTCCAGGTGCACACCGAAATCGGCCAAACGTGTCTCGGGGCAATGATCCGAAATAAGAGAGTTCCCGCCGACCATGTTCTTAAAGACGGCGATATGGTGCGCATCATACGGGGAGAACAGCATATCCGGTTTGAGCAGCAAATGTTGTCGTTGTGCAAGACTCCGAGGGCGCGAGGTGAATTGGCAAGAGGCTTTAAAATTCGTCGTCGCAAGGTAACCCTGGAGGTCGGATATTCCATGCTTCGCCAGGAAATGCTGCGCTACGGTATTCCCTTTGATGTTATGAATGATAGGGATGCCCCTCTTCTCCTGGAGAACTATTCTTTAAACACTCTGGATGGTCTTTATGTTCGTATCGGCGAGGGGCGTCTCCGCTTGCAGGAGGTTATCGAAGATATCAAAAATATTCTTTATGGTGGAGTTTCTCCGCTGCTTGCCCCGACCGGTGCCTTTAATAAAATTCAATTGACCACTCTTGATCCAGTCTCGGTCAAACTCTCCTCATGCTGCAAACCCAATCCCGCGGCCAAGGATAACTGTGCCTTGCTGACCCCCAAGGGGCTCTCGGTTCACCATAAAAATTGTGAACGGTTTCGAGATCTTGGCTTTCAGCGGGAGGACGCGGTCAATATCACTTGGAAAATCCGTGAAACCCGTGTGAGAAAGCCGCAGATCCTCCATATCCTTAGGGCTACCAGAAAAGACATAATGCAGGTTGTCGGTTCTGCTCCGGAAGAGATGGAGATGCATAGTCTGGAAATCCTCTCCAGCTATTCTTCACTGAATCCGGCATGGCAGCTTTCCTTCAGTATTTCAAATCTTTATGTACTGCAGAAGGTACTGCGGCATTTCGATAAATCAAATATCCCCTACGAATTCTACCTTGACTGCTGAACTCGGTGGTCAAGACCGTGAAGCTGTCCTTGTCGGTTTCCACTACCTGCCTTTTATGGTAATTAGCAAGTACCTTGCCGAGCATTGCCGGGAGGTCATCCGGCATTCTTGAACTTCTCTGGAGTTGGGTAAGGGTTTTCTCCAAAGTCAATCGTTCTCCCAGGAAAATGTGTCGCAAAATTAGTGAGATGAGTCTGGTTATCGTCGTCAGATTGGAAATCCGCGATTGCAGATGCTGGTCACGATCAAAGGCTGTTGAAGCAAAGATTTCCACAGGATTTCCATCAAGTTCGCTCACCGACACATACCAGGTATTTCGTTCTCGATCGATGGTGCGATAACGTACGGCATCAAGAACATCGGGCAGTTCCTGTTCAATTGGCTTGTTCCGGGCTTGCAGAATTGTCGTACTTCCGGAAAGTTCAATGAGTTTCATGATACAATCGGGGTTTTTTCGCAGAATGTCGAGCATGGTCAGGCACTGAGCGCAAAGACGATCTTGTCCTTGGACGGTGAGTTCTTGTTTTTCCCCGCAGGATGTACAGTGCGCATTGTGTGTTTTAGGTGATGTCTTTTTTCCAGTTTTCATGAGGTGTGGTATCTTGAATGAAGTTTTTGAGATGGATCTGAAACTCCTTGCCGCTTATTTCTCTTGCCCCAAAGCGTAATAAATGATTGGTGGTCATCTGGCAATCAACGATTTGAAAATTTTCTCTTTTAAGAAAAGAGAGCAATGCAATGAGAGCAAATTGGGAAGCACACCGTATCCTGGAGAACATCGATTCGCCAAAAAAAACTCGCCCCAGGGAGATACCGTATAAGCCACCCACCAAACGGCTTTCTTGCCAGCATTCAATGGAATGGGCGAAACCCATGCGGTGTAACTCCGTATATGCAGCCTGCATCTCCTTTGTGATCCAGGTTCCGTCCCCCGTCTCTGTTCTAATTGCTGCACACTCCTCTATTACCGACGAAAAAGCACAATCACGGGTAGTTTCAATACGGGAATTGCGGAAATACTGCTGGAGCCGTCTGGGGATTCTGAATTCATCGGGAAAAAGCACAAGCCTGGGATGGGGAAACCACCACAGGAGAGGGTCACCCTCGGAATACCAGGGGAAGATGCCGCGGCTGTATGCTGCTATCAGTCGTTGTGGGCAGAGATCACCGCCAATTGCCAGCAAACCGTTTGTTTCTGCAAAATCAGTGGGAGGGAAACTGATACGATTAGTAAGCTGAAAGACGGGCATGGGATGATGAAGAGCAAAGGAATTGCTTAAGAGACAAGGGGATCATTTTCTTCTGTGCAGATTCTACCACTAATGGAGGCAGAAGAAAAGCAGCGGAAATTCGACTAACAGTCCAATGAGGTATGGGCAGGTGTGCAGACATTTGAAATTATTCGAAGAACATCAGGTAAAATGATCGAATGTGCTGCCAATTACCGGAATTCGGTAATACTATTTTTTTTTATTAAGCGAGTGTAGTATTATTCTTTGCGAAATCGTTGGAACAAATTGATCGTATAAAGAATCCCGTTTGTCGGGATCGGATATGCACTCACAAACATGACCGAATCAGAAAAACATACAGATTACGCAACAAAACCCCCTTTTCAGGATGAAACACTTCTTGAAAATTTTTATGCGGGTGCCGGTCGCGGGGAGTTGCTGGCACGGATGCAGGAGGCTGTGGAAAACGGGGTGCCGCTCATGGTGATTTCCGGCGGCGAAGGGAGCGGAAAAACGACCCTGTGTCGGATGCTTGAACGTGTGTGTTCATCCGCCATTATTGTCGTATTCTTTCCCGTTACGGTGGAATCTTTCGAAGATGTGGTGAGAATAGTAGCCAAAAAGCTAGGTCTAACATTGTCTCCGGCCGATGCAGGAAAGACTGTCGATGTGGCCATCGAACAGATAATTGTGCATCTTTTGCAGCAAGCAAAGGAACTCCTGATTATTTTTGATGAGGCTGAGAACATCTATCTGGCAACCCTGGAAAGGATTCGCCGGATGTTGGACCGGGTAACGGCATCCGGAGTGCGTATGCGGATCCTTTTTTCCGGACGGAGAACCTTTCTCGAGAATTGCGAGCAGCTGTCAATTTGTGATTTTCGTAACACAAAAGACCTGCATTTTGATTTATTGCCCCTCACTGAACAGGAAACCTCAGACTACCTGCGGACTTTTTTCGAACGTTTGCCGAGTGCGGACAGGGCAAAGGTTTTTAATGTTGAGGTGGTAAGGAATATTCATAGTCTGGCCAAAGGGAAATTTCGAAAAATAAATCTCCTTGCCAACGAATCACTGCGATCACACGGGGACGATACGTCCTTCAAAGTGCTCTTTGATACCGTCAAAGATGTCAACGAAGCAGAAGATGACAAACAAGAGGCCGGAGGGCCGAGAAAGGAGCACTCATTTACCGCTCTGAGGTGGATCTGTGGCACCCTTGGTGCCTTACTGCTTCTGTTATTTCTCTATTATCAGGGAGATGAACGGCGTGTGATAACGCCGGTTTCTTTACCTTCATCAACCGACAAAGCGAAGGTCGAAGCGGCTCAGGGTGGAGGAAGCCCGCAACTGGCCGGATACACCGGCACAAATTCTAAAGACAACCGAACCTGCCAGCGAAGATCATGAAATTTCAAAACAACAGCTTGAACAGCTGGAGAAAAAGTCCGCAAATGTGCCGGACATTGGTCCGTCAGTAACCGCCGAAACCCTTGGCGGCGCTGAAAAAAATCAAGAAATACCCGAGCAGCTTACGGTACCAGGCCAATTTATTCCCAAGAAAGAGAGGGAGCCATTATTGACACCTGTCCGGAACAAGGTTGGGGCCGACCCTGAGACCAAGGTTCCGGTGCTGCGGCAGATCCCACCCTTGAAAGTCAAGCCGGCATCTGCTCCCGAGCCGGCATCGGGCACAGCAAAAGCGCCACCTCGAACCGAGGTTCAGGAAAATGTTGGCGCCATTGCACACTTGACAGCCGATCAACTTTACCAGAAACGATTGCATGCCGGCGCTGTCTGGGCAAGTGGTCAGAAAAATGATAAATTTACCGTTCAGATTATGGTTCTGACCGCAAAAAATGCCGAGCTAAATTTCAAGAAGATGCTTGCTCAACCAAATTATCGCCAGGAGGCCGCCAATTTCTTTATCTTCAGAAAAAATGGATCTCCTGAGGTAGTGTTGGTGTTTTACGGTGAATATCCGACCATTGACCAGGCCCGGTTAGCACAAAATAGTCTCCCCCTGTTCCTCCGTGACCATCAACCCTATGCAATTTCTGTCAAGGGAGCCCTTGCCAAGGTCGGAAAATAGAAAAATTTCGTCAAGCCGCTTTTGTGATTCCTTTTCGGAAGGCAGTATCGTAAACGACTCAGTTCTGGTACTGGATTACTGTTCACCAGCTACTTTTGAAAGAAAGTCTTTTTCAGAAATGAAAAAGACAGAGAGGTTTGCTATCCACTATTGACGACCGACCTCAAATTCCCTGAGCAATTAATCGACCAACAAAATCGAATCATTCAGAAACCGGCCAACTGGTAGCCCTTTCATGTGCCGAACCATTTCTGTTTTGGCAGCTTTTCTTGTCCTTAGAAAATAGAAAAGCGAGACAGGAGCGGGACAAATCGCCTTAAAGCAAAAAGGCACTTAAGGATGAATAACCTTAAGTGCCTAATTTTATTGGTGGAGCTAGACGGGATCGAACCGACGACCTCTTGACTGCCAGTCAAGCGCTCTCCCAGCTGAGCTATAGCCCCAAACTTTTCTCAGTCAAAAAACACGGCTATCAATAACAAGGTTTAAAGGCGGTGTCAACAGAAAATAAGATAAACTTTTCTTCAAAATAGCATAGTTGTTGCTAACGAAATTGAGGTTTGGTATGCTTCGAGGTTTCGTAGGATTGGTTTACTTTTCATCACAACATATAAACGCATATACTCTTAGGGCTCAACTTCGTTATCCGGCTTTGGGCTGATATATTTTCAAGGTGCGACCGGGTACCTTTTATCTTATCTCAAGGGAAAATACATGTACTCACCATTTAATTTTTTGTTTGGATGGTTGTCAAATGATCTCGCCATTGACCTCGGAACGGCCAATACGGTCCTGTATGTCAAAGGCAAAGGGATTGTGCTGAGAGAACCTTCGGTAGTTGCTGTTCGCCAGGATGGCAGAATGAGCAAAGTGCTCGCCGTCGGGCAAGAAGCAAAAATGATGCTCGGCAAGACTCCTGGCAATATCACTGCTATTCGACCCATTAAAGACGGTGTTATCGCCGATTTTGAAGTTACTGAAGCGATGCTTCGGTATTTCATCAATAAGGTGCATAACAGAAGGACACTTGTGCATCCACGAATCATGATATCTGTCCCTTCCGGGATTACCCAGGTCGAGAAAAGGGCTGTGCGGGAATCTGCGGAATCCGCCGGCGCACGAGAGGTCTACTTGATTGAAGAACCGATGGCGGCAGCCATTGGTGCCGGTTTGCCGATCACCGAACCCACCGCCAACATGATAATTGATATCGGCGGCGGCACCACCGAAGTGGCTGTTATATCGTTGGCGGGTATTGTTTATGCAAAATCAGTCCGTGTTGCCGGCGACAAAATGGATGAGGCAATACTGCAGTATATCAAGCGCAAACACAATCTGGCAATCGGCGAGCGTACCGCTGAGTTGATTAAGACCACTATTGGTAATGTAATGCCCGAAGAGCCCTACGAAACCATGAATATAAAAGGCCGAGATCTGGTCTCCGGGGTTCCAAAAACACTGTTGATTTCCGCAGACGAAATTCAGTCGGCAATTGCCGAACAGGTGGATGTGATCGTCGAGGCGGTCCGGGTGGCTCTTGAAGTGACCCCGCCGGAACTGGCGGCAGACATTGTTGATAACGGCATTGTCCTCACCGGTGGTGGGGCGCTTTTGAAGAATCTTGATAAATGTCTTAAAGAGGCCACGGGAATGCCTATTATAGTCGCTGAGGATCCCTTGTCTTCAGTGGTTCTTGGTTCAGGAAAGGCCTTGGATAATCTTGATATCCTGCGGGAAGTGACGATCGAATAATCGCCAATCCCGGTAATCAAATACCTGTGCCGGCTCGAAGAATCGGCCGGCACCCCATGTTCTGCTTCCTATAGTTTTAATCCGTGCGAAAGAATACCAAAGCTAAACAGGATCGTTCGATTGGTGCAACCATCAGAATCCTGCTGCTGATAACGCTCTTACTCGTTGTCGGTTTGCTCTTGCTTGCCGCCATGCTCGGGGGCAAGTTTGGCCCACCGCACCAATTTACTCTTGATTTCATCGGGCCTTTACAAAGTGCGGCTACCCGAACATTTTCCGGAATTGTTAATCTGAAAAGCGATTATGTTACTTTATTGAATGTGCGGGCTGAAAACAAACAATTACAGGCGCAAATCGACAAATATCTCACCGAACTGGGTGAATACCGTGAGGGGTACAGTACATACCGCCACCTTCAGGAGTTGCTGGCCTTAAAGGACAAGTTGACATTTAAACCGATTGCCGCTCGGGTAGTTGGAAAAGAGCCGGCCTATTGGTATCAGACTATTGTTGTTGATCGAGGCAAAAAGGACGACATTCTCGAGGGGATGATAGCTCTCGCCCCCGGGGGCGTTGTCGGGCAGGTGATGCACACGGCCGACAATTATTCGAAGATCCTTCTTGCCAACGCTCCCAGCAGTGCCATAGACGCCATGGTCCAGAAGAACAGAACCCGAGGGATTTTGAAAGGTGCGGGAGAAAAGGGTTTTGTGTTGCAATATGTTTTGAAAACCGCCGATGTGGAAACGGGGGATTATATAGTCACTGCCGGCATTGGTGGTGTTTTTCCGGCAGGAATCCCCCTTGGCAAGATTTCCAGGATTGAGAAGAAACAGCGAGGCATGTTTCAGGAAATCGAGGTGGAACCGCATATTGATTTTCAAAAACTGGAATATGTTTTGCTTGATCCTACGGATCGCAAAGCGGTTGTAGATTCCATGAACCTTTCGCCAAAGAGGTAGTTTCGGGAATGCTGGTTTTTTCATTTTGGGCATTAGGCATTGTGTTGATAATAGTCCAGACCACCCTCCTCGAATATCTGCCGCTGTCAGTGGGACGTCCGGATTTGGTCTTCGTCCTGGTTGCATTTATGGCTTATCGCTTTGCCTGGATTCCCGGAATCCTTCTGGTGTTCGCTTTAAGTTGGGTTCTCGATGTCATTGCCGGTATCTATTTAGGTTTGTATCCACTGGTGTGTCTTTTGATTTTTGCGGCTTTGAAAACTTTGACCAATAAAAGCCCGGTGAAGGAATCTACCTATCAAATACCACTAGTGGGGTTGAGCTATTTTCTTAGCCAGATATTTTTTTACTTTGTCAATTCGATCCTTTTGCCCGATATGCTCCCGGAGTGGTCCTGGCCTGGAGCTCTACAAAGAACCATTCTCTCGGTTCTCTCGGCAGTTCCTTTGTTTATCCTCTTTAACCGATTATACGAATATATCTGCAAACGTCGCCTCCGCGGCAAACCACCACGGAGGCGCCCCCAGCGAGCAATATGACTCAAGAAGAAGATGTGAGTCTGAAATTGGCTTTCAAGGAAATTGAGGAAATCGAAGAACGGGATGATGCCGCCCTCGATCTGTTAAAAAAAAGACTGCTGGGAGTGGCGGTTGTTGTTCTCTTTTTCTTTGTTTCTATTGTTCTCAGACTCTGGAATCTCCAAATAATCGAAGGGCCCGAATATGAAAAGCGATCCTATGGTAACCGGGTAAGGGTAAGACAAGTAGCACCGCCCAGGGGCCATATTCTCGATCGGAACGGCAGAGAGATCGTCACCAACAGACCATCTTTCGATGTTTTGCTCATCCAAGAGGATTCGCACGATGTCGGTGATGTCCTCAAACGGCTGGCCCCAATCTTCGGTACCGATGTTTCTGATTTATGGGCAAAAGTGCGCGATGCCTCAAGCAACCCTCGGTACATGCCGGTGCGACTGAAAGAAGATATCAACTGGCAGACTTTAGCCTATTTGGAAAATCATAACCGTGAGTTTTCCGGTATTCGCATAGAGGTGCAACCGGTTCGCGTTTATCACTACGACGATCTCGCAGCGAATACGATTGGCTATCTTGGAGCGATTTCCAAGAAAGAACTGGAGGAGGCTGACAAGAATTTATATTCTGGAGAGGACATCATAGGTAAAAGAGGTATCGAGAGGCTTCGCGAAAAAGATCTTCGGGGGCAAAAGGGGCAGAGCTATTCCGAGGTCGATGCCAAGGGTTTTGAACAAAAACAGCTGAAAACCGTGGAACCCCTTTCCGGTCGCGAAATCAGATTGACCCTTGATGTTGATCTACAACAAATCGCCGAGAGTTACATGGCCGCCGGCGAAAAGTCCGGGGCGGTCGTAGTCATGGAGGTGAACACCGGCCGATTGCTGACCGCTGTTTCCGCCCCCAGTATCCACATCAAGGAGTTCGTCGGTGGAATTTCCACGGAAGAATGGAAGGCCCTGCTCGACAATCCAAGACATCCACTCATCAACAAAGTTGTACAGGCAACCTATCCTCCTGGTTCAACATACAAAATGGTAACCGCTCTAGCTGGTCTTGCAAAAGGTGCTGTCGATGAGAACACCAGCTTTTACTGCCCAGGTTCGTATTCATTTGGTAACAGGACATATAATTGCTGGAGGCACAGTGGGCATGGTACTGTAAGCCTGAATAGGGCAATACCAGAATCTTGCGATGTGTATTTTTACCAGGTTGGTCAGCGGGTAGGGGTGGATGCCCTGGCGGAATTTGCCCAGAAACTTGGACTAGGAGCAAGAACCGGGGTGGAGATGGAATATGAAAAAGAAGGATTGACTCCGACCAAAAAATGGAAATTGAAAAACCGAAAAGCCAAATGGCAGGATGGGGAGACACTGTCTGTCGCCATCGGTCAGGGGTATAACCTGGTAAGCCCACTGCAATTATGCGTAATGACTTCAGCCTTGGCCAATGGTGGCAAGGTTTATAAACCAAAACTTGTGGAACAGGTTGTAGATATCCAAGGGTCCATCGTCGAAAATTTTCAGCCGGAATTGGTAAGTCAGACGACTGGATTAGATAAGTATTTCAAGCTCATAAAAAAAGGCATGGAGGAAGTTGTCCAGGGAAAAGCGGGAACAGCCCGTAACGTTGCTATTGAAGGCCTGCGCATTGCCGGAAAAACCGGAACCGCCCAAGTCGTGCGCCTTGCCCAATATCGGGGCCTGAAGGAGGCGGCTATTCCCTATGAATCTCGGGATCATGCCTGGTTTACCTGCTATGCACCTGCTGATAACCCGGAAATTGCCGTGACAGTTCTTGTCGAACATGGCTTACATGGAGGGTCCGGAGCAGGCCCCATAGCGAGAGCGGTGTTGAATCAATATTTTAATGGAAAATCCGGCGTAAAGGATCCGAGCAAAATGCTTCCTGTGGTTATTGATCCGGATGATGGGACGATAGAATGATTCGTATAGACCGAAGATTATTTGAGCATTTCGATGTGGTGCTGATGCTGCTGATTTTTTTGGTGTGCATGATGGCTTTTTTCAATCTTTATAGCGCCTCCTTCCCACCAAAAGGACACGGAATGGCACCCTACGTTAAACAGGGATATTTCTTTCTCATGGCCTTTTCAGCCTTTGTTTTTGTTATCAGTTTTGACTATCAGGTATTACATTCCTGGAACTATCCGATTTATTTGGTCATCATCGTTCTTCTCGTGTTGGCGGAAACCATCGGCAATACGGCAGGAGGGGCGCAGCGCTGGATTAATCTTGGGTTTTTCAAACTCCAACCATCGGAACCAGCCAAACTCATGCTCATAATTACTCTGGCCAGTTACTTTTCACGCAAGGAGATAAGTGAGGGGTATCCCATTAAGGATCTGGTGGTTCCCGGTATTCTTACCGCTATTCCTTTTGTTCTGATTCTCTTGCAGCCGGATTTTGGGACGGCCATGATGCTCGGCATACTCTTTGTGTCGATGGCGATGTTCGTCAGGCTGAGAATGTCAACGTATGTCATAATGGGGAGCCTTGCTCTCAGCCTTGGCATCTTTGCCTGGGAGAAGGTGCTCAAGCCTTATCAGAAACAGCGAATATTTACCTTTCTTGAGCCCGAAAAAGATCCTATGGGGCACGGTTACCAGGTTCTCCAATCGAAGATTGCCGTTGGCAGCGGCGGCAAATTTGGCAAAGGATATATGGAAGGCACTCAGGGGCATCTGCAATTTTTACCGGAACGGCATACCGATTTCGCCTTTTCCGTTTGGGGTGAAGAGTGGGGGTTTGCCGGAAGTGTGATTCTCGTCGGCACCTATTTTTTACTGATTATGTGGGGCTTGTATGTGGCAATGTATGCCAAAGATCGTTTTGGTGTATTGCTGGCTTACGGTGTAGTGGTGCTTATTTTTTGGCAAGCGGTAATAAATCTGTGCATGGTCCTGGGATTCTTGCCGGTGGTGGGAATTCCTCTGCCCCTTTTCTCTTATGGGGGTTCATCTCTCATGACGACCATGCTCGGCCTTGGAATATTGATGAATGTCAGAATGCGACGATTTCAGAGCTCTATGTCATGAGGTCAGAAGCCATCACTCTCTTCTACAACAAGCTGTCGCAAGGCCTGGATGAAAGTTGGGTTGAGGTTCAGAGATGAACATGCCTGAAGATGCATGCCCAGGTGTTCAGCCCTTTCTTTGTAAAGAATGCTTATCTCGAAGAGAGTCTCAATATGATCCGAGACAAAGCTTATCGGTACCATAAGGATATTCTTGCAACCCTCAATTGCCAACTGTTCAATCATTTCGGGGGTAGAAGGAGAAAGCCATTCGACCGGGCCGCTCCTGCTTTGGTAACAAAGTCGGCCCGCCATGCCGGTAATGTTCTCGATTGCCAGAATGGTTTGCTTGATATGATCAACATAAGGATCGCCCTCTTGGATGAAGGACACTGGGAGACTGTGGGCGCTGTAAACCACTGTCACACTCGGCGAATCGAAGGTCTGCACGCCGTTGGTGATATTACCGGCCAGAGCCTTGATATAGGATGTCTGGGCAGGCCATGATGTGATCACTCGCATGGGAAGCCCAGGGGCCAATCGATTGAGGCAATCTCGAAAATGGGAAACCGAGGAGCCTGTGGTGGCTTTTGAAAAATGGGGATAAAGGGTAAGGACGATTATCCGGTCGACCCTTTGCCTGAGCAGCGATTCAATTGCTTCATCGGCTAAGGGGGGCCAATACCGCATGGCTACCGCCACCGAATATGCACCATCTTCCCGCAGGGATTCCTCCAGCGCCATGGCTTGATTTACGGTAATGCCTTTAAGTGGTGAGCTGCCACCGATTTGTGCGTAGTTTCTCTTGCTTTTAGCCGCTCTCCGGTGGGAAATAAGCCAGGCCAACGGTTTTTGTAAGAAAGCTGGACCCAGGCGAATTATTTCCCGATCGCAGAAGAGATTAAAAAGAAAAGGCTGGACATCGTTCAAGGTGTCCGGACCACCCATATTTAATAAGACAACTCCGGTCTTGCAGTTTTTTTTTGCCACTTTCCAGTATCTGACCTCCATCTAACTGTCTAAAAAGAAAAAGTATTCTACAGAGAAACGGGGGAAATATCCAGTTTTCTTATTAAAGAACCGCAAATATAATAATTTCCGATGGAGGAGCGGGAAAAGGGGGTTGAGTCGCTTGATTCTTAAGGGCAGGAGAATATAATATAAGAAGAGCTGATCATTTCCAGTTAGATGGATTGCAGGGGCCCGTGTTCTTGCATATTGGTCTGATGCGAAATGGATCTGCAAGGGATTGCATCTTGCGATGCATGAGGCGAACGATGGTGTGATACCATTGTTTGAATCCGAGATGGAGGAAATTTATGGAACTAAAGATCGAAGCCCGGAATGTTGAATTACGTAAAAGTTGGCAGACGAAGATCAGTGAAGAGCAAGAAAAACTCATTCGTCACTATGCAAATTTTGTTCTTCATTTACGTATCAGCATTGAAGCCACCACCCACTATAAGGAGGGAGGGTATGAGATCAAACTCGTTGCGACGGTGCCCAACGATACGGTCGTTGTTACGAGAAGCGGTGAGTCGGTGCGTACAGTGCTGACCGAATCCTTTGACGTTCTGACGCTTCAGTTAAAAGAGATTCAGCGGAAAAAGAGGAAAGGCCAAAAAATGCCAAACCTGGTTGAAGGGGGCGATAATGTAGGCATCATCCGAAAACTTTCACCGCACGAATCTTACGGTTTTATCATGTCTGCGGACAAAAGAGATATTTATTTTCATGAGAACGCTCTGAAAAATGTGAACATGGGAGATCTTGCTGAAGGAGACAGTGTCATTTTTGGTGAAACCCAGGGCGATAAAGGGCCGCAGGCTTCATGGGTGAGATCGGTCGAATAGGCAATGGCTTAGAAAAGGAAGTGTAAAAGCCTCGGACAGCAATGTTCGAGGCTTTTTTGTCAGGAAATTCTTTGCTATAATGGGAGTAACCAGCTGTGCAAGAAGAAGTATATCTAATCGATGGCAGTGCCTATATCTACCGCGCTTATCACGCAATAGCGCCACTTTCCAGCAGCAAAGGTGTACCTACCAATGCCGTACTGGGTTTCGTTAACATGGTAAACCGGTTAATCAGGGAAAGACATCCCGCCTATTTGGCCATTGCCTTCGACAGCCGCGGCCCGGTGTTTCGCCACCAGATTTACCAGGCCTATAAGGCCAACCGACCACCGATGCCCGACGATCTGCGCCTTCAGATACCGTTCATAAAAAAATTCGTGGCAGCATCGAATATTCTTATGCTCGAAGAACAAGGGGTCGAGGCAGATGACATTATTGCCTCTGCTGTGAAATTATTCATCACCCATGGCCATAAGGTAGTGGTCGTTTCCGGGGATAAGGATCTGTTGCAATTGGTGAACGATGATGTGGTCATGTGGGATCCCATGAAGGACAAGGTGATGGACCGGGCGGCAATTCACCAGAAATATGCCCTGTATCCTGGGCAGTTGTTGGACTTCTTTTCCCTTGTCGGCGACACCTCGGATAATGTCCCCGGTGTCCCGGGGGTTGGCCCAAAGACCGCCGAAAAATTGATTAACACCTATGGTTCTCTTGAGGGCCTTTACCAGCATGTTGACGATCTCAAACAATCGCGAGTCAAAGAACAGATTGTCGACAATAGAGACCTGGCATTCATTGCCCGCACCTTGATAAAGTTGAAGACTGATGTCGCAATACCCGAGGAATTGTCGAGGTACGCCCTGGTCGACGCCAATAATGAGGAATTGGCAGAAATTTATACTGAGCTGGAGTTTACAAGCCTTCTTAAAGGGATCGACACTGCGAAACCGGTGCCGACTGAGGGCTTTACCACGGTTCGCAACGGCAGCCAGCTGGCTGCCATGGTGCGAACCCTCGCATCAACGGACGTCCTGGTCATTGATACTGAAACTACGTCCATTAATGCGCGCACCGCTCAGTTGGTGGGGATATCTCTGTGCTCTACCCTCGACCAGGCCTGGTATATACCTATTGGCCATATTGACGGACAGGGAAATCTGCTTGCCGGACAACTCTCTGCCGATGTGGTAAAGGCAGCGATACTGCCTTTTCTTGTCTCCTCGCGGGTACTGAAAATCGGTCACAATCTGAAATACGATATCACCGTTCTGAAACAGCAGTGGGGGATTGAGTTTGGGGGAGCACTGGCGGACACCCTCATTGCCGCCTATCTTACAGAAAGTGGTGGTCGGTCGCTGAAGCTTGATGATCTCTGTCAGGCCCGCGGCCTGCGACTGACCTCCTTTGCCGAGGTCACGGGCAACGATAAGAGGGATGGCTGCTTTGCCTATGTGGATATTGACAAGGCCTGTACCTATAGCTGTGAAGATGTTTATGGAGCCTTGTTGCTTTGGCAGGAATTTGCTCCTTTGCTCGATGCAAAGGGGATGGACGATCTTTTCTGGCGGGTTGAAATGCCGATAGTTACCATCCTGGCGGAGATGGAAATTGCCGGCATTTGTGTGGATTCCGCCGTACTTGCAGTTTTGTCACAGGATTTTACGAAGAAACTCTCGATTCTTGAAGGAACAGATATATAAACTCGCCGGGCATCCATTCAATATCAATTCGCCCAAACAGTTGGGGCAGGTACTTTTCGAAGAACAGGGGTTGGCCCACGGCAGAAAGACCAAAACCGGCTTTTCAACCGATGTCGGGGTGTTGGAAAAACTTGGCCATAAACATGAATTGCCGGCGGTGGTTCTGCAATTTCGTACAATCGCCAAACTCCTGTCTACCTATGTTGACAAACTCAGTCAGCTGCAGGATCCGGTAACGGGGAGGATTCACACCTCCTTTAATCAGGCAGTAGCGGCAACCGGTCGACTTTCAAGCAGTGAACCGAATCTGCAGAATATTCCCATCCGTACCGAGGAGGGCAGTCGTATTCGTGAGGCCTTTATCCCGGGACCGGGACTGGTGTTTCTTGCGGCTGATTATTCACAAATCGATTTACGTGTTCTTGCCCACTATTCGAAGGACAAGGCCTTGGTTGGGGCCTTTCAGGGCAGGTGAAGATGTGCATGCCCGGACAGCCGCAGAGATTTTTGGGGTTTCCCCCTTCTTGGTAACTTCGGAAATGCGCCGGGTGGCAAAATCCATTAATTTTGGAATTGTCTACGGCATGAGCAGTTTTGGACTGTCTAATCAACTGGATATCGGGAGAAAGGAAGCACAACGATTTATCGACAAGTATTTTGCTCTTTATACCGGAGTGCAGGTTTTATGGAGGAAATTGTTCGACAGGCACAGGCCAGTGGCTATGTCACGACCCTTCTGAATCGCAGGCGCAGTGTTCCGGATATCAATGCTAAAAACAAAGCTCAAAGAGAATTTGCCGAACGAATGGCTATTAACACTCCGATCCAGGGTACCGCTGCCGATATTATTAAATTGGCGATGATAGAGTGTCGGCAGGCTCTTCATGTCGGCGGGATTATCGGCCAGGATGTTGCTTCAGATTCATGATGAACTGGTTTTTGAGCTTCCTGAAGCGGAACTCGAGGCCACCCTGCCGCTTATTAGGTCGGCCATGGAAAATGCCATGGTGCTCGATGTGCCGCTGGTAGTGAATTTTGCGGTGAGTAAAAGTTTGGCCAAATGAGATCTTTCTCATGAAATGTTCTGAGATTGGATGGGTTTGATTCAGGAAGGCATGCAAGCCTCGATTTAATCGAACAGGCGTAATCACTTTATCATCAAGGAATTATTATGTCGGAATCACCACCCCATTGATAAGTTGATCAAAGAAATCAAGCTGTTTATTCGTTACGCAGTTCCTGACAATGATTTCAGGAATGCGGTTGCATCTGGTTGACAGATATCGTCATAATCGATTGGTTCTCAATCTGCTGCGGGAGCACTATGTTGCTTTGCCCGATGCCCGAGAAGAGGCGGTCACCCGTATAACCAAACTTGTTCAGAAGCAAGGTGTTTTTTTGTTTGTTCTCACAACCACTTCGACCGCTCATCTCTACGCGGTATCTGTCGATGAGGTTGTCTGGTTGGGTGAATACTTAAGCGAACTGGATTCGGAGATAATGGCATTCTTGGGGTTTTCCCGACCAGGAGGAATTCACAAAGATCTGCGTGCCGATCAGTGACCTCGAAGACTATTCCGGTGGCGCGGGTGAAAACAAGGGGGAATGCCCCGCTTGTGGTGTTGAGGAAGGAGAATATCATATCCTCGGCTGTTCTGTGGAAGTTTGCCCTTGGTGTGAAGGACAGCTTAACAAATGCAATTGCCGTTTTGAACAACTGGACAGTCGATACGGTCGATAATGAGGAGCAGTTGGAAAGGTTTCTTGAGGTTTTAATGGCCAAGGGCCGAATAC
Organism: uncultured delta proteobacterium; assembly: GCA_963754865.1. GTDB lineage: Bacteria > Desulfobacterota > Desulfobulbia > Desulfobulbales > Desulfocapsaceae > Desulforhopalus_A. The sequence goes on along the minus strand of CAVWHG010000013.1, from coordinate 362,681 downwards.
CCTTTCAGCAGGAGCAGGCGCCTTACTATCCAGGCACCAGCGGTGGCTTGGATCGAGACGAAAAAGATATTATGTTCCCTGAATTTTCGGCGTGGTAGGCGCAGGCAATTCCTTCGCAGCACTACCACGCCTATCAGACTGTTAACTATTTTCCGGTTACCGATTTGAGGTACTGGTAGAGTTCAGAATCGGACGACAACATCAAAGAGGTGTTTTTTCCGACTATTTCCCGGTAACTCTCCAGGGTCTTCTGAAATGCATAGAAGTTGGGGTCAAGGGAGTAGGCCTCGCCGTAAATCTTCGTTGCTTCTGCGTCGGCCTTACCTTTTATGGTGAGGGCCTCCTTATTGGCAGCGGAGAGTATCTCCTGGAGCTTTCGCTCAACCGTTCCAAGAATCTCAGCTTTCTGCCCTTCACCCATCGAGCGTTTCTCGGCCGCTATTCGCTTTCTTTCGGAAATCATTCGATCGTAGACCTTAAGACGCACCGAATCGATATAATTAACTCTTTTAAACATCACATCAATCAGTTCGATTCCGTATTGCGGAGTAATTTTCGCGGCAATTTCAAGGATATGTTTGCCGATTTGATCCCGGCCATTTTTCGGCTTGCTGCCAATGGTGTCAAGAGCTGTGGTTTCCGACATGGTGGCCACCGACCAGTCTGAGCTGCGGATAATTTCAATCAGGTCATTTTTGTTCACCATATCACGAACGGTACCGTCGATAATATCGCTTAAGAGTGATTGGGCTCTGGATTCGGTCTTGACAGCTTGCAGAAATTTCAGAGCATTGGTGATACGCCAACGGGCGGTTACATCAAGATAGACAAAGGTTTTATCATTGGTCGGAATCTGGTTCGGTTGACCATTCCAAATCTGAATTTTCTTTTCAAACACCTCAGTATGTTGAATAAAGGGCATCTTGAAATGCAATCCAGCATCGGTGACAGGGGCTCCAACCGGCGCACCAAATTGAGTCACCACAACCTGTTTGCCCTCCTCCAAAATAAAAAAACCATCGTAGACAATGACGAATGCCAGAAGTACAAGACCTGCTAGAAAAAACTGGGCTATTTGCTTCATATTGATTTTCCTTTCTGAATATCAGTCTATTTCGACTCTACTGCCGGGTTTTTTTGCATACCACTTGGTGAGGTAATATTCAGGAGCGGAAGGGGCGCCTGCTGGTTTTTGTCGATAACATAAACTGATTGTACACCAGGAAGAATGTCCTTCATTGTTTCTAAGATATATACGTTTGCGGGTAACCTCCGGGGCGGTTTTATATTCTTTCAGGATATCAAGAAAACGCTGGGTTTCACCCTGTGCATTGTTGATTCTTTGGGCCTGGTAGCCATAAGCTTCCTCGACCATCTTCTTAGCATCACCGGCTGCCTTGGGAATGACCCGGTTGTAATTTTCTTCTGCTTCATTCACCATGCGTTTCATATCCTGATCCGCCTCATTGACCTCGTTGAAAGCCGGTTTGACTTGATCTGGAGGATTGATGTCCTGAAACTGAACAGTACCGATGGAAACGCCACTCATTCCCTTGGGAAACAAACCGTCCAATTGGCTTTGCAATTCAACTTTCACTGAAGCGGCAAGGAGGTCCCGGTTGCTGAGAACATAATCAAAATCCATGTTACCGACAACTCGCCTGGTGACACTTTCCGACATATCGCGGATTGCCTGAATGACGTCGGCAACCTTAAACAGGAAGGCATATGGATCGGCAACTTTATATTGGACAATCCAGGCAACATTGATAACGTTTTTATCAGCGGTAAGCATGAGTGATTCCATGTCGAAGCCGCGTTTATCGAGTGATGTTTGCTGCCCGGGAAAACGACTGCGAAAGCCGAATTCTTCCTTCCTAATATTTTCAACATCTACCTTGAAGAGTTTGTCGACGTAGGGAATTTTAAAATGCAGGCCGGAAGGGGTGGTTCGGGAATATTCGCCAAGTCGCAGAATAACTCCCACTTCACTGGGAGCAATCTTGAAAAAGGACGAATAGACCCCCTGGAGCACAACGATTACCAGGACGATCGCCAGCAGTTTTCCCACATTGGCGAACGGAGAGGAGGGAGAAGGTGGGGTCTCACGCTCGACCCCTGATGGTGGAGGTGTTTTTTTGTCGGAAAAAAAATCCTGCAGCTTATTAATCAGTTGTGCCACAATCTCTTCCGGGGTTTGCGGTTTGTGCTTTTTCCCCCATGGAGGTTGTTGATCCTGATTAGACATAGAAAATCTCCTGTTCATAGTTTCTTAATATCCTCTTAACCCTATTATGATTCGATGTTGCGCAAGGTTTGGCGGGCAGAGGAGCGGTTAATCGGTTGCATTAATCGTGTAAGGGTAATTATTGCTGTTGTCGATTGCAACCTGAATCGTCATAGTATTCTGGAATGAATTGAATTATGAGAACGCCAGCAACCAGCAACCATAATACACCAAGAGAGTTGTAACCCCCAGCAAGGTCTGCAACCAAAATGAGGTGCGTAAAGAGTGGAAAAGAGGCAATCGGACAAAGTTACCACAGACAAGACCGCATAGCAGTCCGAAGAGATGACTGCCCAGATCCGTACGTTCGCCTTCAGAACCAAGCAGGGCCAGGAGGGCCAGGCCGGCCATGACCGGCATGAAAAAATGCAGGGCCATCCGTGTGCGCGTGCCCTTAAAGGCAAAACTCATGGTACAGAGCATGCCGATGATGCTGAAAACCGATGTCGAAAATCCGACAAACATATGTCCTGATCCATGAACCAGGACATTAAGAGAGTTGGCGGTTACGGAAGTCAGCAACATGGCAAATAGACCAATTCCGTTGCCGGTGAGTTGCAGGAAGTAATGGAGGAGAAAGACACCGAGCGCGCAGTTACTCAAAAGGTGAACGGCATCGGCATGCAGAGTTAGGGCAGTCACAAGTCGAAAAAGTTCAGAGTTATTGAGAATGGCCTCAGAGTTTCCGGCCCCTTTGGCGAACCATATCGATGCAGGCTGCCAGTCTCCGGTCACCCCGTAGAATCCTGCCAGGCAACCGATAAATAAAGGGCTCATCGCCTGAAAGACAGGAGAAGGCATTTGAAAATCCCGGGGTTGAGGCGGCCAGTTCGCATTTTCGCTGGCATAGGCCGCTAATTCCTCGTGCGCTTTTTTCCAAAGCGAAGAAGCAACAAAAATCTCCATCTGATCACGGGTAACAATACGGATGCGATGGGTGATATTTGCAGCAGAAAGAACCAGGGAGCAGGTGTTGAGTTGCTCAGCGTCGGCGATCCGGGCGAGGAGTTCTTCAGATGAATTATCGCTAACAGGAATCCTTTCTTGATCGATCAATGAATTTTCAGGGCGAGTCAAAAGGATTTGGGATGGGGAAAAATTTCTGCCCGGCGAGCAGGAGGCCGGGCAGAAATGGTGAGCTTTTTAAACGAGTTTGTCCATGCTGACAATGGGACCGAGTTTTTCTTTTAGGCGCAAAAGCTCAGCATGTTGTTTTTCGTAAACTTCGAGTAATTTAGAAGGGATGTCAGCCTCCTTGCTGTAGGCGTTTCGCTGCAAATCAATGCGATCAACGATTTTATCGATGTACAAAGAAAACTGCATGTCATACAGCGATTTAGGATAGTTTTTGTCGATGGATTGAAACAGTTTTACCAAATCGTCGTATTTCGGAAGATAGCCAATAGGCGTACTGATAGCCTCAACATCGCCGTTGGCATAGAGTTCCAGCCAGCCGAGCCAGGCCTTCACATCCTTTTTCTCACCCAGCAGTTTATCGCCGGAGCCGCCGCGATTACCAAAGGTGAGGAAGTAGTTCAATCCGGCCATGATAGGGCGGGTGGCTGGTGTGAATTTTGGTGAATTGAAGATTGTAAACTGGGCCTGCATGTAATCGGCAAGGGCACCGGGAATAAAGGGGGCGTTGGCCCAAGGCTGTCGATTGACGCCAGTAGCTCCGACCTCGGTAGCGGTAGCTTTCGAGACAATTGAAGCGCCGATGACAACACCTTCGTCAGGACTTTTGGCAACCCATACTGGTGGCATGGTGTCGCCATCCCTGCCGGAGTAGGTAATCACTTTGATTGGTACACCCTTTGGAGACTCGGAGAGTTCGGTGGCGTGATTGGCGATCGCTGAGGCCATGAGGGTGCAACGGGAATTTTTATGGGACATCGGCACCGGCTTGCCGGCATTATCGGTTTTTCCCTTGAACCATTCCCCTTGAAAGTTGACACCTTTGTCGGGAGCCTCTTCGCCATTGCCAACCCAGTAAGGAACATCGTTCGCTATGAGAACATTTGACCAAATGACTTCGGTACCGTCACCACGCAGACATTCCATAAGATAGGGATCACCTTCTTGGTTGACGTCTTCGACAATACCGAAGATACCTTTTTCAGGATTAATAGCACGGAGGATTCCGTCCCTGTCGATCCAGAACTGGGCCAAGTCGTCGCCGATGAAATCACTGCCGACCATGGCGGTGGTGGTTTTGCCGCAACCGGACGGTGCCGCTCCGGCAAAAAAGGTTTTTCTGCCTCCTGGGCCGGTCATGCCGGTTATAAACATATGCTCCGAAAGCTGTTCTTCTACCTTGTAATAGGTGGCGTAATCGACACTGAAGCGATGGTTGCCTTTTTTCAGAAGAAGGGTGTTGCCGGCATAGGTGCAGAATGTGGCAAAGGTTGTCTGCCAGCTTCTGTCCATAAAGATGCGGGCATTGGGCACATCTGCAGGGGTGTTGTTGCCTTCCGAGTGGACGTTGGTGAAGAAAAGTCCGGCCCGTTTAACCTCCGCATCAAAATGCTGATAGCAATTTCTGTAAAGGAGTTCGGCCGAATGCAGCACATAACCGGACGAAGAAATTTCAATAGCAGGAATTGTTGCCTCGGCGCCAACCGGGCCACGGCTATAGAAACCGATCATCAGCGTTTTGCCGGACATTATTCCCGGCATGAACTTCTTAACATACTCGATCGCCTCGCTGCGAGGCACGGTTTTGGCAAGAGAGCTCATTTTTTCTCCAGGATTGACAATGTAATAGGTCTGATTTACCAGCCTTGCCTGATCCTGAGGCAGATCAAAGTGAATTGTGTGGCCTTTTTTAGCAAGTTTTCTTTCTTCTCCTTCTTTCCAGGGCGTATTCCCGGACCCATTGCACATCCTCATCATTACCAGTATTAACAAAGACACAGTCAGGTCGGCACATGGCAATAGCATTGGCGATCTTGATGAGTGCTTCTTCGTTTTTAATCAAAGCAAGTTTTTTTTGATTGTTTCCATCAAGTTTTTCGGCAAGTACCTTGTTTGCTTCGGCAATGTTCTTTACCCCACCAACAATCGCGAGTATTTCATCGCCTTTCTTCAATTCCAGCATTCGTAACTCCTTCATGTATGCGTAGTGGATTACACCATTTTATAGAATATATTTATAATTCATCAAAAACTTCGAACGATAGCATAATATGAATATTTGCTTTCAACGTCAAGGTTTAGATCGAGCAAAGATGGGAAAAAGTTGATCAAAATGTCATGATTACATGAAGATCCGGGAATAAATTACGGGAGTGGCAACACTGCATTTATGAAGTCAGTTCATGAATGCTCGAGTTATCTATAAGATTATGTGATGGAATGTTAGCTATAGATGAGGAAACCTGACAAAAAAATACAACTAAATATGTGACGCAAAAAAATCGTGCCGCGGTTGAATGACAGGAATACTACTCACGAATTTATCCCTTATCATGCCGGTCATGGAGGAGTCTTGCGGTATAAATGAGAACGTGTCGATGCTTGATCGGGGAAGAGAGGCGCGGGAGTTGTTGCTAAAGCTGGGAAAGGTTGATTGCATCTCTTCCTGAATCGTGATATACGGCAGCCAGCCGGTTCGGACGATTCAAAGGTGTCAGACGGGGTGGAGGTCTGGAAATGATGGTTAAATGAAATGAAAAAAGGGCTGCAATTATAATGCGATTGCAGCCCTTGATCTTAATAATTGGTGCCGAAGAAAAGACTCGAACTTTCACTGGGAAACCCCAACTAGACCCTGAACCTAGCGCGTCTACCAATTCCGCCACTTCGGCAACGCGCATGAATATGCTTCCTGTGCGGCTGTTTGTCAAGACTTTCTTGGCTTAGATCCAAAAAAATCAAAATAATACGGTTATTATGCAGATATTCAGGAGTACAGAAGATCTTGTTGCACCATTCACCAATGCCTGCGTCACCATTGGCAATTTTGACGGTGTTCATTTCGGGCATCAGCAACTGTTTGAACCGTTGTGCAAAAAGCCCGACTTCTTAAGGGGACAAGCGTGGCGATAACCTTTGACCCGCACCCCCTTCAGGTTTTGCTGCCTGGTGGCATCAAACTTATTTCGACCTGCGAACAAAAGATTGAACTCATTGAAATGGCAGGTATTGATGTGCTGTTGATCATTCCTTTTACCAAGGAATTTGCGAAGACTTCAGCAGAAGAATTTGTTTCTCGAGCTATTGGTTCAAAGACTCGGCGTAAAAGAACTGGTAGTAGGTTACGATTATGCCTTTGGCAAGGGCAGAAGCGGCAATATTGAGTTTTTGCAACGGCAAGGGGAATATTTTGGCTTTCCTGTGACCGTCGTTGATGCGTTTTACCTTGATGATAAACTGGTAAGTTCAACGCAGGGTTCGCGAATTGGTTAGAAGCGGTGACATGACAGGCGCCAAGGATTTTCTCGGACGCCATTACCAGATCCGCGGCACAGTTCAGGTGGGCAAGCAGCGTGGCGGGAAGGTCATTGGTTTTCCCACCGCCAATTTGAAATTCAACGAAGAAGACCTGGTGCCGAAACATGGCGTCTATGTGACACAAGTAATCTGTAATGGTCGCGGCTATGGAGGAATTCTCAATATTGGCTATAATCCTACCTTTGGAGAGGAGCAATTAGTGGCAGAGACCCATATTTTTGACTTCAACGAAAATATCTACGGTCAACCTATCAAGGTTAACCTCCTCAAGTTCCTGCGCAGTGAACGTAAATTTTCCGGTGCCAAAGAACTTTCTGAACAGATTGAAAAAGATGTTCAGGTTGCGAAAACGATTCTCTCTGAACACCAGAAAGAGCTTGTTATGTCAAACAACTCACGTTTTAACTGGTAAGGTAGTCCTGGATTTTCTTGTTGCAAGTAAGCTCAAGGTGTCTATAGTGTAGGCACTCTTGGCCTCGTCCGCAAAGACACAGGTTTTGTGTGAATTGAAGATTAGATTTGTAATTATAATGTGTTAGCTTCCTGATATCAGCGATTGGTGTGGATGTAATCGGCAAAAAGGGTGCTATCAAAACTATAGAGGGTAAGTATGGTTGAACAGTTGCAGGAAGATTTGCCGAAAGTGATTGAGGAATTGGAGAAGAAATGTCAGGAGCATCCGAGATCGGTGATGGCCTTTCACCATCTCGGGTTGGTGTATATGAAGGCCGCGCGTATCGCTGATGCCATCAAGGCATTGGAAAAAGCCATTGAACTCGACAGTCTCGGCAGTGAGAGCATGATCAATCTCGGGGCTATCTATTTCGGTCAGGGAAATCTCGACAAAGCCCGCGAGCTAAACGAACGGGCTCTCTCAGTGAACCCGGAAAGCGCCCAGGCGCATGCCAATCTCGGTCTTATTTGGCAACAGCACAATGAAATCGAAAAGGCTATTGCTTCCTACGAAAAGGCCCTCCGTTATGACCCAAAGCTTGCAAGCATCTGGATGAATCTCACCTCTGTCCTGACTATGAAAGGTGATGACGAACGGGCGGTCGTAGCTGCCAGGAAAGGCCTTGAACTTGATCCTGATTCGTCACTTGGACATAACAATCTTGCCGTAGCGTTGTATTTTAGCGGCGACTATGCAGACGCCAAGAACCATATGGAAAAAGCCAAAGAATTGGGGTATTCCGTGGATTCGAATTTTGTCATGAGTCTCCAGGAAAAACTGGCGTAGGCGGCAAAAGAAATGCCTAAAGAGAAAATAATTGTTCGACCCTGGTGCCCCTTTTGTGGTCAGAAAGTTGGCCGTGCTTCAAGTGCTCCAGTCCGCAAAATGAACGAATTTCCTGTTGGTCGCTGTCAATGCGGGGCAGTTTATACCTGCGATGCAACAGGCCATAATGTTGGGGCGGCTATTGTCGAAACCTTGGTTTTCGCCTGCGATGATAACGCCGATTATGCCTGGGAGTTGATGCCGGAAGATGACTATTTAACCGGCCGTATTGAAAACTATGATGAGACTGCCCATCAGGTTGTGGCCGAAAAAAATATTGATGGCAGAGCAGTGCGCGGAGTTCTTTATTTTGTTCGGTTGCACTCCGATGCAAGAGAAATTGCCGAGAGAATCAGGAAGAAAAAGGACCAAATTCTGGAACAGAGCGTGCCGGCGTTTCGCAACCAGCAGGCCATCGCCATGGAACCAGCTCCAGATGCTCAGCGGATACGAAGAAAGGCCGGCAAGGAGACAGTGAAAGAACTTGTTGATCAGGGCGATATCGATGGCCTTGTAGCTCTCTGCTTCGATGATAAAAAAACCCTGAGACTCATGCAGAGATTGCTCTATGATCCGTTAGAGAGCGGGCGCTGGCTTGTGGCCTGGAGAATTGGCCAGGTAACAGCCAGAACTTCAACTCGCGAACCGGGGCCGGTATCGGAACTGCTGCATCGCTTGTTCGAGGCCTGTTCCGATTCAGCAGCAACACCATGGGGAATGGTTGAGACGATTGGCTATGTTATCGCCCAGCGCCCGGATATCTTTGGTGCTTTCACCCGGCATCTCCTCAACTACCTTAAAGAACCATCGACTCGTGACCAAGTACTCTGGGCCCTTGCCGAAATTGCCGGCAAGCGGCCCGACCTGATCCGTGACACGCCGTTTTATAATCTATTTCATTTTCTCAAACACCCTGAAGCCCAGGTACGAGGGCAGGTGGTGCGTTTGATGGGGCGGATCAGAGCGACGGAGGTGGTTATGCAACTGATGGAACTTAGCAATGACCATGAGGTCTTTACCTGGTGTCGAGAAGGTCGGCTGGAGACTTCATCCGTTGCTGAGGCAGCAACAGAAGCAATACGATTAATTCAAGGAGAGGTTCCCTGTGAGTAATAAACTGCAAACACTCGACTCGATTACAACACTCGGTGGCGATCGTAAGGAAGGGCCGCAGGATTCCGTTAAAAAGGAATATGAGGATGGGTTGAAGTTTCTTGAGCAGTTGGAGTACGGTCAGGCTGCCGTGGCACTTCACAATGCCCTCGTCGGATTTGAACAAAGACAGGATGAGACTGGAATTGCTAATGCCAGCAACCAGCTGGGGCACGTGTGTCTTCTTTCGCAATGATTACGAGGGTGCTCTCAAGCATTATCAGAGGGCGCTGGTTGTCGTCGAAAAGGCCAATGATCGGATGAGCACTCTCGCTGTTTTGAATAAGATTGTTGCGGCGCAGAAAGGGCTGAAGAAGTATGATAAAGCGATAGCGGCATGCCTTGACATGTTGGATCTTTATCAAGATAATCGTGACCCTCAAGGAACCGTTGTCACTCTTGAAGCAATGGCCGAGATCTATCTGGAGGACGGGCAAAAGGCAAAAGCCGCTGATGCCTATAAAACCATTGGCTCGATCCATAAGAATTTTCGGCATGATACTATGGCTGCTCAATATCTAGAGAAAGCCGCACAGTTGCGAACTGCTGCTGCAAACGGCTCTTCATCTCTTTAGCTAATGTCGTAAGAATCTCATGTTTACCGGGATAATAGAAGGGATCGGCAAAATTGCCGGTAAGCGCACTGCTGGCGGTGGTATTGTGCTTGACCTTGAGGCAGGTTTTGCGTTGATCGATCCCAAAGAGGGTGAATCTATTGCCGCAAGCGGGGTATGTCTGACAGCCTACGACATTCAAGGGCGCAGATTCCGTGCCGATGTTTCCCCTGAAACTCTTTCGCGCAGCAAACTCGGAATGCTTGGTCCCGGTGATTCTGTCAATCTTGAGCGAGCTCTCAGGTTGTCTGATCGTCTCGGCGGACATCTTGTGTCTGGCCATGTGGATTGTTTGGCAACTGTCACAAGCCGAAAGGAACTTGGCTTTTATACGTTATTTTCTTTTTCTCTGGCGAAAGAACAGGATCGGTATATTATTGAAAAAGGATCCATCTCCATTGACGGTGTGAGTCTCACTGTTAACAATTGCAGCCTTGGGGCTTTTTCTGTGTCCATTATTCCCCTGACTCTGAGGGAAACAACACTTGGTGCTTTAAAAATCGGTAACAAAGTCAACATTGAGGTTGATGTTATCGGCAAATATGTTGCGAAACTGCTGTCGCCTGGGGTCCAGGCGATGAAAGCTGCTGGCGGCGAAGGTATCAATCCGGGCTTTCTTGCCAAGCATGGTTTTCTATGATTTTACAGGAGTTTTAAGCCTAATTTTTTTATTGTGAGCTACTATTATGGCAGTCAGTTTAATTGAGGATGTTATCCAGGATATTAAGGCGGGCAAAATAGTCATTTTGGTCGATGATGAGGATCGCGAAAACGAAGGCGATCTTTATATGGCCGCCGAAAAGGTTGATGCCGATGCCATAAATTTTATGGCAACCCACGGCCGGGGCTTGATCTGTCTGACCCTGAGCAGTGAACTGGTCGATAAGCTCCAGTTACCTATGATGGTGTCTAACAACACATCCCCTTACGGCACCGGTTTTACCGTGAGCATTGAGGCCAAAACCGGAGTTTCAACCGGCATCTCGGCGGCAGATAGAGCGCGAACTATTCAGGTGGCGGTAGGAAAAGATGCAGAGCCCGCCGATCTTGTCAGCCCTGGCCATATTTTTCCACTGAGAGCCCGTGACGGAGGTGTGCTGGTTCGTACCGGTCAGACCGAGGGCTCGGTCGATATTTCCCGCCTCGCCGGGTTGATTCCGGCCGGGGTCATTTGTGAAATCATGAATGACGATGGGACGATGGCGCGGATGAATGATCTTGAAATATTTGCCGCCAAGCATGATCTCAAGATCGCCACCATTGCTGATCTCGTCGCCTATAGATTGCGTGAAGATACCCTTGTTAAGAGGGAAGTCGAGGCTCGGGTGCCGACAGAGCATGCCGGTGAGTTCAAAGCGGTGGTGTATTCAAATTCAGTTGATAATCTTGAGCATATTGCCCTGATCAAGGGTGATATCAGCAAGGCGGAACGGGTATTGGTTCGGGTCCATTCCGAATGTCTTACCGGCGACGTTTTCGGTTCATCCCGTTGCGATTGCGGATTGCAGTTGAATGCTGCCATGAAGATGATTGATCAGGAAGGGTGCGGCATAGTCCTTTATATGCGCCAGGAAGGGCGCGGCATTGGACTTATTAACAAATTAAAGGCTTACTGTCTTCAGGATGAAGAGGGTGTAGACACTGTCGAGGCCAATCACCGGTTGGGCTTTAAAAGCGATCTTCGTGATTACGGAATAGGCGCTCAGATTCTTCGCGATCTTAGGAGTCAGCAAGATGGCGATTTTAACCAACAATCCGAAGAAGATCGTCGGTCTTGAAGGCTATGGTATAGAAGTCGTGGCCAGATACCCGCTCGAAATGCCGGCCGGCAAGGAAAACAAGGAATATCTGATGTGTAAGCGTGATCGGATGGGACATTTGATGACTGTTGATGATTAGTCGTTTCTAAAACGCTTCGTTAATGAGGATCTTGGTTGAATCTCGTCTTGGCGACGATGATTTCTTCGCAAGAAACAGATACTATTATTCATTCAGGAACACGGTATGGCGAACTTTATTGAAGGGAATCTCAAAGCAGATGGGAAGAAATTTGCAATTGTGGTGTCACGATTCAATTCATTCATAAGTGAAAAATTGTTGGATGGTGCTTTAGACAGCTTAGTCCGTTCGGGAGCGGCCGGAAATGATATCGACGTCGTCAGGGTTCCCGGGGCTTTTGAGATCCCGCTTATCGCTAAAAGGCTTGCCGGATCGCAAAAATACAATGCGGTAATTGTCCTGGGTGCAGTGATTCGGGGTGCTACTCCACATTTTGATGTCGTCGTGAATGAGGTTTCAAAGGGAACGGCTCAGGCTGGACTAGAGACCGGTGTGCCGGTTCTTTTCGGTGTTTTAACCACAGAAACCATCGAACAAGCGATCGAGCGTAGCGGAACCAAGGCAGGCAACAAAGGTGCGGAAGTTGCTTTCGCCGCCATTGAAATGGCAAATCTTATCGATTTTCTACACTGATTCTGATATTTTATGGGTACGCGCAGAAATTCACGGGAAGCCGCACTTCAATTCCTCTATCAGGAGGACTTTACCCTTAGCTCTGATCAGCAATTTGGCTATGATTTGGCAGAACGATTCGAGTTGTTCTGTAATCTTTTCCAGGTAAACAACAAAGCGCGCCCTTATGCTATTGAATTGTTGCAGGGGGTGAGCAGCAATCTCGAACGACTAGATCAGTTGATAAGTGAAGCGGCGACCAATTGGCGCCTAACGCGTATCGCCCCCACCGACAGAAATCTTTTGCGCATCGCAGTCTACGAAATGCTTGAAAGGGATGATATCCCTCCGCAGGTAGCTATAAACGAGGCAGTGGAAATTGCCAAACGTTTTGCCGGGGATGATTCTCCCAAATTCATCAATGGTGTTCTCGACGCGATACGATGTAAGCAGCTGTAGTTGAGAGCATTGGATATGGCCACGGCTTGCATTTCCTGTGAATTCCTAGTACATGTTGGCCCTGAATGACATTGTTTACGTAATATTAGTCCGTTAGGAAAATGTTGCGTCACCTATTGAACAGATTTTTTCATGATGGGACTTGCCCCCTCCAAGGGGGGATTGCAAGAAAGTTCCATGTATTGGGGCCAGGAGTGGTTCAGGCAACATGATACAAACGACAGATAGTGCTCGGCCGGGATTGAAACAGGAAGCCCTAGCAGTTTTTGGTATATTTATAGCTCTATTTCTTTTCCTCAGCCTCCTTACCTTCGCTTTTAAGATCAACGGAAATTGGTGTGGTGAGATAGGGATTGTCATTGCCCAGGCCCTTTTCGGCTTTACAGGGTGGGGCGCATATTTGTTGCCATCTCTTATCCTCCTGCTTTCACTTCTTTTTTTCAGCCCGAATATGTCTTGCAAAAGATTGCCTCATGTCGTTTCCGGGCTGACTGGAGCTATCCTTTCCTTTTGTGGACTGCTTTCTTCCTTGACAATTAAAGACCCAGGCTATGTGAATGTCGGAGGTTTTTTGGGGAAAACTGTTTTTGTTCTCCTTGATGCAGTCGTCGGCCATGGGGGAACGGTCCTGGTTTTGGTTTTGATATTGCTTTTCTCCTTGATGCTTTCTGTGCAATTTTCTCTTTATCAGTTGATACAGGTAATAGGCCATTTAATGGCTAAGATCGGATCTCTTCGGTCTATTGCTCCTCATCAAGCAACAGAAAAGCCTCTTTTGTCGCCCGGCAGGGTAAAGGTTGATAAGCGCAATGAAAAGAGTGAAAAAATTGCGCCTGAGCCGTTGATCTTGCAGACGCAAGTCATGCCGGAACTGAAAGAACCTGCGGCAAATTCTAAAAAAAGTGGCGAGGATGAATCATTTGCCGCCAAATTAATTGCCCGAGGTGACTGGAGATTGCCGCCCTTGACTCTTTTGAGCAAAGGCAGTCATGTGGAAACCACGATTGCCAAGGAGGTATATTTTAAAACTTCCAAACAATTAGAGCAAAAACTCAAAAACTTCGGGGTTTCCGGCAAGGTCGTCGGGATTTCCCCGGGACCAGTTGTAACCACCTACGAGTATGCACCAGCGCCCGGTGTGAAAATTAATAAAATAGTCGGCCTAGCAGACGATCTCGCTCTTGGCTTGAAGGCACAATCAGTCAGGGTTGTCGGCTCTGTCCCGGGAAAGTCTGCCCTGGGGATAGAAATACCTAACGAAATACGGCAGATTGTCTATATTCGAGAATTGATTGCAACCGAGGCCTACCGAGCCAATTCCCACAAGCTTTCGATTGCCCTTGGGCTTGATGTGGTTGGCAATTTGGCTATGGCCAATCTTGCAAAGATGCCCCATCTCTTGATTGCCGGAGCAACCGGTGCTGGAAAAAGCGTTGGTATCAATACGATTATCGCTTCAATCCTCTATAATGCTACTCCAGAAGAGGTTCGGTTTCTTATGGTGGATCCAAAGCGTATTGAACTCTCCGGCTATGAGGGGATTCCCCATCTTCTGCATCCTGTGGTGGTTGACCCCAAACTTGCTTCTCGCGCATTAAACTGGGCTGTCCGAGAGATGGAGAGACGCTACCGATTACTTGAAGAAGCGCGTGTCAAAAGTTTTGATTCCTACAATGAAACGAACAAAGACAAACTTCCTTATATAGTTGTTATTGTAGATGAATTAGCTGATTTGATGATGGTTGCCTCAAAGGACGTGGAAGCTGCAATTGCCCGTTTGGCTCAGATGGCAAGGGCGGCGGGGATTCATCTTATTCTCGCCACACAAAGGCCATCCGTCGATGTCTTGACAGGACTCATTAAAGCAAATTTTCCAACGCGAATCTCCTTCAAGGTCTCTTCCAAAATTGATTCTCGCACTATCCTTGATTCCTCTGGGGCAGAGCACCTGCTCGGTGCCGGGGACATGCTTCTTTTAGCTCCCGGCACTGCGCAAATTAAACGAATACATGGGGCGTTCATATCGGAAAAGGAAACGGCCGATATCGTAGAATTTTGGAAAAAGCAAGGCAGCTCCGCTTACGACGATTCCATGATACAGGAGATTGAGAAGGATGAAGATCAAGATAATTCTGGGGAGGGGGATGATTTTGATGAGCGATATGATGAGGCGGTATCTTTAGTAACTCAAAGCGGACAGGCATCAATTTCTATGGTACAGAGAAGACTTCGGGTGGGTTATAATCGGGCCGCTCGTATGATTGAAATGATGGAAAAAGAAGGGGTGATCGGGCCTGCTGACGGAGCTAAGCCACGTGAGGTTATTGTGCGCAATGACTACACTTAGGGATGCTTTGTCTGGTGTTGAATTTTCTTGACAATTAGCAGGCAACCAATTAAAAGATTCTCTTGAGAAAAATGAGCAGCCATTCAGTATTCTTACTGGCTGCTATGCTGCGATAGATATAATTTACTAGTAGTATCGGTTGGTTGTCTGTGAAAATTTTAAACACGGGTAATCGATGTTTTTTTGTTGAAAAGAGTTTAAGTGGGCCCTGTCGGTTCAGGGTCACAACAGTTAATGCAAAACTGAGGAGGTAGTTGAATGCCAAGTTATGTAGATCCTGCCAAGTGTGATGGTTGCAAGGGTGGAGACAAAACCGCATGCATGTACATCTGTCCCAACGATCTGATGGTTCTGAACGTTGAGGAGATGAAGGCGTACAATCAAGAGGCGGATGCATGCTGGGAGTGTTATTCCTGCGTTAAAATCTGCCCGCAGGGTGCGATTTTTGTTCGCGGTTATGACGACTTTGTTCCGATGGGCGGCCAGGTTCACCCAATGAGATCTTCTGACTCCATTATGTGGACGGTCAAGTTTCGTAATGGCAACATGAAGCGTTTCAAGTTTCCCATTCGCACCACTGCTGAGGGTGCCGCCAATGCTTATGCCAGCCAGAAGGGAGCCAGTCTTGATGATGAGTGTTTGCTGCTCGAGAAAGATCTTCCTACCCCCAAATGAGCTGAGCAAGAAACTTTTAACTGCAAAATCTTTATTTTAAGGAGATTTGAAAATGGCATTACCAAATAAACCAAAAGGTGAGCTGAAAGCCGTCGTGAACCCCGAGGTTGTCGAGCACGACGTAGACATCCTCATTATCGGTGGCGGTATGGCTGCATGTGGAGCTGGTTTCGAAGTTAAGAAATGGGCCCCGGAAGGAATGAAGGTCGTTCTTGTTGACAAGGCATCTCTTGAGCGTTCCGGTGCTGTGGCTCAGGGTCTTTCCGCTATCAACACCTACGTCGGCTCAAACCCAATCGAA
Source organism: uncultured delta proteobacterium (assembly GCA_963754865.1). Lineage (GTDB taxonomy): Bacteria > Desulfobacterota > Desulfobulbia > Desulfobulbales > Desulfocapsaceae > Desulforhopalus_A. The sequence continues at coordinate 346,664 of CAVWHG010000013.1, read as the reverse complement.
AGTTATGTCAAGATGGTTCGTAATGACCTGATGGGCGTTGTTCGTGAGGATCTTATTTACGACTGTGGTCGTCACGTTGACGAGTCTGTCAAACTTTTTGAAGAATGGGGTCTCCCGATCTGGAAAAAAGACAAAGACGGCGAAACCCTTGATGGTGCAGCACCTGCCCCGACCCTGCGTGAAGGCGGCACTCCTGTACGTACCGGTAAATGGCAGATCATGATCAACGGCGAGTCCTACAAACCTATCGTAGCCGAGCCTTGCGCAACCGCTCTTGGCGCTGAAAACATCTTGGAGCGTATTTTTATTGTTAAGCTTATTCTTGATAAAAACAAACCGAATCAGATCGCTGGTGCTGCCGGTTTCTCTACTCGTGAGAATAAGGTCCATGTCTTCCGTTGCAAGGCAGCTCTGGTTGCCTGTGGTGGCGCTGTTAACATCTTCCGCCCACGGTCCACTGGTGAAGGTAAAGGCCGTGCATGGTATCCGGTTTGGAATGCTGGTTCCACCTACACCATGTGTGCCCAAGTCGGCGCTACCTTGACCATGATGGAAAACCGCTTCACCCCGGCCCGTTTCAAAGACGGTTACGGCCCTGTTGGTGCCTGGTTCCTCCTGTTCAAGGCCAAAGTACAAAACGGCCTTGGCGAGTTCTATGCCAACTCAGCTTCAGTAGGTGATGAGCTTTCGAAATTCATGCCTTACGGTGGCTCTCCGGTTACTCCGACCTGTCTGCGTAACCATCTGATGCTCAATGAGCTGAAAGCTGGTCGTGGTCCGCTCTACATGGCAACCGACGTAGCCTTGAATGCATTCCTCGAAGATCGTAAAGCCAAAGGAATGGATGACAAGTCTCTGAAAAAATATTGGAAACATCTCGAGTCAGAAGCCTGGGAAGATTTCCTTGATATGTCCGTTGGTCAAGCCGGTCTTTGGGCAGGTATGGACGTTGAGCCTGAGAAGGTTGGTTCAGAGATTATGCCGACCGAACCCTACATGCTCGGTTCACATTCCGGTTGCTGTGGTATCTGGACCTCCGGTCCGGAAGAATCATGGGTTCCGGATGTCAAAAATGATTCCCGCGTCCATAAATATAAGTGGGGATACAATCGTATGACCACTGTTGACGGCTTGTTCACAGCCGGTGACGGCGTTGGTGCTTCCGGTCATAAGTTCTCTTCCGGTTCGCATGCGGAAGGACGTATTGCTGCCAAGCAGATGGTTAAATTCTGCCGCGATAACGCAAGCTTCAAGCCAGAATTGAAGCAATCTGCACAATCGATAGCTGACGAGATCTATGCTCCGGTAAGACGCTTCGAAGAGTTTAAAGGCGCTTCCACATCTATCGAGGTAAATCCGAACTACTGCAAACCTTCGGGAATTATGATGCGTCTCATGAAGGCTACCGATGAGTATGGTGGTGGTGTTGCTACCTACTATATGACTTCAGGCAAGCTTCTCAATATCTGCCTTGATCTTCTTCGCCTGCTCCGCGAGGATTCAGAGAAGATGGCAGCCGGCGATCTGCATGAACTGCTCCGTTGCTGGGAGAATTACCATCGCATCTGGTGTGTTGAGGCCCATATTCGACACATTGAATTCCGTAAAGAATCGCGTTATCCAGGATTCTACTACCGCTCAGATTTCCCGGCAGTAGATGATCAGAACTGGAAATGTTTTGTTAACTCCACCTTCAATCCGGAGAGCAAGGAATGGAAGTGTGAGAAAGTTGAATGCATAAACATCTTCCCGACCGATCCTTGGCTGTAATAGCTGGGAATGATGTTGGCTTGATGTAAAAAAAATCTCCAGGAGTCATAGACTCCTGGAGATTTTTTAGTATGTAGTGTTTTTAGCTTATTTTTCCAAGAGTTGTTCTAATCTCTTGGAAAAATAAGCTAAAAAATTTTGGATTAGGGCATTAGGTTGCAAATCTGCGTTTAATAGTTGATGTGCATCGCATTTTCACGTTATATGCTGGTACAGTGACAGTGTGGGGCATATCAATAGGACAATATTTTAAGAGCAATTATGGAGGTTAGGTATGACTGACGAGCAAGGCACCTCTGGTGCAGTACTGGTCGTAGGCGGAGGCATCAGTGGATTGACGGCTGCTCTGGAGACCGCTGAAGTCGGGAATGATGTGTTTCTTGTAGAGAAAGGTCCATCTTTTGGCGGAAGAGTTGCGCAGCTGAATAAGTATTTTCCCAAACTCTGCCCACCCAGTTGCGGTTTGGAGATCAATTTTCGACGGGTTAAGGATAATCAGAAAAATCAGGACTTATACCATGACAACCGTCAAGGCAATTGAGGGTGGACCTGGTAATTACGAAGTGACCCTCGTAACCGAGCCACGATACGTTAACAGCAACTGTACTGCCTGTGGCGATTGTACAACAGCATGCCCGGATGAGATTGCCAATGAATTCAATTTTGGAATGAACAATTCGAAAGCAATTTATTTGCCTCATGAAATGGCATATCCGCGAAGATATGTTCTCAAAAAGAGTGCCTTAAGCGTCGCAGGCGCAGATGCCATTAAAGCCGCTTGTAAATACGATGCAATCGACCTTGATATGCAACCTGAGACGCTAACAATCAAAGTTGCATCAATTATTTGGGCTACAGGTTGGGTTCCCTATGAACCAACGAAGATGGAAAACCTTAAATTTGGACAGTCGAAGTCAATTGTCACCAACATGATGATTGAGCGAATGGCCGCTCCGAATGGCCCGACTGGCGGAAAAATTGTCCGTCCAGGTGACAATAAGGCGATAGATTCGATTGCTTTTGTTCAATGTGCCGGATCTCGAGATGAAAATCATCTTGAGTACTGTTCGCATATCTGCTGTATGGCTACCCTTAAGCAAATGTCCTACGTACGGGAGCAGTACCCTAATGCCAAAATCTATGTATTTTACATAGACCTGAGAACACCTGGGAAATATGAGAAATTCCGCGAAGTTCGAACGGCCGATGCCAATGCCTTCTTTATCAAGGGAAAGGTAGCCGATATTATCCTTGAAGCTGATGGAGGTGTAACTGTTGTGGCTGAAAATGCACTGACAGCCGAAAAAATATCTCAAAAAGTCGACATGGCCGTTCTTGCTACCGGAATGCAACCGTCTCTCGGGCTGCAAGGTGCCCCTGCTGAGCTGAATCTTGACGCCAGTGGTTTCATTATTTCTGATTTTGATAAGGCTATGATATCAGCTGGTTGTGCGAAAAAAGCCGCGGATGTTGTTACTTGTACTCAATCATCAACTGCAGCTGCCCTAAAGGCAATTCAGGTTTCAAGGAGGTAAGAATCAATGGATAAAAAATATTGCGCCTATATTTGTGCTGGATGTGGCATTGGGGACGCACTCGATATGGAGGCACTTGCCGAGGTTGTTTCCGGGGAGATGTCCATGGAGTGCAAAACGCACAATTACCTCTGCGGAACTGAAGGCCGTTCGCTAATCGAAGGTGATGTCGCCGGCGGTGTTAATACTATTGTTGTTGGTGCTTGTTCGCCGCGTGTCATGTCCAGAGAGTTTGATTTCGGTGTTGATAAGATTACTGTCCGCGCCAACTTGCGTGAGCAGGTGGTATGGTCTGAAGTGAAGCCTGTTGATGGTCAAGCTCCACATAAGGAAGCTGCCGCATTTTTACAGGAATCAGCTTCTGATTACCTGCGTATGGCCTGCACTCGAGCCAAAAAAACTCTTCTCCCTGAGCCCTACAAACTCGAAGAAATCAATAAAACAATTCTTGTTATGGGTGGTGGTCTAGCGGGACTGACGGCCGCAAAGGAAGCTGCAGCAGCGGGGTATAATGTAATTGTTGCTGAAAAAGAAGAAAAGCTTGGTGGCAAGGCGGCGGGATGGAGAAAAAGCTTTCCCTCCAAGGCTCCTTGGACCGACCTTGAAGAGAATCCAATTAATACATTGATTGCCGGTGTTGAAGGCAATGATAGAATTACCGTTAAAACTGCGACAGAGGTTGCTCGAATCTCTGGAGCCCCTGGCAATTTCGGAGTAACCTTCAAAGCTGCAGGAACAAAAACCGAGTGGGATGCTCCACAAAAGGTTACGGTAGACCAGCAAGATTTGATTAACAAAGGTGAGATGGTAGACCCTAACGCTGGGCTTAAAAAATATACCGATACTAATGCCGATGCCTTGAAGGTCGGGGCGGTGGTTCTGGCAACCGGCTGGAAACCAGCCGATGTCTCGCAATATGAACACCTCGGCTATGGCAAAGTAAAGAATGTTGTTACTAATGCCGAATTCGAGAAACTTGCCAAGGCTGGAAAAGTTCCTGCCAATGTTGCTTTTATCCAGAGTCCCGGTGGCAAGGAGCATGACAAGGATTTCCCGTACTGTAATTCGGTAACCTCCATGGTTGCCTTGAAGCAGGCACAATATGTCTGTCAAGATAATGTCGATGGTAAAGCCTATATTCTCTATCAACACATGCGAACTCCAGGACATATGGAGCTGTACTATAAAAGTGCTCAGAATACAGATGGTATTTTCCTCACCAAAGGAAATGTAATGAAGGTTGAGGAGAGTGGCTCTTCCTTGACTGTTGCTGTTGAGAACACCTTACTAGGCGAAGACTTGACACTGCAAGTAGATATGGTTGTTCTCGCTGCCGGTATGGAACCGACCACATTGAACGAAGATTCTATTAATCTGGCTTATCGGCAGGGACCTGCATTTGTCGACCTTGATCTTTTCGATGGCTACGCGGATTCGCATTTTATTTGCTTCCCCTATGAAACTCGACGTACCGGCATATATGCCTGTGGTGGTGTGCGCAAAGCGGAAACGATGGAAGAGGCTGTCGATGATGCAACTGGAGCTGCTTTGAAAGCCATTCAGTGCATCGAGTCAACCGATAGAGGTGTTTCTGTTCATCCTCGCTCCGGAGATGCTACCTATCCTGAGTTTTTCATGCAAAGATGCACTCAGTGTAAGAGGTGTACCGAAGAATGCCCATTCGGTGCCCTTGACGATGATGAAAAGGGGACCCCGCTGCCGAATCCGACTCGCTGTCGTCGTTGCGGTACTTGCATGGGGGCTTGCCCTGAGAGGATTATCGGCTTCAAGGATTATAACATTGATCTGATCGGATCAATGATCAAGGCTGTTGAGGTGCCGGAAGACGATGAAGATCGTTTGCGAATTCTTGTTCTTGTCTGCGAAAACGATGCCTACCCAGCACTCGATATGGCTGGTATAAAGCGTTTAGGCATTAGCCATATGGCACGGTTTATTCCGGTTCGTTGTCTTGGTTCCGTTAATATGGCTTGGATCCGCGATGCACTTTCTGCTGGAATGGATGGCGCAATGCTTCTTGGGTGCACCTATGGGGATGACTACCAATGTCATTTTGTCAAAGGGTCCGAGATTGCCAATAAGCGGATGGAAAATATTGGTGACACACTTAAGACTCTTGGACTCGAACCGGAGAGGTGTGCTGCCAATCAGGTTGCTATAACTGATTATGATAAAATCCCACAGATAATAAACGAATTTGTTGAGCAAATTGTCGAGATGGGTCCAAATCCGTTTAAAGGCTTCTAAACAATGTCGGGTAATGTCCTGCGGAGGTAGAACCACTCCGCTGGACATGACATATTTGACGCTGAGGTATTGAAACATGTTTTTCATGGATATATAGCAGGAGGAAGAAATGAATGTTCAACCCGATTTAGAATTTATCAGATCCCTGAAGGAAGCCGGAGGTGACACTCTTAAAAAGTGTTATCAGTGCGCTACCTGCTCGGTTATGTGTCCACTCTCGAAAGAGGGTAAGCCATTTCCGAGAAAGGAAATGATTTGGGCACAATGGGGAATAAAGGATAAGCTCGTAACCGACCCTGATGTGTTTCTCTGCCATCAGTGTGGAGATTGTACCACCAACTGTCCAAGGGGAGCAAAGCCGGGGGATGTCCTTAGTGCCATTCGTGCCTATGCCTATACCTTTTATGGCTGGCCTGCTCCTCTGGCAAAGCTGGCATCCAGTGCCAAGGGCTTGCCGATATTGATCGGGCTCCCTGTGGTGGTCATTTTTGTCATGTGGCTACTCTCTGGGGCAATGCGTTTTCCAACCGCCCAAGAATTTGCAAGCCATGGCTATCAACAATTTTTTGGGACCTGGGATTTTCGCTGGTATGCCAAAAATATCTTTTTTATTGTACTCATAATGGTTCCGGCTCTTGGATTAGGCTTGTTTTCTGCATTTAAAGGCATCAATTCCATGTGGAAAACCATGTGTGAGGAAGCGGGGTTGAATAGAGAATATCGACCGGCAATCGTTCCATTTGTCAAGGAATTCATTTGGCCTTCTTTAATTGAGATTGTCAAACACACCCGTTTCCGGGAGTGCAAAACAAACATTGATAGGGTGAGGGGGCATCTGCCGTTGATGCTCGCATTCATAGGTTTGTTTATTGTAACCTGCTGGTCGCTGTTGAAAAATGATGTACTTGGCCTTTTCTGGCCCTCTTTACACGGACCGCTTCCATTGGCAGATCCTTTTAAAATCCTAGCCAACGTTTCTGCCATTGCCCTTCTCTTTGGCGTTGGGGTCCTCTGGTCTAACAGAAAGAAGGCTGAGCGAGAATTGAAAACCCAAACAACTTTTTATGATTGGTTCCTTATCTGGGAGATCACTGCAGTAGGTGTTACGGGTTTGGGAGCAGAACTCTTGCGTTGGGCCGGAATGCCGGTTCTTGGGTACCTCATCTATTTCATGCATCTCGTTTCAATCATGATGCTCTTTTTGTATCTGCCCTACACCAAGTTTGCCCATCTCCTCTTCAGAACCACGGCATATGCCTTTGAAAAGTATCGTCAAAGTGCTTTCGGCAAAAACATTTGAGTAGAGAGAGTTAAATTTAGAGCTCTGTCGCGGTTGCCAGAGCTGAACAGTTTGAAAGGCCTGGTCCCCCACAGAGACCAGGCCTTTTTTTGTCTCAGAGCACACCCAGATGTGGCTTTGCAGGGCACCTTTGTAGGCCGGAGAAAAAGTGAAATAAAAAATAGATGTTGAATTAAGAAAATTTAGTGAGTATATTCCTTCCTCTTGTAAGCTGGCGTAGCTCAATGGTAGAGCTCCTCACTTGTAATGAGGTTGTTGTGGGTTCAATTCCTATCGCCAGCTCCATAAAATATAACTTTACAAAGTGGTAATAAGAGTTTAAAGAGATTTGTCTTTGTTCAGGCGTTCTCCATGGAGGGGTTCCCGAGCGGCCAAAGGGAACAGACTGTAAATCTGTCGGCTCAGCCTTCGGAGGTTCGAATCCTCCCCCCTCCACCACGACTCTTCTGTTTTGCAAAGAGAGATATACCGGGCGGGAATAGCTCAATTGGTAGAGCATCAGCCTTCCAAGCTGAGGGTCGCGAGTTCGAGCCTCGTTTCCCGCTCCAATAGTAGTGTCTCGTGTTGCAGGTGGTTGCCCACGTAGCTCAGTTGGTAGAGCGCATCCTTGGTAAGGATGAGGTCACCGGTTCGACTCCGGTCGTGGGCTCCATGTTAACACTGGTAGCAACCATAGAAAAAATATTCAACGGCCTGAGGAGACAAGAAGATGTCGAAGAAAAAATTTGAGAGGAATAAACCGCACGTCAATGTAGGAACGATAGGCCATATTGATCATGGCAAGACCACATTAACTGCAGCAATTACTCGTGTCTTATCGTTAAAAGGTCAGGCGACGTTTACCGATTTTTCCGAGATAGACAAGGCGCCGGAAGAGAAAGAGCGTGGAATAACCATCGCTACCGCCCATGTTGAATATGAGACGGCGAATCGTCATTATGCACACGTTGATTGCCCTGGTCATGCCGACTATATCAAGAACATGATTACCGGTGCAGCGCAGATGGACGGTGCAATTCTTGTAGTTGCCGCAACAGACGGTGCAATGCCGCAGACCCGCGAGCACATCCTGCTTGCCCGCCAGGTAGGTGTTCCGGCAATGGTTGTGTTTCTTAATAAATGCGACATGGTAGATGATGAAGAGCTGATCGAGCTGGTAGAGATGGAATTGCGCGAACTGCTTGACAAGTACGAATTTCCCGGAGACGAAGTACCGTTTGTTAAAGGTTCTGCTCTTAAAGCGCTTGAAAATGCTGAAGATCCTGAATCGGCGAAATGTATCTGGGAGCTTATGGATGCGATTGATTCGTATATACCTGAGCCTAAACGAGAGGTTGATAAACCGTTTTTGATGCCAGTTGAAGATGTATTTTCGATCTCTGGTCGTGGTACGGTAGCGACCGGCAGGATTGAACGTGGAGTAATCCATGTTGGTGATGATATCGAGATAATCGGTATCAGACCGACCGCCAAGACGACGTGTACTGGTGTTGAGATGTTCCGCAAATTACTTGACGAAGGTCAGGCAGGTGATAACATTGGTGCCCTTCTGCGCGGAGTCAAGCGTGAAGAGGTAGAGCGCGGGCAGGTATTGGCCGCTCCGAAGTCGATTACGCCGCACACCAAATTTAAATCCGAATGTTACATACTCAGCAAGGAAGAGGGTGGTCGTCATACGCCATTTTTCAATGGATACCGTCCGCAATTCTATTTTAGAACGACAGACGTTACAGCGGTTGTGAGCCTTGAAGCGGGAGTTGAGATGGTCATGCCCGGCGACAATATCACCGCGTCAGTTGAGCTCATCACTCCGATTGCCATGGATGTCGGTTTGCGTTTTGCCATTCGTGAAGGCGGACGCACTGTTGGTGCCGGCGTTATCAGTGAAATCATCGCCTAGTCTTACGAAAACTTAAATTGCTCTGAAATTCTGAAAAGAGATCAGAGCAATTTTTATATGGGAAAAGTCAATGAGAGATATAGTAACCCTCGCATGTGGAACATGCAAACGTCGGAATTATACAACGACAAAAAACAAAAAAAGCACCCCGAATAAACTTGAATTTAGTAAATATTGTCCCTTTTGCAAGGGACACACGCCACACAAAGAAACGAAATAAATTAAATTTCGCAGGCCAGTAGCTCTAATGGTAGAGCGCCGGACTCCAAATCCGGAAGTTGGGGGTTCGAGTCCCTCCTGGCCTGCCAATTGTATTTTCAAGTATTTAATAAATATCTTGAATTGCTCGTAAATGAGCGGTTTTGGCAGTGACGGCCAGGAGGTTAGTGAGGCTATGGCAGCGAGCACGAAATTGAAAAATACCAACTCATTGAAGGCTGAAGAGCCTTCACCCTTCTCGCCAGCCCAAATCAAGAAATTTGTTGGTGAAGTACAAGCGGAGTTTTTCAAAATTGTCTGGCCGGATAAAAAGACAACCCTTGGATTAACCGGAATAGTTGTGACTCTTACAGTTATCTTGTCCCTGTATCTCGGGTCCGTTGACCTTCTTCTTGGAAAGCTCATTGGTATGTTTTTACGTTAATATTTGTAACGAATTCATCTTATTGAATTTTCTCATATTTCGACTGTATCCTTTATTTAACTTTTTACTTACAGGTCACATGGCTAGACAATGGTATATACTTCAAGTCCACTCGGGCTTTGAGGAAAAAGTGAAGGCTACTCTTGAGGAACGGATTAAGAAGGAAGGTTTAGAAGAGCATTTTGGTGAGATCTTAGTGCCAACCGAGCAGGTTGTTGAGATGATCAAAGGCTCTCGCAAGACTTCCTCTCGACGATTTTTTCCCGGATATATGTTGGTAAGCATGGATCTCAACGATCAGACCTGGCATACGATTCACGATAATATGCCGCGTGTTGTTGGATTCGTCGGCGATGATCGTGATCCCATGCCATTGTCTGATGCCGATGCGGCAAAGATTATTGGTAGAATCCAAGATGGTTCCGAGAGACCAAGGCCGAAGGTTGTTTTTGATGTCGGTGAGGTAGTCAGGGTCATAGATGGTCCATTCGCAAATTTTCAAGGTGTGGTTGACGAGGTCTTTCCTGAAAAAGGACGAGTCAAAGTTATGGTTTCTATTTTCGGTCGGGAGACACCGGTCGAATTGGAATTTGTCCAGGTATCAAATACCTGATTCTGTTGCGAGGTTGTCACTTCCCCGGTAGAATTTGTTGCTCTTGGAAGACTCGGGAAGTATGTAATTAATAGTTAGTTGGAGTATAAACCATGGCCAAAAAAGAAACGGCTTACATCAAATTGCAAATTCCCGCCGGAAAAGCAAATCCGTCTCCACCTATAGGTCCTGCGCTAGGACAACGTGGAGTCAATATCATGGAATTTTGCAAAAGTTTTAATGCCAGAACTCAATCTATGGGGGATACAATTATCCCTGTAGTGATAACCGTCTATCAAGACCGATCCTTCACTTTTATCACCAAGACTCCGCCAGCCTCAATTTTATTGATGAAGGCTGCGGGGTTGAAGAAGGGATCGAGTAATCCGAAGATTGAGCGCGTTGCGGAAATTGGTAGGGACAAAATTCGTGAGATTGCTGAACTGAAAAGGCCTGATCTCAATGCGTATGATGTTGAAAGTGCGATGCGCATCATTGAGGGCACCGCTCGAAGTGCTGGAATTACAATTGTTGATTAAACATTTTTATAAATACTGCAGGTAGGAGTAGTCAATCCTATCCATGTAGGAGGCTGATATGCCGAAGCACGGAAAAAATTATAAAAATAAGTTACAGGGTGTTGATCGAACCGTTTTACATGGTGTCGAAGAAGGCATTGAATTGGTGCTCAAATCAACATTTGCAAAGTTTGATGAAACATTCGATGTTGCCATGAAGCTTGGAGTTGATCCGCGACATGCCGATCAGATGATCAGATCATCCGTTGCCCTTCCACACGGTACTGGCAAAATTACGCGTGTTCTTGTTTTTGCCAAAGGAGCTAAAGAAGCCGAGGCGCTGGAGGCAGGAGCAGATTATGTTGGTGGAGATGATCTTGTAGAAAAAATTAAGGAAGGTTGGCTTGAGTTCGACAAAACAGTCGCAACCCCTGACATGATGGGTGTTGTCGGTAAAATTGGTCGAATTCTTGGACCGCGAAATCTCATGCCAAATGCTAAGCTTGGTACTGTAACCTTTGATGTTGCAAATATTGTTAAGGAAATCAAAGGTGGCAAGGTTGACTTTAGGGTTGATAAAGGCGGAATTATTCATAGCGGCATTGGCAAGCTCTCTTTTGGTAAAGAAAAAATGAGTGAAAATCTTTTGGCTTTTGTTCAACGGATCATTCAGCTTAAGCCATCCACCAGCAAAGGTATTTATTTGCGATCTATTACAATTTCTTCGACCATGGGGCCAGGTGTGAAGCTTGATCCCATTGCGATTAGATCTTTATTGAATTAACAGTGTTGGAAAGTTCTCAGCTTTTTATCGAAGCTGGACAAATTGTGGAAGTCGAAGACAGCAGGCACACAATGTTTAATCGTGCTAGGACGACCTGCCGAGACGAATGAAAGACGAAATAATTGTTTTGATATCGTAAAGTAATTCCGATCAGCCAAGATCAAAATGTTGTATCTGCTGTTTACCCAATCGTTCAATTTAACCTAGGAGGAGTGCTTTGAATCGTGATGAAAAAGTGACAATTGTCTCGGACTTGAGTGAGTCGTTCAACCGGGCAAAATTAGCAGTTGTCGCTGACTATTGTGGTTTGAAGGTTTCCGAGTTTCAGAAAATTCGCATAGAATTGAGAAACTGTAATTCGGAAATCCGTGTAGCCAAAAATACTCTCCTGAAAAGAGCAGTGACGGATACCGGTAACGCAGCTTTAAGCGAATATTTTTCCGGAACTACAGCGGTTATCATGGCGTACGCAGATCCAGTTGAACCAGCCAAGGTTGTAACAAAATTTGCGAGTGATAATGAGAAATTTAAAATCCGATCTGCAGTACTTGATGGAGAAAAAATTGGAGTAGACAAGCTTACCGCCCTCTCCAAACTTCCGAGTAAGGAAGCCTTGCTTGGACAATTGTTGTCGACGTGGAAAAGCGTTCCTTCGGGCCTTGTACAGGTTCTTAGTGGCGTACCACGGACGTTTGTCTACGCATTGCAGGCTATAAAAGACCAGAAGGAAGCAGCGGTCAATTAACAGGTATCTTAACAGGTAATAGATCAAATATTTAATAAGAGGATAATGATCATGGCTGTATCTAAACAAGACGTAATCGATTTTATAGCTAATATGTCGGTTCTTGAGCTTTCTGAGCTTATTAAAGAATTCGAAGAGAAATTCGGGGTATCCGCAGCTGCCCCCGTAGCAGTTGCAGCAGTTGGCGCAGTTGCTGAAGCACCCAAAGAAGAAAAAACTGAATTCGATGTCATTTTGGCGAGCATCGGCAGCGAAAAAATCAAGGTTATTAAAGAGGTTCGTGCAGTCACCGGCCTCGGTTTGAAGGAAGCAAAGGAACTGGTTGAATCAGCACCGGCAACCTTAAAAGAGGCCACTACCAAAGAAGACGCAGCCGAGATCAAAGCAAAGATTGAAGCGGTTGGTGCAAGTGTAGAGATTAAGTAAATCGGCAGGGAACCGAGTTGTTCCTTGTTTGAGCAACTGCAGCTTCATAATAACACGCTACGAGCTTAGTCTCGTGGCGTGTTGTGCTTTGTAGATATGCAAAAAGCTCAATCATGCTTTTCAATTCAAGATCGGTTTCGGCTCTGGCGAAAAACGATTGCACCGTGTAGGCAAAAATAGCAAAAGGAATACTACCATGCTAAAGATTAATGCTTACAGTATCTGCCAGGTTTATTTTCTATATTAACTGTTATTCTGTGTCAGAAAATATCTGCTCCGGTGGCATGGTTTTTTAATTCGCCACAACAACTGTTTAGCTTAACAGAATCCTGTCGAGCTGGTCTGTCGATTAAACATTATAATACGATTCAAAGGCAATTTCGAGGACAATTATGGAAAGAGTGAGAAAGAGCTTTGCCACGGCAGAGACCATCCTGGAACCGCCACATCTTATATCAATGCAACGTCTCTCTTATGAGAAATTTTTGCAGATGGACCGTGACCCTGATGATAGGGAAGATCATGGGTTGCAGGCTATCCTGAAAAACGTATTTCCAATAAATGATTTCAACGGACTATGCTCTCTTGAGTTCGTAAAATATAAATTCGGTGTTCCCAAATATACCGTTCATGAATGTCTGCAGCGGGGAATGACCTATGAAATTCCACTTAAAATCGTTGTTCGACTTATAACTTTCGACGTTGATGAAGTGACTGGCGTACAATCGATTCGTGATATTAAAGAGCAGGAAGTTTTTCTTGGTTCCCTGCCTCTTATGACTGGCGACGGTGTTTTTGTTGTTAATGGCACTGAAAGGGTGATTGTTTCTCAATTGCAGCGATCACCAGGACTTTTCTATACCCATGACAATGGCAAAAGTCATTCAAGTGGAAAGTTGCTCTATTCTGCTAGAATTATTCCTGTCCGAGGATCATGGATCGACCTCGAATTTGATATAAAAGATTATCTCCATGTAAGAATAGATAGAAGAAGAAAATTTCCTGTGACCACTCTTCTGAAGGCCTTGGGATACTCCTCTGAGCAATTACTTGAAGAATTTTATCCAACCAACTTGGTTGTTAAAGATGGCGAGAATTTCAAGGTCAGTTTTGATGGCGAATTGGTCAAGGGCCAACGATTGGAGTTCGATATAATAAATCCTGCCGATGGAGACGTATTAGCGAAAAAAGGTAAAAAAGTATCAAAGGTACTTTGTAAAAAGCTCGAATCCGTCGGTATCCATTTTCTTCCTTTGGCTCCTGAATCGCTGATAGGCGAAACTCTTGCCAGTACAATAGTCAAGGAAGAATCCGGCGAAATCATCGCTGAATGCAATACTGAACTAACCGATTCCTTGCTTGAAACCCTTGCCGCCAATGGAATTAATGAATTCAAGATTCTGCATATTGATGGCGTAAAATTTTCAGATTCTTTTAGCAAGACATTAGCCCTTGATAAAGCCAAAAGCAGCAAAGATGCACTTATCGAAATTTATCGAAGGCTGCGTCCCTCCAGTCCACCGACAGCTGAAGTTGCAGAGTCTTTTTTCCAAAATTTATTCTTTAATCAAGATCTTTATGATCTTTCTGAGGTCGGACGTTACAAGATCAATGCAAAGCTTGGTTTGAACATTGATATCTCTCATCGAGCTTTGACTAAAGAAGATATAATTCATTCAGTTCGTCATCTCGTTCGTCTGAAGGATACCCAGGGTGGTGTAGATGATATTGATCATCTCGGCAATAGAAGGGTTCGGACGGTTGGCGAATTGGTTGAAAATCAATATCGGATGGGTCTTGTACGGATGGAAAGGGCCATCAAAGAAAGAATGACCTTGCAAGATGTTGAAACGCTCATGCCGCATGATCTGGTTAATCCAAAACCGATTTCAGCAGCTATAAAAGAATTTTTTGGAACAAGCCAATTATCACAGTTCATGGATCAGACCAATCCCTTATCTGAGGTAACTCATAAGCGCCGTCTAAGTGCCCTAGGACCCGGTGGATTATCAAGGGAAAGGGCTGGCTTTGAGGTTCGCGATGTTCATCCGACACATTACGGCCGGATTTGCCCAGTTGAAACACCTGAAGGTCCTAATATTGGACTGATTGTTTCTTTGGCCACCTATGCCAGAATCAATCCTTACGGGTTTATCGAAACTCCCTACAGGAAGGTGGATGATCGAATTGTCATGTCTGAGGTGAAATACCTCAGTGCTCTGCAGGAACAAAACCAATATATTGCACCGGCACTCACTCCCGTTGACGAAAATCACAGAATTATTCAAGAAAATCTTATTGTTCGAGAAGATGGTGAAGTTCTCACGACGATTTCTGAGTACGTTACGTACATGGACATTGCTCCGAACCAAATGATTAGTATTGCAGCTTCGCTTGTTCCCTTTTTGGAAAACGATGATGCTAATAGAGCGCTTATGGGATCTAACATGCAGCGGCAGGCCGTGCCTTTGATGGTTACTTCAGCACCGCTTATTGGCACCGGAATGGAGCGCTATGTTGCTCGTGATTCAGGAGCCTGTCTGTTAGCAGCTGGAGACGGTGTGGTTGAAGAATCAGATTCAAATCGCATTGTTGTCAGATACGATGAACCAGGCACTGACGGGTTTGATACTGGAGTGGCATTGTATCGTCTTGAAAAATATAAGAAGTCTAATCAAAACACTTGTTTTAACCAGAGACCGATTGTACTGCCGGGTGTTCGTGTTAAGAAAGGGATGGTCCTTGCTGACGGCCCGTCTTGCGAATCAGGTGAACTCGCCATTGGCAAAAACGTAACTATTGCATTTATGCCATGGCGAGGATTCAACTTCGAAGATTCAATACTGATTAATGAGCGATTGTTAAAGGAAGATACCTTTACATCGGTGCATATCGAAGTTTTTGAAACAATGGCCAGGGACACCAAACTCGGCAAAGAAGAAATCACCCGCGATATACCAAATGTTAGCGAAGAAACTCTCCGAAATCTTGACGATTCCGGAATTGTTCGGATTGGCGCTGAAGTGAAAGCCGGTGATACTTTGGTTGGCAAAGTGACCCCCAAAGGTGAGACCGTTTTGTCACCTGAGGAGAAGCTCCTCAGGGCAATTTTTGGTGAAAAGGCTCAAGATGTTAAGGATTCTTCTCTGCGGGTTCCACCCGGTGTCAGTGGCGTTATTATCGATGCCAAAGTTTTCTCCCGCAAAGGTGTGGACAAGGATGAACGCTCATTGCTCATTGAAGATCTTGAGATTGACAAGCTCAATCAGGATAAGATTGACGAACTTCGGAGTCTTCGTCGTGGTGTATGTCGCGAGATCGGCAATCTCCTGGAAGGTCGCACTGCAAAGGTTGACATAATCGACAAACGTGGTGAAGTGATTGTTAGACTTGGCAAGAAGATTGCGGCTGAACAGGCTGAATTAATTGGATTTGAGCGCCTGAGAGATATCGATTTCTCCGAGAAGGCCAAATATATAGAACTCATTGATGCGGTCTACACGAGATACGACAAACAGGCAAAACTGATAACTGAACGATACGATGGCATAATCGATCGCATGAAGAAAGGAGATGATTTGCCGCCAGGTGTCGTCAAGATGGTCAAGGTATATGTCGCAACAAAACGTAAACTCTCCGTGGGTGATAAGATGGCCGGACGGCATGGCAACAAGGGTGTTGTTTCCCGCTTGCTTCCCGAAGAAGATATGCCGTTTTTTGGAGATGGCACTGCGGTTGATATTGTTCTTAATCCTCTTGGTGTTCCTTCCCGTATGAATGTGGGGCAGGTCCTCGAAGTGCATTTGGGTTTTGCCGCTAAAAAGCTTGGGGAACAGATTTCAGACTTAGCGCAACGAGAAGCCGTCGCGGAAATTCGCAAGAGGCTTAGTAAAATATATTCAAAATTTGAATATGCTGCTTTGACCGAAAACCGAACCGACCAAGATATTATCGATTGGGCCCGGGAACATCATCGAGGTTTACATATGACAACCCCGGTATTTGATGGGGCCCCTGAAGATTCGATCAGAAGATTGCTCACTGAAGCTGAAGTACATGAGGTTGGGCAGGTTCAACTGTATGACGGTCTCAATGGTGAACCGTTTGACAATAAGGTTACGGTTGGTGTGATGTATATGCTCAAGCTGCATCACCTGGTAGATAATAAAATTCATGCTAGATCTACAGGCCCTTATTCTCTTGTGACTCAACAACCTCTGGGCGGTAAGGCACAGTTCGGTGGTCAGAGACTGGGAGAGATGGAGGTCTGGGCGATGGAAGCCTATGGAGCTGCATACACTCTTAAGGAATTTTTAACGGCTAAATCCGACGATGTTGAGGGGCGCACTGCCATGTACGAGCGGATTGTAAAGGGAAATAACTTTTTAACAACGGGATTGCCTGAATCTTTTAATGTTCTTGTCAAAGAACTGCAGGCCCTCTGTTTAAATATGGAACTCATTGAAGAATAAGGAGAGGTGTTCCTGTGATTTGGGCAGGAACCCTTGGTCCGGTACCGCAAGTCCTGACAGATTTGCTCTCTGCTTGATATGGCAAAAGTGTTGCCGGTAAAATCCTTTAATAAAAGGAAGAGGTGATTTCGTGGAAGAATTATTTAATTTTTTTCAAAAACCGAAAGCTCCAGTTAAATTTAAGAGTGTAAAAATATCGCTGGCCTCTCCTGAGAAAATCATGGATTGGTCACATGGTGAGGTTAAAAAGCCGGAAACCATAAATTACAGGACGTTCAAACCAGAAAGAGATGGATTGTTTTGTGCAAAAATTTTCGGACCGGTAAAGGATTTCGAGTGTAATTGCGGGAAATATAAAAGAATGAAACATCGCGGAGTAGTATGTGAAAAATGCGGTGTTGAAGTAATTCAGTCTAAGGTTCGTCGTGAACGTCTTGGTCACATTAAACTCGCTGCTCCAGTTGCGCATATCTGGTTTCTCAAGAGTCTGCCGAGCAAGATTGGTGCGGTTCTTGATATGACGCTCAAGCAGCTGGAGAAAATTCTCTATTTTGAGCAATATGCCGTTACTGAGTCCCGCGTTGACGGAATTCCTGTGGGAACTCTTCTTACTGAGGAGAAATACCGTCAAGCTCTAGAGGAACATCCTGGTCGCTTTCATGTTGGTATTGGTGCTGAGGCGATCAGGGAACTTCTTTCGGCTCAGGACCTTGTTTCTCTTTCCATCCAACTCCGTGAGGAGATGCTGGCAACTAATTCGCAGACCAAACGCCAAAAATTGGGTAAAAGGCTTTTTGTCATAGAGGCCTTCAGAGATTCCGGAAATAAGCCGGAGTGGATGATTCTTGAAGTCATTCCTGTACTCCCGCCGGATCTGCGGCCATTGGTCCCATTGGAAGGTGGCAGGTTTGCCACGTCCGATCTCAACGATCTTTATCGTCGGGTGATAAACCGCAATAATCGCCTTAAAAGACTCCTCGAACTTGATGCCCCGGATATTATCATTCGTAACGAGAAAAGGATGTTGCAGGAAGCCGTTGATGTCCTCTTTGATAATGGTCGTCGGGGACGAGTGATTACCGGTGGCAATAAAAGGCCGCTCAAGTCTCTGTCTGATATGCTCAAAGGCAAACAAGGGCGTTTTCGGCAAAACCTTCTCGGTAAGCGTGTCGACTATTCAGGTCGTTCTGTAATTGTTGTCGGGCCTCATCTTCGCTTACATCAGTGCGGCATCCCTAAGAAGATGGCTTTAGAATTGTTTAAACCGTTTATCTACAACAAACTGGAAAGCAAAGGGTATGTCACGACCATCAAGAGTGCCCGTAAGATGGTAGAGAAAGAGGTAAAAGAAGTTTGGGATGTCCTTGAAGAAGTGGTAACCGAATACCCTGTTATTCTTAACCGCGCCCCAACTCTCCATAGGCTTGGTATGCAAGCATTTGAGGCAATGCTCATTGAAGGCAAGGCGATTCAGTTGCATCCCTTGGTCTGTATGGCTTTCAACGCAGACTTCGATGGTGATCAAATGGCGGTTCATGTCCCACTCTCGGTGGAGGCGCAGGTCGAAGCTCGGGTATTGATGATGTCGACTAACAACATCCTTTCACCAGCCAACGGTGAACCGGTTATTATTCCTTCCCAGGATATTGTGCTCGGACTCTACTACATGAGTCGAGATCGTATGAATGTTCCAGGAGAGGGTAAAATATTCAGCTGTGTCGAAGAGGCGATTATTGCTTACGATTATGGTGAAGTGCATCTGCAGGCTAAGGTGAAAGTACGGAAAAATGGTGAGTTAATCGATACCACTTTGGGCCGCATTCTTCTTGGTGAACTTTTACCTGATGCTGTTAAATTTGAGGAAGTAAATAAAGTACTCACGAAAAAAGCCTTGGCTAAACTCATTGATCATACATACAGACATGCGGGAACCAAAGAGACGGTAATTCTCGCCGACAGGTTAAAGGATATAGGATATGAACATGCTACACGTGCCGGAATATCCATCTGTATTAACGATATGAAAATTCCCCTTGGCAAGGAAGCATTTGTTGAGAAAGCCGAAACTGACGTGCTTGATGTAGAGCAGCAGTATACTGATGGTCTTATTACTTCCGGCGAGAAATACAATAAGGTAGTTGATATCTGGTCCAAGGTTACTGAAGATGTTGCAAATGCGATGATGGAGGAGATTAAAGTTGATTTTTTCCTCGATAAAGATGGCAAAAGAGTTGAAGGACCAAGTTTCAACTCAATCTTCATCATGGCTGATTCAGGTGCCAGAGGGTCAAGAGATCAAATCCGTCAGCTGGCAGGGATGCGCGGTCTCATGGCCAAACCTAGTGGGGCAATTATCGAAACCCCGATCAAGGCAAACTTTCGTGAAGGACTTGGAGTTCTTGAATACTTTATTTCTACCCATGGTGCCCGTAAGGGACTTGCCGATACGGCTCTAAAAACCGCAAACTCTGGGTACCTTACCCGACGACTGGTTGATGTGGCACAGGAGTCTACGATTGTCGAAGCCGATTGTTTGACCCTTGATGGTATAGTTTCGGAACCATTAATGGATGGCGGGGAAATTATTGTTCCTCTTGGGGACCGGATTCTAGGTCGCGTGGCCTTGGATGATATTGAGGACCCTTTTACCGGTATAGCTATTGTTAATGCCGGTGAGGAAATCACCGAAGATATCGTTGAGAAAATAACCGCTTCAGGTATCGATCGGATTCCTATTCGCTCGGTGCTTAGCTGTCGTTCGAAACGTGGGGTTTGTGCAGCCTGTTATGGTCGTGATCTTGGTCGTGGTCACATGGTAAATCCCGGCGAAGCAATCGGTGTCATAGCCGCTCAATCAATCGGCGAACCCGGAACTCAGTTGACGATGCGCACCTTCCACGTTGGCGGCACTGCAAGTCGATCTGTTGAACAGGCTGAACTTAAAACCAATATTGGAGGTACTGTGGCCTTTAATAACCTCCACTCAGTAACAAACGCTGAGGGCACAAAAATCGTCATGAATCGCAATGCTGTTATTGCGGTGAAGGATGAGTTTGGGCGTGAGCGAGAGAAGTTTAAAGTTAATTATGGTGCTCAGCTTCTCGTCAGGGAAGGGGAAATAGTTGCAAGAGATACTATCCTAGCAGATTGGGATGCATACACTATTCCGATAGTCGCTGAAGTAGGTGGAGTTATTAAGTATGGTGATATTCTTGAAGGCGTGACCATGCAAGAGAAGGTGGATGGGGTTACCGGAAGATCTTCGTTGGTGATCATCCACACCTCTACAGGTTCACAGCTAAATCCTCGTATTTCTGTCAAAAACGATCGAGGGAAAACGGTTAAGATGCCTGACTCTGAAACCTATGCACGATATAGTTTACCTGTCGGTTCGATAATTTCCGTCAGTGAGGGTGATGTCATTCAACCGGGAACCATCGTCGGCAAAATCCCAAGAGAAACTACTAAGACTAAGGATATTACCGGTGGCTTGCCACGTGTAGCAGAACTGTTTGAAGTGCGGAAACCTAAGGATCCGGCGATTATTTCGAAGATTGATGGGAAGGTCAGTTTTGGCAAAGAACTAAAGGGTAAACGCAGGGTGATAGTTACTCCGGAATATGGTGAAGCTCAAGAATATCTTATTCCTAAGTCTAAGCATATCATAGTTCATGAAGGCGATTATGTTCAGGCAGGTGAGGCGTTGATGGAAGGTACAATTGTGCCAAATGACATCCTCTCGGTCCTTGGGGTCAAGGAACTGGCCAAATTTCTTGTTAACGAAATCCAAGAGGTTTACCGGCTGCAAGGTGTCAAAATCAATGACAAACATATAGAAGTTATTGTCAGGCAGATGCTGAAAAGAGTAATGATTACCTCCTCGGGTGACTCGAGGTTTATGATCGGTGAACAAGTTGAATGGTGGAAGTTTGAGGAAGAGAGAGATCGCCTTATTGTTGAAGGAAAGAAACCTGCAGTTGCTGAACCACTTCTGCTTGGCGTAACCAAGGCATCGCTTTCAACGGAAAGTTTTATTTCGGCCGCGTCCTTCCAGGAAACAACGAAGGTCCTCACAAATGCTGCTGTAGCCGGCAGAATTGATGAATTAGCCGGTTTAAAAGAGAATGTAATTATGGGTCGACTGATTTCCGCGGGAACTGGACTTGAAGGCAATCACTCAGGACGGTGAACGACAAGCAGAGCTGTTTTTTCCCTTGACACTACAGTGCCGTTAGGGTAAATATGTCCACTTTCGTGTTTAAATTGAGTGTGCAGCTCTGCAACTGAAATATTGAATTTCAATAAATAAGTATGAAAACAGGAGCAGTAACGTAATGCCAACTATTAACCAACTTGTGCGGATCGGGAGAAAGAAGTCTGTTAAGAAGACTAATACCCCGGCCTTGAAGGGATCGCCTCAGAAACGTGGTGTTTGTGTGAGGGTATATACAACTACGCCGAAAAAACCGAACTCAGCTCTTAGGAAAGTTGCGAGGGTTCGACTTACCAATGGGATAGAGGTGACTTCTTATATTCCTGGTATCGGGCATAATCTTCAGGAGCATTCGGTGGTTTTGATCCGAGGCGGCAGGGTGAAGGACCTCCCCGGTGTAAGATATCATATCATTCGCGGTACGCTTGATACACTGGGCGTTTCTAATAGGCGTCAGGGGCGTTCAAAATATGGTGCAAAGAAATCCTCCTGATGGGTTTCTGTTTGTTGAGAGGGTTAAGAAATGTCACGTAGAAGAACTATTGAGAAACGACCGATTGATCCTGATCCTCGTTTTAACAGCGTATTGGTTGCAAAATTTACCAATGGGCTGATGGAGAGGGGAAAAAAATCTCTTGCTCAGAGAATACTTTATGATGCAATGGATGTCGTTCAGGATAAAGTGAAAGATGATGACGCCTTGACTATCTTCGAGGGTGCAATGGAGAATGTGCGCCCTCGGGTGGAGGTTAAGTCAAGACGTGTTGGTGGTGCCACCTATCAAGTTCCGATGGAAGTTCGTCAGACTCGCAGGAATGCTCTCGCAATTCGCTGGATTATTAATTTCTCAAAATCACGATCAGGAAAATCGATGGCTGAAAAACTTGCAGCAGAACTTATCGATGCTTTTAATAATCGTGGTTCTGCGGTTAAGAAAAAAGATGATACACATAGGATGGCAGAAGCAAATAAAGCCTTTGCTCACTATCGTTGGTAGTCCTACAGTAATAATTTTTAGAATGTGGTCACGGGAGTATAGGGCTGACTGAAGTGATTCAATAAGAGTCAAGAATATTATGGCAGCCCCCAAAGATTTATCCGATGTACGCAATATAGGCATAATGGCCCATATTGATGCTGGAAAAACAACCACCACTGAAAGGATACTCTTTTACACTGGGCGTTCTTACAAGTTGGGGGAGGTTCATGAAGGTACAGCCGTCATGGACTGGATGGAACAAGAGCAGGAGCGAGGCATTACTATAACCTCAGCCGCTACTACCTGTTATTGGAAAGAAAAAAAAATAAACATAATTGACACTCCGGGGCATGTAGATTTCACCATTGAAGTGGAACGGTCACTGAGGGTGTTGGATGGGGTTGTGGCAGTTTTTTGCGCTGTTGGAGGAGTCGAACCACAGTCGGAAACTGTTTGGCGCCAGGCGGATAAGTACTGTATTCCGCGGATTGCCTTTATAAATAAGATGGATCGTATCGGAGCAAATTTCGATCGTTGCGTTGATATGATTGCCAAAAGGCTTGGGGCAAGTCCTTTGCCCATACAAGTGCCTGTTGGTGAAGAAGCACAATTTGAGGGTATCATTGACCTCATAGAAGAGCGGATGCTGGTATTTGACGAGCAGTCGCTTGGTCAGGAAGTAGTTCGAACATAGAAATTCCTGACAGCTATAAAGAAAAATTCACGGCCGCACGTTTGATGCTCCTGGAGAAGTTGGCCGACTTCGATGAGGGCATCATGGAAAAATACCTAAATAATCAGTCGGTATCGGCGTCTGAAATATATAGCGCTCTGCGAAAGTCCACAATATCTTTAGATATTGTTCCCGTTCTTTGCGGTAGTGCATTTAAGAACAAGGGTGTGCAACCCCTGCTGGATAGTATCATCAGCTTTCTACCTTCGCCTCTTGAAGTAAAAGATGTTGAGGGTGAAGGTCCAGGTGGTGCAAAAATAAGCAGGAAATCAGATCCAAAGGAAAAACTCACTGCGCTCGTTTTTAAACTGATGAGTGATTCCTTTGTTGAGAATCTAGCTTTTGTACGAATTTATTCAGGCAAACTGAGCGTTGGCGATAAGGTATATAATTCTGTTAAAAAGAAACAGGAAAAGATTGCTAAGCTCATGAAACTCCACGCAAATAAGCGAGAGGAAGTGCAAGAAATACTGGCTGGAGATATCGGTGCTATTGTCGGCTTGAAATTTACTACCACCGGAGATACCCTTTGTGAGAAGGGAGATCATATTATTCTTGAGAGCATGGACTTTCCTGAGCCAGTGATTGGGGTTGCAATTGAAGCAAAAAGTAAAGCGGAAGAAAAGAAACTGAGCGAAACGCTTGCAAAAATAGCACTTGAAGACCCGTCATTTACAATTTCCAGTAATAAAGATACCGGGCAGATGATTATATCTGGGATGGGGGAACTTCACCTTGAAATTATAATAGACCGATTGCTCAACGAATTTAAGGTAGCTGCAAATGTAGGGAAGCCACAGGTTGCCTATAAAGAGACCATTGATATCCATAGGCGAAGCGAAGCTAAATTTGATCAAATGACCGGAGCCAAAGGGCAATATGGTCATGTAATTATCGAGATTGAACCGCTGGACCGCGGGGCGGGCATAGAATTTATTAGCCTTGTTGACAAGCTTTTGATTCCAGATCATTTCTTGAGTTCTATTAAAAAAGGTATTATCGACAGTCTTGATTCAGGGCCATTAATTGGATATCCGCTAACAGACATACGGGTGAAACTGGTCGGTGGCTCTTACCACGAAGAAGAATCAACAGAGATGGCTTTCGGGGTAGCGAGTGCAATGGCGATCAGAAGGGCAACTTCTGAAGCAGAACCGAAATTGCTTGAACCGATAATGGATCTTGAAATTACCACCCCTGGAGAATATATCGGGGATGTAATTGCCGACTTAAATGGAAAAAGAGGTAAAGTTGTTGGGGTGTCAACTGAAGGGCATCTCCAGACCTTAAAGGCACATGCACCATTAGCAGAGTTGTTTGGATATTCTACTTCAATCAGGTCCGCCACCCAAGGTAGAGCGAATTTTACGATGCAATTCTTACAGTACGATGTTGTACCCGCGAATAGAGCTGAAGCAATAGTTAAAAAAATTAGAGGAATTTGATTTCAAGCATATTGAGGAAAAATCATGTCGAAGAAAAAATTTGAGAGGAATAAACCGCACGTCAATGTTGGTACGATAGGCCATATTGATCATGGCAAGACCACATTGACTGCAGCAATTACTCGTGTCTTATCGTTAAAAGGTCAGGCGACGTTTACCGATTTTTCCGAGATAGACAAGGCGCCGGAAGAGAAGGAGCGTGGAATAACCATCGCTACCGCCCATGTTGAATATGAGACGGCGAATCGTCATTATGCACACGTTGATTGCCCTGGTCATGCGGACTATATCAAGAATATGATTACCGGTGCGGCGCAGATGGACGGTGCAATTCTGGTAGTTGCCGCAACAGACGGTGCAATGCCGCAGACTCGCGAGCACATCCTCCTTGCCCGCCAGGTAGGTGTTCCGGCAATGGTTGTGTTTCTTAATAAATGTGACATGGTAGATGATGAAGAGCTGATCGAGCTGGTAGAGATGGAATTGCGCGAACTGCTTGACAAGTACGAATTTCCTGGAGACGAAGTACCGTTTGTTAAAGGTTCTGCTCTTAAAGCGCTTGAAAATGCTGAAGATCCTGAATCGGCGAAATGTATCTGGGAGCTTATGGATGCGATTGATTCGTATATCCCTGAGCCTAAGCGAGAGGTTGATAAACCGTTTTTGATGCCAGTTGAAGATGTATTTTCGATCTCTGGTCGGGGTACGGTTGCGACCGGCAGGATTGAACGGGGAGTAATCCATGTTGGTGATGATATCGAGATAATTGGTATCAGACCGACCGCCAAGACGACATGTACCGGTGTTGAGATGTTCCGCAAATTGCTTGACGAAGGTCAGGCAGGTGATAACATTGGTGCCCTTCTGCGCGGAGTCAAGCGTGAAGAGGTTGAGCGCGGGCAGGTATTGGCCGCTCCGAAGTCGATTACGCCGCACACCAAATTTAAATCTGAATGTTATATTCTCAGCAAGGAAGAGGGTGGTCGTCATACGCCATTTTTCAATGGATATCGTCCGCAGTTCTATTTTAGAACGACAGATGTAACAGCGGTTGTGAGTCTTGAAGCGGGAGTTGAGATGGTCATGCCCGGCGACAATATCACCGCGTCAGTTGAGCTCATCACTCCGATTGCCATGGATGTCGGTTTGCGTTTTGCCATTCGTGAAGGCGGACGTACTGTTGGTGCCGGCGTTATTAGTGAAATTATTGCCTAAAGGTTAGTAATGATACCTACAGAAAAAATCAGAATTCGTCTAAAAGCTTACGATCATAAACTGCTCGATCAATCAACGACTGAGATAGTTGATACCGCCAGAAGAACTGGATCTGCAGTGGCAGGGCCGATTCCTTTGCCAACTACCATAAACAAGTTCTGTGTTCTTCAGGTCTCCGCATGTAGACAAGAAGTCACGAGAGCATTTTGAAATGAGGACGCATCGTCGTTTATTAGACATTTTAGAGCCGACTCAGCAGACCATCGATTTGCTCATGAAGCTTGAATTGTCTGCGGGCGTCGATGTTGAAATTAAGTTGCCGTAATCGGCACTACCTAAAAAGTTAATTGAAGCATCGGGTAAAGTTATGCCAAAGTCAATGGGTATATTAGGGAAGAAAATTGGAATGACCCGGGTGTACAGCGAACTTGGTGAGGCAATTCCAGTTACAGTTATTGAAGCTGGTCCTTGTAAAGTTCTACAAGTTAAAACCGAGGCGAGCGATGGATATTCTGCTATTCAAATTGGTTTTGCAGAAAAGAAAACATCGCGGGTGAGCAAGCCAATGGCTGGTCATTTTAAAAAATCAGGTTCTCAGAGCTACTATTTTGTACGAGAATTTCGAGTGGCGGATGCTACTGCTTATGAAGTTGGCCAGGAAATCTCACTTGACGCTGTCGTTAAGAGTTGGCGATAAAGTCGATGTTCAGGGCACAAGTAAAGGAAGAGGCTTTCAGGGTGTCATCAAACGTCATGGCTTTAGTGGTGGCGGTTCAGGACATGGTTCGATGTTTCATCGAGCCCCAGGCTCTATCGGTTGCAGTGCCTACCCATCAAGGGTCATAAAAGGGAAAAAAATGCCGGGACGGATGGGCAATGACAGTGTTTTAAGAAAAAATGTCATAATAGTCGATATCCGCACCGAAGAAAATGTTGTTCTTTTGAAAGGACCACTTCCTGGAGCGAAAAACGGCCTGTTGAAGATTTTCACAAAACAATAAAATTTGGGTCTAAACAGGTTCGAGGAGATAAATATGTCTACTGTTAATATTGTTAACACCAAGAATGAAAGTGTTGGCGAAATCGAGCTCAATGACGAAATCTTCAACCGAGAAGTTAAGGAGCATGTTCTGCATGAAGTTGTTCGTATGCAGCGCGCCGGCAGAAGAGCTGGTAATGCATGCACCAAAACAAGAGTTGAGGTGAGTGGTGGCGGGAGAAAGCCGTGGCGGCAAAAAGGTACCGGTCGGGCTAGATCTGGAAGTAATACCTCACCGCTCTGGCGAGGTGGTGGTGTGGCTTTTGGTCCGAAGCCTCGAGATTACAGCTTTCAAACTGAATCGCAAGGTGAAACAGCAAGCTGTTGCAATGGCCCTCAGCGCTCGTTTCCAGGAAGGTAACCTTATTGTCCTAAATGATTTTACTTTGGAGCGTATGAAGACGAAAGACTTTGTTGGTGTGATGGATGTTCTTGATGTTGCAAACGGCCTTATCGTGACCGACTCTGCTTCCGAAAATCTGACAAAATCGTCAAGCAACGTGCATGGGTATAAAGTGCTTTCTGCCGAAGGACTCAATGTATATGATATCCTTCTCCATAAAAAGTTGATTTTGGTTCAACCGGTAATTGAAAGCCTTGAAAAGAGGTTGATGGCATGAAAAACATTTATAGTGTATTACAGGGGCCTTGTCTTACTGAGAAAGCCGCCTTGCTACAAGAAAATGATGGCAAAGTAATATTTAAAGTCCATCCCAAGGCGAACAAGATAGAAGTCAAAAGCGCAGTTGAGACTTATGTTTAATGTCAAAGTCAAGGATGTTAAAACTGCCAAAATTCACGGGAAAAAGAAAAGGGTTGGAAAAACAGTTGGCTTTACCAGTGATTGGAAAAAGGCCTATGTTACCTTGTCAGAAGGAAAAATCAATTTCGCAGATGAATTATAATCATTCAATATTTCGATTTAAATTTCATCATCACCTTCTTTGTGAATGATTCTATCTAATCTAATATTGATGGAGCGATTGGGAAATCATGGCTATTAAAGTATACAAACCAACATCCGCTGGTAAGCGACAACATGTGTCGGTAAAGAATCCAGATTTGTCTAAAAGCGGGCCTGAGAAAGGTCTCGTTTCCAGTCTGATAAAAACCGGCGGAAGAAATAATTACGGCAGAATAACCTCTCGTCATATTGGTGGAGGGCACAAACGCAAGTATCGTCTCATTGATTTCAAACGCAATAAAACAGATATTGATGCAAAGGTTGTTGCGATCGAGTACGATCCCAATCGCTCAGCAAATATTGCTTTGTTGAACTACGTCGATGGAGAAAAGAGATATATCTTGTCACCAGACGGTATATCAGTAGGGGATACGATTGTAGCCGGTGATACTGTAGATATTCAACCGGGCAATTGTCTCCCTTTAGTTAATATACCTCTTGGAACTGTTATTCATAACATTGAAATGAAGATAGGAAAGGGTGCCCAATTAGTCCGAAGTGCGGGTGCCGGTGCTCAACTGATGGCCAAAGAGAGTGGCTATGTACTTGTTCGATTGCCTTCAGGTGAAGTGAGAAAGTTTAATAACTTATGTCGTGCCTGTATAGGTCAGGTTGGCAACAGGGAACATGAAA
Organism: uncultured delta proteobacterium; assembly: GCA_963754865.1. Classification (GTDB taxonomy): domain Bacteria; phylum Desulfobacterota; class Desulfobulbia; order Desulfobulbales; family Desulfocapsaceae; genus Desulforhopalus_A. The sequence goes on along the minus strand of CAVWHG010000013.1, from coordinate 318,490 downwards.
GCCAAAAACTCGGAAAAGCAGGTAGAAATCGCTGGAAAGGAATCCGCCCTCATGTTCGTGGTGTAGCGATGAACCCTGTGGATCATCCGATGGGTGGTGGTGAAGGGAAAAGTTCTGGCGGAAGACATCCATGTAGTCCTTGGGGCATACCATCAAAAGGCTATAAAACCAGGAAAAACAAGGCTTCTGACACGATGATTGTTAAGAAGAGATCATAAGGAACAAGGAGTAATGTATGTCACGCTCAGTTAAAAAAGGTCCTTTCGTTGACGATCATTTATTTAAAAAAGTGGTTGAAGCTGCCGAAAGTGGCTCACGAAAAGTTATTAAAACCTGGTCAAGACGTTCCGATATTGGTCCGGAAATGGTAGGATTAACCTTTGCCGTGCATAACGGAAAAAAATTCATACCTGTTTTTGTAACCGAGAATATGGTTGGTCATAAGTTGGGAGAGTTTTCTCCAACAAGAACCTTTTACGGCCATGCAGCAGATAAGAAAGGAAAAAAATAATTGGAAATCGTTGGTTTCCAGCTGGAGTCCCATCAGGAGTATGATCAATGGAAGCAAGAGCCGCAGGAAAAAATATTAGAATTTCTCCACAGAAGGCCAGACTTGTTGCCGATGTGGTGAGAGGAATGGGTGTTGATCAGGCTATTACCACTCTTCGTTTTATGCCCAAAAAAGGTGCTGGTATTATTAAAAAAGTCCTCGAATCTGCGGTTGCCAATGCTACGCAAGATGAACAGGTTGATGTTGACAATCTTTATGTTAAAATGATTATTATAGACGGCGGACCTTCCCTTAAAAGGATCAGTCCAAGGGCGCAGGGCAGAGCTACTGGTATCATTAAAAGGACAAGCCATATCACGGTTGTTCTGGATGAGAATTAATTCATTTTTTAATGAGCTTGTTACTCACATTTAACTCTTAATTGAACAATGGAATTGTTGGAGGTCTGTTTTGGGGCAGAAGGTTAATCCACAAGGACTTAGATTGAATATTACCCGGACATGGGACTCGATCTGGTATGCAGATAAGGAATATACCACCTATCTGATTGAAGATCAAAAAGTCAAAAAGTTTCTGAAAAAACGACTCCAGCATGCTGGACTTTCCAAGGTAAATATTGAGCGTACCGGAGAACAGGTGCGTGTAAAGTTATTTACTGCCAGGCCTGGCATAGTGATTGGCAAAAAAGGTGCTGAAATTGAGATTCTCAAGAAGGAACTTGAAAAGTCTTATTCCTCGGAAGGTTTCTCTTGATATCCAGGAAGTAAGGAGACCAGAGGCTGATGCTCAACTTGTTGCTGAGAATATTGCGCAGCAGCTTGTTCGACGGGTTGCTTTTCGACGGGCAATGAAGAAGGCGGTAAGCTCTGCATTACGTTTTGGTGTGCAAGGCATTAAGATTTCTTGCTCTGGGCGGCTTGGTGGAGCTGAGATGTCTCGGTGCGAATGGGTTCGTGAAGGCAGAGTGCCTCTTCATACGCTGCGGGCAGACATTGACTATGCTCTTGCCGAAGCTAACACCACTTATGGTATCATTGGAGTCAAAGTTTGGATTTTCAACGGAGAAGTTTTGAGCGATAAGGATGGCAGCTCAGGGCAGTAGAATACTGTTCTAGGAAAGTCCATATTAATTTTTGGAGTAGATGATGTTAAGTCCGAAAAAAGTTAAACATAGAAAGGTATTCAAAGGTAATTCTAGGGGAGTTGCCTATAGAGGATCATCAATCTCTTTCGGTGAATTCGCCCTCAAAGCCACAGTATGTGGCAAGATGACAGCACAGCAAATAGAGGCTGCTCGTATTACAATTAATAGAACCATGAAGCGTGGTGGTAAAGTTTGGATAAGGGTGTTTCCTGATAAGCCAATAACCAAGAAGGCCGCTGAGACTCGTATGGGAAAAGGAAAAGGTACTCCTGAGTCATGGGTTGCCGTCATTAAACCTGGTATGATTCTTTACGAAATTTCTGGTGTCAGCGAAGAACTTGCCATAGAGGCACTTGGTCTTGCCGGTAATAAGCTGCCATTTTCGACTAAAGTCATTTCCAAGGTGAACACATTATGAAATCGGAAGAAATTCGGAAAATGTCTGCTGAGGATCTTACTAAGACCTTGAAGGATCTGCGTGAAGAGCTGGGGAATATTTCATTTCAGCATCGCATCAGGCCTCTTGAGGACACATCCAGACTGAAGAAAATTAGAAAAGACATTGCCAGAATAACGACTATCGAAAAACAATCATCAAACTGATTGTTGAGGTTGACAATTTGTCGAGATAGGCTCGGGTTCTAAAAAAAAACACTAATTGAAGAAATTATGAGTGATCTAAATACATCAAGAAAGACAAGAACTGGTTCTGTTGTCAGTAACAGAATGGAGAAAAGTGTTGTCGTTCGGGTAGAACGCAAGGTTCGCCATAAGCTGTACGGCAAATTCATGAAAACAAGCGTTAAATATCTGGCCGATGATCCAGAAAATAATTGTAATATCGGAGACATTGTTCTTATAGAAGAGTGTCGACCTCTGAGTAAAAGAAAGAGATGGCGTGTTAAAACTATACTGGAACAAGCTGTGTGATATTGGCTGACAGTATATACTCGACTTAGACAACTTGTTTCAGAAGAGATATCAGGTGAAATTATGATTCAAACAGAGACAGTACTTAATGTTGCTGATAACTCCGGAGCGAAAAAAGTGCTCTGTATAAGAGTTCTTGGCGGTACCGGAAAGAGATACGCGACAATTGGGGATGTAATCGTAGTAACGGTAAAAGAAGCAACCCCCAACGCCAAGGTTAAAAAGGGTGACGTTATGAAAGCCGTCATCGTTCGAACCAAAAAAGAGATAAAACGATCTGATGACACCTGGGTGAGGTTTGATGATAATGCCGCTGTTATGTTGGCATCGTCAGGTGAACCTGTAGGAACGCGTATTTTTGGGCCGGTTGCTCGTGAATTAAGGAATCAAGGGTTTATGAAAATCATTTCATTAGCTCCTGAAGCACTATAACCACCCGTATCTGAATTGGGTATAGTAACATTGATTGGAAAAGGTACAACGATGAGACAGGGTAAAACATACCTGAAAAAAAATGATCAGGTTGAAGTAATTGCCGGAAAAGATAAGGGCAGAGTTGGAAAAGTCCTTCGTATTCTTAGAGACAAGGATAAGGCTGTGGTAGAGCGGATTAATATGATTAAAAAGACACACCAAGCCGAGAGAGATGAACCAACAAGGGCAGATAGTCGAAAAAGAAGCTCCTATCCATGTTTCCAATCTTCAGCTTATCTGTCCTGAGTGCACCAAAACAGGTCGCATAGGGAAGAAGATTCTTGATGATGGCACAAAAGTACGCTGTTGTAAAAGTTGCGGTGGTTCCATCGAAAGCAAAGCATAGGAAATTTTAAAGGATTCGCTAGGAGTTATATATGGGTGCGCTTAGAGAGATGTACATAAACGAGTGCGTGCCGGCACTCAAAGAGGAATTTGGCTATACAAATGTCATGGAGATTCCTCAGATCAAAAAGATTGTTCTCAACATGGGGTTGGGAGAAGCAGTACAGAATCCGAAAATTGTTGAAGGTGCTGCTAACGAACTGACGATGATTGCAGGACAGAAAGCTGTAATTACCAAGGCCAAAAAATCTATCGCCACTTTCAAGTTGAGGATAGGCATGCCAATTGGCTGCTGCGTTACCTTGCGTGGCGATAAAATGTATAAATTTTTCAACAAACTGGTAAATATTGCGTTACCACGTGTTCGGGATTTTAGAGGATTGTCCTCCAAAGGATTTGATGGCAGAGGCAACTTTTCCATGGGAATTCAGGAGGAAATTATTTTCCCCGAGATCGATTACGATAAAATTGATAAAATTAAGGGGTTAAATATTACAATTGTAACTTCTGCCAAGACAGATGAAGAGGGGGCTTTCCTCCTTAAATTACTAGGTATGCCGTTCAAAAAATAATTCAAAAAAAATCGTTTTTGAAGATATAAAATAAAAGTATTCGGAGGTTGGTTTGGCTAAGAAATCCATAATTGCTAAAGCACAGCGGAAACCTAAATTTTCAGTGCGTAAATACAATAGATGTCCACTTTGCGGACGGCCTAGAGCATTCATCAGGAAATTTGGGATTTGCAGAATATGCTTCCGTAAACTTGCATCCAGTGGAGAAATAACTGGGGTCACCAAATCTAGTTGGTAAATATAATATTTCAATCACTGTGAGATGCTGTTGTTTACTATTTTGAAAAATAAGGAGTGTTCGCTATGTCTATGAGCGATCCACTGGCAGACATGCTGACCAGACTAAGAAATGCAGTAATGGTTAAATTCGATTCTGTTGAGATGCCTTTATCTACTGTTAAAATTGATATTGCAAAAGTTCTCAAGGAAGAAGGATATATTCGTGATTACCAGGTTAAATCGGACGATATTCAGGGTACTTTGAAGATTGATCTCAAATATGGTCCGAATAAGGAAGCTGTAATCACTGGGCTAAAGAGGGTAAGCAAACCAGGCTTACGTAAATATACCAAGGTAAGCGACATACCAAAGGTACTGAATGGGCTTGGGATCGCAATTATATCCACATCCAAGGGCGTTGTTACAGATAAAACAGCAAGAGCCCTTAAGTCTGGTGGGGAGATAATTTGTGAGGTCTGGTAGACCCGCGAATAACGGAGGATTTTATGTCTCGAATTGGAAAACAACCGATTCCGGTGCCAACCGGAGTTAAAATTGACCTTAACGGTCAGCGGATAGTGGTTTCAGGAGTTAAGGGAAGCTTAACCAGGGATATTATCTCTGACCTGGAAGTGTCTTTTCAAGACAATGTATTAAACGTTAATAACCGCACAGAGAGCACTAAAGTTAATGCATTTCGAGGCCTTACTCGATCCCTGATCAACAATATGATCATTGGTGTTGCTGAAGGTTTCAAGAAGACATTGATCATTGAAGGTGTTGGGTATAAAGCCAGTGTTATCGGATCAATTCTCACCCTCAATGTCGGTTATTCCAGTCCCAAAGATTATGTATTGCCAAAGGAAGTGGCGGCTACTGTAGAGGGAAATGCTAAAATAGTTTTACAATCCATCGATAAAGAGTTACTTGGCCTTACTGCATCGAAAATTCGTGAAATTAGAAAGCCAGAACCATATAAGGGAAAAGGCATTCGTTACGAAAACGAACATATCATTAGAAAGGTTGGCAAGTCAGGCACTAAATAGTTATTCAGGTCCGCAAGGCCACTTAAATAATAGAATGGTACATAACAATGGCTAAGACGAATCCCAAGACGACTGCGAGGGGTAAACGTGTTCAAAGAATTAGAAAGAAAATTTCTGGTACGCCTGAACGCCCACGCCTGAGAGTCTTTAAAAGTAACAAACATATCTACGCCCAGCTTATCGACGATGTTGCCGGACATACCCTTGTGTCAATGTCGACTGTCGATAAAGAGTACATGTTAGGAGAAGAAAAGGGAAAAATTGGCGCTGCAAAAATGGTTGGATTGGGTCTTGCGAAAAGAGCTCAATCTCTAGGTATTAGTAAAATTACCTTTGATCGCGGTGGGTCAGTTTACCACGGTAGAGTTAAATCACTGTCCGAAGGTGCTCGGGAAGGTGGTCTTGATTTTTAATGATTCTTTATATTACGGGGGTGCCCCTTGTCTGATTTCAAGCGTTCCAAAAGTGTGGCTACTGAGGAGCTGATAGAAAAAATTGTTTTCATTAACCGGGTTGCTAAAGTTGTAAAGGGTGGCCGTCGCTTCAGTTTTAGTGCCATAGTTGTTGTTGGAGATGGCAATGGAAAGGTGGGCTACGGGCTTGGCAAGGCAAATCAAGTTCCCGATGCAATTCGCAAGGGTGTTGAACAAGCTCGGAAGAGTATGTGTTCTGTAGCTCTCACTGAGACGTCGATTCCTCATCAGATTGTAGGCAAATTTGGTTCCGGGAAGGTCCTCTTGAAACCTGCTTCTGCCGGTACAGGATTAATTGCTGGTGGGCCTGTTCGTGCGGTTCTTGAGGCAGCCGGAGTATCAAATATTCTCACAAAATGCCTTGGGTCACATAATCCGCATAATATGGTTAAGGCAACTCTTGCTGGCCTTAAAGATCTTCGAACCGCTCGGAGTATTGCTGATTTGCGCGGGAAAAACCGTGGAAGAAATAACTGCTTAATTACAGAATGGTGTTGTGGTGCAATTACAACGCAAAACATTACTGTGTAATATTTGCTTAATAGAAGGTAGTCAAATGTCTGAGACAATTATTATTACTCTTGTTAAGAGTGGCATTGGTGGGACAAAAAGAATCAATGCGACTTTAACTGGACTGGGGCTTACCAAATTGAATAAGACCGTGACAAGAAAAGATACGCCCTCAATTCGAGGAATGGTCAGAAAAGTATCACATCTTGTACGCATAGAGGAGAATTAATATGCTATCCTTAGCAAATCTTGCACCTCAAGTGGGATCAACCAAGCAGAGAAAACGCCTTGGTAGAGGTCCAGGAAGTGGGCACGGAAAAACCGCCGGACGCGGGCATAAAGGTTTTAAGGCACGATCCGGTTCGGGCGTTAAACCAGGTTTTGAGGGAGGACAAATGCCCTTGCAAAGGCGCATCCCGAAACGTGGGTTTAATAATATCTTTAAAAAGCAGTATGCACTTGTCTCTTTAACACAATTAGATTCGTTCTCAGCAGGTGATGTTGTTACCGTTGAATCTCTTGTTGCTGCCAAGATAGTAAAAAAGGGAGTGCTGGTTAAGGTTTTAGCCAATGGTAAGGTTACAAAATCTTTAACTGTTAAGGTCGATAAGATCAGTGAGGCAGCAAAGAGCAAGATTGAGAACGCCGGCGGTACTGTTGTTATCGATGAGACAGTACAAGCATAGAATGCTTGCGCAGGTAATTTTCCCTGATTAAAAATTTCTACAGTAATAAGTGAAACTGGAAATAGGTATTAATGATGAGTGGTGTACAGAGTGCTGCAAATATCCCTGAGCTGCGTCGGCGTGTGTTGTTTACGCTTATCATGCTTGCAGTATACAGAATTGGCGTTCAAATACCAACACCTGGCATTAATGGCGAAGCCCTTGCGGCATTTTTCGCCCAGAAAGCCGGCACTCTGTTTGGCATGTTTAATATGTTTTCGGGTGGTGCATTAGAGAATTTCTCGATTTTTGCCTTGGGTATAATGCCGTATATCAGCTCGTCTATAATTATTCAATTATTGACTGTGGTTATTCCACAACTCGAAGCGCTAAAAAAGGAAGGGCAGGCAGGGCAAAGAAAAATCACTCAATATACACGATATGGCACAGTTTTTTTAAGCATTATTCAAGGTACCTTTATTGCTGCTGGGTTGCAGGGGATGACTGGTCCGGGTGGTGAAGCAATAGTATTGAATCCTGGCTTGCAATTCAAGCTTATGACAATGCTTACTCTAACCTCAGGCACTGCTTTTATTATGTGGCTTGGTGAACAGATGACAGAGCGGGGCATCGGCAATGGGATCTCACTCATCATCTTTGCAGGTATTGTAGCTCGGGGTCCTGCCGCGATAGTGAATTCGATTCAGCTGATCAAAGCAGGTGAGATTGCTCTATTCTTTGTTCCCTTTCTCATAATTTTCATGTTTTTAGTAGTTGCATTTATAGTTTTTTGTGAAACTTCGCAAAGAAGGATCCCAATACAATATGCAAAACGTGTTGTCGGGAAGAGAGTATATGGCGGGCAGAGTTCACATTTGCCACTGAAAATCAACATTTCCGGCGTTATACCACCGATCTTTGCCTCTTCCATTATGATGTTTCCTGCCACTATCGGCAGTTTTATTCAGATTGATTGGGTGCAAAGAGCATCGGCAGCTATGTCTCCCGGCACTGTATACTATTACATTTGTTATGTTATAATGATTGTCTTCTTCTGCTTCTTTTATACCGCTGTTACATTCAAGCCTGATGATGTTGCTGAGAATTTGAAAAAGCATGGGGGGTTCATTCCAGGGATTCGTCCTGGCAAAAAAACGGCAGAGTTCATTGATAAAATTCTCACAAGACTTACAGTCGTTGGCTCAATTTATCTTAGTTCGGTGTGTGTTTTACCTACTATTCTTGTTTCACAGTTTAATATTCCTTTCTATTTTGGTGGCACTGCCCTGCTGATAGTTGTCGGCGTTGGTATTGATACAATTGCACAAATTGAATCGCACCTTCATATGCGAAATTATGAAGGTTTTATGAAACAAGGCAAGATAAAGGGACGTCGGTAGAAGAAGTGTCAGCTTCAACAGCGGACAAGACTGTTTGTGGTGCAATTGTAATAAAGACTGCAGATGAGATACTCATCATGCAGGAAGCCAATCAGATTGTAGCGGAAGTATTATCAATTTTAGAAAAGTCAGTGGATATTGGGATCTCGACTTGGGAACTTGATAAAATCGCAGAAGACCATTGTCACCAGATGAAGGCTAAGCCGGCATTCAAGGGATACAGGGGTTTTCCTGGAAGTCTCTGTCTTTCAATTAATGAAGAAGTTGTCCACGGAATTCCTTCTCGAAAACGAAAGATTAAAAAGGGTGATATCGTTTCCATCGACTTTGGAGTCCTTTTTAAAAAGTTCTTCGGAGATTCTGCATTAACGGTATCTGTTGGAAGTGTTAGTGAGGAGGCCGCAAGATTAGTGGCTGTGACCAACGACGCTCTTTATAGAGGGATTGAAAAGGCGATAGTTGGCAATAGAGTTTGTGATATTTCCAAGGCTATACAAAAATATGTCGAGGGACATGGGTTTTCTGTCGTTAGGCAGTTCGTTGGCCATGGCATAGGAAGCTCGCTGCATGAAGCTCCCGAAATACCAAACTTCTATCAAGGAGAAAGGACTTCTCGATTGCTACCGGGTATGGTTTTAGCTATTGAGCCAATGGTTAACATGGGTACACATAAAGTTAAAGTGCTGAGAGATGGATGGACTGTAATCACCAGTGATAAAAAGCCTTCTGCTCATTTTGAGCATTCGGTTGCTGTGACAGAGAATGGGCCTCTTATACTAAGCTCTCGGGAAAACTAGCGGTTACGGAAGAAATAGCTTCTCATTTGGTGGAAGTTATATTATAATATTCCGTTTTTAACTGTAACTTTGATTTTTCAGGATATTCCATGGCCAAAGAAGAAGCAATTGAAGTTGAAGGCACCATTATTGAGCCACTACCGAACGCGATGTTTCGTGTTGAGCTTGACAACGGTCATAAGGTGCTTGCCCATATCTCTGGGAAAATGCGTATGCATTTTATCAAGATACTACCAGGAGACAGGGTTACAATCGAACTCTCTCCTTACGATTTGAACAGGGGAAGGGTTACGTTTCGGGCAAAAACCGCCAAAAAGAAAAAATAGAGAGTCCGTAAATCATGAAAGTACGCGCATCGGTAAAAAAAATATGTAGTGATTGTAAAATATTCAAACGCAACGGTGTTGTTCGCGTATCCTGTAAAGTAAAAAAACATAAACAGAGGCAGGGTTAAATTGATTTCGTCATTTAAAAATACCTACTTCTTTTAAGGAGACATACCTTGGCACGTATAGCAGGAATTGACCTTCCAAAAAATAAGCATATGGATCGGGCTTTAACTTACATACACGGTATCGGATTGGTATCGGCTCGAAAGATTCTCGATAAAGTAGATCTCCCGTACACAATGAGCAGTGATGATCTTGGCGGCGATGATGTTAATCGTATACGCAAAGTGATTGAGGAAGAATACGTTGTTGAGGGCGATCGCAGGCGAGAAGTATCCATGGATATCAAAAGGTTGACGGATATTGGATGTTATCGCGGCAGGCGTCACAGAATGGGTTTGCCATGTCGGGGACAAAAAACCAAGACTAATGCACGTACTCGCAAGGGACCTCGAAAAGGCGCTGCTCGTCGAAAATAATTGAACTTTTAACAGGTGTAAGTTATGGCTGTCGCAAAAAAGAGAAAGGTAAAAAAGAATATTCCTGAAGGTATTGTTTATATATATTCTACCTTTAACAATACAATAGTCACTATTTCAGACAAGCAGGGTAATGTGATTTCGTGGTGTAGTGCCGGTGTTCTAGGGTTTAAAGGATCAAGAAAATCGACTCCGTTCGCAGCACAAAATGCGCTGGCAGATGCCGCAAAGAAAGCTACTGACATTGGCATGAGAAAGGTTGAAGTTAAAGTAAAAGGTCCTGGGCCAGGTAGAGAAGCAGCATTGCGAGCACTCATTACGACAGGACTGGAGGTCAGCCGTATCTATGATGTCACGCCTATCCCACACAATGGATGCAAACCTCCAAAGCGACGTCGAGTGTAACGACGACTGATCTTGAGATAGTATTCAACATAACTGAACGGAGGCCTAAATTGGCTAGAAATATTGGTGCTGCTTGTCGTCGATGCAGAAGAGAAAATTTGAAATTGTATCTAAAAGGTGATCGGTGTTTTTCCGACAAATGCTCTTTTGAAAGAAGAGCGTTTGGGCCAGGGCAACACGGCCAGGCTAAATTTAAAAAACAATCTGATTATGCAGTTCAGTTACGAGAGAAGCAAAAAGTTAAAAGCATGTATGGAATGCTTGAGGGACAATTCAGATTATTTTTTGAAAAAGCCGAGAAGCAAAGAGGTGTTACGGGTGAAAACCTTCTTATAATGCTTGAGCGCCGTTTGGATAATACAATTTTTCGGGTTGGGTTTGCCTCATCGCGAAATCAAGCAAGGCAACTTGTGCGCCATAATCATGTTCTTGTGAATGGACGCAAAGTTAATATACCTTCATTTTTGGTGTCTGCTGGGGATGTAATCTCTTTGAAGGAGAAAAGTCGCGCAAATGCGATGATTATTGAAAACTTTGAGGCAGTAATTAGACGCGGAGTACCAAGTTGGATTGAATTGAATAAAGACAATTTCAAAGCGACTTTAAAGGCATTACCCAATAGGGAAGAAGTCACCATGCCCATCCAGGAACGACTTATCGTTGAACTTTACTCTAAATAATTGTTGAGTAGATTGCAGGAACCGACAGAGTTTACTGTTAGGCTGTCTGTTTGCAAAAAGACGAGTGTGATTAATTGTTGGGCAGTGTAACTGCTGCACTAACCACATAGTGAGTAGAAACGTAGAGAAGGAAATCCATGACTCAAGCTGCTGATGAAAAAATTCCATTTCACCGCAATTGGAATGAGCTTATAAAACCGGAAAAGTTGGAAGTTGACAAAGAAAAACACTCCGACACATACGGAAAATTTATTTGCCAACCTCTGGAAAGAGGATTTGCAACAACAATTGGTAACTCACTTCGACGTATCCTTCTCTCTTCTATTCAGGGCGCTGCTATTACCTCTGTAAAAATCGATGGAGCTCTCCATGAGTTTACCTCGATGAAAGATATCCTCGAAGATGTCAGTGAGATTATTTTAAATCTTAAAATGGTTCGTCTTAAGCTTTATTCCGCAGACCCACAAAAAGTGTTTATAGAAAAAAACGGCCCTGGGATTGTATCCGCTGGAGATATTACTGGTTCTGGCTTCGTTGAAGTAATGAACAAGGAGCAGATTATCTGCACTCTTACAGGCCCTATAAGCTTTCGGGCTGAGTTGACTGTAGAGTGGGGTAAAGGTTATCAACCTGCTGAAAAAATGAATAAAGAAAATCTCTCGATAGGGCAAATTCCGATCGATGCGATTTTTACACCTATCAAAAAGATTCAATATGTAATTTCCCAGGCTCGAGTAGGCCAGCAGACAGACTACGATAAACTTACCATTGAAATAGAAACAGATGGTAGTCTGAAACCCGAAAATGCTCTGGCATACGGTGCAAAAATTATCAAAGAACAGATGACAATTTTTATTAACTTTGATGAGGAAGACGCAGAACCTGAAGTTCTGACAGATTCCGGGAGAGATTTTGAGCCGCTAAACCCCTTCTTGGATAAACCGGTTGAAGATCTTGAGTTGTCTGTACGATCCGCCAATTGTTTAAAAAATGCTGATATCAACTTTATAGGTGATTTGGCACAAAAAACTGATCAGGAAATGCTGAAAACCAAGAATTTTGGCCGTAAATCACTTAATGAAATTAAAGCTCTGCTCTCTGAAATGGATCTCACCCTGGGTATGAAATTCGAAAACTGGATTCCTCCCAATCAACGTGGGGATAAAGAAGAAAGCAACGCTTAAAATACCTAATTGTAATCGAGATTAACAAGATTGTTACCAATTTTGATATTGCGCAGATGCTGAGGATTTGAGATGAGACATAGAAAAGCCGGTAAAAGATTAGGACGAACGAGTTCACATAGAATTGCCATGTTTCGTAACATGGTTACCTCCTTATTCGAACATGAACGTATCATTACCACGACTGAAAAGGCCAAGGAGGTTAGACCAATAGCTGAAAAATTAATTACTTTGGCAAAACGAGGTGATACGCATTCAAGAAGACAAGCTTTAGGATATATGAGGAGCAAGGCTATTGTTGAAAAACTGTTCACTGTAATTAAAGATAAGTTTGTAAATCGCCATGGTGGTTATACCCGTATACTTCAGACCGGTGTGAGAAAAGGCGATGCGGCAGGAATGGCTATTTTTGAACTTGTAGGATACGAGGAAAAAATTGAGGCACCAAAAGCCGAAATCTGAGAAGATGTGAATTGGGTTTGAGGCTGGCTGGAGCGTTTGTTCCAGCCAGCTTTTTTTTTGTCACATTGTGTATTTCCGCTGGAGATTAATTGTATGACACAAAATCAACAGTTTCCAGAAAGAATGGTGCCCCTCGGGGATTCTGTTTTTAATTTCCGGTGCCACCCTGGTGTGCAATGTTTTACCTTTTGTTGTCGCAATGTTTATTTGATTCTTTATCCTTATGACATAATAAGACTAAAAAGATCATTGCGGCTTGATTCCGAAGAGTTCCTTCGCAGGCATACTACCCTGGAAAGAGGCGATAATATATACTTTCCGACAGTTAAATTAAGGCTCAACGAAGACGAGTACAAGGCTTGCCCTTTTCTTGCTTCGCAAGGGTGCAGCGTTTATGCCGATCGACCAACTGCCTGTAGAACTTATCCCCTTGAAAGGGCAGTCGACCGTTCGAAATCGAAAGGATCACCAGACGAGTTTTATTTCATGACAAGCCATTCCTATTGTCTTGGCCATCATGAAAAAATGAATTTTAGTGTAAAAAGTTGGTTACGAAATCAACAGCTTTACGAACATAATACGATGAATGATCTGTGGGCTGAAATTGATACAATATTTTGCGATAATCCTTGGAAGGGTGAAGGAGTTGCTGGAGAAATGCAGCAATTGGCCTTTCTCGTATGTTACAATATCGATGGATTCAGAAGATTTGTCGGAAAGCACAAACTCCTTAGCCGGTTTCAGCTGGAGAAAGATATTCGACGTAAGATAGCTGCAGAGGACACCGAATTGCTGAAATTCGGTTTTGAGTGGCTTAAGGTTATTTTTTCGAAACCGTCATCGTTAATGCAAAAATGACAATTTGCCAAATTATCGAACCTCGAGTTGCATTATATTTTAATACATGTTAAGTAAGGGCGTTGTTCGTTTTATATGTTAGATAATCCAAGAGGCTTTTTCAATCACACACATCTTCACGTACAAACTGGTGTCGGCAGCATCAACTTTGATGCTCATCGATTACAGAAGATGGCGGAATAACCAGTATCGGAGAAACTTATGACAAGTGTATCAGTACGCGACATGCTTCAAGCCGGCGTTCATTTTGGACACCAAACAAGACGCTGGAATCCCAAGATGAAATCCTATATTTACGGACCAAGAAATGGGATTTATATCATCAATCTGGATATCACAAAAAAGCTTTTTGATAAATCGTGCGATTTTATTACTGAAGAAATAAAGCGAGGGGGAACACTTCTCTTTGTCGGTACCAAGCGTCAAGCTCAAGACATCATAAAAGAAGAGGCGAAACGTTGTGGCATGTATTATGTTGATCACCGCTGGTTAGGTGGTATGCTCACCAATTTTCAGACCATCAAGAACAGCATAGATAGACTGAAATTAATTGAATCAATGCAGGCTGATGGGTCGATAAACCGGTTTCCCAAAAAAGAAATTCTCATAATGGAGAAAGAACGGATAAAACTTGAGAGAAACGTTGGTGGTATTAAAGATATGCGAAATCTTCCTTCCGTACTCTTTGTGGTAGACCCGCGTAAAGAAGATATTGCTGTGAGTGAAGCTGTTAAGCTTGGTGTACCGGTGGTTGCCATTACCGATACAAACTGTGATCCGGACGGTATTGATTTTCTCATTCCCGGCAATGACGATGCTATTAGATCAATTCGTCTGATTAGTTATCACATCGCCGAAGCGGTGCTTGCCGGACAAGCCTTGCGTGATGGAGATGAGGCATCCGAAGAAGCTGTCGCCGCAGTCATGGGTGATGCCGGGCATGAGATGGAAAATACAGCCGTTGTCTCTGGAGAGTAACTCTACCAGTAGGCGATTTTGTTATTAAAAAAGCATTTCGTTTTATATTTGGGGCCGTCGAGTGACCGCCCCTTTTTCGTACTTAAAGAATAATTATTTCTCTTAATGGACAGCATCTTCTGTTGCTGCGTAAGAGTTAATCGGAATTTTTAATATAAAAGGAGATTTACCATGACCATTACAACAAAGATGGTAAAAGATCTGAGGGACAAAACTCAAGCAGGCATGATGGACTGCAAGAAGGCCCTCGAAAACACCAGTGGAGATATGGAAAAGGCTATTGATCTCCTGCGTCAAAAGGGTCTGGCTGTTGCCGCAAAAAGGGCAAATCGTGCGACCAGTGAAGGTGTTGTGGCGACCTATATTCATGCAGGTGGAAAATTGGGAGTTATGGTCGAACTTGGGTGTGAGACTGATTTTGTAGCAAAAAACGAAGACTTTCGTGAATTTGCTAAAGACATCGCCATGCATATCGCCGCCGCCAATCCGATTTCAATCAGCAGGGATGAAGTCCCGGCAGCCGTTGTGGCACGAGAAAAGGATATATTCATCCAACAGGCCTTGGAAAGCGGAAAGCCGGAAGCGATAATTGAAAAAATGGTGACCGGGAAGATTGAAAAGTTTCTTGCAGAAGTCGCACTCCTCGAACAAAAGTTTGTTAAAAATCCAGATCTTTCCATTCAAGATCTGCTTAATGAACTGATCGGGAAGATGGGAGAAAACATTTCTTTAAAGAAGTTTTCCCGCTTCCAAGTTGGGGTGGAATAGTAACGGTCTTTTTCCTTGTAATTTATTTCCGCCCTGCTGTATGTGATACTGCACTATTTCCGTTCGATCTTCTCCTGAGGATATCTCTATGACTGAAAAGTTAAAGTACCACAGAATGCTTCTGAAACTCAGTGGTGAGGCGCTTATGGGCGAGGATTCCTACGGTATCAATACCAGGGTTCTCGAATTTGTTGCGGCTGAGGTAAAGGAAGTGATTGCTGCTGGAGTTGAATTGGGTCTGGTTATTGGTGCAGGTAATATCTTTAGAGGGGTAGCCGGGGCAAGCAGAGGCATGGATCGCACGACTGCGGACAATATGGGGATGCTCGCTACGGTTATGAACAGTTTGGCCATGCAGGATGCGCTGGAACGTTTAGGGGTAATCACCAGAGTGATGTCTGCCATCCCCATGCAGTCGGTGTCTGAACCATACATTCGAAGAAGAGCGACCCGACACCTTGAAAAAGGGCGTGTTGTTATTTTTGCAGCTGGAACAGGTAATCCTTATTTTACCACTGATTCTGCCGCTGTTCTACGAGCCTTGGAAATTGATGCAGAAATCGTTATTAAGGCGACAAAGGTTGATGGAGTATATGACCGTGATCCGTATCTCGATAAAAGTGCGGTCAAATTCGATCATCTCACCTATGATGATGTCCTGCAAAAAGGGCTTCGGGTCATGGACACCGCTGGAATCGCCTTGGCCAAGGAAGATAACTTGCCCATTATGGTGTTAAATATGAGTGTCGCTGGAAATATTAAACGTACTGCTTTTGGTGAGAATGTCGGTACCCTGATTACTGCCCTAGAATCGTAATTGAGTAATATATTTTGAACATAGGATACTCCCATGAGTGATGTTATTTTTGAAATGGCTGACAAGATGGACAAAAGTCTTGATTCCTTTAAAAAGGAATTGTCAAAAGTACGCACAGGCCGTGCTTCTCTTGCCATTCTTGATGGAATACATGTTGATGCCTACGGGAGTTCCATGGCTCTCAGTCAAGTGGGTAGTCTTACAATTCCTGAGAGTCGCCTCATTGTCATTCAACCTTGGGATCCGCAGTTGTTGCCGGCAATAGAAAAGGCCATCCTGAAGTCGGACACCGGGCTCAACCCCATCGGCGATGGAAAATTGGTACGTTTGCATATTCCTCAATTGACTCAGGAACGCCGCAAAGAGCTGGTAAAATCCGTAAAAAAAATCGCCGAAGAATTTCGAGTGGCAGTTCGCAATCTTCGTCGAGAGGCCATCGACATTCTGAAAAAGCAGAAAAAGGATAAAGAGATTTCCGAAGACGATCTCTTCAAATTTCAAGAAGAAGCGCAGAGCGAAACAGACGCGTACATCAAAAAAATTGATGACGCAACGGCTGCTAAAGAAAAGGAAGTAATGGAAGTTTAGGGCAGTTACGAATCAACCCTTTGGTATTCTTTGCGAAAGCCGGTAGCCCGTCAATTGTTGTTTCATTCGGCTGTTTTGTTTACTGGTTTTATGGATTCATTATGTCTTTTACCGCCATTGATTTAGATCGTCTTCCCTGTCACGTTGCCATTATTATGGACGGGAATGGCAGGTGGGCCAAGAAGAGGAAAAAGCCCAGGCTCTATGGACACAAGGTGGGAGCCGATTCGGTGAGTGACATTGTTGAGGCCTGCCGGGAAATTGGCATCAAATATCTGACGTTGTATGCTTTTTCTTCTGAGAACTGGCAAAGACCGACTCAGGAAGTGAGCGGATTGATGTCTATCCTCAAACGGTATCTTGACTCAGAATTACCGCGCATGCAAAAAAATGATATCCGGCTTGTCTCCATTGGTGACCGAGAGAGATTGCCTGAGGCAGTGCGCACCTCTCTTGAAAAGGCGATTTCTGAAACCTCCGGCAACACTAAGCTTACCCTGAATCTGGCATTAAGTTATGGTGGGCGTGATGAATTGGTGCGAGCGGTAAAAAAAATCAGTCGTCTTTGTCTTGAGGGAACATTAGATCCTGCCACGATATCCGATGTAACTCTTGCTGAAAATCTCGATACTGCCGGAATCCCTGATCCCGACCTCCTTATCAGGACCGGGGGAGAAGCGCGACTGTCAAATTTTCTTCTATGGCAAGTGTCCTATGCTGAGATCTATTTTACCGACGTCATGTGGCCTGACTTTCGCAAAGAAGTGTTTTTGCAGGCACTGACCGATTATCAGGTGCGGGAGAGACGTTTCGGTCGCACCGGGGATCAACTGCATACAGAATAGAACATGAAAAAACGTGTAGTTCCCGGGTTTCTCATCGCTGGTCTCTGGCTCCTGTTGCTAGTGAAGGGATCACCGTTGTTGTTTTGCCTGCATCGCTGTTTTGATTGTTGTGTTGGCAGCCGATGAGTATCTGCGAATGGTCGATTCACGACACATTCACTTTCTCGAACGCTGGCTTCTCAACAGCTGCTTAGCAGCACCTGTTGTCATTACTTGCCTCTATCCGAGACCGGCAACCCTTACTCCGGCCGTCCTTGTTTCCTTTTCAGTTGCCATCTGCTATTTTCTTTATCGTTACAAGGATATCGAGGATAAATTCAATTTTTTTTGTCGCCTTAGTTTGGGCATCTTGTACATCGGAATGCTTGGCTCCCATTTGGTTTTGTTGAGATTTTTACCGGAGGGTAGCGCTTGGCTGATAGTTGGAACCGCCATAACCGCCGGGTCGGACACCGGTGCCTACTTTATTGGTAAGGCTATCGGGAAAAGAAAGCTCTGTCCCAACATCAGTCCTAATAAAACCATTGAGGGAGCAGTCGGTGGTGTGTTGGCTGGACTTGCCGCAGGTATTGGATTTGCTTTCCTTTTTCTGCCCTCCATCAACTGGCTATTTGTTGTCGCTTCTTCCGTGCTTTTGTCCCTCGTTGGTATTGTCGGCGATCTTACCGAATCAATTATCAAACGTGGCACAGGCACCAAAGATTCCGGCAACTGTTTGGCCGGTCATGGTGGAATTTTGGATCGAGTCGATTCGCTTCTTTTTGTTGGACCGGTGCTCTACTATCTTCTGGTTTTCACGGGAGCAAGATGAAATACATAGCCTTGCTCGGTTCAACTGGTTCAATCGGCGTCAATGTTCTTGCCGTTGTCAGACAATTTCCTGAACGTTACAAGGTGGTTGCCTTGGCTGCCGGAACGAATGTGCAAAGACTGGCAGAGCAAATCAGAGAATTTCAGCCGGAACTGGTTTCTGTCTGTGACGAATCAGCGGGCAAAGGATTTAGCTGGATTGTTGCCCAGGGATTGCCATGCAAAGATTGTCTTTGGCCAGGAAGGAAATAGTCTTGTCGCGGCTTTTCCAAGGGCCCAAACAACTGTTTCGGCAATGGTCGGAGCAGCCGGGTTGCTTCCGACCCTTGCAGCAATTAGCCGCAGGCAAGGACATTGGCCTTGCCAACAAGGAAACCCTGGTCATGGCTGGAAGAATTGTCATGGCTGCGGTGCGAGAAAATGGTGTGCGGCTGCTGCCCATAGACTCAGAGCATTCGGCTATTTTTCAGGCCCTTGAAGCGGGGCAAAAAAAGGATCTGAAAAAAATTATCCTGACCGCCTCGGGTGGACCATTTCTCGGCATGAGCCGGGAACAGCTACAAATGGTCACATGGCAACAGGCTCTTAAACATCCGAATTGGAGCATGGGCAGAAAGATATCCATCGATTCAGCCACCCTCATGAATAAAGGGCTCGAGGTCATTGAAGCAAAATGGCTTTTCGATGTGGATGTCGAGGCTATTGATGTGGTAGTGCATCCCCAATCAATTGTCCATTCCTTGGTGGAGTATCAGGATGGTTCAGTTATTGCGCAGTTGGGTATCCCTGATATGCGTATTCCCATAGCCTATGCACTCTCGTATCCAGAGCGACTTCCTCTGCAGCTGCCATCCCTGAATCTGTCTGAATGTGCCAGCCTGCAGTTCCTGAAACCCGACCACGACAGTTTTCCTGCATTGCAGCTGGCCTTTGCTGCAATACGAAAGGGTGGTGTCCATCCGGCTGTCCTCAATGCTGCAAACGAAGTTGCGGTTGAGGCATTTCTATCTGCACAGATACGATTTCCGCAAATTGCCGAGACAGTCGCAAGGACAATGGATATTGTAAACGAAGGAAGCGATACCAGTCTTGCCGATATACTGCAAGCCGATGGCGAAGCAAGAAGAGTAGCTCAGCAGGCTTGTTCAAGAGAACCTATCGTAAGATCAACATTAATTCGCCCGGAGATTGTCTCCTAGCCGGTGTTTTCTCATCATGAATACTCTATTGTCGTTTATCCTCGTTCTCGGTTTGCTCATTTTTGTCCATGAATTTGGCCATTTCATCTTTGCCAAGCTATTTGGTGTTCGGGTCTTAAAATTTTCTTTAGGATTTGGTCCAAAGATTGTTGGCAAGATGATTGGTGAAACCGAATATGTCATTTCTGCTTTTCCACTTGGAGGCTTTGTCAAGATGTTTGGCGAAAATCCCGACGAGCAGGAGGTACCTGAAGCGGAAAAACAGGTTTCTTTTTCGCATAAGCCGGTATGGCAAAGATTTCTGATAGTTTTTGCTGGGCCGGTTTTCAACCTTGTCTTTTCAGTTCTCCTCTTTTTTATGGTCTTCGCCTTTCTTGGTATCCCGACCTCAGTTGATACAACCCGTATCGGCAAGGTCAATGCCAAATCTCCGGCAGCTCAAGGTGGTTTGCTGGAAAATGATGTGATTTTGCGAATTAATGAACGTGAAACCCTTGTCTGGGATGATGTTCTTGAAGGAGTTAAAGGCAGTGATGGCAAACCACTTATCATTGTAGTGCAACGTGGCAGCGACAAGGTTCATCTTACGGTGACTCCGGCAATAGATGCGGTTAAAAATGTGTTTGGCGAAGTGGTTGAGCAACGCTTTATGATCGGCATTAAAAAAGCCGATGAAATGATTTGGCAAGAAAGCTCATTCTATTCATCTCTTGAAAATGCCTTTCTTCAGACCTGGATGTATATTTCCCTGACCGCTGTCGGTTTTGCAAAAATTGTTCAACGGGTTGTCCCTGCTTCTGAGATAGGTGGCCCAATACTCATCGCCCAAATTGCCGGCGAACAGATGCGGGCAGGATGGGTGAATCTTATATATTTTATGAGCTTATTAAGTGTCAATCTGGGACTGCTCAACCTCCTGCCAATCCCGGTTCTTGATGGCGGGCATCTGGCTTTTTTGACCATTGAAGGCTTGCGGCGTAAACCTTTGAACATGCGGGTGCAGATTATTGCCCAGCAAGTCGGCATCGGACTTCTTGGTACGCTCATGATATTTGTCTTCTATAACGATATTGCCAGGCTCTTTCAATGATGGAGCTGACGAAGCCGCTCATTTTGTCGTTGGATACAGCTACGCCGTGCAGTTCTGTGGCACTGACTGCTGGAACCAGAAAAAATGGCGAAGTGTTTGCGACTTTAAGCCTTACCGGCAAGGTTACCCACTCGCGACGATTACTGTCGGCCATCGATTGGATCATGCAGGAATCCGGGGCAGGTTGGTCGGAATTGAGTGGAATTGCAGTCAGTCTGGGACCAGGGAGTTTTACCGGTCTGCGCATAGGTATGGCCACAGCCAAAGGCCTTGCCGCCGCCGCCGGGAAAATACTGCTTGGAGTCTCTACTCTGGACTCCTTGGCTGCTAAATGTGTAACCAATCGGCTCATCTGCAGCCTTCTCGATGCTCGAAAAAAGGAGGTGTATGCTGCCTATTACCGATGCAAAAATGACGGCTTGAGTGAAAGAATCGGGGATCCGGTAGTATTGACTCCGGCGGAATTCGCTGCCGGCATAAACGAATCTGTCCTTTTGGTGGGCGATGGGGCTCGAGTATATGGTGATGTGTTGCAGGCAATCCTTTTGGAAAAATGTATGATTGCTCCTTCGGCATTACATGAACCTTCAGCCGCTTCGCTCGGCATGCTTGCCGGGGAACTGCTCGAAAAGGGGCTTGTCCTCAATTTGGCTGAGGGTGTGCCGATATATATTAGAAAATCTGATGCCGAGTTGAATCTGCTGAAAAAATTTGCACCGTAAGCAGAGAAGATTCCTCGCAGGGATTGTGGATGGGCGATGCAGAGATGATTGTCAGGAAGAAAACACGTCAAATTCAGGTAGGAGCTGTTGCCATTGGCGGAGGAAGTCCGATCTCTGTTCAATCGATGACCAATACTGATACCCGGGATGTAGAGCAGACTGTTGCTCAGATAGAGCGTCTCGAGGCTGCTGGGTGCGATATTGTTCGTGTTGCGGTTCTCGACAATGATGCGGCTGCGGCCATTCGCCGGATTCAGGAGAAAATTTCCATCCCATTAATCAGCGATATCCATTTCGATCATCGGCTCGCCATCGCCGCGATGGAAAACGGCGCCGATGGCGTTCGCATTAATCCCGGAAATCTTGGCGGAGAGTCGAAAATTGCTCGTGTCGTGGCTGCCGCCAAACTGCACAAAGTGACTATTCGTGTGGGGGTTAACAGCGGTTCAATTGAAAAGGACTTATTGAAAACCTATGGATATCCGACTCCTCAAAACACCCAGGCTTTAACGGAAAGTGCCCTACGTAATGTCCGGCTTCTTGAAAAACACGGGTTTGAGGCAATCAAGATCTCTATAAAGTCGGCAGATGTTTTGACCACCATTAATGGTTATCAGAGGCTTGCTGAGCGTACCGATTATCCATTACATCTTGGGGTTACCGAAGCAGGAGGCCTCATTGCCGGAACGGTCAAATCGAGTGTCGCCCTGGGAATTTTGCTTAGTCAAGGGATAGGCGATACCCTGCGTATTTCCCTTACCCGGGACCCGGTGGATGAAATTCGGGTCGGTTTTGAACTGTTACGTTCGCTAAAGATTCGCGAGCGGGGTCCGGAACTCATCTCTTGTCCAACTTGTGGGCGCACCCGAATTGATCTTTTTGGTCTCGCTGAGGCGGTTGAAAGGCACATTCAAACCATGGAAAGTCCTTTGAAGGTAGCTGTCATGGGCTGTGTCGTCAACGGCCCCGGAGAGGCCAAACAGGCCGATATCGGCGTCGCCGGCGGAAATGGTGTGGGGATTATTTTCAAGAAGGGCGTAATCTGGAAGAAGGTTGCAGAAGAAGAGTTGCTTGAAGTATTTTTGGGTGAACTGCAAAAGATGGAAGATGAAGGGCGGAAAGCTGGAAGATTTACGAAAAATCAGGTTGTGTTCTAAGCCCGATAAGCGGCATTTTTTATGATATCCCTGTAGAGATATACAGATATACGTCACATGGAAAAAATCGCAGCAACCTGCAGATTATTTTCTATGTGACTAAAAATTATCAAAATCATACGGAAAGAAAGATATGCGTTATTCTCAGCTGCTGCTGCCGACCCTCAAAGAGGTTCCGGCCGATGCCGAAATAGTAAGTCATGTCCTGCTATTACGAGCCGGCTTTATTCGAAAGCTCACCGCCGGCATTTATTCTTATCTGCCCATGGGTCTTGCGGCAATCCGTAAGGTTGAAAATATTGTCCGCGAAGAGATGAACCGAGCCGGTGCCCAGGAGTTGTTGATGCCGATGGTTCAGCCGGCCGATCTCTGGATGGAGACCGGACGCTACAAAAAATATGGGCCGGAATTGTTGCGGTTTCGAGACCGACATGCGAGGGAATCTTGTCTGGGGCCGACTCATGAGGAGGTCATTACCGATATTGCCAGAAAAGAGCTCCACTCATATCGAGATCTTCCTGTCAATCTCTACCAGATTCAGACCAAATTTCGCGATGAAATCCGTCCTCGATTTGGTCTTATGCGCGGACGAGAGTTCATCATGAAGGATGCCTATTCCTTTGACGTGAGTGATGCGGCGGCTGAGGAATCCTACCGCAAAATGTATGATGCATACAAGCGTATCTTCACCCGTTGCGGCCTTGATTTTCGTGCAGTACAAGCTGATTCCGGGGCGATTGGCGGAAACTTTTCGCATGAGTTCATGGTTCTTGCAAAAACCGGCGAGGATACCATAGTCGTCTGCAGTAATTGTGAATACGCTGCCAATATGGAAAAAGCGGCAGTGAAACTGCGTGCCGGCACCATCACAGAGGCGTTGGCTGAGTTGAAAAGGGTAGAAACTCCCGGCAAACGCAAGGTTGATACGGTTTGCGAATTTCTTGGAATTGGTCCGGATCGGCTGGTGAAAACTCTGGTCTTTTGGGCAGATGGTAAACCGGTGGCAGTGCTGGTGCGGGGCGATCGGGAAGTGGAAGAGGTAAAACTGAAAAACCTCCTTGGGGTGGCCGATGTGGCGTTGGCCGATGAAGCGGAGGTTTTTAATGCCACTGGTGTGCCGACCGGCTACCTCGGACCTGTGGGGATAGCAATCCGGGTAGTTGCCGACCAGGAAGTCGCCGCGATGCAAAACTTCTATGTTGGCGGCAATGAAAAGAATTACCATTTACAGAATGTTAACCTCGGCCGCGATTTCCAGGTCGAGGCAATAGCTGATCTGCGACAGATTACTACTACTGATCCTTGTCCGGAATGTGGTGGCACGCTTGGACTAACGGAAGGCATTGAGGTTGGACATGTCTTCAAACTCGGCACCGGCTATTCTGAGTCGATGAAGGCCACCTTCCAGGACAGTGACGGGCAAGAAAAGCATTTTGTTATGGGCTGCTATGGCATTGGTGTCAGCCGGGTTGTGGCTGCGGCCATTGAACAAAATCATGATGAAAATGGGATCATCTTCCCGGTGCCTCTGGCACCGTATACGGTTATTATCGTCAATCTCGGGGGCAAGGATCGAGCAACTTACCGCTGTAGCTGAACAACTCTATAAGGAACTGCAGGCAGCAGGTCTTGAAGTCCTCCTCGATGATCGTGATGAACGACCGGGATTGAAGTTCAAGGATGCCGATCTGCTCGGCATTCCCTATCGGTTGACGGTCGGAAACAGTTACACAAAAAGCGGGAGAGTGGAGGTGCGGCGCCGCCGCGATGGGGTCATCGAAGAGATGACGCCGGACGAGGTGGTCACAAATCTGTATACTAGAATCACTGCCGAACTCGGAAAGTAGTCTCACAGGGTATCGATGGCTAAAGAAACAACGATAAATCCGCACGGACTTAAGATCCTGGCGGCTACATATCTGCAAGGCGTTGATCTGTCCCGGATTGACGCTGCATGGGAAATTGTTACTCGGGTGCATAAGGGACGTCGCCATTTCTCGGGAGAACTGTACGTCATTCATCTGCTGGAAGTGGCGTCAACGCTTGCCTCCATGCATCTTGATCTTGACACTATTCTCGCCGGGTTGCTGCACGGTGTACTTAAAGAGGAGGGCAGCGAAAAAGATGAGGGGGTGAGCGTTGACGAGCTTGCGGCAAAATTCGGCAGGGATGTAGCGACGATAGTCGAGGGTTCAACTCGCATTACCCATGTTCAATATAATAGCAAGCTGGCGAGTCAGGCCGAGAACCTCCGCAAGATGCTTTTGGCTATGGCCGCTGATATCCGGGTCTTACTGGTAAAACTCGTCAATCGATTGCTGGACATGTTCCTCCTTGATATGGTCGATAGGGAACAGCAATTGGACATTGCCAAGGAAACAATGGATGTTTATGCGCCCCTGGCGAGTCGTCTCGGAATCGACTGGTTGAAAAGGGAGCTTGAAGACCACGCCTTCAAATTCCTACACCCGGAAGAGCATTATGAACTTTCTCATACGCTTGAAAGTTCTCTTGATCAACGACAGGCGTATGTCGACGAAGTCATCAAGATTCTCTACGAAAAGCTCGAACAGAGCGGAATCAAGCCGCTACGAATCATCGGTCGCCCCAAACATCTCTACTCAATCTACAAAAAGCTGATAGCCCAAAATATCCCCCTTGAACGTGTTTATGACAAGGTGGCCTTTCGGATAATCGTCAATACCGTCAATGAGTGTTATGAGGCGTTAGGAACCATCCATGCCGATTGGTCGCCGGTTCCCGGCAGGATAAAAGATTTTATTTCTGTACCCAAGGCCAATAACTACCAGTCGATGCATACAACGGTTGTCGGTCCTCGGGAGCATTTCATCGAGATTCAGATCCGCACCGAGGAGATGGACCGTGTCGCCCAGGAAGGGGTTGCCGCGCACTGGGCCTATAAGGAAGGTCAGAAGATAAATAAAAATGATGTCAAACTTTTTCGTGAGTTGAAAAAACTTGTTGCATCTTTACAGGATGTTGAGGATCCTCGCGAGTTTCTTGATAGCGTCATCGGTGAATTGTATGACCCGGAAGTCTATGCCCTTACTCCAACCGGGGAAGTTAAGGAGTTTCCCCTGGGCAGTTGTCCGATTGATTTTGCCTATTCCATTCACACCGAGGTTGGTGATCATTGTGTCGGCGCAAAGGTCAACGGCCGTCAGGTGCCGCTAAAATACCAGATGCAGGTTGGGGATATCGTCGAAATCATCACCTCACCCACCCAGGTTCCACGGCAAGGCTGGCTCGATCTTGTCAAAACCAGTCGGGCGAGAACCAGAATACGCTCCTGGTTGCGGCGCGAAGAAAAGGAAAAGGCTCTCAAGCTTGGCAGAGAGATCTGTGAGAGAGAGATACGAAAATACGACACCTCGTTGAAAAAAATCATTAAAAGTGGACATATCCGGTTAATTCTCAAGCAATTGCGGTGTAACTCCCTGGACGATCTACTTGCCAAGGTTGGCAGCGGGGCAATCACCGTACAAAACCTTATCAAGGGCTTGCAACCGGTCGAGTTGCGCAATGAACAGGAGTCACAGGCAAGCGATCTGCCGCCGGAAGAGTTGGCAAACCTCATGATCAGTCAACAGGGCAATGAGGCGGAACAGGGAAAATCGGGTATCAAGATTGACGGTATTGATGGCATGCTGGTAAAGATCAGCCAATGCTGTCAACCTTTGCCGGGGGATCCCATCGTTGGTTTTATCACCATGGGGCGTGGTGTTTCTATTCACAAGGCCGATTGTATCAATCTTCTAAGTTCCGATCCCAAACGGTGGATTGATGTTTCCTGGAGTGGCATAGTTGAAAAGACCTATAAGGTCGGAATCCATATAAGTGCGGAAAACCGGAGAGGCATTTTTGCAGAAATCAGTGGTACAATCAGTTCCGACAATGCCAATATTGTCGATATTTCCGCCCATACGACAGTAGCGGATCGGGCCGAGATGACCATCTCGCTTGAGGTGGGGCACCTTGAACATCTTCAAACGTTGATACAGCATTTACGGCAGTTACCGGCCGTCATTGGCGTCCGGAGACTGTAACAAAGACGAAGAAGGTGAACAATGACCTGCCAAATCTGCGGCAATAAGAGTCCGGTGTTACACTCGACTTGTCCCTATTGTGGTGCTGTTGCAGACGAATCGGCTGTCCCGGATAAAACAATATTTATTCACAAAACGGTCAACCTCGAAGCCGGATGGCCGGTGGTCGAGGTAGCCATGAATCGGTGCCGTGAGGTCATTGATGACGCAATAAGAAATAAAGTCAGTGTCATCACCTTCATTCACGGCTATGGGTCGAGTGGCAAGGGCGGTGTGATACGGTCGGAGTGTCGGCAGACCTTTGAGTATATGAAGAGTAAAAGAGTGATCAGCGATTATGTCGCTGGAGAAGACTTCCACAAAAGGTCGGGGAGGGTGAAAGCACTTTTGCAGAGATATTCTCTCCTGGCTAAAGATAGAAATCTCAATCAGGGCAATCAAGGTATTACCCTGGTGATCTTGTTCTAGGGTGTCCAGTGCATTATACACTTACATCATTGTTAACTATCAATGCGACTTGCCAGTCGTAAAATGTTTTACGTTCTTTAACCTCTAGGGAGGATTTACTGATGAAAAAATGTTTCATATCGGCAGTGTTGGGAGTCTGTCTTACGGTTCCCTGTCTTTCTCAATCGGCACCCCCGGCGAGCTTTGAAGACAAACTCAGCTACAGCATGGGATTCGAGGTGGGAAATTATTTTAAAAGTGCCGGTGGGGACATCCAGAAGGAATTTCTCCTCATTGGTATTGAGGATGCATTCAAAGGGTCGCAGCCGACACTGGCTGCAGACGAAATGTTGGCGGTTAAGAAGGAGTTCGCCACCAAGATGCAGGCTAAGCAAATGGCTAAACTGGACGAGATGAAGGCCAAAAACAAGACGGCTGGAGAAACCTATCTTGCAGACAATAAGAAGAAGAAAGGTGTTACAGTCACTGCCAGCGGCTTGCAGTATGAGGTTGTTAAAAAAGGTGAAGGCAAGAATGCCTCTCCGACCGACACAGTGAAGGTAGAATATACCGGCAAGCTGATAGACGGCACAGAGTTCGACAGTACGGCAAAACATGGTGAGCCGGCTGAGTTTCAGGTTGACCAAGTGATTAAGGGTTGGAGTGAGGCATTGCAGTTGATGAATGCCGGCTCCAAACTGCACTTAGTTATTCCAAATGACCTTGCCTATGGTGAGAATGGGGCGGCTCCGATGATCGAGCCGAATTCAGTGCTGGTCTTTGATGTTGAGATGCTTTCCATAGTCCAAGCGAAATAAGTCTCATAAAAGGTAAGAGAGGGAAATTTTTGAGGCCATCCGAGAGCATATCTCGGACGGCCTTTTTTGTTTTCAACGATCATTTTTTATTAGAAGGATGATGCCGGCAATGGAAAAAATGATATGGATGCAGGTAGCGGCAACAAAGGGTGAAACATAGCCGGCGGTGGCCAGAGACTGGAGTGCTCCCCAGATGCCCCAGGCAACAAAAGCCAGACCGCAGCTTGCGGGAATGGCGACGGAGAGATCACGCCCCCATCTGCGATAGGAATACAGCAGGATGGGCAATCCGAGGAGAATAAGGGGGATGCCGAGGAGGATATACGAGACGCGGCTGAGAAATGCCGTCCAGGCGGCCCGGACCTCATGTTCCACATGGGACCGCCCAATCTCCTGATACAACCCGGTGAGTGATTGTTCCGCAGATTTATTCGACGGAATCAAAAAATCTTCGGGCTTTTCCGGGAATTGGAATTCGTTTACGGTAAAATTGGTGATGCTGTAATGGCCGTTCTCCTGGCGTTGCTGCATCTGGCCGTTTTCCAGGATCCAGTGGTTGTCCTGTTTATTCCAGTTGGCCATCCCTGCGGTTATCAGGGAACCGATATTGTAGGTTTCATCCCAGCGAGAATAGGAAAAATCTTTTAAAATATGAACTTTTGGGTTGGGCCAGGCGAAGGAGTAGAAACCCTCGGTTCCTCTGTAGTAGTAGCGATTGTTGCGGAGTATCCCTAGAGGTACCTTGCCTTTCAGTTGTTCATACCAAATAGTATTGGTTCTACTTATGGTGATTGGCAAAAGCCACTGAGCAGCGGCGACAAAGAGCAGGGTAAAGAATAGCGAACCTATAATGAGTGGACGAATGATCAGGCGCAGGGGGACGCCTCCGGCCTTCAATGCGTTAAGTTCATTGGAATGGGCCAGGATACCCAGACTGATGACGCCGGCAAGGAGGATGAAGACCGGCCCTAATTGGTCAACAATAAAGGGAATAGTCAACAGGAAATACTCAATGGCCAGCCACAGAGGTTTGCCGGCACTGACGAAATCATCATATTTCTCAAAGAAATCGACAAGAAGGTAAATGGCGACAAAACCGCTGTTGACGGTTAAGAAATATTTGACAAACTGGCTAAGTAGATATCGGTTAAGCAGATTCACGCAAAACCTCGACTGGCGAAAGAATCGATAAATGGGAAAATATCCATGCTGATCAAAACAAAGTTGGTATTCTACTGATTCAACTGTAGGTAACATTATCACCGGCCGGCGTCAATATTGGCCTCTCCGTAACACGGCAATTTTTTCAAGGTCTTGCATTGGTCGTATTCTGTGTGGTATAGTCGATCTTTGTTGTTAACCATCCATGGCCTGGAAGTGTTGAGATTATTAGACATTTGGTGATGCTGAATTGTTCTGTTCATTCTTTTTCAACCCAATACCATTTGTTACCCTATGGCGCACAAACGAAAGAAAAAAGATCCTCTGCAGTGTAAACAAGCCTTTAAGAATACCGCCTCGGATCGTCTCCAGGCCTTCTGGAACCTCTTTGCCAAAGAAGACGACGTCCTTGTCATTATTAATGCCGACCCCGATGCACTGGCAACGGCAATGGCGGTCAAAAGGTTGCTGCGCTATAAGGTTAAAACTGTAACAATTGCCCATCCCAATGAAATCAGGCGCCTCAACAATATGGCGATGGTTGAGAGACTGAAGATCCCCCTTGAGCGGCTGAAAGACATCAAAATTGAAAATTATAGCAAAAGGGTGATGGTGGATTCTCAGCCGGACCATCTTCCCTGTTTTGAAAAGCTGAAAATTCACGCCGTGATTGATCACCACCCGGTTAGCCATCTTGGGGGTGTGGAATTTATCGACATTCGCCCGGAGTATGGAGCAACCTCCTCCATGGCCGTTGAATACCTGCGAGCTGCCGGTCTGAAACCCTCAGTGGCTTTGGCCACAGCCCTGTTTTACGGCATAAAGGTCGACACCCATGATTTTGAGCAAAAATCGGTTTTAGCTGATGGTATCTCCTTCCGCTATCTCTTTAATATCGCCAACCGAGATTTGGTACGGAAATTCGAGTTGACCGATCTGCGGCGCTCGGAGTTGAAATACTTTGCCACGGCACTGGCCGAACTGAAATACTCCAAAGGACGCTACTTCACCCATCTGGGCCGCGTGCGAAGTCCGGATGTACTCGTCATCGTTGCCGATTTCCTCAACCATGTGGGGGAGATCGACTGGGCTTTCGTTTCCGGCATTCATGGGGAAAAATTAGTGGTGATTTTTCGTTGTGACGGTTATCGCAAGAATGCGGGAAAACTGGCGGAGCGGATTTTCGGTTCCCTGGGATCGGCAGGAGGCCATAAAGGAGCGGCAAGGGCTGAGGTATCACTGAAAAACCTGCAACTCGGTGAAAAAGAGTTTACTTCCGACACTCTCAAGCGCTTCATAATGCACCATATTTAACGATTTTTGTGAATTTTCCACCTGAAGGGTTGCGCATGGACTTGATATCCTTTACCATATGGTGAAGTTGTTGGGTGTGGATGGCGAGGAAACTGTCGTTTCCAACGCTCTCTTGAACTGGCCTACTGTCTCTTGAGGTGCCCCATGCTGAAACCTACTACGTTGGCTATGATCCTCGCTGGGAGCCGGGTCGATGAGCTGAACGTCCTGACCTATTACCGTCCCAAATCAGCAGTGCCGTTCGGCGGACTCGGGCGGGTGATCGATTTCTCTCTTAGCAATCTCATGAACTCCGGAATTGAGCAGGTGGCTATTCTCAGCCAGTATCGGAGTTACTCTCTTGATCAATCACATCGGTACCGGAGCCGCCTGGGATATGATCGGACGCTACCGGCAAATTTCCATCCTTCCGCCGTTTCTCGGCTCCGAAGCTGCCGACTGGTATCGCGGACCGGCCGATGCCATCTATAAGAATCTCGACTATATCCACCACCATCAACCGGAGGAAATCCTTATTCTTTCCGGCGACCATATCTATAAGATGGATTATCAAGATATGATCGATTATCACACCGCAAAAAATGCTGATCTGACCATCGCCTTCACTCGCGTTCCTCGGCAGGGTGCTAACCGTTTCGGCATTGCAGAACTAAACGATGAGGATGGCGACCGCGGCGGCCGAGTGATCAATTACTGGGAAAAGCCGGACCAGCCCGAATCAGACTGGGCATCGATGACGATACTCTGCTTCAAACCCGAGGTTTTATATCAAGCCTTGGAAAAAAACCAGGAGGGCAATTCCTATCACTTCGGCAAAGACATCATTCCCTTGTTGCTGCAACAAAATTGCCGGGTGTACGGTTATAAATTTTGCGGATATTGGGGCTATACCCGAACCATTAATGAGTACTGGCAATCGAATATGGATCTGCTTGGGCCGGAACCGCGCATTGACATGGAAAAATGGGTGTTTCGCACCAATCTCGACCACAGGAACATTCGCGACTATGAACCGGCACTCATGACCGATAATGCCGAGGTTCAGAACAGTCTGATTTATAATGGCTGTAAGATTGATGGCACGGTCAGGAATTCCATCCTATTCCCTGGTGTCCATGTGAAGAAGGGCGCCATCGTTGACAATTCCGTATTGTTTTTCAGTAACATGGTGGGAGAGAACTGCCGGTTTAACAAGGTCGTCGCTGATGTCAACACTGTTTATGGCAAAAATGTGGTGATTGGGCCGGAGATATGCGATGCAAACACCGAGGTT
Organism: uncultured delta proteobacterium; assembly: GCA_963754865.1. Taxonomy (GTDB): domain Bacteria; phylum Desulfobacterota; class Desulfobulbia; order Desulfobulbales; family Desulfocapsaceae; genus Desulforhopalus_A. The sequence continues at coordinate 286,893 of CAVWHG010000013.1, read as the reverse complement.
ACAGTCATTGGCTGGAATAATCAGGTACCGAATGGCACTGTCATCGAAGAAGGGGCGACGGTCTATCCTAATCTGGTCTGCAAGAGTTGGCCTGCTTGTGTGCAAAAAGGGGGGGTGTTGCGATGAAAAGAGCAAAAGAAGCATTGGTTCTTCTCCTTGCAGGTGGCGTCGGCAGTCGATTGAATATCCTGGTGCAGAAACGGGCCAAGCCTGCTGTACCCTTCGCCGGAATCTATCGAATCATTGATTTCAGTCTCAGCAATGTAATGAATAGCGGGCTGACAAAAGTTGGCGTGCTTACCCAATATAAACCATTGTCCCTGATGAGCCATCTCGGGGCGGGTGAGGCCTGGGATCTTACCGGCAGAAGCAGAGGGATAAAAATCCTGCCGCCGCGAACCGGTGAAAGGGAATCTGATTGGTATCATGGAACAGCCGATGCGGTGCGGAGGAATATCGATTTCTTAACCCACAATCGGGCGGACGAAGTTGTGATCCTCTCCGGTGACCATATTTATCATATGGATTTTGACGCCATGATTGAATACCACCGGTCGAAAAAGGCCGATGTGACGGTGGCAATGATGGCTGTACCGAAGAGCCAGATTCATCAGTTTGGGGCCGGGATAGTTGATCGCAATGACCGGATTGTCGACTGGGAGGAAAAGCCGAAGGAGGCGAAGACAAATTTAGCCTCCATGGGAATCTATGTGTTTGATTATAAATATCTGCTGAAGACCTTGTCGCAGGACAAGGATGAAGACGACTTTGGCATGCATATCTTGCCACGGGCAATTGACGAGGACAATGTCTTTGCCTATCCCTTTTATGGATATTGGCGCGATGTCGGAACAATCCAGGCATATTGGGAGGCCAATATGGATGTCCTGAGAAAAAATAGCGGCATTTCACCGCAGAAATGGCAGATTCGAACAAATATTGACACTGAAGGCCGGTCTGCTGATCGTGCCCCGGTTCGCTTCGGCCTGGACTGCCACTTGAAAAACTGCATGATCTCCGCCGGCAGCCATATTCAGGGGACGGTTATTAATTCGGTACTGTCACCCGGGGTGGTTGTTGAGGAGGGGGCGGTAGTTAAGGATTCCATCCTTTTTGAGGATTGTATCGTCGGCAGAGGGGCGAAGGTAGATCTGGCCATTTTGGACAAAAGGGTCCAGGTAGGTGAAAATGCAATTATCGGCTGCGGAGATAACCACACCTGCGCTAATCGACGAAAGCCGAGTCATCTCTATACGGGAATAACCCTTGTCGGGAAGGGGGCAAGAGTTCCAGCCGAACAGCAGATAGGCCGAAATTGCGTGATCGACAGCGGGGTGTCGGAGGACACATTTTCCGGAAACATTCTGGAAGACGGTGAATCGTTATTGAACGTGGATGAGTAGTAGCATTCGATTGATCGATAACGCAGTATACGGGGCAGAGATTCCAGCCAAGTCGTACTTAAAAATGATTGCGCTTTGGAAAAACTTAGGTATTATTCCGCCTGATCGAAAATAGCCAATTGCCCTCGTAGCTCAGGGGATAGAGCACAGGATTCCTAATCCTGGAGTCGCGCGTTCGATTCGCGCCGAGGGTACCAATAAAATCAAGGGGTTATGTCAATTTGACATGACCCATTTTTTGTATGTTCCGCGATTTGCCCCACTATTGCCCCACCTTTTTTCAATCCACACACCAAAACCATTCTACGCAAACTCCTGATCCATGGTGCACGATCGGCCATTCAGCATACAAAATTTCCATCGCCCTGGGTTGGAAAAATTTTGCTGAGAAGACCCTTTAATTCCATCAGGGCCAGCAGGCTTATGGTCTGCATCAAAGGCCGGATATAAGACTGCAGCCAGATCTCAAACGCCAAAAACATATATCTCTTGCCAAACCGAGAGGCGTTCGTATAAGACATCTCTCGCTGGAGCTCTGTTGCTCTTTTGAGAGGTGTTCTTTGGTAAGCTCTTTTTTTACAGTTGCTCCATTTCTGAACAATTCTCAGCTGTTAGCCGAGCCTACCCTCTCAGGAATAAGCTCACGTTCTGAAATTTAGTCGAATCTCATCCTTGCCAGTGAACATCTCCTGCCCAACTCATGCTTCATGATGAGGAACCGCTACGCAAGAACCTGCTCGCTTACTCTCTTTCGTTGCGGCTCCTCATGCCAGTGTCTGCGATAAAAATGTCCGATTTATTCTTAGTCAATGACTTAGAAACGATAGGTGGTTATCGCATAAACTTGATGCACTTCGTAATCACTATCCAACCCGGCTCCACTGAGATAGACTGTTCCTGATCTGTAGGCAAAATTTTCATATTTCCAGTCATTCAGGTTTGATTTTTCATAGCCATAACCGAGCGTCACTGACCATTGATCGGTAGCCTTATAAATGCCTTTGATTCCAGCCATGGTCTTGTAATAATCATCGGCGTCTGTCACCGTCCCCAGTGCGGCACCGGCAGCCACCGAACGGACAAAGTCGATATTGCCGTCAACCACCTGGTAATCGGCGTTCAAGACCAGTTCCAGCTTGGCCATTACTGGGATATTGACGCGGCCTCCGACCGCCAAGAAATCGTAGGTGGTTTCCTGACTCCAATTGTAATTATTGGCATCGATCCTGGTAGTCAGAGCGGCTCCACCCGGATTAAAGCGCCGAGCGTCATACTCACTCTGGGTGAACTCGTAACCGACATAGGTATTCAGTCGGATTTTGGCCGGCAACTGTACATTTGCATCGGCATAGAATTCGTGACGTTTATCTTCCTGCAATCCAAACTGAGTGGCATCGTAATCATCGAACAACAGTGCATAACTGAGCCCCAACCCTAAACTCTCCAGAGGATTGAATTCAAATGCCAGTTTGCCCTTGTAGCGGTCCTTGGAAGCGTAATCAAAGGGAGTGAAATAGGAGTGGATCAAACCATCACCGATCAAGGTTGTCGGGTCATAATCGGCATCGGACGACCGGTTCAGATATTCCAAGCGGAGCTTGGTACTCATCCAACTCAGTGCTGAGTTCTTGTATTCGGCGAAGAGCAGGTTGTCGATGGTTTGATCGGCATCTTCCCTGTTGCGGTCGGTGGCGGAAAATTCGTATCCGGCACCCAGCTTATTCGCCTTGTTCAACCGGTAATTTCCCTCCAGGCCGGTCTGATGCTTCTCGTACTCAAACAAGTGATTGTTTTGCACTCCACCGGTGATAGTGGTGATCTCTTCCGATTGATTGTCGCGATTGAGGTAATTGTAGAACAGCCGGGTATCGAACATTTTGTTCCACTGTGAAGTGAGGATCGCGCCGCCGCGGATATAGCGTACATCACCGTCGAAATCTTTATCGGCCGTGGGCGAGGCTATCGTTAAATATTTACTAAAATCAGCTTCACTGACATTGCGGGCAAATGATCCTTTCACGGCCAAAAGGCTCGACATCGGCAGCCGTTGTGTCAGTCGGCCGCTGAAATTGTAGCTGTAGTTATCGACCGGCGTGCTGTATTCCTCGATTACCGACCCAAACTTGAGAGTGAAGAGATCGGCTTCATTATCGAAATGGCTGTATCCGGCAGTCAGGGCTGCATTAGTCTCCTTGCTGCGATAGCCGGTCTCGACCATCGTGTTATAGGTGGTGTAATCAATCGGCGCGGGCAGCTCAAAGGTTGCAGTGGTGGCATAAAGGCCACGGGCTTTCAGCCCTTCTTTGCGTTGTTGATCCGCGGATACCTTGAGGTAGAACGGATTCTCGGTGTCCACCGTCAAGTCGACACCGGTCTTTTTCACCTCGACACTGCTGTCGAAAGAACCCCATCTAGCTACTGCCGGAACTGTTGCCGGGACAACCACGACATCGCTGCCGACTCCGGTGGCCGGGGTCAGCTGATCGTAGGATAAATGATGGGTGAGTTCATCGTAGAAGAATTCACCTTTAAAAAGACCGAAAACTCCCCACTTCATCCCATAGGACTGGTCATCCAACGCCGGGTTTTCAAAGTTAAACCCCATATAGGAGGTATCGGTGCTCATCAGCACGTCGGCACTGCCGAACAATCCATCGCTTTTGTCGCGGTATTCGTTGAATTTTGCGCTTTCCTTATCGTCAAAGTCGTTCCACCTAACACCTAAATTTACTTCTCCACTAACCTCTGCGAAGCCGATTGCCGGGATAAAAACAGGTAAAGCCAATGCAATGAGTATCATCCGTTTCATGATTATCCTCCTTATCGGACATAGCGCAAGCCGGCGCCGCTCGGTGAATTAGAGCCATGGATGGCCGCCGTATGACAACGCATGCAGTCAAATCTGCCGGTGAATGCTGCGGTACTGTCATAGGGGGTACCGGGATGACGTGACCAATCGTGGCAATTCTGGCAGAGTTGAGGAATTCTCTCGGTCAATAATCTTTCATGGGAGCTGCCATGAACCGTATGGCAAGTCTGACAATTCTCTTCCACCGGGGGGTGCGAAAATACCGATGGTCCGCGTTTATCCGCATGGCACTTGAAACACAATTCCCGAGAATCGTCGGCGTTGACCATATGTTTACTCATGCTGCCGTGTGGAGTATGGCAGGACGAGCATTTAATTTTCCCCTCAAGTAACGGATGATGCGACCGCTTGTTTGCCTCAATCTTGACGTCTTTGTGACAGCCGAAGCAGACTTCAGGTTCGTTGGGCTTCTGTCTGCCACCGACATGAAGGTCATGGCAGGAATCGCAGGACACGTCGTTGCGCTTATGGGCACCCATTTCCCACAAGTCCATGCCAGGAGTTCTCTCATGGCAGGTGAGACATTTTGCTGATTTTTCGCGGCATCGACATTCTTGTCAAAGGTGAAGATATCCACACCTCGGCCACCACCCTTTTCGACATGTTTAGCCCCTGGACCATGACAGGTTTCGCATGCATCCTGCGATGCAGGTCCTTTTATTGATTTCTTGAAATGAACCGATTTTGCATAGCTCTCATATTGCTTCTCATGACAATCCTTACAGGTTTCCGCACCGATAAAACCCATTGCCGGATCTGCACCCTGCGCACTCGCAGCAGCACCTATCGCCGGAGAAAAAGAGAGCAAAAGCAGGCTGAGCGGGAGTATAAACAAAATAATGTACTTTCTCTTCATAGTGCCTCCTGGAAGATCTTGGTAATTATCAGCAAACTTCAGCACAGCTCTCATTATTTAACGGCCTTAACAAGGCGAAAACCGAGTGCATGATGGCCAAAATCAGGTGAAAGCCCCACACGATGAGAGCTTCTGATCCCCAGAGGACCATTGCTCCACCCGCCACCACGCATGACGCGATATTCTCCGGATCCTTGATAGACCGGGTTGTCTTTTGGGAGTTTTCCATAAGCTTCACTGCTATAAACATCCTCACACCATTCCCAGACATTTCCCAGCATATCATTCAAGCCATAGGTGTTTGCCGTAAAACTGCCCACCGGCGCCGAAACAGTGAAGCTGTCATCGCAGAAAAAAGTCGTCCATTTGGGCCGTTGTTTCTTTGCAGTCAAGTCCGCCACATTGGCATATTTGCAGGCCTCGTCAGGAGAATTTCCCCAAAAATGGCTATCCTTCGATCCGGAACGGGCTGCATATTCCCACTCGGCTTCAGCCGGAAGTCGATAGGTTTGACCCGATTTCTGGGAAAGCCATTTAGCAAAAGCAACAGCATCCTCCCAGGAGACATTGACGACCGGCTGTTTTTCGCCATCAAGAGTCAACCCCTCAGAGCTGCCGCTGTTGTGTTCTTTGAATTTTTTAAACTGATCATTGGTAACTTCATATTTACCGATATAAAAATCGCTTACACAAGCCTCGTGCGCGGGTCTCTCATTCGGGTCGCCATCACCGATTGAATCGCCCATTGCAAAGCACCCCCCTTTTACCAATACGAACTCCATCCCTGTCGAAGGGTCGACATAAGGAGCCTCTGCACTGGCCACAACCGGACAAGCTAAGGAAAAAAGAATCAGTAACGAACCGGGCATTTTAAAAGTCATCCTGCACCTCCTCCATCACATAGGTTTATGGGTCTTGTAACCTGTACAGACGACCCACCAGAGGGATCGCTGTCCTAAGAGCATGAGGTAGAACATGTCCGTCACAGTTGAGAGACGACGGCCGTGATTTGGCGGGGTCCAACAATTCGGCATTACCGCCGTCACTGCTTTGGATTCAGATGGAAATATCGACACCATATCCCGACCAACTTGTCGGAATGTGGAGTGTTGTTGAGGAATAAGAAGGATGCAAGACACTTTCCTTACACATCACTTCTTCTTATTTCGAACATCTACAGCAATTAACAATACAAAGTCAATATTTCTTCCTACACTGTGGCATAAAATTGCAATTGAAAATCTGGTCACCAAAAAATATTGGTGTGGATAAGTGGAAAGGAAAAATAAGTAAGATCATTGTTTCAACATCAACGGGTCTTGGTGACATTAAGCTGGGTTGAAAAATGTGGAAACCAAACTTCGCTTCTATTTTTTCTGTGAAAGATACTACTGATAGAAACTCCATTTCAAGATATACGGTTCCTGCCTCTGAATACGGCCTCTTTCTGGATCATCAGGCCGCCACGGTAATGTTTCCATAATCGCTGGCTTCGATTGCTACCAGAAGCGGTTTCGGTCGTTTTTCGTCGCATATACGGTGCTCTCAGCAAAAGATGGTATTGAGTTGATGAAAATATATGCTCAGCACTAGGATGCGATCCGTTGCGTAATCTCGGGCCTGACTATGCCCCGCATGAGTGACGGGGAGACTCTGGCGGCCCTACGCAAGCTTTCACCTGATATACCTAACAACATAAAAGCAATTTGAGATTAGAACTTATCCATGAGATTTTACAGGGACACAGCGTATCACGATTGCAGAGACTTGCATTGGCAATGTTAAATTCGGTGATTAGATACTGAGCTTCACTGATCTTTGGTAAGCTCTTCTTTGCAGTTGCTCCATTTTTGAACAATTCTCTGCTATTAGCCGATCTTACCCTCGCAGGAATTATGCTGCGAGGGATGCCTTCAAAGTGTAGGTTGCCATTTCAACTCTCAAGTGCCTCCCTGATTGCAGCGGCAAGCTCCTTCATGTTGAAGGGTTTTTGGATAAAGTGCAGTCCCTCGCCAAGGACCCCATGAGGCTCGATGACACTGGCGGTATACCCGGACATAAACAGGCACTTGATCGGGGAGATGGCAAGTAACTCTTTTGCAAGATCGCGGCCGTTCATTTCCGGCATGATGGCATCGGTCATCAGCAAATCAATTGATCCGATGTTTTCCTTAGCCAGGCGGATGGCTTCTAAAGGTGAGGAAGCGCCGAGGACATGGTATCCCTGCCCTATGAGCATTTGGGTGGTCATCTTCAGGATCATCGGCTCATCTTCAACCAGCAGGATGGCCTCAAAACCAGACTGGATGGATTCTCCTGCGGCGGTCCGTACCGATGGCAGTACTTTGTCGGTGTGACGGGGTATGTAGATCGTAAAAGTCGTCCCCCGTCCTGGTTCGCTGGAGGCATTGATGAAGCCGTTGTTCTGCTTAACGGCCCCGTACACTGTGGCTAGACCAAGACCGGTTCCCTCACCAACGCCTTTCGTAGTAAAGAACGGCTCGAAAATATGGGCAAGCGTTTCCTTGTCCATACCATTACCGTTATCACTTACGGTAATCCGCACATACTCGCCCGGCAGAGACCCTGCATGCATGTCACAGTATTCCTTGCTTAAGGGAGAGTTTTCCGTCTCGACAGTTATTTTACCAACACCTGTGATTGCGTCTCGGGCATTAACGCAGAGATTGGCGAGAATCTGGTCGATTTGCGACGGATCCATCTTGATCGGCCAGAGGCCATTTCCTGGCATCCAAATGAGGTTGATATTCTCACCGATGAGTCGTCTCAGCATGTTGAGCATCCCTTCTACCGTCTGGTTCAGGTCAAGCACCTTGGGTGCTACGGTCTGTTTGCGGGCGAAAGTCAAAAGCTGTCGGGTCAGGTCGGCGGACCGTCGGGCTGCTTTTTGAATTTCCCCCAGCTCGGTATGGAACTTTTGAGAAGAGTCCACATGCTCGAGGATCAATTCAGAGTAACCAATAATCACCCCCAGCATGTTGTTGAAATCGTGGGCTACACCACCTGCCAGCTGACCAATAGCTTCCATCTTTTGGGCTTGGGTCAACTGCATTTGTAGTCTTTCTCTTTCCTTTTCAGCCAGCTTACGCTCAGTGATATCCAAAGCGGTGAAGGTAACTCCCTTTGAGTGGTCCCGCATATCGACAGGGGTTGAATTGAGCAAAACCTCTATAAGAGTACCATCTTTACGTTGCCAGTACGTCTCAACTGTACCTGTTCCATGATCTCTTATTTGGGCGTACTTCTCACGGCCAACAAACTCAAAATCCTCATTGCTAGGGTACAAAATCCTTGCGCTCTGTCCTACCAGATCTCCCTCATCATACCCCGTGATCTGACACAAGCGGGAATTAACCCTCTTCAATTCTCTGTTAACAACCGATCCGATGCCAATAGGAGCGCTTCTGAAAATACTACTGAGATGCTCTTCACTCTCCCGCAGCATCTGCTCCGCCCGCTTACGTTCGGTGATATCTGTAATCGTACCGAAAGAACCGGCAAAACACCCTTTATTATCCTTCAGGACAGAAGCAGAGACAATTGTCCAGATTTCGAGGCCGTTTTTCGTTCTGAATCGACGTTCAAATTGGTTGTATCGCCCTTGTTCACGTTCGTCTTTGCGCCGCGCAAAATCATCCAGATCCTCTTCATGGAAAAATAACTCAAACGGTTGCCCGAGCAATTCATCAAGTTCATAGCCAAACATTTCCGCCAAATGGGCATTGGCAAAGGTGATACGCCAGTCAGCATCCAGGCTGATGATTCCCTCACGCACGGTGGTAATAATTTGCCGGAATTTCTCTTCACTCCTTTGCAGCGCCTCCTCCGCCTGCTTGCGCTGGGTGATATTCTCGTGCATTAAAACGAATCTATCCGGTTTTCCATCGCTGTCATTTAACGGAAAACCAAGAGTACGTACCCAAGAAGGAACATCAGGAAACTCGGGGATAGAGTCATGGGCATTGAAATAAGTATCAGGAAAGCGAACACTCGCACCATTTCGTAATTGGTCGAAGAGCTTTCCCATGCCCATCTGCAGCAATTGAGAATCACAGAAAATCGAATAGCCAGAAGGTGGAACAGATCCAAAAAGTGACTTATATGATTGGTTTACTTCTAGTGTGTGACCATCCTTGTCAAGAATTTGAATCGACATCGGATTCTTTTCTATGACGTCTCTTAAAAATCTTTCAACCCGTTTGTGCTCGGTTATGTCTTGAGCCACTCCGATTTGACCCACAACCTGCCCATCTCTAATCGTAAGGGAAGACAGAAAACTGACCCACTTGACCTTACCTTTTGTGTCAGTGATCCTAAACTCCTGCATGCGGGATTGCTGGTGCGTATTAACTTGATTTATGTAAGTGTCTAAAACCTTTTGCCGATCTTCCGGGTGGACGAAATGCAGGTATGATTTTCCAATAAGTTCTTCAGAGCTTGCATAACCGACAGCCTTTGCAGTTGCGTCATTGGTATATATGAAATATCCATTAATATCAACACTTACTAGTAACGCATGAGTTCCTTCTATGATAGTTTGTAACCAACTTTCGCTTTCTCGCAGCACCTCATTCACCTGCTTGCATCTTGATCCCGATTTTTCTAGAGCATGGATTTTCTGTTTTAATAAGGTGTTTTCTTCGATAAGCTCTTGATGTTTTTGGGTTGAATCTGTCATGTGGAGAACCTACATTGAAGAGCAAATAGTCTCGGATATGATAGTGCGATTGCGACCCTCTCGTTTCGCGCGATAGAGCGCCTCGTCTGCATCTTTCACGAGTCTTAGACTGTCCGTGTTTTCCTGGCACTGGCAAGCAACGCCAACACTAACGGTAATGTGTATTTTAATCGGCTGACTGGAGTCGTTTGTTACCACGAGTTCATGGGTTTCGATATGTTGGCGCAGACGTTCGGCTAAAACATTGGCTGAAGATATGGTTGTATTTGGGGCGATAATCATTATCTCCTCTCCGCCGTAGCGGGCTGCAATATCTGAAGGCCGGATAACTTGCAGAAGAAGTTTTCCCAAATAATTAAGGACAAAGTCACCTACTTGGTGGCCATACGAATCGTTGACTAACTTGAAATGATCAATGTCGAGCAGAAGAACTGAAAGTGGTGTCTTATATCGTCGGGCACGGTCGACTTCTTCTTCGAGCCGACGATTTAGATGACGGCGGTTGAAAATGCCAATCAAAGGATCCGTTATATTTTCATGTTCTAAAAGGATTACACGACGAAGATCTGCTGCGGTTTGGAGTGAAAGAGTGACTGTCAGCCAGACAAAACCCGATCCGAAAAAGAAAATGCCCGGTACAACGATGTCGAGCCAAATCATCTGGCGCCCCCATAAGGCTATGGCATAACTTAGGTAGCCAACCATGAAAAGGGCAATTAACGCCTTTAAGATTGACCACTTGTGGCGCATTGATCCCGAAGGAAGTTGCTCAATCAGTTGACGCACAAGAATAAAAGCACGTGTTAAAACACAAACCCCTACAATTACAAAACTTTGTGCAATAATGTTGAGCATTATTATGAGAGGAATTTAAGACAGCGGTCGCATTCTCAACCGCAAAGATTGGTTAAATAATATTCGTCATTTAGTTGACAGACTAGAGTAGTTCTTAATTTCTTCGCCATGGATTTTTGCCTCCAACCTTATTCAAACAGTGAACGTTAAATCAGGTCGAATTCGAGTTCAATGTTTATTTGGAGAAAACACTTGAGATCTTTTTGGCAATTCCGAGGCAAGTAATACAGGTCTCCATCGGTCTCAAACCTTGAACTGACCCATCAGCAGGTTCAAATGATCAGCCAATTGCGAGAGTTCGGTCGAATTGGACCGAAGCTGCTCCCCTCCGCTGCGAATTTCTGCAACCACTGAGTTGATGCCAATAATTTCCCTGGCCATTTCCTGAGACACTGAAGCGGTCTCCGACACCTGCTGATTGGCATCCTGCACGCCGATGGAAGCCTGGGCGATATTGCCGACGACATCTTTGGTGATAGCGGCCTGCAGTTCGATTGCCGAAGCGATGCCCGCAACGAGACTGCCCACTTCCTTGATAACGACGGCAATCTTTTCGATGTCGGCCATTGCTCCACCAGCCGACTGCTGAACTCCGGAGACCCGGCTCTTAATATCTTCTGTCGCCAGGGCAGTCTGCCTGGCTAAGACTTTAATCTCGCTTGCTACAACCGCAAAGCCCTTACCTGCCTCACCTGCCCGGGCTGCCTCTATGGTGGCATTGAGCGCCAACAGGTTGGTTTGTGAAGAAATCTCAGTTATAGTTTCGGTCACTTGACCTATTTTTTCGGCGGCCTGTCCAAATTCCTGCATAACAGCGGTCAGCCGCTGGGCCTGCTGGCCCGCCTGCTCGCTGATCATTCTCGCCTTGTCCGAATTGACAACGATTTTACCGATGGTATCATTCATTTCCTGGGTCGCATCGGTCACTGTTGACAGATTGGTAGTTGCCTCCTCCATGCTCGCGGCAACGGAATGGGCGTTTGCACTTGCTTCTTCAGCTGCTGCAGCCACCGTCGTCGTCTTTTCCGACATTATCTGAACACCCTCACCCATCTGCCGAGAGAGTCCCGACAGCTGCCCGGAAAATTCGGCCATTGTGGCGGCACTGCCGACAAGTTGCTCGACGATCCCCCTTATCTTTTCAACAAAGGTATTAAACCCCTGGGCAAGTGCCCCGATCTCGTCTCCGGTGTTGACCGGAATCTTCTTGGTGAGATCACCCTCGCCCTCGGCAATGTCTTTCATCATCAGGGCTGCATGCTGAATCGGTCGGATAATGGCGTTCGCTATCAAGGCAATGAGCACTGTCATAAATAACCCGCCAAGAAATATTGCGGCCCCGGTAACCATCATGTCGTTTCGCAACTGCGTTGATACGCTCCGCGTGCTGTAGCTGAACCTGAGGCGGCCGACAACATCTTTGCTATCAGGAGGGGTGAGAAGCCTCTCCACCACAACAGATTGTGGAGTTTTCCCCTTCTCCTCGCTATTCTTGGTGAGCACGGTTCCTTTGGCATCATAAAAAACCAGCCATTCGACATCCGCGTCTTTAGCAATTTCCTTTACTAGGGCTTCAAGGGCTGGAAAATCATAGTTGCTGATATAGGGAATACCCACTTGCTCGGAGAGGGAGATTAATGCAAGAGCCTTCGATTCCAGGGCTTTTTCCATAATCTTGCTACTACGGAACATCATGAATGCGCCCAGGCAGAGCAAAAGCAACGCGGTCACAGATACAGTTGCCGTAAGAATCTTTCCTCTTAAAGATGTGAAACTGAGTTTCAGCATGATGCCCCTGGTTTATCTGATCGAAAATGAAATGCAGTTTGCAAGAAATGCTTTGTTGACTAGCCCGTCGGAGAATTTATTCCTGCAAGTTTTTATTCCCGCCGCGGTAACCCAATGCTACCGCGCGAGGGACTATCCTGGCCAATTGATCACTTTAAGATCAACTGTTGTCCAGGCCCGCTGATATAATCAAGCATTTTCTGCAGACCACCGGATGGTGGACCCTTGGTGATCAGAGTGATAGGTCTACCTACCTCCGGAATAGCCGGCCCATTGACAGTACCGTCTATCTGCGCCATGGCAGCTAAGGAAATCCCACCAGGATTGGCGATAACCCGCGCCTTCAGGTCCTCAGCCGTAGTGCCCTCAACCGCGCCGGTTGCATATGCCTCTCCATTGAGGATCTGTTTTTGGAAAACGCTTTGGGTGCCGGGAATCTTGGTACCCAGGATGAGTACCACCGGCTTATCTGGCCCGCCGACTTCCGACCAATTCTTGGTTTTTCCGGAAAATATCCCGGTTAGTTGTTCCTTGGAAAGGGCTGACACCGTCACATCTTTGTTGGTCATAACCTTGACGACATCCTTGCCGATCACTCTGTTTTTATAAACACTTTTGTCGGCAATCGGGTAACCTTCCTTTTCCATCATGGCCATCCAATCGGGAAATGTCACTCCGCCTACGGCGCCATCTATTGTGCCGGCATCAAGATCCTTGAGTGCCTGAACGGGTCCTCCTGAGATGACCACCAGTTTGACACCATTGGCTTTTTCCATGGGATCTTTAATCTTATTGAAAATATTCTCTGTAGCAGCGGCCCCGGTTCCTATTTTCACCTCTTCAGCCACGGCGTTGCCTGTCATTCCAAATATGCATACAACCGCCATGATTGTCCTGAATAAACATCTATTGATTCCCAGTGCCATAACGCATCCCTCTCCTTTATTGATATATTGTTGATACGTGGTGCCTATCATGGCACACACTTGCCGATTAGCCATGCCGCAACTGCTAACTCCCTAACCACATTCAATTTTCGCTTATAAAAACGAACGGATGTTAATAAGATTTTTTCTTATTAACGCATAACCCAGCACCCTTTGTCAAACAAAAATGTTTTAATATGTGAATGTTCACGCAGCCTGATCAACGGTTGAGGACTGATAGATTTTCCTGAGATCCGTAGCGACCCCTTTGCGCTGTTTCTATGAAGTATTCTTCAAGAAAATGTACACAATGTGGGCGACACAGAGCTGATCCGTGGACCTTATGAAAAATTGAAACTTCCAAAAACACTTGACTCCGGTTCACGGCACAAGATTAAGGTTGCCAGACAGAACCTAAAATTGGTATTGACATTAACGTTTGGTCATATTACCATATGTGCAACAAAGGAGACCTGCATGAACAAAAAAGAAAAGGCAATGATCGAAGCCAAGGCAAGTGTGCTGAAAGCCCTGGGCCATCCGACCCGTTTATGGATGGCCGAACAGTTGGCAAACGGCGAGAAATGCGTGTGCGAACTGGCTGGAAGGTTTAGATGCCGATTTTTCGACGGTTTCCAAGCACCTCACCGTCCTTAAGCAGGCCGGGGTGGTAATCGATGAGAAACGGGGGAAACAGGTGTTTTATCGGCTGAAGGTTCCATGTATCCTCAATTTTATGCCTTGTGTTGAAGCAGTTCTGCAGGCCACGGCCCAAACGCATATTGAATTAATGAAGTGATGGGTTTTTTTGTTCAATATATGGTCATTATGTCAAACAAGCAAATGGTGGACGTATGAACTGGAAAGATGAGTGGAAAATTCTTCTTCTGATAATTGCAGGGTTTCTTAGCCTGTTTTTATCTGCCGATCGGCACCGTGCGTTTTGACAACGCCCTCCTTGAGGCCTTTCAACTTGTTAAATGGTATGCGCAGGAACATGTCCTGCTTTGTCTGGTGCCGGCCTTTTTTATTGCCGGGGCCATCGGTGTCTTTGTCAGTCAGACCTCGGTAATGAAGTATCTTGGTCCCAAGGCCAACAAAATCCTGGCGTATGGTGTGGCCTCTGTCTCCGGCACCATCCTTGCTGTCTGTTCTTGCACTATCCTGCCACTTTTTTCCGGTATCTACAAAATGGGTGCGGGCCTTGGTCCGGCTTCGGCCTTCCTCTATTCCGGACCGGCCATCAATGTTTTGGCTATCGTTCTTACAGCGCGAATACTTGGTCCCGAAATGGGAATTGCCCGAGCTGTTGGAGCCGTATTGCTGAGTATAATTATCGGGGCCTTGATGGCCTTTACCTTCCGCAAGGAGGAAAGTGCCAAACTCGCCATCCAGATGGCCATGCCCGAGGAAGAGGTTAAGCGCTCACTCTGGCAGACCAGTCTCTATTTTGCAGCAATGATTGGAGTGCTGGTATTTGCCAACTGGGGCAGACCGCAGGAAACAACGGGTGCCTGGGCGGCGATCTTTGCCGCCAAGTGGCAGATCACCGCCGCATTTGCCGCAGCCTTGGGCCTGATACTGGTCTTCTGGTTTCAGATGCGGGCCTGGAAGGTGGGCTTGACCGCCATTCCGGTGATCGCCCTGGCATTTCTTTTCCCGGATCAGCCAATTATCGCTTTTACCGCAGGATTCCTCGGTCTGTCAGCCTTCACCAGTACCGATAAAGGTGAAGCCGGTGACTGGTTTGCCTCCTCCTGGACCTTTGCCAAGCAGATCCTGCCGCTATTGCTGTTCGGTGTTCTGGTCGCCGGTCTTCTCCTCGGCCGGGTCGGTCATGAGGGTCATTATCCCCTCCGAATGGGTGGCGAGAGCAGTCGGCGGCAATTCGCTCATGGCCAATTTTTTTGCCTCGTTTGCCGGTGCTTTTATGTACTTCGCCACCCTCACCGAGGTGCCGATATCTGCAAGGTCTGATGGGAAACGGCATGGGTAAGGGTCCGGCACTCGCCCTGCTGCTGGCTGGTCCGGCCCTGAGCCTGCCGAGTATGCTGGTGATCAATACTGTGCTCGGCTTTAAAAAGACTTTTGTCTTTGTCAGTTTGGTAATCGTTTTATCAACATTTTGTGGAATGTTGTATGGGATAGTTTTCGGTTAATTTCTACAATGGAGAGAAAGATGAAAATTCAAATTCTTGGACCTGGATGCGCCAAATGCACCAAACTTGCGGAAACTGCAGCTGCCGCAGCCAAGGAGCTTGGGGTCGAGTACGAACTGGAAAAGATTTCCGATATCAATCAAATCATGGGATTCGGAGTCATGATGACTCCCGGGTCTGGTTGTTGATGGTGAGGTGAAGAGTGTAGGAAAAGTCCCACACTCGCTGAAGTCAAGAAAATGATGAACGACAAGAAATAACGATAATGGAACCGATTCAAAACTCAAGTTGTGGCTGCTCGATACCGATAATCGACCAGGCAGCCGAAGCAAAAAAATTACATTTGGGCAAGATTAGCAGTATTGGTTTAATCAGCTTAGCCATCTGGTTTGTCATCTACTGGCAACTGGAGCCATTCTCCTTCTTTTTCACCTATTCCTTGCTCGGACTTGCCAAGGGAAGTCAACTCGGCGGGGCTGTGCAGTTCTTTGTTTACGATACGCCCAAGGTCATGATGCTGCTGACCCTGATCGTCTTTGTCGTCGGTATGATCCGCTCCTTTTTCACCCAGGCCCGCACCCGTAAATACCTGGCAGGTAAACGGGAAGCAAGCGGCAACGTGATGGCGGCAACACTGGGTATCGTCACCCCGTTTTGTTCCTGTTCAGCAGTACCGCTGTTCCTTGGCTTTGTTCAGGCCGGTGTGCCGCTGGGTGTGACCTTTTCTTTTCTGATCGCCGCCCCGATGGTCAACGAGATTGCCCTGGTGCTGCTCTATGGCCTGCTCGGCTGGAAGGTGGCTGCCATCTATCTTGTCAGTGGCTTGGTCATAGCCATAGTCGCCGGTTGGGTAATCGGCCGCTTAAAACTTGAAGGTTGGATTGAGGATTGGGTGCAGGCATTGCGGATCGGTGAAGCGATCGTCATTGAGGAAAAACTCAGCTGGTATGATCGGCTGGAGCATGGCAAGCAGGCCGTTCGCGATATCGTCGGCAAGGTGTGGCCGTATGTGGTCGTCGGTATCGGTGTCGGAGCGGTAATTCATGGCTTTGTACCCGAGGATTTTATGGCCTCGATCATGGGCAAGGATGCCTGGTGGTCGGTACCTGCTGCAGTTGTGGTCGGTATCCCCATGTATTCCAATGCCGCCGGGATTGTGCCGGTGGTTGAGGCCCTGCTCGGCAAAGGGGCGGCTCTTGGTACCGTGCTGGCCTTTATGATGAGCGTCATTGCCCTGTCTTTGCCGGAGATGATCATCCTTCGCAAGATTCTCAAACCACCGCTCATTGCAGTTTTTGTGCTCGTGGTCGGAAGTGGTATCGTTTTTACCGGATATCTCTTTAATTTTATAATCTAATTTATCAGAGGGAATGTATGGAAATCAAGGTATGTGGACCGGGATGCGCCTCCTGTGAAAAGGTGCAGAAAACGGTCGAGGCTGCAGTTGCCGCCAAAGGACTGAAGGTCGCTGTTACCAAGGTGACGGATTTTCAAGAGATCGCCAAGCTGGGTATTTTTTCTACCCCGGCAGTGGTCATTGACGGAAAGGTCAAATGTGTCGGCCGTGTCCCGAAGCAAAGTGAAGTTGAAGCAGTGGATTAGTTGAGTTGAGCAGCTTGTCTGCTCAAACGAAACATATGCCCTTGCGGTATAAGTTGATTTTTTGTGTCTCGTCACTTGGCGGACAATCGTAATGTGAAGATCCCAATAGAAAAACATTTTAAATTCAAGGAGAACACCATGATACCAATGCAAACCTCGTGCGGATGCAGTTGCAGCAGTACCAGTAAAGGCCCTACGCCTGATATTTTCCTGTTCCGGCGCCGCCGATGTCGGAGAACTGGCCGACCGAGCGGCACGAAACCTGACCCGCGACGGACATGGCAAGATGTTCTGCCTGGCCGGAATCGGCGGCAGGGTCAGCGGCATTATGAAAACAACCGAGGCTGCGGTCTCCATCCTGGCAATTGACGGCTGTCCCCTCGACTGCGCCAAGAAATCTCTGGAAGAAGCGGGTTTTAAGAAAGTCAACCATCTGCGCTTGTCCGATCTCGGTTTTGAAAAAGGTCAGACCTTTCGTCACCGAACCGAATCATTGCCAAGGTCATGGAAAAGGCCCAGAGATATCTTTAATTAAGGACGGATCACGAATGCAAAAAATTCTCAAAGCACAAGCCAGCAATATTCTCAGCATGCTTTGCCTTTTTCTGACAATGACGCTTGTTGCTCCCGGCGCTTGAGGCGGAAGAATCCCCCCAGGTTCCGGTCCCCGGTAAAGTGACCATGGTTGATATCGGCGCCAAAAAATGCATACCCTGCAAGATGATGGCACCGATCATGGAAGAACTGGAAAAGGAATACAAGGACCGGGCCGCCATCGTCTTTATCGATGTCTGGGAAAATCCGGCAGCCGGTAAGCAATATCGAATCCAGCTTATTCCCACCCAGATTTTCTATAATGCCGAAGGCAAAGAAGTTCTCAGGCATGAAGGATTTATGGAAAAAGCAGCCATCGTTGCCGAACTGGCAAAACTGGGAGTCAAATAACGCATGGATCAAATCTTTCTCACCATTAACTCCTGGATGAGCCAGGGCCTCCTGCTGGGGGCCTTGGGTTGTTTTTTATGGGGGATGGTCAGCGTACTGTTCAGCCCCTGCCATCTGGCCTCGATTCCACTGATCATCGGCTATGTCGGAGGCCAGAACCATCTGATCGAAGGGCGCAAGGCGACCCTGTATGCGGTTGTCTTTACCACTGGATTGTTCATTACCATCGCCGCCATCGGACTGGTCTGCACCTTGCTTGGCCGTATGCTTGGCGATGTCGGTCCGTATTGGACAATCGCCGTCGGTCTCCTGCTGCTGTGGGTTGCACTCGACATGCTGGGAGTGGCGAAATGTTCACTGACGGGTGGTGGGCTCATGGCCAAATTGACCATAAAGGGTCTCTCCGGTGCTTTCATTCTTGGACTGGCCTATGGAATTTTGTCCGGTTCCTGCACCTTTGGCTTCATTGCCCCGATCCTGGCCATCATTTCGGTTCAGGACAAACTACTCACCGGCATTATTTTCATTCTGCTATTCGCCATCGGTCATTGCATCCCCATTGTCGTTGCCGGCAGTTCGACCGCCATGGTCAAACGTCTGCTTGCCAACAGCACCTGGCAGCAGGGAGGCCGGGTCTTTCGACGCATTGCCGGGATGCTGATTGGATTGCTCGGTGTGTATTTTATCGTTCAGACCGTTTATTCAGGCATAAACCTCTGTAAGGAGGAGACATGGCTCAAAGCAATTCCCGAAGAAACAGCACGGAAAGAGAGAAAAAAATGAACGGTTCGAAAAAACTCAAGATTCTCTTTCTCTGCACCGGCAATTCCTGCCGCAGTCAGATGGCGGAAGGTTGGACCCGAGCACTGAAAGGTAATGTCATCGAGGTCTATTCAGCCGGCATCGAGACCCATGGTCTCAATCAGACAGCGGTTGAGGTCATGGCCGAGGCCGGGGTGGATATTTCCTCACACACCTCAAAACATGTCGATACCCTCCGGCATATTGCCTTCGATGCGGTCATCACCGTCTGCGATAACGCCCGCGAAACCTGCCCCTTCTTTCCGGGAGCTAAAAAAATGCTCCATGTCGGTTTTAACGATCCTCCGGCCGATGGCAAAGGCGCTTGCTGCTCAAGGAGCCGGTGAAGAAGAGCAGCGCAACTGCTATCGCCGGGTTCGTGATGAGATCCGGGCCTTTGTCGAAACGCTGCCGGAAGGGCTTCATCTGTAAGAAAATTGGGAGAAATCTGATGGCTCACGATCATGCCCATTGTCATACCCCAACTAACTTTAATCGTGCATTTGCCATCGGTACGATACTCAACCTTTTTTTTGTCGTCGTTGAAGCAGGATACGGTGCAATATCCAACTCACTTGCCCTGATCGCCGATGCCGGCCATAATCTTAAGCGACGTTATGACCCTGCTCCTCGCCTGGGGCGCGATGGCGCTGGCAAATCGTTCGGCGACGGCCAAGCACACCTTCGGCTTTAAGAAGGGAACTATCCTCGCTTCCCTGGGCAGCGCCCTTTTCCTCTGTGTGGCTATTGGGATCATCATCTGGGAGGCCGTCGGACGAATGTTCTCTCCGGTGCCGGTGAACGGCACGACCATTACCGTCGTTGCTGCAATCGGTGTGGTGATCAACACAGCGACGGCCCTTTTGTTCATGGCCGGCAGAAAAAACGATCTCAATATCAAGGGGGCATTTCTGCATATGGCGGCTGATGCAGTGGTTTCAGCGGGAGTGGTGGTGTCGGGGCTGTTGATCACTTTCACCGGCTGGAACATCCTTGATCCGATAATCTCTATTGCCATCGCCATCGTCATTCTCCTTGCCGGCTGGGGACTGTTGAAAGACTCGCTGCATCTCACCATGGCCGGAGTGCCTGCCCAGATTGATGCGGCAGCAGTACTGGATTATCTGACCGGACTGCCCGGAGTGCAATGCGTCCATGATCTCCATATCTGGGCGGCAAGCACCACCGAAAATATCCTTACCGCCCACCTGGTGATGGAGTCAGGCGGCAGTGATGAATTTTTATACGGGACCGCCGATCATCTGCACCATCATTTCGATATTCATCACACGACCATACAAATTGAACGAAGTGATATCAGCGGCGCCTGTCATGCAGACAATAACAATGGGCAAGGACGCTGTTGGCCGGGAAAACCGGCAGCCATTCGTATGGCACCACAGGACAAAGACCATATTCATCACGGCACCTTATGTTGTTAACAATCGGGGATTTCGGCAAAGGTAGCTGCCGTTTGACTGAAGGAGAAAGAGTATGAACTTGAAAACCATCCAGATGGAGTTTGACCCCTCTGACATTCAGCAGGTTTTGATGATCGCACTGGACGACGACAAAGAAGGAGCCCTCAATTTTATCAAGGAGAAACTGGCCAAAAGGCTGCAAAAGGCACTGGCGCCCCACTGAGTACCGGTATTTGAGGCAAGTTATGCCCCCAGTCAGGCCGAGCGCTTTTAAATGCTCGATCGCACATTATCTCAGATAATATCAGTTGCGAGTGATCAATCTTTGAGGAGAACCGACCGATGAAATATTTCGGTAGCTTAATGCTGTTGCTCATCTGTATTACAACGCTGTCGGCAGCTGAGTTGAACATAACAACTCTGCTGGAGGCCGCCGGCAGGCAGCCGGATATGCAGTCCAGTCAGTTGGCAGTGGAGGCAACGGCAATACAGCTGGAACAGGCTCGGGCGGAACTCTATCCAAAATTCTCAGCCTTCGGCAATTTCGAACGATACAATTCACCAACCAATCTGCGGCCAATGCCGCCGACCGAGGCAATCGCTGCCGCCGGCGATTCGCTACCTTTTTCCAAGGAAATCGAGCGATATGGCCTCAAAGTAGAGATGCCGCTGTTTGTCAAGGGACTCTATACCCTGGCAGATAAGGTCAAACAACTCCAGCAGGGCAGCAGGATTGGTCATGAACTTAAACTTTTGACCCGACAGGCCGAGGTAGTTTCCCTCGATGCCTCTTTGGCCTATGTCACCGACTTGAACGCGGCGATTGCGGCGCGCCTTGCATCACTGCAAAAAACCCGTGACGATCTCCAGATGGCGGTGGACAACGGACGCGTTCCGGAATCGGAACTCCTCAGGCTTGATACGACAATCAATACCCTGCAAAAACAGCAAAACGATCTGCAGATACAGAAGTTGACCTTGGTCAATCAGCTTAAACAGCTGACTGGACTGGAAATTGAGCATTTTGTCTCGTTGACCCAGCAGCGGCCGGTTATGGACGGTGAATTCCTGCGGCAGAGACAGCAGCAGGCAAGTGTCGCCGTTGCCGAACAAGAAGTACAGCGTACCGAGGATCAATATTACCCGACAGTCAAGCTGGTCGGCGCGATGACGGAAAACTACGGAACTGCCTATAATACCGATGATTCCATAGATCGGAGCTACAATTACCTCGGTATCAACATCTCCCTTCCCCTTTTTGACCGGACCCTGAGTACAGCAACTGATTTTGCCCGAATGCAACTGCACCGCGAGCAGCAGCAATTGGCCCAGATGCGGATTGACGTGGCCACCGAGGCCGACACCCTTGCCGGGCAATTACCCCTGCTTGAACGATCACAGGCTTTGGCTCTAAAATCTTTCGACAACAGCAGGAAAGTTCTGGAAATTGCCAGGGTAGCCTACCGCAACGGAAGGATAACCACCGAAGAATATCTGAAGAACGAAACAGAGGTCCTCGACGCCGAGGCCGCTCTCCACCAGACGAGCCGCGACCGCTGGCAGGTGATCTGCCGCCAGGCTGTCCTCTTTGGTGATGATTTAACAGGAGTTGTACAATGATAAAAAACGGAGTGCGCATAATCGTCGTTCTGCTGGTAGTCGCCGCGGCAGTAGTCCTGCTGCAAAAAAGAAAACATGACTTGGCCCAGGCCCCACCCGCGGCCATTTTGCCGGTAGTGGTTGATGCGGTTGTTCCCGGCCGAAGTACTATTACCCTGACCCTTCCGGCCATGGGAATTGTCTCGTCGGATGTCTCGACGACGCTTTCGACCAAGATCAGCGGGCGGGTCAATAAAATTTATGAAAAAGGAAGGGGAGACGGTGCGCAAGGGCGACCTGCTGGCCAGTATCGATGAGCAGGAACTCCAGGCTAAAAAAGAGGGCCTTCGCCTCAAACGGGGCAGCCTGGATTTTGATATTGCCGGCAAGCGGGAGAACCTGAAAGCTGTGCAGACGGCCTTGCAGAATGGTCTGGACAGCCACGCCCGGACCAAAGAACTGCTCGATGTCAAAGGCGCCTCCATCGAACAGTACCATAAGGAAGACACGGAAATCGCTCAGCTGAAGGCGCAGGTGGAGGCCGTGAAGAGCAGCATTGCCATGCTCCAGTCGGGCCGTGAAGAACTGACGCAGAGCGAAAAGGAAATCGACAATCAGCTCAGTTATACGTCGATTACCTCACCGATTGACGGCATTCTCAGTGCTCGCATGGTCATGGCCGGCGACATGGCGGTCCCGGGCAAACCTTTATTGAAGATTACCGCGGCAGACGGGCTTTATCTTGATGTCAAGCTGCCCTCAGGCATCACAGCAGCAGCAATCCGCCTGGATGGAAACCTGCTGTCGCTCACCCCGAAAAACCAGGCAGGACCGAGTGGGCTGCGCGAGTACCGTTCGGCCTTGCCCGCCGGCACCTCGGCCGTCGAGGGGGAATTTCTCAATATCGCTGTGGTCCTTTATTCCGGGGAAGGCCTTCTGTTGCCCGATGATGTCCTCCTGTCGGCCCAGGGCAAGACCTGGGTTTTGAGCTACGCTAACGGCAAAGCGGAGAAAATGCCGGTAACCATCGAGCAGCGGGGAATCGAGGGCGTAACGGTGAAGGAAGATCTGGCAGGACGCACCCTGTTGCTGGCTAAACCCGATATCCTGCTGCGGGCCTCCTCCGGGGTGCCGATCATGATTCGCTCGACGAACACTCAGTCCTGATTCGGGGAGAACCTGCATGTTTGATTATTTCCATAAGCGCCCCTATCTGCTCTACAGCCTGATTGCCGGTTTTTTTATCCTCGGTATCTACGGGCTGATCGTCATGCCGAAAAATCTCTTTCCCGACAGTGACCGGCCGACGGTTATTGTCATCAGCCAGGTCCCCGGCGCGACCCCCGACGTGGTCACCGCCACGGTTTCCAAACCGGTCGAGCAGGAGCTTTCGAGCCTGTCGCTGGTCCGCCAGGTCAGTTCGACCAACATTGCCGGGATATCGATCGTTACCGCCGAGTTTGAATATAAAAAAGGACTGGATGCGGCCGCCGTCGAGGTCAACAACGCGGTGGGCAAGGTCAGAGGAAAGTTGCCGTCCGGCGTCAATCCGTCGATCTACACCGCCGGTTCGTTCACCCTGCCGGTGGATGTCTTTGCCCTGTCGCCGGCCGACCCTGATCTCAGTCTCGATGATATCAATAAGCTCGCGGAGAGCGACATAAAACCGGCCCTGCTGCGCAATGGGATATCGGCAACGTCGAGATTTTCGGCGGCTACCAGAGTGCCGTTACCATCGATATCGACCCGTTTGCCGCCAGATCGCACGGCATAGACCTGGACAAGATTGCCGCGACCATTCGCGATCTCAACCGCGATCTGCCGATCGGCTTCAGCAAGGGCAGCGACACCTTTTACACCGTTACCTGGTACGGCGAACGTGACCGGATGGAGGAACTGAAACGCTTGCCGGTGGCGGTAAATGTCACTCTTGGCGATATCGCCGAAGTCAAATGGGAGCATCAGCGGCGCTTTTCCGGCTACCTCGGCAATGGCCAGGCGGCGATTGCCGTTGTCATCCAGCGGGCGCCGGGGGGCTCGGTTCTCTCCACCAGTAAGGCCGGTCGTGCTGAGATAGCCAAGCTCGAACTCCGATATCCGAAGATCAAGTTCCAGATTGCCGACACCCAACGCACCCTGATCGAGACCGCCAATACCAACATGCTTGAGGCTCTGCGCGATGCGGTTATCTTCACCTTGCTGGTCATCCTGCTCTTTCTCGGCAATCTGCGGGCAGTTGCCGCCGCTCTGGCTTCGATTCCCATGGTTTTCTTTGCGACCATCGCCATTATCTGGATCACCGGCGGGGAACTGAACATCGTTATTTACACGGCGATTATCCTGGCCCTGGGAATGCTGGTCGATGATGCGGTAGTGGTGCTGGAGAATATTGAACGGCATCTCTCCGAGCTGAAAGAGGATCTCCAGGTTGCCATCGTCCAGGGTACCAAAGAGGTCATCGGCCCGGTATTTGCCGGAACGGTGGCGACCATCGCCATCATGTTCCCCTTTCTTTTTATCGGCGATTTTCCCCAGCAGATTTATCGTCCGCTCATCTCCACCCTGATCATTGCCCTGCTGGTATCCTATTTTCTTTCCATCACCTTTATTCCCAGTATCTGCTTTTTTCTCTATCGCAAGGGGAGTTCCAAGACCCGTTTCGAGATTGGGCTGGAGACACTCTATCAGAAGACCTTTGGTCGCCTGGTCTCCCCCTATCTCTCTATTCTCAAGTTTTCCGCAGGAGGTCATTCGCGGTTGCGGCGCATCCTGCTGACGCTCGGCGTAGTGGTTCTGGTTGCCCTCAGTATCCGCACGATCATGCCGGTTATCGGCCGTGATCTGATGCCGCCGATGGATACCGGCATTATCAAGGCACATATCCGCTTCAGCGCCAATGAAACCGTCGAGACCGCCGAACAACGGATCGTCCCGTTTTTGCAGTGGCTGCATCAGCGGCCGGATGTGGTCATGAGCTCGGTCAGTTTCGGCAGCGAACCGGGGGTGCTTTCCCTCGGTGCCGGGTCCTTGCCGACCGAAGCAATGATGACCATTAACTGTACCAATCGTTTTGAACGGCAAGAGACAATCTGGCAGATAGAAGATGAGATTCGCAGCCGGTTAAGCGCTCTGGTGAATGTCAAGGCCGTCGATGTCTACGATTTCGGGGCAACGCCGATGTCGAGCATCAAGGCGCCGGTGAATGTGCGTCTCTTGGCCGAAGACTATCATCTTTTGCCAGAGGCCGGCCATCTGGCGGCAGCGGCCATGGGGCAGGTGAAGGGCCTCACCTCGGTCAACACCAGTTGGGACCGGGATTTCACCGAAGCACAGTTGAAAATCGACACTAACCGGGCCTTGGCCTATGGCCTGACGCCGGTACAGATAGCTGCCCAGCTTCCCCTGGCCGGTATCCCGATCTCGTTGAACGGCAAGCTGGTCTCGATGCAGACCCAGCCGGTCCGGCTGTCTTTCAATCGACCATTTGACACCCATCTCCAGGGGCTACGCCTTATTCCCATCCAGACTCCCAAGGGACCGGTGCCGCTGGAAACCCTGGGGACGATCAGCTATGACTTGACCGCCAACAAAATTGAACGGAACCAGCTGCTGTATTCTCTCGATGTGTCGGGGTATCGCTCTCAGCGAGCGATTTCCACCCTGACCGAAGATACGGTAAGTGCCCTGCAGAAGGCGGATTTGCCTGGTGTTGAGGTCCGCCAGGAAGGGGATATCAAACAGATGGGAGACAGTTTCGGGAGGATGATCAAATCCATCGGTATTGGTATCATCCTGCTCTTGGTGGCA
Source organism: uncultured delta proteobacterium (assembly GCA_963754865.1). Taxonomy (GTDB): domain Bacteria; phylum Desulfobacterota; class Desulfobulbia; order Desulfobulbales; family Desulfocapsaceae; genus Desulforhopalus_A. The sequence goes on along the minus strand of CAVWHG010000013.1, from coordinate 261,163 downwards.
TTGATCGCCATCTATCAATCGGTACGGCTTGCCCTGGTGATGATCCTGGTTCTGCCGCTGTCGATGATCGGTGCCTCCTGGGGCATGCTGGTATTCAACAAACCGAGCTGTATGCCGAGTTTGATCGGCATCATGCTGCTGTTCGGCATCATTATCAAAAACTCGGTGCTGCTCATCGATTTTTACCAGCACTACCGCAAGGCCGGAAATAGCCCCTTCGACGCCGCACTGGAAAGTGTCAGGGTGCGTTTCCGGCCGGTTTTCATGACCGCCTTCGGCACCATTGCCGGCATGATCCCCATTGCTTTCGAATGGGCGGTAGGACTCGAACGACTGTCACCTCTTGCCGATGTGGCGATCGGCGGGTTGCTTATCGGTACAATATTGACCCTGATCTATATCCCGATATTTGCCTACAGTGTCGAGAAAAAGGCCAATCCCGAACTGCTTGTCGGGCTATCTTCCTGATCGAAGGTGAATTCCAGGTGCTTTTAAAAAAAACTTGCATACGTTTTGTAAGAAATTATTTCGTTGTTAGTGAATCCTTGTAGCATCAGTATGCCGATGCAAATACTCTAGCTGATGCCATAAAAGATATTGTAATTGGCAAACAGCGGGAAATACCTTTGGCGGATGATGTGACATTAATTGTGGTAAAATTTGGTTCATCCTCGAAACCGAACATGAGAAAAACATGGATACACTGATTCTTTATGTATTCGCCATGATTTGCTTAGCCTGGTCCTTTGTGAAAAACCGGCAAAAGACACTCCTGGCCATGAGGAAGGCTTTCAAAGCCTTTGAAAACATCCTGCCACAGTTTCTCGTTGTCCTGATCCTCGTGGCCATGGCTCTGGCGGTTGTCGATCCTGAAACCATTTCGCTGGTGCTCGGCAAGGATTCCGGGGTTTTGGGGGTACTGGCTGCTTCCCTGATTGGGGCCGTTACCCTTATTCCCGGCTTTGTCGCCTTTCCGGCCGCGGCAGCCCTGATGCAGGGCGGGGCCGGGGCTACCCAGATCGCCGCCTTCGTTTCGAGTCTCATGATGGTCGGCGTTGTCACCCTGCCCCTGGAGATACAATATTTCGGTAAGAGAACAGCATTTTTAAGAAATATTCTGGCCTATGTCTTTTCTCTGGTAGCCGCGGTTTTTGTCGGTTGGGTGGTGAATGTATGAAATCGGTACTCCGTCGCTATTCGGCCGTGTTAGCAACGGCCGCGGTGTTTATCCTCTTTCTTCTTTTTCTACCTATGTACCGGGCCAAGGCGTTAGAAATCATCGGCTTTCAGGCCGAGACCATGCTGCTCGTCATTCCGCCGATCTTTGTCTTGCTCGGCCTTCTTGATGTCTGGGTGCCGCGTGAACAGATGGTCCGTTTCATGGGTCCCGACTCAGGAACCAAGGGTGGTATTCTTGCCTTTCTCCTCGGTTCCTTTGCCGCAGGTCCCCTTTACGGAGCCTTCCCGGTAGCTGCGGTGTTGATGAAAAAGGGGGCGGGTTTCAATAATATCATGATCTTCATCGGTGCCTGGTCAACCACCAAGGTACCGATGCTGCTTTTTGAAGTATCTGCGCTGGGAGCGCGTTTTGCCTTGTCTCGGCTGGCCATCGATATCGTCGGAATCGTCGTGATTGCCATGGCCATTAAAGTGCTGGTGTCAACGGAGGAGAGGGAGCGGCTTTACACTCAGGCGGAAAAGATGGATTAGCAGTCGATCGATACGGTTGCAACCAAGGGGAAATTGAGATCGGCTGCAGGGTAGTGAGTTTACCAGAAAGGTCTTGCACGTTCCGCAGTCGTTTCGGGTGCCGTGAAGGTGGCCATGTCACCCAGCATGACTTCAAAGCCGGTAAAATCACTGCGAACCCAGGGAGTGTAATTGCTTCGGGCGGTGATGACTGCCCGCAATTCCAAGTCATCCGAGCCGTCTTCGAGGAAGAGAAGACCCAGATTGTAGCCATTCCGCCCGAGGCTGCGGTAGAACTTTTGGGTATTCAGGACCCCTATTGCCAGGGTGCGCCAATGGTCGTCGGTCATTTGCCGTAAGGAGACGATTTCCGAGAGGATTCCCCATATCTCAAAAAAGCCTTCCGGTGCAAAAGCCGCAAACCACTGCCAATTGCCGGTCGTACCGATGGCGCGACTGCCGGACTGCTGCTCGAAGCGCAGATAATCGGCAAACAGACGCGAACCATATTGCCGTCGATACAGGGCGGCATGGTTCTGCAGGAAACGTTGATTGTTGGCGGGAATTCTGTCGGCTTGTACTTGCAGATGAGGATGAAGGAGGGATCCACCTGCCGAAGGGAGGTGGTTTTGAGTGATTGCCATGTATACAGCTGCCGGATCTTCTGCCAAAATTCGCAGCAGATAGTCCCGACAATTAAGAAAACTCTCCATATACGATGCATGGGATGCCGTGCCGATCTCGACGAAGTGCCGATCGTCAAACAGGCTGACCGCCGAATATTGACCATAGGGGAACAGGTTGGGGAACAGAACCGATGTCCCTTTGATTATTCTGCCTTCTCGGTCGAGGTTGGCAGGCATTCGGGGCGTCGCCGTGGAGACACGGGAGGGACAGAACGGGCAGTTTTCATTGGCGGCGGCAAATGGTGGCGGATCGGGAAGGGATTCGGCACCCGGTTCCCGCTCTTCGCCCCTGCTGTAGGTGATTCTGCAGGTACGGCCGGTGATGGGGTTTACCCGAACTTCAATGGGTCGGTCGGCAGATTCACCGTTCGGTAGTACAATCCGGGAGTGTAATGTTTCCCTGGTAAAGGTTAGCATCGAAGTATCCCTTTCATCAATCGCGAAGTGTTGCTTTTATTCGTAGCGGATTGAGGAGCAAATCAAGAGCAGCCAAAATATTGAGACAGACAATTCTTGCCGCGGCAATCAATTCCCCCGCACATCCTTCCGGCCCAATGACGGCGATACCTAGACCGGCCATACGAACCATTGCAATATCATTGCGACCATTGCCGATTGCTGCTGTTTCGGATTTCTTAAGGCCCGCCATAAATACTGCTTTATCCAGCCCCGTTTGAATGAGACGGAGGTTTACCGGTAGAGGCCGAAGCTGTTCAGCAGCGGTGCCGAAAGTGTCTGCAGTCAAGACGGTGACTTGCAGATGTTCCGCTAAGTTCTTGAGACGTTCAGCAACACCTGGTAGCAATACACCGTCACAGGACAAGGTTCCGGTAAAATCCAACACCAATTGCTTTACTGTCAAAGGCTCACTGCCAGGAATTTCCAGGTGAATGCCCACGTTTATTGAATTCATATGCCTATTTCCACTCCTATTTAACGAGGTTGTTGCCCGAGTACTAAAGAAATTATTGAAGAAAAACGTTTTGATGGTTCGCCTCTTCAAAGCGTTTTACGTTCGGTGTCTCCAGTCATACCAAATTCAATTGGTGCTTTGACATAAAAGATATTTATCCCTTCCTCTTGCAATCGGGCGAACAGGCGATCAGCATCCGTATCACTGACTGCCATGGTAACCTCGACAGGCTGGTCGGCAAGATCAAAGAAATGAGCCGAATGGATCTTTCGCTCATGGCCAAAACCTTCCGCTGCCGTAATCAAGGTTGCCCCGCTGATTCCGATATTACGCGCTTCTTCAAGCAGCCAATGCGCAAGGGGCAGCGCATGATGTTTCCGGTCTTGCTGGGTGAAAAAGGTGAGTTGATAGCCCTGCATGATTTTCACCTCCTGTTCAAATTCGTTTGAAAAAAGCAATGCTGGCGATACCGAGTATTGTCATAAGCAGGGAGCCGCCGACATGGGTTGATATGGTAATTCCGGCCCTCAGATTCTTTCATTCTCTGCGAGGGCTGCCTGTCCGTTTCAAACGCTATCTCGCCGCAGTTCGCATTTTTGGCATCGGTGAGTTCTCGCACAGCGTTCGGATCCTTGCAGCCAGCCAACTCCTCACGGCTTCCATGGGTGTGGTGCATGCGGCGCAGGCGGCCGGTCTGCTGTATGTCTGGCGTAACGTGGTGCAGGCAGTGATTTCCTTTCCTGTCGGCTTTCTTGTCGATCGATTTGGTCAATTGGTTTCAAGTACAGGTGTTGGGGTAATGTGGACAGTTGTCTCCCCAGTGTTCAGTTTTGCGTTGGCAGCAACGATCATGGCAATTGGGACTATTTGTTTGTTGCAGACCATTCGAGAATAAAATAACCTCCCCCCCAGGAGGCGACACGTTAGATATGTAATACTTCGAAGTTCTTCCTGTCTGCATTTAGATCCCTTTTAAATGACGCCATTCAGTTTTTCTGCACATCATGAATACCTTTTTCCAATTTTCACATAACCTTTTTATATCAACATAGTAGAAATCAATCATCATTGATGAGTTAATTACTTGAAAACATCAGCAGCATATTTCAAGGCTGTGAAGACGATGATACTTGCTAGCATCCATTTAATGGCTTTTGCAGGGACATGCTTTTGGCACCTAGCACCAAGATACATACCGGCCATTCCGCCTAAGCCAAAAAGTATGCCAAGGAGCCAGTCCGGGGCAATTGACATAGTGGGATAAAATGGTGCTATCACTTGATAGAAGACAACTCCGGCAACCGAAGTGACAAAAGTACCCATGAGTGCAGCTCCGGCAACCGTATAGACAGGAAGACCGAAAAAAGTCACAAAAAATGGGGCAATGATGGCACCGCCGCCGATGCCGTAAATCCCTCCGACAACTCCGACTATCACACTGAGTGTGAAAATTCCCCAGGTTGAGACATCGAATTGTTCATCATAAAAGGTATAACCGAATCGCCGGATATTGAAATGAGTTAATCTGACCGCAGATTGACTGGTAGGATCGATCAGCCCAGCTTCATTTTCTCCCTCCCGGTGCCGCTTTACCATTTCCTGAAATCGTTTTTCGCTCTGAGCCTTGGTTTGAGCACCAGTTTTTTTTCCAATGAGATCACGAATCATCCGGATCCCAATATACAGCAGGACTGCTGCCGCAAAGATCTTGAATTGTTTAGGATCAGGCAGATATTTAACACGCACGATAGCGCCAAAGAGCACGCTCGGCAGCGTACCTGCCACCACTATCCAGGTAAGAGGCCAGACCATCCTGCCTTCTTTCCAATATCGATAAACCCCACTGGGAATAGCTACAACATTAAATAACTGGTTGGTGGCACTGACAGATGGCGTGGTGTAACCGAGGAACGACATCTGAAATGGCAGCAGCAAAAAAGCCCCAGACACCCCACCCATTGAAGTGAAAAACGAGATTACCAAGGCAACAAGCGGTGGAATCCAGGGTTGTACTTCTATTCCGGCAGTTTCAAAAAACATGGTGACCTCCTGAAGTGAAATGCATGGCATTATAAACATGAATATTTTTATATTCGTGTTTATAATGCCATGCTCCGCACCCAGTGTCAAGTGATTGCTTATCTTTTCCGTATGGGGATGACGTTGATTGGCCCATGCTTGCCTTGGGCGTGTGCTCCCAAAGCAGGAAGTGCATTGGAAATGAGAAGACCCTCCCTCTTCTCGTGCATAGGCTGCCACGGAAACGATTTCGGTTCACCTTGGTCCGAATTGGTACATAGAAAATCAGGGAGTGACAATCGAGCCCAAGGACAAAGCCAAAATCATAGCTATTCCTCCATTAGAAGTTAATCGAAATGACGTGTTCAAGAGAAAAAGCAATCACGGCCTGCTCTTTGCTCCCCACGCCCGGGAAATCAGTCAAAATTTAATCGAAATGAAACTGAGAGAGGTAGTTGGCCAAAGCTTCTTTCTTCTCTCCAACCAGGGCCGGGCAATTGGTGTGATCCTTCGCCCCCTCGATCACCCGAACAGCAAAGACCATGCAGGTCGGTTCGCCGCATTCTTTACAGTTGGTTTTCGGCAGGAGTTTCAACACTTCCATCAAGGCCGGTGGCTTGGCCCCTTCCGTACTTGGTTGGATGTTTTCACGGTTTTCCCATGCGCTGTTGATCTCACGCTGCAGCCAGCTGACGATTTTTTCCGCCTGTTCTTCATCCTGCAGGGCATTGACGGCAATCTTGCGGGGATGAAGAGTGATAAGTTTGCCGGAGCTTTTCAAGGTGAGTGACGGTGGCTCTTTCGTATAGCCGAAGCCGCCGAGCACTGTGTTCAGATATGGCAGAACCGCACCGACATCATCGTTGAGATGGGCAAAACAGTGCAGCGTCTGGGCACCGGCATTGCATTTCGACCGGAAGATCTCCAAGGTATAGCCGCTGAGTAACATATCTGTCTCCTTCGGCCGGTGGCCGCTTGTGTTTTCAAACTCTTTTTCAGAAGCCCGATTGTCTGCCCTTACAGACAATGAAACCCTCCGAGATTCCATTGGCAGTGCCCGCATGGTACCTGACTTCCATAGCAGTCATTCGCGGTAAGGATGTTGTCATTGACTAAAGTGGCGCATGGCCCCATCGAACAACTCCAGCAGGAAGCATAGTCATATCGTCCTGCTTCCTGCCGGAACCGGGTGTACTCGGGGCTCTGCCAGATCTTCTCCAGCGGCTGTTCTCTGATCGTCCCGAAGGCGTGCTCCTGCACCTGGACTTCCTCGCCAAGTACTCGGCAGGAATAGGTATGCCAGAGGAAATGACAGGGCATGACAGCGCCACTGGCAGCGATAAAGACCGCCTGCTCAGCAACAAAAGGGCAGTTACGTTCCGACAAGGCCTGCTTCGACGGCAGAAAAAGTTCGATACCGTTTCGCGCAGCAATGGCCTGGGCCTCGGCAAACACCTGCTCCACTCTCTGGGTATCACCGGCTGTATGTTCAAGCAAACTTTGTAGATGCAGGCGGATATCTCTGTCGCGGGCCTCCTGTTGCAGTTCTTGAAAAAGCTGAACTGCTGCCTTGTCAGCTTCGGTTTTTTTGAATTTTAGATAGGCGGAAAGACCGGTTGCCAAGTTTATCCCCTGTGCTGTTGCCCGATCATTGAAGGTTTTAAACAGCTGGACAGCCTCGGGAGAATTGGGGTTGAATAGGCTCTGTTCTTCGGTTGTTTTATTGTAAAGGAGCAAATGAGTTGCAATGACGAAAGCCACACCATGATCGGCTGCCCACTGGACAAATCTTGGCAAATCTCCGAAGGTCTGTCTTGTCAGAACAATTTCCAGGCCGATACGGACGTGACCCGCTCCCACCCGACTCTTTGCGGCAACGAGACTTTTAATGGCTTGGGAAACAGCAGCAAACGAATGTTCGCCGCTGTTTCCGGAAGCATCTTCCAGGCTGTCGAGAGAAAGACAGATGGTCGACAGTCCAGTTGAAATGAGGTTCTGGCTCTTTTTTTCGTCAAGGAGAAAGCCATTACTTTGAAAACCTATGGCAGCCCCAGGGGGCATATGCGCCCTGGCGAAACGGATGATTCTTTCCAGATCCGGGTGTAATAACGGCTCACCGATTCCGTTGAGAATCAGTGCCCTTGCATGGACAAGTGACGATTTCAAACTCTTGAAAACATCAAATGGCAGATCTTCTTCGACGATGCGGCTTCCCGCAGCATATTTCACACACATCCGGCAATGCAGATTGCAGCGCGTGGTGAGCTCGACATATATTTTTTCCGGATACAGATTATTCATAATGGAATTCGGACTACCTCAAGATGTTCTTTTCGCTATTGCGCAGCAGATCTTGTTGGAAACCAATGCCGCGTACGGTTGCAGACGGAACACACCGTCAGCATTACCGGCACTTCCACCAGAACACCAACCACACATACCAAGGCTGCGCCTGATTCGGGGCCGAAGAGGGTAATGGCCACCGCTACCGCCAACTCGAAGAAATTACTGGCTCCTATCAGGGCGCCGGGAGCGGCAATGCTGTAAGGCAGTTTCAGCCATTTCATCAGGCTATAGGCCAGAGACGAATTGAAATACACCTGGATGGTGATCGGGATGGCGATGAGCAGGACATGGAAAAGACGACCGGTAATATTGTCCGCCTGGAAGGCGAAGATCAGTACCAAGGTGGCCAAGAGCGCCGAGATTGCCACCGGGTGCAGAGTCGGCAGAAAGGTCTCGTTGAACCACTGGCTGCCTTTGACTTTCAACAACCACACTCGGGTGAGAACGCCGGCAGCCGAGCGGGATGACGATAAAGACGACCACAGAAGTGAAAAGCACACTGAAAGGGACAATCAGGTTGGAGGCACCGGCCACCAGGTATTTGACAATCGGGGCGAAAAGCACCAGCATCAGCAGGTCGTTAACCGACACCTGCACCAGGGTATAGCCGGGATCGCCATCGGTCAGATAACTCCAGACAAAGACCATGGCGGTACACGGTGCCGCAGCGAGAATAATACTGCCGGCAATATACTGGTCGGCTTCGGAAGCGGTAATCCAGGGGCTGAAAACCAGACGGAAGAAGATATACCCCAGCAAAGCCATACTGAAGGGTTTGACGATCCAGTTGACAAAGAGAGTGACGAACAACCCTTTGGGATTCTTGCCGACGTTGAGAACCGACGAAAAATCGACCTTCAGCATCATCGGATAAACCATCAGCCAGATGAGGATGGCGATGGGGATGTTGATCTGCGAGCCCTCGCCGAATTCGAGTCCACGGAGAGACGCGACCGCATCCGGCACCAGCTTACCCAGACCGATGCCGACACCCATACAAAGCGCCACCCAGACGGTGAGGTATTTATCAAAAAAGCTCATTTTCTTTTCCATTATTCCCTCTCCTTGTACTATCGTAAATAAACATCGAAAATTCTCCCATCCCTGCAACTTAGCTTTTATCTAATGAGGGGTGGTTTGTTTTTTAACTTTTGATACGAGTTTCCTGCCGTTCTCGTTGATGCCGGCAGAGATCATCGGGTTTACACAAAAGGATAGTAAGCAAATTTTGCCGATCCGCCCTGATTTCCGGTGCATCAGCAATCGATTCAGCGAGCCATCGTCGAAGCAAACTGGGAAGCGTGTCGGCAAGGCGATAAAAAACCCAGCGGCCCTCTTTACGACTCCGTACAAGTCGCGCATGCTGAAGGATACTCATATGACGAGAAACGGTTGCGGTAGAGAGTTGGACCATCTCGGTGATCTGGCATACACAGAGCTCGTCATGTTCCATCAAAGCGCCAATTATTCGCATCCGATTGCCGTCAGCCAATGCTTTTGCCATATTTAATGTTTTTTCCACTTGCGTTCCTTCTGTTTGTATGATTCGCTATTTAACTAAACGTAATATACTGTCATTGACGTCACTGTCAAACATTTTCCAAAAACAGATGCAATCTCGGTATCTTATTCTTCAGCATATCAGTTTAAGGAATTGCCACAATGGAGCACAAGCAAATCCTCGTCAACAGGGGCGAGGTTGTCTCGGTACACGGCAGTGTCGTAGATATACAATTCAGTACGCATCTGCCACCTATCGCAACCCTGCTGCGTGCCGGGGAAAAGAAGGAAATCGCTATTGAGGTCCTGGCTCAGCTCGACAGGCACCGGGTCCGCGGCATTGCGCTCACCCCGACCCAGGGCCTGGCCCGCGGCATGACGGTGCAGGATACCGGCGGACCTCTCATGGCTCCCGTCGGCAGGGAAATTGTCTCACGAATGTTTGATGTCTTCGGCAGGACCATTGACCGTCTGCCCGAGCCGTCAGGACTTTCGTGGCGCAGCGTGCACCAGGCCCCGCCGGGCTTGTCGCGGCGGTCGACCAAGTCGGAGATTTTCGAGACGGGAATTAAGGTTATCGATGTCCTGATGCCCCTGGAACGTGGCGGCAAAGCCGGCCTCTTTGGCGGCGCCGGTGTGGGGAAGACGGTGTTGCTTACCGAGATGATCCACAACATGGTCGGGCAGCATCAGGGCGTGAGCATTTTCTGTGGTATCGGTGAACGCTGCCGCGAAGGGGAGGAACTGTACCGTGATATGCAGGCGGCCGGCGTGCTGCCCAATATGGTTATGGTCTTCGGGCAGATGAACGAGCCTCCGGGCGCCCGTTTCCGTATCGGGCACGTGGCCTTGACCATGGCCGAATATTTCCGCGACGACGAGCATCGCGATGTGCTCCTGCTCATCGATAATATTTTCCGTTTCATCCAGGCCGGTTCCGAAGTATCCGGCCTGATGGGCCAGATGCCGTCGCGCCTCGGCTACCAGCCGACCATGGGCACCGAGTTGTCAAGCCTTGAGGAGCGGATTGCCAACACCGACAACGGGGCCATCACCTCGATTCAGGCGGTGTATGTGCCGGCTGACGATTTTACCGATCCGGCGGCGGTGCACACTTTTTCACACCTGTCGGCATCCATTGTTCTCTCGCGTAAACGGGCAAGCGAGGGCTTATATCCGGCAATCGACCCCTTGCAGTCCAGCTCGAAAATGGCGACTCCGGGTATCATCGGCGAGCATCATTATCTTCTGGCCCAGGAAATTCGCAGAACTCTTGCGCAATACGCCGAACTTGAAAGATATTATCGCCATGCTCGGCCTGGAGCAGCTGTCTCCCGGCGATCGCAGCACGGTGGCGCGTGCCCGGCGGTTGGAACGTTTCCTCACCCAGCCGTTTTATACCACCGAGCAGTTTACCGGCATTCAGGGCAAACTTGTCAGTCTCAAGGATGCCTTGGATGGCTGTGAGCGTATCCTCAATGACGAATTCAAGGACTATCCGGAGAGTGCACTGTATATGATAGGTGAAATCGATGAGGCAAAAAGTAAGCAAAAACCGGTCGATCCTCTAGAACAGCGGACTGCGCCATGATATCCGAGAGGGATGAAGAACAGAATTCGCCGATGGCGGCACAACGCATGCAACTGAAGATTTTCCTGCCTTTCCAAATCTTTGCCGAGAAGGCCGGGGTATCCCGCATTGTTGCCGAGACATACCAGGGATCGATAGGATTTCTGCCGCAGCGACTCGATTGTGTCGCGGCACTTGTGCCCGGGATTCTGATCTTTGAGACTGAAGACCAGGGTGAGGCCTACGTGGCGGTGGATGAAGGGGTACTGGTCAAAAAAGGTTTAGAAGTTCTCGTTTCAGTGCGAAACGCCATTGGCGGTGATGACCTTGGTCTGCTGCGTGAAGCGGTCGATCGTGAATTTCGTAACCTTGACGAGCAGGAGCAGAGTGTCCGTCAGGTGCTGGCGAAAATGGAGAGTGTCTTCATTCGTCGCCTGGTGAGGTCGCAGCATGGGTGAAAAGTCAGGCAGACAATACTGAGAAAAATCGTGCGGCCTTCAGTCGGCAGGTCGGCGAGAAAGCGGCGCGTAAGCTCAAGGCCCAGCGGCATGTTACGCGCACCATCTGGTACGGCCTGGGCATGATGGGGCTGGTCGGCTGGTCTGTCGTCGTTCCAACCCTTTTGGGTGCGGCACTGGGCATCTGGCTTGACAAGCACCACCCCGGCACACATTCATGGACGCTTACGCTGCTGATCATCGGCTTGACTCTCGGCTGCCTGAATGCCTGGCATTGGGTGGCGAAAGAAGACAAAAAAATACATGAGGAACGGGAGAACAATGATATCTGAAACATTCATGCTTCTGCCGGCGTTTATCGGTGGCCTGCTGCTTGGCGCATTTTTCTACGGCGGCCTGTGGTGGACGGTGCAAAGAGGCCTGACCGCGCAACGTCCGGCTGTATGGTTTTTCACCAGCTATCTGCTGCGGACCGGCTTGACTGTCGCCGGATTGTATGGCCTTGCCGGTGGCCATTGGCAGAGGCTGCTGGTCAGCCTCCTTGGCTGTCTGCTTGCCCGCTTGATCGTCATGCGGCAAAGCAAAGTGGCAGAATTGAACAATCTCAGCCGGAGGCCCGGCCATGCAGCTTAGTCCCGACGACCATATTTTCTGGCAGTACGGATTGGTCAAACTGAATGCCACCATTGTTTTCACTTGGCTTTTGATGTTTGTTCTCGCCGTTGGTGCGAAGATGATCACCGCTAAACTTTCCAAGGGTTTGCAGCGTTCCCGTTGGCAGAACCTTCTGGAGATCGTCGTCGTCGCCATGGAAAATCAGATAGCGGAGGTGGGTCTGAGGGAGGCGCGGCGATTTCTCGGTTTCATCGGCACGCTTGTTTATCTTTGTCGCCCTCGCCAGCCTGTGCACCATCATCCCCGGTTTCAAACCGCCGACCAGCTCCTTGTCGACGACGGTGGCCCTTGCCCTCTGCGTGTTTGTGGCGGTACCGCTCTTTGGTATCGAAGATCAGGGCCTGCGCGGTTACTTGAAATCCTATCTGGAACCGACCGTCATCATGCTGCCGTTTAACATTATCGGCGAGATATCCAGAACCCTGGCCCTGTCGGTGCGGCTGTTCGGCAATATGATGAGCGGGGAGATGATTATCGGCATTCTCCTCACCATTACACCCTACATCTTTCCCCTCGTCATGACCCTGCTCGGTCTGCTCACCGGTATGGTCCAGGCCTATATCTTCAGTGTCCTGGCGACGGTATATATCGCCGCCGCCATGGGTGAACACCGGCCGGGCTCAGAAGTCGAGGTCAAGAAATGAAACAGCATATACATCAACCCAAGGAGGATATATGGACAGCATGACTATCGTTGCAGTGGTATCAATCTTCACCGCCGGCCTAACCATTGCCGTCGGGGTCATCGGACCGGCCCTCGGCGAAGGCCGGGCGGTCTCGACGGCCCTCAGTTCGCTGGCTCAGCAGCCCGATGCCTCGACCACCATCACCCGCACCTTGTTCGTCGGTCTGGCGATGATCGAATCTACCGCCATCTATTGCTTTGTGGTGTCGATGATTCTCATCTTTGCCAACCCCTTCTGGAATCATCTCATCGCCCAGGCCGGAGGAAAATGAGCCATGCTCATCGACTGGTTTACCGTCATTGCCCAGGTGGTCAATTTCCTTATTCTGGTATGGTTGCTGAAGCGTTTCCTCTATACTCCCATCCTCAGTGCCATTGATGCCCGGGAGCAACGCATCGCCCGGGAACTTGCCGATGCCTTGGCCAAGCAGGAGGAGGCACAGAGGGAACGCGATGAGTTGCAACACAAAAACGAGGAGTTCGACCAGCAGCGTGAAGCCCTGTTAAGTGCGGCAACCCTTGAAGCCGAAACTGAACGGCAACGGCTCCTTGTACAGGCTCGGCGGGAGTTCGAGGACCTGCGGACCAGACAGCAGGAGGTCATGCAAAATGATTTCCATAACTTGAAAGATGAAATTAGCCGTCGGGCGCAGGGTGAGGTGTTTGCCATTGCCCGCAAGACGCTCGGTGATCTCGCGGCAGAAAGCCTTGAGGAGCGGATGGTCGAGGCATTCATCCGCCGTTGTCGGACCCTGCCGCGAGGAAGAGAAAAACTCGCTTGAAAATGCCTTCAGAGGCGGCGATGGAGAAGTTCTGGTGCGCAGCACCTTTCCCCTGCCGGCGGAACAGCAAAAGGCAATTAAAAGCGCGGTCAAGGAGGTGTTTGCCTTCGACGGCCAATACCAATTCGAGACCTCGCCGGACCTGGTCAGCGGCATTGCTCTGTCCATGAACGGATACGAAGTAACCTGGTCCATTGCCGATTACCTTCTCGCCCTCGAACAGAATGTCGGAGAACTGCTGACTGTTCAACCTCCGGTCGAAGAGTCAAAGGGAGTCACAGCCTGGTGCTGACAAAGCCGGAAAGCCGAAGCCGAGACGAGAACTCCAGAACACGGAGCCAATGACGATGGCTGATACCGGAGATTGAAAACCTGCAGAGTATCTTTGACAAGACCTTTGCCGGGATGCGTCGAGGGTGGGAGACTTTCACGCCCCAGCTCGCAGCCCATGAGGTCGGTACCATCCTCTCGGTTTCAACCGGTATTGCCACGGTGTCCGGACTGCCCGGAGTTGGTTTTGAGGAGCTGGTGCAATTCCCCGGCGGGGTGTCCGGCATTGCCTTTAACCTGGCAGAACACGATATCGGCATTGTTCTGCTTGGCGATTATCGCAAGCTGCAGGCAGGAGACAAAGTCCTGCGGACCGGCCGGGTCATGGATGTGGCGGTGGGGGAGGAGCTGCTGGGACGGGTCATCGATCCTCTCGGCCAGCCGCTTGACGACAACGGACCGGTGACCTGCCGGAAGCGTCTGGCCATCGAACGGCCTTCCGCACCGATCATGGATCGTGCCCCCGTCACCGTGCCTCTGCAGACCGGTCTGAAAGTCATTGATGCCCTTATTCCGATCGGCCGGGGCCAGCGTGAATTGATCCTCGGCGATCGTCAGACGGGCAAAACCGCCATTGCCATAGATACCATCCTTAATCAGCGTGACAACGAGGTGCTGTGTGTCTATTGCGCCATCGGTCAACGCGCCGCCAGTGTCGCCAAGACCGTCGCCGTCCTGCGGGAAAAAGGCGCTTTAGCCTATACCGTCGTCGTGGTCGCCGAGGGCAACGACCCGCCGGGTCTTGCCTACATCGCCCCCTATGCTGCAACCAGCATAGCCGAGCATTTCATGGAAGCGGGGCGGGATGTGCTGATCGTCTACGATGACCTGACCCATCACGCCCGTGCCTACCGTGAGCTTTCCCTGCTGCTGCGCCGTCCTCCCGGTCGCGAAGCCTTTCCCGGCGATATTTTTTATATTCACTCACGGTTGCTTGAACGGGCGACCCATCTGCGGGAGGAACTCGGCGGTGGCTCCCTTACCGCCTTGCCCATCATTGAAACCGAGGCCCAGAACATTTCCGCCTATATTCCCACCAATCTGATCTCCATCACCGACGGCCAGATCTACCTTTCACCGTCACTGTTCGAGCTGGGGGTGCTGCCGGCGGTCGATGTCGGAAAATCCGTGTCTCGCGTCGGCGGCAAGGCGCAACGGGCAGCTTATCGGGAAGTGGCGGGGGATCTGAAACTGGCCTATGCCCAGTTCGAAGAGCTGGAAACCTTTGCCCGTTTCGGTGCCAGATTGGATGAAGATACCCGCAGGATTATCGAGCACGGGCGACGCATACGTGCCTGTCTGAAACAAACGGAATTCTCCCCCGTTTCGGTACCGGCCCAGATCACCGTTCTGCTGGCGCTCGCGGCCGAACTTTTCGATACAGTGCCGCTTGAGCAGATGGCGGATGCCGAGCTTGCCCTGCAGAAAGCCGCGGCGGATATCCCCGCCGATGTGTGCTGAGCGCTTGGCCGGCGCCGAGAAATTGACCGACGAGGATCGGGCAACGATCATCGGGATCGCCCGTCAGGCACTTGCCGGATTCCAGCCCGCAGCCGCACCGCCTGCAGCATCCCCTACTAGTCGAGGCGGAGAAGCTGTGAGCGATACTCTCGCCAATCTCTCGCGCAAGAGAGGCGGGGCCAGAGACCTGCAGTCCGTCGTCCGCTCAATGAAGGCTATGGCTGCATCGAGCATCGGGCAATATGAAAAATCGGTGAGCGCTCTTAGCCGAGTACTTTCACACCGTCGAATTGGGCCTCTCTGTCTGTCTGCGGGAAAGCGCATCAATGCCGGAAAGTAAAAACAGTGATGCCGACCGGATAGGCGCTGTTGTCTTCGGTTCGGATCAAGGACTCGTCGGCCAGTTCAATGAGGAACTGGTTGATTTTGTCCGGCAACAACTGTCTACGCTGCCTGCTTCGCCGCGGATCTGGGCGGTCGGCGAGCGTGTCCATGCCCGTCTGACTGATGAAGGGCTGGCCATGCTGGGACTGTTCTCAGTACCTAACTCCGTCAAGGCCATCACCCCTCTCGTCGGACAGATTCTCGTCGAAAGCGAGAAGCTCAGGACAACAAATGAGCTCAGTGCACTGTACCTTTTTTACAATCGTCCACACACAGGCGAAGTCTATACCCCGGTCAGCCAGCGTCTGCTGCCTCTTGACGAAATCTGGCGACGTGATCTGGCCGATTCTCCCTGGCCGACCAGGCAACTCCCCGAGGTTATCGGCGGTGGCACGGAGACGTTGCGGGCACTCGTCCGTGAATATCTCTTTGTTTCGCTGTTCCGGGCCTGTGCCGAATCCCTGGCCAGTGAAAATGCCAGTCGCCTGGCGGCAATGCAACGTGCCGAAAAAAATATTGAAGAATTGCTGGAGGATCTTGATGGAAGGTTTCACCGTTTGCGGCAGAGCAGTATCGATGAGGAACTGTTCGATGTCATCTCCGGTTTTGAGGCCTTGTTGAAGCAGCTATGAAGGAAAAATCTACGGTTAAAACCGGCCCGGAGAAATTCCATATACCCGGCCTCTTGACGTCAATCAAGGATGCTTTATTCGGTCGGAGGCTGCAGTTTGACTGCCTGCAGGTGGAGGTCAGCTCGCGCTGCCTCGGGCGTTGTAGCTATTGTCCGCACACCACGATGGCAAAAGCAGTGGCGGGGGCGGGACATGCAATGGACACCTTTGTCCGTCTCCAGCCCCTGATGCGCCGTTCGGCCCGGGTGCACCTCCAGGGTTGGGGCGAACCTTTTCTTAACCCGGTCTTTTTCACCATGGCCGCTCTGGCGAAGAAAGCCGGTTGTGCCGTTTCTACGACCACCTGCGGTTTGGGTATGGATGCGCGCAGGGCGCAAGAGATCGTTGCCAGCGGGATCGACATTGTCGCGTTTTCCCTGGTCGGCAGCGATGCTGCTAGCAATGCACAGCGTCAGGGCGTCGATTTCGAACGAGGTCTGCCAGGGCATAGCCTCCCTGCGGGCGGCAAGGGACAAGGGAGGTGGAATGTACCCGGAGATCCACTTAGCCTATCTCCTGCTGGCCTCCAACATAGAGGCCTTGGCCGGTCTACCGGCCCTGATGCAGCGTCTTGGTATCGACAGCACGGTTATCTCAACCCTTGATTATCTGGCGGCACCTAGCTTGATCGACGAAACGTTCTCTCCATTAGAAGGGGGAAAAATTGAAAAAGCCCGATCAGCCCTCCGACAAGCAGCCGCTGAAGCCGACCACCTGGGCCTTGGTTTTCATTATCAGTTTCCCCGTCCGGCCGCTTTAAAGAATGGCTGCAGTGAGAATATCGACCGATCACTTTTTGTCTCTGCCGATGGGTCCATTTCGCCCTGTGTTTTTGTCAATATTCCAGCAGACATCGCCGCTGCCAATCGCCGGGTTTTCGGCAATGTCCATGAAAAAGATCCTGTCGCTATCTGGGAAAATGATGCCTACCAGCTCTTTCGCGACCGTCTGGGCAAGGGAGACCCCGATCTCCCTTGTCAAACATGCCGCAAACGCTTTCATCGTCAAGGCTGATAAGCGAGTCTGACGGCTCAGACCCTGGTAACCTTTACCTTACTGTCATAAAAAACCGCCGAACCGCCGACCAGATCGGAGAGAGTTACGTTTTTGGTAACCGGATCTATCCGCATGGCGGCATTGAGGTGGAGCGGAACCGTCCTCCGCTTGTCCCCTTTGATGACTTTTCCGTTAATGGTCATATCAACGGAGCCGCTTGCCCAGTGCCCGAACCCGAGGGGAAAGGCCACAACACCGGGACGAATTCCCTCAGTTACATAGGCCTTGCCCTTCATGGGAACCTTCCGCCCACCTTTGACATCCCACATCCCGTCGGGGTTACTCGCCGAAGTGACGTGAACGATATCATCATGACGAATGCCAAGCTTGGCGGCATCGACCGAATTCATCAGAACATAGCCTTCATTCACTATGGAAAGGAGCCAGTAGTTGCTGATAGTTCGCGCCTTGGTCATGGTTATGGTCTTAAAGGTGATCAGTTGCAGATCATATCCGGTATCCTGAATAACCTTATCAAGGTAGTCGGTACCGGCCGGGAGATAGGTCGGCAGTCCTATCATGTTTTTACCGGTCATGGTGTTGATACTTTTTGCGGTTTTTTCCTGGAACAGGTTGATCAGCCGTCCATAGGTGTTGGTAACCTTTCCGTCTTTGTAGGCCTTGGCAAAGTCTTGATAACGCCCGCCGCGATTCATGACAAAGACGACCTTTTTCCAGAGCGAGTCATTGCCGCCGACCGCGGCCTGCCATTTTTTCGCGTCAAAGACCGAGGGGGGAAGGTGCCTTCGCGCCTTGAGGAAGATGGACATTTCCTCATCATTTGCATCCGGTACGGCATCGGAACCATCCTCTTTGTCGCCAAAGGCAATATCGGCAACCTGTTTCAGGTAGAAATCTTCCGGCCTCCGATAGGGAATACCCTTGCCGAAGCCATCGGGACCAAAGCCCGGCAGATCGAGCTTTTCAGCAATAGCCAAAAAGAGTGCTTCGTAGCACATCGGGATCTCTTCCCCATAAACGGAGACCGTAGGCCAACCGGGGAGGCTGATGGCAGGATTCCTGACATTCTCAACCGCCCAAGGGAACGACGGGTGCGAACCGTGGAATTCCCAACGTTCAAGGTACGATACATCCGGGAAAATATAGTCGGCATAGCTCGATGTTTCTCCGACCATGATATCACAGGCAATATACAGAGGGATTTTCTTGGTGTCGGTAAGAACTTCAATGCCCGTATGTCCGGCGGGCAGGCTGTAAACGCTGCCGTTCATGTAGGTCATCAAGATTTTAATTGGATATGGATAGGCATCACTTATCGACGGGAGGTCCTCCTGGTATATATCCGTGGCAACAGGGAACCATGGGCGTTTAGTCGGATATGCTGCCGTCAAAGAGGGTGCTTTTTTCATAGGTGGTCTTTGTCCGCAGCATGTCGAGGCCAAAGGCGGTGAAATGGTGACTGCCGAACATTTTCGTCACCGGAAAAGGCTGTCCCTTTTTACTGCCCTTGCGATCATAGGTTTTTGCCTTGATGCTGCCGCCGGCATAATCAAAGTTGCCGATCAGCAGATTAAGGGTGTAATAGGCGTTATTGTTATAAAAGCCGTTGGTGTGCTGCGACGGCCCGCGATGGATGTCGATAACCGCTTTTCGTCCATGCGAGGTGAACTCATCGGCAAGGATGAGATATCCTTTTCGCTGACCCCGGCGATATCCGCCCATTCGGCGATAGTATGCTTTTCCGCTTCCTCCTTCAGCAGCTGTAGACTCGATTTCACTTTCTTGCCGGCAATTTCGGTAGTTACCAGCAGGTCGCCGATAACCGCCTGCGCCTTTTTATCGACCGGATCAAAGGCAACCGGCACCCCATTCACCATTGCAACCGGAACATCACAGGTGAAAGGTCTGGCCATCCGCCGTTTTATAGACGGTGGTTGGCTTGCCCTCTTCATCCAGGGCTTCCACAGCAGTGGTGAGGCCTATTTCGCTGGCCCGCAGGAATTTGGTAGGCTCGTTTTTGTCATTTATTTTCACAAGCCAAGCGGTATTTGCATAATTCGGTTCTTTGGCCGCAGTGGCCGCCGCTTGATTGGTGAGGGCCAGATAGCCGGCATTATAGCGTTCTTTTTCAATAATCCAGCGGATCATGCCCATGGCCAGGGCGGCGTCCGTTCCCGGTTTCACCGGGATCCATTTCCATGCTTTGGCGGCAAGTTTGCTGCACCTGGGGTCGATAACGGCAAATTTGCGACCGGTGATAAGGGCCTCGGTGGCTTTCGGGACACGATGCGGCGGACCGTAATTGGCATCAAATAAATTGGTTCCGGCATAAATGACAAATTCGCTGTTGCCGGTATCCCCCTGCCAGTAAAATTTATCACCGTTATCGAATTCCCCTTTCTTTGGGTTCCAGATAGAACTCATTGATTTGCCGGTGAAATAGAGTGATCCCTGGCAAACGGTGGTGTGGCCGTTCATATTGATGGAGCCGAAGCCTTCCTGGACAAAGCGATCAACAACATCCTCCCGTCCGCCCTTCATCCTTCCCCAGACAAACATGAATTGATTGTTTTTCGGTCCGAAATCCGGATGATCCGGATCAATCAAGGTGTGCAGATGGTCCTTAAACTTATCTTTAAATCCTGCAACCAGGGCTTTTTTCTTCTCCTTATCTTTTTCATCCCAGATTTTTTTTACAGCGTCGCTCATTTCTTTGGCTGTATCAGTGTCTGTTAAAGCCCGGACGGCTTTCAACCCATCGACATGACCTTCGCCAAAGAGATCTCCACCGTTGATAATTTCATCAATGGCCTTGTCGAAAGGGAGGGTGATCCATTGTCCATCCCCGCGTTTGCTTCCCGGTTTTCTTTTCAAGACACTCATGATGCGATAGGGATCGTAGGCGGCCTGTATTCCCGCCTGTCCTTTCGGGCATATGGCGCCTTCTACTTTTCCCATCTCTTTTGCCGGAGTCTTATAGGCCGGATGGGGCCATAGAGTCCAAGGGCTATATGGGTTGCCGTCAATTTTCGCGGCAATGCCGTCAAGAATTTTCACTTTGATGCCGCAGCCGGTATTGCATTGCAGGCAGACGGTGTAGATCTGGTTTTCAGGATTGTCTTCAAAGAAATCTATATTTTCTCCAGCGGCAAAAGCTTTCTGGATGGCGGCGCAAGCCTCCGGCATATCATGCAGGAAAGCGGCCGTGGCGGCTACAGCGCAGGAGGAAGACTGAAGAAATGCCCGTCTGGTGAGCATAGGGGTTTTTTTCGATGTGATGTCGTTCATAAGATTACTCCTTTGGGGAAGATGCAAGTGGGAGAAAACGATCAAACCCGGTTCGTAAACCAAGGATAACCAGCCCGAGTAAACCGCAGGCCACAGCCCACTCCGTCATGCTTGGAGAATAAATTAAAGTCAGTCCTTTGCCGGAAAAAGAAGACGATAAGCCTTCCAGGAGATCGACCTGCTGGCCCGCTACCAGCACCAGATATCGTGCCACCGCGTTGCCGAGAAGAATCAAGAGTCCGGCAATGCCGATGAGAAACGAGCCGCCGGGACCTCGTCGGGTGAACAAGATGACAAGCGGGACAATGGAGCCGAGAACTATCTGCAGACCCCAGAACGAAGAACTAAACTGTCCGAAGACAATCTGTTGTGCCGGCTGAGCAATTTCAGGCATACTGCCGCTAAGAGACTGTGTCAAAAAAGCATAGGAGGCGAAAAGATTAATTAAGATCAGAAGACAGGTGATTTTTTCCAGTGGACCGGGCTGATATCCATGCGGAAGATCCTTAGGGAATATTCCCCGGAGGACAAGGAGCATGGCTCCACCTGCCATCAGTGACTGCAGAAGATATTGCAGGGGCATGAGAGAACTGTGCCAGAAGAGCCGAGCGGCATTATTGCCCATCAGTTTGCCGGGCAAGCCGCTGACGACAACGGAGATTATCAAACCTATCCACATAATTGCCCTAAGTGTCGGCTTGTTGGCTTGTGTTGCGGAAACGATGAGGGCGGCAACGGTTACCACGCCGAAGAGTGTGTAACCCCAGACGTCCATGGCGACCCCTGATGACAAATTGGCCTGGAAAATGGTTTTCCAGAAGCGATCCATATGCCCAAGGTCAAGGGCAATGGCCGCAAGACCGGCAACGAGGGTCACCAGCGCCGCCAGAAGAGCCGGCCGTCCGGTTCCGGAAAAGGAAGGTAAGTGAAAGATCAGGTCCAGGCTTGCCCAGATAAAACAGCCTGTGGCGATACCCCCGAAAAGAAAATAGAGGGAGACCCATAAACCCCAGACGACAAAAGAACCGTAGTTGGTATGTGCGTCGCCGGCGGAGAGAAAATCAGCCAGTCCCCAACAACCTACGGCAAATCCCAGTATTCCAATAATATAGAGTAGTTTCTTATCCATTTTCAGCTCCTACAGTATGTAGTAAACACGCGGTTTGGTGCCGAATTCGGCTTTTAGTTGCACCACATTCGGTTTGGCCAGGAGTTCACTGACCAGCGAGGTCGAATCGTCGGCGTCACCGAAATAGGTGGCCCGGCCGATGCATGTTGTGGTACAGGCAGGCAGGACACCGTTATGAATGCGATCAAGGCAAAAGTGGCACTTGCGAACATTCCCTATCGGTGAAGAATGCGCGTTGGTTCGCATTCTTTTTCGGCCGTACTCGATATTGATATTTCGTTCATAATCACCCGCCTTGGTTTCTCCGAGGACAACTTTGTCTTCATTTGTCGTTTTCTCCGTATACGTCCCACCGAAATCATAGGTTCTGGCCCCGTAGGGGCAGGCGGTAATACAGGCACGGCAGCCTATGCATTGGTCATAATCCATAACCACAATGCCTTCTGCATTGGTGTAGGTGGCATGAACCGGGCAGGCCTTGGTACAGGGTGGATTTTCACACTGCATGCATGGACGCGGTAAAAAATTCATGGTCACATTGGGATATTTCCCTTTTTCCTGGATGGTGACAGGACGGTAAACGATGCCGGGCGGGAGCTTGTTGACGGCAATGCAGGCGACGGTGCAGGCATGGCAGCCAACGCAGCGACGCAGGTCGATGACCATTACCCATTTTCTCTGGGTTTCATTTTTTTTCAGGGCTTTGGCCAGCTCTTTGTTCATTCGCATCAGAACATCTTCTTTGGCGGGCGGTTCCGGGGTTTTTATTGCCGCACCACTGTTGACCGGTGGGGAAGGCGAACCCTTTTCAATAGTTTGGACTTCATTTGCCATGGTTATTCTCCTTGTGATAATGACACCTGAAAAAAGGCTAACTCAATGCGGCACTTACTTGACCTTATGCATAAAAAATGCCATCCGTATCTATTTGAAAATACAAAGATAAAATTATAGGGAGGAGAGTAACTGTCTAAGGATTGAGCAGGATGCTGTCTATTTTTTAAGCAGATTCCAGTTTTTTGCGCAGCGTCATGCGGTTGATACCGAGGAGATGGGCGGCCTGGACCTGATTGCCTTCACACAGATCCAAAGCTTTTTTGATCAAAATAGTCTCGACCTTGGCAATGAGATGCTTGTAAGGTTGTGCTTCATCGGCATGAATGAGAAGGTCGATCTGTTTGTTGACGGCTTGCTGAAAGCCTGCTTCACCGGTAAGGGGATTTTCAGCAAAGGAGAAGTCTTCCTCGCCGAGAATTGTCGAGCGAGCGAGAACAATGGCCCGGCGAATGGTATTCTCCAGTTCGCGCACATTTCCAGGCCAGGCATGGTTTATCAGCTTATTAATGGCACTGTCGCTGACGCCCGTTACCGGTGGGACAACCTGATTACCGTAACGAAAAAGAAAATACCGCACCAGCTCAGGGAGGTCGTTGAGACGCTGTCGTAGCGGGGGAATGGATAAGGTGAGAACATTAATCCGGTGCAGCAAGTCGAGTCGAAATTTTCGTTCGGAGGCGAGGTGTTCAAGGTTTTTATTGGTCGCCGCCAGCAAGCGGACATTGGTTTTCAATTGTTGATTGCTTCCCAACCGCTCAAAGGTGCCATCCTGTAAAACCCGGAGAACTTTTGCTTGAGCGGCAATTGGTAATTCACCGATTTCATCAAGAAAAAGTGTTCCTTCGTGGCATTGTTCGAAACGACCGATTCGTTGTTTACCGGCCCCCGTAAAGGCGCCGGTTTCGTAGCCGAAGAGTTCGCTTTCCACCAGTTCAAGGGGTAAGGAGGCACAGTTGACAACGAGAAAGGGTCGGGTATTTCGTTTGCTGTGCTGAAATAGAGCGCGGGCCGCCAGTTCTTTTCCCACTCCGGTCTCACCGGTGATGAGAACAGGCAAATCGGATTGGGCAATCTGACCGATTTTTTTGCACATTGAAAGGATTGCCGGACTGGTGCCGATAATACACTCCTTATCGTTTTCATCACCCTGGCGAGGATGACCGCCATCGCAGTTGAGTTTGGCCTGCAATTTGGAAGCACTGAGAGCTTTGCCGAGAATATCGCGTAGTTCCGCATTGTTGAAAGGCTTGGCCACGTAATCGAAAGCGCCGTCTTTCATCGCCTGCATGGCCGAGGATGAATCGGCAAAGGCGGTAACCATTATCACCGGCAAATGCGGGTTGCTGGTTTTAATATGGCGTAGAGCGGTCAAGCCATCCATTGTCGGCATGCGGATGTCCATGAGCACGACGGAAGGTTCTTCCCGGGCAATTTCCTCCAGTGCCTGCGCACCATTTTCTGCGGTGCGAATGGTGTATTCTTCACCAAAAGTTCTCTCGAACGCATAGCGAACCGCTTTTTCGTCGTCAACTACAAGAAGGGTTGTCATAGGGCAAGGTGAGGATAAGGGTTGTTCCCACTGCTACTTCAGACCGGATATCAAGATGACCTTTATGTTTTTGCGCAATATTCCAGGCAACTGATAAGCCCATGCCGGTTCCGTCCTCTTTGGTGGTAAAAAAAGGATCGAAGATATATTTAAGATTTTCGTCAGTAATCCCGCGACCGGTGTCGTTTATGGCGCATTGCAGTTGGTTTGCGTCCCCGCTGGTGGTGATTGTCAGTTTGCCGCCCGGCTGCATCGATTGCAGGGCATTGAGTATTCCATTCAACAATATCTGCTTGATTCCTGCCGTATCTACTTCAATGGGAGAAAGATTTTCATCCAGGTTCTTGTATATGGTTATACCCGATTTTTCAATTTTCAGACGGGTAATAGCCAGGACATCTTCAACGATGTTATTAAAATCGGCTTTCCCTGTTTGCAGGTGTGTTTGCCGAGCTAAATGCAGAAACTGCGAGACCGTCGCATCGATTCGACTGATCTCGTCGATGATTACTTTAAGATCTTCACCTTCAACGGCCTCCTCCTGCTCGCTCGCTCTTTGGATGAGCATTTGAATGGATGTTAACGGATTTTTTATCTCATGTGCAAGTCCCGTGGAAAACTCGCCAAGGGCATACAGCTTTTCCGTTCGAACCAGACTTTCTTGGGCGGCAGTAATTTCATCGACAAGCTGTTTTATTCGCAACGACATGATATTGAAGGTTAATCCCAATTCTCGGATCTCACCGACACCTCTTTCCGGGACGAGCACGCCAAGGTTACCCTTGCCGACCTCATGCGCCGCCTGGTTGAGGAGCAAGACCGGACGCAACAGAGAACGGGCCATCCATAACCCGGCAAAGGTGCCGAAAACTGCAACGAGGATTGTCGCCAGCCAGACATTTTGTTGTGAAGCGAGGATGGTTTTATTCAGGTAGCTAACAGAAAAACCAAGCCGGAGAAAGCCGATCGTCCCGATTTTTTTAGATATGATCGGCATGAGGATATCCAAAGGAAGTTCGTTGCCGCTTTCGCTCACATCTCGCAAGATTATCAGCCTGTCGGTGGTTAAATGCACTGGATCGAGACTTTTTATATGGATCTCTTCCCGACCCTTTACAAATATTTTTTCCCCTTTATCGTTGTAGACCTCTCCATAAACGAGCAAGGTATCTCCGGCAGAAAGATAGGATGAAAACAGCTCATGCAGTTTGTAATCCTCCTGGTACAGCAAGGGTTCGATAATCTGGTTCGATAAGATCTCGCCCAGTTGAATTGCCCGAGCCCGTAGGTCGTCCTGCAGGATTTGCTGTTCATCCCGCAAAATCAACGAGGCCACGGCCACGGCAGTAATCAGCACCGTAACTACGATGGAAAGGGAAAACCTCAGAGCTATTCGTTCGTGGAATTTAACCGGCAAAAATCGCTCCTTTATCTCTTGAGGCGGGCAAAGATTTCACTCTGCCGGCGCATCAGCCGACAACTATTCTATAACATTTTTCTGACGCAGCACCGCCGAATGGTAGAGTTCGGGATGAGGCAAAGCAAAGCCATCCATTGCCAAACTCTTGAGTACCTTAATGCCTTCAGGATCTTGCTCCATGGCGAGAAATATTTGGATGAGTCTCTTTTTTAAGGTGGGCGCCAGGCCCGGTGGAACAACAACCGGCGGCATGCCGAAATCTTCCGATTCTTCGATGACCTTTAGTTGCCCGGCAAAGGAATCCGGATGCTGCCTTAAAGCATCGAAAATAAGGCTGTCAACAGCGGCACCATCGGCAATACCAGTGGCAACGGCTTCAATGGATTTATCATGACTTGCGGTAAAGAAGGTTTTCCTGAAAAAATTTTTAGTGAGAATGCCAGCCTCGTTCAGCCGCGCAGTCGGGTAAATTTTCCCGCTCAGTGAAAGCTGATCGGTAAAGGCAAAGACACTGTTTTCCAGGTCAAAAAGAGATGTTGCCGTTCTGTCCTTCTTGACAACAATATATGAGCGGTATTTGGTCGCACCCTTGATGATCGGAACAACAAGAAGTTCGAGGTCAAAAAGCTTTCGGCCGGCAAGATACCCACCGGTACAGGTAAATGCCAGTTGAATCTGTTCTTCTGCAAGCAAGGCGTTGATTTCATGATATGTTCGCCGTTGCTTCAGGACTACCGGCTGGTTGAGTTTTGATGACAGGTAGCTTTCGAATTGAGAGAAATTGGCCAGCGTTTCCGCTGGAGAGGCCATTGCTGAAACGGCAAAGAAAAAAGGGGTCTTGTCCGTGTCGTTCTGACTCCGGACTGTGTGTGCGAGAAGAATAGAGGTAATCAATAATCCCAGAGCAAGAATATTTTTAAAGACCATTATGATTACCTCCCCTGTTTTCTACGTCAATTGATGATTCCGACAACGGGAATGGAAAAACTGGGTTTTGCGGCATTGTCGGTTCGCACGGTTATGGTATCGGCATAACGGCCACTTGTGGTTTTTAGGTTTTCCACACGGATAAGACAGCGGCTATCGTTGCCGGCAGTGCATTGCTCGACCAGCTCGGATCGGACGGCATCGTTTTTTTGAGTCCGAACCTCCAGAATAGTAAACGGGTAATCCTTGTTCGGCAGGATCTCGACGTCAACCGTCAGCGGCGCTCCGGCCTGGCCCTCCAGGCGAACCTGTGCCGGGCGGACCTCGACGAATTTAACGACTTTTCCGGTTACCACGAGACTGAGAAAGGGTTGTGCCGGGTCGTTGGTTTGCACATGTACCGTTTCCCTCTTCTCCCGCCCACCATAGTTGCTGGTATTGAATCTGACCGTAATACGTCCTTCCGCCCCGGGAAGGATCTGCCGCGCACTTGTCGCAGCGGTGCAGCCTCAGCCGGATTTGACATTCATAATATCCAGCGGGGCATCGCCCTTATTGAAAAGAACGAACTCGTGCACAACCTCCGTCCCTTCGATTGCCGGTTGGAATTCATATACATTTTCGGGAAGATATGCCTTTGGTCCGGTTTGTGAATCAGTTGTCGCCGTATGGCCGAGGGTTGGAGACAGACAGATCATGGTAAATAAAAGCAATGCTCGTAACATATGAAGCTCCTTGATTTTTCTTAAAAATTCTATTATTCGGATTCTAATCGACAGAGATTTTCACTCCGGCGATTTGCAAACAGTACATATACCAACAGATACAGGGAAACCGCAAGAAATCCGAGATCGCGTAACACGGTTCCCAGTCCGGCCGGACCCTCCTGGGTCTCGGTGATGATGCGACCGCCGGTGTAAACGGGCAGTTTTAAAACGAGATCGTCTCGAAAATTTGCGTATCGAAGGCTCCGGTCTTGCCGTTGTGCCGGGCGGCAATCAGACGCTGATTATTCTGAAGATGATATGTATCATAAAAAATCGACTGGTGGTTAGCCATCTACCCCTTGACTGCGCCCATGGTCAGGCCCTTGACCACATATTTCTGAAAGATCATTGTCAGGATAATTGCCGGAGTCATGATGGCAACCGCAGCGGCCATTACGCCGCCCCAGTCAACTTCGGCATAGGATAGGAAATTGTAGACCGCGATGGGCAGGGTCTTGGTTTTTTCCATGCTGAGGACCTGGGAAAACATGAAATTGTTCCAGGAGAAAATGAAAGACAGGGTTGTTGCGGTAATAATGCCCGGCCCGGACAGGGGCAGGATAATGGCAAAAAAGGCATATTGTCGGGTTGCTCCGTCGACCATCGCCGACTCCTCCATCTCGCGTGGAATGGTGTCGAAATAGGTGGACATGATCCACACGACAATGGGCAAGGCAATAAGCATATGGCTGAGGATCAAAGCGATATAACTGTCCATGAGATCTAATCGGGAAAAAACGATATACCAAGGGACAAGAAAGGAAATTCCCGGCATGAGACGCGCCAGAAGAATGAAGATCGCGAGTTTCTTTTGCGCGTACCGGGCAATTGAATACGCCGCCGGCAATCCAAGGAGCAGCGATAATCCGACGGAAACTACGCCGACTATGGTCGAGTTGAGAAAGTATTTGAGAAAATCCTGCTCTTCGAAAACTTTCTGATAATTATGCAGCGTCGGTGCAAATATAAATTTTGGAGGCCAGGAGATTATATCGACCTGGGTTTTAAAGGAGGACGAGAGCATCCAGAGAAACGGGAACAAAACGATGAGGGCAATCCCGGTAACGATGAGATAAAAAAGTATATTGGCGAGGAGTTTTTTATGCACCTGTGACTCCTTAGTTTTCCGAAGAGGCGCGCAGTTTCATGATGCCGAGGCTGCAGCCGAAGACAACAAGGAACAATACCACAAGAATGACGGAAGATTGTCCCATGCGAAAATATTCAAAGCTGTATTTGTAGGCCATGATATTGAGAGTCTCCGAGGCATAGCCGGGGCCGCCTCCGGTCATGGCGAAGATGATGTCGAAGGTTTTCAGGGCGTCGATCAAACGGAGGATCATCGCCGTCAAAATCACCGGCATAAGCATGGGAATCGTCACGTATCGCAGGATCTGCCATTCACTCGCGCCATCGACATGTGCCGCTTCGATCGGTTCATTGGAGAGGCCGGCAAGGCCGGCAAGGACAATAAGGGTGATCATCGGTGTCCACTGCCAGACATCGACGATGATCAGTGAAGGGAGTACCGATGCGGCGCTGGAGATCCATAACCCCTGCGGTAATCCGACTGACGTCAGGATAAAATTAGCAAGACCGGTTGTTGGGTCGAAAAAGAGATTGAACACAATTCCTACGGCCACGGGTGTAGCAACGAGGGGCAGAAGGAGGAGAAGCTTGGCGACACTCTTGCCGACAAAGGCCCGGTTGAGAATGAGGGCGCCGGCAACACCGAGCACACCTTCAATCGCCACCGCAAAAAAGGTGAAAAGAAACGTCCTGGTCAAGGCATGCAAAAAACGTGGCTCGCTCAGCACCCGCGCATAACTCTTGAATCCAACAAAAGAAAGGGGCGAGCCGGAGGTGAGATTCCAGTTGGTGAAACTGAGGAAAAGGGTATAGAGAACGGGAAACACCATGAGCATGGCGACAAAGATGAGCGCCGGGAGAGGAAACAAGATGTGCAGATTCCGTTCCGTGAAACTTGACTGGGTCATAGGGGGGCCTTTGATGGTAACAATCCCGCACCGGGTGCCGATCAATGCAGGTCATTCAGTAGAATAGCTGCTGAATGACCTGCTTCCCATGCAAAAAACAGGGTTATAGCTGGAACTGCCGGCAGATTTGCCGGGCAATCCTATCTCTTACTTGCCATATTCGCCGGTGTCCTGCAGGATCTCATTGACCTTGGCAACTTTCTCTTTCGCCATTTTTTCAAGGTTGGCCGATTCGCCCTTGGTATTGATCGATTCGATTACCAGTTCGCCGATCAGATCACGGGCTTCGCCGACAGCACTCATGTAGGGACGATCAAGCGGATTGCCGTTTTTGGCGGCATAGGCCCGGGTTTCCACAAGGCCGGGATTGACCTTGGCAAGAATCGCCTTGTCTTCCCAAACCGACGAACGCGCCATGGTTATGTTGGTGAGCATTCCTTTGGCTGCCAGCTCTTTGCTGGTTGCCCACTCCAGGAATTTCATCGCCAGCTCCTTGTTCTTTGATTGTTTTGCAATGGCGATGCCCCAGGAGGTGACGATGAAGGGCGAATTCATTTTCGGTCCGGCCGGAAAATTGGCTATGCCGACATTCTCGGCCGCCACCTGGGTCTTGGCCGGGTCGACGACCTGACCATAAAATACCGAGGCATCGGTCCACATGGCGACCTTGCCGGCCTGGAACAGCGGCATGATGTTTTCCCACGACATCGATGTTACCCCTTTCGGGCCGGAGTTGCCGAGCATCTTGCCGTAAAAGCGGATGGCGTCGATTGCCGGTTTGCTATCAAAAACGGCAACACCATTGTCGAGATACAGCCCGCCATAGTTATAGACGTAGCTGGACAATTGGGTAACCGCGGCGGCACCCTTGCCGCGGGAAGCAAATCCGGCAAGGCTGTCGGAATTGATTTTCTTGGCGGTCGCTTCCAGCTCGGTAAAGTTTTCCGGAACCTTGAGTCCGGCATCTTTCAGAACGTCTTTCCGGTAGTAGAGAACCTGCCATTCGGTTACCAGGGGCACAAGGTAGGATTTCGGTCCGAAGGTGGCAACGCTCATGACGTTCTTCGGATAATCGGAGAAGTCAAAGCCGGGGAGCGGTTCGTACCAGCCGTTTTTGTAAAACATCTTCCCTTCCTGGAGCGGACGGGTCATGAAGACATCGACCGAAGAGGATTTTGTCGCAAACTCGGTCGTCAGTTTTGTGGTGAGCTGCCCCTCCTGCAGACTCTCGGCATTCACCTTGATGCCGGTAGCACTTTCAAAATCAGGGATGGCCGACTTGAGAAGATCACCGTAGGGATGATTTGCCAAAAGAACGCGAAGTTCTTTGGTCTCCGCCATAGAGTTAATCGATAAACCGAGTGACGACAGGACAACCAGTGCAGCCAGTAACTTTCTCATAAGCCCTCCGTAAAGTATTTTTAGAACTCCTCAAGCGACCCGACAAGGAAGCCGCATGTATATGAAGCAGTAAATCACACAATTGTTCGTGACGTTTCCGCATCGAAAACATGGGTTTTTGCCATCTTTAAAGCCACCAGAAGCATCTGCCCGACGGTCGGCGGGCAATCCGGCACCTCCATGCGGGCAACAATGGAGTGCGCCTTGGTGGTAAGATAGACAAAAATCTCCGAGCCCAGGGTTTCGACGACATCGGCATGTGCGGAAATGAGGTTGCCGTTGCCGGTGCCCAGCGCCGGGTCATGCAGGGATATGTCCTCCGGCCGCACGCCGAAGATGACCGACCGACCGATATAGGGTTCAAGTTTGCCATGAAAGGACTCCGGTGCCCGGACCCGGAAGCCTGTGGCATCAATAAACAGAGTGGTATCCTCCAGGGTCACTTTCGCCTCGACGAAGTTCATCGCCGGCGAGCCGATAAAGCCGGCAACAAAACGGTTGGCCGGTTGCCCGTACACCTCCATCGGTGCGCCGGTCTGCTGCAAGGCGCCGTTGTGCATGATAAAGATCCTGTCGGCCATGGTCATGGCCTCAACCTGATCGTGGGTGACGTAAATGATCGTCGCCCCGAGGCGACGATGGAGTTTGCTGATCTCGGCCCGCATCGCTACCCGCAACTTGGCGTCGAGGTTGGAAAGTGGCTCGTCGAAGAGGAATACCTTGGGTTTACGGACGATGGCCCTGCCGACCGCCACCCGTTGCCGCTGCCCGCCGGAGAGCTCTTTCGGTTTTCTGTCCAGCAAGGCCTGGATGCCGAGAATGTCGGCTGCTTCTTCCACCCGAAGGTCAATCTCCTTTTTGTCCATTTTGCGGATCTTCAGGCCGAAACCCATGTTGTCACGCACGTTCATGTGCGGATAAAGGGCATAGTTCTGAAAGACCATGGCAATGTCCCGATCCTTTGGCGGCATGTCATTGACGCAGGTATCGCCAATATATATCTCGCCTGCCGTCGCTGATTCGAGGCCGGCAATCATCCGCAGGGCCGTGGTCTTGCCGCAGCCGGAGGAGCCGACCAGGACGGCGAATTCTCGGTCCTCGATCGTGATCGAAAGATCGTCGACGGCGGTAACCGAACCATATCGCTTTGCCACGTTTTTCAGGATCACCTTGGACATGTCATCGACCGTGTTTTTACTCAGTTGATAAAAAGGAGATATTTTCTCTTTTGTTCAATCCTTTCCTAAGGTGTGACGATGACCTTCATCAGCCCCGGTTCACCCTGGTGCAGCCGTTCAAACCATGATGCCGCTGCCGATAAAGGGACAATCGCCGATATCATTTCATCAACCTTTACCCGTCCGGAGGCGATCATGTCGAGACAGGCCGGATATTCGCCGGCCGAAGCACAGGAGCCGTAGAGCGTCAGCTGCCGCGTCACCACGGCCTGCAGCGGCAATTCAACGTGCGGTGAAAGGTTGCCGATCAGGCCGACCTTACCACCTTTGCGCACCGCATGTATCGCCATATTGACCGTCGGCGCAATGCCGACGACTTCAAACGCCATGTCGGCGCCACGGCCGTGCGTGAGATGCTTAACCTTCTCGATTGTCTCGCCTTCATCCGTCTTTATGGCGAAATCAGCACCAAGCTGCAAGGCCATGTCAAGGTGTGAACGGTCAAGGTCAACGGCAATAATTGTGCCGTAACCTTTGATGCGCAGTGCTTGAATGACAAAGAGACCGATCATGCCGCAGCCGACCACCACGGCGCTGTCGTTAATCTCGCTCGGAATGAGATTGACCGCATGGAAGGCCACGGAAACCGGCTCGGTCATCGCCGCCTGGACAAAGCTCAAATTTTCTGGCAGGCGATAGAGAATCGACTGCGGCACCGCCACATACTCGGCAAACGCACCATGCTGCCGGTATTCGTCGCAGGAAACACCAAGGACTTTGCGATAATCACTCAGGTTGAACGTCCCTTTCTGCGAATAAAAATCCTGCCGGGTGACGACCGTCGAGTCAAAGGTTACCCGATTCCCGACTTGCCATTCGCTGATGCCGCTGCCAAGTTGCTCAATAATCCCGGCAGCCTCATGGCCCATGATGATCGGCGGAATCCGCCGGCCGGTGCTGCCGTCCATGCCATGCACGTCGCTGCCGCAGATGCCGCAGGCTTGCACCCGAATGAGAACATCCTCGGGACCGATTGTCGGCAGCGGCACCTCTTCAAGCGAAAATCTGTTGTATTCCTTTAAAACGAGGGCTTGCATGGTCTGTCCTGTGGTTGGCATCATCTGACCGGTTGCGATGCATAAGTACTGTAGTCGACATCGGCGGCCTCCGGCGTGAGCGGGAATTTGACCGGACCGTTGGTTTTCTGCGAACGGTAGATGGCCGTAAAAATTTCCACGGTTTTCCGACCATCTTCTCCGGAAATAAGCGGCTCCCGGTCCTCACGAATGGCGCGGAGAAAGTCGCCTATCTGCAGTTGAAAATAGTGGACGGCCGGATTGGCCAGAGCGTTGAAGAGGGAGCTGTCCTCAGTTTGCCACTGCGCCAGCATATGTTCTTCGCCCGCTACCGTCCACAGATCATTCACCGGTGGTTCAAGAATCGACGACATTCCGGCGACAAACATGGCGCCGCCATCGGTCTGTACACCCACCGATGCGCCATTTTGTCCATGCACATGCACCTTGCCGTAAATGCCGGGCTTTTGCGAATTGCTCACCACGATATTACCGAGGGCGCCGCTGGCAAAACGAACAATGGCGACCGCAGTATCTTCCACTTCGATATAGGGATGATTGATATTTGACCAGACACCGAAGAGATCGGTGATCGGCCCCATAAACCACTGCAAGAGATCCAGCTGGTGCGGCGCCTGATTAACCAGGACGCCGCCGCCTTCGGTCTGCCACCGGCCACGCCACGTGTCGCTTTCATAATAATGGCGGTCGCGCCAGCCGAGCATCAATACCGTACCGAGGGCCGGGGTGCCGATCTTCCCGGCATTAATGGCCCGGCGTACCCGCTGCACCGGGGTATAGAAGCGGCGCTGGCATACTGTGCCGAGCTTTACCTTGGCATTCTTGGCAGCGATCAGCATATCGTCGCAATCCTGCAGGGTTGCTGCCAGGGGTTTTTCCACCAAGACATGCGCTCCGGCCTCGGCGGCTATGATTGCCGCGTGCCGATGTGCCGGGTGCGGCGTGCAGATAATCACCGCCTCAACACCGGCGGAAGCTATCATCTCTTGAATATCGCTGAATCCTTGCACATCGTACTTTGTGGCGAATCTCTGCGCTTTTTCAGGACTTCGGCTGTACACCGCAACAAACTGTGCTTCCGGTGTCATGGTCAGTGCTGCCGCGTGCAGGTCGCTGACTTTTCCACAGCCGATAATGGCGGTTTTGACTCGATGTTCCTTGATTCGCGGAATCATTACCTGACTCGTTTCAAGGTTTTATATTTGTCGTGCCAGGCACATCGACTGCAGAAGGTTTCGGTGTCATCGCCAACCTCCACTTTGGCAGATGCAGTTTCCACGGCGGTAAACACAATTTCCCCATTTTGCACGGCAAATTCACTGATATTGTATTGGTCTTCCGGGTCTTTGATATAAAAGCCTTGTGATCCGCAATCCGGACATTTCATCACTGCCATAACCAACCCCCTGAGGAAATACGTTAAATATGAAAACTACACGTGGTTGATCAACTATAGGAAAAAGGGAGGATTAAGTCAATGAGAGGGGCAGGTTGTTTGCAATTTTGCAACCATCAAAGCAAATACAGTTTCCTTATTGTTCGTGGTCCCAGGATCCTTCCAATACATCAATTAATTGTTAATAATGGCTGGGAAACCTCAAATTTCCGTTCAAGAAGATTTTGTGTTTTAAAGGGCAATGAGTTATACATGCTGGAACCACGGCAGGTTGATTTTCCATCTGCCCTTGTATTATTGACGGTTTCGCAAAAAGAGGATAATCGCCGGTTTTGTCATTTCGAGCGCATATTGTCATTTCGAGCGCAGCGAGAAATCTCCGTAATAATTAAGAGATTTCTCGTCGCTCTGCTCCTCGAAATGACAGAAAGTGACTTCTTGCGAAACCATCATTATTGGGCCTCATGAAAATAAACTGGAACAAATTCAGGCGGATGATCCGCTATGGGTATCTCCGGATAGTCCGCATCGAAGCACCGGCGGAATCCATAGCCCTTGGCCTGGCGGCAGGGGTTTTTGCCGGCGCCATGCCCTTTTTGTCCCTGCAGATGGCCATCGCCGTTGCCCTGGCGTTTATCATCAGGGGGAACCCCATCGCCGCGGCTCTCGGCACATGGTGGACCAACCCCTTTAACTGGGCTATCGTCTTTCCCCTTCTATACATGCTCGGTAAGGTTTTCGTACCCGGCGAGGTGGTGAGCCTGAGCATCAGCGACTTGAGCAGTCTGGGGCTCCTCGACCTGCTGCGACAGGGCTGGAAGTGGCTCCTCATCACCACCCTTGGTGGGTTTATTGTCGGAATTCCCATGGCTATCTGTACCTATTTTATTACCCTACGGGGCGTGCGTATCTATCACCAGCGCCGGGCCGGCCGTAAACTTGAACGCCGACGCCGGGAATTGAGTTAAGATGTGGCCTTTTTTGTTGATGCGTAAGAAGGAGGCAATATGCAGCATGTAATGATACATCCGGCAACCTACGAAAACTGTCGAGAAGCCGTGGCCAGAGCTTTTGCGCTTTTCCCCCTGGATATTGCCGGGAAAAAAGTGGTGATCAAGCCTAATGTGTTGCGAATTTCCCAAGCGGAAGAGCATATAGTGACAAACCCCGCCTTATTGCGAGCCGTCATTGAAAAAGTTGAGGAAATGTCACCACTTGAGATTATCGTTGGCGATAATCCCGGTTTGTTTAATTACGGTGACAATGAGAAAAGCTTTGAACAAACCGGCCTCATGGCGGCGGCCAAAGGCTATTATAAAAACCTTGGTGATACCACGCAAAATCTTTCCTTTAACCCTGATTTTATGGCTGAAGTCGGGGTTTCGCAAGAAATCATGGATGCCGATATTCTCATCAGTCTGCCCAAGTTTAAAACCCATGGCCTTACCGTCATGACCGGGGCCATTAAAAACAGCTACGGCATCCTGCCTGGCGCCCAGAAAGCACGGTTGCACCGGATTGCCGGGACAGCGGAGCGCTTTCACGAGGTAATCGTCGAGGTTTTTCGCCTGCGGGTGCCCGATTTCTTTATTATGGATGCGGTAGTGGGCATGGAGGGCAATGGCCCGGCTTCTCCCGAGTTGCGGGAGATCGGACTGATTCTTGCGGCAGATAATGCGGTTGCTCTGGATGCGGTGGTTGCCAGGATGATGGGGGTTGATCCTGCCCGCCTGCATTTTTTACAAAAGGCCAAGACTCTTGGCCTTGGTGATTTTGATGCGCACCTGATTCAGATTGACGGGGAAATGAGGATTCTCCCTGATTTCAAGCTTCCGCCCTTAGGCGGCGAGGCCATTGCCGGTAACCAGGCGATTCAGCAAGTTTTAAATGCCAAAGCCTATGTCAAACCGCAAGCCGACCCGGAACTTTGTACTGCCTGCGGTGCCTGTATAGAACACTGTCCCGTGTCCGCCCTCTCCATGCAAGAAACCATTCCTGTGGTGGATGCCGACACATGTATTGCTTGTTTTTGCTGTCAGGAGATCTGCCCTGAAAAAGCGATGAGTCTCAATTAAACCGTTGACAATTATAACTTCGATTAACCTTTCCGGATAGGAGGCGTAGGTAAAAGCAATGCATACCATTATCCTGCAAGACGTTCCAAACAATCCCGACCCCAGCCAACAGTATCTCTTTTACCTGCATGGCCTGATCGTGGAAGTGGCCGGCATTCGACCGAAGAGTGAAGAACACGGTTATTACGAATACCAGCTCATCCTTGAAGCGCTGGCCAAGGAAGGGTTTACCGTGATAAGCGAGGCTCGGAAAGAAGGCACGGAGATTAAGCCCTATGCCGAGAAGATTGCCGCCCAGATCAAAACACTCCTGGCCAACAAAGTTGCACCGGGGAATATCACCGTTGTTGGGGCTTCCAAGGGCGGTGTCATCAGCGCCTATATCTCTAATATCCTCAGGGAAAAAGAGATAAACTTTGTCATTCTCGCCGGTTTGTTCGAAAAATGTCTGACCGATGAAAACCTGAAGGTGTGTGGAAATGTGTTGTCGATCCACGATCGGTCGGATAAGCAGTCGATGACTCCGGAGGTGTACTTTCAGCGGTCCGCCGGCCTCGGGAAATTTAAGGCAATCGTCCTCAGTCTTGATATCGGCCACGGTTTGATTTATCGGCCCTACCGGGATTGGATCGATCCGCTCCTGGCATGGGTGAAAAGCAAATAACCCGGTGGCTTTATCCCTGGATAGAGCCACCGGTGCACGAGGAAATGCCTTGTTCGCTTTTTT
Source organism: uncultured delta proteobacterium (assembly GCA_963754865.1). Lineage (GTDB taxonomy): Bacteria > Desulfobacterota > Desulfobulbia > Desulfobulbales > Desulfocapsaceae > Desulforhopalus_A. Next base: position 224,189 of record CAVWHG010000013.1, on the reverse strand, counting down.
TCCTCGTAGATTTTAAAAAATATATTTTTCCGCCTGGCTGGTCGCATCGGCAAGGAGTCGTTTGGCAGCCAGAAGCCCTTGCGCCTGGTACTGCGCCTCAGACTTTATCAAATCGAGCAGCGCATCGCTTGCCAGGAAGGCTGCACACTTCTCGGCGGCATGGACAAAGTGTTGTCTTGCCTGGAACGTACAGATTGTCGCCACCGCCTGATACAATTCTTTCTTCTGTCCCGTTACCGTGCCGCAGGCCTTTTCGGCGCGGAGCATGGCGCTTTCCAGGGCAAAGATCTGGATGGCCGCATCGGCCAGGGTGAGAAGAATTTCCTGTTCTTTTGCAGCCCCGGCCCCGAACATCTTGGTCGTCTGCTCGGTAAGCGCCAGGTAGATCCGTTTCATCCCCTGCAACAGCTGTTTTTCCGCAGCAAAATCGCCGTTGGTCGATTCAAGAGCCGAATCAAGGGCCAAAGTACTTATGCCTTTACGCATGAAAATTCCGGGGATCAGCAGCCGATTGATCTCATTGGTTCCCTCGTAAATCCGCTGGACCCGCTCGTCGCGATACAGCTGTTCAATGGGATATTCGGCGATGTAGCCGTAGCCGCCGTGGACCTGCAGCATTTCATCAATGCCCTTGGCCGCCGATTCGGTACAGAAAACCTTTGCTATGGCACATTCGCCGGCATATTCCTCTATGCCCTTTTGGTAAAGGGCATAGTAGTTGTCGATGCCTTTATCGATGGTCGCCAGGCGATCGTCGATCAGGCCGGCCAGGCGGTACACCACCGCCTCCGAGGCAAAGGTCATGGCGGTCACATCGGCCAGCTTTTCGCGGATGGCGCCGAAACTGCGATCGGCGACACCAAACTGCTTGCGTTCATTGGCATAGCGCGCTCCTTCGGACAGGGCATATTTTTCCTGGCCGACGCACAGCGCCCCCAGTTTGAAGCGGCCGACGTTCAAAACATTGAAGGCAATTTTATGCCCCTTGCCGACTTCACCCAGGACATTTTCCACCGGCACTTGAACCTTGATCGAGGATCACCTGCCGGGTCGACGAGCCGTGCATGCCCATCTTTTTCTCCTCCGGACCGAGCGTCGAGTCCTGGCAAAGGTGCGTTCGACCAGGAAGGCGGTAAAGTGGACCTTGTCAACCTTGGCAAAAATCGTGATACAGGTCGGCAAAGCCGGCATTGGTGCTGAACTGTTTGGTGCCGTTGAGGATGTAGTGCGTACCCGTCCGGTGAGAGAGTCGCCGTCGATTTCGCGCCCAGGGCGTCCGAACCGGAACCCGGCTCGGTCAGGCAGTAGGCGCCGATCATTTCGGCGCGCATCAGCTTGCCGAGATAGCGCTCTTTCTGCCCGGCGGTGCCGTAATATATCAGCGGCAGCATGCCGATGCCGGTATGACACATGTAGGTCAGACCGAAATTCAGGGCAAAGGCCATTTTTTCCGTGACCAGCATGCTGGTCGCCTTGTCGAGTTCCAGGCCGCCGTATTCTTCCGGCGCATCGATCATCATCAGTCCGAGTTCGGCGCATTCCTTCAGTTTGCCCAGCAGCAGATCGAAGTTTTTTGCCTCAATTTCACCGTTTATCGGTTGGATTTCGTTGCTGACAAACTGCTCCGTGGTGTCGGCGATCTGCTTATGCTCGTCACTGAAATCCTCGGGGGTAAACACGTCCTGACAAGCGATGTCCCGTAGCAGAAATTCTCCGCCGGTAAACATTCTTTTTGCCATAATTTTTCCTCTGCTTTTGCCCGCATGAACTTGCTTAAGCCGTTCGTTGATAAGGGCTTAGCGAAAAATCCCCTTGAAGGATTCCCGCATTTCCCGTTTGAGGATTTTGCCGGTCGGTGTTTTCGGCAGTGCCTCGACAAAAATGATCTTTTTCGGGACCTTGAAGGAGGACAGGTGCTTTTTGCAGTGCGCAAGGATCTCCGCTTCCGTCGCCGTGGCTCCGGCCCTGAGCTTGACCACCGCCGCCACCGCTTCCACCCAGCGGGGATGGTCGAGTCCGACCACCGCCACCTCTTCGACGGCAGGGTGCAGATAGACCGCCTCCTCGACCTCCCGCGAGGCAACATTTTCACCGCCGGTCTTGATCATGTCCTTAATCCGGTCGACCACGGTGATATAGCGGTCCTGGTCGAGGACGCCGAGATCGCCGGAATGGAACCAGCCGCCGCGCATGGCGGCCTCGGTTTTATCCGGTTCCTTGAAATACATGGTCATGACATGGGGGCCACGGCCGCAGATTTCGCCGGGATGCATCGGCACCGGTGATTTCATTGCCTTTGCCGTCCTCGATGCGCGACTCCATATGCAGTCCTGCCCATCCCGGCCGCGCCGATCTTGGTCAGGGCGTCTTCGGCCTTCAAAATGGTATGATAGGGCGCCAGCTCGGTCTGGCCGTAATAGTTGTAGACTCCGGCCTTGGGGAATTTTTCCAGGATTTCCTTGAGGATCTCCCGCGGCATGATCGAGGCACCGTAGTAACATTTAGTCAGGCTCGACAGATCGTAGCGCAGGAAATCCGGATGTCGGAGAATACCGATCCACACCGTTGGCGGGGCAAAGAAGACGGTGGCCTTCCAGGTCTCGATGGCGGCGAGGATCTTGCCGATATCCGGGGTCATCAGGATGTTGGTGCCGCCGAGCCAGAATATCGGGTTCATGAAGACGTCCCGTTGGGCGCAATGGTAGATGGGCAGGGCGTTGATATTGATATCCCGGTCGTCGTACTGGCCGTCGATGATGCAGCCCATATACTGGGCGATGAGGGACTGATTGCTGATGATGACGCCCTTGGGCAGGGATTCCGTGCCGCTGGTGTAGGTCATCTGCACCGGGTCCTCGATGCGCAGGATGACATCGGGTTCGGTTTGTCGGGGCCCTGGCATACCAGGCATTGAAGTCGATAAAACCGTCGGCCGGCGGCTGGCCGGCGCCCTGGTTCGACCAGATGAGATGCCTGATCCCGGGCATCTTGCCGCAGCACCTCCTTGACGTTGTCGTAGAGGCTGTCCTCGACGATAAAGACGGTGCTTTCGGAATGGTTGATGCAGATAGGCGATGTCATCGTCCTTCAGCAGGTAATTGACCGCCAGATAGATGGCGCCGATCTTGGCGCAACCCAGCCAGGTCAGGACATGATGGTGGGTATTGTGGGCGAGGATGGCCACCCGATCATATTTTTGCACCCCGAGGCTCGGCCAGGGCATTGGCCGCCTGGTTGCACTGGTCTTCCAGCTGGCTGTAGGTCAGGCGGATATCGCCGAACACCAGGGCAGTCTTGTCGGGGTAGTGATAGCGAGTGCGGCGGATCATGTCGGCGACGACCCAGCGGTTGATCCGGTTGTTGCGATTCGTGATAAAATCAATGTTTTCCTGGTTGATGGTGCTATAGCGAAGCTTGTCCTCCGTCCGAGAGTGGTGCATGTATCATGGTGTTCCCCTCCATAAAGAATGTCTGTCCGGGATCTTCCGGACCTGATGCATCCGGGGCCGGATTGCACATCCTTCCGACTATATCATTTCAATGGCGCAGGCCATGGAAACGCCGCCGCCGCCGCACAGGGTGGCCAGGCCCAGCGATTTCCCGCGTTTTTTCATGGCATACATCAGGGTGACCATGATCCGCGCGCCGGTCGAGCCCACCGGATGGCCGAGGCCGATGCCCGAGCCGTTGACGTTGGTGATCTCCCGGTTCAAACCCAGCTCTTTTTCGCAGCCGAGGTACTGGGCGGCAAAGGCCTCGTTGACCTCGATCAGCTCAAAATCCTTCAATGTCAGGCCGGAGGATTTGAGCAGATTGCGGACCGCCGGGACCGGCGACAAGCCCATGACCGATGGGTGGCAGGCGCCCCTGGCTACCGCCTTGATCCTGGCCATGGGCCGCAGGCCCAGTTCTTTGGCCTTGTCGGCCGACATGATGACCATGCCGGTCGAGCCGTCGTTGATGCCGCTGGAGTTGCCGGCGGTGACGGTGCCGATCTTCGGGACGAAGGCCGGCGGCAGTTTGCGGAGCATATCCATGGTCATGCCGGGCCGGAAATGTTCGTCTTTGTCAAAGATAAGCGGTGCTTTTCTTCTTCTGGGGGACCTCAACCGGCACAATCTCATCGGCAAAGGAGCCGTCCAGGGTCGCCCGTTCCGCCTGGTTATGGCTTCGCAGTGCCACCTCGTCCATCTCCTCTCGGGTGATGCCCAAATGCTGGGCGATGAATTCGGCGGTATGGCCCATGATATAGGGTTTGCCGACGAACATGCTGAGCGGCGGTTTGCTGGCGTCCACCGGGCCGTCTTCCGGGTGGGGGAGGAGGTGTGAGCCGCAATGCAGGGCATGGATCATGTTATCGACAAAGGTCTGGTCCTGGAGACGACAGCCCCAGCGCGCGCCGGGCACCGAGTAGGGGACACTGGACATATGCTCGGTCCCGCCGGCGAGGATGATGTCGGCCATCCCGGCCTGGATCATCGCCATGCCCGAGATGGCCGCCTCCATGCCGGAGATGCAGACCCGGTTGACGGTAACTGCCGGGACGGTCTCCGGGATGCCGGCCAAGAGCGAAGCGACCCGGGTGACGTTCAAGGTGTCGGCCGATTCCATGCAGCAGCCGTAGCGGATATCGTCGATCAAGACCGGATCGATTCCGGCTCGCCGCACCGCTTCTTTCATGGTAATGCTGGCGAGAATTGCCCCATTCAGGTCGCGGAGGCTGCCGCCGAAGGCGCCGATGGCTGTTCTGCAGCCGGATACGATGACAACGTCTTTCATGTTTTTGATCCTTTTTGTGGGTGTTTGGTTCTAGGAGCCATATTGCGGCTTATCGCTTGATCCCCTGGAAGAGCAGATCGGTTATAATTTTGGCGGTATCATTGGTTGAAACCGGCTTCGTTAAAAAAAATTCGGTTCAGACACGAGTGTTCAATGGTGCCGAAAATGGCATTGCGGATATAGGCCGGGGGAAGGTTATCCCTGATTTCCCCGCCGGCAATGCCTTCATTGATAATACCGATGATGATCCGATTGAACTGCTTGACCAGGGCATAGGCCTCACTGTGGAAATATCCTTCGGAATTTCGAACCTCCAGGAGAATGATCCTGGCGAATACCCGGTGGTTGGCGTAGCGCTCAATACTGGACCAGATTATCTTTTGCAGCTTGTTGAGGGCCCCGTCGATCCCCTGCAGGTCTCTGTCTATCTGCACCAGAAACTGTTGGTAGTGCTCTTTCAGGACATGGTGCAGGATATCCCGCCTGTCCTTGAAGTATTTATAGATAAGCCCTTCGGTGACGCCGGCGGTTGCGGCAATCTCGGCAATGGTGATCGACTCAAAGGTTCGGTCCTCCAGCAGAGTGCGCATGGCACCGGCAATTTTCAGTTTGCCCGGGGGGCTGTTGGCCGCTTTTTCTTCCATATTGGTTAGCGTTATTTACCAAATTAATATCTGATAATATATTGTAATTAAACAAGTTAAATATATGATTGTGTTTGAATGTAATTAGGTGAGTAATATTTACTTATTTTTAGTTGCCTGTCAACACTATTCTTTCCGGCAATTTTTCCAGGCGCAGTCTACAGAGATGGTTGTGTTTTACGAGAATCAGGTTACCCGGAGAGTATGAAAATCGGTTATACTAGAAAAAGTAAGGAAGTCGAGAGAGAGTCTCTCTGATGCACAACAACAGTTAAAACAGGAAATTCTTTTGGACAATAACGATATAATACGCAGCCTCCGCTACACCCTCGAATTGGGTGATGCGAAAATGATTGCCATCTTTAAGCTGGCTGATTACCACATTACCCGGGAGCAGGTGTGTAACTGGTTGAAAAAAGATGATGAGCCGACCTGGCAGAAGTGCAGCGATACCGAGCTGGCAATTTTCCTCAACGGCCTGATCAATGAGCTGCGGGGCAAAAAAGAAGGGGTGCAGCCGGAGTTGGAAAAGCGCATCAATAACAATATTGTTTTGCGCAAATTGAAAATCGCCTTCGACCTGACCAGCGAGGAAATGTTGCAGATCATCGGTTCGGCTGGTCTTCGCATGAGTCCGCATGAACTCAGTGCCTTATTTCGAAGGCCGGACCATAAACATTATCGCCCTTGTAAGGACCAGATTCTGCGAAATTTTCTTAAAGGCCTGCGGATAAAACTGCGGCCGCAGGGTACTGATCTGCCTTAGCAATCCAATTACCAGAGAGAAAGATGAAGAATTCCGAAAAACGCCATTCCCCCGGCAAGAAGAAAATTGATGCCTTCATAACCGATAAAGAAGATACCCTGCTGGTCTTTTTGCTTGCCAAGCTGCCGGACAAAAGCCGCAACATCGTCAAGGCAGTGCTTAAGGAACGGCATATTTTTGTTGAAGGAAAAGCGGTTACCCAGTTTGATCATCCGCTCCGTCCCGGCCAGAGCGTTGAGGTCCGGTGGGATCCGGCAGCAGCGCATAAGCCGGGTCAAGAACTGAAAATTATCCATGAAGACGAGGATCTCATTGTTATCGATAAGCCATCCGGCCTTTTGACGGTGGCAACCGACAAGGAAAAACGGAAAACCGCCTATGCAATGCTCAGCGATTACGTCAAGACCCAGGATCCCCGAGAATAAGATCTTCATCGTCCACCGTCTCGACAGGGAAACCTCCGGCCTGCTGCTCTTTGCCAAAAATGAAAAAATCAAACAGCAGATTCAAGAAACCTGGGAAACAACAATAGCCGAGCGTACCTATATTGCTGTCGTTGAGGGGCGGGTTGAACCGCCGCAGGGGACTATTACCTCCTGGTTGAAGGAAAGCTCGGCCCTCATAGTGTATTCGCACCACAGCTCGCAACTCGGTAAAAAAGCCATCACCCATTATAAAAAACTCCGTGATAACGGTACATTTTCGTTGTTGCAGCTGAACCTGGCAACCGGCAGAAAGCATCAGATTCGGGTGCATATGCAGGATATCAATCATCCGATCATCGGCGACGATAAATACGGTGCAAGCGAGAATCCCATCCGTCGCCTGGGCCTGCACGCCCAGGTCCTGGCCTTCACCCATCCGAAAACCGGCAAGCTCTGTCGCTTCGAAACCGCTATCCCCGGCAAGTTTTTAAGGCTGTTCAGTGCCGGGATTTGAGATAGCTTACGAGCAGAAACAGACCCCGGCGAAAGTCTTTTACCGGTGTGATCAGGCTGACGATAATCCGATTATTTTCAACAAAGTCGTAAAAAAAACCGGGATGGACGATAAGAGAAGATTCCCTTAAGAGGTCGAGGCAGCACTGTTCGTCGCTGATGTTTTCGGGCAGGTTAATAATTGCATACCAACCGCCTTCGCGCAGGGAAGGCGCAAGTCCCTTGTGCGATTGCAGCAACCCTTCATTGGTTCGGATGCGGGCAAGTATCTCTCGCTGAATGTCCCCTTGGCATAGAAACAACGAGGCGGCGGCGTGCTGAATCATGCCGCTCACCGTTAAATAGGCGTCGGCAAGAAACTCCAGGCGCTGTTTTGCCATTGCCTTTTGTGGTTCCGGACCGTTTACGTGGATCCAGCTCAGTTTTGCCTGCGGCAGCGCCAGGACCTTGGAAAAGCCGCTGAGGGTGAAGGTCAGGGCAGCGGTGTTGCTAATCGCCGAGACGGGTTTTGCCGAGGCGCCGGGGTTTGCATAATCAAGAAACACCTCGTCAACGATCAACGCCAGGTCATGGGCTTGGCAGAGCTGTGAGAGCTTTTGCAGTTCCTTGGCCGTCATATAGGATCCGGTCGGGTTGTTGGGATTGACCACGACAATCGCCCGGGTCAATCGGCAAATTTCCTGTTCGAGAGAGGTGAAGTTTATGCGCCAACGACCTGTCTCGTCGGCACCAAGCATATAGCGGCTTGGCCTGACGTTTTCGAGGGTGGCGAGAAAATCAAAGAGCGGGTAACTGGGGGCGGGGATGAGAATCTCGTCCCCCGGATCGGTCAGCAGCTTGAATAAAAAACTGTAGGCCTCACTGGTGCCGGCGGTGAGCAGCAGGTCGTTGTCGTCGATGCCGCCATGGCCGCTGTTCTGATAATAGCCTCTGATGGCCGCCCTGGTGGCACACAGGCCCTGGGCTGAAGGCTGGTAACGGCCGGCTGCATCGCTGCAAGAAGGAAGGTGGATGGCGGGGACACAGGCAAAGCCGGCGACCGTTGGGTTTGCTTGGCTGAGATCGACGATCTTATGACCGGCTGCTCGCTTTTCTTCGAGAATCCTGGTGAATTCGTTGGGTTCGAGGCTTTTGGGTAAGCGGGATGAAAAAAACATGCGTTGATGCCTATTGTTAAGGATGATTCGGAAAGTGCACAATATAAGTATGTTACCTGAATATGTCGAACATCTTCTCCAGCCGGAGAGTTATCCCCATCCAGTCGACAGGGTGGAGCTCATGCAAACCCACATCTCCTTTATCATCCTTGCCGGCGACTATGTTTACAAATGGAAAAAGCCGGTCGATTTTGGCTTTGTTGATTTTTCCAGTATGGCCAAAAGGCATTTTTTCTGTGAACGGGAGCTGATTCTCAACAGGCGTCTTTGCCCGGAAATTTATCTTGAAACCCTTTGGTTGAGTCGACAAGGAAAATCCTTTCAATTGAAGGGCGAGGGTGAGATCGTCGAGTACGGGCTGAAGATGGTCCGTATGCCCGAGGAGGGAATGTTGAACAGGGTTATTGCCGCCGGTTGCTTGCGGTCGGAGCATCTTGCCCAGATCGTCGATATTCTGGTGCCTTTCTACCGGCAGGCCGATCAGGGGCCGGAGGTGCGGGAAAACGGCAGGGCCTGGGCGGTAGGTCGGACGATTTCCAGTAATTTTGCCCAAACCAAACGCTTTGTCGGCAGTCCAACCCTGAGCCTTGAACGGTTTACTCGAATCAAAAAAGGTACAGAGGCATTTCTCCAGCTGAAAGAAGTGTTTACCGAACGAATTGATTGCGGATGCATCCGGGATTGCCATGGTGATCTTTATTCCAATAATATCTGTCTGGCAAAGAGTGGCAAGATATATATTTTCGATTGCCTTGAGTTCAATGACGATCTTCGCTGTATTGATACCTGTGCCGATGTGGCCTTTCTCGCCATGGATCTCGATTTTCACGGCCTTTACGCCCTGAGCGATTTTTTCATTAACCGCTTTATTGAAAAATCGGGAGATGAAGGGCTGCTCAAAGTCCTCGATTTTTATAAATGTTACCGGGCTTATGTGCGGGGCAAGGTTGGTTTGCTGGCGGCGATCGATCCAGCTATGGAAAAAAATGCCGCCGAAGGCTGGTTGCATAGCGCCGGACGCTACTTTCAACTGGCCGAGGAATATGCCGGAAGGCTATGAAAAATAAAGGGGCGGTGGAGAAAATGGTGGTGGTGTTCTTCGGTCTGATCGCCGCCGGCAAGAGTTTTGTGGCCAAGGCCTGGGCGCAAAAACGCCGTTTTCCCTATTACAATAGCGATGTGGTTCGCAAGCAACTGGCCGGGATGCAGTCGTGCGAACCGCATGCGGCAGGATTCTCCGAGGGCATATATACGCCGGCATGCAGCCGTCTGACCTATGATGCCCTGCTAAGCTTTGCCGAAAAGGAGCTGGATAAGCCATCGGTTCCCTGTGTGGTTCTCGATGGATCGTATCAGGTTCGGGCGGAACGTGACAGATTGCTGCGGCGATTGGCACACCGGGCTCGGGTTGTTTTTGTTTTGTGCAGCTGCCCGGAGGAAATTATCAAGGTCCGTCTGGCGCAGCGGGCACTTGACCCGGCAGCGGTGTCCGACGGCAGCTGGAAAATTTACCTTCGTCAGAAGGAGACCTTTGAATACCCTGAGGAACTGTCGATTCGCCAATTCAGGCGTCTCGATACCGACAAGGAGGTGCATCTGCTGCTCGATCAACTGGACGACATTCTGCAAAACGAAGAGGAGGGGGATAAAACGTTTAAGTGATTGCCGGCTCTTGGTCGGCAAAAAACCGGTGATTAATAGCTGAAATCAAAAACTAATGCCACGTCGCTTGAGGCAGGCTGATCAAACAGAGAATCTTCGGTCATCTTCAGAGCTGATGTCCGCTTGTCATGTTTGCTCATGATGGAAAACTGCATATTTTCGCTGACGGCGATGCCCAATTTGAGTGCCAGATCCAATGAGCTGATTTTGTTGTCAAAGTTTGAAAGATTGGTGAGATCCTCGCCGTCCGTATAGCGCACGAGCATCGACAGTGACCAGTGGTTGTGCAGGGGAGACAGCTGGGTGTTCAGGCCGAGAGTCCGTTTAGGCACAAGTGTCATATTTTCATTATCACCGGAGTGATCGAAATAGGTGACTGAGGGGGTGAAACTGAGCCAGCTGCTGGGCCGGTAGTCACTTGACAGAGTGAAGCCTTGGCGCAACGCTGTGTCGGAAGTTGCATCCAGGTCGTATCCCTTGGAGAGCGTTCCAGTATCGATTCCCGGCCAGGCGGCGGTTACATCGAATTTTTCGGTGAAGGCACTGAGACTGATATCCAGGCCATTAAAGAGCGGCCGGCTGTAGCCGATTTCGTAGAAACTCTGGGGGGCGGAGGTTGAATCAGCAATTACCAAGGGGTCGTAATTGATAGTGTCGGCAAGGTTTTGGCCCGGGGAGTTGGCGGGGAATTCAGCACGGCTGTAAAAAGACAACACGCCGCTTTCACGAACCGGCATTTCCAGGTAATTCTCAAAACGAAAATCATTGCCATCGCCGGCGGAACTGAGGGCCGTATGGCGTTTAGAACCGACAAAGCGCTTTTTCCAGTAGGTTTCATCAAGGCTGGAGACCATGATACCTTCGCTGCTGCTGGCATGAATGAATTGCCCGTCCGAAAGGTACACTCCAACATGATTTATGCGCTTTTGTTTTTTCTTCTTTCCTTGACCTGCAAAAAAGACCAGATCACCGGTTTGTAATTGGCGGGCATCTATTTTTTGCAGCTCGGAAGATTGGAATTGATCGCCGGAGCTGTGCGGCAGTTCGAGGCCGAGGAGCTGGTCATAGACGGTTCTGGCGAAACCAGAACAATCCATACCCTTTTTCGACGTGCCGCCTTTTCGATAAGGGGTGCCAAGGTACTCTTTTACCTCATCTTCAAATCTCTGTTCGGAAAGACCCACAGATGATAAAGAGAAATCGGATTGACCCACCGCGGCCCATGCCCGGCAAGTAGATACGGCGATAATTACGCAGCAAATGGTACAAATGAGACTTCTTGAAAATGGACAGGGTCGGATTTGTCTTTGCATGGTCCTCTCGTCAGCGTTTTTGCAACTTGTGCTTTTTGTAGCGTGCATGGGACAGAAGGTTCAATCTTCCGCGATGCGTCATCTCCTGGGGTGCAATTGCTGTCCCCGAAAATCATTTTAGTTGTGCAAGATGTGCGACTTTTACAAAACCCGGAGTATTTTTCCCCGGCAAACGATTCATTTGCGGGTAGATTTAGACTATTGTCGGGGGGCTTGTCAACCCTCAATTTCACGATCTGACCGCAATGAATTGATCCTTAGCGGAATGGAGTATGTTGTCTCGGCTCTTGACAGCATGCTCCGACTGAGTCTAAGCTTTGAAAATTCAAAAGTAGTGAGCGCACCAAAGAATTTTGACAGGGTTGCGGTGTGGGCGGCATAAATCAATGAATGGAGGTGGAGTGTCATGGTAGACAGGAGAGCCACTGAGTTGTACAGCCAATATAGCCATAAGGAAATCAGTCGGAGACAGTTTCTCGAAAAACTGGCCATTGTTGTCGGCGGGGTAGCCGCGGCCTATACCCTTCTGCCGCTTCTCGAAAACAATGTGGTGCAGGCGGAGATTATTGCCGCCGGTGATGGCCGACTGGCAGCCCAGGTGGTGAAATTTCCGGCAGGAGTTGGACAAATGTCAGGCTATCAGGCCCAGCCGAAAAATACCGTCAGGATGCCGGCCATCCTCGTAGTTCATGAGAACAGGGGCTTGAATCCCCACATTGAAGATGTCACCAGACGGTTTGCCCTGGAGGGATTTCTGGCACTTGCTCCGGACGCTCTCTCGTCCATGGGCGGCTCACCCGTTGATCCTGAACAGGCGGTCGGCATGATACAAAAACTTGATATGGAAGAGACCGTCAAGAATTTTGCCGCCGCCGCAGCCTATCTGAAAACCCATCCGCAATCGACCGGCAAGGTCGGAGTTGTCGGTTTCTGTTGGGGCGGTGCCGTGGCAAATAGTCTGGCGGTGTTATCAACCGACATCATTGCCGCCGTCCCCTATTACGGCAAGCAGCCACCGACCGAGGATGTGGCAAAAATAAAGGCCGCGCTCCTTCTCCACTACGCTGGGCTTGACGAACGCATCAACCAGGGGATACCGGCACTGAAGGAAGCACTTGTCAAAAACGGTGTTGAGCATGAACTGTATATGTATGAAGGAACGGCACATGCCTTCAATAATGACACCAATCCTGCCCGCTACAACAAACAGGCGGCGGAACTCGCCTGGCAGCGGACCATCGAGTTCTTGACGAGAAAATTGAAAAGCTGAGAGCTGGTTGCCGCCGCATTTTTTGCATCTACATACAGCCCAGCTCCGGAAATTGCAGGTTACGGACCTTGCAATACAAGGAGAGGTGGACAGCAACAAGGTTTACACCTGGGCAAAATCGGTGGGGAGAGAATTTTTCGGCGACGATGTCCTCGGCAAGGAAGCCTCCTTTTACTTCGAAGGCGAGCAGGACACCTACGACGAAGTGGCACCATTTTTCAGCGACTGCACACCCGCGAGGAATACCCCGGCACCGGCATCGGCCTGTCGATCTGCAAGCGGATTGTTGAGCGGCACGGCGGCAGTATCTGGCTGGAATCGACTCCCGGCTGTGGATCATCCTTTTATTTCAGCATCCCTGGAGATATTTTGAAAAATAAAAGTGCCTGACCCTCAATCCCGACTGCAAATTCACCTTTTCAAGACCAATTAAACGACCTATTATTAATACAAGTAAAAGATTTTTTGTTCCAAAATTTGTTTTCCTATGAGGTGAGATATGGTCTCAACACATAAAATACTAGCTGAAATCAGTGCCGGGATTTCGGAGTTGAAAAAAAATCCGATGATGGTGGTAAGCCAAGGTGGTGGTGGACCGGTGGCGATTCTCAATCGCAATGAACCGGTTTTTTACGCCATCCCCGCCAAAATGTTCGAGCAGATGTATGACATCCTCGAAGATGTGGAATTGCGAGCTATCGTGGAGGCGAGAAAAGATCAGCGGGAGATTGAGGTAGCTATCGATGAGCTATAATCTCAAATTCAAAGAGGAAGCCTGGAAAGAATGGCAAAAACTCGATTCGACCAGCAAAGAAGTATTTAAAAAGAAAATCAGGGAGCGGCTTATCGAACCAAAGATCGAAAGCGCCAGGCTCAAAGGAATGACCGATTGTTACAAAATCAAACTCCGCGGGCTTGGCTATCGGCTGGTCTATCAGGTGCGGGAGATGGAACTCGTAGTTTCTGTTATCGCGGTCGGCAAAAGAGACAAGAGTGCAGTATATAAAATTGCCCAGAAACGGCTATAGCACTGAGACTTCAGCACCGAAGGAGCGCCATGACCACCCGGAAAAAAGATCCACGCCAAGCAGAAGAATCAAGCGCCGCTCGCTGCTTCCGGCGATAGCCGGACAGCCGAAACCCCGGCAGTCGCCGAACAGAGTGTCGGACAGGAACCAAGCGAAAAACCGGAGACCGGCTTCCCCATAGTCGGCATCGGCGCCTCAGCCGGCGGCCTGGCCGCCTTTGAGGCCTTCTTCTCCGGCATGCCCGAAGGCGTCGACCCGGGCATGGCCTTCGTCCTGGTGCAGCATCTGGCCCCTGACCATAAAAGCATCCTCACCGATCTCATTCGCCGCTACACCCGCATGCAGGTCTTCGAGGTTGAAGACGGTATGCGGGTGCAGCCGAACTGCACCTATATCATCCCACCAGGCTGCGACATGGCCTTTTTGGGCGGCAATCTGCAGCTCCTGGCACCTTTGGCGCCGCGCGGTCAGCGCCTGCCGATCGATTTCTTCTTTCGCTCGCTGGCCCAGGACCAGCGCGAGCGGGCCATCTGTATCGTTCTTTCCGGCACCGGCAGCGACGGCACTTTGGGGCTTCGGGCAATCAAGGGCGAGGGCGGCATGGCCATGGCCCAGAACCCCGAATCGACCGAATACGACGGCATGCCGAGCAGCGCCATCGCCACCGGTCTGGTCGACTACGTGCTGCCGCCGGGCGAGATGCCCGGCCAACTCATTGCCTTTGCCGGCCGGGCCTTTGCCAAGGTAGTCCGACCGGCCATCCCCGCAACAACCCAGGACGAGAACGCGCATCGAAAGATTTTCATCCTCCTGCGCGGCCAGACCGGCCACGACTTCACCGGCTACAAGCCGAGCACCATCCAGCGCCGCATCGCCCGCCGCATGGCCGTTCATCAGATCGAAACCATAAACGACTACCTCGCTTATCTGCGACAGACTCCAGCCGAGGTCGAGGCCCTTTTTCGTGATCTGCTCATCGGCGTCACCAATTTTTTCCGCGACCCGGAGGCCTTCAAGGAACTTGAGGACAAGATCATCCCGGGGCTTTTTGAAGGCCAGCCGGCCGGATCGACGGTGCGCATCTGGTCGCCGGGGTGTTCGACCGGTGAAGAGGCCTATTCGCTGGCCATCCTCCTGGCCGAACATATGGAGAAGCTGAAAAGGAGTTACCATGCTCAGGTCTTCGCCACCGACATCGACAGCCGGGCCATTACCACAGCCCGGGCCGGACTTTATCCGGCAAGCATCGCCGCCGATCTCACCGCGGAGCGACTGGCACGGTTTTTCACCGCCGAAGCCGACGGCAGTTTATACCGTATCCACAAAAACATCCGCGACCTCCTGGTCTTTTCCGAGCAGAACGTCATCAAGGATCCGCCGTTTTCCAAACTCGACCTGATCAGCTGCCGCAACCTCCTCATCTACCTGGGCGGCGACCTGCAGAAAAAACTCATGCCCCTGTTCCACTACGCCCTCAACCCCGGCGGCATACTTTTTCTCGGCACGTCCGAGAGTGTCGGCGATGTCGATCTTTTCCAAACCATCGATCGTAAGCAGAAGATATTTAAACGTAAAGATGACATGGGAAGGACCAAACGTTCGGTCCTGGCCCGTTTTCAGGCGCCGTTTGCGGCACCTGAAATTGCACTCCCGCAGGATTCGGGCAAGAAGGTCGTTGCCGGTAAACTGTCGCTGCGCGACCTGACCGAACAGACCCTGCTGCAACAGCTCGCCCCAGCCGGGGCGCTGGTCAACAGCCAGGGCGATATCTTCTACCTGCACGGTCGCACCGGCATGTACCTGGAGCCAGCGCCGGGCGAAACAGTTGGCTATAATATCCTGAAAATGGCCCGCGAGGGCTTGCGACCCGACCTGGCCGTAGCCCTGCACCAGGCGGTAAGGATTAAGGCAACCGTGCGCCGTTTGAACCTGCGGGTCAAAACCAATGGCGACTTCACCCGGGTCAATCTGATCATCCGGCCGGTGGCGGCCGATGCCGGTATAAATCGCGATGGTCTGTACCTGGTCATCCTCGAAGAATCGGCGCTGCCGGAACTCCTGGATAGCAATCCGCCACGCACCATCGACAGCCGGGAACCTCTGGGGGAAGAGGTGCCGGACCTGCATATCGCCGCCCTCCGTCAAGAACTGCGGGCCAAAGAAGAATACCTGCAGACCGCCAATGAAGAACTCGAAACCTCGAACGAAGAGCTCAAATCCTCAAACGAGGAAATGCAGTCGGTCAACGAAGAACTGCAATCGACCAACGAAGAGCTGGAGACCTCGAAAGAGGAGTTGCAGTCGGTCAATGAAGAACTGGCGACGGTCAACAACGAACTGCAGACCAAGGTTGCCGATCTGTCACGGGCCAACAACGATATGAATAACCTTCTGGCCGGCACCGGTATCGCCACGATTTTTGTCGATTTTAACCTGCGCATCCTCCGCTTTACCCCGGCCACCACCAAGATCATTAACCTGATCCTCGGTGATCTCGGTCGACCCGTCGGTCACATTGTCTCCAATCTGGTGGGCTACGACCGCCTGGTAAAAGATGTACAAGCGGTGCTCGACAGCCTTATCCCGCATGAGGTGGAGGTAGAGACCGGAGAAGGCAGGTGGTACACCCTGCGCATCCTCCCCTACCGCACTCTTGAAAACGTCATTGAGGGCGCGGTCATCACCTTTGTCGATATCACCGAGGTGAAGAAGATGCAGGAGACCTTGCGCACTGCCGATGACCAGCTGCGCCTGGCGGTTGTGGTGCGCGATGCCTACGATGCCATAATCGCCCAGGACATGCACGGCCGGATCATCGCCTGGAACCCCGGCGCCGTGCGGCTGTACGGCTGGAGTGAAGCCGAGGCGCTGGCCATGAATATCGGCGATTTAATCCCTGAGGAGTTGCGTGACGAAGCCCTGGCGACCATTCGTCAGTTGAGTCGGGCGAAAATTCTTGCGCCGTACATTACCCGGAGAATTGCCAAAGACGGCAGAGTGTTGGCAGTTCAGCTGACCTCGACCGCTCTCCTCAGTGCAACCGGGCGGATATATGCGGTAGCGACCACCGAACGGGTAACGAGCTGACCATCAAGATCAAACCGGTAAAGAGGCAAGATCATGAGCCAACCCCGATAAACCGCCCGAAATCGCCCCCCCGCGAGGCGCAGCTGTGAGCGGCATGGAGGCCGCCCGGGTACTTCGCCGCCTGGCGGAAGAGAGATCAGGAGCCGTTACAAAATATGGGCCTTTTCCAACCCGTTTTGTTACGGCTCCTGATGCCGTTCCGGGCATTCCTTTGGCCATGTTATTTTTTTTCATCGGCTTACGGCAAAAAGCGGTGAAGGAAGCAAAGGACCAAGCGTCCATGACTGAAAACCTTCGGTGAGGCGACCGGCCTGGGCCTTGCTTCGGTGTACGGCGCCGTCAAGCAAAATCACGGCTTTATTCATGTCGACAGCCGGTCGGGTTCGGGCACGACCTTCTCTATCTACCTGCCCAGACACAAAAAAATGATTGTGCCCATGCAACAGGCGGTTGCAGCGGAATCGATCGAGGGTGGTTTGGAGACCATCCTGTTGGTTGAGGATGAAGAGGCGATCCTGAGAATGACCACCAGGATGCTGCAGGGTCTCGGTTATGCAGTCCTTGCGGCAAACAGCACGGGAGCGGCTGTTCGCTTAGCTAAGGAGCACGCCGGTGTGATCCGTCTGCTCATGACCGACGTGGTCATGCCGGGGATGAACGGCCGGGATCTGGCCGAACACCTGGTATCCTTCATGCCGCAGCTGAAGTGCCTGCTTATGTCGGGCTATAGCGCCGATATCATCTCCCGGCAGGGAAAACTTGACCCTGGCCTGTACTTCATTGAGAAACCCTTTTCTAAAAAGGAACTGGCGGACAAGGTGCGGGCGGCGCTTACGGGTGGGGAGGGGCAAGAGGGCTAAGCCGTCGCCCGGAAATTTCTCCGGCCAAGCTGTTTGTTGCCATAACCCCACGTAATAGCTGTTTTTTTGGCATCACTACGCTCATGTTACCTGGCCCTTGATCTCTGCTGGCGAATCGTGTAATTTTACTCAATACAATGAGTAAAATTACATTCAATGGTGTCGAAAATGTTTAAGCGTCCAATAAGCAAGGTATTACAACAAAGGCTGCAGGAATCTCGTCGGTTCATTCAGGTGTTGACCGGGCCGCGCCAGGTGGGCAAAACGACCTTGGTACGTCAGGTCATGCAAGAGGCTTTGCTTCCCGCCCATTATGCCTCCGCCGACGAACCGACTCTGCAGGGGAGCGTATGGGTAGAGCAGCAATGGGAGATCGCCAGACTCAAGACCAAAGCGGGCGGTGATGAACGGCAGGAGGCCCTCCTGGTACTCGATGAGGTGCAGAAAATACCGCGGTGGTCGGAACAGATCAAACGTCTTTGGGATGAAGACACCCTGCGGGGAATTCCGCTCAAGGTGATAGTGCTCGGTTCGGCGCCTCTCCTCATTGGCCAAGGCCTGACCGAAAGTCTTGCCGGACGTTTTGAAACCATCTCCGTCACCCATTGGCTGTTCAGCGAGATGCGTGATGCCTTTGGCTGGGATCTGGATACCTATATATACTATGGCGGTTATCCCGGTGCCGCATTTCTGATTGATGATCGGCAGCGCTGGGCTCGCTATGTCATTGACTCGCTGGTAGAGACTACCATCTCGCGTGATATCCTGCTGATGTCGCGGGTAGACAAGCCGGCACTGCTGCGGCGGATGTTTCTCCTCGGCTGTGATTATTCGGGGCAGATCCTGTCATATCAGAAGATGCTTGGCCAACTCCACGATGCCGGCAACACCACGACTCTGGCCCATTATCTTGAGCTCCTGGCCGGCGCAGGCATGGTTGCCGGGCTCGCCAAATACAGCGGCAGCAAGATTCGTCAGCGGGCTTCGAGCCCGAAGCTGCAGGTTTTCAATACCGCCTTGCAGTCAGCCCATGCACCCCCCACGCTTGAACAGTTGCTGGTGGACCGTAACGCCTGGGGCAGACTCGTCGAGTCGGCGGTGGGAGCCCATATCCTCAATAGCAGCGTAGAGACCGGGATTGAGACACTCTACTGGCGGGAGGGTAATAATGAGGTGGATTTTGTCCTGAAGCGTGGCGATACGGTGGTCGGCATAGAGGTGAAAAGCGGCAGGAGCCGGCAGAATCTTCCGGGAATGGATGCATTCGTCCGGGAGTTCAAGCCGCGGCGCTGTCTGCTCGTCGGCGGGCAGGGGATTCCTCTGCCCGAGTTTTTTTGTGCTCCGGTGCAGGATTACCTCTAACCTTTTGTCAGCACCTCGTGCACCCTGGCGGCAAGGTCCTGATTGGAGAATGGTTTGTGAATAAAGGCTACTCCCGTCTCCAATATTCCCCGATGGGCTATAACGTCGGCGGTGTACCCGGACATAAAAAGGGTTCTGAGGTCGGGATAAAGGGTGCGGAGCTGCTCCGCTAAACGGCGGCCGTTCATTTCGGGCATGACGACGTCGGTAATCAGCAGATGGATTTCGTTGCCATGTATTTCCGCCAATCGCAAGGCCTCGCCCGGTGAGTTTGCGCGCAAAGGCCAACAGTTGCCGGGTAATGTCGGCGGAACGCTTACCGGCATCAAAAATTTCCTGAAGATCTTCATGCAGCGAATCAGACGGGTCGACTTTGCCCAAGGCCAGCTCGGCATAGCCGAGGATTACGCTGAGCATGTTGTTGAAGTCGTGCGCCACTCCGCCCGCCAAACGGCCCACCGATTCCATCTTTTGCGCCTGGCTCAACTGCGCCAGGTGTCAAGCTGTTCGACTTTCAGATGTGCTATGGTGGCCAGTTGTTTTTCCGCCTGCTGCCTTTCGGCCGATTGCTCGGCATGGTAGTACCAGATGCCGCCGCCGAGCAGGGCAATTATAGCCATGGCGAGGGTGGCAAACAGCAGACGGGAAAAGGTTTTGCTCTCGGCGTGCATCGGCGAATCTCCTGTACGAGGTGTTTCTTTCGGTTGCTGTAGCCCTGCGTATCTCATTATAGCATGGATGTCCACCTGCCGGGAGGACAATTCGCCGCTGCCCTGTTAGTGAGTTTTTTTCGCGGAAATTTGCTATCGAAAAAAAGAAGCGATATACTTTTTCAAAACCATCAAAAGCTAAAAAAAATCAAAATATCAACAAAGGAGAAAAAGCATGTCCTGGAAAAATATTTCCATCGGCGGCAAACTGGCTTTCGGCTTTGGCCTGGTGCTGCTGTTCTTGTCGGTCATCAGCATTTTCAGTTGGTACGGTTTTCATTCCGTCAACGGGGGGGTAGATGAAAACTTGTATTTGTCGGGCATAAAAGAATTGGCTTTGCAAAAGGAAATCGACCATCTGCAATGGCGGAATTCGATTACTGATCTCTTCACCGATGCGCGGCAAAACACCCTTGATGCCCAGGCCGATGACCATAAATGCAAGTTGGGCATCTGGCTCTATGGCCAGGAACGCAAAGACGCCGAGGCCAAGATGCCGGGTATAGCCCCACTTATGCAGCAATTGGAGAAACCGCATAAGGATATGCACGATTCGGCGCGAATAATTCAGGAAACCATCGCCAAGCATAAGGGCGAGAGGGAAATATTTCTGCCCGAGGTCGGCAAAATCTTTCAGGAGAAAACCCTGCCTGCTCTCACCCTGGTTCGTGACCAGTTGCATGCCGTGAATACCGAAATTGACAAACAACTCGGCACCAGTAAGAAAGCCTTGCAGGGCACGGTTACTTTCCAGAAGATGCTCATCCTTTTTGTCTCTCTCGGGGCCTTGGTTTTAGGGGTTCTGTTGAGCGCCGTCATCGGTCGGGGGATCACCGGCGTGTTGAAAAAAGCGGTGCTCTTTGCCGGAAATCTCGCCAAGGGCGACCTGACTGGGACGTTTGAGATTAAGCGCCGTGACGAACTGGGCAGCCTGGCCACCGCATTAAGCACAATCTCGCACAATCTCAGCAAGATGATCGGCACCATGAGTGGTGAGGTGGTCGGCCTGGCCTCGGCCTCAAATGAGTTGACGAGCCTTTCCCATCGGATGTCCGAAGGTGCCACACTGGTTTCCGAGATGTCCACCAGCGTAGCGGCGGCAACGGAGGAGATGAGTTCCAACATGAATTCGCTGGCGGCGGCAAGCGAGCAGGCCTCGACCAATGTTAACATTGTCGCCTCGGCCGCTGAAGAAGTTTCTTCATCAATTGCCGAAGTGGCTGGGAAAACCCGAGAAGCTCGGGGCATCACCGCCGATGCCGTGGCACTTGCCAAGAGTTCGTCGGAAAAAGTCGATGCCCTCGGCCTTGCTGCCAATGAAATAAGCAAAGTTACCCAGGCCATCACCGAGATTTCCGATCAGACCAATCTGCTCGCCCTGAACGCCACCATCGAGGCGGCCAGGGCCGGGGATGCCGGCAAAGGTTTTGCCGTTGTCGCCCATGAAATCAAGGAACTGGCAAAACAGACCGCCGCCGCCACCAGTGAGATCCGCACCAGTATCGAATCGATCCAAAGTTCCACGGCGGAAACGGTCACTGAGATCCGCCAGATTGCCGAGGTCATTAATAAGGTTGATAGCATAGTAGCGGATATTGCTATCTCGGTTGAGGAACAGAGCGCCACCACCAATGAGATTTCGACAAATGTCCAGCAGGCGGCCCTGGGGATAAGCGAGGTCAACGGTAATGTCGCTGAGAGTTCGACGGTGTCTTCGATGGTCGCGGCAGACATCGCCAGGGTCAGCCAGACGGCAGCCGAACTTGCGGCAAACGGCGGTGATGTGGAAGCCAGCGCTCAGGATATAGAAAAAATCGCCGACTACCTGAGAACCCTGTCCAGCCAGTTCAAAATCAACAGCAAAGACCTGGCGGGTGCCAAAGCACAGGAGGCATCGACGGCCGGCGTTCCCGACCTGATGCGCTGGGACAGTAGTCTGCAGCTGGGCATAGGCCAGATCGACGATCAGCATAAACAGCTGGTGGCAATGATCAACGATCTGCACCGGGCGATGAAGCAGCGTAAGACCATGGCGATCATGGGCGGCATCCTTGAACGGCTGGTAAACTATACGGTCTATCACTTCGGCACTGAGGAGAAACTTTTCGAGAAACACGATTATCCCGAATACGATCAGCACAAGAAAATCCATGAAAATCTGGTGGGCAAGGTCATAGAGTTCAAAACCAAGATCGATCGGGGCGACTCAACCATCTCCATGGACCTTATGGATTTCCTCAAAGATTGGCTGGTCAACCATATTAAAGGGACGGATAAAAAATATGTGCCTTTTCTCCAGGGGAAAGGGGTGCGGTAGATGACCGCCCGGGCCGAAGGGATTCCTGGCGAACTGTCGGCCGGGGAAATCACCAGGCTGGTCGCCATCGGCCACCGGTGAAAAATATGGTAAAAGGAGAAAATCGACACATTCCCAGGCTATGGGCTGAAGATAGGGAGAAAGTTCAACAAGGAAAATGGGGGAATGGGCACTACTGATGAGTGGCACTAAACCAAATAGCCGACCGGCGGATGAAAGTCCATTCGGCGAGATTACCGAGCGCCTTCAGGACCTGGAGTCCCTGCGCCGGAGTGAGAGAAAATATCGGCTTTTATCCAGCCAGTTGGAGGCAATCCTCGACCACATCCCCGGGCTGATCTATTATAAAGACAAAGAGAACCATTACATCCGGGTAAATAAATATGTCGCGGATGCCCACCAGAAAGAAAAAAGCGCATTAGAAGGGGTGAGCCTGTATGACCTGTATCCCAGACAACAGGCCGAGGCCTATTATCAGGATGACCTGGCGGTCTTGAACGAAGGTTCGGCCAGGCTGAACATTGAAGAAACCTGGGAAACCGCCGAAGGATTGCGGTGGGTCAGCACCAGTAAAATGCCCTTTGTCGATGAGGACGGCGCGGTGGTTGGAATTATCGGCATATCGATGGACATAACAGACCGAAAACGTTCAGAACAACTTATAAACGACTTGATTCACCGGCTTGAAGAGGAGAAGGAGCAGGCACAAGCTCATGCCCTGACCGATGCGTTGACCGGGATAGCCAATCGAAGACATTTCGATGCATTGCTGCAAGGGGAATTGGATCGCCTGAGACGCAGCAAGAGCCCCTTATCCTTGATTATGCTCGACATTGATTTTTTCAAGAAATTCAACGACCGCTTCGGTCATGTGACGGGGGATTCCTGCCTGAAGGGTGTGGCAAGGGCGATAAAAGAAAGCGTCGGGCGCTCCCCCGATTTTGTTGCCCGCTACGGCGGCGAAGAATTCGCTGTCGTAATGCCCGACACGAAAAACAAAGGTGCGCAAATCGTTGCCGAACGTATCCGCACAGCCGTTGAAAAACTCGCCATCAGCCATGACGGCGCCGGCAATACCAGTCAGGTGACAGTCAGTCTTGGGGTAGCGACCGTTTATCCGGGGCGGACCGAGTCCTACGAAAAAATCGTCGAACTCGCCGATATGGCCCTGTACCGCGCGAAAATGGGCGGGCGGAACCGCTTCGAAGTGATGATTCATGGCACCATCCCCTCTGCCCCCACTGAGGAAACACCAGGCTTTGTCGAGCTGTCCTGGCATGAAGACTTTAGCTGCGGCAATGCAATCATTGACGACCAGCATAAGAAGCTCTTCAAGGCTTCCTCAAGATTATTGTCGGCGATAAGCGGCGGCAGCGATAAGACCGAATGTCTTTCGCTGATAGAGAGCTTACTGGAAGAAACACGGCTGCATTTCCAAGACGAGGAAGAAATCCTCATTGCAAACAAGTATCCGTTGACCGGTGCGCACCACCAGATCCACCTTGGCCTGCTTGGCAACGCAGCGGAATTGTCGGCAAAATTCACAAGGAACGAGGTGACGATTGGTGAACTGTTCACCTTTCTGGCAAATGATATAATCTGGCACCATATGCATGTTGAAGACCGAAAGTTCTTTCCCTACCTGTAAATTTTAATTGGCCGCTATGTCGGGGATGAAAAGGAGGAGCTGCGGCTGTAATCAGGCAGCGCTGGCCGATGGGTGTTGTTGCCGTCACAGCGGTCTTCAGACATGCGACCATTGCTGGGAAATAGCTTGCACAAAGGGAGTGCAGTGTGTGAAAAAGAGTTTGTAGCCGGCACACAGGTAGTTGCATTTTTCCGTCTCCCCGGGCTTTTCGACAAAGCGGTTTTTCGGGCACTCGCCGTTGCACATCGCCAGCACCTCGCAAGATCGGCAACTTTGCGGCAGGGTGGTGCGTTTTGCTGCGCCAAAGTCGGCTAATGGTTTTGCGTTCAAGATTTCGGCCAGACCCGTCTCTTTGATGTTGCCCACTTTCCAGGAAGGGAGGACAAAATGATCACAGGCATACACATCGCCATTGTATTCGACGACCGGAATGTCACCGCAGGTGGGGCGAAAGAGGCACAGGGAGTGGTCCTGGCCAAAGGCGGTGCGGGCCGCTTCTTCGAAGATCTGCACCTTGACCTTACCGATATCTTTTGCCAGCCACAGGTCGAAAACCGTGCACAAAAAGGCGCCGAAGGCCTCCGGGTGCATCGTGCGCTCGCTGATGCCGCCCGGGATACGTTCGACCAGCGGCAGAAAGCTCAGGTATTTCACCCCGATGGAGGTGAAGAATCTGTATACTTGCAGGGGGAACATGACGTTATGGTCATTAATTACGCAGAGAATATCAACAGGCACCTTATGCTTGATGAGGTGGGCATAACCGCGCATGGCTGCGTCATGGCTGCCTGCACCCTGTTCAGTTGTGCGGTACAGGTCATGGATTTCTTTCGGGCCGTCAAGGCTCAGACCCACAGAAAACCGATGTTTTGCAAGAAAGCGGCCCCAGGCGTCGGTGAGCAGGGTGCCGTTGGTTTGCATACCGTTGGCAATGCGCTTGTGCGGTGGACAATGTTGCTGCTGCAGTTGCACAATACGCTGGAAGTAGTCAAGGCCTAGGAGTGTCGGTTCCCCGCCATGCCAGGAGAAATCGCACAATATTGCCTGGGTGTGCTTCAATATGCCGGCGAATATAGGTTGCAAGGAGCGCGTCGGTCATCAGCGGCTTCGGCTCTACGGGGAAGAGGTCGGCTTTATCGAGATAATAGCAATAGCGGCAAGAAAGGTTGCAGCGATAGCCGGCGGGTTTGGCAAAAATCTGAAAATCCCTGGTTATTTTTGGCATAGCGGTTGAAAAAGTAGGAGTTGGAGAAAATTATTTTCAGTTTTTGAATCTATCTCTAACAGTCGATCATTCTCTGCAAGAAAGTTCAAGAATAATACACTGAGGTTGACATCAGGGATCGTATACCTGATACTGGACGAGAGAAAAAATATTCGCAGCAGCGAGCCATTGATTGCCATTGTCGCAAGCGAAACCATGGAGGAGTTACAGGTGAAAACACTATATTGGTTGCAGGGTGGCGGCTGCGGAGGCGACACCTTCTCCTTTCTCAGCAGTGAGTGCCCGGATATTATAGGGCTTTTTCGGACCTTGGATATTCAGCTCCTTTGGCATCCTTCGCTTTCACATATCTCTCCCGATAGCCATGAACATCTGTTGGAGGACATTTTTTCCGGTCGACAACCCCTCGATATTCTCATGGTCGAGGGTTCCGTTATTTGTGGTCCGGCGGGTACCGGTATGTTTCATACCGTTGATGGGCATCCAAAAAAGGAACGGGTGTATAATCTTGCCTCACAAGCCCAGGTGGTTATGGCGATCGGCACCTGTGCGTCCTTCGGTGGCTTTGGTGCCGACGATGCGATTGAAGCCACCGGCCTGCAGTTTGTGAAAAAACAACGGGGCGGTTTTCTCGGTAAGGATTTCACCAGCAAATCCGGTCAGCCGGTCATTAACCTGGCCGGCTGCCCGTGTCATCACGATGTTATCTCCGGGGCGCTTATGTCCGCTGCCGGGGGAGTGATACTTGAATTGGATAAGTATCAGCGGCCGCTTGAATGGTACGCCACCACCGTACACCAGGGGTGCACCCGTAATGAGTACCATGAATATCGGGTCGAGGAATCCGACTTTGGTGAAATGGGCTGTCTCTTCTTCCATATGGGCTGTGCCGGGCCCCTGGTGCCGGGGCCCTGCAATAAGTCACTGTGGAATCAACAATCCTCTAAAACCCGTGCCGGTGTACCCTGTTTTGGCTGCACTGATCCGGAATTTCCCAGGGCTACCCCATTTTTCCAGACTCCGAATATTGAGGGCATTCCATTGTCTTTGCCCATGGGAGTGAACCGCGCTCATTATATGGTGTATAAAGGTATGGCAGCTGCCGCCGCACCCGAGCACCTGAAGAACAGGAAGTCGAAAGTTTAGGTGCCGTTTTCGGCAATATTGTTACTTAGGCACTGAAAAGGATGAAAGCTGAATGGTTAAGAGAGCGAAGGGAATCAATATTCCTCTGAATAGGGCCGAAGGCGATCTGGAGATCAACGTAGAAATAGAAGACGGCATCATTACCGAGGCCTGGAGCGCCGGTACCCTGTTTCGCGGTTTTGAGGGCATGATGCGCGGTCGCGGCGCCCTTGATGGCTTGGTGATGACCCCACGTGTCTGCGGCATTTGCAGTATTACCCATCTGACCGCTGCCGTCGAGGCACTCGATGCCATAGCCGGCATCACCCCTCCCGATAATGCCCGCCGGCTGCGCAATCTTGCCTTGATGGTGGAAACCGTACAGAGCGATGTCCGCCAGGCAATCCTCATGTTCATGGTCGATTTCGCCAATCGCGAGGCCTACGGCAACCATCCCCTGGGAGACGATGCCTTTGGGCGGTACCAGCCGCTGGCCGGCCGGGCTGCCCTGGAGGTGATCCGCGAAAGCAAGCGACTGGTACAGGTGATGGCCATCATCGGCGGCCAATGGCCACATACCTCCTTTATGGTTCCCGGAGGAGTGACCTCGATTCCGGAAATTTCCAAACTCCTGCAGTGCCGGATTATCGTCGAGCGCTTTCAGTCCTGGTACGAGCGCAGTATCCTCGGTTGTTCCATCGAAAGATGGTCGGCGGTGCGCAGTGTCGCCGACCTTGCTGCCTGGCTGACTGAAAGCCCGTCACATCGGGACAGTGAATTGGGCTTTTTTATCAGGTTTTCCCGGCAGGCCGGTCTGCATACCCTGGGTAAAGGTCCGAACCGTTTTCTGTCCTACGGCAATTTCCCTTTACCAGCAGACACGGAGGTACAGGGGACCGCTGGGCGGATGACGGCAGCGGGATATGCGGTCGGGACCTCGGTTTTCCCTTTTGCGGCCGACAAAATCACCGAAGATGTTTCGCACTCCTGGTACGAACAGGGTGCCGTTCCGACACACCCCTTTGCCGGCAAGACCAAGCCCTATGCATCCGGGCAAAGCGGTAAGTTATATTCGTGGGTCAAGGCGCCCCGCTATGGCGGCGAAGTCGTTGAAACCGGACCCCTTGCGGAAATGATCATTGCCGGGAATCCGCTGTTCCATGACCTGATTGAAAAAGATGGAGCCAATGTCATGGCGCGGCAACTTGCCCGCTTTGTCCGTCCCGCCAGGCTTCTGGTGCCAATGGCCGCATGGCTGGAAGAGCTGGTGGATAAACGGGGAGACTCCTTTTATCATTCCGTGCGGACCATTCCCGATGGTCAAGGAGCGGGAATGATCCAGGCGGCTCGTGGCGCTTTGGGCCACTGGGTGAAGGTCCAGGATGAAAAGATTGTCAACTATCAAATAATCACGCCAACCGCCTGGAACGGTTCGCCGCGGGATGAGAACGGCCTCCGCGGGGCCTGGGAAGAGGCACTGATTGGTACCCCGGTCATGGATAGCAAAAATCCGGTCGAGGCCGGGCATGTCGTCCGGTCTTTTGATCCGTGCCTGGTGTGTGCGGTGCATTGTCTGCAGAAGGGACAGGAGTGTGGCGCGGTAAATGTGGGGTTTGGTTGGTGAAAGGCACCATTATCTGTATCGGCAACCGCTATGTCGAAGAGGACTCGGCCGGTCTGCGGGTGTTTGACAGTATTCAGGAGATGCGGCCCTTACCGACTGGAATCGAGCTTGTTGAAGGCGGGCTGGCGGGTCTTAATCTCCTGCCCCTTTTGGAACAAGGAGGACGGGTGGTTTTTGTCGATGCGGTCAAGGGGTTCACCGACAATGGTGAAATAGTTGTTCTGAGCCAACAGGAAATCTTGCAAGCCGCCGGTCGATTCCGTTTCGACCATGAAGCCGGGTTGGCCTATCTGCTTGCCGTGCTGCCCAAGGTATGTGACGGCGACCTGCCGGAAGAAATTGTTTTCGTGGGACTTGAGGGCAGGTGCGGGCAGGAGACTATTGAAAAAGCGGCCAAGGTGGGTATCGCCATCGCAGTGCATGGTTTGAGGGGCATCGGATGATGGAAAAGACGCGGAGAAGAAATGCAGCTGGAAATCGACATGCTGCGCCGGGAAATCAAAGTGGCCCGCGAGGCCGCGGAAATAACCTCTGATTTCGTGGTGAAGCAGTTTGAGCAAACCGAACAGATGCTGCATCGTTTTCAGACCGCCGATGCCGAACGGCAGGCGGTTCTCGATGCTGCGACCCAGCTCTCAATCATTGCCACCGATCTTGACGGCACTATTCAGCTTTTCAGCAAAGGGGCTTCGACACTGCTGGGTTACAGCCCGTCGAGATGATCAATAAGCGCAATATCCTTTCCCTCCATCTGGCCGAAGAACTCGATCATTACGGCAGGAAGGTCAGTGGGGTTGCCGGATCCAGCCTGCATGACATGAAGGTTTTTGACCAATTTGTCAAACAGAAACATAGCCGTGCCCAGGAATGGTTTTATGTCTGCAAAGATGGTTCGCACCTGCCGGTGAGTCTGTCGATCACCAGCCTGTACAATCCCATCGGTCGAGTTGTCGGCTATCTTTTTACGGCGATGGATATGACCCTGCAGAAGCAGATGGAGCGTGAACTGATTGCCGCCAAGGAACAGGCGGAAGCGGCCAATGCCTCCCGGGGTGATTTTCTGGCCAGGATGAGCCACGAGATCCGCACGCCGATGAATGGCATTATCGGCATGGCCTCTTTGCTGCAAAAAACCGCGCTTGATCACAAACAGCATAATTATGTGGAAAAGCTCTCTGAGTTCCGCCAATACCCTGCTTCGGCCTGATCAACGATATTCTTGATTTTTCCAAGATCGATGCCGGCAAACTGCAACTGGAGGAAGTCCCCTTTAATCTTGAAGATATTCTTGGCAATATTGCCAATGTTGTCGGCATGCAGGCCGAAAAAAAAGGGCTGGAGTTTCTCTTTCGGATCGATCCGAAGGAATTTCGTAGCACCTCGTCGGTGACCCGTTGCGTCTAGGCCAGGTGCTGATGAATCTGGCCGGCAATGCCGTGAAATTCACCGAACAGGGTGAGATTGTCATTTCGGTGGACCTCGAAGAGCGGCGAGAGAGACGCAATCACCCTGCGATTTTCCGTTCGCGACAGCGGCATCGGTCTGCAGCCGGAGCAGATCAACCACCTCTTTTCGGCATTCAGCCAGGCCGACGATTCCATTACCCGCAAATATGGCGGTACCGGTCTTGGTCTTGCCATCTGCAAACAGCTGACGGAGCTGATGGGCGGCAAGATATGGGTTGAAAGCGAGCCGGGAAAAGGCACGGAATTCATTTTTACCGCAAAATTGCAACTTGCCGAAAAGTCCGACGTCCGGAAATCGCCGCCAGCGATCTCCCTGCCGGGAATTCGAGCCCTGGTCGTCGATGATAACGAGGCGGCCCGCGATGTGCTCTCCTCCATGTTGTCTTCACTGAAGATCGAGGTGGATACCGCAGTTGACGGAATGTCGGCGATCGCCTGTCTTGAACAGGCCATGGAGCAGGGAAAACCCTACGATGTGGTTCTGCTTGACTGGATAATGCCCGGAATTGACGGCATCGAGACGGCCAGACGGATCAAGGCCAACGCCCTCCTGGCCAAGGTTCCGGCGATGTTGATGGTCACCGCCAATGGGCGCGAGGAGGCCTATGTCGAGGCGGAAAAGGTGGGCCTTGACGGCTTTCTGCTGAAACCGGTATATGCCTCGGTCATGTACAATACCTTGCTGGATATCCTTGGTGTTGAAACTATCTCCGGACCTTTGACCATCAGGGAAGAGATGCAGTGCAGGTTGACCTTGATGGAGATGCGCGGGGCACATATCCTGCTGGTGGATGATAACAGTATCAATCAGGAGGTGGCGAGCGAATTTCTTGCAGGATGGCGGCATGGTCGTGACCATTGTCTGCAAATGGACAGGAATGTCTTGATGCCTTGGACGCAGACTCCTATGACCTGGTGCTGATGGATATCCAGATGCCGGAGATGGATGGTCTGGAGGCAACCAGAAGGATTCGCCAAAACAGCAGATTTCAAGAATCTGCCGATTATTGCCATGACAGCCCATGCCATGACCGGCGACAGAGAAAAGAGTCTGGCCGCGGGCATGAACGACCATATCACCAAACCCATTGATTCAGCGGTACTCTACCAGACCTTGAAGAAATGGATGCGGGGAAAAAACTCCGGACGGCCTCCGCAAAAAACAGCCACGGAACAGCGTCTCCTGCCGCTGCCGAGCAATGCTGTCGCCCTGCCGTATCTCCCCGGTATCGACCAGGAAGAAGCACTCAAGATCTTGAACAACAAAACGGATCTCTTTGTGAAAATGCTCTATGATTTCAGAAAGAATTTCAGCTCCCTGCCAACCCTCCTGCGGGAATTGTCGGATGCCGGTAAGTGGTCGGAAATAGAGAGAAAGGCCCATACGATCAAAGGCGTTGCCGGGTATATCGGCTCCTCTGCCTTGATGCGGGCAGCAGAGCAGTTGGAAAATGCCCTGAAAAACGATCAGCAGGAGGCGGCGGGGCACCATCTGACAATCTTTATTCACGCCCTTGATGCTATCCTTTCCTCTCTTTCGGCACTGCCTGCCCGGGATAACACAGCACTTCCGGAAAAAACTCGACACGCCCACAACAGATTGTCAGGTTTGAGGAGGTGCAAGATGCCCTGCAAATCCTCATTGTCCAATTGCAGAAGGGTGAACTTGCTGCTGAAGAACAGTTTGTTATCGTCGAAAAGTTGCTTGCCGGGACCGGTGTTCGACAAACAACTGCGAGAGCTCGGCGACCTGATTGAAGACATTGAGTATGAACGTGCGGCGGAAATGGTAAAAGTCTTGTTGGACACCCTTCGGCAGAAAAGTGGGAACTGAAGATGGAGCAGAAAGATAAGCCGCGTATACTCATCGTTGATGATGAAAAGATGAACCTGAAGGTCCTGGCCGATCTCTTGCAGGAAGAGTATGCGCCGGTGCTGGCCAGAGACGGCGAACAGGCCCTGCAGCACGCCCTTGGCGATTCGCCGCCGGATCTTATTCTCCTTGATGTGGTTATGCCGCAGATGGGCGGGTACGAGGTCATCAAGCGCCTGAAAAATAATGACAGAACCAAAAATATCCCGGTTATTTTCGTCACCTCCCTCGACTCAGTTCTCGATGAAGAACATGGCCTGAAACTCGGGGCGGTCGATTATATCACCAAGCCTTTCTCCCCGCCCATTGTCAAAATTCGCGTCCACAACCACCTGCGCATTGTCCATCAGTACAAGCTGCTCGATCAATTGGCCTATCTCGACGGCCTTACGGAAATTTCCAACCGCCGCCGCTTCGAGGAGTATTTCCAGAGGGAATGGGCCCGATCAGCGCGAAGCAGTTCACCATTTTCCCTGGCCATGGTCGATGTCGATTTTTTTAAACCCTATAACGATCACTATGGTCACGCTATGGGTGATCGCACCTTGCAGAAAATTGCCAAGGCCCTGGACAGTGCGCTTATGCGACCGGCCGATCTCATCGCCCGATACGGAGGAGAGGAATTTGTCATGATGCTGCCGGAAACCGATGCCTTTGCAGCCAAGGGTGTCGCCGAGCGGGCTCTGCAGAAAATAGTCGATCTGAATATTCCCCACCAATACTCACAGGTTGCCGACCATATCACGGTCAGTATAGGGCTTGTGACCACGCAAATAGAGGACAGCCTGACGCCGCAAATCTTTGTTGCCGCCGCCGATAAGAATCTGTATCTTGCCAAGGAAAGTGGTCGCAATCGTGTCGTGGCCAGTGTTATCGGTTTTTAGGAGCCGTGAGAAATGGGGCCTGTTTCAACATGTCCTTACGACTTTCCTTATGCCGTTTCAAACATCGCCCAGGGCATGCTCTTATTTGACGACGGCATTGGGCCTTTAGAAAACAAGATCATCATGCATAAGCCATTACAACACTTTCACGACGAATTGAATCAACTCTTTGCCAAAGCCTGTGAGGATCACCAAAACGGTCTGCTTGATGCAGCAGGAGCAGTCCTATCTGCGGCTGCTCGACTATTTTGCCGAAGCCCCGATTCTCCACTACAATCTCGGCCTCGTGTATTATGGCCAGGATCAGTATGCAAAGGCCCGGGACTCGTTTGCCAAGGCGAATGAACTGCAACCAGGCGATGCCGACATTCTTTTTAACCTTGCCCTCAGCGAAAAAACGCGCGGGGGATCCGTTCGGGGCTATAGACATCTACAACCAGGTGTTGGCAGATAGATCCGACAAGTGTCGACACCCTTTACAATCTGGCCGGTTGCTACAAGGATAGCTTATATATGCCGAGGCCATGGCAATCTACGGTGAGGTGTTGCAACTGGCTCCGCAGCACCAGTCGGCGAACAACAATCTGGCTTTTCTCTACCATGTTGCCGGTGATATTGAACAGGCGGTGCGGCATTATCAAAGGGTGCTGGAAATTAACCCGGACCATCAGGGGGCAAGACATATGGTCGCCGCCTTGACCGGAGCTCCCGTCACCACTTCGCCCGAACTTTATGTTAAGGATGTCTTCGATAATTATGCCGGATACTTTGAGCGTAGCCTCGTCACCGAGCTTGAATACAGTGTGCCGAACAGCATCAGAGCCCTCCTTGATACTCTCTTTGCGGGACGGAAGAAATTTAGTCACGGCCTTGATCTCGGATGCGGAACAGGGCTTGGCGGTCAGGCTTTCGCTGATATCATCGAGGTGTTCGATGGCCTGGATCTCTCGGAGAAGATGCTGGCCGTCGCTGCCGAAAAAGGCGATTTATCGCAAGCTCCACCTCGGCAGTATTGTCAGCTTTCCAAAGAAATTGCAGGATACCTTCGATTTTTATCTGGCCGCCGATGTCTTTGCCTATGTCGGTGATCTGCGGGAAACCTTTTGCCTGCTCAGGCAACGAGCCCGGCATGACGTTCTCTTCTGCTTTTCCACGGAGGCTGGCCAAGGCAACGCCTTCACCTTGCAGAAAACCGGCCGATTTGCACACTCATCCCGCTATATCGAGGACTTGGTCGAGGAAACCGGCTGGCAGGTGGCGGCCCGACAGGAAACCGTACTGAGAAAAGAGATGGGTGTCTGGGTGCAGGGAGATCTCTGGTTTCTGCAACTTGTGTGATGCGCTCTATGCTGTTTCCCCACGCACCATTGGTAAGGGTTTTAAAAAGGCGGTTCGGAAAAAAACTCAACCGGCTTATTCGTGTTCGGGTGGCGAAAGCCGAGATGGGTGGCATGGAGGAACATCCGATCACCGTCCCGGCCAGTGCCATAAAGGCTGTCGCCGACAATAGGTGCGGCAAGCCCCAAAGGGTGGGCGGCGTGCACCCGGAGTTGATGGGTGCGACCGGTGAGGGGTGTCAAGGCGATACGGGTGTTTGTCCCTTGCACGGCGATTTTTTCCCAGATGGTGCTTCCCATCTTGCCTCTTTCCGCATCATAAATCTGTAAGGGACGATGGTCCGGATCGAGCCGGAAGGGCAGGTGGATTGCACCATCGTTTTTATGCAAAATTCCCTGTACCACCGCTGTGTAACGTTTATTCACCTGGCGTGCGGCGAAGGCGAGGGAGAGTCGACGATGCGCCTCGGCGGTCATGGCAAAAACCATCAATCCGGAGGTGTACATATCCAGCCGATGGACAGCCGGTTGGGCCATCATAGCGGGGAAAAGGCGGCAAAGCCGCGTTGCGGCACAGTCCTGTTTGTCCGGACCACGACCGGCAACGGCCAGCAATCCTCCCGGTTTATCGATGATGACGATTGCCTCATCGCGGAAAATAATTTTCATATCGGGTGATGGATTATGGAACGCAGGAAAGACTGTCTGTCTGCGTCCAGAGGATATGCGCTCACATTGATATGGGGAACTCAATATTCTCACATACGTATTGGGCATTGAGCAAAGGTTGAGCGAATCGGACAAAGGCAATGGATTGTGTGGGCTTGGCCACAAATCGCATGATGCCAACAACCGTCGCCGGCAGAGATTGCAAAAATCCATTAGACAACCGGACAGTCAGGCGAATTTTGCTTTCCTGCAGCAAATTGATTTTTTCAGAAGCCTTCACTGGTAATGTGAAACAAAACCCACCTTTAAGCTTTTTCAAAATTGTCCCCTGCTGAGGTTTGTCATCCGCCGAGTTATTAAGCAGATTCCCCCTTTGAATGCGCACGCTTTCGGTCCCTGCATCATCAAGATTATCAAGTACTCTGAGAAGGCTTTGCAGGACATCATGGCCTGAGCAGAAGGTTAAAATCTTTTCGGCAAGTTGTGGGAGATATACCTGCAGTTTCAAAAGATTTTCCAAGTCAAAAATACGGACACGAACAATCTCTCTGGCATACAGTGAGAGGTTCCATGGTTCGCCTGTAAGAAATATGTCGCTGCCGATCAGATCACCTGAGCCGATCACGCTCAGATGAACCTCTTCGCCCGTCTCATTCCTGACTAAATTTGCCGAACCATTGTCGAAGAAGAAGAGCAGCGCCTGGAGATCGCCACGGGCGACAATCAACTCATTCGGCAGAAATGTCTTGAGATTCAAGGCGGTATGAAAGGCGGTAAACTCCTCGGTGGTCATGTCTTCATACAGTTTAGCCCAGATGGCGAAATGAATGGCGGAGCCGGGATCGGCTAGATTTTTTCCCGCCTCTTCTATGATATCTTTCTTGCTGGGCATGCCGGCTGATTCACCAGTCGGCACACTTTCAATTCTTTCAGACAACTTGGGATGTTCCGGGGGTGGCTCAAGGCCCTCTCTCGTGTCAGGTAAAATCCCTTTTAACAGGTCGTCAAGCTCCTTCTCCGATACCACAGGCACTTTGAAAGCATCGGAAACAAAAGGCACGGTCGATGGAGCAGAAGAGAGGTCCTCGAGTGTTATATTGCCGGTATTTTTTAATTCCATGCTTACCAGGGCGTCTTGAGCTGCCTGCAAAATTCTGTCGCCTTCACCGAAGCGCTGGAGACGTTCGGTTTGAAGCTGTTTTATGGCTTTGATAGCCCGTTTTGAGGGTGCAAATTTTATTTTCGTGCAGATTGTCAAAACCAGCTCATCTTGGACGTGAATGGCAAATTCGCCGCGTTTCTCCAGAAGGGCGCAGAGAGCATTGCCGACATCCTTACCACCAATGTTCCCCAATTGAACAACCACCTGTTGTTTTAACTCGTCGTTGATGTAGTTGAGCGCCTCTATCAAGCGGTCGCTCATTTGCGTTCCACCCAGCTTGGTGATGCAGTTCAAAACCTGCAGCTGCACCCGGATGTCTTTATGCGTAACATATGGCCGGACCATCTCATAGAGTTTTTGATCTTCCATGCGTGAGATGATGATGATGAGATTTCTGATCACGTACCAAGGTGGATTTTGCTTTAGGCAATAATCACAGACCGGCAAAACAACCTTGCCGGTGGTTGGAATGAATTCGATAAGAGAAAAGCGTTTCTCCTTATCCTTGCAGTCAATTAAAAACTGGACGAGGACAGCGGCGGCCTTGCTGCCGAAATGCAGGAGCAGGCATTGGGCTATATCCCTCCTGTCCTCCTTTTTGTCGAGGTAGACAGCAACGAGATTTTTAAGGAAGGACTCTTCGGCTAGGTCTGAATGAACCTTACTGATGGTTTGCCGGATGAGATTGTTTTTCTGGATAACCCCTTTCTGGATCTGGGACAGGATGATGATCAGATTTTCAGTCTGGTACCAGAGGCCCATTTGCAGCATTTTCTGAAGCAATGTCTGCAGTTGCAGACAGATAAATTGAAAACCTGAGAGGTATTCGGTCTCGTTTTGCAGCCAGTTGACCAACAGGCGGGAAACCGCCTCGAGAAATTCGGGGCTATTCTTTTCCTGCGAGATTTTTTCGGTAAAAATGGAGAGGATGAAGATTGCACGCTCCCGCAACTCGGTATCGCCGCTACAGGCGCACAACCCGATCTTTTCAAGAACTTTGATGATATTTTCTTCAGGGCCTTTCTGATAAACGGTATAGAGATATTCTATGAGCTTTTCGACAAATTCATTATTCTGCAGGATCGCAAAGCGGTTGTTCTCCAAGTCAACGACACCCCGTTGAAAACGGAGCAGCACCCTTTTGCTTTCCGTGTTGTGCAGGAGTTGGTTGGTTTGGGTGATTATTTTAAGCTGTTTCTCCCTGTCGATATCCATAACATCATCACGTTAAGTGGAGGTGAACTGTCTCAGCTGCGCATGGCAAATATTGCAAATAGAGTTGTCCTTACTTTATGTTTTCACAAGTTTTTAAGCTCCTGTTGTTTAACATGGGCTTGATCTCCTTGGCAAGGAATTCTCACGATATTTTGACATGAAGAATGCCCTGATAATGTCTGAGCTCGCCAGGCGAATCACACGGTTCAAGTTCAAAGAATGGCAAAATGTCATTGTTCCGTATCAAGATAATTGAGGAGCAGTCGTTTGACCTTAAGGCTTAGGCTTGTGCGATCCAGTGCCCCGAGATCGACATCATACTGATCTTCTTTTTTTAAATGGGTGCCGTCATACAGGCGAGTGATTCGCAGCCGCGGTCTATCAATGTTCTGCCCGGGTACAGTAACCATTCCTATGCGGCCATCGGAAAGCTCCACATATGTTCCGGGGGGATAGATACCGATAATGGAAATAAAGACGCTCAACAAACTCATGTGAAAAGCTCCTTTGTCGGCGATCATAACCGAATAGGCATGCTGTGGGTCCATGGCTTGTTTATACGGGCGGATCGCCGTCAGGGCCTCGAAGACATCACAAATCTGCAGCAGGGCGATCGGCGGACTGCGCTGCGCCCAGGCGGGCTGCTGCGGATAGCCTCTGCCGTCGTAACGCTGATGATGCCCCCAGGCGGCAGCGATATCAAGAGGTGATACATCCTTTTGGGCAAGGAGCAATTCCGTCCCCATACGGGGGTGATCCTGGATGAGGCGAAACTCCTCATCGGTGAGGGAGCTTGCCTTGTAAAGGATCTCCGGTAAAATTTTGCTTTTACCGATATCATGCAGAAGTGCGGCGGTGCCCATGGCCAGGATGCTTTCCTCAGGCCAGTGCATTGCTATGCCGAGAAAAACGGCGATCGCTGAAACCCGCACCGAATGGCCGATGGTGTAACTATCGTAATCGGGATAATGGATATATTGCAGGACATCGGCGAAATTTGCCTGAGTGAAACGTAACATAAATTCGCTGATCGACCGAGCACTATCGATATCGAACTCGCGGCCGCAGGCAGCATCACCATGGGTCCGTGTCACCACATCAAAGAGGGCTTGATAGATAAGGGTTGGCGATTGCAGAAAACCACCGGTCTCCTGCCCCTCCCAGGGCCGTTTACTGTCTGGTGCACCCATCCCTGCTTGATCATTGTAGTGGCCGGCAAGGGTAATCGACTCGATACCCTTTTGCCTGAACAGTTCTCTCGCCTCCTGGAGACTGTTCATGGAGGTTTTCAGGCCGTCGGTAAGATCCATGAAGGCACTGACATCGTCAACAGTCAGGCCCTTTTTAAACGAAACGCCACCGCACTGCAACATTTCCATGAACTGGATGAGCTGCCGGCCGACGACGGTCGGACCAAAAAGCCTTTTACCGTTGAAAACAAAATGACCATCAATAATGCCGATAAAGAAATCCTCCTTGTCGCTCATCGCAAAGAAGGCCATCAGTTCTTTGCAAAAGGTTTCGGCATAGGAGATGACTTTCGGATGGCGGGGAAAATACAGTTTCCTGTTGGAAATGCCCTTGCAGAGCAGGATTATAACATCATTAATTTTCTTATCCATTGCCGTGTATTCCAGATTGCTGACCTTTTTACAGTGGTCTGCGCTTGAGGTTTTTCAAGGCCTCAGCCGCCGCCCGACGACAAGCATTTGGCCATTTGGGAAGGATGACCATGTGTTTTTCTTCGGTGATGCGTACAAGGAGCTGGCGTGTTTCTTCGACCTGCATTTCCGGGATTGCCTGGATAGTTTTCACCACCCATGCTTCACGCCTCTGCTGCTCGGAAATTTCCGGTAAATGTCGGACCACGAGGTTTCCGGCCGCCACCCGGAGATTAATGGAGAAATATTCTTGCTGGGCTGCCAGCAGATAAATCTGTAAAAATTTCATATGCTGAGGTATGTCAAGCTGGAGCAGTGGGGCTATCGCCTCAATCAACCAGTCAGGTGGGTTGGCCGCCAGGCTCTTGAGAATCCTCGCTCCGATCTGTCTTTTCAGCGAGGTCTCTAAAAGATACTGGAAAAGGTGGAAGGTGTTTTTCAGCTCCGGAGCAAAAATGTCCTCGGCGATTTTTTTTTCCTGAAAGCAGTCCATGGCCTCAAGTTCCGGCCATCGTTCTTTCATCGCCGGACCCGGCAGTCCGCAAGCTATGCTCGCTAGTTCGTCAAATACTTTCTGATCGGTGGCCCGACCCGAGGCTAAGATTTCATTGACAAGTATCGGCCAAAGGAGGGTTTGCACCGCCGGCATCGCCTTTTGACAGATCATAAACAAGAATCGCAGGGAGGAAAGGTTGGTTTTTGAGTTGCGTAAGAGAAGCACGAAGAAGTGCATTGTCTCGTAAAAACGACTGCTTTCCGTGCAGCTCGCCAAATGCATCACCCCCATGATCAAGGTATCGAATTCCGGAACATTCAGCGGGGCATTGAGAATGTCACGCAGGTTGTGCCTGATTTTCCCTTCCACCGCTGCCTCCTGCTTGAACTGCAGCAACTGCAGCAGAATGGCCAGCTCTTCACAGCGATCAATGAGGGCGATTTTCTCAAGGACTTTGCTGTTCACAAAATTGTCATTAACGTAAGATTGCAGCTGGTTGACCGTACTCATCGGTATATTGTCTGCCGGTCGGATATTCTTTGGCTTTTCGTCGTCACCGGCAAGTTGTTTTTTGGCAATAGAATTGCCGCCGAAGACGGAAACCAGCATTTTGATGGTCTCCTGGGATTCCTTGTCCTGAACTTCCCTCTCCAGGCCGAGGAAAATCGAAGAAAGAGCATTGAGGTCATTTTGCACAAATACCCCGCCGGAACTCTCCGGACGATGGTAGGCATTGGTGACAACTTTTACCAGGAGGCCCCGAACATCGCTCCAGGTTACAGCCGGCAGACCTTTGACATTGAGTGGTCTGCTGGTAAATCTTGCAGCGAGAGAGTTGAGGAATTCCTTGCATTGTTCGATCTGGTTCCGGTCAAGACCCTGTTCAGCCAGAACCTGAAAGACGGTATTCAGGCCGTGTTCGGCATCTTCGCCGTCATTTTCCAGCACTATCGCGCTCGTCATCGATTAAAAATTCTTTTTGCACGATTCGTACGGATGTTGGCAGGTTGGCTACATCCGCCTGGGTGAACTCTTTGATTCCCTGGAGCTGCGAGCGCCCGAGAAGCAGACTTTTAACAAGCTGTAGAAGCTCTGGAAGAATGATAGTCCGGTCAATTTCAATGGTTCCGATGCCGAGATCGAGGATGAGTTTTTTGAATTCACGCAAGGCGTTGGTCAGCGTTGAAATCCCATAGCCCTGTACAAGAAGAGTATCACCCTTCAATTCGATGAGCACCGAGCGATTGGTGTC
Source organism: uncultured delta proteobacterium (assembly GCA_963754865.1). Taxonomy (GTDB): domain Bacteria; phylum Desulfobacterota; class Desulfobulbia; order Desulfobulbales; family Desulfocapsaceae; genus Desulforhopalus_A. The sequence goes on along the minus strand of CAVWHG010000013.1, from coordinate 184,659 downwards.
GGCAACACCCGAGATGTTCCGCTGAAATTGTTCAGCAGCCTGGTCAAGCACTTTGTGGCCGGCCGGATAATAGATGCCTATCTTAAAAATGCGATGTAATGATTCGAGAAATTCGATCAGTTTTTTCTGTTCGAGATGAGGGGGTGTTTCCTGTTGGTCTTTCTCTGGACTGTCCATAAATAGTAAATTACTCTTTCGGACAGGAATTTACAAATTGTTTGTGTTATGGGTGCACACATGGGTTAGAACGAACGACTGCATCACGTGCAAGCGGACACCGGCGCAATGGGTGAGAATGTTCGATGAAAAGAAGATCAGTAATCCAGACCACAGAGCATGAATCCAAGAATCGGTCGGCATTTTGCCGCGCAAGACCCACTGAGAGAACCATGTTGCCGTTCACCGGAATGGTTTTCCCGACCCCAGTAGAACTCGGTCAAGCCGACAGGGCGTAAATGCTGTCTGGCGGCAAGATTCAGCAATTTTGGGGCACAGCAGTCACCGGTGCCGCTGGGGATGCCGGTTTTTCCGAGAAAGACCTCGTCGATATTGGCAGTCTGCCCGCGAAAGTTGGTAAATTGATACAGGGCGTGGTAAGCCGCCATCAGTTGCCGGGAGAGGAGGTGGCGCTCTTTTCTCAAGGCCAGCCATTTTTTGTCATGATCCTTGCATGCATCGATTTTGCGGCTAAGGGCCTTGATTCGTGGTTCCTCCACTTTGCTTAAGGCGAGAAATTCGTCAGCATCAAAAAGCGGCGGCGCCCAGCCGCCAGCCAGCCAGCAGCCGTTGTATTGTCCGGAGAAGGCCCGGAGTATGGTGGTCTTCCCGTCTGAATCGACACATTCCAAAACCCCAAACATCTTGCCCCGCGCCGGACCATACAACCAGTCCGTTGATAGTGCCGGAGCGCTGTGGGAAGTGCCGGAGAAAAGGTCGATGGTGCCGCAGTCGGCGAGAAGCTCCATAAGTTGTCGGCAATGGGTCAGGGAATTACCCTGGCCAAGCCAGTGATCGCAACCGCATCTTCGACAGTAGCCGCCGCTTCTGATCTCCGGAGTGTTGAGGGTCGTCTCTTGTCATTCTGGGTTGTAGGGGGGAGTTGAACTTTTCGTGGTTTGGACAAAGAGGTTTGACGATGATTGGAAGATACACTGCAGTCGGCAAAATGCCTAATAGTTACTTCCGCAAATGATTGCGCCGTGTTACTATCATGATCGTTGCCAGGGCTATCTTGCACCTTAAAAGCCCGGTGCGATGGACGTAAATTTTAACGAAGAGTCAGACGCTTTCCCGGAATATTTCCCGGGTAGAGCTGCGGCGCTTTTTTCAAGAAGGAAGGAAAACATGGCCCTGCAGCAGAAAGATATAACCGGTGCTTTTCACGACCTGGGACCGGACCGGGTACTTAATCTGGTGGAAAAGGTGTTGGGTATCCGCTGCAACAATCTTTTTCGCACCTTGAATAGTTATATCAACCGGGTTTTTGAAATCGAAACCGAAGAGGGTATCCGGATGGTGGTGAAATTTTATCGCCCCGGACGTTGGTCGAAAAAGGCCATCCTTGATGAGCATAAATTCCTCATTGAGTTGGCAGAACAAGAGATTCCGGTAATCGCCCCCCTTTATTTCCGGGATGGCGAGACTCTCGCCGAGAGTGAAAAACTGTTCTTCTCGGTTTTTCCAAAGTGTGGCGGACGGAGCAGTGATGAATTCACCGATGACCAGTGGTTGCAGATTGGCCGTCTGCTCGGCAGGGTTCATCAGGTTGGAGAGACCGGCAAGGCAAAAAACCGGATTATCTTGGCGCCGCATCATTCTACCCTTGACCAACTCAATTACCTGCTGGCGGCGTCCTGTGTTGCAGAGGATCTGAAATCACTTCTCAAGACCACGGTGTTACGAATTATTGAGGTCATCGAACCGCTTTTCCAGCAAACCAAGGCGATCCGTATTCATGGGGATTGCCATTTCTCCAATATTATTCACCGACCTGGCGAGTCCTTTCATCTCATTGATTTCGATGATATGGCCATGGGTCCACCGGTACAGGATTTGTGGATGCTGCTGCCGGGGGATTCCGAGGAGGCGGTGGTCGAACTTGACCTTCTTTTGGAAGGCTATGAGACCTTCCGGGCCTTCGACCGTCGGACTCTGCGCCTCATCGAGCCGCTCAGGGCGATGCGTTTTATCCATTATATGGCATGGTGCGCCCACCAAGTCGAAGCGGATGGGATAACCAGAGCCATCGATGACTTCGGCACGCGCGACTACTGGCAAAGGGAGATCAATGACCTTGTCGATCAAGAGGCGAGAATTGCCGAGAACAGGTTGCTTTCCGGCAACTTCCTCTAAGTCTGTGGCAGCAAGGCCGGGGCAAAGTTCAAAGAGACAAGGCCGCGGAAACCCTGGGTTGATTATTTTCTGATGCCTAACGGCGCCTAATTTTCTTGACTGTTGAGTTTTAATTTTGGCATACTCCTGAGAGTTACATTGCCATGCTGCAATATCTAGACCTTCGGAGGAAAAACCCCTTGCAAACGAAAGAGACAAAAAAGAAGATTCTTGTCATGGATGATGAGGATATGGTCGGAGAAATCGCTTGTCAGATGCTGACATATTTTGGGTTTGAAGGAGTCTGGGTTAAAAATGGAGCGGAAGCAATACAGGAATACGAAACGCAAAAGGAAACCGGGCAAGCCTATGCAGCAATCATCCTCGACCTTACCATTCCCGGCGGCATGGGCGGCAAAGAAACTATTGTCGAAATCCTCGCCCTTGACCCGGCTGTAAAGGCATTTGTCTCCAGTGGTTATGCCAATGACCCGATCATGGTCAACTATAAGGATTACGGTTTTGCTGGAGCTATCGCCAAGCCCTTTGATATTGCGGCAGTGCAGCAGATTCTCAACATGGTGCTTTGATTCCATTGGTTTATGCAATATTCTACGCCTTCTGCGCAAGGCTTTGTGACTGTTTCGACAATTAAATATCGCAGCTCGAAGTGAGCGGTACCTGCTCGGACCCCAAGACCGACCCGGTCGCCGCTAACATTAACGGCGTGCGCTACTACCTGCGAACGTTTACCGGGGCATTTTCCAAAAAATTCCCGGCATCCAAGGGAAAAAATACGGTCATTGTCGAGTGCAGCAACAAGGCCGGAACAGCCAGGGCAAGCGCGATGGTTGATGCCGTCATCAAGCCCATTCCCTTGAAGATTGTCCGGCGCCACCAGCCGGTGTTTTTCCGGTTGACGTCAACTATTGGCCCGGGGACGCGGTGCAGCACACCCTAGCCAATCTTGACATCATCACCAATGAAGGACTCCCCAGCGAAAGTCGCAAACGGCTGCGAAAACCCTTGGCGCGGCCGGGGGAAAGCCAAACCTTTGCCAAACGGGTTTTTCCGGATCATTCCCGTGTCTGGCAGGTTGGTTTTGAAACAGCCGTTCCCCGCTACGGGGCCTTTGTGATCGAATTCTTACATAACGGCCGTTACAACCCGGTATCGCCCTCAATGACCAGCATATTTTTCCAGGCCCCTCGAGAAAAACGCCAGAAAGAGAGGATAAAGAGCACAGTGACAAAGCAGAGTACCCATAGCCAGGCGGTATGAACACTTATCTGCAGATATTCGACTCCGACATACACCGGCAGAACCAGACATAGGGGCGAAACCACAGTGATCGCCAGCATCATGAAGCGGGTGTCGCCGGCACCGCGCAGGGCGCCGCTGAAGACCATGTACAGGGCGTCGAAAAACAGGTATGCGGCAACAATCTGCAACAGCGGTCGGCTGAGGTGCAGCACCGCCTGGTGGGTGGCGACACCCTGGTCTGCGGTGAGAAAGGGCGAAAGGACGAAGTTGGGGAAAAAGATGAAGAACAGATCAATGGCCAGGATGTAAAGCATGAGCAGATGGCAGCCGCTGGTGACATAGTCCGAGGCAAGGCCCGGTTTGCCTTGTCCCAGGGCCTGGCCGACGAGAATACTCATGCCCTGGGAGACGCCCATTGAGGGCATGAAGGCCAGGGCGTTGATGGAAAGGACGATATTGGTTGCTGCCAGCTCGGCCAGTCCGATGCGACCGACGAGGAGAATAAACAGGGTGTAGGCCAGGATGTCCATGGTAAACTGCAGTGAACCGGGAACCCCGAAGCGCATCAGTCTGGCAAAAATCTCAGGGTCAAAGCGAAGGTTTTTCAACACCTCGAAGCGGCGATTGTTTTCCTTGGTGAAGATCAGCCCGGCAAGACAGGTGACATTGACGCCCCAGGCGGTTACCGTAGCCATGGCGGCGCCCTTGATACCCATCTCCGGCAGGCCCCAATGGCCGAAGATCAAGGCGTAATCGAGGGGGATATTGATAACAACCCCGAGGAAGGTGATAATCATCACCGGCCTGGTGATCCCTCGACCGGTGAAGAAGGTGGCCAAGGTCACCATCGCCACATGCAGAACGGCGCCCTTGCAAAGAATGGAAAAGTAGATTTCTTCGAGTTCCCGAACCCCCTGCGGGTGGCCGGCAAGGGCGAAGAGCGGTCTCGCCGCAAAAACCCCCAGAAGCCAGAGAAGCAGGCCGGAGGCAAGGGTAAAATGGATCCCCTGCCACAGCACGCAGCCGATCTTGCGCTCATCGCCCCGGCCGGTATACTGGGCGATGAAGACTCCGGCGTAACCACCGACACCGCCGAAAAAGGCCATGGGCAGATAGGAGGTGATGCCGGCGGGAAGGGCGGCGGAGATGGCGTCAAGGCTGTAATTGGCAAGAAAGACCCGGTCGGTGAACTCCATCAGGGTGGTGGCCGAAAGACTGATGACCAGTGGCAGGCAGATGTGCAGGACTTCCCGGTAGCGGCCCCTTTGTTGCCAATGCTTTAAAAAAGAGATCATGGTTTGGGCTTTATTTTCCAGTTGATTGAAGGAATTTTATGCAATGCAGCAACAGATAATCATCGATCGACAAAAATGCTCGGGTTGTGGCGTCTGCGTGGCGATTTGTCCGTATCGGGTCATCAGCATGAAGGACGGCGCGGCCGAGCACAGCGATGCGGCCTGCTTTCTCTGCGACCACTGCCGGGCAGCCTGTCCGCAGGGGGCAATCACCACACCACTGCACAACACACTTGGACTGGCAACAATGTTGGAAAATCCCGAGGTTGCAGTGCCAGACCGGGGCAGCGGGCCGGCCCTCGTTGCCCTCATGCGGTCCCGACGCTCTTGCCGCAGGTATCAGAAGAAAATCGTACCCCTGCCATTGCTCCTTGATCTGGTGAAGATCGGGACGACCGCACCCTCCGGCACCAACAGCCAGAGCTGGAATTTTGTTGTTCTGTCCGGTCGCGAGGATGTTCTGGTTCTCGGCGGCCTGGTCGCGGATTATTACCGAAGACTCAACCGGTTGGCGGCAAATCCGCTCCTGCGCGGAATGGTTAAGATATTTGCCGGCGATAGTCTCGGTCGTTATTACCGCAACTATTTTTCATCGGTCGCCGAGGCTCTGCGGCAGTGGCAGGACGAGGGGGTGGATCGGCTCTTTCATGGGGCTGTGGCCGCCATCCTCGTTACCGGCAAAAAAGCGGCAAGCTGCCCGGCGGAAGATGCACTGCTTGCCACCCAGAATATCCTCCTGGCGGCACATGCCATGGGCCTTGGCAGTTGCCTCATCGGCTTTGCCGTGGAGGCGATACGCCGGGATCGGAGCATACGGCAAAAGATGGAGATTCCCGAGAACGAAGAAATCTATAGCGTCATTGCCATAGGTTTCCCGGCGGTTGCTTATCTGCACCATGCCGGTCGCAAGGTCGTCGAGCCAAGGATAATCCGGTTGGCTCGACCGTAACTGTGCAGAGACGGCTCGGAGCTTGCACTGTTGAACAAATAGTTTATATAAGCAAATACAGGGCAACAGCGGTGGCATGCGAAACCGGAGGAGATCGGTATGGATACGACAACGCAGTTAAGGGTAATACTCTTTTCCTTTGGGTTTAAATACGGCATGCCGATTGATGTCAATCAACTCTGGGATGTACGCTTTCTTCCCAACCCTTATTGGGTTTCTGAACTGCGACCGAAAAACGGCAAAGAACCCGAGGTTGCCGAATACGTTCTGGCAAGCCCGGCGGGTCGGAATTTTTGGGGGCATCTCCAGCCCCTCCTGCTTTTTCTTGTCAAAGAGAATTTGGCCGCCGATAAGCACACCCTGCGTATCGCCATCGGCTGTACCGGTGGACGGCATCGGTCGGTTGCCGTCACCGAGAAAATTGCCGCACTCCTTTCTGGGCAGCCGATACAGTTGACGGTTTTTCACCGAGATATCGCCAGAGACGAATAGCCGGGACACGACAATTATATCTTGACTTCCCCTCCATATTAAGACCTAGAATACAATGGAAAAAATACCCCTGCTGCTACTCTTTCTTGGTCATGTCGTGGTGGACACCTGCCAGGGCACCCTGCCGGTGGTTATGGTCAAGCTGAAAGAGGTTTTTGCACTGAGCTATTTCCAGGTCGGCCTCATGATGATGATCCTCAATCTCACCTCGTCGGTGATCCAGCCGATTTTCGGTATGGTCTCCGACCGTTTTCGTACCGGATGGTTTGTGCCGGTGGGTGTTCTCTGGACGGCGGTGGCCATGGGCCTGGTGGGCTGGGCGCCCAGCTACGGGATTGCCGCGCTCTTGGTAGGGATGGCCGGGCTGGGTACTGCTGCGTTCCATCCCCGGGCGATGATGGCGGTGTATCTGGTCAGCGGCATGCAGCGTGGCTTTGGCGCCGCCATCTTCTCTACCGGAGGCAACCTGGGTTTTGCTCTGGGACCGGTGGTGGGCAGTCTCCTGGTGCTCGGCATCGGGCTCCACGCCACCCTCAGTTTGATTCCGGTCGGCCTGCTGCTGTTTCTGATCATCATCTTCTGCCCGGGTGATTTTCTCCGCCGCGACACCCCCAAGAGGGCGACTTCACCGCAAGGCGATCACCAAAAGCCGGCAGGAATTCCCTGGGGCGGGCTGATAGCCCTGTGTTTAATAGTCACTCTCCGTTCCTGGGTTTATATGAGCAGCATAACCTATCTGCCTCTGTTGTTTCAGAGCCGGGGCATAGAGCTGGCATCCGGCAGTCTGATCCTCACGGTTTTCCTCGCCTGCGGTGCCGTTGCCGGGCTGTATGGCGGGCACCTTTCCGATAAGGCCGGCCGGAAGATCGTCATTGTCGGCAGCTCTCTCATCTTTCCGGTGCTGGCTGCGGCGATGCTCGTCGCTGAAGGGGGGTGGCTGTGGATTCTTGCCGGGGCCTCGGGTGCGGCCCTGCTGGCCTCATTTTCGGTGACAATCGTCCTTGCCCAGGAACTCTTGCCGAATAATCTGGGTCTTGCCTCAGGGTTGGTGTTGGGCCTCGGGTTCGGGACCGGCGGCTTGGGGACGGCCCTTTCCGGCTATCTGGCCGATCATTTTGGTCTGTATCAAACCTTCTGGATCCTGGCTCTTGCGCCTCTTCTCAGTATTGTTCTCGTCGGTTTCATTAAAATGACAGGGGAAACTGCCGCAAGCGCTGTGCAACGGTAATTGCAGTGGAGAAGAATCCTTTTTTATTGATCATTGATAACAGAATCTTCTGACTGCAGTAAGCCGTGAACTTCGCGAACACCTTTACTAAGTTCCTCTTATCGGATAAATTGTGCCGTGTAGTTTTGGGGGTGCCGCGTAACCTGAAGGCAAACCGGAAGGAGTGTTAGATGAGAACAAAAAACCAAAGACCAAAGGACGATGTGAATGGGAGGTTTTCCATTAATATTGCCATGGTGGGCGGCGGCCGGGACTGCCGTTTTTTCCTCGATCTGATCCATGATAATCCCTCTCCTATTTACAAAATCAACATACTGGGGGTGTGCGATAAAAATCCCGATGCAAAGGGGATGCTGCTTGCCGAACAGTTGGGGATATATACCACCGACAATCTCCACGATCTGCTGCATATCGACCAGCTTGATATTGTCCTGGAACTGACCGGCAAGCAGCATGTGCTCCTTGAACTCATCCGTTTAAGACCTAAGGGCCTCGGTGTCCTTGAGTTCAAAAACAAAAGGATAGTGCGCAGCTTCGTGCATGTGGTGAGCCAGTGGCTGCAGTCAACCGAACAGCGGCTCAATGCCGAGAAGACGTTTTCCAACTTATTGATCCAGCAGAGCACGGCAGGCATTGTCTTTATCAATACGGATTTCACCATTATCGATGTCAACGACGCCTATCTCAATAAGGTGAAAAAGGCCAAGGATACGGTCATCGGCGCCCATTGCTACGAAATTTCCCACGGGCTCAACACCCCCTGTTCGAGTGCCTTTCCCGGAGTGAAGTGTCCCATGCTTGAAACCATGAGGACCGGCAGGGATGTCCATGTCATCCATGACCATCCGGGACCGGACGGTCAGCGGATGTACTGCGACTTGAGCACTTATCCGATCAAGAATGATGCCGGGGATGTCACACAGGTGATCGAGTTCTGGCGGGATGTTACCAATGAATTTGCGGGCCGGTGGAACAAAAAGACCAAAGAGATCAAATCCAATATCCAGCAGATGATCCAGGAAGATCGGATGATCTCGCTCGGCAAGCTGGCGGCAAGCGTTGCCCATGAAATCAACAACCCTATCCAGGGCCTTATGACCTTCTGCGGCTATATGCAGGACATTTTGACCGCCGGTCCCCCGGCAGAGAAGCCCCTGGAAGAATTCAAAGGCCACCTGCAGCTCATGTCCAGGGAACTGGAGCGTGTGGGGAGTATCGTCTCCGGACTACTCTCCTTTGCCCGGGAATCGGGGGTGGAACATGCCCATGTCGATGTAAATAAGGCACTGGATGCGGCGCTTTGCCTGACCCGCCACAAGATGAAAATCGGCAATATCAAACTGACGACAGAGCTTTACCCGGCCCCACTCATGGTTGTAGGGGATATCAACCAGCTTCAGCAATGCTTTTTGAACCTGATTTTCAACGCCATTGATTCCATGCCTGAAGGGGGGGAGCTGTCGGTGACATCTCGGATGGATGGAACAGAGGACAAGGCCTGGTTTACAATCCGGGACACCGGGTATGGCATCCCGGACAAAATAAAGGACAACCTGTTCGATCCTTTTTTCACCACAAAAGATGTGGGTAAAAGCACCGGACTGGGACTGTCCATTGTATACGGGGTGGTCAAAAATCACCGAGGGACTATAGAAGTCGACAGCCGGGAGAGGGAAGGCTCCACATTTACCCTGACCTTTCCGGTGATTCCTGACGATAATCCTTAAGGGGGGAGAGCATGGAACCAAAATTGCGACTCATGATTGTCGACGACGAGCTGATTGTCCGGGAATCACTTTTGTACTGGTTTAAAAAATACGGTCATGAAATAGATACAGCAGCCTCCGGTGCGGAGGCCTTGGAAAAGATAGAGCAAAAGCCTTTTCATCTCCTGTTTGTGGATATTAAAATGCCGGGAATGGACGGCCTTGAACTGCTTGAAAGGGTAAAGAAAGAATACCCAGACACCCTGGTGGTCATTATTACCGCTCACGGTTCCATTGAAAGCGCGGCCAGAGCCATGCGTGCCGGTGCCAGCGACTACCTGATGAAGCCGTTTAAGCCGGAACAGCTCTCCCTGGTGATGGAGAAAATTTTAAGCCAGCAGAAATTCACATCGGACTATCATTATGTCAAGGGGTGCCTGGATCAGATCACCCGGTTTGAAAATATCATCGGCCAGTCCCCCGCCATGGAAAAATTATACGCCTTAATCATGGAGGTGGCCCAGAGCGATGCCTCCATCCTGATCACCGGGGAAACCGGCACCGGCAAGGAACTGGTGGCAAAGGCCATCCATGCCAAAAGCCCCAGGGCGCAGCTGCCCTTTGTTGCCATCAACTGCGGTGCTCTGCCGGATGCGCTCATGGAAAGTGAATTGTTCGGGCATAGAAAAGGGGCCTTCACCGGGGCAGAACAATCCAGAAAGGGCTTTCTGGAGGTGGTTTCCGGCGGTACCCTCTTTCTCGATGAAATCGGAGATATCAGTGCAAAGATGCAGGTCGACCTGCTCCGGGTCCTGGATGATAAGACAATGTTCAGCGTCGGCAGCAAAACCCCTGTTGAGGTGGATTTCCGTCTGATTTCGGCTACTCGGAAAGACCTTGAAAAATGTATTCAGGAAGGAGAATTCAGGGAAGACTTCTTTTATCGTATCAATGTGATCAGGGTTCACCTCCCTTCCCTGCGTGAACGAAAAGGTGATATTCCCCTTCTTGTCGATCATTTCATGGCAAAGTACAGCCATGAAACCACCAAGCATGTGGACAGGATAAAATCGGATGCCCTTTCGCTATTAACCTCCTATGATTGGCCGGGAAACGTCAGGGAACTGAAAAATGTCGTAGAACGGGCCGTTGTCCTGAGCAAATCCCGGACACTTGCCGTCGAGGACTTTTCATTTCTTGGGCCGGCGCATGCAGCCCCATCCGCGCCCCGGACATTAAAAGAATTACAGGAAGCGCATATTCAGAAGGTACTGGAGGAACAGAACTGGCAGATTACCCGATCGGCAGAAATTCTTGGCATCAACCGGGTGAGCCTCCACAAGTTTATCAAACGGAGCAACTTGAAAAAACCGGCATGAAAGAACTGATCGGAGTGGTTCCGTTGGGGGAGGTGCCGACACTTGCCGTCGAGGTTATCGCAGCTAATATCACCGCGTATTACAAATTGCCGGCTGATGTCCTGCCCATGCGGCCTCTTCCCGAGTCTACCTTCGATAAGGCCCGGCTGAAGTATAATGCCGGCCTCCTTATCAATGAGCTTGATGCGTTGGATTTTCACGGGTACTCAAAAATTGTCGGCGTCATATCCCGGGATATGTTTATTCCGATTTTCAACTATGTGTACGGCCAGGCAGTCCAGGGCGGTAGCCTGGCTTTGATATCGCTCTTCAGGTTGAACAGGAACGCCGACGGCTCAACACCATCGACTTCCCTGGTTTTCGAGAGGGCGGCCAAGCTCGCGCTTCACGAACTCGGCCACCTGTTCAACCTGTTCCATTGCAACGAAACCAGATGTATCATGCACTTTTCAGGTGTCATTGAGGATCTGAACAAGATTCCATTTTACCTGTGCCGGGACTGTGCAAGACGCCTGCCGCGGTAAAGCTGAGTTGAGCAGCTGGCCTGCTCAAACGAAACTTATCCCCTTGTGGTATAAGATTCCCCTCATTTCTTTGCACTTACCTTTTTACTTCCTAAAAATGTTTCTGCAAGACGGTCCCATCCAATCTCGGGAAAGCTTGCATAGATATCATCCACCGGGTCGCCTCCAGCGGCAGCCAGGTTCTGGTATTCAGGCCCGATCAGACGCAGGAGCTTCTGGCTCTCCCGATCTGTCCATTCAAGGCTGTTTTTTCCATAAAAAAGCCCCCTGCGGTTCAGCTTGGGCATTCTAGGCTCAACGATACAGAGCCAGCCCTCATTGTAAGGATCCTCATGAACGATTTCCGGATGCTCCTGGACTCTGTTGTTGATTGCCAGCACAGTCCCGGTAACGGGAGAGCGTACTTCGGCTTCCTTATCTGAGCGGGAAAAAGCAAGTCCGGCTTGGTCTTTTTTCAGCTTTGCGCCCAAGTGGGGGAGAGAAATATTTGATGGAGAGCCGAAGAGCTTGACCATGAAGTCGTCAAAGCCGATCCTTACCCGACCACCGTGTTCGAACCGGGCCCAGGTATGCCCCTTATGATAGTAATACTCGTCTGCCAGAAGGTAGCCGGATGCTTTGAAAAAGGCCTGTTTTTCGTCCCGGAAATCCATGTCCTCTTCATCGAGCATCTGGTCAAAGGCGCAATGATTACATTCATAATTATTGACACAGACCTTGGCTGCAGTAACCCGCCCGGTCAGCGCATGACGACAGGGAATGTTATTCCACTCAAAGACGCCTTTAACATTCTGTGCCCATCCAGATCGCTTGCTCTGGGGGTCAGCCTTGAAGGCCTTCTGCATGGCCTTGTCAAACGGGCAGGTCCGGCAGTCGTACACATTGTCGCACAGCCTGGTCTGAAACATGCCTGTCTTCGACCAGATGCATTCGTTTTCAATGACCTGGAATCCATTGATGATGTTATCCTGTTTTTTAGCTTTGACGCTATTTTCCTGTTCTCTCGATGACATTTTGCCCTCCTTTTTTACTGATAAGTAGTTTTATGGCCAGGCAGCTCAAGGTGGCAGCCTGGCTTTAATATCACTCTTTAGGTTTCATTGAGGATCTGAACAAGATCCCATTTTACCTGTACCGGGACTGTGCATGGGCTGCCGCGGCAAGGTTCCCTCATTTCTCTGCACTTCTTAGAAATGATTCTGCCAGGCGGTCCCATCCGATTTCGGGAAAGCCTGCATATATATCATCCACTGGCTTGCTCTCCGGCAGCAGCCAGATTCTGGTATTCAGGTCCGATCAGACGCAGGAGTCTCTGGCTCTCTCGGTCTGTCCATTCAAGGCTGTTTTTTCCGTAAAAAAGCCCCTTGACGTTCCATTTGGGCATGTTGGGTTCAACGATACAGAGCCATCCCTCATTGTAAGGATCCTCATGAACAATTTCCGGGTGCTCCAGGACTCTGTGGTTGATGGCCAGCACAGTCCCGGTAACAGGAGAAAGTACTGCAGCTTCTTTATCTGAGCGGGAAAAGACAAATCCGGCTTGGTCTTCTTTCAGATGAGCGCCCAGGTGGGGGAGGGAAATACTTGATGGAGAGCCGAAGAGCTTGACCATGAAGTCGTCAAAGCCGATCCTTACCCGACCGCCGTGTTCGAACCGGGCCCAAGTATGCCCCTTGTGATAGTAATACTCTTCGGCCAGAAGGTAGCCGGATGATTTCAAACAGGCCGTTTTTTCGTCCCGGAAATCCATGTCCTCATCATCGAGCATCTGGTCATAGGCGCAATGATTACATTCATAATTATTGACACAGACCTTGGCTGCACTGACCCGCCCGGTCAGCACATGACGGCAGGGAATGTTTGTCCAATCATAGATGTCTTTGACATTATTTGCCCAACCAGATCCCCTTTGTTTAGAGTCTGCATTGTCGGTCCTCTGCATGGCCCTGTCAAACGGGCAGGTCCGGCAGTCGTACACATTGTCGCACAGTCCGGACTGAACGATTCCCGCCTTCGACCAGATGCATTCGTCTTCAATTACATGGAACCCTTTGACGATGTTGCTCTGTGTTTTGGCTTTGGCGATGTTGTTCTGATTTATGAATAGCATTTTGTCCTCCTTTTTACCCGATGGGTAATTTTACCTGATTGGTAGTTACCCATAGTATTGCAATCACAGTGCCACAGGGAAAAAATGGGGGAAATTATATTAATTATTAATTAAAATCAAAATATTATGTCGACTTTTGGGGAAGAGATGTGAGACGAGCCACGCAAGACCACTGGGCGGGGAGTAGCTTTTTGCTACACTGTAGGCTCAGTCGTTGAAGGATAAAAGGGTAAAAGTGCGATGGACAGGAGGGTTCGACAAGTGTTGCCAAAAGCTACTTGCCTGTAGCGTCTCAAGAACAACGTTAAACATTTTTCCGCTGTTCTGACATTCGATAGTTTTTTATTGCCGCAAGGAGGGTAGTTTCGGCTAACTGTGCGCAATGGAGGTGACTTTCGGGTAGCTGGCCGATCTGTTCCATGATCGTCATCATATTGATCTTTTCAATTTCACTGATCTGTCGATTGCGAGCCAGCATGGCCGCAGCCTCGACGCACGTTTTGCTTACTGAACAGCCGTTGGTCCAGGCAGAACTGTTGCACACTCTGCCCTGCTTGAATTGCAGGGAGATTTCCATAGTATCGCCGCAGTTTCCAGTGACAACGGCGTGGCCATCCGGATTATCAAGCGGCTTATTAGTCAGATAATGAAAACCAAACCAGCAAAGGGCAAGGGAAAAGAGAATGAAAAAAGCGAAAAGGATATTGAGGAATTCCATAGATGGTGATGTGTCTTGGGGTTACGGTATATGCCTTTCATTGAAAAACCACGCCTCCGCTAAAGCATTTTCTCTGATGGTAGCGCACCCCTCGGGTATTTCAATCAGGGCGTTGGCTGTCGCCATGGCTTCAAATCTTCTCATCTTGCTCAGAGGAACAGCGTAAAGACAACCGTTAGCATATTTCACCCTGCTGTATACCAATTGGGTCCAGTCTTTTTGCCCGGCAATTTCTTCAGTGAGAAAGACCTGTCGTTTTCGCGGCAGGCAATTCATGAAACCCATGAGTCGACGAACTCCGGATAGGGCAAGGAGGAATAGGGCTACATGGTTTGATGGTGGCCCACCCGGCAGGTTAAACACTATCGTCTTGCCAACCCGTCCCATGCAGGCGCCTTTCCCCGGCCCTATCCGAACACGATGGAAGATCTTCACCATGCCGATCCTATCCATAGCCCGAATGGTGAGGTCTTTATCGCCGTCAAGCACACCGCCACAGGTTATCAGCACGTCAACCCGCTGGATAATGTGTTGAAAATGATCGTGCAGATTGTCAAGATTATCGTGCAGAAGAACGGTCGATGCGGTTATTCCCAAAGCCTGCAGTTCAGCAGTCGCTATCACCATGTTGCTGGCTGCCACCTTCCCCTCGGTAAGAGGGTCACCGGGCCAAACAAGCTCGCTCCCCGTCGCGGTAATGGCAACCTTGGGTAACGGATAACAGCTGACTTCCTTCAGTCCGGCTGCTGCTAAAAGGCCAAGATGAGCCGGGCCAAGCAAATCCCCTTTTGCCAGAACCCTTTGGTTTTGGGCTATATCACTTCCTTTACGGAGAATATTCAACCCGACTCGGGAATCTGCTTTGATTGTCACCATTCCCCCGGCAATCTGCGCAAACTCCGAGGACAGTACCGACGTTGCCCCGTGTGGAACAGCTGCCCCTGTCATGATTTTCACTGCACTTCCCGTTGTGACATGAAATCTCGCGCTATCATCGCCCGCAGCCAAGGAACCAGGTACTACGGCCAGGGTAACGGGATTACAGGGGGACGCACCAGCAATATCAGATGAAACTACGGCAAAACCGTCTTTTAATGAGGAATCAACCGTCGGGCAATTGTGGGCGGCATACACATTCTCAGCGCAAATCAAACCAAGAGCTTTATTAAGAAGAACGTCAACCGGCTGAAGCGGCTCGAGCATGTTGATACAGGTATGAGCTTCGGTTAATGAGATCATTTTCTCAGGTCGCATGGGATTTAGATAGCAAAGATCAATCCTGTCTCTGTACGGTTCCACAGGGCCAAGTCATCGGCTATGGGGTCTGGGCGGCCTCCCTCGGGATCGAGAAAAAACGGTTCGTCGGCAATCTCGCAATCGGTATCATGGGGAATCGGCCCTGTCAAGCCGATGATATCGGTTACTATCGTGGAGTGTTCAACCCCATGTACCCATTTCGCAGGCAACCAACCCTGATTTGGCCTTATTATCGACCAAAATTGTCATTCTTGTTTTCGCGCAGACTATCAAGAATTTCCTCTCGGTTATGATCCGGCTGCCGCTGTTGCGACAGCCGGTTATTGTGGCACAACCTTACTTGACATCAGGCGGTGAACCAATTCCCGGTCAGCGGTTACCGGATCTACCCTGGCCTCTGACTTGACCTTTTCCGGCACCTCGGCCCGCACCACCCTGACATCGACCCAAACCTCGACCTTGCCCCGGCACGACATCCACTGGGGCACCTTGGGGTTGACCAGTCTTGTCTGTTTCAATCTGGTTGCAGACACCACGTTGTCCGCCGCTCAGCGGGCCCTTTCTTAGTGGACCTTTTCCATTCATTCCAGGCATAAGCATACCCTCCCTTGGGTAAAATGTTTTTTCGGCAGTTTTCAGGATTCTCCCGACAATCGCGCCGACATTACAGTCGAAGTTGCATGGTCGTTGTTGTCATCGCAGTTCAAATTCTGTGGCCAGGAGCATGCTGGCCGGTCCCTCAGAAGTCGCGCCACAAATAATACTTTTGACTTTCTCGGCATGCAACATTCTGTTTATCAAGCAAATATAATGCCATTAGATGATGTTTGGCATTTGTGCCTTTTGTCATACTGTAATGATATAATATATTAGAATATTGGCGATGCCACGCCATCGATCATTTGGCAACGGGGTAGCAAATTTACGACGCTATGCGACTCTTTACAGTCGCAATCACGCGACTCTTTGCGTGGTTGTATGAGAGGAAGGGACGGTTAATAGCTGCGAACAGGGGTGGAGAGAAATTCCCCCTATATTAAACGGCAAGTGTTTTGCTTAGTCAGCAATCGCCGCGGAATACAGAAGAGCATCTCACCTTGCCGGGGAATTTTGGCAGCGAGCCGCAGGTAAAGGAATGATCCCAGAAGGCAGCCAAATCCTCCCTATGGGTTTTAAAGATCAGCTGAATGGCCTGCACCGCATCTTTGGCCAGGACAATATTTTGCACCTCATTGAATCCAGGGACGATGACGGCGGCTTCCCGGGAGCTGACTTTTTTGGGACCCAGTAATTATTTAACACCGGCTTGAAGCCTCTTGTGCAGAACGACGGAACGGCGTATTTTATTGCTATTGGTCGCCGGTTTTAGTGGCAGAGGGGAGACACTTTATTCTAAAACCATTTTCCTGGAGGAGGAAAAGCCT
The DNA here is from genome assembly GCA_963754865.1 of uncultured delta proteobacterium. Classification (GTDB taxonomy): domain Bacteria; phylum Desulfobacterota; class Desulfobulbia; order Desulfobulbales; family Desulfocapsaceae; genus Desulforhopalus_A. The sequence continues at coordinate 167,983 of CAVWHG010000013.1, read as the reverse complement.
ATGAAGACATTGATGCTCTTGGCCGGAGGGATATCCTTGGTTGTGGCCGGTGCGGTTTTTGCGGTGGAGAATGCCACGATAAGTTTGCCGGGTTTGGAGATTCGCGCCGACGGCAGTATTTCTGCGCCGGGCGTAGAGATCGGTCCGGGTGGCAGTGTTCGAACGCCGGGCGCGGCGGTGGGGCAGGGGAAGGTCAGTGCTCCCGGGGTGTCGATTGACGGAAGTGGTCGAGTGGAAACCCCCGGTGTGGTGATCGAGAAGGGGCGCGATGGTGGTGAAGGCGATGTGATCATCACCTCTGACGGCGGCAATGTCAATACCTCCGTCTCCAAGCAAAACCTTTTTGTCAAGGGCGACCATAACACATTGAACGGATCCGGACACATCCTGACTCTGACGGTACAGGGCAGCCATAATAAGATCGAGCTGCACGACAAAGTGGATCGGATAGTTTACCAAGGAAATGATAATTTCATCAAGTTTCCCAAGGGCGACACCCGCATAGAAGATACAGGAAAGGACAACCTTTATCAGAGATTCTAGGCGAGGGGATAACCCCTTGTCGTCAGAGCAAGGGGTGACCGGTGCAAGGGAGGAAGAAGTGGAACAACAGTCGGCAGTAGCGAAGGCGGCTGGGCCGAGAGCCGCGTGGCTTCTTCTCGTTTTTCTCCTCATCGCCGGATGTTCCGGTGTGCGCACCGGAGAATCTCCGGAGAGTCGGCCGCCGCTTGGCCTAAGTCGTACCTTTGTGGTTTGGATACTCTCCGATATTCAGCCGCCGACCCAGGCCGAACGGCGGTTTTTTGAACAGACCATCACCGATGTCAATGATCATGTCGCCCAGGTTGATATGGCGGTAATAGCCGGGGACCTGATGAAATCGCATAGTCAGAATGAAGATTTCGTCTGGTTTCTTGACACCCGCAACCGTTCTAAGGTTCGTCATTGGTATGAGATCGCCGGAAATCATGATGTCCGGTCGGAACCGCTGTTTCACCACTATTTCCCGCGACCGTCCCATTACGGTGTTGATTTCGGAAATATTCTCCTGCTGCTTCTTGCCGATGAATTGCCATCCTCGAAAACCGAAATTTCCGAGGAGGCCTTTGCCTGGTGGCGGGACATGGTGCTTAGGAATCAAGATCGCATCATCATTACCGTCACGCACGGTCAGTTGAAAAACAGCGGCCTTTTCGGTTCATCCTTTGCAAGTCGGCGGATTGAAGGATCAAAACGTTTCGAAAAGGTGCTGCAGGAGGCGCGAGTGGCGGTTTGGGCATCCGGGCATACGCACCTGCCGCAGGGCTTGCCCGGAACCATGAGCATTCAGGAAAATCTCGGCGGCACCTGTTTTGTCAATGTCAGCTCCATCGATGCCGGGCTTTTTATGCACAGTCAGTCACGATTTTTATTCTTTCAGGAAGGCTCCGACAAATTGCTGATACGGTCGAGAAACCACAGCCTTGGTCGGTTTGATGCAGGGCTTGATGTCTTCTTAACCCTCGATAAGCCCTTTGTTTTTTCCGGGCAAGAGCCGTCTGTTATCGATCACCGCCGTGAAGGCCAGGATGATTATTTTTCCTTGCTCCGCAAGCCTATTGGATTATTGTAAACTTTCGGCAAGAATTTATCGGGACGGGCAAAGAGTCCTGCCGAAAAATTATAGGCCGAGGTGCGCTGTCAAACCGCAGCAAACCCGTCAATACCCTTAAAATTCAGGAGAAGAGCAGGATGTGGTTGTTCAAGAAAAAGACACTGACAGGGCTCGCAAGAACCTGTGGCTGAGCAGCGAAAATCGGTCCGGCGGATCTGTCGGACGCACTGAAAGGGCTCGATTTTAAGCGCAACGAGAACCTTCTCGTCGGCATAGAAACCTCGGACGATGCCGCTGTCTATAAAATCTCCGACCAGGTGGCAATGATCAATACCGTTGATTTTATCACCCCGCCGGTTGATGATCCTTACTGGTTCGGGCAGATTTCTGCGGCCAACTCCATCTCCGACGTCTATTCCATGGGTGGCAAACCCCTCACAGCTCTCAATGTCGTGATGTTTCCGGCCAAGCATCTCGACATGGGAATCCTCCGCGAAATTCTTCGCGGCGGCAATGATAAGGTGGTTGAAGCCGGGGCCTGCCTGGTCGGCGGCCATAGTGTCGATGACAACGAACCCAAGTACGGTCTATGTGTTAACGGTGTGGTCCATCCGGACCGAATTATCACCAATGCCGGGGCGCAACCGGGCGATGCCCTGATTCTCACCAAGCCTCTTGGCTCAGGGGTACTTTTCAATGCAACCAGGGCCGGGAAGTTCAGCTTAAAGGAACTGGAAAAATCGGTACTGCCGGTCCTTGCCGCGCTGAACGGCCTGGCGATGGACAAGGCCCTGGCCTACGACCTCCATGCCTGCACCGATGTCACCGGCTTCGGTTTACTTGGCCATCTTGTCGAGATGGCTGTCGGCGCGGGAGTCCATCCGGTGATCGATTTTGCCGGTCTGCCGTTTTATGACGGGGCGCAGGCAATGTATGCAAAGGGACAAAGTACCGGCAGCAACAAGGCCAATCGGGCTTTGGTGGCGCGTTTTCCCCTGGCTTTCGAAAGACACTTGAGCAAAAGTCAGGAGGAGCTTCTCTATGATCCGCAAACTTCCGGCGGCTTGATGCTGGCCCTGCCGAAAGAGCAGGCGCCTCGACTTATTGCTGATCTGTATTCTGCCGGGATCAGGTATGCCGTAATGATTGGCGAGATTGTCGCCGGTACTCCCGGAGTTACTGTGCGCTAGGCTAGGAGCTGTTGGGTAGATGATGAAATTTTCTCCGGTCTCTTTCTAGGCCCCAAACATCGCTCTTTTACCTCAATTTTATCCATTGTGCACAAATTGTACCTCTTGATCTCCCTTGAGGCAAGAATCCTTCCTCACCCGTCTTGATATATTCTAGCACCAGGTGGGTGATACTATCTCTTGAAAATATCGTATATTCTGAATATACAGATGAATTATTTTTGTGTTGATTGAGTTTTTTGTTGTTTTTTATCTCTCTTTGTTCCATTAATTGGAAGCGATTTTGCGGAAGTGGCTTCCCGGTTGTTGGATGAGATGGGGTCGTGAATACTGTTTTAAAAAAAAATAATTACTTGATCCCGACAAGCAGCGTGAGCCAGGTGATATGTTCAATGGATGTGTTGTGTATAAGATTTTTCTGATTGATGTGCAGGGAATTATTATCAATTTTGCCATGGAGAAGGAGCAAAAAAATGAACAATCTATTGGCAGGGATACTTCCTCAGGCAGGAGGTTTGGAGGCAAGCGGATCGGGAAAATACACTGCAACCATGGGTATTTTGGCGTTGCTGAGTGTCCTGGGTGTGGCGGCCGGCGTGCATTCCCTGATAGCCGGACATGAGCATACCTTTGGCGTCAGTCGCGGCGTACCCTGGGGTATCCTGATTGCCGCCTACGTTTTTTTTGTAGTTACATCTACCGGGCTGTGTATCGTTTCCTCGGTTGGCCATGTCTTTGGTTTCGAGAATTTCAATCCCATTGCCAAGCGGGCGGTGTTCTTGTCGATCGCCACCATTGTTGCCGGTTTCTTGGTTATCGCCTTCGAGATCGAGAACTCCTGGCGTATGCCGGTCGGCAATGTAATTGGAGCCAATCTGACTTCGAACATCTGGTGGATGGGTACTTTGTACGGTGCCTACCTTTTTTTCATGATGATCGAGTTTGTCATGCTCCAGAAGGAGCAGCATAAGACAGCCACAGCTTTCGGTCTGGCCGGGCTGTTGACCGGTGTCGCAGCCCATTCCAACCTGGGGGCGGTTTTCGGACTGTTGAATGGCCGCGAGTTCTGGCACGGGCCGTATATGCCGATCTATTTTATTACTTCGGCGGCGATGTCCGGGTGCGTGGCGATCATCTTTTTCACCATTATTGCTTACAAGGCCAACGGCTGGAGGATGAGCGAGGGGATGAAAAAGTCGATGGAGAGTGTGGCCAAGATGGGGGCTCTGATGATGGCAATCATTATCTTTTTCACCTGCTGGAAAATGATTGCCGGAGTGACCGGCAATCCTCCCGGCAAATATGAAGCGATCATGACCCTGCTGACCGGTTCCTACGCCGTCAATTTTTGGGTCGGCGAGGTACTGCTCGGGATGGCGATTCCATTTGTGGTCATCTTAATGGTCCGAGGCCGGAACATGAATGCCCTGTTTGTTGCCTCCTTGGCGGGGATGGTGGGGATTTTCGTCATGCGCTATGACCTGGTGATCGTCGGTCAGCTCATTCCGTCCTACCATGGTATGGGGCTGGTTGATTACCCGGAACTGCTTTCCTATGTACCGACCCTGCATGAATACCTGGTGGTGCTTGGCGGCGTGGCGTTCTGTGGTCTGTTTTTTCTTATGGGCGAAAAACTCTTTCGTGGACATGTCGCGGAACAGCATTAGTTCCTTAGAAATTCATTTCTTTTTTTAAGAATGAATTTCGTGAAAGGTACTTATACCCCCTTGTGGGGTGTTAACCATTCAACAGACCTAATTGTTTTACCGACAACACGTTATGGCCGATTCTCACAAATATTTGCAGGGGTCAGATGAAACTCAAGAGGTTCATGTATGAAAATGAATGAATTGGAAAAGATAACAAGCGAAGACCTGGAAGGATTGCCTTCGGTTGAGCGGCGAAATTTTTTAAAGCTCGGTCTAGTTGTTACCGGCATGTATCTGGGAGGAAGTGTCCTGTCGCTGACCTCCGTGAGCAATGTCTATGGAGCTGGAGTTGTTCCGGAGATTGGCAAATATCCTTACAACCCTCATTATAGTATGGTCATCCGGGAGAAACTGTGCGTCGATTGTGAGCGATGCATGGAGGCCTGTGTCAAGACCAACCATGTGCCGGCATACGGCTTCAGGACAACAATTCTCGAGAAACGTAGATCGCTCGGAGGCGAAAAGTTCGAAACGACCTTTATGCCGGTGCTCTGTAACCACTGCAATAGGCCGCCTTGTGTTAGAGTCTGTCCGACAACGGCGACTTGGAAAGATGAGAAGACCGGGATTGTGACCATGAATCCAGGCCGTTGCATTGGTTGCAAGACCTGTATGACCGCGTGTCCCTATAATGCTCGGTATTTCAAAGAAGAAACCCGTGCTGTAGACAAATGCGATTTTTGTTTTGAGTCACGGCTCTCTAAAGGACAAACCACCACGGCCTGTGTTGAGGCATGTCCGGCTGATGTCCGGGTGTTCGGCAATCTCGCTGATCCGACAAGCAGGGTTTTCAAGTTGGTTCATGCCCCGGAGACCATGATTTGGGTGCTGCGTCCGGAAACAGGCGCAATTCCCAATGTTTTCTATATTAACTCTTAAAAGGCCGGATGTGCCTCTTTCCAGCCCGATGATTGCTGGGGAGTAATGCTGATGGGTAGGAGATGAACATGAAAAAAATGCTGCTAATGTTGGTTCTCGGCGCCGGTCTTTTTTCCAGCGCCCTGCTTTTTGCCGCGAGTAATGCGCAGGAAAAAACAGAATACGATGAAGATACCTATGGTCCCAAAGCACCGATAGTTTGGGTTAAGCCGGTGAAGTCGGTGGTCTTTGAACATAAGGTCCATACCATGGATGCCGGTCTTAATTGTGATTCCTGTCATGATAGCCTGTTTGAAATGGAAAACGGCGCCGCCGAAAAAAAAGATGATTTTACCATGGCTGCGCTCTATAAGGGGGGGTATTGTGGTTCCTGTCATGACGGTTCTACCGCCTTTGCCTCAAATACACGCTGCACCTCCTGTCATATAGGGGCACGGGGGCATGCCCGATTAAATAGTGAAGGTGGAACTGCTGCGAAAAGCCATTGATCGATAGTTGTACTACTTGCTCGCCCATTCCTTCGTTGTCAAGAACAGGACCGTTTCTATGATCCTGTTCTGGCCTTTTCTTTGCTACTCTTCCGCTGTTTGCAGCACTATGCGTCAGCCCCTTCCATAATTACTCTGCTTTCGGACGCAATTTGCGCCCAGAATTCCCTTTATTTTTTTAACTCATTTATTTTGCTTGGTTAATTGGTTTAGCAAAAAACCATAGCTTGATCCCTCTTCCCTTTTTCGACCCCGATCTTTCTGTTTCCGTTCCCGCCCATAACTGAAACCATAAGCCTAAGCCAAACAATATCAATATATTACCTAGGTTCGGGAAAGGACGTATTATGCGTCCTTTGAGAATCCTGAAAAAGACGCAAAATGCGCCATTCAGGGAACCTTATTGAGTGAAATTCTTCGGCTGATGTTTGTTATGTTCTAAAAATAATTATAGTAATAATAACGCTATAATCAAGTTCATCAATATTTATTTCAGTTTTTCCCTACCATGGCATTGCTCTTGCTAGATGAGGCAGTATAAGAAGTGGTTCAATGAAAATCCATGTGAGGAGGATGTCATGGCAACAACTTTAGAGAATCGGCATAGCGAGAGTCCAATGAAAGTTTCCACAAAGGGGCTGAGGACACGGGCAGAGAGGGTGAGTGAATGTTCCTGGTTTCTGCTCTCACTGATACTTTTTGTTGTGCTCGGTCCATTTAGCGGGCCGGTTGCGCTCATTGTCCTCTGTAAGCTGGGGTTGGAAGAGAGTGTGCGCGCGGAGCCGGAGTCCATTGTTATTGGGAATTAAGATTGGAAGGCGTTCTGCTCACGACAAAGACACATACGTAAAAGGAGACTTGAAAAATGGAAAGGAATATTGCAGTCAATGCGCGGTCGGCAAAGATAAACCTGCCGGCCAACAAATTGATGTGGCTCAGTATTTTGATGATTGTGGTTGGTGTAGCCGGTGCTGTTTATGCCCAGATGGCCGGCCATCATCACGCCTTTGCCAATACCCGGGAAATGCCGTGGGGGATGCTGATAGGCGTCTATGCCTACTTTGCGATAATCTCAACTGGCTTGTGTATTCTTGCCGTGTTCAGTCATGCGTTTGGCGGCAACCAGATGTCACAATTGGCGAACAGGATGGTTTGGCTTTCTATAATCATGTTGTTCGGAGCCTTTACTGTGATTGGCCTGGAGATCGAAAATCCGTGGAGAATGCCGCTCGGCGTAATTTTCCACCCGAATATCACTTCAAATATCTGGTGGATGGGCACCCTCTATGGTCTGGCCGTCGGTGTGATGATTCTCGAACTCTATCTGATTCTTTCCAAACGGCTGCGAGCAGCTGTCATTCTTGGGGTAATCGGCGCCGTTACTGAGGCTTTTGCCAATAGCAATTTGGGATCGGTATTTGCGTCACTCAGTGCCCGACCTTTCTGGTACGGTTCTCAGTTGCCGATATTTTTTCTCGCCTGTGCGGTTCTCTCGGGAGCGGCGGCAATAATAATGTTTACCCACTATAGCCATGTTTTGCAACGTCGGCAGATTTCAGACAGCACCTTCCGGGCTCTGCAGACCGGCGGGAAAATCATGGTCCTTATGACCTTTATGGTCCTGCTTGCCACTGCCTGGAAATTTGCCAATGCCTATTGTGGCACCGAGGAAATGAGTATGGCTGCCGACTCTTTGGTGAAGGGTCCGCTGGCCACGAATTTCTGGGTGTTTGAAATCGTTGTAGGTCTGGTTTTGCCCTGTCTCCTTCTGGTCGCCAGTCGGTTGAATTCGATTCATGCCTTGTCCGCCGCGTCTCTGATGGTTCTCGTTGGGCAATTTTTCTCCCGCTATAACCTGGTGGTTTCCGGCCAGATTGTGCCGAATGATTATGGCTTGATTGGGATTCCGCAATATTTGACATATGTCCCGACGACTGCCGAGTATCTCCTGGTCATTGCCGGGATCGGGGTGGTGGGATTTGGTTTTATAGCTGGTGAGCGTTTTCTTGACAGCACCTTTGTTAAGGAAAATGGCCATTGAGCGACAGCGGTCGAGGCAGTTGTGCAAATTTTCGGGGCGGGGCCATCCTCGCTACGTCATGAGGTGGGAAAATGAATGAAGACAAAGCCCTGTTTACCATCGGCATGGCTGCTGAAATGCTCAATATTCACCCCCGGACCCTGAGAAACTACGAAGAAGCCGGTCTTATCAGCCCTCGGCGCAAGGGAGCCTGGCGATACTTTACTCTGCACGATATCCAGTGGATCGAATGCATTCGTGAGATGGTCCATGAACACGGGGTGAGTATCAATGGCGTAAAGAAACTCCTTAAATTCACTCCATGCTGGAATATTATCGATTGCCCGTTTGAGAAAAGAAAGCGGTGTTCGGCCTTTTTCTCAAATACCCTGGTGCCAAAAAAGATCTGCAGAATTGCCCCTCCGCCGTCTCTCACTGACGATCTGGCAGCCTGAGAGTGGCCAGGACCTCTTCTCTCCCCCTTGAGTTCTCACTTTGGTCTTCTGCTGATTCTTCTCCTCCGCGCAAAGTACCGATTTCACCGGTTGTAGCACACCCTCTCTGACAGCCTTCTTTTTCGTCCGATCAGCTCCTTTATCCTTCCAATATCTGTTTCCGAATAGTGTTTGTTTTTTGTGGCGACCTGTTTTTTTACACTGAAAATCGTGGCGGAATCTCCGTCGCTGGCTGGGACTGTTTGTCGATACAGAGGGCGCAAAATACGTCCTTCATGAAACAGGAAGCAAAATGCGCCCGATTCTCTAGTACCTTCATGATTTCTCGTTGGGCCATAATAGTTTTATAAAACAATGTAAATACAGTAATATAAAGAGTTGTTTCGATTTATTGTGAAAGTTCGCATGAAAATATTCGAGATAAATATTGTGCAATTAATTGACAATTATAATTGTAAGGTTTAGATACAGTATATGTTCCGATTTATTCAGAGACCAAGGTGAAGCAGAGTGAACAAAAATGGATTTGAGGTTGTGAAGGAGGGTGTATGGAAGGTATCTATTTTCTTATGTTCTGGATTGGCAGTGCAGTTTTGCACACGTTGTATGAACTGAAGCTGAGGCCCTATCTTCACAATATACGGCGAAAATCCCATAACCGGCCGATATTTTGAAGAATGAATTTTTAAACGAACCATAAAGTATAGGAGCAAAAAAATGAACAATCTATTGGCAGGGATACTTCCTCAGGCAGGAGGTTTGGAGGCAAGCGGATCGGGAAAATACACTGCAACCATGGGTATTTTGGCGTTGCTGAGTGTCCTGGGTGTGGCGGCCGGCGTGCATTCCCTGATAGCCGGACATGAGCATACCTTTGGCGTCAGTCGCGGCGTACCCTGGGGTATCCTGATTGCCGCCTACGTTTTTTTTGTAGTTACATCTACCGGGCTGTGTATCGTTTCCTCGGTTGGCCATGTCTTTGGTTTCGAGAATTTCAATCCCATTGCCAAGCGGGCGGTGTTCTTGTCGATCGCCACCATTGTTGCCGGTTTCTTGGTTATCGCCTTCGAGATCGAGAACTCCTGGCGTATGCCGGTCGGCAATGTAATTGGAGCCAATCTGACTTCGAACATCTGGTGGATGGGTACTTTGTACGGTGCCTACCTTTTTTTCATGATGATCGAGTTTGTCATGCTCCAGAAGGAGCAGCATAAGACAGCCACAGCTTTCGGTCTGGCCGGGCTGTTGACCGGTGTCGCAGCCCATTCCAACCTGGGGGCGGTTTTCGGACTGTTGAATGGCCGCGAGTTCTGGCACGGGCCGTATATGCCGATCTATTTTATTACTTCGGCGGCGATGTCCGGGTGCGTGGCGATCATCTTTTTCACCATTATTGCTTACAAGGCCAACGGCTGGAGGATGAGCGAGGGGATGAAAAAGTCGATGGAGAGTGTGGCCAAGATGGGGGCTCTGATGATGGCAATCATTATCTTTTTCACCTGCTGGAAAATGATTGCCGGAGTGACCGGCAATCCTCCCGGCAAATATGAAGCGATCATGACCCTGCTGACCGGTTCCTACGCCGTCAATTTTTGGGTCGGCGAGGTACTGCTCGGGATGGCGATTCCATTTGTGGTCATCTTAATGGTCCGAGGCCGGAACATGAATGCCCTGTTTGTTGCCTCCTTGGCGGGGATGGTGGGGATTTTCGTCATGCGCTATGACCTGGTGATCGTCGGTCAGCTCATTCCGTCCTACCATGGTATGGGGCTGGTTGATTACCCGGAACTGCTTTCCTATGTACCGACCCTGCATGAATACCTGGTGGTGCTTGGCGGCGTGGCGTTCTGTGGTCTGTTTTTTCTCATGGGCGAGAAGCTCTTTCGTGGACATGTCGCGGAACAGCATTAAGAAGTGGCCTCGGCGGTTGTTTTCTTTCTCGTTGTGCACGGTGAAATCGGGTATTGTGGCTGGAATTTTATAACTGAGTTGAGCAGTTTGCCTGGTCAAACGAAACTTATACCCTTGCGGTATATGGAGAAGGAGATTACCCGCATGGTGCGAAAGAAACCGTCGATAGAGCCTATTAAAAAAGACCTGCCGATCTATCCCATTGGCGTGGCGGCCAGATTGCTGGATGTCCATCCCCGTACCCTGCGGATATACGAGGATGAAGGGCTAATAAATCCGACCAGGGTCGGGAATAGAAGATTGTATTCGGCAAACGATCTCACCTGGATCGGCTGTTTGCGCCGACTCATTCATGATGAGGGCATCTCCATCCCGGGGATTAAAAAACTCCTGCGTTACGCCACCTGTTATGAAATTACTGAGTGTCCGAGCACCATCCACTGCACCTGCGATGCCGTTGTTGACCGGGCAATTCCGCGGAGTTTAAGACTTGCCGGCGATGCCTTGGAGGAGCGAAAAGCTAAGGAACAGGATATAGCTGCCAGGCTGCAAACGCTTGCAAAGAATACAGGCAAGGAAGCAAAAGATCGTAAGGTTTGCTGAGGGAGATGTGTTTATTACAACTATGCGCAACAAGGCAGAAGAACGATGCTCTCATTTCCAGTGAATTGGAATGGCTATTCGGTATTTCTCGATTTTCCGGCGTAAGGTATCCTTGTTGATTCCCAGTTCCTTGCAGGTCAGCATTCTCCGCCATTTGTTGCGCTTCAAGGAGGCATCGATAGCCCTTTTTTCAATTTCTTCAAGGGCCAATCCTTCGGATGTCAACAGCGGCTGGGGATCCTGCAGTTCTTCCCGTTTGGCAAAGGAGTCAGGCAGGTGCTCAAGCTGGATAAAGCCGCCGGGACAAAGGATGAAGCCGTATTCGATGATATTTTCCAGCTCACGAATATTGCCGGGATATCGGTACTTCATCAGTAGGGTGGTGACTGCATCGCTGATACCGACAATGTCTTTTTGTTTTTCGGCACGAAATTTTGTTACAAAATGGTCAACCAGCAGGGGGATATCTTCAATTCTTTCCCTGAGCGGCGGCAACAGTATGTTAACGACATTGAGCCGGTAAAAAAGGTCATCCCTGAATTGCCCCTGTTTGACCAGTTCGAAAAGATCCTTGTTGGTGGCGGCAATGATCCGGACATTGGCCTTGATCGGAGTGTTCGAGCCTAGAGGCTCATAGACTTTTTGCTGGAGAACGCGGAGCAACTTGACCTGGAGGGATTGAGGGATGTCGCCTATCTCATCCAGAAAGATGGTTCCGCCCTCGGCGGTGGCAAAGCGACCGATTTTATCTTTTTTAGCGTCGGTAAAGGCCCCGGCTTTATAGCCGAAAAGCTCGGATTCCAGCAAGGTGTCTGGTAGTGCACCACAATTAACGACGACGAAAGGCTTATCATTACGACCGGAGGCATGGAAGATCGCATTGGCCACCAGTTCCTTCCCCGTGCCGCTCTCGCCGAGAATCAGCACATTGCTTTCGCTTCTCGCAATATCCGGCATGATCTGAAAAATTCTCTGCATGGAAGGACTCTTGCTGATAATTTCTTCGAAGGTGTATTTTTTTGTCAGTTGCTGGCGAAGTATTGTTTCCACACTGAGGTCACGAAAGGTTTCAACCCCGCCGAGAACATTGCCCTCATGGTCCACCAGAGGAGCCGCACTGATGCTTACCGAAACCGTCTTTCCGGTGCGGTTCTTGATGGTGATCGATCGGTTGGCAACGCCCTGACCGGTATACAGACTTTCGGCAACAGCGCAGTTTTTTCCGCAGATCGAGGAGCACAAAATATCGCTGCAGTATCTACCGATGGCCGCTTCACGGCGCCAACCGGTGATTATTTCGGCGGAGAGATTGAATGAGGTGATACGCCATTCCCGATCGACGGTAAAAACGCCATCGGCCACCGAATCGAGAATAAGAGCTTCTTGTAGTCTCTTGGTGTTGTTGCGAAATGATTGGACCCCGCCCAGGATTTCACCGTTATGGCCGACAAAGGGGGCAACACTGACACTGACGGGAATGGAAAAACCATCTTTGCCGATAATGAACAACTCCTTGTCGACGATGGAAATTTTATCCTTCATGCAGATACTGAGAGGACAACTCTGCGCGTTCTTGCTCGAAAACAGGACTTCGGAGCAGACCTTGCCGAGGACTTCGGCTTCCATAAAACCGGTGATCTGTTCGGCTGCCTTGTTGAAGGAAGTCACCTTGCCCTCGGGGTTGACGGTAAAGACGCCGTCAGCGACCGCGGCGAGAATCAACTCATATTGAAAAGTGGCGGTACTATCGACGAATGTTTCCACGCCGCCGATCACATCGCCATGCATGTCGAGGAGAGGGGCGGCGTTCAGTTTGACCGGGATGGACCGGCCATCTTTGCCGACAATGAAGGCCTTGCGCTCCGAAACCACCGATTTTTTTTGGATGGATTCGGCGACGGCGCAGGTGGAACTGCAGATGTTGGCCTTAAAGATCGACCGGCAACAGCTGCCAAGGACCTCATATTCCTGCCACCCGGTTATCTTTTCCGCTGCCGTATTGAAACTTGTGATATGCCAGGTCTTGTCGACGGTAAAGACACCTTCGGCAATGCTGTTCAGGGCCAGTCTGCTGGCGGCCAGCGGTTCGGTAAGATCGGCAAAGTTGATAATTGCCCCGATGGCATTGCCGTTTTTGCCGGGGATGGTAACGACGAGCATGTGCACCGCATTTTTTTCTCCGGTGAGCGGGTTACCAAGGGTCAATTCGATATTATGACTGCCCTTTTGTTCTGTAAGTGGCGCTATATGGGCGCAAATGGAGCTGAAGCGCGGGTCGTTGTCGAAAATTTCCCGACAGTGTTTGCCGACCATATCATGCCCCGCAAGTCCGAGAATGAGCAAGGCTTTCTCGTTGTAGGCAGTAACGATCCAATCCTGATCGACTGTGACGAATCCGCTGGTCAGGTGGTCCGGCTCGAGGGCATTGTTGTGCGACAATCGTCTCTCCTGGGTAAAAATTCAGAGGATGGTACAATGTGTTGTTCGTTTCACTATATGGCTGAAGGACTGTTCCAGCAAGTCCTACACTGTATCTATGCGAGGCGTAATAATAGAGACTCCATTGCAGGATCTGAGTTCGAGCTCACCCGAACCGGCCGGTGATATAATCCTCGGTAAGTTTGTGGCCCGGATTGGTGAAGATCTTTTCCGTCGGTCCGACCTCGATGAGATCGCCGAGGTGAAAATAGGCGGTGCGCTGCGACACCCTTGATGCCTGCTGCATGGCATGGGTGACGATGACGATGGAAAACTGGGTGCGCAGCTCGGCGATAAGCTCTTCGACCTTGGCGGTGGCAATGGGGTCAAGGGCGGAGCAGGGTTCATCCATAAGGATCACCTCGGGGCTGACGGCAATCGCCCGGGCGATACAAAGCCGTTGCTGCTGCCCACCGGAAAGCCCGGTGCCCGGCTCACGCAGCCGATCTTTGACCTCCTCCCAAAGTCCGGCCTTGATAAGCGAGGTCTCGACAATTTCGTCGAGCTCATTCTTGTCGCGGGTCAGCCCGTGAATGCGCGGGCCGTAAGCGACATTGTCATAGATCGATTTCGGGAAGGGGTTGGGCTTCTGGAATACCATGCCGACCCGTGCTCTGAGTGGCACGACATCAATGGAAGGGCCATAGATGTCGATACCGTCGAGGCTGATTTGTCCCTGAACCCGACAGGAGGCTACGGTGTCGTTCATTCTGTTCAGGCAACGCAAAAAGGTCGACTTGCCGCAGCCGGAAGGTCCGATCATCGCCAGCACCTGGTTTTGCCCGACGTCGATGCTGACCTTGTTGATCGCCTGTTTTTCACCATAAAAAACATCCACATCCCGACAGGTCATGCGCGGATTGTCGACGAAAGGACTGCCGACGGTTTTTCTGTCGACCGGCCGTACATGCATCCGTTCGTGCGCCTCGGCGCTATCGCCTGCACCTATGATCGGAAAACGTTTGATCGGTCATCCTTGATGCTGCAACTTCCATTGCCTACTCTCTCAGTTATTTATTTTCCATGACTTTCAGGCCGGCAACATTGGCCGCCATCTGCTTTCTTTCCGCCTCGGGCATGGCGATCAAACCCTTGTCGGCCAGATACCCGTCCTTGCCCCAGGCCTTTTCGCTGGCGAATTCGGCGAGATAGCCCTTGATTCCGGGGATGACTTCGACATGAGCCTTCTTCACATAGAAAAACAGCGGCCGGGATACCGAATAGGAACCGTCGGCAATGGTTTCGTAGGTCGGTATCTTACCTTCAATGGCTGAACCTTGAACCTTATCGGCGTTCTGGTCGAGGAAGGAGAAGCCGAAGATACCGAGGGCGTTGGGATTGGATTGCAGCTTCTGGACAATCAGGTTGTCATTTTCCCCGGCTTCGACATACGCGCCGTCTTCCCTGATCGTCTGCACGGCCTTGGTATGCGCCTTGGCATCGGATTTCTTGAGATTTTTCATAGGATCTAAGGTGTCGGCACCGGTCTCCATGACCAGTTCGACAAAGGCGTCACGGGTGCCGGAGGTCGGCGGTGGGCCAAGGACTTCAATTTTGCTCGCGGGCAGGGCCGGGTTGACATCCTTCCAGGTTTTATAGGGGTTGGCGATGAGTTTCGTGGCATCCTTTGGATCCGGCACTTCTTTTGCCAGGGCGAGGAAGAGATCCTTACGAGTGAGGCTGAGCTGGGGCGCGGTCTTGGCGTTGGCGACAGTGATTCCGTCATAGCCGATCTTCACTTCAACGATCTCTTTGACGCCGTTGTCGGCGCAGGTCTTTATCTCTGAGGCCTTGATTGCCCGTGAGGCATTGGTGATATCCGGATGATCGACGCCGACACCACCACAGAACAGCTTAAAGCCGCCACCCGATCCGGTCGATTCAATCTTCGGGGTTTTTGCTCCACTGGTCTTACCGTACTGTTCGGCTACAACGGTGGCGAAGGGATAGACGGTGGAGGAACCGACGATGGAAATATAGTCCCTTGCGGCAAATGCCGGGCTGACCATAAAAAGAGACAGACTTCCTGCTACTAACAGACGTGATGCTTTCATTATTGTTCTCCTGAGAATTAATTTGTGATTCATTGGACGTTCGTTATCGAACTGACAGTAGTAGACCAGGCTTTTATTAGGATTCCATTACCATTTGATTTCAAATCTCTTACGAAGATAGATGGCCAGGCTGTTCATGGTCATCAGAAAGGCCAGCAGCACCATGATGGCGGCCGAGGTCTTCTCGGTAAAACCGCGTTCCGGGCTATCGGCCCAGAGATAAATCTGCACCGGCAGGACGGCGGCCGGGTCGGAAATTGCCCCGGGAATGTCGACAATAAAGGCGACCATGCCGATCATCAGAAGCGGTGCCGTTTCGCCCAGGGCATGGGCCATGCCGATAATCGCGCCGGTAAGCATTCCCGGCATGGCCAGCGGCAGCACATGATGGGTGACGGTTTGCATCTTTGAAGCGCCGATGCCGAGCGCTGCCTCACGGATCGAAGGCGGCACCGATTTCAGCGATGCCCGGCCGGCAATGATGATGGTCGGCAGGGCCATAAGGGCAAGAACCAGTCCGCCGACAATAGGCGTTGAACGGGGCAGTCCGAAAAAATTGATAAACACCGCCAGACCGAGGAGCCCGAAAATAATCGAAGGGACGGCGGCCAGATTGTTGATGTTGACCTCAATGAGGTCGGTCCAGTGGTTCTGCGGGGCAAACTCTTCCAGATAGATTGCCGCGGCCACACCGATCGGAAAAGCGAGCGTCAGGGTGATGAGCAGCGTTAAGAAAGTTCCTTTCACCCCCCCGAGGATGCCGGCCATTTCCGGCTCGCGCGAGTCACCGGCGGTAAAGAAGGTGGTATTGAACTGCTTTACCAGTTTGCCCTGATTTTGCAGGCTGTCCAGCCAGGTCAGCTGGTTGTCCTGGAGGCGGCGGTTTTCTTGGGTGGCGGTTCGGTCGGTTTTGTTTTTCATGAACATGTCGACATCACTTGCGGCAGGCACCCATACCTTCTGCCGGGTGCCGATGATTTTTGGATTGGCCGTAACCATGTCCTTCAACTTATAGGCTGCACCGGTACTCACCAGGCTGAAGAGGAGTTTTTTCTCTTCCGGTCTGTCACCTCCGGGAACATTTCGGATAAAGATTTTTTAACCAGGCCCGGATAATCGGCGGCAGCGAGATTCTCTTTGGCAAAAGCCTGTTCGGAAAAATCTACCTCAAGCATCATATTTGTCTGGATGAAAGCGCTATAGCCTTCAGCGATAATCTTGAAGAACAGCAAGGCGATGAAGGCCAGTGCCAGGGTGATGGCGGTGATCCCTAGGCGCTGGAACCAACGGTCGGTTCGATAGCGTCTTTTTAGATCTTTACCGGGTTCAAGGAGATTGGGTCGAGTTATCATGATATCTCTCATTCTCGGGTTTTATTCGTACTGTTCACGGTACCTGCGCACCACCCGCAAGGCGATGAAGTTGAGGGCCAGGGTGAAAACAAAGAGCAGCAGGCCCAGAGCAAAGGCGGCGAGCGTCTTGGGACTGTCGAATTCCTGATCACCGACCAGGAGGGTGACAATCTGCACGGTCACCGTGGTCACGGCGGTCAACGGATTAAAGGACAGATTGGCCGACAGACCGGCGGCCATGACGACAATCATCGTTTCGCCGACGGCTCGTGAAACGGCGAGGAGGATGCTGCCGACGATTCCCGGCAAGGCCGCGGGGATGACGACGTTCCAGATGGTTTCGAAACGGGTGGCGCCGAGGGCCAGGGAACCGTCACGCATCGATTGTGGCACGGCATGAATGACGTCCTCGGAAAGAGAGGAGACAAAGGGGATGATCATAATGCCCATGATCAGGCCGGCAGCCAGGGCACTTTCCGAGGAAACGGTAAAACCGAAACTTGTGCCGATGTCTCGGATGATTGGGGCAACGGTCAGGGCGGCGAAAAAGCCATAAACGACGGTGGGAATGCCGGCGAGGATCTCCAAAGCCGGTTTAACCCAGTTGCGCAGGCTTGCACTTGCATATTCGGAGAGGTATATAGCCGCCAGCAGACCAATGGGGATGGCCACCAGCATGGCAATGGCGGCTATAAGAAAGGTTCCGGTTAAAACCGGGACGGCACCGAACGCCCCGGATGAACCGGCCTGATCGGCACGCATGGCAATCTGCGGACTCCATTGCAGTCCAAAGAGAAAATCCGTCACGGGGACAGCCTGAAAAAACCGCAGGGATTCAAACAGCACAGAAAAAACAATTCCGATGGTGGTGAGAATTGCTACCCCGGCACAAGCGAAAAGAACAATCCGAGCAGCACCCTCAACCAGATTACGCGCCCGCAGATCTTTGTTGATGCTTCGTACGGCAAACCAGGCCGGGACGACGCTGCAGAAAACAACAAGAATGCTGACCATATTCCTGGCCGCAATCAGATGCGCCATATAGGCAACAGCCGCCTTTTCAATGGCCGGGTTGCCGCTCGTTGCGGTAAAGCCGCCGAAGGCGACATTTTTCACTTCATTGATAACCAGGGAAAGTTCGTTGGCCGAAAGCCGTAACAGTTCCTCCGGCAGGTTGCCGGAGACCATGGCGGTGATGATCTTTTCCTCAAAAATCATCCATGCGGCAAGAAGGCAAAGGGCAGGCATTGCGCAGCTGAGTGCCGCGAATACGCCATAGTGGCTTGGCAAAGAGTGCAATTGCCGCAGGCCACCGGAGTATGAGGCAATTTTTTTGGCACGGCGCAATCCGAGGCCATAAACTGCTGCTGAGAGAGCAAAAATGCTGGGGATGATGTAGGGATAGATCATTCAGGATTGCCGAAAAATAGGATTATAATGTAATATCATATTGTTATCAATTTTAATGCACCCGGGTAATGGTCCCCTCAACGAGATAGACGACTTCTGAGGCAATGTTCACGGCTCGGTCGGCAATACGTTCCAGGTGGCGACCGAGGAGGAAGGTATTGATATGGTAACCCGGATGTTCCGGGTCATTTCTTATGCGGACTTTTATATCTTCGTAGCAGCGGTCCTTCATGGCATCGACCTCGTCATCGTCAACAAACAGCGATCTGGCGAGAGCAGCATCGCCGCCTACCAGGGCATCGATGCTTTTCTTCAGCATGAGCAATGCTTTCTCGCTCATCATGGAAAAGTCATAAGAAACGGCAGCGGCATGTTTGAATTTTGAGATATTCTGCACACGTTTGGCAATGTTTACAGCAATATTGGCGATTTTCTCCATCTCGCTGTTAATCTTGATGACGGTAATCAAAAACCTCAGGTCTTTGGCAACCGGCTGGTGCAGAGCAAGAATTTTCAGGCAGTCCTCTTCGATTTCTATCTCCAGATCGTCCACCTCATAGTCGGAGCGAATGATGTTCTGAATAGCCTCCTGGTCTTTGGTCTCAATTATCTTCGCCGCTATGCGGACCCGCTCTTCCACCATGGCGCTCATGGTCAGGAGTTTTTTGTTGAGCTTCTCAAGTTCGTGGTGGAAGGTAAAATGATGCTCCATTATATGAGATATCCTTGATTGGTTATGGTTGGTCTCTGGTACAGGCCAAATGTCTAGCCCCTGAAAGATGTAGGAGACAATAGACGAGGTTTGTTTGAGGATGATTAGGGAAGTATTAAATTTCCGTTAGATTGCCGGGAAGGGGTTGCGGTCAGATGAAAAATGGTACACGATAAAGGGGTTGACTCGGTGGGGAGGAATGCCGGGGGATCGCCTGCTATGGCAGTTGAATACCCGGTGTATATGAATACATGCTGCATGGCGCAGCGTCCCGGAACACTCCGGTTGAAATGATAAACAATGCTGATCGACGATGGCAAAAATTAATGTTTTGGTAGTTGAGGACGAGGCGGAAATCCAGCAACTGGTCAGCTACAACCTGATAAAAGCCGGGCTCAATGTTACCTGTGCCGATTCGGGAGAAGAAGCCCTGGAGCGGTTGCGATCGGAAACAATTGATTGCGTCCTTCTTGATCTGATGTTGCCGGGGATGAGCGGCATTGAGGTATGCAGGGCCATGCGCAGAACCGAAGGGAATGCCTATCGGTCGATCCCGGTTATCATGCTCACCGCCAAAGGTGAGGAGGAGGATATTGTCGCCGGGCTCGAATGCGGTGCCGATGACTATATCACCAAGCCGTTCAGCCCCAAGGTTCTCATTGCCAGGGTAAAGGCTGTCGTTAAACGGGTCGTTGCCGACCGTAACCAATCCGACGAATCGCGGAAGACCATTATTGTTGTCGATGGTCTGGAAATAGACAAGGGCCGGCATGAAGTACATTTGCACGGTGCTGAGATGCTTCTGACCACCACCGAATTCAGTATCCTTTCTCTGCTGGCCGAAAAGACCGGCTGGGTCTTCACCCGCCAGCAGATAATAGACCATGTGCGCGGTTATGATTTTCTCATTACCCCGCGGGCGGTTGATGTGCAGATATTTGGTTTACGAAAAAAACTCGGCGAATACGGCAAGATGATAGAAACAGTACGTGGTATAGGCTATCGCTTTCGCTCGACCCTGGATGAGGCATAATCCCATGATTACCCCGAAAAAGCTTTTCTGGCAGATTTTTCCGGCCAATGTCCTGACCATTTTTCTGGTTATCATCACCGTTGGTTGGGATGGCGTTACCTTTCTCAGGGAGTTTTACCTTGAGGATACCGAGGCTGACTTGCAATCTCGGGCTTATCTGATCAGTCCTGAGGTCAAGGAATTTCTGCGTGACCATAGAATTGACGATCTGCGGGAATATTGCATTCAGGCCGGTCGGAGTTCTGGAACCCGGATCACCATCACCTCAGCCGAGGGAAAAGTCCTTGCCGACTCCAATGAAGATCCCCAGACCATGGAAAACCATGGCCAACGGGTTGAGATTGCCGGGGCATTGGCGGGAAAGGTGGGAATATCCCGGCGATTCAGCAAGACTCTCCGGGAAAACCAGATTTATGTGGCGATTCCCTTGACCAATATAGAGGCTGGAGTGCCCCTGGAAAATGCCGAGAGTAAAGTTGAGGCGGTTTTGCGAACCTCCGTTTCGGTCGCCGCCCTGGATACCACCCTGGGGCGTATCAGGGTGCGGATACTTATCGGCTCCCTTGCTCTGCTTCTTTTTGCCGGAGCGGTCACCCTGTTTATCTCCAGAAATATTAGCAGGCCGCTTGAGCAGATGACCAAAAGCGCCGAGCGTTTTGCCGGTGGCGATTTCAGTGTACGTATGGTGCCGGTGGTAAAAAAAACCGCCTCTCTTGAGGTGGCTACCCTTGCTGCTTCCATGGATCGTATGGCAGAATTGCTGGATGAGAAAATTGAGGCAATCGTCACCCAGCGCAATCAACTGGAAACCGTCTTTTCCAGCATGGTCGAAGCGGTAATCGCCATAGATACCGAAGAGAGGGTGATCAGCATCAACGAGGCCGCCGCCGAGCTGTTCGGGGTAGATAAAAAGGCGGCACCCGGCAAGATAGTGCAGCAGATTGTCCGCAATGTGCAATTGCAGCAACATATTAGCCGGACTCTCGCGGCCAGGGAGTCGGTTATTGATGAAATAGTCCTGCAGGGTGAGCAAGCGGCGACAGGTTTCTGCAAACCAACGTCGTTCTGCTCGGCAACGGTGCCGGGGAAAATGTCGGGGTGCTGGTGGTGATGAACGATGTGACCAAGATCAGGCGTTTGGAAAACGTTCGCCGCGACTTTGTCGCCAACGTCTCCCATGAACTGCGCACGCCCATTACCTCCATTCGTGGCTATGTTGAGACACTGCTTGACGGGGCTCTCGACATCCGTGAGGATGCGGTGCGCTTTCTGGAGATTGTCCTGCATCAGTCGGAGCGACTGGCGAACTATCATCGATGACCTGCTGGCCCTGTCGAAGATTGAAGAGGAGGCAAAAGAGGGGGCAATATCTCTCTGCTCCCGGATCGCTTCGGCCGGTGCTTGAAGCGGCGGTGCAAACCTGCCGCCTCCAGGCGGACCAGGCCGGAATTACCGTAGTAATTGATTGTCCGGAAGAGGTAATGGCCGAGATGAATGCCACCCTTCTTGAGCAGGCGGTGGTGAATCTTCTGGTCAATGCCATCACCTACAGCAGGCAGGGTGGCGAGGTGACCGTTCAGGTCACGGTCGGCGTGGCAGAAAAGGCCGGCAGGGTGCGCATTGTCGTCCGTGATAACGGCATCGGCATTGCCAAGGAACACCTGCCACGGCTGTTTGAACGCTTCTACCGCAGCGACAAGGCCCGGAGTCGTGCCCATGGCGGCAGCGGCCTGGGTCTGGCCATTGTCAAACATATTGCCGAAGCCCATGGGGGCCGGTCGAGGCGAAAAGTGTCGAAGGCAAAGGTTCGGAATTTATTTCACCCTGCCGGAATGGCCGGCTGAAAGGGGGTTGAGCGGCATGACGGGATGCAAGGGTTTTACCGGCGGGCAACGATCCTTGGCATCTTTCCCGCCGGGGTTGCGCCGTGAAAAGGCTTTGACAAAACCGATGCCGGCTTTTATAGTGACCGAGTTCTCAAGCGGGATTAACTCAGTGGTAGAGTGTTAGCTTCCCAAGCTGAAAGTCGCGCGTTCGAATCGCGTATCCCGCTCCAAGAAAATTCAGGCACTTATCGAGTTTTTCGGTAGGTGCCTTTTTTATTTTCCCACATTCCCACACCTGGGGTCAATTCCCCACTATCAGAAGTGACAATGAACATACCTTTTTTTACTGAGTTGTAGGCGAATCTGGGAAAAGGTGATCCACGCTGCAAAAAACTGGAATTCGATTGTATCCTTTAGGTGCACTATTGGCATACCCCCTCTTTGAGTAAGTTTGAGTCCGGCTATATGCGAATTGACCGAGCCAGGGTACGAAACGCCTGGCGGCAAGTACCTTCTGAGCATCTCCGATCATAGCCATTCAACTGAGAACATCGCGCTGGATTACAAGCAATTCAAAGTTTCACTCCTTGAAATCAACCCTCATCCTGCGACCGATCACACCCTGGCATTTCGGCTTGCACCTTGTTTGGCTGCATTTTTATTAAAATCATTCATATTGATCCTCCTCGTATATCAAATGATGCACGAAATTCTCTCACAAATAGGTATCTATACCCATGACGGATAATAATTATCATGGTATCATAACCGATTAAGCAAGGATCGATAATCATCATGACAGAAATTGTATACGATTAGAGACACTTGCCTGCAAGCTGAAAATGACCGTCTTGGATGAGCTTTCCCTTTGCTCGCAACGTTCGCACAAAGACATATCCGACCAATTCCTCGAAAAATATCCGATCTGGTTCAGCACAACGAATTTATTTGAATTCCTCGCGCAGAACCTTGAGATCGAAAAATATTTGGAAAGAGGACGTCGGCTTAATTACACACGGTAGGATTGGCACATATGGCTAATAGTTATCGATCATTTCAAGGCGATCTCAACCTGCTGTCGGCAGCAAACCTGTTCCAGTTGATCGGACTTGCTTCCCTTTCCGGGCGACTGATGATTCTAGGTATCAATGATGCGACACATTTCGTCTTCACCCGGGGGAGGCTTAACTATGGTTTCTCTCGTGAAGGTCATAAAAAGATAGGTCAAATATTAGTGGAGTCGAAGCTCATTACCACTCATCAATTGGAGATCTGTCTTGACAAACAGAAAACATCCGGCAAAAAACAGAAGCTAGGTTCCATTGTTGTGGAGAATGGCTTTCTTTTGCAATCGAAAATCCTCGACTTATTCTATAAACAGACTGAAGGTGCATTTTTTTTGGCGCTCACCTGGACAGAAGGGCGATTCAATTTTGTCGATAAGTCCCCATTGAGCGATATGGACATCGTTCTTGATGAGAATATCAATACCCTTGTGCTGAGGGGATTGATTTCTTTAGATCACAGCAATATCATCTCCGTGGCAGGTTCGGAAAAATTTTTTGCTTAAAATATCCGAGATAATGAATAGATGAGTAGGTTTTCACCGCAATGAATGACCCTTCACACGCCGAGTGGTTTGAGATCCATGTAAAAAGATGGAAATATCTCTTGGCCGGTATGTGCTGCATTGTCCTCCCTTTGCGCACTACAGTAACAAAGCAACCAAACCAACCAAAAGGAAAGATATGAACCAGGCCGAAAAAATTGTCAGCATTAAAGAGCGAGCGAGGAAAAATTTCTCGAAAGGTTTCAATTGTGCAGAGTGTGTTTTCGAGGCAGTTCTGGAACATGTTGAGACCAATCTCCCCAAGGAAGTTTTGAAGGTGGCAACCGGCTTTGGTGGAGGCGTAGGCCTCTTTGGTGATACCTGTGGTGCCATCAGCGGGGCGGTCCTTGCTGTCAGTGCAGTGCATGGCCGCAGTCAACTGCCCGAGAATGACGACAGAAAAGCGGCCATGCAGGCTGCCTCGCAGCAGCTTTATGGAAAGCCCGGACTGTATCGAATTTTTAATCAGATTCCGAATAAAGTGAAAGAAAAATACGGACATACCCTCTGCCGAGATATTGCCGCACAATGGCAAGATCAGTGGCTTTGTCGGGATCATGCTCTGCACTGCCGGGAGATCATTACCGATGCTGCAGAGTTAGCCGCTATGCTGATTTATGGCAATCATGAGGAGATGGCTTTGCAACCGTTCGGCAGCAATGTTGAAAACCTCAAAGATGTTCCGGCAACATGCAGTTTGAAAGGCTGAGGCACCAGTCTTGGCTAGGAGTTGCCTAGTTTCTCTCATCAGTGCCGGGTGGAACGCCCGGAAAATAAATTCCAAAAGACCTCTTTCCGTTCAAAAAACCTGTATAGGGGTCAAGCAGGCCCGAAAACGCGAGGTTGCATAATGAAACTCTCTCTCATCATAACTGGAAATAACGCCGAAGGGGCCTTTCATTATATTACCAAACAAGAGAAGGAAAGAATCGAGCAAATTGCTAATATCAATCACTATCTGTTGAGTGGTGATTATAAAGATTTCCCTCTGGATATTGGTGAGCTTTGGATTGATTATGATGTTTTAGGTATGGAGTGGGATGGCAGGAACACCTTTGATTCCGTTCAAGTTGATGGTGTCAAAACAGAGGGTGTGGATTTTGCGAAAGTGAAAATTGTTGAATTTCCACCACTTCCCCAATTACAGTATGTGTATAGGAATACCGCCAATCTCGATATTCTTGATACTGCTCTCTATCCTTTTGTGTTCCGTATAATTGGTCGAGAACCAGGGAGTAACATTTATTTTGCCAATATTGATGGTGATACCTTCGACCCTTCTAAACTCTCTGTTTGTCTCAGAGGATTTAATAATTATTATACCGGCATCATCGTTATGGCCGTGTCTTACGATGGCGAGGATATGGAATTGCAATGCGGAGATCCTCAGGATAAAGAGTTGTCCGTTGATATAATCAAAAGTGAAATCTGATGGTTCGCCAAACGGCACAGAAGGCAAATTGGGGATGGGGGGCGAAATGACCAATAACCCTGTTATTGCTGTTGCATGCTGTCCATCCTGGGGCCAACGATGCAAAATTCCGGTGAGATAACGAAAAAGGCCAATGAGATCATCCTCGAATCCATTTCCGAGGGAGTTTTCACCGTCGATCATAATTGGCGGATCATGACCTTCAACCGGGCCGCCGAGGAGATCACCGGCACGCCGCGGGCAGATGCCATCGGTCGCTATTGCTGGGAGGTTTTTCGCTCCAATATGTGCGAGGGGGACTGCGCCTTGAAACGTACCATGAAGGAGGGAAAATCCTTTGTCTCCAGTTCTACTTATATCATCAACAGTCGGCAGCAGCGAGTACCGATCACCGTTTCCACCTCGCCTCTGAAAGATGGCCAAGGAGAGATTCTCGGCGGGGTGGAGACCTTCCGCGACCACAGCCTGGTCGAGGAGTTACGCCGCGAGTTGAGCGGCAGTTTCACGGTCGGTGACATGGTCAGCCGCAGTAAGGCGATGAAAAAGATCTTCAATATTCTACCTCAGGTGGCGGATAGCGACAGTACCGTGCTGCTTGAAGGCGACACCGGAACCGGCAAGGAACTGATGGCGGGTGCCCTGCACAGCCTGTCGTGGCGCAAGGAGGAGCCCTTTGTCGCCATCAATTGCGGTGCACTGCCCGACACCCTTCTCGAATCGGAACTGTTCGGCTATAAAGCCGGGGCCTTCACCAATGCCGACAAGGATAAGCCCGGGCTCTTCCAGGCCGCCGGCAAGGGTACCATACTTCTCGACGAGATCGGCGATACCAGCGCCGCCTTTCAGGTTCGGTTGCTGCGGGTCCTTGAAGAAAGGGAATTCCAGCCGCTCGGCGGGGTAGAAAAAATCAAGACCGATATTCGAATCATCGCGGCAACCAACCGCGATCTCGGGACCATGGTGGAAAAGGGCGAATTTCGCCGTGATCTTTTCTATCGTATCAATATCATCCGCCTGCACCTGCCGTCACTCAGGGAACGGATGGAGGATATTCCCCTTTTATGCGATCGATTTATTAAAAAGATGAATACCATCCGCGGTCGAGCGGTTTCACAGGTCGGTAAGGAGGCTATGGCACTGCTTCTCGGCCATGACTATCCGGGCAATATCCGTGAATTGGAGAATATCATCGAACACGCCTTTGTTCTCTGCCATGAAGGGGAAATCGGCGTGGCGCATCTTCCTCCCTATCTGTTGCAGCATAAGAACGAGCTGGGTGTTGACACATCTGCCATGACTACCAGCAGGCGGGCCACCGAGGAAGAGATCATCCTGGAGGCACTCCGGCAGCACGGTTACAACCGTCTGGCGGCGGCAAAGGCCCTCGGCATCCATAAAAGCACCCTCTTTCGTAAGCTGAAGAAGTATCAGATCACCTTGCCGGAAATTGACGGTCGCAGCGGGTAGGCCCTGTCTTCAATTGATGGCTATCATTGCATAGCCCTTGTTCTGGTATCCGATAAAAGAGTTAAACACATTGCCAACCAAGGTGACCTCCGGAATGAGTTTTGCTGGATCAGCCTTAAATATTCGCATTGCCACGGCGCATGCCTCAAATCGCACGCCACGCTCTTTCAAAGCTCGGAGCAGGTTGATTGCCTCCTCATTGAGTGTCGCCGATGACAGCAGTTTGACCCCCGGTCCGCGGAAAGCGACTATCATTTCCGGCTTGACACCCTGGGCTACCATGCCCTCCAAGGTTTCACTGAAAAGCTCAAGATTGAAGACCAGTTTGTCAAGGTCGGCTATCCGTACATCAAAGATAACCTTGGCCGTTTTCAACCCGGCCAGCGCTTCACTGTCGTCAGGTTTCTGCGCGGCTTGCATGGCCGAGGAAAATGACAGGATGAACAGCATTGGCAGAATAAGAAATCGTACGAGCATATTGCCTCCTCGCTTGTTTTGCATTTTCGTAAAGAAGAGGCCCGTAACACTCGCGGACATCTTCATTGCCCGAAGGCGGCGATTATTTTCTTAACCAATGGATTGGTAACGCTATAGCGCACCTCGGTGCCTTCGCGTGTCCCGAAGATGACACCCTTGTTTTTGAGCAACGCCAGGTGCTGGGAAACAGTGGATTGGGGAAGGCCGAGGCATTCCCAGATTTTTTTAACGGTACACTCCTCGGAGCATAATCCCGCGGTTATCTTGAGGCGGATGGGATGACCGAGGGCCTTCAATATTTCCGCTTCTTCGTTGTACTCTCTTGATTTCGAAAATTCCATTAACCCTGCTTTGATTGTCCTTGTGTTTCATTTCACCCCGATTCCCGAGGTCGCATGAGGAGGACATTCAGGTGGGTAGATCAGGCGTGACGGGGCATTTGTGCTGCACAACCCAAACCACGACAACCCACCATAATAAAGATATTCGTCGCCCTGTCAAGTCTTGCGATTGTCGGTTATACAAATTGATGTTCCATCGCAGCTATTTTTTCCGAGAAACAAGGGTTGCATGTTGCGATTCCCCCTCTAAAGTAGGAAAACCGGTACCGTTTTGGGCTTAGAATAGTCCTTTCTGCACGCATTTATCACGGGCCGCGTGTGCTGCATCGACGCGTTTCTTGCCGTCGCCGCCGGCTTCCTCGACTGACGAGACCATGAGATGGACATATTGCTCGAAGCTGATGCCGTCCGGCAGCGCTTCCCCAAGACACGTGCAGAATTTGCCTGTTCCCACCGCCTTACTGCAGTGCTCCTCTTTTTCTTTGGTTTTATTCTGCAGTGCTTTCATGTCCCTCAACTCCTGAATCTGCATCTCGAGCACCTTGATTTTTTCAAAAATCTCCTCCTCGGACGCAGCCTGACACAGTGTCAAAGAAAATGGTGACAGGACCATGGCCAGGATGACGCAATGCAGAATCAGTTTTAACGATTTCATATGTTTTCCTTCACAACAATATTGATGATATTGCCCCTGCAGTGGCTGAATATGCCCTTGACCAAAGAGGTGGTGCGTCGCTTCTCTTGGTCAAGGGCAAGGGGTTATTCATTCTCCTGTTGAATCTTCAGCACTTTGTCGAAATACATAGCGGGGCTGACCAGTTTTTCGATGTCCTTGTCACTATATCCCAGAGCTTTAAAATTCAGCAGGCCGTTGATACCGTGACAATTGGCGCAAGTTAAAGCTTTATTCTTGGGAACCACCTGGTGGTTGCTGCCAAAGTAGGTGGTCTGCCAGCCGGGCACCGGCTCATATTTCTTTATACCAAGGGTTTTGGCGGCGGCGGCCACTCCGGCAAGGGTGTCACCGGTGGCCATTGGCGGCGCAAAGTCCATGCCGAGCAGTTGCCCATCCAATTTGTTGTAGTAAGCTTTTCCCTGATAAATTTTGAAGGGATAGATTTTGCTTTTGCCATCGCCCCTGCTGCCCTTCGGACCAATAAAATGAGGAGTGTTACTAACTGTCTGATTGTACCAGGCATAGACTGGAGCGGTTTCATTCACTTCTTTTTTCAAAGTCGCAGGTTCATAAAAACCATTGTCAAGCTTTATCCACTGGGTGAAATCCTTGGCAAAGGCGCCACCGGTTCTGGGGATGTGACAGGTTTGGCAGGCAATGTAGGCAGTATGACGGTTATAATCGGCATCCTGGTGCGGTTGGTCCTTGTGACATCCAGCACAGGTCAGATAGACGCCATCGTTGGCCCAGTTGTTCGGATCTTTTCCAGTGGGAAAACGGTGATTTTTCACCGAATGGCAGTCAACACAGACGAGTCCGTTGGCGGCATGCACATCAGCGTCCTTGGTCATGGCAAATCCGCGTTTAAAGAGTGCCCCGCCGCCCGCCGACTCGTGGCAGACCATGCAATTTTTGATACCCGGTCGACCGATCTCCATAGCCGCCTCAGTGCTGCGGTCCTGTGTCATGACCACCTTGCCGTCGTCGCGCTTCAGCGGTTTTCGTTTGCTGAAATCATATTTGCCGGAATGACAGATCAGGCAATCAATGGCCTGTTCCGCCTCGGCTCCGGTACTGCCGACATCAGTTGTGTGATCACCGGGATGACAGGTGTTGCAGCCGGTGATTTTCGTCTTGCCCGCCTCGTTTGCAGGTATTTCTTTGAGATTATTGATAATGTCATTGGCGTTGCACATGGTGTAAATGCGATTCTTCATGCCGTACTCCTGGTCGGCCTTCAGGTTGTCGACAAAATCCACTTTTGAAGCATGCTTCCAGTGCACCGTTTCAAGAAATGCTTTGGCGGTTCCAGGATGGCATTCTTCACAGGTCTGGGGCCCTTTATAACCATTTTCCTGAATGTATTCCCTGCCTTCATGTTCCTTAGCCTGGGAGGTTGCCACCAACAGCACAACTCCCAAAAATGCTGCCACGTATTTGATAACAAGCATAGATTGTTTCTCCTTTATGGATTTTGCTGTTGTGTCGTTCCTGTTATCTGCTGCATTGGTTGCAAGGTCAGCCCCATCAGCAACCGGCTGTCTTCACGAAGGTCTTACTGTTGTTTTTACCATCCTGTTTATCAAATTTACAGCGTATCTCATCGCCCTCGACAATCCGTTTGTCTTTGAACTTGTCCAGGGTCAATTCATCCTTTATCTCGATTGATACGGAATCGCCGGTCTTGGTGTCCTTAAGAATTGCGATGGCCGATTTACCATCAGCGGCCAGGGTAATTTTTGTGATCTCACCAACCATTTTCGCTTCTTCGGCACTGGCGGATGCCACCCAGAAAAGGCTGGAAACGACCAATACGGCCAACAGAATAATGCCTGAAAATATTTTATTCACGATAAACTCCTTTCTTTACAATGATGGTTTGTTCTTCTTGCCGGGACTACCATAAACAGAGGTGTCCCGGCAAGGCACAGGTAAGGTTAAAATTTTACTTCGAAAGTGGCATAGACATTATGGGCTTCCTTTAGCGGAGCCATCAACATCATTTGACCGACTGCATCCGATATTTCGACCGGAGCTCCTACCCAGTTGTTGCTGCCGGTATATTCGAAATCATAATACTGGTAACCAAGGCGGAAAAAGGTCTTGCTGAAATATGACGACACCGGTTTCAGTTCGAGTTCCTGGATAATGTAAGCTTCATAGACATTACCACGTGTTCCCACCTTACTGGTCCACATGTCATCGGCTGCCGGAGCAAAGGTTATCCAGTCCTTGGAGCCATGGTTGTATTCTACGCCCAGTTTTGTTCTCGATGGCAGGTCATAACGAAGACCGGCATAAACCCCCCAGCCGGTTTTATCAGTTGGTGCCTCCGGACTAAAAAACGATCCGGTCAGCAAGCCCTGAAAACCAGCCTGGGAAGACACCTTGTCATTGGGATGGGTGTCGCTCAAGGCAAAATCAGCAAAGAGGTTCAAGCTGCCGGGACCAACCTTTTTCAAGGTACTCATGACGCCGGCGCCATACCAGTCGATGTCACCGAGGTTGGTACTTGCACCAGTGTTACCATAGTAGGTGTCGTCCATGGTCGGAAAATCGAAAATATTCATACCGCGGTTCCACTGCAACCAGATGCGCAGGGGGTCGGTATCAATGGGAATAACCGCCACACCAAACATGTCGGTATCGTCCAGAGAATTGCCAGGAGTGGACTGATAGCCACTGTCATAGCCGCGTCCATAGCAGATCTTGGCATAGGCTCCAGGCAGGGCATCGATCTCCGGGGCATAACCGATGGTCATGCCGTCAAAGGCATAGTCAACCAGGAGTGCGGGGGTGCCGCCGTTACCAGGGCGTTCGTTGTTCAGCCTGAGATTGCTGGGGGCACCGCCGGTTGAGGGGCGGCGACCGACGGAAAACCAAAGAGGTTGATCGAAGATATTGCTCAAGGTACCATAGGCACGATCGACTTCAAGAGTGCCGTCGGAAGGAACATGACCAATGGTGCCGTCAAACACACCAACACGATCGGCAAAATAGGGCGCAGAGCCATCAGGCGCAATAGCACTGTCATCCTGAGAGCCAAAAACCTTGTAGGTTAGCAGACGGGCGGTGACGGTTACATTTTCCGTTGCCTTGGCGTGAAGATCAAGGCCGAATCGGTTGGTGTAAAGCGATTTGTTTTCAGGTTCGTAACTTGGTACGTAAACGGCAAAATTGCTCAGGCCACCAAGGAGTTGTTGATTAGCACCCAAAAATGCCTGAGCCTGAGAATAGGTTGTCACCCCTGCCATCTGCTGGGAAAAAGCGGTCAGGCCGGCAATGTTGCCGGCCCAAAATCGCGTCTGTGCAGCATCTCCCGCAGCAACGGCGTTGAAATATCCCTGCTGCATCTTATTTTGCGCATTGGCAAAGGTAGCACTCACGTCAGTAAACGGTCTTGTTTCACCTTTGAGATAATCATAGCGGAAGCGATAGTCCCCACCGATGGTTAGCCACTTGCCAAGTGATTTATTTTCTACTTTTTTCAGAGAATTTTTTAATTCCTCCACTTCCTGGCTCAGTTTGTCGATTTTTTTTTGGATTTCATCATCGCTCGCTTGCGAGATCACCGGAAAAACCATTCCTCCAACGAGCATGACGGTTGCCAGCTGTAAAACTCGTTTTTTCATCGTTTCCTCCCTTTGGTAGTGTCGCCGTGACGTATGAGCCGGAGCCCGCATTATTGATGCATCTGCTGCTAAGCGGGTTCGCCGGCCACCTCCTTCCCTAAGATATTTTGATCACCAGCAAGATTACATCAAAACAGCTTATACATATATACATCTTTTGCCGGGTTTTTGTAAACATGAATATTCGAATATATGAATATTTAATTTAACTATCGACCATTCTCATAAGAATTTTTGAGGACAACGAAGAAGTTGGACGAGATCTTGCCTTAGGGATACGGCAATAAATCTGTCGAGGCTGTTAGCCCGGCGGAAGAGTTGTCTCCGACGGGAGGAGGGGAGTTGGGTGAATGGCGCCCTGTGGAGCCTTGCCACGAAGGCGCCTGCAACCGGGGATGCTTAATCGGAACTGACCGAGGCACTGTTAGAGGTTGAGCCTGAGCCGATGGCCACGTTCGCCGACAGGCCTACCGTACCGGCATTGACGATGCCGCCACCCACACTGGAGTCCTTCACCTGGATGGAGCCCATATTGGCGCTTGCTCCCTTGCCCAGAGCGACGTTTGCGGCGGCACCGATATTCGCCTGATTAACCAAACCACCTTTGACTGAGCCGTCCTTTACCTGAATTGACCCCATATTGGCATTGCTGTTGCTGCCGATGGCGACGTTGGCGGCAGCGCCGACATTAGCCTGGTTGACGGCCGCACCTTTGAGAGAGCTGTTTTTGACCTGCACTGAAGCCATGTTGGCGTCGCTGTTTTTGCCGATGGCGACGTTGGCGGCAGCGCCGACATTTCCTTGGTTAATGACTGCACCCTTGACTGTGCTGTCCTTGATCTGTACTGAACTCATGTTGGCACTGGTGCCTTTGCCGATAGCCACGTTAGCGGCTCCTGCGGTATTGCCGACATTGACGACTGCCCCTTTGACATCCGAGCCCTTAATCTGAGTTGAGCCCAGGTTGGCGTTGCTGCCCTGGCCGATGGCGACGTTGGCGGCTCCTGCAGTGTTGCCTACGTTAACAACAGCCCCCTTGACATTTGAGCCCTGAATCTGGGTTGAGCCCAGGTTGGCGTTGCTGTCCTTGCCGATGGCGACGTTGGCAGCTCCCGCGGTGTTGCCGACATTAACGACTGCCCCTTTGACATCCGAGCCCTTGATCTGGGTCGAGCCGAGGTTGGCATTGTTGCCTTGGCCGATGGCCACGTTGGCGGCTCCTGCAGTGTTGCCGACATTAACGACCGCCCCTTTGACGTTCGAATCTTTAAGCTGGGTCGAACCAAGATTGGCTGCATTATCCTTGCCGATGGCCACGTTGGCGGCGGCATAGGTGTTGCCGACGTTGACGACGGCACCTTTGACATCCGATCCTTGGAGTTGGGTCGAGCCGAGGTTGGCGGTGTTGCCCTGGCCGATAGCAACGTTAGCCGACTGAGCGGTATTGCCGACGTTAACGACCGCCCCTTTTACTGTGGAACCCTGCAGCTGGGTAGAACCGAGTTGGGCGGTATTATCTTTGCCGATGGCGACGTTGGCAGCCTGGGCGGTATTACCGACGTTGACTACAGCCCCCTTGACATCCGAGTCTTTCAACTGGGTCGAGCCGAGGTTGGCGGTGTTACCCTGGCCGATGGCGACGTTGGCGGACTGAGCGGTATTGCCGACGTTAACGACTGCCCCTTGCACTGTGGAACCCTGCAGTTGGGTCGAACCGAGTTGGGCGGTATTATCTTTACCGATAGCGACGTTGGCAGCCTGGGTAGTATTTCCGACGTTGACTACAGCTCCCTTGACATCCGAGTCTTTCAACTGGGTGGAACCGAGGTTGGCGGTGTTTTTCTCGCCGATGGCGACGTTCGCGGCTTGGGTGGTATTGCTGGCGTTAACCACAGCCCCCTGTACCTTCGAGCCCTCAATTTGGGTGGAGCCGAGATTGGCAGTATTATCCTTACCGATGGCAACGTTGGCGGCCTGCGAAACGTTGCCGGCGTTGATTACCGCCCCTTTAATCGTTGAATCCTTGACCTGGGTGGAGCCGAGGTTGGCGGTGTTTTTCTCGCCGATGGCGACATTGGCGGCCTGTGAAACGTTGCCTACGTTGATCACCGCCCCTTTAATATCTGAGCCTTTGACCTGGGTTGAGCCCATGTTGGCGGTATTGTCTTTGCCGATAGCGACGTTGGCAGCCTGCTTGACATTGGCCGTGTTGATCACTGCCCCCGTGACCTTGGAATCCTGTAATTGAGTAGTACCCATGTTGGCGGTATTGCCCTTGCCGATAGCGACGTTGGCGGCCTGTTTTACCTCGGCGTTGTTAACCACTACTCCCTTGATTTCCGAGTCCTTTATGTTCAATGAACCGAGGTTTGCCTTGTTGTCCTCACCGATTGCCACGTTGGCTGCTTGCGAAACTTCCGCGTTGTTTGCTGCAACACCTTCAACTTTTGAAGCCGCAAATCCCTCCGATGCATTAAAAGCGAGCAGAACAGCGGCAGTCAGCATGATTTTTTTCATTGGTGCCCTCCACGGTAGTTGTATAATTTTAAACAATTATGAACCAAACAGGGCGACTTACTTGTATACCACAGCCAGGGTCGGGAAAAACACGAGCACCCTTAGCTGATCATGATCCGTCACCATGCTTGAAACGCAGGGTATGTACAAACATCGCATCGACTATCTATCTTACTCTTCAGGTTGGTGGTGGGAGTAGTGTCAGTGAGACATGCTGGTACGCACCACATTGATCATTATCGCATCAGGAAACACATAAAAAAGTAAGCAGCAAGCAGGGAGAAATCAATCAGTTGACTTGGGAAAACTTCAGGTTGTAATGCGCAGCTGCATTTAATCTTTTTTAACCATCCTTAGGTTTGCGCAAGAGCTTTTTGAGGTCAGCAAAGGGGGAGTGCGTTACTGTTGCCCCCTTTGCTGCGTCCGAATTATCAATGGGCAGCCATTCAGCGTCGAGTGAGCGGGAATGCTCGTTGTCGTGGCAGTAGATACACAAGAGTTCCCAGTTGCTGCCGTCGGGTGGGTTGTTTTTATAATTGTGGTCCCGGTGATGAACCGTCAACTCTCGCAACTTTTTGCCGGTAAAATCACGACCGCAATTTGCACAAACCCACGGAAGAATCTTCAGAGCTTGTTCTCGGTATTCTACTTTTTTCATTTTTCTTCTTCTTTGCCGCAACACAGGACAATGATAAGAAATGGATTATGTCACCATTCAATATCCATTCACCGCTGAGTATCGTACGGTGTTTTGCCGGAGATTGGTTTTAAACTTTTTTAGCCGGTTGTTTGTCGGCCTTTTTCTTATCGATTTGTTTGTGTTTTTCGCTAGACTGTTTTTGGCTCTTTTCCTTGTCCTTTTTTCCACCCTTATCACCCATGGCAAATCTCCTTTTAGTATTGTTAATGATTGGTTAACATCGTGGTCAGTTGAAGCTGCTCTCAGAATGTAATCATGAGTTTGGCTATATAGCAGAAATGACGCTGAGTCTTTTTACAGTAGACCAACATCAAGGACTTGACAAGAAAAAAGTTAGGGGAATTATGCTCCGGCATTTTAGTCACTTCCAACAAATATTGGTACGTTTTTACGAAGATTTTTTGATAGGTAACTTGCAGCCCACAAGGGGATACTGAACAGAGTCCCGTTTATCGGCGTTTGGGGTATTGCCGAAATAGATCGCGGCCTATATGGAAATTTTTATTTGGCTTGATAGGGTAAAGATGACTGGTCCGGAAATGAGACTTCCACGACGACATTGAAAATGCTATAATAAAGGGGAAGAAAGCCAAACCTTGAATACAACCAAAATGGAGCAAAAAATGAAAAATCTCAATAAACATGTTCTTACTGCGGTTTTTGTCATGATGTCTTCATCAGTGGTCTTCGCCCAGTCAAATCTTGTAACCGATGATAAAGGAAACATTACCGGAACGATTGATGGCAAGAAAGTACAGATGCACACCGACGAACAGGGGAATACCAAGGGAACCATAGGAAGTGCAAGAATAAATACCCATACCGACCAACTTGGCAATACCACCGGTACTGTTGGTAAAAAGCTCATTAATACCAATATTGCCGATACTAACAATTCGCCAAGCGGAACCCTTTATCCAACAACCGGAGCACTCGGCAAATCATTGCTCACTCCCCGCACTACAGCCCAAAACAATGTGACCCCCGGAGCCGTCAATAACTCGATCATTAACACCTATGTTGAAGACCCTGGAAATACCAGCGGTAAAGGTGGCTACAAGAATATCAACAAGCGCAGCAGCGAAAAATTGGGGGAAAGTTTCTAAGGTTGGCATTCTGCATGGTACGCCTCCATTGATTAATTTTTTATCACTTGAGCCATATGAGAATAGTGCTCAGTAAGGATGAGGAATCCGTTGCGAATGCCGCCTATTTGTGGCGAATGTTCTTGGAAAAATCGTCACTTAGGCTATGGTGGTTTTCCTTATTAAATCGGCGTCGACGTGGTATAATAATTGGATTGAATTATTATATGTATATACTCTGGACAATGGTCTACGGCAGTTCATGAAATTACGCAGTAAGGAGGTAGAATCATGAAGAAAGTGATATGTGCAATTGCGGCAGGTATTTTTTTTCTGCAGCCGGCGGTTCTTTTCTGTTCAGATGCAGTTATCACCAATCAGTCAGATGGCATCGCCAAGATGAATATTGCGCTAGGCGAAAATAACGTCGCCAATACCGGTTCGATCAAGGTTAAGTCAATTGAGGGCATAGTCATCAATAAGGCGGATGGACAATCCACCAACATAGCCATCGGTGAGAATAACAAAGCCAATCTCGGTTCAATCAATGTCACCGGCGGTGATGCGACCATCATAAACTTCACCCAGGATGGTGCGCAGGTTGCCGTCGGCAAAGGCAATGAAGCAAATCTCGGCTCGATCAATGTGGCCAACAGCTCCGGGACCATCGTTAATACCAATGAGGGCGGTACCAATATTGCAATTGGTCAAGATAATAAAGCCAATCAGGGGAGCATCAATGTCGGTGGCATCAAGGAAGGTGTCATTAATCTCAGCAAAGGAGGCGTAAACGCCGCCATTGGGGAAAACAATGAGGCCAATCTCGGCAGCATTAAAAATTCCGACGGGGTGGTTAATACCAATAATGGCGGGATCAATATGGCGATCGGAGACGGCAATAAAGCCAATCTCGGCAGTGTTGAAAATTCCGGGAATGTGGTCAATATCTCCGATGGAGGAACCAACATCGCTGTCGGCAGCAACAACACTGCCAATCTGGGGAGTGTCTTAGGCTCGGAAAACGCCGTGAATATATCCAAAGGGGGCACCAATCTCGCCGTTGGTGCGGGCAGTACGGCGAATCTTGGGTCAACCGTTGACTCGAAAAATGCTGTGAATATTTCCAAAGGAGGTACCAACATCGCCACAG
Organism: uncultured delta proteobacterium; assembly: GCA_963754865.1. Classification (GTDB taxonomy): domain Bacteria; phylum Desulfobacterota; class Desulfobulbia; order Desulfobulbales; family Desulfocapsaceae; genus Desulforhopalus_A. The sequence goes on along the minus strand of CAVWHG010000013.1, from coordinate 131,183 downwards.
ACGGTGCCACCGCCAATCTTGGTTCAACAGTAAGTTCCAAGGATACCATAAACACATCGGCGGGAGGCACCAATATCGCCACCAGTGGAGGTAAGGCCAATCTTGGGTCAACCGTCAATTCCGGCAACGTGGTCAATATTTCCGGCGGTGGTACCAATATAGCTACCGGTGGTGGAAAAGCGAACCTGGGTTCAACGGTCAATTCCCAGGATGTTGTCAATATATCGAAGGGTGGCACTAATATAGCAACCGGCGGTGGGAAAGCGAACCTGGGTTCGGTCGTTAACTCAAGCGGAGTTACCAACATCTCCGGCGGCGGTACCAATATTGCATCGGGTGGCACGGCGAATCTCGGTTCGGTCGTTAACTCAAGCGGAGTTACCAATATTTCCGGCGGCGGTACCAATATTGCATCGGGTGGCACGGCAAATCTCGGTTCGGTCATTAACTCAAGCGGTGTTACCAACGTCTCCGGCGGCGGCACCAATATTGCCGCCGGCGGCAAGGCAAATCTCGGTTCGGTTGTTAACTCAAGTGGAGTTACCAATATCTCCGGCGGCGGTACCAATATAGCTGCCGGGGGCACCGCCCATCTTGGTTCGGTAGTAAATTCTGCCGGGGTGACAAATATCTCCGCGGGTGGGACCAATATTGCCGGTGGTGGTAGGGCTATCCTCGGTTCGGTTGTGGATACGGGTGGTGTCACAAATATTTCGGCGGGGGGAACAAATATCGCAGGTGGTGGTGATGCCTTTATGAACTCCGTGGTCTCCGGTGTGGAGTACGACCAACTGGGGAGACCCAAAAAATAGCGAATAAGGGAAGAGCACCGGTTAAAGAAGAAAGAGATGGTCAACCATGAGAGAGCCACCCAGTTGGTACAACGGAGTGGCTCTTGCTCATTCTTTCCGCCGCACCGACTAAGCCGTTGTAAAAAATATCATGGCCAAAGTGCGAGGTTTTCAAGGTTCAAGGACGGTAATATCCACATGTTGATCATGTCCGGTGTTTTCCAGTTCAGCCTGCCAAAGATCCTTGTCCAAACCTGGGGGCACCAAGACGAGCGCATGCATGGTGAAGAGCAGGGCGCCACTGTTTGGCGCCCTGGTGTTACCGGTATCCATGGCTTCGATGCTGATGCCTTTTTGCGCCAGGGCACGGGCAATATTGTGGACGATGCCTTCATGGTCGGCGCCATGCACCTCAATTCGATACGGCAGCCAGCCCGAATGCGTCGGGGCGTCGTTTTCTTTGGTCGGGGTGGTCGTGACCTTGAAGCCGCGGGAAGTCAAATCGGCCACGGTCTTTTGCAGGGCCTCGCCCTTGTCAGCCGGCAAGGAGACCAGCATGAGAACCGCAAATTCACCGCCCAGTCGCGCCATCCTGCTGGTTTCAATATTGCCGCTGAGTTCCAGTAAACTCCTAGTAATTTCATCGACGATACCGACCCGGTCGGTACCGCTCAGAGTAAAAACGATGTTGATGCCCATGGTTTTTTATCCTTTGCCAGTGTTGCTGAAGAGATTTGAGGTGCTTTGAAATCATGCGTCTTCCTTGGAGCTTCCCAAAATGGTCTTCGGAAGTGAGAGTTGTATTTGCCGACACGGTCAGGCTACGCGTTTCCACAATTTTTTGCAAATGTTTTGACCATTGGAAAAATCAGGCTACTCGACGCCAATGCCACCTCCTCCTGATCGGGCAAACAATTGAACAAGCAAATTGATAGATCGGTGACGGATTGGTTCCTGACTCTGCGTTGGGGGACGGTTTTGTGCCAGGTGATCCTTTTCGCGGCGGTCCATTTCCTGTTTGCAACAGCGTTGCCGGTCTTGGTTTTCGGGCTGGTCGTTTTTGAGGTGGTGGCCAATTTTGTCTTTGCCTGGCTGCTTCGTAATAAAAAGGAGGTTCCCAGCCTCTTGCTCAGCGGAGCTATGTTTCTCGACATCACCCTGCTGACCTTGCTTCTCGCCTTAACCGGCGGGGCGATGAATCCTTTCACCTTCCTCTATCTGGTGCATATTGTCGTTGGCGCTATTCTCTTGCCCAGAGGTATGGCTTGGACCTTAGCCGTGTTCTCCTCCGTCTGCTATGGGGCTTTCTTTTGGCCTGGGCTGAAGTTTTCCTTTATGACCGATCATTCCCTTTGCCATACTGTTGCCATCTCCCCGGAACTCAATTTGCATTTGCAAGGGATGTGGGTGGCCTTTGTCATCACCAGTTTTTTCGTGGTTTTTTTCGTCACGCGCATTCAGCAGGCCCTGGTCGCTCGCCGGGAAACCCTGGCGCAGTTGCGGGAGGAGCAGTTTAAAAATGAACGCCTGGCGGCGCTCGCCACACTCTCCGCCAGCGCCGCCCATGAGTTCGCCACCCCCTTGTCTACCATTGCCGTGGCTGCCGGTGAGCTGTATCGAGAGATGAGCCAAGACGGCAGTGCGGCATGGTTGGACGATCTGCAGCTCATCCGCACCCAGGTGGCCAAGTGCCGCGACATCCTCTATGAGATTGCCGCGGATGCCGGCGAACCAATGGGCGAAGGCATGGAAACCTTGACAATCGGCGCCCTGCTCAAGGAAGTCCGCCTTGCCCTTGCCGAGCACCTCCAGGGGCGGCTGGTGATTGACTGCACTGTTGTAAATGACCAGGTGACCATCCCCCGACGTTCGTTACAACGGGTATTGCGCGGCTTGATTGCCAATGCCTTTCATGCCTCGGCGGCGACTGAAGCGGTGACTTTGAGGGTTGTAATCGACGATGCCATGCTGCGGTTCGAGGTCAGCGATCGGGGACGGGGAATGGACCGGGAAACCGCAGCAAAGGCCTGCGAACCTTTCTTCACCACCAAGCCGGCCGGACAAGGCCTGGGGCTTGGACTGTATCTTGCCCGGACCCTGGCCGAACGTCTCGGCGGCGGCCTGGAAATTGATTCAACTCCTCATGTTGGCACAACGGTACGGTTTTGGATTCAGGTGTAGATGATAAACTCAGAGAGTATTGGACGGAGGATGGGCCGGTATGGGTGACGATGGCAAGGCATATTCGATTCTTTTGGTGGACGATGAGGAGGTATTTCGGAAACGGCTGGCTCTGGCCTTTAGACGGCGGGGTTTTACTGTCTATGAAGCGGGTGACTTTGCCGGCGCCCTCGGGGTTTTGCAAGAACATGCACCGGAATTGGCCCTGATCGATCTGCGGATGCCGGGGCGGTCAGGCATTGAACTGGTTGCTGAGGCCAAGCGTCTGCAGCCCGGGGTCAAGATTGTGGTCCTCACCGGATATGGCAGCATCGCCACTGCCAGTCAGGCAATAAAACTCGGCGCTCTGCAGTATCTCTCCAAGCCGGCTGATGTCGATGAGATCCTGCTTGCGTTCTCCAAGGAAGACGATCTTTCACTGGCGGTTGAGCAGCACGAGTGGACACCGCCAAGCCTGGCCCGGGTGGAATGGGAACATATCCATCGGGTCTTGGCCGATTGCCATGGCAATATCTCCGAGGCGGCACGCAAGCTCAACATCCATCGCCGCAGTCTGCAGCGCAAGTTAATAAAATTTGCTCCGACCTGAAAAGGGACACTAGCTGCAACCTTCAGGCATCGGCCTGAAGGTTGCACAGAACGAGGCGGGCAAGGCGCGTCAACCAATCAGCACCTGCCTGCGACAATTTGCCGCATTGTTTGCAGTGACACAGAGTGGTAGTGTGGATAGCCAAGGGAGCAGTCTTGTGACAAATCCAAAATCCACGGAGAAATCAATGCGAAAGAAGACCGGAGTGTTCATGGCAGTGGCACTGATGGTGGCCTCCACCGTCCAGGGAGAAGAAAGGGAGAGCTGCAAACTGTGTGGCATGTATATCGACCTGTACCAGAAAACCAGCGCGATAATCACCACCGCCGGCGGTGCAGTGGAGAAGACCTGCGGCGGCGCCGATATGCTGCGTATGGTCGCAGACGGCGGCGGTGCCTCCGCTTTCTCGTCGGTCATCGTCCACGACTGGGTGAGCGGCAAAGAGATTGCGGCGAAGGATGCCACCTATGTCATCGGCAGCAATCTGATTCCGGACATGATTCCCAACATCATTGCCTTTGCCGATACGAATGAGGCAAAGGCCTTCATGGCCGAGCACGGTGGTGCGGCCCTTACCTTCGACCAGGCCCTGCAGGCCATTGCACCGATGGGCATGACCATGCCCAACCGGGTACTGTCGGCGGTTCCCCAACCGAAGGGATCGAGTAATATCGGTGTCGGTTATATGGCCATGAAGATGGACAATCTGAAGATGGGCTCGGACGATGTATCCGTCGCCCAGTTCAAGGCGGCCACCCCGGCCACAGTGAAGATGATTCCGAAAAAGATGGAGTCCTCCGGGACCATGATGATGGCAAATTACGGCATCACCGATGAGTTGTCCCTCGCGGCCAAGATCGCCTATCTGGATAAGACCATGACCTCTGCAATGCGGTTGAACGGCAAGGAAAAGGTCACCGAGAATGAGGGGATCTCCGACCTCGACCTCAAACTGCGATATAACCTGTGGCGGGACGACTATTACAGTAAGTTCGTCACCCTGATGGGCAACGCCACTCTGCCGACCGGCGACTTTGATACCGCCTATGCCAATGCTGCAGCCAATATGCCGGGGCTGCAGACGGGTACGGGCAACGTCAACCTTGGCGGCGGCTTGCTGGGCTCGGCCAGTTTCGGTGATTTTTGGCTGCATGGTGAGGTGAGTTATCTGGTGAACACTGAAAACAGTGACAATTACGACTTCGGGGATGTCGCTAAAGTCGGGATAGCCTTGCATTACACCCCTAATTACGATGTGATGCTAGGTCTTGAACTTGATGCCACCGATACCGGCAAAAATGAGTTCAACGGGGTAACCATGGAAAACAGCGGCGGACAGGCCGTCACCCTCACTGCTGTCGGCAGCTGGCGTTTCCTCTCGGCCTTCGGTGGAAATTTCACCATGAGCGGCAGCTACGGTCGCCCACTTTATCAGGACGTCAACTATTATGGCCTGGAGACCGATTATGCAGTCACAGGGATGCTGAATTATACGTACAGGTTCAAGTATTAACGATTGCGACGCCTCGGTCACGGTGCCATGTGGTTGCTCATGGTGCTCTTCTTCGAAGTGAGTCTTATTCCGACTGGGTCCAGGCGCAAACCCGACGTTCAAGTCGGTCAAGGACTAGGTAGAGGCCAAAGCCGAGGGCGGCCATGCAGGAGATGCCGGTGTAGAGGACGACATAATCAGCCCGTCCCCAGGAATCCATGATGATATAGCCAAGGCCCTTGGTGGTGGCGAAGGATTCGACAAAAAAGAGGATGGCCACCGCCGTACCGATGGAGATGCGCATGGCGGTGAGGATCTTCGGCAAGGTGGCGGGCAGGATGACATGCCGGTAGATCTGCAGGCGCGAGGCACCGAGGGTCTGCATGGCCAGGAAATAATTACGGTGGATGTTCTTGGCCGCGTCGCGGGTGGTGACGAGGATCTGGAAAAAGACGATCAGGGCAATTAAAAAGATCTTCGAAAAATTGCCGATGCCGAACAGGATGATGATGAGCGGCAGCAGTACCACATGCGGCACCGGGTAGAGGAGGTAGATAAACGGTGAAAGCCTCCGGCGCAGTCCTTCCTCGGCTCCGATCATAAGACCAAGCGGCACCGCGGTTACCAGGGCGAGGGCAATGCCGAGAATTGCCCGAAGAAAACTGATCGCCAGATCGTCGAGCAGGCTGCCGTCGGCGATTTTTCCGGCTGTATCGATGAGCACCAGCCAAGGTTCCGGCAGGGCCATGGAGTCCAGCAGCAGGGCGGAAATCTCCCATATCCCAAGAAGAATCAGGGCAGCCAGGACAATATCACGTTTCCTGCCCATACTCCGCCCCTTTCAGTATCTCCCTGAGTTCGACACAACGGTGAAAAAAAATGTCGCTTTGTCGGTATTCAGCACAGCCGGCTAGTGGGTTGTCAACGATGCGCAGTAATCGTCCCGGTCGTCCACTGAGCACTATGATGGTGCGACCGAGGAAAACCGCCTCCTCTATTGCATGGGTGACGAGGACCATGGTGATGTTTTTCTTGAGCTGGATTTCCTGTATCAGGATCTGCAGACGTTCCCGGGTAAGGGCGTCGAGGGACGACAAGGGCTCATCCATAAAAAGGATCTGCGGCTCAACCGCCAACGCCCGGGCCATGGCCACCCGCTGTTGCATGCCGCCGGACAGCTGGCCGGGATAGTGGTCACCGAAACCGGTCAGTCCCATTTCCATCAACAATTGCTCGACCTTTTGCTGCATGCACTTTTTCCCCGTACCTTTTAAGACCAGGCCAAGGCCGATATTCTGGTACACCGTTTTCCAGGGGAAGAGGCCGAAATTTTGCAAAATTGTCCCGCTGCGTGGCTGTCCGGTGATGGTGATACTGCCGCTATCCGGCTGCAGCAGGCCCGCCAGGAGAAAGAGCAGTGAGGTCTTGCCGCAACCGGATGGTCCAATGATGGCGCAACTGCTCTCAGGGGCAACCTGAAAGGAGATGTCCCGGAGCACCGGATGAACGGCACCCCCATGGGAAAAACTGAGATTCGCCGATCTGACGGTGATCATCCTCAGTTTCGTCCATCCATGAAATCGGGTACCACCATGGTCGCATAGGGAATTTGGGCTACAAGCTTTTTGGCTGTAAGCCAGTTCATGACCGGCTCAAAGAGGGACGGGCTGAACGGAGCCGGCAGCGGAAAGACGGGGATGGGGTACGTTTTTGCGAGAAACTGCGGAATCCGTCCTTTATCAACGAAGAGAGTGCGGAATTTTTCCGGATCGCCGTTGAGCGCTTGCACTGCCCCTTTGTAGGCACGAAAGAAGGCGGCGATCTCAGATCTTTGATTTTTAAGGGTCTCGGCGCGAAAGACAATGATGGTCTGCGAAAGACTTTCTTCGCCGGTTGCGTCATTGACCAGTACCCTGGCGCCCTTGTTTACCGCTATTGAGGCTAGAGGTTCAGGCAAGGTTGCCGCCTTGACCGCATCCGAAAGGAGCATTTGCATACGGATCGGCATTTTTACCACCTCGATCTTCTTGATCTCTTCGGCTTTGAAGCCCTGTCGCGCAAGCATTCGGTCGGTCACGTATTCGATAATCGTCGAATTGGAGACGGCAATCTCCACACCCTTCAGGTCACTCACCGTTTTCAGGCCGGAGCCGGGAGCGGCGAGTATGGCGAATATACCCTCTGCCGGCTTTTCACCCAGGCAGATGGAGGTTATCTTCAGTCGGCCCTGGCCCTTGTCTAAAAGGATGGCTCCGATCGGATCATCGATTGCCCCGTCGATGGCGCCTGCTGACAGGGCACTGTCCCGTTCGAGGGCACTTTGAAAGGGGATCAGCTCAACCTGCAGATTTTCCTTGGCATACATCTTTTCCTGCTCGGCAACATAGAACGGCACTGCGTCTTCAATGGGCAGCAGACCGATCTTCAGTGGGGCGCTCGCAGGCGCAGAAGAGGCGGTCAGGATAAACACCGCCAACATTAATAATTTTTTCATGATAACGACCAGCTGTGATGGGAAAGGCTATACAGCCCATGACATCTTACGATTGTCATGCGATTATGCATTAGCTGTGGAGGTTGAGCCACCTTTCCAGGATCTGAAAGACAATTTCCCTTTTGATTGGTTTGGTTATGTAATCGTTCATTCCTGCCTCCAGGCAGAGTTCCTTGTCGCCTTTCATAGCATTGGCGGTCATGGCGATGATGGGGAGATCTTTGAAACCCTTACTGCGTATCTGCCGGGTTGCTTCATAGCCATCCATCTCCGGCATTTGAATGTCCATGAGGATGGTGTCAAAGTCCCCGGGGTTTTTGTAGAAGGTCTCAACGGCCAGCCTGCCGTTGGCAACGATGGTGACTTTATAGCCGGCCTTGGAGAGCATTACCATGGCGAGTTTCTGATTAACCGGGTTGTCCTCGGCGAGGAGAATCCGGATCGATTGTTTCAGCTCTTCGCGCAGAGAATATTGGGTGATGAGCTTTTTCTCCTCCGAGTGATCCTGATCATCATCTTTTGCTCCAAGAATTTTTGAAAGAGTGCGAAGGAGAATATTGCGACGGACCGGTTTGGTCAGAAATGCGTTGAATCCGACGTCTCTGCATTTCTGAGCAACCCTTTCGGTAGAAGATGTGTAGGCAAGAAGGGGTATGGCCGGGTTGGCAAGTCTTGAGGTGCGGATGCTTTGCGCTAAATCATACCCGGAGATGAAGGGCATCTGCAGATCGAGGATGGCCACGGAAAAGGGGACATTCTCCATTTCCGCACGAATGAGTTCGGCAATGGCGGTGGTGCCGTCGAGAAGGGTTGTTACCACCATGCCTGCATTGCCGAGCATTCCGCGAATTATCTCATTATTGGAGCAATTGTCGTCAACCACCAGGATCTTTTTATCTTTGAGGTTTGCAGCTTCCGGACGGTGCGATAGACAAAGGGAGGACTTTTTCATAACTGCATTGAAATAGAAGGTGGTGCCGACCCCAACCGTTGATTCCACCCATACATCACCATTCATAAGTCCGGCTATCTTTTTGCATATTGACAGACCGAGGCCGGTGCCGCCGTATTTCCTGGTGGTTGTGCCGTCTGCCTGTTTGAATGCCTCGAAAATCGTGGCGAACTTGTCCTCAGGGATACCGATGCCTGTATCACGGATCTTGGCAAGAAGAGTAATGGTTTCTTCGGTTTCGGCACAGGCCTCAATACTCAGTTCCAATTCACCCTTTTCGGTAAATTTGGCGGCGTTGCCGAGGAGGTTGATGAGAACCTGGCGGAACCTGCCCGGATCACCTTTGATATTGGCGGGCAACATGTCGTCGATGCGGCAAAGAACCTCGATGGGCTTCCCGGCAACCCTGGGCCGCATCATTTCGCAGACGTCATGGGCGGTTATTTCCGGATCGAAATCGATGTATTCAAGGGTCATTTCACCGGCCTCGACCTTAGAGAAGTCGAGGATGTCGTTTATGAGGCCGAGCAGAGCCTCGCCGGAACGTTTGATGGTCAGAGCGAAGTCTCTCTGTTCCTCATCCAGTTCGGTGGCAAGGAGCATGTCGGTGAAACCGATGACGCCGTTCATAGGTGTGCGGATCTCATGACTCATGGAGGCGAGAAATTGACTTTTTGCGACACTTGCGGCCTCGGCATCGGTTTTCGACTTGCGGAGTTCCTGGGTTTGCTTCTCTATTTCCGACTTGAGTGTCCGCGAATAGTTTTCCTGCTGTTCCTGGATTGTCCGGTAACTGCGCTGTGCCTCTTCAAGCATTTCCTGGTGTTTTCTGTCCATCACCTGGAACTTGCGATTAAACTGGTTTTTTTGGATGGTGATTTTCTTGTTGAGCTGCTCTACCTCCTGGTGGTCAAAATAGCCCTGTATCGCCAAGCGAAGCAGGCTGACCAGGCCCTTTGGACGAATATTATCATGGCTTGCGGCACAGACCAGGGTGGTTTTCAGGGACGGAAGGGGGCAAGCGATATGCAGATTATCTGCGGAAAGCAGTGGTTGCGTTGCGTCGTCTTGCCGCCGAGCAGACGCAGCCAGTTTGCTCACCAAGTCCTCGGGGAACGTGTTGTGATCATCTTCAGGAATTCGCTTTCCGCCATCGGTGACGGCAAGAATTTTAAGGGCAGGAATTGTTTCTGTCAGATATGCCAGCAGCTCTTCGACTTGTTCGGTCGAAGTAACGACTTTATCAAAAAGACCGATCATAATGATTCTCCCTAACCGTAAATGGCCTGAGCCTTGGCCATTTCTTCGGGGAGATCATCGATGAGAACCTTGTATTCGTCCAAATTGTTTTGCAGGTGCTGCAATAATGGCGGGGAAATCTGCGAGGTTACATTCGGCAGGGTAGTATGGCCAAGCTGTCCGGCGATATATTCGGAAATCTGCACAATTCCCGTGAGGCTCGATGGCAGAAGCGTGTCGGCCAGCAGATGGTGGTCGCGGATCGCTGCCTGAATAGTGGCCGGCATATTCCAGCCGAGGGTCATAAGATAGCCAATTTCACAATGATTGGTGGCAAAAGCCTGATGTTCCATGTCTAGGAGATCAGTTGTCGACTTACTGGCGGCGCAGATACCATAAAATGCTTTTTGCTCAATTTGATCTTCAACCAAGAGACCGAAATCATGGAGAATGCCGCATAAAAAAGCATCGTCTCCATTTATTCCGAAAATCCGTTCAGCCACCATTTTGCTGCAAAGGGATACCGCAGCGCTGTGCAACCATAACCGTTTTTTGGAAAAAGCTGTCTTGGTTTCTTTGACCACAAAAATTCTCTTCAGGGCGTCGACAACTATGAGATTGTGGAGATTCTTCATGCCGAGATAAGCTACTGCCCGCCCGATTGAGTCTACGGTCTGGATCAGACCGTAGAATGGGCTGTTCACCAGGCGCAGAAGACGACTCACCAGCATCGGATCCATTTTAATGACCTCCTCAAAATCCTTCATGGTCGACTCACTGTCGGCAATCAATCGGGAAATTGTCGTGACAATATGGGGGAGGGGGTGGATATCGGTAAATTTCTCGATAAACTTCTGGGCTGCTATAGACATTCCAATCCTCCTCCTCGGCCGGGAGATTATGCAGAAAAAATCTCTCTTTTGTGCACGGCTTCGGCTTTAATCCGATCGAGCAGTTCAGCCAGCACCGGTTTGATATTTTCTCGGATATCGCCGGCGACAATGATGAAGAGAAGGTCATCGCCCGGGTGCAGCGTCCCGCTCTGCGCTTCAACGATGATATCAAAGATGCCGGGATGGCGGAGATACTCTTGGCGGAGAGTTTCAATCTTTTGAAAATTGGGGCTGACCTCGAGGGCAATCACCTTTGCCCTGTCCCGGCGTGACCAGTCGCGGACAACACCGTTGTGGATAAGGATCATTCCGACATTTTCGGTAAATTCCGGTCTTTTTTTAAGTTCTTGTATCGTTTTGGTAATATCCATTTGGTTCCTTTTGTTGGCCACAAAGGTGTGGTGCGTCATGTTTCGGTGGAAGTAATACCGTTTGAAAGGACCAAGTGGTTCCCCTGTCCTGTCTGGATTTGTCAGGCAAGTGGAGGGCCTTAAGCCTCTTTTGCGAGTAAAGGTTCCTTGGTCGTCACATTTTTCTGAATGTTAACTCGGGTGGAATTACTTTTAGTCTTGATGCTGTTGTCTGCTGTCGTGTCGGTCTTGCCGGGAATGTGAAGACTTTGTCCGATGCGAATAGAGGTGAATTGATCAAGGTTATTTGCTTGTTGCAGATTTTTCAAGGGAATCTTGTGCAGGCGAGCGATACTGTTAGCGGTGTCGCCTTTGCGCACCAGGTGGTAGATACCTGACTTTTGTTCATTTTTTAAGACAGAAGGCGGGAACGACGAAATAAGTTGATTGGTTCTCCCACCGGCTGGAAGTCTCAGAGTATAGCCTTTGGGGATGAGTTTTTCTCCGCTGATGACCGGTGGTCTGAGTGCCGGATTAAGTTCGGCAATCATGGCCACCGGCAGAGCGAAGTGGCCTGAGATTTCCTTGATGTGGGCATAGTTGGGAAGAATCAGGTAGCGATACTTTGTTTCCGGTGTGACCCCGCCGATATTTTGTTCCAGATATTTTGCAACATTCCGGGCAGCAAGAAATTCCGAGTAAAAATTTCTTGAAGCAAATTTAAAATAGCCTTTGTTATAGCTAGTGAAAATTTTTTCATAAGTGCCTTCCTCATTCACCGCCCGTATCATGCCTCCCAGGCCGTAGTTGTAAGAGGTGATGGCCAGAGGCCAGCTGTCAAGGGAACGAAAACTATGAGCGAGGTATTTTGCAGCGGCATGGGTTGCAGCGATCGGATCAAGCCTTGTGTCAACAGTATAATCTATTGTCAGGTACTGCTTTCCGGTTTCTCTGGTGAATTGCCAGAGGCCCGCGGCCCCGATTCGGGAATATGCTTTGATATTGAAAGAAGACTCCACATGCGGGAGATAAGCGAGTTCCTCGGGCAGGCCATAGCTGTGAAAAATATTCTTGATCTCGTTTAGGTAGGCCCCTGAGTTGACAACTCCGGACAGAAAGCGTTCCTTTTGGCCGGATTGGCTGCGAACGGTTGCCGCAGCCAAAGCCATTTCCTGTCTGGCATTTTTACCGGCAAAAAGGGCTGCTATACGCTGTTCTTCGGAGGAGCTAGGGGGTTGCTCGGCGAGTTTTGTCAAGATTGAACGATATTTTTCGCAGGCTTGTTTCTGGATGGCTGCGTTCTGTTGCTGTGCCCCCGGCGCTTCCGGGTCAACCAAGGAAACGACCTGGTATATCTTTGATAAATCTTCCGAGTCATGTATAACAGCCTGTTTAAGGGAATAAACAGCGTAAACCTTTTCCCAGAATTGAACATTTTTGCTGATAGCTGGAAATAACGGGAATTCTTGACCGGCAGCAGCTGAACCTGCATGCAGCATGGCAAAGTACAACAAACACCATGAAACGGAGAATAAAAGCGGGATGTTTCTGCGAGGTTGGCGTTGGCGAGATATCACGGTCATATACTTGCAATGAATTTTTTGAAGATACTTATCCAACAGTATGGGCGATCAGTTCTTTATTTATATCATAGTAGTGCGAGCAGAGGAATATGTATATTGAAACATTTGGCAAAATTTGGGGGAGGAAATGTATACACCAGTAGTTGCAACCCTAGCTTATATCCTGTCTCCTGATCAAAAGCAAACCTTGCTTGTGCATCGCAACAAACGCCTTGATGATCAACATCTCGGGAAATATAACGGCTTAGGGGGAAAAATGCTGTCGACCGAAGATATTTACCAATGTATGGTCCGGGAGATCTTCGAAGAGGCAAATATTTTCTGCGAGCGGGCAGTACTGAGAGGAACCATCAATTGGACCGGTTTTGGCCCGCAGGGGGAAAACTGGTTTGGCTTCATCTATCGTATCGACCACTTCAGCGGTACGCCAAGAGTGTCGAATGAGGAGGGGGATCTGGTTTGGGTCGATGTTGCCGATATCCTAAAGCTGCCGATGTGGGAGGGGGATAAATATTTTTTACCCATGGTCTTTGACGATGATCCGCGGATTTTTCACGGCTTCATGCCATACCAAAACGCGCAACCACTCAACTGGAGCTACTCGCGAATCTGATAGAGGTTGCAGTGCGCAGGACGCATGGTATATTCGGGAGGATGGCAGGTTAAGATAGATTTCCGAGGGGTCTTTTGTTGGTGTGTTTTGCAGAGGCAAGGTTATCCCTCATAAGGACCCTGAAGGGCAACAATACATGAGAGGTAAAGGATATGAGTCAGGACAATGAACTTCGTCGCCTAGAGCAGTTTGTCGAAAAGCTCTTGAAGCGTTTTTCCGAGTTGCGGGAGGAAAAGGCAAAATTGCTTCAAGAATTACGGGAGCGTGAACTGCAGATTGATGATTTACACAGCAATCTTTCTTCAAAAGAAATAGAGCGCAGTGAAATCAGTCAGCGGGTAAACAAAATTGTTGAACAGATCGAAGAATGGGAAATGGGTTTTGAGGATAACGATGTTATAGCAAGCGAACCTGAGGCCGCTGAAGACCTTGAAGTGGTTGCCGTGGAGGATGCATCTCCGGCAAAGCAGTCGGTTACAGAGCAGCGCAATGAGGAAGAGGGACGGGTGCAGCAAAATCTTTTTTCGATCGGAAATACTCACAGGTAAATATTCCTGAAAAGAGACGCATGGGGGAAGAGTTTTGGCTACCGCGGGGACGGCAATCGGGGCTGAGGTGCTATGTCGAATACGGAAAGGTTGGTTAAATTCGAACTCCTGGGGCAGGAATACAAATTCTACACCGCCGCTTCCGAGGAGGAATTGAAATCGATTCTATTCCTCGTACGTCAGCTCGTGGAGAATGGTTCCTCCCAGGCCAAGGGAACCTTGCCGGTTGGCAGGGTGGCGATCATGGCATGTTTGAACATCGCTTCGCAGTATGTCAAACTGAAGCAGGAATTTGACGATTATCGATGGGATGCCGAGCAAAGGATGGTTCGGCTGAATGAAGAAATCCGAGCCAAGCTGCTGACAGAATGAGGGCTGCAGTATTAAAACTTTTCGTTTACCGGAAAGTCTGCTATAGTTGAAACAGATTTAGAAAGAATAAGCCCGCTGCTCGGGCAATTATGACTTCTCCCTGCACTGTTGGTGATCTTCAGTGTGTGTTGAGCCAACTCCCATAAAAAGGGCAGCTCCGCTGGAGGCTCAAGGAAAATCGTCCGACGAATTTCCTGCGGTTTTTATGAGGTGCCCACCTATTCATTTAGGTTTAACTTTCCTGGTGACACGGCAGTGTGGGGAAGATTTTTACAGACACGGATCGTCTGTACTTTTTTCTATCCGGTTTTAAAGTTTTTCAGGCAGAAATGTGCGTAAAACCTTGAGCCGGTTCAACATATAATAGAAGATTGACTTCAGCAGAAAGGTGTTGTCGGCACAAAGTACGAATATACAAGGAAGCAGGATTGCTTTTTTCGATACTCTTCCAGATGGATCAGCGCATAAAATGGTATCTGGATCAACGTATTCTCACGGTAATAAGTGGAATAGCTCCTGCCAAGGAGCGATATACTGGGGATTTTCTTTTCTGGTATTGTGTTATCTATATAAGTTGCTGTCTGGTCAGTTTCAATCTGGTTTGAGAGAACTCCTAGATGCAGTCCTAGCGTACGCATAGCCAGAGTTTAAGGTCTGGTCGATATTATTGCTGTTTGCGCATTTGATGAGAGAGCTGCAGAAGGTGCAGGGGATTCTTGCCCAGTATGCCGATATAGCTTATCGGTTGGGTGAAATCCCGCCCTTGCTGGTGTAATTGGAGCAAGGGCTGTCGTTCCAAAGAAGTTTTCTCAGTCGAAGTTCTTCCTGTCGTTCTTGTTTCCCCGCGTTTTCCTCCTCTGTCCTGTCAATCTTCATCACGATAGGATTCTTCTATGAATTCATTAGGTTATCCGTTTTTATTCGCCTGTTGTGGTACGCTTCTCGGCTTGCTCGTAGGGTTTTATCTGCGAAAACGTGTGACTGAGGGCAATCAAAATAACATTAGGGTGCAAAGCAAGCAGATTATTGAAAATGCCATAACCGAGGCGGAACAGCTGAAGAAAGAAGCTCTCTTGCAAAGCAAGGAAGCCGCTTATCAGGTTAAGCAGGCCTTAGAGGAAGAGCTCGCGGCCGAGAGGGAGGAACTGAAAGATGAGCAACGGCAATTAAAAAGAAAGAGAGACAGTCTGAAAAGAGAGTGGGACAGTTTTGATCGTAAACAGAATGAACTGCTTTACAGTGAGCGCCGGGTCAGCCAGCAGGAACTTGAATGGCAGGAAAAGCACAAAGAAGTTGATGAACTGATCAGTACGAAGCGCTATGAACTGGCGAAACTTGCAGGGATCACTCAGGAAGAAGCTAAAAAAATACTCATGGACTCGCTTGAAAGTGAAGCGAGGATGGATGCCGCCAAAAGACTTGCGAAAATAGAAAACGAGATGAAGATGGAGGCCGACAGGAAGGGTAAAAACATCCTGGCTCTTGCTATCTCCAGATATGCCGGTGACTATGTTGCCGACCGGACCGTCTCCATGGTGCCGCTCCCTAACGATGAAATGAAAGGTCGGATAATCGGTCGTGAGGGCAGGAATATTCGTGCCATTGAGGCGGCAACCGGCATAGATATCATTATCGACGACACACCCGAGGCAGTGATTCTCTCCGGGTTCAATCCGGTACGACGGGAAGTGGCACGCCAGGCCCTGCTGCAGCTCATCAGTGACGGCAGGATACATCCCGGCCGCATTGAGGAGGTTGTTGAAAAGGTTACCAAGGATCTGGAAATAACTATGCGGGAGGCCGGCGAACAGGCCACTTTCGATGTTGGTGCGCATGGTGTGCACGTCGAATTGATCAATCTGCTCGGAAGGCTGAAATACCGCACCAGTTACGGCCAGAATGTCCTGCAGCATTCCCTGGAGGTTTCCTTTCTCTGCGGTATCATGGCCTCAGAACTCGGGGTGGATGTGAAAATGGCCAAAAGGGCCGGTCTCCTGCATGATATCGGCAAGGCGGTCGATCATGAGGTTGAGGGCTCGCATGCCATCATCGGACGGGATTTGGCCAAGAAATATGGGGAGCCGGACGACGTTGTCTATGCCATCGGCGCGCACCATGAGGAACAGCCCCCGCAAAGTGTCATCGATATTCTCGTTCAATCGGCGGATGCCCTCTCCGGGGCGAGGCCGGGGGCGAGAAAGGAAATGTTGCAAAGTTATGTCAAACGCCTTGAAGATCTTGAAGCCATTGCCAATGATTTCAAAGGGGTGGAAAAATCCTATGCGATTCAGGCCGGTCGCGATCTGCGTATAATAGTCGATTCGAGCAAGGTCAAAGATGAGGAGGCAACCGTACTCAGCCAGGATATCGCCCGGGCGATTGAGAGCAAGCTGACCTATCCCGGGCAGATACGGGTTACCGTAATTCGAGAAACCCGTGCCGTCGAATACGCAAAGTAGCAAATATCACTACAATAAGAACAACGGTTGAGAAATATGATCTCAATAAAAGAGCAACTTGAGTTGATAGAGCGGGGCGCGGTTGACATCATTGCCCGTGAAGAACTCATAAAGAAACTGCAAAAATCTGAGATAACCGGAATACCCTTAAAGGTTAAGGCCGGTTTTGATCCGACAGCTCCCGATCTTCATCTCGGACATACGGTTTTGCTGCAGAAATTAAAGCATTTTCAGGATTTGGGGCACGACATCTATTTTCTCATCGGCGATTTTACCGGGATGATCGGTGATCCGACCGGAAAATCCGATACCAGGAAGGCCCTGACCGTTGAGCAGGTGGCCGAAAATGCCGAGACCTATAAACAACAGGTATTCAAAATCCTTGATCCGGAAAAAACCCACGTGGTGTTCAACAGCACGTGGCTGGGAAAACTCACTTCCATTGATATGATTAAGCTGGCATCGGAATTGACCGTTGCCAGAATGCTCGAGCGGGAGGATTTTCGTAACAGGTTTGATACCGGCAGACCCATCTCGATCCACGAATTTCTTTATCCACTGATTCAGGGCTATGATTCCGTCGCCATGCAGGCAGATGTCGAGCTGGGTGGAACCGACCAGCTGTTCAATGTCCTCATGGGCCGGGATCTCCAGCGATCAAGAGGAATGGAACCGCAGGTGGTGCTGACCATGCCCCTTCTCGAAGGTTTGGATGGTGTCAATAAAATGAGCAAGTCCTTGGGTAACTATATCGGCATCAATGAATCTGCCGATAACATCTACGGCAAGGTGCTTTCTATCTCCGATACCTTGATGTTTCGGTACTTTTCGCTTCTGAGTGATCTCAGTAACCTTGAGATTGCCGACCTCAAAGAAAAGGTCGAGGCAGGTACCTTGCATCCGAAAGAGGTGAAGAAGCGTCTGGCCCGCGAGCTGGTATCCCGCTTCCATAACGTGGAAGCGGCCCAGGCGGCAGAAGAGAATTTTGACAAAGGTTTTCCAAAAGGGTGGGGTCCCGGACGATCTTGCCGAAATCAGATGTTCCGCTCACGAACCAATTGCTCTGCCGCAACTGCTGGTTGATGCCGGTTTGGTGAGTTCCACCTCCGATGGCCGGAGAATGATTCAGCAAAGCGCTGTCACCATTGATGGAGTAAAAGCTACCGATATCAACATGTTCATTTCTCCAGAAGGGGAAAGGCTTATCAAGGTAGGTAAGCGGCGATTTTGCAAGGTGCTTTTCGGCTGAAGGGCAAGTTTTGCCCAACTTAGTGCAAGGGAGATTCTCTTTTCTCTTTTGTACACTCTTCGCAGATCCCGGAAAATTCAACGTGGTGCCCGAGGATGATGTAGTTGCTCGCCTTTTCGGCGGCCAGGTTGATTTGCCCCTGAACCTCCATAGCAATGTCATCAACCTTGCCGCAAGAACTGCAGCGAATATGATAATGGGGTTCAATAGTTGCGTCGAAACGTTTTTGTGTGCCGCCAACCTCTAGTTTTAGAATGATGCCACTGTCGGCCATGAGTTCAAGGTTTCTGTAAACCGTTCCGAGTCCGATGCGCGGCAAACGCTTACGCACCATGTCATAGACTTCGTTGGCAGTTGGATGGGATGTCACTTTACCAAGTTCCTCAAGAATGATTTGTCGTTGCGTTGTTAAACGCATATTCGGCAATTGTTCCATAATTCAGTACTCCCTTATTAGTATTAATGATAAACTTTCTTAGATGACATATTATCTTAAATGGGAAAGAATGCAAAGGAAAATTGCGATGAAGGGAAAGGCAGCTGACAGGGTGTGGCAGTGGGTTAGAAGATTATCGAATATTTCCTGGAGCAACAGTGTGAATAGGCTTTTGCGGATTGAAATATCCAAAGCGCAACAAGGGAAATTCTCTGCGAATGCGGGCAAGCCAAAGGCGTATACCCAAGGTGGTCGCTTCGCTTGGAAAAGAGAGGCTTTTGAGATACCATTCCGGGTCAATGTTCAAGTTGCGCAATTGCATAAAGTCGGGGCGATGTGATCGGAGGAGATGGCACAGGGCAGTGAATTCCTGTTCAGAATCAGTGAAACCTGGGAGGATAAAATAATTGAGAGAAACGAAGCGGCCATTGTCTTTCATGATGTCGATGGAGTGCATGACATCGGCAAAACAGTAATTCTGTGGTCTGTAATAACGGTTATAGAAGATCTCCTGGGCGGAATTGAGACTTACCCGGATACTATCAAGGCCGACTTGGGCTAGCCGGGCGACACTGTGCGGCAGACTTGAATTTGAATTGAGGTTGATGGTTCCTCTGGCGGTATGGCTGCGAATTTTCTGGATCGCTTGAGCGATAATATCAGCCTGGAGGAGTGGCTCGCCCTCGCATCCCTGGCCAAAGCTGACAATGGGTTTATCAGCCTCTTCCAGATGGGGGACGGCCACCTGGGCGATTTCCTTGACGGTAGGCACGAAGGTGATTCTGTCCTGGGTTGCGGCACAACAGCCGGAGGGTTGCAGGGAGATGCAACCAAGGCAGCGGGCGTTACAGGCAGGCGAGGTTGGTAAAGGGGCTTCCCAGCGGCCGAGAAAATAATTGCGGGCAGCAGGGCACCCATAGGTGAGACAACATTTTCCAAGGTGCTGAATCAGCCGGTTGTTCTTGTGCTGTTGAAGCTTGTGGCGGGTGCTCATTTCAACAGTTTTTTGCCGGTATTGACTCGCATCTTGCCGTCTATCTTGGTCGCTTCGGAATCCGGCAACCCAAAATTTATCTCGATGCCAACCTACAGCGGTATAGGCAAAGAGTGGCAAAGCAGGGGCTCCTTCCTGAGTTTGGTAACTGCTGGTGAGAATGGCTGTGTGTGCCGGTGCCATAAAGGCAGCAACGGCTTGAACCTGACCTTTGGAAAAGGGGTTTTCCAGCAGAGAAACAGGCTCCTCGGTCGCAGGGTCCCAGCCAACAGGAAAGCGACCGGGAAGGGCGAACAATTCACTACCCGCCGGCAGAGGGATGAGGTCTTGCAGATCAGGGCGGAGAAAGCTGCCGTTACTCATCCCAGTCATCAGCAATTCTGGGAAATCGGAGATTTTGCCATCTTTGTCGGCGATAAGCAGGGCAGGAATGGAGTCGGGATGGAGCATTCAGGAGTCGTCAGGGAATGGCTGGATCATTTGGTTACATCTCCCTCTAATCTCTAGAGCCGTTCCGGTGTTTTTCGAGACAAGATGAGTAATGCTGACAGGGGGCTTACTCTCGGAGAACTCGAAAAACTGAATCGACCGCAAGATAAATATCAAGATCGTCTCCAAAAACATCTTGGATGGCCGGGTTTTGAATAAGATCCTCAACTATGTATTGGGTGAAATAAAGGCTGACCACATTTGGATCCTGGGCAATCGTCCGAACCGGTGCAATTTTCATTTGCAATTCAAATTCCTCAATATAGCCAAGCTGCTGTAATTGGCTTTCAAAAGCATCTTTGATAGCGGTAACAGAATTGGTCTCGATGATTTCCCGGTCAATAAGACGTTGGACAAGTTTTGCAGCGAATTCTTGAGCATGGTCCTTGGCTCGAGAGAACATTTTGCGACGTTCCTGTTCTCTTTTACGATCAATGGTGCGTATTGTTCGGTCGGTCGCCCTGTTGGGGCTTATGCTTGCTTTGGCCATTAAAATCTCCAATTATTTTCGTCGCCGGGAGGCAGTGGGAAAGGTCAGAACCGAATTGTCCATGAACTCAGCTTTATAATCTGAAAAGACAATTATCACTAGCCATAATTTGCCATTATTTCGCGAAAAAAACAATTATTGAAAAGAAGATTGGCAAGGGTTTTTGTTGGTCGCAGACGAATCTTGCGTAAGAAATAATCTGAGGTACGGCATTGGCGTTTGAAATTGCCAACAGAAATTAGTCAAAGGAGGTACCTCGGCAGCGGTGCCAGCCATGAAAAAGTCGGAAATTTATTTTGTCAGGGTGACTTGAAAAGCAAAAAAGAAGTTGAAGAATATGCGAATTCCTTATATATTGCTTAGCTTGTCACAATAATGCGACCGGTATCCCCCCGCCGCAAACCTACAACACCACATCACATCATTTTATTAACCTAATTCATATTTGAAAGACTGGAGGTTCCCCATGGTAAGAAAAGAGAGATTCATGTTGCCCGCGTTACTTTGTTTATCCATTATGGCATTAACTGGTTGCGGTTCCGATAAACAAACGGACCAAGCAATGAAAGTTGAACCAAAAGCTGCAGCTGCCGGCCCGGTAGAATCATTAGATTCCAAACCGCTTGGCATCAGCGAAGGCCGCACAACAGAGGGAATGTTGCCGGTGTATTTTGATTTCGACTCATCTGACATCAAAAAAGATCAGGTAGCGCGCATCCAAGTGAATGCCGATTTCATCAAAAGCAAAGCTAAATATGAGATCAGAATCGAAGGGAACTGCGATCCCCGTGGTACCAATGAATACAACATGGCTCTTGGCGAGCGTCGGGCTTTGAGTGCTAAGAAATACTTGGTTAATCTTGGTGTGAGCGAAGCAAAACTCAGCACCGTCAGCTATGGCGAAGAGAGATTGTTATTGCAGGGTCAGGATGAAACGTCTTGGGCACAGAATAGAAGGGATGACTTCGTAGTTGTGCAGTAGTAAAAACAGGAGATATTTATGGCTTATAAGAGAATCCTGTCGGCAGGATTGGTGTTTCTTCTTGCCTGTTTTTCGGCGCATACCTGTTTTGCAGCAGATCTGAAGATAGCTGTAATCAATGTTCAGCAGATCATCGTTACCTGCGAATCAGGAAAAGCCGCTAAGGAGCGCTTTGATGTAAAAATGAAGGAGCTTCAGGGGGGTTTCAAAAAAGAAGAAGAGGCTCTCAAGGTTCTGCAGGACGAGATCAAAAAGAAAAGCTCCGCTTGGAGTGAAGAGAAAAAGGCCGAGAAGGTACGCGAGTACCAGAAAAACGGCCGAGAACTTCAGTCAAAAACTGATGATGCTCGATTCGAGATGAAGCAGTTGCAGGATAAGGAGCTTGAACCTATCCTTAAAGCCCTTGAAAAAGTCGTCATGAAATACGGCAAGGAAAAAGGTTATACCGCGATTCTGGATTCGAAAAACGGTGTCGTTTATTTCGATGAAGCAATTGAAATAAGTGATACGATAGTAAAGAAACTGAATGAGGCAATGGCCGGCAAGTAGTTTTTGTTGTGTGTCGCGTTGTTTCATTGTTTTGCCAAACGATGTAGAGGGGTAACTCTCTACATCGTTTTGTTTTTTAGCCCCTTGCAGCCCACAAGAATTTTTTTTTATAGTTCGGGGTCAAAATACTCACAGCAGGAATGAAATGGCGATTAAAAGTATGACTGGTTTCGGCCGCGGTGAAATAACCAGCGACGGCAGGGTTTGGACCACTGAAGTGAGGTGCGTCAACAACAGGTATCTTGATCTGAAAATGAAACTTCCGCGGGGCTATACTCCCCTGGAGGAGCGAATCCGACGCAAAGTCGGCATTACCTGTCTGCGTGGTCGTATAGAATTATTTCTCTCGGTAAGCGGTGATTTCTCTGATCTGCAGGAGATAAAAGTGCATCTTTCCCTGGCCTCAGGCTACCTGCATGCTTTGCAGACCCTGGCAAAGGAATTCACTCTTCCTCTGGATGCGACCCCACAACTTCTGGCGTCATTTCCAGAGGTTTTTAATAGGGAACAGAAGGATGAAGACCTTGAAGGCGTGTGGTCTATTGTCGAAAGGTCAATAGACGAGGCCCTGATGCAGTGTGATACTATGCGGTTGCAGGAGGGTGGTGCTCTTTCCGAAGACCTGAAAGCCCGTTTATATCTTTTTTCTGCAACAATCGATACCATAGAAGCGAGCATTCCTGAATTGTTGGAGCAGAGGAGGGTTTCTCTCTCCGAGAGGCTTGAAAAGCTTCTCGGCAATGTCCAACTTGATCCGTCTCGATTAGTTCAGGAAGTTGCCATTATGGCGGATAAAACGGACGTCACTGAAGAAATTGTCAGATTGCGTTGTCACATCAAACAGTTTACCCTGTTTCTGTCGGAAGAAGGTGGGGTTGGCCGGAAGCTTGATTTCCTCATTCAAGAATTTCTACGGGAGGTCAACACCCTGGCATCAAAGATCAATGATGCAAAACTGGCACATTTAACCGTCGACTTGAAGAGCGAACTGGAAAAAATGCGAGAACAGGTACAGAATATTGAATAATCAGGATGTTCATCCAATTCCCGAAATACTCCAAACGATATCCGCTGAGTGGTGAATTATGCAGCTATTGAATATTGGGTTCGGCAATACAGTTATGGTCGAAAGAATTGTCGCCGTCATAAATACCGGTTCTTCCCCGGCTCGCAAATTGAAGGAATCGGCGAAGAATGAAGGAAAACTGGTTGATGTGACTGAAGGCAGGCGTACCAGATCAATTTTGGTGATGGACTCAAATCATGTAATTCTGTCATCGGTACAGCCCGATACCATTAGCCAACGGTTACAGGCAATGAATCCTGGCAACAATCTTGCTGAATATTACGGACAGCCGAAACTCCAACCAGGAGAATCTTCATGAGTGCCGGCAAAGTATTTGTAATTTCAGCACCATCCGGTACCGGCAAAACTACTCTTCTCAGACGAGTGATGGCACGGATTCCTGGCTTGTCTTTTTCGGTATCTCACACCACAAGGCCTCCGCGGCATGGTGAAAAAAATGGTGTTGATTATCACTTCATTTCCCAGGCGACATTTTTGCAAATGATCGATAAAGGGCTTTTTCTTGAACATGCCGAGGTCCACTCTCACCTCTATGGTACGAGCTGGGCGGCCATCAACCAGCAGTGTATGGCCGGCATTGATGTCATTCTCGATATCGATGTACAGGGGGCCTCAATAGTGCGCCGTTCCCAGCAACTTCAATCCACGCACATTTTTATCTCTCCCCCAAGCCTTACCGAACTTGAAAAACGGCTGCGCGGCCGTGGTACCGAAAGCGAGGAGATGATTGCCATTCGCCTTGCCAATGCACGAGTCGAATTACTGGCAGTTAAAGAATATGAATATCTGGTAGTCAACGATCTGCTGGAGGAAACTGTTGATCTCCTCTCTTCAATCATTGTGGCGGAACGCGCCAGAGGACACAGGTTGCCGTCCGGGCAACCCATTGGCAAGAAAATGAACTCATGAAAAAGACGGGAAATGATAAGGGCAGTCCAGGGGCAACGAGAATCCGCCTGAGTGACGATCTGTTGTGGGGCATTCACCCGATTTTTGAAAGCCTTGAAAAGGAACCGGAACGTATCACCGAGATAATTCTGCAAAAAGATAAACGTGGCGGGAAAATTGAGGGAATCGTTGAAATGGCTCGTCTTCACAATATCAAACTTTCCTTTCGTGATTCATTGCAGCTCACCGGGGAAGGGAGCTCACAGGTCCGCCATCAAGGTGTTATTGCACACATAAGCAACACGCCGCTTGTAGAATTTGCTCTATTTATCAAAGAGATGGCGGAGAGGATCGAAAGTGGAGAGCGAGTCCGTCTCATGATCTGCGATTCCCTGCAAGATCCCCATAACCTGGGGGCGATAATTAGATCTGCCCTGGCTTCAGGAGCTGCTGGGGTAATTGTCACCCGTGAGCGTTCCGCGCCGCTGGGTGGCACTGCAGCTAAGGCCTCTGCCGGGGCAATGTCCCATATCGCTCTTTGTCAGGTGACTAATCTGGTTACCGCCCTGAAGGATTTAAAAAAGGTCGGATTCTGGATTTTTGGTGCGGTAAAGGAAAGTGACGCACAATCATTGTATGTCACCGACCTGACAGTCCCCAGTTGCCTGGTTGTCGGCAGTGAGGGTAAGGGTATCAGGCCCTTGGTAAAAAGGGAGTGTGATGTACTGATTTCTATTCCCATGTCCGGAACCCTTGATTCTCTCAACAGTTCCGTGGCGGCTGCGGTAATCCTCTTCGAGGCACGGCGCCAACACCTTTCCTTGCCTCCCTGTCCTCCTGTTACTCGGTGATTCTCAGGAGGTCATCCTCCTGCCAGAGTCGTTGCCTGCAGCTTTAATACTGGAGCAACAGGATAGGTCCAGTTGCTCTTTTTTGCATGCACTACTTTTTCTTTTCGGCCATTCTGGCCTGCAACAGGGCTCCCAGGCTACCGATATCGCATGTCGGTTTTTTCTTTTTGTCTTCGGAGATGAAGGCCTTGTACTCAGTGCGTTCTTCTTCGTCCTTGTTTTCCTGTGACACATAATCAACTGGAACCAAACTGATCCGTTTCTCGGCAAGATCGATGCCTTCGATTTTCACTTCGATATTCTGACCAACCTCCATGACTTCACGGGGATGGTTGATCCGTCGGCCGCTGCCGAGTTTGGAGATATGGATCAGGCCGTCAATACCCGGGACCAGGGTCACAAAGGCCCCGAATTGGGCAAGTCTTGCGACGGTTCCTTGATGCGAGGACCCTTCCGGCAGGTTCTTGATTCCTTCGACCCATGGATCGGCCATGGTTTCTTTATAGCTGAGGGAGATCCGATCATTATCCCAGTCAAGTTTTTTGACGATGGCCTGCACCTTCTGCCCGACGGTGAAATATTCATCGACTTTCTCGACTCGGCTCCAGCCTATTTCGGAAATCGGGATGAGGCCGTCGATCCCGCCGATGTCGACAAAGGCGCCGAAGTTTCTAATTGAACTGACAACACCTTCAACCATTTGCCCTTCAATGAGGGTTTCCTGTAATTTTTTTCTGATTTCCAGCCGTTCCACTTCCTGGATGGCTCGCGCCGACACCACGATATTTCGACCGCTTTCCTCAAATCTGGTGATGAGGAATTTCATGTGCGTGTCCAGATAGGTCTTGGCCGCATCTTCAACCCGTCGCATTCCCATTTGCGAGAAAGGACAGAACGCCCGGGCATTGCCGCCGAGGGTGATTTCAAAACCGCCTTTGATCTCAGCCTTGACAAAACCTTCCACTGGGATGGCACTTTGAAACGCCTCTTCGAGGTGGCTGTTGCCAGCACCGCCGCCGATGGAGGTGGTAAAAAGTTGTTCCGAAGGCTTCGATTTTAGAAAATAGACGTCAATCAAGTCACCAACGGTATGGGTAAAATTTCCTTCACTGTCTTTTATTTCGGAGCTGTTAAGGACACCTTCGCTCTTGCTGCCGACATCCAGAAAGGTCGATTCGTTGTTGATCCCGACGATGGTCGCCTTAATTCTTTGACCAGGAGTCAGGTGTCTGATTTTTTTTGTTTCTTCCGCTTTGAACAGATCTTCAAAGCTTTCACTGAGTGTGTCTGTCATGTCATTCCATTAACAAAATTGCGGGTTACGGTTGCTGTCAGGCACGGTGCCCGACAGTTGCCAGGTTGTGGAGCAAAAAAATTTCAAAATCCCTCCAGTTCTCCCTTCATGGTTTGGACCTTCCGGTATCGGCCGGCATTGGAGAAAGATTCTATAAGCCTAAACACCTTGCATCTTCTGGCCGTCAATGTCAAGAACGGTTAAGGGTCGGGGGACGAACTTTTCGGAAGTCGGCAGTGCACCGATTGCGGTCATCCATTTTCCAACCGACGGTGGTGGTTAATTGCCAGCGACAAGCAACGGTCACCTTCCTGGAATATCAGTCTTTTGCAGCGCATTTCGCTCAAGAATTTTTCAAGAGCCGGTGCCTCAATGGTAGGAAAGGCAATGAGAATCTCCGGCATCCGGCGGGGGATTGCACAGAATAGATAGATTTCCCGCGATAAACCTCGCAGGCGATGCAGAAGGGTTGAGCCGTTCAGCATATCCTGGGAGATGATCAAAAAGGTACTGCCGTCGCGGTAATGAAGTGGCGGCGTTGCCTTGTTCTTTCTCTCTTGATGAAAGCTGTGCCAGGCCCGGAGTTTTTCCCTCACCGGCTGCCAAAGTTTACGTTGTTTCACCCTGTCCCCTCGATAGCCGTTGCAGATCATCGTCATCCCCCTCAGTATTTTCTCGGGAAAAAGCTTCTGGTTTTTCCTGTGGGGGAGGATCGCCTGAACGGAAAAATCCTTTGGTTTTGAATAAATAGGCGAGCCATAGCCAAGAAAAAAAGTTGCTGCCTGAAGGGGGGCAAAAGGCAGAACAAAATCAAGTTGAGTGAGAGTTTCAGCAATTTCTTCGGCGGTGGTGCCGGGAAACTCGGTGATAATATTGCCTTCCAGGTGCATTGAACAGCTGCTGGACAGTTTCATGGCGGCAATATTATCCATTGCCGTAGTGCCCTTGGCCATCTTTGCCAGCAAACTTGAAGAGAGGGCTTCAATGCCGACCTGGATGGTTCTGAGTCCGCCCCGTCTATACAGTTTCAATCTCGGCTGTGCGGAAATTCCTCTCATTTCACCAAAAAAGTCAAAATCCATGCGGGTAGCTGAGATCTTTGCGAAGAAACGATCAGCCTCTTGCGGGGGCAGAGCGTTGTCGGTGAAGGCAAATTGCAGACATGCATAGGTATTTGCCAGATGGGTGGTTTCCGCCAACATCCTGTCGCCGTTTTTAACCCGGTAGGCAGGCCATTGCAGATTGAGATTGCAGAAGGTGCAGCGGTTCCACCAACACCCCCGGGAGAATTCAATCGGCAGCACCGGAATAAAAATCTGGTCTGGAAAGACTTGGCGTATTTCCTGAAAATAGGGGGCAAAATTTGGGTACGGCAGGTCGTTGAGGATCATCCTTGGTACCGGAGCAGCGGTACTTATAGAAGGATCGCGGGAGAGAATGTCAGCTGGCAGGGATGGTTCCTTTCCGGCAAGGTAGTGGCAGAGGTGCAGGAGAGATTCCTCGCCCTCGCCACCAATAAGGAAGTCCATTTGCTGAAAGTTCTCAAAAAGGGAGGTGCCCACCAGACCTGCGCAGGATGAGCCGCCAAAGACAATGAGTAATTTTGGATACTTTTCTTTTATCTTTGCGGCCAGATAAAGAGAGGGCAGGAGCTGGAAGAAACAGACGGAAAGGCCGAGCAGCCGGTAGCCGTCAATCTGTATTGTTGTGAGCCACTCGAACATGCTTTGCTCGACGCGCTTCACCAGTTCATCAAAATCGACAATGGCCGGATCTTTCCGTGCAAGACTTTGCCGAAAGAGCTGTTTTGCCCGGGATTTCATTTCCGGAAAAAGGAGCGGTGCGAAGAGAGCCTCCCCGGCCCAGCCCGAGCGGGCAATACGCGCGTAGGTGTCAATGTCGATAGCCTTGGCGAGGTGGAGATACGGATGGAAGCAGTCAACCTTGTAAGCCGATTTGCCCTCCACATAGCTTTTCAGTGCCGCCAGTTGCAGGGATGGTCGGTTGACAATCGGCCAGGGCATGGAGACAAGGGCAACCTTCAGTGGGGTAGGGGTGTCGCCTTCCATCGTATTAGCGGATAATCTCAGTTCCCGGCGGCGGAACAAAGGTGAAAAGGGCATCGATTTCTTCCGGAGTTTTTCCACTCATGGCTGTGTCTACCTCAATATCACTGAGGTTCAGGACGGTGATGGTGCCGAAGTGATCGCGGATTTTGATGCGGCGAATAAGAGAGCTGCCGGTCACATAAAGGTGGATGTCCTGGACTTGGGATTGTGGGGTTTTGGGGATAAGTTTGATGGACTTGAATTCATCCTCGTTGGTCGATTGCTCATCTTCGTTGGCCGGGCGGATATGAAAATCCCTTTTTAACACCCCTTTGCCGGTAAAAAAGGAATAGGTCAGATCGGTATCAAGCTGCTCCGCCGGACTGATGATGAGTTGTTTGAGTTTGGCAAAATACATCGAAAATATAACCCCGTCACTGATCAGTACCTGCTGGTCGGGACTGACATAGTCCCATCGCATCCGGGCCTTGCCGTCATTTTTAAGAAAGACTGCCCGGCCTGAACCCTGGCGTGGACGACCGGTCATCTCCCCTTGAATATCCTGGTAGAAATTGAAACTCAGGCTTTGCATGGTGTCATATCGAGCTTGTAGCCGTGCGGCGATATCCTCTGGATATTCGACCGTACCTGCTTTGGCATCGGAGATGGTGATCGTTAAGATGAGAAATATCACGGAAAATTGGACTATCTGAGCAAGATTGGCCATTGTGTATTATTATAGGAGTTGAAGATCAATGGAGCGGTGAAAAATCTTTGCCGCGATGAACTGGGCCGATTCGGTGAGGTCGGTTACGAAATAGCGGTTTCCGGTTGGGTCGTGGCTTGGGTCTGGTGCCAAGGACGTTTCGCCTGCCAGATAGTGCTTAAGATATTCTGTCACCGCCACGGAAGAATCTATAAGGGTAACTTTTTTGCCGATCCGTTGTTGGATAAGGTGTTTCAGCAAAGGGTAGTGGGTGCAACCGAGGACCAGGGTGTCTATCTGCTGGTCTTTCAGGGAATGGAGGTATCGACGGAGAATCATTTTCGTTTCCCGTTTGGCAATCCAGCCCTCCTCAACAAGGGGGACGAGCAGGGGGCAGGCCGTGGAAAATACTTTGTATTCAGGGTGTTGTGACAGAATCTTTGTCTCATAGATACCACTGCGAATGGTGGCACGGGTGCCGATTATGCCTATCCGGCCTGTTTTCGAGTACATGATTGCCTGCTCGACGGCAGGACTGATGACTTCGATAATTGGAACGTTAAATTCCTGGCGAAGTCGATCGGTGGCAACGCTTGCGGCGGTATTGCAGGCGATGATGATGACTGTTGCCCCGTTATTAAGTAAAAATTGAGTATTATCAATGGAATAATCGATGATGGTTCGGGCACTTTTGGTACCATAAGGGGTCCGGGCAATGTCTCCCAGGTACAGCAGGGGATAGTTTGGGAGAAGCTGCTCAACGGCCCGGGCCACGGTCATCCCGCCGACGCCTGAATCAAAAATGCCGATCATGAAAGTAATAAAATGCAGAGGTGGTTCATTCTCTTGGAAAAATTATGTAAATGTCGGCACCCCTCACGGAGGTACTGAACAGAGTCGTGAAGAATTTTTCGTGAAGAGACGTATCCCGGTTATCGGGGCTAGGGCAACTGAGTGGGCAAGCTTTAAAGGTAATGCAGGCTCTATATACCAGAAAACCGGGAGAACAGCAAGAAGCCACCGGAGGCAGATTGCCGGGAGAGTATTTTTAACTGTTTGTTGCTGTGCAATGTGTTGACAGATTATTGAATGGGAATTATTTTGCCGAAGTCCGCTAAGGGCATAATGGTTCTGAATACCATGTGTTGTAGAAATGTTAAGCAATACAAGTGAGATAGTATATAATTAGAGCAATAGGTGGATAGGATATGCCAGTTTACGAGTACGAATGCAAGAAATGCATGAAAGTTTTTGAAGTACAACAGAAGATGGCCGACAAGCCTTTGAGTAACTGCCCCGAGTGCAACGCATCGGTAAAAAAACTCGTGTCCATGAGTTCCTTTCAGTTGCGTGGTGGCGGTTGGTATGCCGACGGATATTCAAATACCGCCGGTACTGCGAAGCCTGAAGCCGCCAAGCCTGAAGCTGCCAATCCAGCTCCACCATGTCAGGCCGGTACCGGGTGTGCCGGATGTCCGGCGGCTGCAAGCGTTTAAGTGTTCCTGTTCTGCTCTCTATTCCGCCTGGCCGCTTATGATGGCCATCGCGTCACCATAAGAGAAAAACCGATAGCCCTCCCTGATTGCCGTTTGATAGCAATTCAGGAGGGTCTTTCTGCCGCACAGGGCCGACACCAGAAACATCAGGGATGAGTCCGGCAGGTGGAAGTTGGTAACGAGATTATCAATTACTCTGAAGCGAAATCCCGGATAGATGTACAAATTGCACCAACCGGTCATGGCCTGTAACCGACCCGAGACTTGCGCCGCATATTCCAGGGCGCGCACGGTAGTGGTGCCCACCGCCCAGATTTTGCCGCCTCGCTTTTTGGTCTCTTGTACCGCTTCGGCGGTTTGTTCAGTGATGCTGAAATATTCCTCATGAATGAGGTGGCGGGTGATATCCTCTTCGCGCACCGGAGCAAAGGTTCCGTAACCGACATGGAGGGTAACTTGGCCAACGAGAGTACCTTGCATACGGATGCTCTCCAGTAATGTGTCGGTAAAGTGCAGTCCGGCGGTTGGGGCGGCTACCGCTCCCGGGTGGCTGGCGTAAACGGTTTGATAGCGCTGAGCATCCTCGGGGGTGCAGCCGTCTACTCGTGTGATATACGGCGGCAAGGGAACCCGGCCGGAAGTCGCAAGTGTCTCGGCCAAGCCGGTTGCCGGGTCAAAATGGAGCTGCAAGTCAACCTTGCCACCCCCTAAATCAGCGATGACCAGACAGTATAGGCTTGGGTTGATAGTGATTTTTGTCCCGGTTTTTGGCCTTTTTGACGACTTAATCAATGCAGCAGCCCTGGCAGTTCCTCGTGTCTCATCGAGAGTCGCCGGATATTCAAGCAAAAAAACTTCAGCCTTGCCGCCGGTCTGTTTTTGACCGAGAAGCCTTGCCGGGAACACCCTGGTATTGTTTACAACGATCATATCCTCCGCGCCGATGAAGGTTGGAAGATCATTGAATCGATGATGCGCCAGGGTGTCGTTCATTCTGTCAATCACCATGAGCCGGGATTCGTCACGCTTATCCGCCGGACGCTGGGCAATGAGTTCAGCGGGAAGATGATAGTTGTAGGCGCTTAATAAATGGTCTTTATGCATGATGGTGGAGAGGAAAAAATGCCATAGGTCGTAATGCCGGCGATGCAGAGAAAGAATTAATGCGTTAATATGGTTAATATCTTTTTGTCCAATCTTTTTTGAGTTGATCTCATTACCATGATCCTGGCCCTTGCCGCAACCCAAATTGAGATGCAGCCATTTCTCCTGCAGTGGCCAAAGACGGGGCCGTCCTGTCTGACTTTGGTGACCGGAGTCGGGCCGATGGAAACAGCTCTGCGCCTGACCCGGTTTCTCTCTGAGGCCAACCAGCAGGTGCATGCGGCAGTAAATTTTGGGATTGGCGGCGCATACCTGCAACCAAGTGGAGACCCTCAGCCGGAACTGCTCGACATTTGTTTGGCCGAGCAGGAGGTAGTCGGTGATCTCGGAATCTGTCTGCAGGACCGGGTGGATTACCTGGACTCGTCACTCACCGGTGATCTTGTCTTCCAACTTGACCCTGGGCTTTTAGGTATTGGCCGAAAAATATTAGCCGAGACTGGCAAACCGTCCTTTTGCGGAATGTTTGTTACCGTCAACGCCGTGACTGCAACTCGGGC
The DNA here is from genome assembly GCA_963754865.1 of uncultured delta proteobacterium. Taxonomy (GTDB): domain Bacteria; phylum Desulfobacterota; class Desulfobulbia; order Desulfobulbales; family Desulfocapsaceae; genus Desulforhopalus_A. The sequence continues at coordinate 99,404 of CAVWHG010000013.1, read as the reverse complement.
CCGCGGTACCATGTTGCAGCATCGATGGCAGGGGGTGTGTGAAAATATGGAGGGTGCGGCGGTTGCCCGGGTTTGTCGGGAATTTGCTGTTCCCTGCCTGGAACTGCGAGCGATTTCCAATTATGTCGAGGACCGTAAACCGGAAAACTGGCGGTTGCGCGAGGCCTGTTTAAAGGCGGCGCAAAGTGCCGCTCTTATCATCAAAGGGATGTCTGTATGAGCACTGCGCTTTCTCTGGGGTATTCGCCCTGTCCCAACGACACTTTTATATTTTACGCCCTGGTTCACGGTAAAATAGCCACCGGCGGATTACATTTTTCCGAACCCCTTCTTGCGGATGTTGAACAGCTTAATCAATGGGCTTTGGCTGGGCGACTTGATGTCACCAAGATGTCCTTTCATGCCTTCGGTCATGTTCAGGACCATTACTGCGTCCTTGCCGCCGGCAGTGCCCTCGGTCGTGGCTGCGGGCCCTTGTTGATTGCCCGGTCGGAAATTGAGGTTGCTCGTCTCAGCAAAAAACGTATAGCGATCCCCGGCAAACTCACAACCGCGGCTCTTCTGCTGCAATTGTTTCTGCCGGAGTGCAGTGAGCTGGTGTCAATGCGTTTTGATAAGATCATCGATGCCGTCGCCGGTGGCGAAGTGGATGGCGGAGTCATCATCCACGAATCGCGTTTTACCTATCATGATAAAGGCCTTGTCTGTATACAGGACCTCGGGAGTTGGTGGGAAAGCAGTTTCGGCCTGCCCCTCCCTCTTGGCTGCATAGCGGCGCGCAGAAGCCTTGGCAAAGAAAAGATTATGGCCATTGACCGGGCCATTCGCGCCAGCGTTGACTATGCCTTTTCGCATCCCGAGCAGTGTCTGTCGTATATTCGCCGACATAGTCAGGAGATCGATTTGGAGGTCGTTCGCAGCCACATTGGTTTGTATGTCAATGATTTTTCAAGAGACCTTGGTAATGAGGGATTTGCCGCCATTGAGACATTCCTGGAGATGGGGCGAAACGCCGGGGCTCTGCCGACAAGCCGTTGGGGTATTAGTGGGGACCTGTTGTGAGTTATCGACAACAAGGCAAGGACAGCGGGCAAAGAACAGGTGCAACCGCCATGCGATGTTTTACCCGTCTGCCGGTTTTTCTTCTTAGCGGCGGCACTGAAGATTTGCGTGCCGATTTTCTTCATTGTTTGATGATTCGAACTTGACCGAGAGTTCCCTGAACGGGGTCTTCCTTCGGCGGGGAGACGAATATTCCCTGCATATTCTGGCGTTACTGGCCCAGAGATACGATCTGGTGATCGTTAACAGTGGCATCGATTCTCCGGAGCTAGCAATCCAACTTACCGAGTTTTCTAGCGGTGAGGGTGGAGACTCTCCCTGGTCGCTAGGTTGGGAGGAAGTCTGGTCGAGGTTTATCGCTGGGCTTCTTGAAAAGCTGAAGGAATACGGCAGGCGTACTCCGGTCTGGGGTTGTGTTCTTATCGGCGGCAGGAGTTCACGGATGGGTCGTCCGAAACACCTTCTTAGGGACGAACAGGGGAAGACATGGCTGGAGAATACCATCGCCACGCTTCATCCTCTGCTCGATGGTGTTGTCGTCTCAGGTGCCGGCGTGCTGCCGGAGGCGGTTGCCTCAACCCCTCGTTTATCCGATGTTCCCGGGGTAGCAGGCCCTTTAACGGGCATCCTGGCCGCCGGGCGATGGCAGCCGCTGGTGTCCTGGCTGCTGGTGGCCTGCGATATGCCCTTTTTCTCAGCCGAGGCAGTGAAATGGCTGCTTGCCGGTCGTAGACCGGGGTGTTGGGGGCGGGTGCCGAAATTTGCCGGCAATGATCGTCTTGAACCTCTTTTAGCCTGGTACGATTTTCGCTCGATCCATCTCTTTGAAGAACAGCTGTATTCCGGGAAGATGCGCATAGCTGAGGCCGCCGGTGACATGAGGATTGACCATCCGATAATTCCTGAAAAACTCTGTTATGCTTGGGAAAACATCAATACACCCGAGCAGTTACAGGGCGTCATACGGTAATTGAAGGAGATGACTGACGAGTTTTTTTACTTTATAATATTTTTCATTACTTCACAGGTTTTGCACATTTCCATCTTCTTTTCCCAGGACTTGTAGTCGGTACCTTGCCACAGTGTACCACTGATGAACCAGCAGAACTGTCCCGAATCAAATTCCCCGGCCGGGCATTTGTTTTTTTTCTCTTCCGGGCAATTGCGCAGTTCCCAGCAGTTGGTAATTCCCTGTTGCTGTTGGACCTTTCTGGATAAGAGAAAATAGAGCTGTCGTTCCACATGGGTGGGAATTGAGCGCCAGCCTTGTTCGTAGCTACAGACTGCCTTGAGCGAAATCCCCAAGAGATTGGCTATCTCTCGCTGGGTCTTGCTCAGTGTTTTTCTTAGTTCAACAAATTCCCTGCTATCCATAGCCGCTTAAGGAGTGAGATATTAGCCCATTTGTGCATAATTGTAGTTCCAGCAACCCGTATGCCACAGTGTAACACATCTTGCCGGCGTTATGCAAATGAAGAAATGGTGCTCGGCAGGATCCGCCTTTTAATGACGGTTCACATCGGGCAGGCAGGTTTTGCTGCAGTTGTTTTACACAAGCTACTTTATTGATTAATGACAATTGGTGGAACAGCTTCAATCCATTTTCTTTTTGGCAAAACAAATATACAATACACTCTAGTCAGGAAGCAGTTGCCGAGGAATCGCTCAGGTATCATACACTCTAGGGGATTGTCCATATTGCTCCGGACATAGGCAAGACGGTCGTCGCCGGCGAAAAATAGTTATGGCTATCTTGATGAATACCCAATTAAAAAACCTGGTCAATATGGTGCCTTGTAACTACGATGAGCGCTGCAGAAATGAATTCACCATCCTGCATTCTCGGGTGGCACATCTTTTTGTCGACATTGACATAGCATGCCCTTACGGTTTGCCCTATGTTTCGACCTTTCATCAGGCGACATTTGCCCCGCTCAGCGAACGGGCGATGGAATTGTTTCTTGCCGCCGGTTATCGGCGAAACGGCAATTGCCTGTACACTATGTCGTGCCACGAATGTTCTGCGTGCATCCCCATACGTCTGCATCCCGCCGAGTTTTCCGCAAACCGCAACCAGAAACGGGCGTTGTACGAAAAACCACGATGTAGAGAAAGCTCTCCTGCCTTTGCAGCCGACAAAAGAAGACTATCTACTCTGTGAAAAATTCCTTCAGAGCAGATATCCCAGGGAAAACAATACGGCTGTCGGATACTATCGGGACTTTTTTCTCAACACCATAGTCAACAGCGCCCAACTGCAGTACCGGGTCGGCGATCGATTGATCGGTACCGCCATTATCGATATCGGTTACAATTGGTTGAATGCCGTCTATTTCTATTTTGATCCCGAGGAGTCTCGGCGCAGTCTTGGAACCTATAACATCTTGTGCCTCATCGATTTGTGCCGAGAATGGGAGATTGAATTTCTCTACCTCGGATACTACATACAGTCAGTCCCGGCAATGAGCTATAAAGCCAACTTTCATCCGCACTACCTGCTGGTTGGCAATTCGTGGTTGCAAAAGAGATAATCGAGGGGCAAGAAAAATATGAGCAATAAATTGTTAGGGTCACAAAGATGGTGGCTGGCGTCGGCCGAGGGAACCTTGGAATGCAGGCTCTGTGCGCACGGCTGTCGTCTACGCCATGGTCAACGGGGTCTATGTGATGTGCGGCAGCGACGGGACGACAAGATAGAAAGCCTGGTTTACGGCAGAATTGTTGCCGAACATGTCGACCCGATAGAAAAAAAACCTATTTTCCATGTCATGCCGGGAAGCCTTTCATACTCCATTGCCACCCATGGCTGCAATTTTCGCTGTCTGCATTGTCAAAATGCCGGCATATCGCAGGTACCGCAAGACATGAAGGTTGAGCTCACGGGCGTTTTCAGAAAACCCGATGAGATAATTGAATCGGCACTTGCCGGAGGTTGTCGGTCAATCAGCTATACCTATGTTGAACCGACGGTTTTTTATGAATATGCCTATGACTGTTGCCTGGCGGCATTTGCCAAAGGGTTGAAAAATATTTTTGTTTCCAATGGTTACATGACAAAAGAGATCATTGCTGAGCTCGCCCCGGTGTTGTCTGCAATCAATATCGATTTGAAATCCTTCAGTGATGAGTTTTATAAAAAAATCTGTGGTGCGAGGCTGCAACCGGTGCTTGATAATATCGTTCGGTGCCGGGAAGCTGGGATCTGGGTCGAGGTGACGACACTGCTCATTCCGGGGATGAATGATGCAAACCAGCAACTTGCGGAGATAGCATCCTTTCTCGCGGCCATCGACAAATCGATTCCCTGGCATGTGTCTGGTTATCATCCCGCCTACAAAATGACGGTGCCTCCTCCCACCCCGCAATCAACTCTCCTGCGGGCCAGGACAAATAGGGCGCGACCAGGGTTTGCATCATGTCTATACCGGCAACCGATTGGGTTCCGAGGGTGAAGACACCTCTTGTCCGAACTGTGGTCTTCTCCTTGTTGCGCGTCAAGGATTCCGGATAAAGGTCAATCGGATAAAGGGTGGCTGTTGCCCGGTTTGCAACCAAACAATTGCCGGCATCTGGTGATGGTTTATATCACTTCGTCGCGACCTTTTTCACAAACAGAGTTCGGCTTACCAGCGTCAGCATGATGGCAAAAAGGGCTGCTGCAAGACCAAGCAGGACATTGAAAAATGGTGGTGCAGCCAAGGCGATGCGGATCATCAGGGTCGATAAGGCAAAACCCGAGTTGCGGAAAATGGCATAAAAGGACGGTTGAAAGCACTGGGATATAAGCACGACGAGGATATCCGTTAAAATCAGGAGGGTGTAAAATTCATGAAAGAATTCGCCGGTTGAAGAGCCGGTCATAGTTTCGACGACACTACGGACTCCCATAACTGCAAAAATACCAAGGAGAATGAGGGCGATTCCTTTCTTGGCAGCAACGAAGCCATAAAGATCACCCGGGAGCATTTTCTCATCTGAAGTGCGGGTTTGAACCATATAATAATAGCCCAGCAGAGCAAAAATCAGCAATGCCCCAAAACCATCGGAGAGGATATGTAGTATCGCCTGTTGATTGCCGGCAAAGGTGATCGGTTCGGGGAAATATGACAGTTCTTTAAAGGCATTGCGCAGAAGTATGAGCGAAAGGATCTCGAATTGTTTACCAACAGATCTACTGAAAGAACAGGGAATTGTGAAGATCAGGCTGATAACTTCAAGGATAAGAACGACGGTAAAGGCCCCTTGAACGGCAAAGAAATGGTTTCTCGGTACTGTTGGTGCCAGCGAGGCGGGCAGCAAGTTGCGACGATTCAATTCAATGCAGATCAGACTCAAGAGAAAAAAGAGCACAAGGGTTATAGAGATTTTCTTGTGCATTTTCTCATGTTCCCAAAGGTGATGCAAAGGGTCGAAAACATATGTTATTTTTTCGTAGAAAGCAGTCATTTGCTGATGAAGGATGGCTTGAAGTCGGATGGCAAAAAGTGGCTATTATACAAAGAGATTAATTTTGCCGGTTTGTACCACATATTACCGGTGATGGCAATTTTCTTGGTGAATTGCCGGACATGACGATTGACAACTGTTTGGCATTGTCGTCAAGTCGTTTGGCCACATGGTCAACTTTCATTCCAAAACGGGATATGTCACTCATTGTGCCGCTGAAAAAGCCCAGTCCATCCGAAATATCCACATTAAAATTATTCACCTCTATTCGCTGATCTCGTCGTTTTTCCATTTTTTTCCGTTTCCTTGTGGTTGAACCGAAGGTTGAATCCTTTCATCACCCGATTGGCGGTCTCTGAGATGTTTCCACCAATCAAGCCTTTTTTTTACCTCCTTCTCGAAGCCAAATGACGACGGGACATAGTAGGATTTTTCCGGGAGAGAGTCGGGAAAATATTTCTGGTATCGGTAATGAAAGTCAAAATCATGGGAATAGTGGTAGCCTTTCTGATAACCCAAATCTTTCATGAGTTTTGTCGGGGCGTTGCAAATGCTCAAGGGAGCCTTGAGGTGACTTGTTTTTCCGGCGTCTTCTCCGGCGGCGATATAGGCGGTTTCCAGGGAGTTACTTTTTGGGGCAGTGGCAAGATATACCGTAGCCTGGCAGAGGGCGATGGAAGCCTCGGGCATGCCGAGAAAATGGACGGCCTCTTTTACCGCCACAGCCTGAACGAGGGCCTGGGGGTCGGCGAGACCAATATCCTCCGAGGCTATTCGCATGAGCCTTCGGGCCAGATACATAGGATCTTCTCCCCCTTCGAGCATTCTCGCGAGCCAATACAGGGCAGCTTGCGGGTCGCTACCGCGAATCGACTTTTGTAGTGCTGAGATAAGATTGTAGTGCTCTTCCCCTCCTTTGTCATAGAAAGAGGAGCGGCTTGATGTTGTTTTAATTAATGTTTTCAGTGAAATTGTATCTCCTGCTTCGGCATTTCGACACACCATCTCTAAATCGTTCAATGCCTTTCTGGCATCGCCACCGGCGATTTCGGCTATATTCTGCAGGACGTAATTTTCAAAAGTCAGGTGTTTAGGGACCATTTCCACAGCTCGGACAAGGACTTTATGGAGGTGCTGCGTGGATAACGGTTCAAGGATAAAAACATGGCATCGGGAAAGCAGTGCCGGAATAACCTCAAATGAAGGGTTTTCTGTGGTAGCCCCAATCAATATTACCGCGCCCGATTCGACATATGGAAGAAAGGCATCCTGTTGAGATTTGTTGAAACGATGGATTTCATCGATGAATACCATCGTTCTTCGATTTTCGTGGAAATGGGTGTGCACTGCTCTTTCCATGAGGATTTTTACTTCAGTGATTTTACTGTGTACGGCACTGAAGGAACAAAAAGTATGTCTGGTTTGGCTGGCGATTATCCTGGCAATGGTGGTTTTGCCGGTGCCTGGCGGCCCCCAGAGGATAAATGAACTGTACTCGTCTTTTTCCAGCATCTGGCGAAGCGAAGAGCCGGGAGCAAGGAGCCGCTCCTGACCAAGAAATTCTTGGATTTTTGTCGGGCGTGCTTTTTCTGCCAGAGGAACTTCCGGAGGATGACCGGTTTCCACAAATATCGATGCTTGTTTCATGAATGTCTTTAAGGACCTCGTCGCAAGTGCACTGGTAATAAAACTATTTTGAAAAATAAACAAAAGCGATTGTGCCACATATCATAACCAGATCGTAAAGAAGATGCATGAGTTAAAGGATGTCATATGTAAAGCTTCAGAGGAAGTGTGTCGTCGTCACCACAATACTACAAAGTATAGGTGTTGACCATTGATTGCCAAAAGAGCCACAAGGAAGGTCTCCTGGTGGTGGTGGGAGAACAAAATAAACGAGAGAAACGAGACATTCAGCACCTCGATTGACTCCCTTAGTGTGCTTTCGAACAATTTTAAATAGTTATAATATTAAAACATTTTGTAATATGTTTTTTTTCTGCTTGCCTTGCTGTGGGGATGCTTTTGGTTTATAATTGTGTTATAATTTCCACGTGGATGCTGAAGGTAGCTTCTCCCCTTCTTTAAAAAAATATTGCCAGATTTTAATTTTGTTAAAGAACGTTGAGATCGAAAGAAACTGTGGTCGACAAGACAAATGATGTAGAAATGCCTGTAAGTTATGGCCAAAATCTCAACATTGCAACAGGAGGGAATGTTTCAAACAAGGACTCTGTTATAATGCAGGTATGATTTTTCGAGCAGCACACCAAACCAAACATCAAAAAGAGGGCACATGTTATGAAAAAAACACTGTTAGTGAGCGCATTGGGATTGGTTATGGCTATGAGTATTTCCAACGGTTGGGCAGCTTCAACAATCGACGGAAAAGTAACTAATACCGGTACTGTTGAACAGGCTGCCAATATCGCCATAGGTGAGGACAATAAAGCTGCCATGGGATCTGTCAGCATCAAAGATTCAACGGTTGGCAAGACCGGAGTAGTGACCAATAAATCCGACGTCAAACAGGCCGCCAACATTGCCATTGGTAAGGGCAACGAGGCCAACATGGGTTCAATAGGCTTGAAAAATGCCAAGGTCGACGGCAAGTTGACCAACGATTCGAAAGTTGAGCAGGCCGCCAATATTGCCATTGGTGAGAAAAATAAGGCCAATATGGGTTCGGTCAATATGGACGGCGGGTCGATCGGCAAGACCGGTGTAGTGACCAATAAATCCGACGTCAAACAGGCCGCCAACATTGCCATCGGTAAAGAGAATGTGGCCAATATGGGTTCGGTCAACCTGAAAGACGCCAAGATTGACGGCAAATTGACCAACACCTCTACGGTTGAGCAGGCCGCCAATATTGCCATTGGTGAGAAAAATAAGGCCAATATGGGTTCGGTCAATATGGAAGGCGGGTCGATCGGCAAGACCGGTTCGGTGACCAATAAGTCCGACGTCAAGCAGGCGGCCAACATTGCCATCGGCAAAAACAACGAGGCCAATATGGGCTCGGTCAACATGAAAAACGCCACGGTTGACGGCAAACTGACCAATACCTCTACCGTCAAACAGGCTGCCAATATTGCCATCGGCGAGAACAATAAAGCCAACATGGGCTCCGTCAATATGGATGGCGGCTCAATCGGCAAGACCGGTGTGGTAACCAACAAATCGACCGTTGAGCAGGCTGCCAACATCGCCATCGGCAAAGGCAACGAGGCGAATATGGGCTCGATCAACATGAAGAACGCCAAGGTTGACGGCAAACTGACCAACGACTCTACGGTAAAACAGGCGGCCAACATCGCCATTGGCGAGAACAACAAAGCCAACATGGGCTCCGTCAATATGGATGGCGGCTCAATCGGCAAGACCGGTGTAGTAACCAATAAATCAACAGTTGAGCAGGCCGCCAACATTGCCATCGGCAAAGGCAACACGGCCAATATGGGCTCAATCAACATGAAGGATGCCAAGATTGACGGGAAGGTTTCCAACACCTCCACGGTCAAGCAGGCGGCTAATATTGCCATTGGCGAGAATAATACCGCCAACATGGGTTCTGTTGATATTAAAAACAGCACGGTTGGCAAGACCGGCGTTATCACCAATAAATCCGATGTAAAACAGGCTGCAAATATTGCCATTGGTAAAGGCAATGAAGCGAGCATGGGATCCGTTACTGTAGAATAGCAAGAAAGTGGTTGGCGAGAAAGCAAGAACCTTTTTCCTCCATGGAAAGGTTCTTGCTGAGGGCCGGTGTTTTGATTTCAGTTATCCTTGATATTCAGGCATCTTCATAGCAAACGAGAGATACGATATGAAAGTGATACGGGTATTATTCTTGATGTCCTTTTTCTCTTTTATTGCCATAAACATGGCGCAGGCATCGGATTTGGATGATGGTATCTCCAAATTTACCGATGACGGTATTGAAAAGGATGATGAAATGGGAAAACCGGATGTAAACATCAAATTCATTGTCATGAACGCCAAAGCCAAAGCAATGACTAAAAAGGGCGATAAAGACAAGGTTGGCAGTGATTCCGGCAGCTCCAACATGAACAGCGTGGTCTTGGGTGCTGGAAGTAATGTAAAGGGTGATATTTATATCATCGATCAAAGCAAAGGCCCCAAGACAAACATTTCAGACTAAAGGCCAGGCAAATTTGTTTAAAGCCATTCTTCAACATATTGGATAACAAAATATGAGACACAGCAAAGCTGTCATCGTCTATCAGTCGGTTGGTTTCACGAGAGCCAGGAGCGGTATGAGTGTTTTCATGTTGAGCTTGGCTCTCGTTCTGCTGTCATCTTGCGGAGAGATGAATCCTAAGAATGTCAATATCGAGCTGGAAAAGAGTGCACCTGTAGTGAAGATAACCAATTATTCCCAGGCGTTGATCGATCTCGGTCTGATGTCACAGATTTACGACACCGGGCTGATGAAGGTGCAGAGTCAGGACATTCAGGATGAAACGGGAACTGCCACGACCAGCGGTGGCGAGATCCAGCGGAACATTACTGAAATCATGAAAAGTACCCTCAATTCCATTGGTGGCAATGTACGATTTATTGAATACAATCCGTCCTACATACAGAATCAGATGGTTTCCGGGTATAGCAGTTTTGATAAAAAAACGATACCCGATGTTGTTATCACCGGTGGCATTACCGAGTTTGATCGAGGTCTTGAGACCCGCGGTGAAGGCACCAACCTGGATGTTGAAGCAGAGTTTGGCGGTGTGCCGAGTTGGTTTCCCTCGAAAACTGCCGGGATAAGCTATGGAGATACCTCGAAAACGGGTAAAGCGCGGATCACTCTCGATTTCAATCTGAAAGATTTCCAGACCTTGGCTGGAATTCCACGGATGTCGACCACCAACAGCATGGAGGTTCATAAGGCACTCCGTGAAGAAGAGGTTGGCATTACTCTTTTTGGACCGACATTCGGTTTGAAAGGTCAAATCAAGAAGGTTCAGGGGCGACATGAGGCTGTAAGGGTTCTGGTCCAGGTGAGCATGATTCAGATGATCGGCAAATATCTGGCTTTACCCTACTGGCGGCTGATGGGCGATGACGCTGCACCTGATAAAACAGTCCTTGATTCAATATCGGAAACCTACCACCGGATGGGACGTGAAGATCGGGTGGGGGCCGCTCAGCAATGGCTTACCTTGCACGGCTATGATGTGAGCATCAATAATCGCATGGACAGTAAGACGGTAGCGGCGTTGCAGCAGTTTGACGCAACGCTGGGCGCTGCAGATCCGGGTGGTATCAGTGAAGCACTGTTTACCAAGCTCTATTTGTCCATTCCGGTCACCCGTGAGGCCTTTGGTAAAAGGCAGAGGATGAACGAATATTTTGCTAAAATGCAAAAGGGCGTAGCGGAGCCGGAAGAACGAAAGGTTGCGGCCAAGGCGGTAAAGAAAGAGGCTCCGACGCAGACTGGGTCGGCACCGGTACAACAAGTGCAGGAGGTAGCACAAGTTCAGGCAGCAGCGGAACCTGTGGCCCAGAGAAAAGCAGCGCCAACTGCTGCTGCAGCCCCTGCAGCCGCGCCGGTGGCTGCTGTAGCGACTACAACGCCGAGCCCTGCGGCAGTTTCACCACCGGCAGCCGCTGCTGCGGCGGCAGCGGCGAAGCCGCCCAAGAAATTTGGTCGCCAACTTACTGCTGATGACTGGTAATTGAGCTCTGCAAGGCAACAATGTGTCGTCGTTAGTTAATAAATAAAGGAGCAAGCAACCATGTTATCAAAAATCAGAATAGTTCTGGTGATGCTGATGTTCGCGGTGGTAATTGCCGGTACTGCTTGGGCGGGCAATAAGAAGATCATGTCAACCCGTGCGGCCAGGGTACTTGCTGAACGTGCCATTGTCGAGTCGGTATATGGTCTGAAAATCAGATCAAGTGAAGAGGTGGTTGATATGATTGCCGCCAGTTTCACCGGCAAGACTGAATCAAAAACCGCCGCAGATATTCAAGGTATCAAAATTGATGAGGTTGTTTACGATGCCGAAAAGGATATAGCGCAAGCGACCGCGTCGATTAACTTGGATGAGATCACCAATATTGACGGCCAGGTTCTCAGCCTTAAAGGTAAAACCTTTAAAAGAGTGGGTTTTGCCACATCAACACCGGCCAACGCCGGTCCGATCAAGGCATTACGCGCAGCTGAACTGGATGGCTACAAGAATTTGGTGAAGGTGGTAGTTGGCTTCACCCTTGAGAGCCAGACAACAGTTGAGAATTATATGCTGAGCTCGGATGTGGTTAAGGTCAAGGTTATGGCGACCACGTATCTTGCCGATTTAGTCGATTATGGCTGGGATACGGAAGGAAATGCCTTTGTTAAATTCAAGGTAAACGTCAAGGATATTGAAGAATTACTTGGTGCCAAGATCCCTGGGGCAGGTGACTTTGTCGAGGTTGAAGGGCATGGCGCTGCCGTTGATGACTTTTCGACGGCACATAAGCAGGTTTCGACTGATGACAGTAAGCCGGCACCGGCACCTAAAAAACAACTGTAGAAATGAATCGATTGTGTCTTCTTGCTTCAGGATCAGATGGGGATCTTCTATCCCCGTCTGATTTACCCTTCTCCTTATATACATTGATATTATGGATAATTATAAAAAATCATTAAAGGATAGACTGCTCTATTTTTCTTTGGGGGTTTTGAGTCTGGCCCTTGTCAGTTTTTTGATGGGAGCTGCTACTGATTACCAGAATAGTAACAACGCCACCTTAAACTTTGGCAGGTATGCCATATCCTCTTGGGCGACGCAGATTGACGGCAAGAGTGGTGTGGTTGGTGCCTTTGTGTTGGATACCGTTTCTGGAGAAACAAGAACCGCCTATATTCGCACCTATGGTGATGTTCCAAAAAGCGAAGCAAAAAAAAATGATCTCAAAAAACCCTTTAATTCGATTGAATAAAAAAAGATGTTCTCGACTGCATGCAGTGGCAGTCATTGCAACTTCCTGTTTGCTCATGGTGTTTCTCCTGGGAGCAACGGAAATTAATATTGGCACGAATAACCAGGTGAATACGGGCAAGATTGTCGGTGGAAACTGCTTGCAGGGAAATGGCAACTTAACCAAAAGACGAATGGCTCTTGAACACATCAAAGATATCAGTGTTGATGGGGTTTTTAGAGTTAACGTTGTTTGTGGCAAAAGTCCAGAACTTACTATTACAGCGGATCAAAATCTCCACTCGCTGATATCCGCAGTAAATAAAAACGGCAAGTTACAGCTTTCTACCTCCGGATCGTATTGTACGACAAATTCTTTCCTTGCTGACATCACCGTCAACGAACTTGCATCGGTCACTGCCGACGGGAGTAGTGAGTTAGTAGTGAATTGCAGTTCTGCCGCAAATAGTAAATTGACCATTGACCTTCGCGGAACGAGTTCCATGACAATTTCAGGCACCGCCGCAAATGTACGAATGTCACTACAAGATAGTACGGAAATTGATGCGTTTCAGCTCAAGACTGAGACTATTAATGTCAAAGCAAGCGATGCTTCAACAGCTCGTGTCAATGTCTCTCGAAGTCTCACTGGAACGGGAAGTGATGCGAGTACAATCAGCTATCGTGGCCGACCTCAAACAGTGAAAGTGCAAACCACTGATGCGAGTGAATGTTCTCCTGAAGACTAAGAATTGATGATTGTCCTCATGTTTTAGTGAAACCTACAGTTATTGCGTAGCTCGGGTTTAATACCCCGCCCCTTGGCGCGTAAAACAATTTTGATACCCCGTCCGCTTGCGGCGGGGTTGTTCATTTTTAGGCTGCTTTCGGTGCTCTGCCATGCGCTTTGCGTGCGGGAATCGCACATCGGCTTAGCGGTTTACCACTCTTGCCTCAAGTCCTTCGACTCGAAGAGTATTGAGCAAGTTGGCAGTATCCTCTTTTGTTTCAAAGGCTCCAAGGAGAAGACGAGTCTGCATGGCATCGGTGGCCATATCCCTGACATAGCTGGTATATGGCATGTATTGCAATACTGAAAGCTTTTCCCGCAATTCCTTAAAGCTTTCCAGAGTTCCATTCCTGCCAACCTGAATCGCATAAGGCATGTTTCTGATCAAGCTATCGGTGATTTCGTCCTTTTCGAGCGATTGTCGTGTTTTTTCCGCTTCTTCTTTTGTCGCAAAAGAACCGACAAAGATTCGATGCCAAAGTCCCTGATCCTTCAATTTGAGCGAGCCGGTAAAGGCTGGGTAACCAGTCCGCCTGAGCATCCCTGCTACCCGGTAGCACTGTTGTTGCGAGCGGCTAGCACTGATTTGCACGGTGAATGGGACCTTCTCATCTAAGGAAAGAACGGTTTTTTTTGTAAAATCAAACCGTCTGGCTGGAGTTTTTTGGTTTGACTGGGAATCAGGTTCACTTGGACTCACCTTCGTAATTATTTCAACAGAACCGTTTTTGGGCAACTCGCCTACCTGTTCCACGGCTTGTTTGTTCAGTTTGTCCATCTCAATCAATCTTTTTTCAATGAGTGACAAATTTCCAGCCGAGGCGTCGACCGTTCCGCAGAACAGTCCTGCAAGGAATATAAAAAATACTAGAATTTGTTTCATATTTTTTCCTGAAGTTATTAAGGATCTTGTAAACACAATACCGAGTGTGGAATTTGCATGCTCAGCTTAAGTAAATAAACTCTCGCCAGAAGTTGTTTGTTTTTCATTTTAAGGATTCTGTTGGGGAGGGTGATGTTTCTCGCACTGGGGATGTAACTGCTGGTTTGATTATTAGGGTTTTGGTGTTGACTCCTGAGAGATTGGGAGGGGGGCTGTTTTCTATGTGTTCATTGAGCTGGATGGATGCGGTTGGATCTTTCACTAAACGAAAGCCGATGTAATTACTTCTGGTGTCGGCCGAAACTCCAAGTCGTGATGTCGTACTTATCTGTCTTGCCGGTGAGTTCCAGGCACCACCTCGGATTGTGAAGTTGCTACATTTTCCGCTAACTTTTCTTGGCGACTGATCATCGGAGGCATTGACGTAGTTGTCCACCCAGCAGTCTTCGACCCACTCCCAAACATTGCCGGACATGTCATGAAAGCCAAATTTATTGGCGGGGAAGCTTCTTGTCGGGACAGTCTGGGTTGCTTCACCGCGCGAACCACAGGTCTTGCAATTAGCCATGTCAGGCTTAAAATCATTCGCCCAGGTATACGTCGTTCCGGTTCCAGCGCCGGCGGCCCATTCCCACTCTGTTTCAGACGGTAGCCTGTAGGTAATGCCAGTCTGTTTAGTCAACCATCTGGCATAGGCTTGTGCGTCATGCCAACTAACGTTGATTACCGGACGATCTTTTTTGCCCCACCCCGAATCATTGGGAACCGCTGCGTTTGTCTCTATGCAAAATTTTTCGTATTCTTCAAATGTTACTTCTGTAACCATAAAAAAAATCTGATGATTGATTTTAACAAAATGAGCTGGTTTTTCAGAAAATTTATCGCTCCCCATCATAAAGGTACCGGTCGGAAGCGGCAACAGCGGCGGCCCCTGCCCACCGGCTCCGAGATTGTCCCTCTCTCCGGGTAAAAATTCTGACCGAAGGTAACCAGAGTCTTCCTGCTCAGGCTTCGGTTTGGGAGGCACTTTTTGTGGTTTTTCCCCTTCGGTGGGAGGTGCTTTGCTAACAATGATTTCCTTATGAACTACTACGGGTTCAGCTTTTTCTTCTGAAGGGGTTTCAAGTTTACGAATGCTTTGAACCAACTGGCCGTAGCGGATTTCTTGCTTTGGCTCTACCTCGATGATTTCGGCATTGGCGGTATTGGTGGCAACTTCGGTGATTTTGATCAGTCCGGCACGAATTTGTTCAACCTCTACAACTTCACCGGTTTTTGGGTGTTTTATTACGTTTCCTTCTTTGAAAACAATGAATTCCATGCCTGTTTGCAGATTTGATGTGGCGCCGAGATCGATCATCACGGTGTTATCTCGCTTTTTCACCACATAACCGGTCAAAGGAAAATTTTTCACTATCTTTGAGGTTAGTCGTTCAATAGCCTCTTTGAGGTTTTCGGAGGTTTTACTGCGAAGATTTTCCGCCGCGACGATGGATCCAGTACTGACGTTAATGATTCGGGCGTTGACCTCAATAGTATCCTGAAACTGTAAGACGGAACCAGAAATAATGGTCTTTACCCCTAATATTTTTCCAAGCTGAGCAGTGCTGCTTTCATCAATCAATCCGGTCATTCCAAGCTTCTGTTCATCAACGATCTTTTTCAGTAAGGCCCGTTCAACAACTTGAAAACGGCCATCTTGGACCAAGGCGGTAGTGAACCATTCTGCTACAATTCCCCCCATGTCCTTTGTTTTGAAGGTGTCTCCGCGCAGCTCGAAATCAAGCACGGCGATTTTGGTTTTTTTAAATTCAGCGTAACTAAATGTAGTAAAGAGAATAGCAAAGCCGGTGATGCAAATACAGAAAAACAAGGAACATCTATTCAGCATGAGCAACTCCTGCCCTGGGGAGAAATATCCCAATACTCTGGTCATTGCATAACGAAGCCGTTGTAAAAAAAATAACATGGCCAAAGGAATGCCCGGAACTGCATAAGGAGCCGTAACAAAATGGGTTAAAGATGGCCCATATTTTGTAACGGCTCCTAAGAGGAGTCGGAAGTAGACTGCCCGGCTCCAGGAAAAAGGCTAATTGCTTCGAAGGCGATCCTCAATCTCAGTTATCATCTCAGCATGTTCTACGAAAATTCTGTTGTAAGGATACCACTGCACCCCGTTTCCAGACCACTCGGCCACGCTTTTGACACGGTAAATCAACGGTTCGGAGGAAACCAGAGTGGCGATGAGCTGGCAACGAAGGAGGAATTCACCATTTTTTGTTTCAAATTTTTTTATTGTGTATTTAGTTTGGAGGTATCCGGACTCATAATTGAGTTCCTTGACATTTGAGGAACGCTTGATAACCGCGTCGATCATGATCTGCCAGGCGGTTTTTGCATCAAGATTTGTACCAACCAGAATCTGCACCCAGTTATTGGTTGCCGGTGATGTTCTCGTTGCTTCATAAAGGGGGCTCGGGGTGAGATCGATAGTGATTTCACCCTTTCTGAGAGAAGGATTTTCTTTGTTAACCAGATATTCCTGTTCGAAAAAGCCCTCCTTGGAAACCGTCAGGACATAATCATTTTTTTTTGAAAAATCAAATGGATAGAGAAATGGTGTGATTTGCGATGCTTTCATGCCATCGACGGCCACGGTGGCTCCAGCAGGGTTTGTTCGTATTTCCGTATTTTGTGGAGCGGTTGCACATCCTGACACAATTAAAGCAAAGACCAAGAAACCAAAATAGATGATTTTTTTTAACATAGATAGCTTCCCCCTTGAATCTCGGTTAAGGAACATCTTATGAAAAAGCCAGCTCTTTGTGCCAAGCGTTTGTCCGGTTATGCACTAAAGAACCTTACTACTCTATGACCAGGGATTTCTGATAAGTAACAAAAAAGCCCTGGAAATCTTTATCACTATTGTATGATAAGATATTAAAAACACTCCAGCCTTTTTTGGCATAATCATCATTAGAGGTATTGAGTCGGGTGGTTGCCTTCTCCGGGTCTTTTTCTCGAATAAGAAGAGTAAAGGTTTTTTGATTTGCCGCCATTTCCGTTCTTGCAGCCAAACTTTCCGGCAGAAGAAGGGCAGGTTCCGATGTGGCAGCAGATGTTGGCTTGATTCCTGCAAAGAGTAAAAACAAAGCCACGTAAACAAACCAGAGATTTTTCATTTTTCCCTCCTGATTGGACTCTCTACGTTTTCACGATGATGAAGTTGAGCATATTATACTCAAGCAGGATACCAAAAAAAATGCAGTTATACCAGAGCACAAACACCGAAAATTGCGTGACGGAAGGGCAAATACTTTTATGATGCTTGCAATCGTCTTACATGTTTGCGGCTTCTCTGCAAGAAGCTGTTGATATTTTAAACAAAGATGGGACTCCAAAGAGAGGTGGAAAAAATGAATAAATTATACAATCGTATCATTTCGATTTTTGTCGAAAAGGTTTTTGATTGTGGTGCATTGCCGGCGGTTGGTATTGGTATAAAAAAATTGCGAAATCCGCCTTGAAGGGGTAATTTGCGAGTGTTGGATCAAATAGCGCTAACTTGAACAGGGTTGTTCAGATCTCCCGAAGAAAGTCATTGCTTGACACCTATCTCAAACTTGGTAAACCCAATGCATGCAAATCGTTTTTTAAGGGCGTTTTTAATTTTTATTACAATCGTTCTCCAATTCGTATTCGCAGATGCTAATCTTGCAGATACTTTAAACAATACTTTAGATGCTGATTTTATTAAAGCTGCATTTGCCGGTGAGTTTCCAGAGGTCAAGCGCCTCTTAGACAAAGGGGCAAATGTCAATGCTAAGAGGGATAATGGTGTCACCGCGTTAATGGGGGCTTCCATTGAAGGCCACCAAGAAGTCGTGGAGTTGCTCCTGGCAAAGGGGGCCGACGTCGATGCAAAAGTATATTTTTTCGGCCATAGTAGCGGTGCAACTGCGTGCGATCTCGCATCTGAGAAAGGCCACAAAGAGATTGTGAAACTGCTTGTCAGAGCGGGAGCCTTCCATGAGGAAAAGGCAGAAGCGGTCCGTGAGGCGAAGATTGCAGCCCCGGAAACCAATCAATCCTCAAAGAGGCGAAGAGACTGACCTTTCAACGGTAGTTGGCACCTTATTCATCAAGCGTCTCCCTGACTGCGGCAGCAAGATCCTTCATGTTAAAGGGTTTTTGGAGAAAATGCACTCCCTTGCCAAGGACCCCATGGGGCTCGATGACGCTTTTGGTATACCCGGACATAAACAGGCACTTGATGTTCGGGGAGATGGTAAAAAATTGTTTTGCAAGGTCGCGGCCATTCATTTCGGGCATGATGACATCGGTCATCAGCAGATCAATTAGTCCGCCGTTTTCCTTAGCCAGACGGATGGCTTCCCAGGGCGAAGCGGCGGCGAGGACATGGTATCCCTGCCCTTCGAGCATTTGGATGGTCATTTTCAGGATCATCGGCTCATCTTCAACCAGCAGGATGGTCTCGGTACCGGAGGGGATGGAATCTCCTGCGACGGTCCTTGCCGTCGGCAGGACATTGTCCCGTGTAACGGGGTATGTAGATCGTAAAAGTCGTCCCCCGTCCTGGTTCGCTGAAGGCATTGATGAAGCCGTTGTTCTGCTTAACCGCCCCGTACACCGTGGCCAGACCAAGTCCGGTTCCTTCACCGACGCCTTTAGTGGTAAAGAACGGTTCGAAGATATGGGCAAGCGTTTCCTCGTCCATACCATTTCCGGTATCGCTTACGGCAATCCGCACATACTCCCCGGGTATAGACCCGGCATGAGTGGCACAGTATTCCTCGCTTGAAGGGAGTGTTTTCCGTCTCGACAGTTATTTTACCAACACCTGTGATGGCATCTCGGGCATTAACGCAGAGGTTGGCGAGAATCTGGTCGATCTGCGACGGATCCATCTTGATCGGCCAGAGGCCGTTTCCCGGCATCCAAATAAGGTTGATATTCTCACCGATGAGCCGCCTCAGCATGTTGAGCATCCCTTCTATGGTCTGGTTCAGATCAAGCACCCTGGGTGCTACGGTCTGCTTGCGGGCAAAAGTCAACAGCTGCCTGGTCAGGTCGGCGGAGCGACGGGCTGCTTTCTGGATTTCCTCCAACTCGGCGCGGAACTGTTGCGACGGGTCTACCTGCTCGAGGATCAATTCAGAGTAACCAATAATCACCCCGAGCATGTTGTTGAAATCGTGGGCTACACCACCTGCCAGCTGACCGATAGCTTCCATTTTTTGAGCCTGGGTCAACTGCATTTGCAGCCTTTCTCTTTCCTTTTCAGCCAGCTTGCGCTCAGTGATATCATTGAACAGGACAGCGACCTTGCCGAGAGACATCTGAAAGGCATAGACCTCAAAAGCACCGGCAATTTTGTCATGGTCGTAATCAATCTGTTCAGTGTGCCAGCTTTCACCACGTTGCGCAGCCCGACGATATCGAGACGGGATCTCAGTGTGCTGCAGAGGAGGAAATGCCTCTTCGAGAGTCATACCTATGAACTTTGTGTTATCCACCCCAAGCAGCTTATCAGCGGCTGGATTGGTGCCGACGAAGACGAGGCGGTCATCTTTTGCAGCTGGTACAAATGAATGCCCATGGGGGAGGCTTGAACAATATTGCGAAACGTTTCTTCGCTTTGCCGCAGGGCCTCATCCGCCAGCTTGCGATCGGTGATGTTCTCGTGCATGAGAACATATCTTTCCGGTTTCTCATCGCTGTCATTTAACGGAAAACCAAAAGTGCGAATCCAGGCTGGAACATCCGGAAACTCGGAGATTGAATCATGGGCGTTGAAATAGGTATCGGGAAAGCGAACATTCTCCCCATTTCGTAATTGGTCAAAGAGTTTTTCCATGCCCATTTGCAGCAATTGCCGATCACCGAAAATCGAATAGCCGGAAGGTGGCACAGAGCCAAACAAAGCTTTATAAGCATGGTTTACTTCCACTGTCAGGCCGTCCTTATCGAGAATTTGAATTGACATCGGATTCTTGGTTATGACGTCCCTTAAAAATCTTTCAGTACGTTTATGCTCAGAAATGTCGCGCACGCTGGCGATGACCCCATTGATCCCAGGTTCGGCCAAGAAGCTCTGGCCGATAGCCTCTAAGAAGACCCAACCTCGTGCTTTGTGAATATGCCGGCATTGGACGGCGACGGTTGTTTCCGGATTCTTAACGGCTTCGTTCCATGCCGCCGTGACCGCTTCCATGTCGTCCGGATGTAAAAGAGTGTCGAGTGTTCTGCCCGCCAATTCGGCGATAGGCAAATCCTGTTATTCTCTCTGCCGCCGGGACTGGCGTATCTTAGCTTTCCGTCGGCATTGATAATAACCAGGATATCTGAGGAATTCTTGACGAGAAAATTCAGCCTTTCCTCGCTCGCATGCAGTGCATTTGTCGATTGTTTGATTTTGTTGCTTTGGTGGGTTATCAGGAAAAATAGAAGAATAGAGGTGCAGACAATAAATAGAAGCCCTTTGAATATGGCTATTTTTGTAATAAACTCAGGATCGTGGACAAACCAACCGAGAGCAGTATCGGAAAAATAAATCCAAGCACAGCCAAACAGAGCATAAAGGATGACGATCTTTCCGGTATCCTGATGTTTATCCATCGGCGACATCGGTTTCATAAAGCCCCCTATAATTGACGAGAAACTGCTTATTCCTTCGTTATATAAGTTTAAAGGATTATTGTAAATGGTCAGGAATTACATTTGATAATGAAAATACGGCGGGGAGAGCAAAAAGGGATGACCGCCAACGCATCAATTTACTTCTGATTCGCAAGGCGGCCCGGCGTTCCGCTGATATTACCCGGCAACTTCTGACCTTTGCCCGCAAGCAGACTATTGCGCCTAAGGTAATTGATCTCAACGAAACCGTGGACGGGATGCTGGCAATGCTGCGGCGACTCATCGGTGAGGACATGCATCTCGCTTGGCTGCCGGGCAGGAACCTGGGGCCGGTCAACATGGATCCCTCGCAACTCGACCAGATTCTCGCCAACCTTTTTGTCAATGCCAGAGATGCCGGCGATCTCCACCTCCTTATGACCGATGTGGTCATGCCCGAGATGAACGGCAGAAATCTGGCCAGGAACCTGTTATCTCTCTATCCCAAACTCAAATGCCTGTTTATGTCCGGGTATACCGCCACTGTCATCGCTCATCAAGGGGTGCTCGACAAGGGCGTCCATTTTATCCAGAAGCCGTTTTCCATAAACGATCTTGCTGCCAAGATCAGAGAAGCACTTGACCAATAAGGGTCAAAAAAGGATGAACAAGAGATAATTCCTGGCTCATGGATGCGTTGTGTATTGACTGCTGCCGGTGCTTCCTCCGATGGTAGCTGTTCGGGGGGGCGTCCCATCTTTTTACCGGATAACGCCAATCAAATCTTGAAAGTATTGACGATGTCGTGCAGCTCATTTGCAAGACTCTGCAGTTTATCGGCACTCGACTTGACCTGATTACTGCTGCCCGAAATCTCATTGGAAGCAATATTCACCCCTGCTATATCCTGGGTGATACCACCTGCCACTGCCGAACTCTGACTAATGTTTTCATTGACTTCGCCCAATCCTATTGAGGCCTGAGCAATGTTATTGGCAATTTCCTCGGTAGCAGCAGACTGTTCCCCCACAGCGATGGAGATTGTTGCCACGATCTCGTTAACGCTGTTGATGATTTTCGAAATCTCGTTGATTTCTTCACTCGTCGCGCTGGTTGTTCCCTGAACACCTTCAATCTGGCTCTTGATGTTCATAGTGGCGATTGCCGTTTGCTTTGCCAACTCCTTGATTTCATTGGCAACAACAGCAAAGCCCTTGCCTGCTTCACCGGCTCTGGCTGCTTCAATGGTAGCGTTGAGGGCTAACAAATTGGTTTGTTCGGATATTTCAGTTATCGTCTCAGTCACCTTGCTGATGGCTTGGGCAGCTTTGCCCAGTTCAGTCATTTTTCCCGAAGTACTGGAAGCCTGAATAACAGCCTTTTCCGTAATCGTACGGGCCTGTTCCGCATTCTGGGCAATCTGGGAAATGGTGGAGGTCATTTCCTCGGCGGCACTGGCCACCATGGAGGTGTTGGTGGTAGATTGTTCCATTGCCGCGGCTACACCGCTGAGGTTAGCGCTCATTTCTTCAACTGCGGTGGCCACATTATTGGCCCGGTCGGAGGTGTCTTCGGCGTTTTTCGATAAAGCAATAGCAATACCGGAAAGTTGACTAATGGAAATATTCACCTGCTTGGTATTATCACTGATGTTACCGATAATTTTCTGCAGTTTTTCAATAAAGATATTGAACCACTTAGCGAGTTCACCAACCTCATCGGTGGAGGTAACGGCAAGCCGCATGGTCAGATCACCTTCGCCCTGTGCAATATCTTTAAGACTTTCAACCGCCTTGTTGATCGGTTTGGTGATTGAGGATGCCGCATAAAAGACAACCAGCCCGGTAAGCACCATCGAGATAAGCGTGACGAAGGCGGCAGTGTTCCGCAAAGTTTCAACACTGGCAAGAAATTCACTGCTGTTCTGGGTGGCGGCAATGCTCCAGCCTTTTTGCTTCATTGGTGCAAAGCCAGCTACTTTGTCAATCTCCTTAAACACATAAGACTCAGCACCGGTTTGACCAGCCATCATTACCTTGGTGATGCCTTCCATACCTTTCAGGGTTTTGAGGTCAAGCTCCATGATATGTTTCGCATCCGGATGGGCAATGATGATGCCATTGGCATTGGCCATGAAACAATATCCGGTTTTACCAATCTTTTTCTGGCTGACCGGCTCAGTGAGAACTGACGCCTTCAAAAATGCGCCGAATACGCCGAGAAAGTTGCCGTTATTCGCAACGATGGGGCCACAGAAAAATAAAACGGGCTCACTGGTTGCCTTCAAACGAACGATATCGCCGCTGACGGTTTTTTTGGTCGTCTTTGCTTCCTGGAAAATGGGCTGTTGTTTTATTTCAAAACCTTTTAATTCATCGCTTGCTGCGGCAGCATCCGCATAGATGATGCCGTTGGCATCGGTTAGAAAAATTGCGGTGTAATTTGTTTTCAACTGTTCAAAGCGTTTTTTCAGATCCTGACGAATAACTTCCACGGCCTCAGAGGCACCTTCAACGCCTTTGGCGCTAACAGCCTCGGCTGCTATTTTCACCTGCGTGCGGCCTGCAAAGGCATCGGTAAATTTTAATTCGCCATCATAAATTGCCGAGATCTGAGTCGCCATCCCTTCGGCTATCGACTGGGCGTTTGCCTTACTCAACTGCGTTACCGTCTTGGTAGAATTTATGACGGTAATGTAGCCATTGACAATCAAAGGAATCAGAACGATTAAAATGCCGCCGACGATAAGTTTAAAACGAATAGAGGAAAATTTCATAAACACCTCCCAGTGAATAACCATGCGTACCGACGTATCAAAACCACCTTTACAGGGAATATACTCGAATATACGAGTTTAATAAAGATCCATCTCTACAGGCACAGCCTCGTCGTCCTTTCGCGCCGGCTCACTGCTGAAGCTGGGGCAGGCATAGAGATCGATATCGTGGCGATTCTCAGGGTAGCGGCCACAGGCGAGTTTCGTCCAAAACGACTGGCTGTAGATGAGGCAGCGTGACTCGCCGCTCGCAGTCCAGTCGAGATAAATACAGCTGCGATGGAGGCAGCAGTTGCCGCAATGGGTGCACTGGCCGACAACCTTCTCCAGGCTCGGCGGAGCAACAGACCCGTAAAGCAGATAGCGCGAAAAAGCGCGGGATTTGACTTGGCCGTGCAGATGGCCGGCCGCTTTGGCGGTGGTTTTGCCAAAGCGGCGGATGTATGAGAGGTCCAAGGCAATGGCGCTTGCGACAAATGGTGAAAATGGGAGGAGCAGGCCCATAAACCCGGCTAAGAGCCAATCAAGAATCACTGCCAGTTTCATTGGCTCTCCTTGAGAAAGTTTGTTGTTTGAATCAGCCCCGCAGGGGACGGAAATCCTTGGCAAGTCGTTTGCCCATCTCTCATGCCAGGTGCGTCAAGGTTGCTCTGGAGATGCATAGATCATCACCGGTTCCGCCTCAACACCTTGGATGCCGAGGGTGAAAGCGCGGATTGTCCGCGGTCCGTTGCCGATCCGGGACAGATCAAGGCCTTCAAAAATCAGGATATCCTTCTTCAGCAAGTGAGTATGGGTTTCATGCGCCGGCTGATTTCGTTCAATCCCCGGCTGATCAATGCCGACAAATTTCAGGGGGAAAGTCGCCAGCCAGGCAGCTGCCTCGCCTGAAAGCCAAGGAAAAAGGGGATCGAATACCGTAAGGATACTCTTTCGGGTCTTGAAGAATACAGCTTCGACCTCCCCGAGCGGCAGATGCCGCACCAGCGTAAGGTCGATGCATGGAGGGGGAAAATCAGCGAGATCAAGGACATAGGCAGTAAACTGAGCAGGAAAGGATTGAAAATCACTGGAGTTTTTACCGGAGGCGAGGGCATGGAGAGGGTAATCGACATGCGTGCCTGTGTGCAAAGGCAGATGCAGCGTGCTTTCGTGCATGCCATGAGCAGCAAAGTTTCGAGTGTTTTCAATACCCGGCCGTTTTTCATTAAGATTTTTATACACTGCCATCCCCTCACTGATCGGCAGCGACAAACTTATCCAGTTCAACACGACAATCCTCCCTTCGCTGTGACAGTCTTTATGCCGGGCGGATAGAGTATCAGCGGATTCTCCCGAGACGCGGCTTTTATTGCATCGGCGATTCGCCATTGGGCATGCAGTTCGTCAAAACTGGCAAAGAGGGTTTTATCCCCCATCAGGGCGTCTTTGAGCAGTTTGACATAGGACTCGGGTTTGTTGGCAGTCATCCGGCAACTATGGCAATAGTCAGCGGTGACCGGTCCCATGACAAAATCATACCCAGGCACCTTGGAACTGAAAGTCAGGCGGATACCCTCGCTGGGGTACACCTCAATTACCAGCTGGTTCGGTTCCGCATTCATGGTGTCGGCACAGCTCAGGCAGAGTGAATTCGGCCGATAGCACAGACGAATTTCCGTCCTCTTTTCTCGCAGCATCTTGCCGGTCTTGAGGATAAAGCGGGTACCCTGCCATTGCGGAGTATCAACCTGCAGCACCACCTCGACATAGGTCTCTGTTTGCGAATTTTTGGCTTGCTGATGGTATCCCTGATATTGACCGACTATCGGCGGTGAGCCGGCAAAGAGCTTTATGTGTTCAAGAATATTAATTTTTTTCAGGCGGATGGGCTCCGAGCCCAGATTTTCCGGGCTTTCCATTGCCACCAGGGCGAGCATCTGAAGCAGATGGCTCTGGACCATGTCGTTGATAGCACCGGTCTGATCGTAATATTCCAGTCGCTCTTCCACTCCTGTTGTCTCAGTGCTGGTGATCTCGACGGTCTCAATGGCCCGGCTATGCCAGCTTTCGCTGAAGATCCGATTAGCGAAGCGGATGGCAAGGATATTGCGGATCATTTCTTTACCAAGGTAATGGTCGATCCGGTACAATTGTTCTTCTGCCGCCAGAGCCATAAGACGGGATTGGATTTCCCCGGCGGTTTCCAGGCTTTCACCGAAGGGTTTTTCGAACAGCAGGCGATGGTCGGATCTGCCTTTGAGGAAAAGGCCCGCGTCGTGCAATTTGGTTGTAACGGTAAGAAAGGCTTCAGGTTTGACGGCCAGAAAGAAAAGACGTTGAGCGGTCGACGTCCCTTCGTCAAGGCGGCTGGCCAGTGCCAGATAGGCCGGGGAATCATCGAAGTCAAGACAGTGATAGCGAAGGCGGTCTTTCAAAACATCACTGAGCTGAAAGCCTCCCTTGCTCTCAACCAGGGAAAAATACGCAGCTTCATCCAGAGGGCGCCGACCAAGGCACCAGATTTTGGCAAAAGGTGTTTCATCGCCGTACCATTGTTGCAGGGAAGGAAGGATCTTTTTAGTGGCCAGGTCGCCGGTGGCCCCGAAGATAAAGAGAATTGCACTGCAAGATTCCATGTTTTTTATCTGCATCATAGTGCGAAGAATTTTTTCAGAAAATTACGGTAATAGTATGACCTGTTATTGTTTCTTAACCAAAAATCGTGGAATCGGTAAGTCCACTGCCCGGGCAGGCCTTTGGAAACTCACCGGATTTTCATCAGTCCTTGTTGAAAATAGTGTTTATATAACATTCCACATCAAATTTGCGGCGACAACCTGCCTCGTTCATATAACGAATCTTCCCAAAAACGGAACGTTCACGCCAAGCTCTGTCGTGTACTCCGCCCAAAGACCAGGCAATTCCTGTGTAGCCGTTTGGGTCGCGACCGTCCAGAGAGTAACGGTCATTCAGAGTTATGGCATACTCGAGGGCCGTTTCAGGGTCGGGTGCCCATTCGAGTATTTTTTTTGCCCAATACATTCGCAAAAAACCATGCAGTTTGCCGCTCTGGACGAGATCCTGCTGGCAGGCGTTCCAGAGAATTTCGTGGGTGATGCCATTTTCGAGTTCGGCCAGTGAATACACATAGGCTCTTTTGTCATTTCGATGTTGGTCCAATGTTTTGCGAGCCCAATCGGGAAAACCTGCAAACCGGTCATATGCCGACTCATAATAACAGAAATTGTCGGCAAGTTCTCTGCGGACAACAAGTTCTTCAAGAAATGTTTCCTTGGTATCTGCAGGCGAGTCAGAACGTGATACCATCCAGGCCAATCTTTGCGGAGACAACTGACCGAAATGAAGATAGGGAGATAGTCCCGACTGGCCGTCTAGCAACGGATTGTTGCGGGTATTGGCATAATTTTTCAGTCTCTGCTGCACAAAGTCTAAAGCAGCCAGATTGGCGGCAGTCTCTCCTGCCTGTACCCAAGGATACTCTCCCGTGGTTTGGTTGGTAACGCTCTCCCCACGGCCAGGTTCAGAAACCTCAACAGATGGGCTATTCCAGGTGAACGGATGATGCTGGACTGCGGGAATATCTGTTAAATATTCATCCAGAACCCGCTTAATCTTAGGACGGAGAGTATATGCGGCATACTCCTTTTTATTGGAGATGATCCAGGCAGGAACAATGTTGTGGGTGTCTACCTCATATAACGGAACGTTCAGGCTGGCAATAAGCATTTTTTTCCATTGCTGTTTGATCCGTAGCGGATCAAAATCGCTGACAAGCAAATGGGCGTCAATCGTGTCCAGGAAGTGGGGGAGTATTGTTTCGGGGCTCTGCTCCAGTATTCTAAAGCCGATGTTGCATTCATTGAGTTTTTCCTGCAATTCTTCCAGGCCCTTGCGCATGAAACCGTAATGGCGCAAGGTGGCTCCCGGATAATTGGCAATCATGCAGAAAACAACAAGCAACCCTTTCTGGTGAATAAGCGCTTCCTGCTGGGCCCATAAAAGGGCCCAATTGTCGCCCACTCGCTGATCACGGGACATCCAGTAAACCACTGGGCCTTTCCCGCATTGTCCTTGGGCAAGGCATCGACCTCTTCGCATGATATCAATATTTTTCCGATCCATTCATCACCAATAGGGAAGTTATATGAGTAAAGAAAAACATTCCTTAACGTCTCGATCTTTTTCTTTCATGGTGCACGCCCTTGAGGGTTGGCGTTATCAGGCCGGGGTTGACAGCTTAAGTTTTGGTATTAATTTGATTCAAAGAAAAAAGAGATATGAACTACAGTAGAAGCGAGGGTTGGATTTGTCAACTGACTCTCATTGTTGGCAATCTCTACACATGGAGGAAGTATGAAAGGCGAAACAATCTCGAAAGAATTTCAAAAAATGGTATGGGTTCAAGATAAAAACGGAAAAGAGTATGCCTGCTATATTGATGACCTGAAAAGCATCAAGAAAAAGGAAGATCTGACAGAAGAAGAAAAAGCAAAGTGCACCGATTTAAGTACAGTTCTGGGCGACAGCTGGTAGAAAAATACCTTGTTGTCACATTAGAAATTTACCCACAGCCCTTATTGCATATGAGCGATAAGGGCTGTTTTTTTGTCAATAATTAATAGTTGAATAAGGGCAATGCCGCGTTCTAAATTCACAGCGTGAGTTTGTCGAGCAGCCACGCCATGTTTTGCCCAAGCAGGTGCATGGTCGCCATTCCTTCCAGATCATCGACCACCTCACCTTTTTCGGGACCGATACCGACATTCCAGGAATTTGAACCGACAAGGATCATCTGCCCAAGCAGAAAAAAATGGTTCATTGTATCCAGGGCATGAACCGCACCGGACCTGCGTACGGCGACAACTGCCGCGCCGACTTTTCGTCGAAACATATGTCCGTTTGCCTGGCTGACCATGCCGCTGCGATCAATGAGGGCTTTCATCTCGCTGGATACATCACCAAAGTACGCCGGAGACCCGAGAAGAATAGCATCGGCCCCAGCCATTTTGGCGATGCAATCATTTACGATGTCTTTTTTCAGAACACATGTGCCGTTTTTTTCAAGATAACAGCTATAACAGCTCATGCATCCTCTGATTTCACTGCCGGCCAGCTCAACCAGTTCGGTCTCGGCCCCGGCTTTTGCCAGGGGTTCAAGCACGGCCCTGAGAAGCATGGCGGTGTTGCCTTGCTTGCGCCCGCTTCCACAGAATGCAGCCACTTTCATAGTTTTCTCCTGCAACCTTTTATGTTCAAACCCCGACAAGGGGAAGTTCCTTTTCGACTGTAAAATACACCAGAAAAATCGGTTCCTCATTTTCATCGGTGTATTTGCGGCGTTTGATTTTTTTCACCAGTTCCGGATTGTTTTCCTCACGGACCTTTTTCAGGAAGAGCCGTTTGCCTTTATACCCTGTTCCTTCTTCGACAAAGAGGAAGGTCGCCGAAGGGTTGGATTGCAGGTTATGATGCGTGAGGCGGTCGCGCATGATAAAGGCCAAGGTTTTCTCCTCGAGAAAATGCGGACGTGAATACATCGCCGCATCGACCTTGCCGTTGCTGTCTGCTGTCGCTAACACGCCGAAACCTTTTGTACTTTCGAAGTATTCCTGTAATTTTTTCATAACCATCCTTTGTGCTGTGCACATATTTATTAGGTTACAGGAAGGCATTGCAGACACCATGCCTTCCCTGCTTGTTGTTCATGCCCTGTTTGTCGATAATCCCTCCTCAGTTAAGCTCTCTACGCCATAATGTAGCTACGGGCTGCCTGCTGTTCAATGGGAGCCGCACTGATAAGGCTTTTTGCCGCTGCAGTAATTGGTTTTCATATGACTTTGCAAAACTCCATTACCTTGGCCGATCGAGTTAGGTTCACCAGAGGAAAGCGACCATACCTGCAACAATGTGCTTTCTTCTTAGACCTGTCAATGTTTGCTGCGGTTACATGAACGGCAGGGGATTGTTCTCTGTAAATCTCATTGAACATCATCGTTATATGTTGCAAATCGCTTTGTTGCTCGCCACTACTCCCTCATCCTTGGGGGCCTTTATAATTATAAAATGATAGTATTATACTATCATTATTATACTATTATCATCCTATTGCTCCCAATGCATTCTGGCTTACATTAGTACCTATGATAAGGTGAAGATCATTTTGAAAGAGACGACAAGTTGTCTAAATGTTGAACCGCCAAGAGGTATGACAATGCGCTTAATATTTATTGGATTTCTGGTTCTTGTTTTAAGTGGATGCTCTGGAATTGATGTGCGGCAATACGAAGGGAATATTCCGAAGTTCGACCTTTATCAGTATTTCTTTGGGGCCACTACGGGGTGGGGAATTGTTCTGGATCGCAGCGGCAGGCTCACCCGCCAGTTTGTCGTGTCCATTGACGGCCGGATTGATGATGGAGGCAATTTGCTAATGGAGGAAGACTTTGACTGGAGTGATGGTGAAAGATCAAAACGGATCTGGCGGATCAGTAAAGAGGGTGACCATGCCTATATTGGCCGCGCCGGGGATGTCATCGATACCGCCCAGGGGCTTGCCTACGGAAACGTATTGAGCTGGAACTACGTTTTGGCTTTGGAAAGCGATGGTTCTACCTGGCATATAGATTTCGACGATTGGATGTTTCTCCAACCGAATAATGTTCTCCTCAATCGAACCACTATGAGCAAATTTGGTTTGCATGTTGGTGAAATAATCATCGTATTTCGCAAAGACGGTAAACAAGAAGGGAGGTAGGGACATGATGAGAATGATAATGATGTTCATAGCATTGTTGATATTTTTTCCCGGATCGGGTTATGCTTCAATTACCGGTATGAATCTGCTGGGAAAGGGAGAGGTTTACTACCTGGGGTTCATAAAGGTTTATGACGCTGCCCTGTATACTTCTACTGAGAAGAACGGTCAAGCGCCCATGGATTCCGAATCATCCCGTTGCCTTAAACTCACCTATGATGTTTCTCTTACGGTTAAAGATTTTGTTCTCGGCGCTGAAACGGTTCTTGCCCGTCAGCATTCTCCGGAAGGAATTGCCAAGCTGCGGAAAGAAATCGACATGCTGCATGCGGCCTACCGGGATGTACAGAAGGGCGACAGTTATTATTTGTGTTACGCTGCCCCACAACGCCTGACAACCCTGACCTTGAATGACACTGAATTGGTTGCTGTACCTTCAAAAGAATTTGCCGAGGTTTATTTTGGTATATGGCTGGGAGAAGTTCAACCCATTGACGAAAAGCTGCGAGACCGACTGCTGAGCGGATCAGGAAAGAATCTGGCAGTCAAATAACTGGGATCACCCGAAGGGAAAACCATGAAATCGGCCATATACGTAGGAGAGATTGCCCATGAGAGAAATATTCCGAAGATCCATCGTTTCCGCTATCCCTTCTTCATGTGGTTTCTCAATCTTGACGAACTTGCAGGGTTGCCGGACCTGGGCCGGTGGTTTTCCGTGCGACATTGGGCAATCAGTCGCCTGAGGCGGAGCGATTATCTGGGCGATCCGCAGCTGCCGCTTGCCGATGCGGTGCGGGCTCGGATGTTGGAACTCACCGGCCAACCGGTCACCGGCCAGGTTTGCGGCTTGATGAATATGCGCACCCTGGGGCTCTACTTCAGTCCGGTGAATTTCTACTACGGATTTGATGGAGATGGACGTTTGACTCATTTTCTTGCCGAGGTATCAAACACCCCTTGGAATGAGCGACACCATTATGCTTATCATGTTGCCGACGGACGTTATGAATTGACGCAGAAGAAAGCCTTTCAGGTTTCACCGTTTAATCCCCTGCAGCAGCAGTATCGTTGGCGGATTGGTCCGCCAGGGACAGCGGTCGGTGTTGCCATTGCGGTCAGTGACGGCCGGGGAGAAATATTTGAGGCCCGTCTGCAACTTGAAAGGCAGGAGCTGGACAAAGCCACTGTTCGTCGCTTGCTGCTGAAAAAACCAATTATGACCGCCTTTATTGTTGGCGGTATCTATTATCAGGCGTTAAAAATATATTTCAAAGGCATTCCTTACGTTCCTTATGAAAAAGAGGCAGTATGAACAGTGCAGCCACCAGTGAGAGATGCAACACAACCATTAAAGCAAAAGCGCCATGCTTTATTGACCGATTGGCAAAACACATGTTTTTCAAATTGCTCGGCGCTGTGCAGTTTGGACAAATTGTCGTCGACGACGGTGAAGGCAGGTGGACGTTTGGCACAGATCAGACCCTCGCCGCCCATATAACCGTGCGTGATTCGAACTTTTATCGACAGGTGGTGTTCGGCGGATCTATTGGTGCAGGGGAGGCGTATATCGATCATCTCTGGGACGTTGACGATCTTCCTGTTCTGTCGAGGATTATGGTGCGCAACATGGATCTGCTGGATCGCATGGAACGTGGTCTGGGCTGGATTCTGCAAATCTTTCGATTTCTTGGTCACACCGTTAACACCAATTCGCGAAAAGGATCAAAACGTAATATCCTTGCCCACTATGACCTGGGTAATGAAATGTACCGGGCCTTTCTCGACCCGACCATGATGTATTCATCCGCTATCTATGCAAATGGTTCAAGCACTCTTGAAGAGGCATCACAGCATAAGCTCGAAATTATCTGTAAGAAACTCGACCTGCAGCCGACCGACCGGGTAATCGAGATAGGCTCGGGCTGGGGTGGTTTTGCCATTCACGCTGCCGGCAATTACGGCTGCCATGTAACCACGACAACCATATCCGACGCCCAATATGCAGAAGCGAAGAGGCGCATTGAAGAAGCCGGACTTGCCGATCGCATCACCCTGTTGCAAAGTGATTACCGGGATTTACAGGGCAGCTTTGATAAGCTGGTGAGTATTGAGATGGTCGAGGCGGTAGGACGGAAATATCTGCCGACATTCTTCAAAAAATGTGGAGAATTGCTGGTCGAAAACGGCGCGATGCTGCTCCAGGCAATCACTATACGCGACAATAAGTATGATCAGTATTCCCGGTCCGTCGATTTCATCCAACGCCATATCTTCCCTGGCGGTCACGTTCCGTCGGTGACGAAAATGGTCAATCTGCTGACAGAGAAGACCGATATGGTAGTGCGCAGCCTTGAGGACTATGGCCCCGACTACGCCAGGACTCTGCGCGACTGGCGGTACCGCTTTGCCAAGGCCTTCCCCTCTCTTCGCGAACACGGCTACGATGAGCGTTTCAGAAGATTGTGGGAATATTATCTTTGTTACTGTGAAGGCGGTTTTCAGGAACGCTCGATCAGTGTTGTGCACCTTGTGGCAAGTCGGCCGGGCAACCGTGACGGAACGGTGCGCCGGTGAATCCCTTCATTAATGTCGGAATCAATCAGGCAATCTGGTTTCTTTGCGTTCTCGGGGGCAATGCCGGTGCGCTTTTTGCCCTGCCCCTCCTGGTTGTGAACATTCTTCTTTCTCACCATAGGCGGGCTGACCTGCAGATGATTGGTCTGCTGCTGCTTGTAGGTGGAGGTATCGACGGCGCCCTCCAAGCCATCGGCTTCTTCAGCTTTACCTCGGCAGGCTTTCCCATACCGCTGTGGTTGGCGGTTGTCTGGGCAGCTTTGGCTGCCCTGCCGCATCACAGTCTGGCGTGGATGAAAAAGCGAATGCTGCTTGCAGCCCTCTTTGGCGCCCTCGGAGGACCGCTTGCCTACTGGGCTGGAGTTCGCCTTGGCGCTGCGACCTTCCACTGGCCGCTGTTTTCTTCACTCGCCCTTCTGGCTGTGGTTTGGGCAATTTTATGGGCGGGGGTTATGGCTGTTGCCGATAGGCAAACCTTGTGCGAAAATGCTGATCGCCAATAAACAAGATGATTCTGACCAGGCGCGGCAACTCGAACCATCAGATTGAACAGGAGATTACATGAAGGTCATAACCATGATTGCAGTCACTGCCCTTCTCGCCTCGTGTGCTCTTTCCCGGCAGGGGCCTGCCCCCGAACTACCACCACTAGAGACCGTCGCCCATGTCGACCTCAACCGTTATCTTGGCCTGTGGTACGAGATCGGCCGTTACCCGAACAGCTTCCAGAAAGGTTGCCTGGGCAGCACAGCCATGTACACAGCTCGTCCGGACGGCGAGATAGATGTCCTGAACAGTTGCCGGGACGAGCAGGATGGCAGGTTGCGTGAGGCTAAAGGGCGGGCCTGGGTGGTCGACAACGCCCGCCTCAAAGTCTCTTTTTTTTGGCCTTTCCGGGGAGATTACTGGATCATCGACCTGGGGCAGGAATACGAATACGCAGTTGTTGGCACCCCCAACAGGAAATATCTGTGGATACTCAGCCGTACCCCGAAAATGCATCCTGAAATTCTGGCAAAGATCCTAGAGAATGTCGAAAAACAGGGATTTTCCCGAGACAACCTGCTGCTCCCTTAAAGGAGGTACTTTTTATGAACGTAGTTTTCTGGCTGAAGCTCTATTTGCTGACCATCCCGGTATTTTTTGCCATTGACATGATCTGGCTCGGTTATGCGGCGAGAAATTTTTACAAGACGCAGCTGCACCATTTGCTCAGTCCCGAGGTGAACTGGCCGGCGGCCTTTCTTTTCTACTTTGTCTATATTGTCGGGATTCTCTTTTTTGCAGTCCGCCCGGGGCTTGAGGCCGGGTCTCTCGCCAGGACCTGTCTGCTCGGAGCACTCTTTGGCTTTTTCACCTATGCCACCTATGACCTCACCAATCTGGCGACGCTGCGCGACTGGCCGATTGCCGTGGTCGTGGTCGATATTGCCTGGGGTACACTGCTCTGCACCCTGGTTGGCGGCGGCTCGTATCTGATTGGTTCCTGGCTCAGGTAGCAGAAAAGGAGAACCTTGCCATGACCACCATCTTCTTCAACGCTGCTTTGCTGCTTGCGGTGTATATGTGCTGCATGTTTATCATCGGCCTGAAGGCTCAGGACAACAGTCTGGTGGATATCGCCTACGGTCCCGCCTTTCTTGTTGCCTGCTGGGGTGCCTGGTTTTTAAGCGAAGAAACGACACTCCACTTTCGCCCCTTATTGCTCCTTGGCCTCCTCACCCTTTGGGGGCTGCGCCTTGGCCTGCATATCGGCTTTCGCCATCGCGGTCAGGGCGAGGATTTCCGTTATCGCAAATTTCGTGAGGATTGGGGCAATACCATAATCTGGCGCAGCTTTCTGCAGATCTATATGCTCCAGGGCGCGGTTGTGCTGGTGGTTGCAACCCCGATTCTGCTGACCATTGGTGCACCGGGCGGATCCTTTGCGTGGAGCGATCTTCTTGGCATCTTGCTCTTTTCCTTAGGGTTTTTCTTTGAGGCGACCAGCGACTGGCAACTGGTCGTTTTCAAGAAAGGCGGGGCGAACAAAGGCAAAATCATCATGCACGGGCTATGGCGCTACAGCCGCCATCCCAACTATTTTGGCGAGGCGACCCTGTGGTGCGGCATTTTCCTTATAGGCTTTGCATCCCCTTCCGGTCTGTACGGACTGATCAGCCCGTTGACCATCGCTTTTCTTCTCCTCAAGGTCTCGGGTATTCCCATGCTCGAGGTGAAGTACCAGGGGAATCCGGAGTTTGCAGCCTACAAGGCGCGAACCAATGCTTTTTTCCCTTGGTTTGAGAAAAACCCGAACAATTCTTTACCCTCAGAGGGGTCGAAACAATGATGGAACAACAAACCGGCGGAGATAAGAGTACAGTTGCGGTTATTGGTGGCGGTGTGGCCGGGATAGTGGCCGCCCATCTTCTGCAGAAAACCCATCGGGTGACACTCTTTGAGCAGGGTGACTATCTGGGTGGCCATACCCATACCATCACCATCCCTGAAGGCCCGGATGCTGGAACCCCGGTCGACACCGGTTTCATTGTTTTTAATGAGGCAACCTACCCCCATTTCATCGGCTTTTTGGCGGAATTAGGGGTTTCCTCCAGGCTGACCGAGATGTCCTTTGGTTTTCATTGCCTGGAGACCGATTTTATCTATGCCGGCAACACACCTGAACGGAGTATTCGCCCAGCGCTCCAATATGCTGAAACCGCAATTCTACCGGTTTCTCCTGGAGATTGGCAGGTTCTGTCGTATGGCTAAGGTCGATGTCGAAAGCTCGGAAGATCTCGGCAGCCTGGACGAGTACGTGCGACGCCATGGTTTTCTGCCATTCATGGTCGATAATTATTTAAAACCGATGGCGGCGGCAATTTGGTCGACGCCAACCGCCGAAGTGACTGCCTTCCCGGCCCGCTCCTTTCTGCGCTTTTTCAGAAACCATGGCCTGCTCGACCTGTGGAACCGCCCAGCCTGGCGGACCGTCGCCGGTGGTAGCAACAGCTACGTTAAGGCCTTTACCGCCTCGTTTACCGGCACGCTGCACCTGAATGCGCAGGTGCGTCGGGTTATCCGCAGTGAAGGCGGCGTGCAATTGCAGTTTGCCGACCAACACCATGAAACCTTTGATCAGGTGGTACTTGCCACCCATGCCGACCAGACCCTGCGTCTGCTGGCCGACCCGACAGCTGAGGAAACCCGGCTCCTCGGCCCCTGGCGGTACGAAGAAAATCACACGGTCCTTCATACCGACCTGAGTGTCCTGCCTCCCATGCGCCGGGCCTGGTCCTGCTGGAATTTCCGCCGCGAGAACAGCGGTGTCACAACTCAACCGGCCTATGTTACCTATGCGATGAATCTGCTCCAGGGCCTGCATACCAGCAAGCAGTATCTGGTAACCCTGAACCGTCCCAGTGCCTATGACGAAGGGCAGGTTATTGCCCGAATGGTATACCATCACCCCACCTATACGGAGGCATCGATGGCAACCCAGGCCGACTTGTCGACCTTAAACGGGGTGAAAAACACCTGGTTTTGCGGCAGCTACTTTGGCTACGGCTTCCACGAAGATGCCGTTCGCTCCAGTTATCAGGCGGTTGCCCATCTGCAGAAGGCGCCCTTATGACGTCAGCTGGCAGGTGTGTTTGGCGGCCATTATGACCTTGCCCATCAGGCAGGATGAAAGCTCGTTGCCGAACATGCAGTGGCAAGCTTGTATAAAAAGATGGAAGGAAATCGCTAAGCCATGATCGAGGCAAGAAAAACTGTCCAAATAAACCCTTTTCGACAACTCTTTCAGCCGTTGCTGTGCATGCTTCCTGGAGAAAATCGTTATGTCAACCTCCGATGATTGCTGGCCTATGGACTTCTTTTTTGTGACTATCACCTGGCTCGGTTCGTTGTATTTTCTTTTGCCTGTCTCTGCGCTGCTCTGTTTCCTGCTGCTCTGGTTCGGCAAATCTGGGCAAGCAATTTTGATAAGTTTCAGTTTGTTAATTACCATTATTTCAGTCCATGTGGCAAAACTCGTGTTTCGTCGGCCGCGACCGTCCACAACTGAACTCCTGGTGGCGATGCCCTCTGACTGGTCTTTTCCGAGCGCTCATACTGCCCAGGCCACCGCCTTTTTCCTGTCAGTAACGTTGGTCGCGTTTCAGGTCCTGCCGCCGGTCTGGGCAATCTTTGTTACCCTCGTCAGTCTGCTGATCATCGGCGTTGTCGGATATTCACGTATCTACCTTCAGGTGCATTACGTTTCCGATGTGTTTGCCGGTGTGGCTTTGGCAGCTCTTATTGTATCAGCGATGCGGTTAATAATTCCCCTCGTGCCATGGCTTCAGGAAAAATAGCATCTTTGTTGCCAGCACTATCATATCATCTACAAAGGAGCATTAACGGTGCGAAACAAATTTCTTGGCCAAGGAGAAGGCGGTTATCACCCGATCCGCAAGATACAGGTCTGCCTTTCCGGCCTGCGCTATGCCATCCGTTATGATTTCAGCGTTGCCTACAAGGTCTATCTTTCTCTGGTAATGCTCCTGATTTGCTTTTTTCTCCGCCAATGGATTGATTTTCTTCTCGTCATGGCAGCCACCGGACTGATGCTTATCGCTGAAATGTTCAACAGTGCCATAGAGGCTCTGTGTGATTTCATCGAGACCAATGAAAACGAGAAAATAAAAGTAATAAAGGACATATCTGCAGCGGCTGCAGGTATCTCGATCCTTCTCTGGGTCGTTGTGTTAGTTGTTGAACTTAGCAATTTTTGGAAGGTCTTCCATACTTAATTAACAATGCAAGAAAACGTTAAAAAGCCAAATGGTATCATGTGGCATGCCTCATCAGAGCAGGATGTCATATCCGAGTTACAGACCAGCACCAGCGGCTTAAATGGCAGTGAAGCAGCAGCAAGGTTGCAACGCTATGGTGCCAACACCCTCCTTCGCAAGGCAAGCGATAGTCCCTGGCTGATTTTCTGGCGTCAGATAAATAACCCGATTGGCTGGTTGTTGATTGCTTCCGGCGCGTTGGCGATCGTCTTGCAAAAAATCACTGATGCCCTGGTGGTCTTCAGTGCGGTGGGCGTTAACGCTGTTATTGGTTTTTTGCAGGAATACCGGGCAGGAAAAGCCATCGAGGCACTTGCCGCCATGATACCGGAATTTGCAACTGCACTGCGGGACGGGCAGTCAATTGCCGTTTCCACCGAAAACCTGGTCCCTGGCGACCTCGTGACCTTGCAGAGCGGCGACAAGGTCCCTGCCGATCTAAGGCTGATCAGGGTCAAGAACCTTTTGGTCGAAGAGGCAGCCCTCACCGGCGAGTCGCTGCCTGTGGCCAAGAGAAGCGATGCCGTTCCCCAGGATGCGCCTCTTGGCGACCGATTCTGCATGGCTTTCAGCGGAACGCTTGTTCTGCAAGGCACTGGCACCGGGGTCGTGGTCGCAACCGGTGGCAGCACAGAACTGGGCCGAATTAATGCCCTGCTCAACCAGACGAGGCAAATGGAGACCCCTCTGACTCGTCAACTGGCCAAAGTCAGTAATGGCATCACTGCCGCTGTCGTAGCTGTAGTAGCCATCCTCATTAGTTTCGGCATCTGGGTTAAAGATGCCCCCATCGGCGAATCCCTCATGGTTGCAGTTTCTCTGGCGGTTGCGGCAATCCCTGAAGGTCTGCCGGCAGTCATTACCATCTGCCTCGCCGTAGGCGTACGGCGCATGGCCGAAAGACATGCGGTGGTCCGGCACCTCCCGGCGGTGGAAACCCTTGGCTCCACTACTGTTATCTGTTCCGACAAGACCGGTACCCTGACCCGCAATGAGATGACGGTGCAGGTGGCATGGCTGGCCGGGCAGGAATACCGTTTTTCCGGCATCGGCTATGCCCCGGACGGGGAAATCGAACGCGATGGTACCCGCCTGTCCGAACTCCCGACCGCTCTGCATGACCTGCTCACCATAGCCATCCTCTGCAATGATGCCGTAGTGCGCCTTGAGCAAAACATCTGGACTATCACCGGTGACCCAACCGAGGCGGCGCTGGTTGCTGCCGCTGAAAAAGCAGGCCTTCCGAGCCAAGATCTCCGTAGTCACCATGCTCGCCTGGACGTCATCCCCTTCGAGTCGGACAGTAAATTCATGGCCACCCTGCACAAGATTGATGGGAAAAACCATATCCTCCTGAAGGGTGCCCCGGAAACTGTTCTTGAGCGCTGCGCCCTGAGCGAAGGGGAGCTGGACCGAATCAATGCCGCCATGGCCACTTACGCCCGTCAGGGCATGCGAGTGATCGCCTTTGCACAAAAGAAAGACGTCTCTGTCGACCAGATCGAACCGGAGGCTGTCCGCGATGGTCTGCAGTTTGCAGGTTTGCTCTGCATGATCGATCCACCTCGAACCGAGGCGATGGACGCCATCCGGGTCTGCCACAGGGCCGGAATTACGGTTAAGATGATAACCGGCGATCATCCTGTGACCGCCGAGGCAATCGGTCGCCAACTCGGTCTGTTGCCGCAGGGACAAAGCGCCATGTCGGGCCGTGACCTGGACGGTCTTTCGGAAAAACAGCTGCAGGATGCGGCCATGAGTACCAATGTCTTTGCCAGGGTGGCCCCGGAGCACAAGATCCAGCTTGTCGAGGCCCTGCAGGCCCAGCGCCATGTCGTTGCCATGACCGGTGATGGTGTCAATGATGCACCGGCCCTCAAACGCGCCGACATCGGCATTGCCATGGGTATAACCGGCACAGCGGTATCGAAAGAAGCGGCCAAGGTTGTACTTATGGACGACAACTTCGCTTCCATCACGGCAGCGGTTGAGGAGGGACGACGGGTCTACGACAACCTCATTAAATCCCTGGCTTTTATGCTGCCCACCAATCTCGGCCTGGCCTGCACCCTGTCGGTTGCGATGTTCTTCTTTCCGACGATCCAGGTTGATGGTGTCAATGAACTCCTTATGGCCATGTCTCCCAGCCAGACTCTGTGGATCAATCTGGTGGCAAGCGTTACCCTGTCGATTCCTCTGGCCTTTGAGGTGCTCGAACCTAACGCCATGCGACGACGCCCGCGCTTGCCTGACGAACCGGTATTTTCGGGTTTCATCGTCACCCGCTTGATTATTGTCGGAATCCTCATGGCGGCAGGCGCCTGCGGGCTTTTCCTCTGGGAGTATTATCGTATCGTCGGCCCGGAACCGGTGACCAGTGCCAGACATGCTCTAGCCCTCTCCGAAGCGCAGACCCTCTGTGTGACAAGCATCACCTTCACCCAGATTTTTTACCTCCTCAACTGCCGGTCTCTGCATTCCTCTTTTTTTGCTCAGGGATTTTTCAGCAATCCGCCTGTATTTATAGGCATAGGCATCCTGCTCATGCTCCAGGCCTGCTTCATTTATTTGCCGCCGCTGCAGACGCTTTTTGACACTTCACCGCTTGATGGCCGGGCCTGGATGTTCGCAATGGGGATTGGGGCAATCGTGCTGCCGGTGATATCGCTTGACAAGTTGATCAGAAATCGCAGAAGTGCAGGCGTAAGCAATAGCACAAAGGAGATAGTATGATAGAAGCAATCAAGAAATTCGAGAGAGTTATTATTTTGTCGCTGATGATCATGATGTCAATGGTTGTGCTGCTCGCAACCATCGAATTGGGATGGATCATCATCAAAGACATTTTCACCCCGCCATTTTTTCTTCTCGAAATCAATGAACTTTTCGAAATATTCGGCCTGTTCATGCTGGTGCTTATCGGCATCGAACTCTTGGAAACCATTGCCAAGACCTACACCAACAAAGACAGCAACCATGCAAAAATTGTCATGGCCGTTGCTCTTATCGCTATTGCGCGAAAGGTTATCATTTTAGATGTTGAAAATTACTCCGGACAGGCTCTGCTGGGCATAGCGGCGATCATTCTGGCGCTGTCCATCGGCTATTATCTGATACAATGCAAAATACGATTGCCGGAATTCACCAAAAAAGAAGGCGACCAAAATCGGCGAGAGGGATAGCATATGACAACCGAAGTATTGGGTTATTTTCTGGCAGGGGCGGTTTTTCTGGTGGTGGGTGCAGATGCCCTGGTGCGGGGGGCCTCGCGTCTTGCCTCGGCCTTTGGCATTTCCCCGTTGGTTATTGGCCTTACCGTGGTCGCTTTCGGCACCAGTGCCCCGGAACTCGCAGTCAGCGTGCGGGCCAGTTTGACCGGCGCCTCGGACATTGCCCTTGGTAATGTGGTCGGCAGCAACATTTTTAATATTCTCCTGATTCTCGGGCTATGTGCGCTGATTACTCCACTGGTGGTGGCAAGACAGATTGTCCGCCTTGAATTGACGCTCTTGATCGGCTGTTCCATTCTTCTGCTTGTCATGGGCCTGGATGGCCGAATTGGGCCGGGCGAGGGGGTGCTGCTGCTTTTGGGCATAATTATATACACCATTTTCGTGGTGAGGTTGAGTGTCAGGGAAAGTGCTGAAGTGCGTGCAACCGAAGGCCAGGAGTTGGGAGCGCATCCCCAGGGCAAGGGGCAATGGCTGATCAGTCTCGGTGCAGGTGTTTGTGGGATTGGCGCTGCTGATTTTCGGGGCCGACTGGCTGGTCGACAGTGCGGTCGCCGTCGCCAAGGTCTTCGGCTTGAGCGAACTTGTCATTGGCCTTACCATTGTCGCGGCAGGCACATCGCTGCCGGAGGTAGCCACCTCCATCATTGCCGGCATTCGCGGGGAACGGGACATTGCCGTCGGCAATGTGGTGGGCAGCAATCTCTTCAACATCCTGGCAATCCTTGGGATTTCAAGCATCGTTGCGACAGGATGGCATCACCGTGGCACCGGCGGCGATCAGGTTTGATATTCCGGTTATGCTTGCCGTCAGTGTGGCCTGTGTTCCGGTTTTTTTCACCGGCTATCGCATTGACCGGTGGGAAGGGGCACTCTTTCTCGGGTATTATGTCGTCTATACACTCTATTTGATTCTTGACGCCAACAACCACGACGCCTTGCCGGCATTCAGCGCGGTGATGAGCCTCTTTGTCGTACCCATGACAGTGGTGGCGCTGGCGATTTTCGCCGTACGAGCTTTGCGCAGGCAACAGGCAGCCTCGCCTGGTTCGGGAAGCCGGCGGTAACAGCATGGAACTATTTTGAAAATTTAAATAATTGCCAAAGCTATCGGGAAAAGGTAGTTATGATGTGTTGGATCGGTAGGTTTTTCGCCGGAAAGGACTTTTTCAAGAAGTCTTAAGAAAGCAAGTAGTTATGGCCAGTCGTTTTTTGCGGAGGTTGCTGCAAATCCTGATCAAAAATCACCTCTGAATTAAAAACAGTAATGTTAGGGCATAGGAATTTTTTTTGTTCTTAAGGGCTGAATAGTTTTTTCCCATCGATGATAATCTTGTTTTACACATAACAGGCGAAGGAAAAAGGAGGATTCCATGGAAGCATATTCATTCACTGCCGAACAGTTGTACGACGAAATTTTTTCCAGATCAGACCGTTTTATCCTGCTGGATGTCCGCAACAATGAGGAGTTTGAAAAATTTTCTGTCGAAGGGCCCTATCTTCATGAAATGATCAATGTCCCCTATTTTGAATTCCTGGAACTTGAAGAGGACAGTATCAAAAAGGTTCCTGCCGGAGAAAAGATAAAAATTGTCTGCGCCAAAGAGGGTTCGGCCAAATATGTGGCTGAAATTCTATTGAATAATGGATTTAAAGATGTGGGCTATCTTGCCGGCGGTATCGGTACATGGGCGGATCTGCTGAAACCGGTCCTGATTGAAAAAAATGACCGGTTTGAACTTTACCAGTTCATCCGGCCGGGCAAGGCATCTTTAAGCTACGGACTGGTCTGCGGCAGGGAATGTTTCATCTTTGATCCTGCTCGGTTAATTGATGTGTATCTTGGTTTTGCCGCACAAAAAAATGCAACAATCACAACTGTTTTTGAAACGCACCTCCAGGCCGACTATATTTCCGGCAGCCGGAAACTGGCGGCTGAAAACAGCGCCGGGATCATCGCCCACAAGGGTGACTTCGGTATTGCCGTGTTCGATTATCTTGCGGTTGAAGATGGACAGGTTCTTGAGCCGTCTGCCGGCGCTGTTGCGGTCAAGGCGATTCATACCCCGGGCCATACACCGGGAAGCACCTCGTATCTGGTTGACAACCGGTTTCTGATTACCGGCGATGCCGTTTTCATTAAATCCATCGGGCGGCCGGACCTGGGTGGACAGGTCGAGGAATGGTCAAATTTAGAATTTAACACCCTCCGGAACGTATTAAAGCCAATGAACGGAAACATCCGTATCCTTCCAGGCCATTACATGGACTGGTCGGAAATGGCAGCCGACGGGAAATTCATGGAATCGCTGGCCGTTATCATGAAAAACAACCGCCGGATTTACGATATCACCGACGCTCAGGTTTTTACCGATTTTATCAGGGCCAATATGCGCCAGCAGCCCGAAGTTTATGCCCGGATCAGACAAGTGAATGCCGGGTTGCTTGAGCCTGACGGGGAGGAGCAGAAAATCATGGACATCGGCAAAAATGAATGTGCAGCATCCCATGCCTGATATCAACTGTTTTATACCACAAGGGCATAAGTTTCGTTTGAGCAGACTACCTGCTCAACTCAGCTTTATTAATTTACTGTCGAGGTATGAAAATGGATATGGAACAAAGAATCCAGGAGCTTGAAAATCAGCTGGGACAACTGAAAAACACCATTGTTAAGCTTGAAAAGAACAGAGACCAGAACAAGCTGGCCATGGTGGTTTTCAGCGGGGATCTGGACAAGGCGCTGGCCGCGTTTATCATTGCCACCGGTTCAGTTGCCATGGGAATGGACGTGATCATGTTTTTTACCTTCTGGGGGACACCGCTGCTCCGGAAACCAGAGGGCAACTCTGCTGAACCCAAAGATGTTTTTGGAAAGATGTTCGGGACCATGCTGCCCAAAGGCGCTTCAAAGGCAACGCTTTCCAAAATGAATATGGGCGGCATGGGTACTGCCATGATGAAGTACCTGATGAAAAAAAAGAATGTGGCTTCCCTGGATGAAATGATCGCCCTGGCGGCAGAACTTGAAGTTAAAATTTATATCTGTGAAATGTCCATGAGTTTAATGGGATTTTCAAGATCTGAAATGATCGACTACCCGGATCTTGGCTATGCCGGTGTGGCCAAGTTTCTTGAAGAGGCCGGCACCAGCCGGATGCAGCTTTTTATTTAGGAGCCGTTACAAAATAACCTGGCCATTTATACCCATTTTATTACGGCTCCTTATGCCGTTCCGGGCATGAACTTGGCCATGTTATTGTTTGACAACGGCTTAACCCCTGACATAAACACTATCAAGCGGAGGAAAACCGATGAGCGATGAATTGAAAACCAAAGAATCTTTTGATCTGACCGGGCTTGCCTGCCCTATGCCGATTGTTAAAATGAGCAAAGCGATGAAAAGCCTTGAATCCGGGGATATCATAGACGCATTGACTTCGGATCCGGGGGCGCTGACCGA
Source organism: uncultured delta proteobacterium (assembly GCA_963754865.1). GTDB lineage: Bacteria > Desulfobacterota > Desulfobulbia > Desulfobulbales > Desulfocapsaceae > Desulforhopalus_A. Next base: position 55,026 of record CAVWHG010000013.1, on the reverse strand, counting down.
TTTTCCAGCCTGGGCCAGGACCAGCGGCAATGAAATTATCAAAACTAAAACCGAAGGCAAAAACACCCGGTTTTTCATCAGGAAAACCTGATCATGAGTGATTCCCGGTGTTTTTTTCTGGAAGTGTGGAAAATGCGGCAACACCCTTCAGGCGCCAACTCCGCCGGAAATATGCCCGAGCTGCAAAGAGAAATCTTACGACAGGGGAAAGCATATGACAAAGCAACACCTTGATTGCATCCTTTTAAGATTTTTAAATGTATTCCTGGTGGCGATATTGTTATCTGCGCTGTCAGGCTGCATGCAGTGGTCCCCTGGCCTGTCGGTTGAAGGCTATGGAAAGCCAGGAGGTGATCCGAGGCAACTTCTCGACAAAGCGAGTCGACTTGAGGCGACCGTTGACACCCGTGAAGGCCTTTTAGAGATGGTAGCGGCCTATGAAGCGGCGGCCGCGGCTGATCCGACGAGCCGAAAGGCAATAATAGGGGTAGCCAATGCCCGTATTATCCTCGCCACAGGATACACATCCACCCGGGGGGAGAAGGAGGAACACTATCAGAAGGCAATGCAGGCGGCCGAAAAAGCCCTTCTCTTAAACAGCGATTTTCGTCATCAGGTGGAAGCCGGAATTCCTGTCTGGGATGCGGTGTCGATGCTGGGAAAGGATGACGCCGACGGCATGGGTTACTGGTCCTTCGGGGCATGCTACTATTATCGAGAGGTCATCCCAGGTATTGCCAAGGCATGGAATGCAAATTGGATACAACGGGCCAGGATTTTCATGAAACGCATTGAAGAGGTCGATCCGGCCTGGAACGACGGTGGCAACCTTTTCAATATCGCCATCGTGTACATCGCCCTGCCGCAAAGCCAAGGCGGCGACTTAACGAAATCCCAGGAATATTTTAAAAAAGCCATTGAAGCGGGGCTTGACCCCATGCTTGTCCGCTGGGGGCGAGCCAAGTATCTGGCAACCCGCAACAAAGACCGTGAATCCTTTAAGACCGACCTGGAATGGGTCATCGCCCAAGACCCAAGACACGGAAGGACAAGGCCATACAGCTGGAACATCTATTTCCAGCGAGAGGCCAAGGCGCTCCTCGACACCATCGACGAGATCTTCTGATATCTCTTCTACAAAGGTTTTTTCCAGGTTTCATACTGGAAAGGAGTATTGTCTTGATGAGGAACTCTGCCGGTCCACTTCATGGAGGTATGCCACCAACAATGACCACTTCTGATAACTTCCCGGATATCTTGAGAGAACTCTGCTATAACCAGCCGCTCGCCGTTCTCGCCACAACTGCTGGTTCGGCGCCTTATGCCAATTTGGTGGCCATTGCCTTCGCCCTTGACTTGCACCACCTTTTTTTTGCCACCTCCCGCGCCACCAGAAAATGGCACAATCTCTCGACTAACCCGCAGGTATCCTTCCTCATGGACAATCGAAGCAACCAGGTAGCAGATTTCAGCCAGGCCGCTGCGGCAACCATCCTCGGTACAGCCAAGGAACTTACCGGAGTGGTTCGTGAAGAGGGGCGGAATCTTTATTTGGCCAAGCATCCACACCTCGCCGATTTTTTAGCTGCGCCGGCTTGCGCTTTGTTCCAGGTGACGATTGAGCAGATTTACCTGGTAACCCATTTTCAGGAAGTCATGCAATTCGATTTTTCTTCAGAACGCCGCTCCGGTATATAGACTTCAGGTATCGTGCCGTCGTTCCATTGCTTCGAAACATACAGATGGCAATAGCAACTCCCGAATTCCCGCACGTCCGCTTCCCGGTAATCACAGGGGCAGATGATATCCCGATCTGCCTTGGCATCCTCTTGGGCCAGGCGGCAGGGGCAACACATATACCCGTAACGCTCCTTGTTTCTCAGAAGGCTCTCAAGCAGGAACATGGTTTGTTCCATATCCCGATTAAAATAGTAGCCCTTGGCTTCGTTTATTTTCTGTAATTGCCGGTAAAGACTTTCTATGTTCATGGTTTGAGCCCCAATTCTTCCATCAGTACGTCTCTCTGAAAACCAATGACTGCCTTACCATTGATAAAGGTGATCGGGAAAGCCTTCTTGGGATTGTGCGGGGCCATCTGGAGTAACAACTCCTTTCGTTCCTCTGGTGCAAGCAGATCGACATCGGTTGCCTGGAATGGGATCTTATGGGCGGTAAGCAAATTTCTCAAAGCCTTACACTGAGGACAGGTGGTCAGTACCAGAATCTTTACTATCGGCTCTTCCATAGTTGTTTCTCTTGCTAAGTTTTATCTGACTTGGCGCAGGAACTGACAACAGTCCGGGCAAGATCGTTAAAAACAAAATGATGCAACGGCATTACCAAATACCAATACAATCTGCCCAGGACGCCTCGGGGGAGAAAATGGGCGGTCTGCACGAGTTGATCAGATTGCACATCGAATTCAAGCCACGCCTGACCCGGGAGCTTCATCTGGGCATAGAGAAGCAGTCTTTTGCCGGGTTTTATATCAGCAACCTTCCAAAAATCAAGAGCATCACCGACGCGCAATTCCTGATTTAGCCTTCTCCCTCGATTGAGACCGTAACCTCCCATAAGCTTGTCCATAATCCCGCGAATTCGCCAGAGGAGGTTGTACTTAAACCAACCGTTGGGGCCGCCGACGGCACAGGCGGAATGGAAGACATCCTCCTGACGTTGGCCATTTGCAAAGGGAATAATTCGGACATCCCGGAGGATCGCCCCGGCAGGATTATCGAAATCCTTGATGTCGCAAGCCTGTTGGCCGGTGCTGTCACACCACCGGCTGAGAACTTGGTTCTCCTCAAGTTCCTGCATTGCCGCAGAAACCGTCTGCTTAAAGAGAAGGGGGCGTATTTCCGGATACAGCTGTGCCGCATTATCGTTTTGCAGTACGGTCTCACTTTTCAGCCCTTCAACGAGAGCGGAAGCAAGCTTATAGGGGATTGGAGTGAAGAGAATCAACCAGTAGGATGATAAGCGAGGTGAGAGTACAGGGACGGGAAAAAGGTATCTTCTTAAGCCCATGACTTCGGCTGCCTGCTGCATCATCTGCTGAAAGCTGAGTTCTTCACAACCTATATCGACTACGAGATTGCCCTTATGTGCAAGGTCGACAGACGCCTGCAGATAAGAAAGAACATCACCAACGCCGATGGGTTGCGTGTGGCTCCTTACCCAGCGGGGAGTGATCATCGCCGGTAGCTTCTGACAAAGATTACGGATAATTTCAAAGCTGGAACTGCCGGAACCGATAATCACCCCGGCACGCAACCAGATCGTCTCAATAAGATCAGGTTTTGCTGAGAGAATCTCCCCTGTCTCAATGCGGCTCAAGAGATGCTCACTGGCACTCTCCCTGACGCCCAATCCACCGAGATAGATAATTCGCCGCACCCCCGCTTGTATACAGGCATCGCGAAAGTTCTCGGCGCTGACCCGGTCAAGGTTCCGGTAATCGTCTGTGACACCCATGGAATGGATAAGATAAAAGGCCGTATCAACCCCTGCCACGGCTGCGGCAAGGGACTTTTTGTCGAAGGTTGATCCCTCTGCTATTTCAACCAGATCGACAATGGAAGCCTGGACCTTGTTTCTGTTCCGCACCAAAACGCGAACGTTCAGTGTCGATGTTGCAAGGAGACGGTGGGTCAGCCGTCTGCCGATATAACCGGTTGCACCGGTCACCAGTACGGTTTTGCTCATCATCGTATCAGGCATGATTGCGAAGTTTCAACTCCGTTGGGTGCGGGTTGAGATAATACTGCTGCTGGAGATACCCTTCCTTATATTTACGAACATAATGATTCATAAGGGTAATTGGCACGATAAGTGGAACATAATGATTTTTATAACGTTCAATTACCTCGAGCAATTCCTGTTTCTCGTCGCCGGAAAGCACCTTTTTGAAATACCCCATCATATGCATGAGAACATTGACATGTTTTTTTACCGTCGGTTGGAGTTTCATGGCCGCCACCAGATTCTCCTGATAGGAGGACAGAAGGTCTTGAGGGTCTAATTTTCCAGCCTGGGCAACAATACGCCCAAGCTCCCTGTAAATTTTTTCACTGTGGGTTCGGAGCAGTAATTTATGCGTGGTATGAAAGTTGACCAGATTGTCGGCAGAAAATTTGCTCACGGTATCCCGCCAGCGCCGGTAGACGAAGACCGATTCAATGAAATTCTCACGGAGAACCATATCATGCAGGCGACCCTCCTCTTCTACAGGGAGGAATGGAAAGCGGTTTTTAAATGCCCTGGCAAAAAGCCCGACACCGATTGTATGCGGCATATTGTTCTCATCGTATACCTTCACTCTTTCCATGCCGGAGGAAGGAGATTTACTTTTAAAAATAAAACCGCAGAGATCCTCCTCAGCCAATTGGTTCACCCGCTGCTCTGCCCAATCGTTCATTTGATCCGTATAATCGATTCTTGTCTTATTTGTCACCAGTCGCGGAGATTCCGGGTCGCCAATCAGGCGCATAGCTTCACGGGGTATGGGAAGACCGCATTCGACCTCAGGGCAAACCGGCATAAATTGAAAATAATTTCCTAGCGTTTCGGTAATATACCGATCGTGCTTGTGACCCCCGTCATAGCGGACCTTATTACCAAGCAGGCAGGAGCTGACACCGATGAGGATTGTCTTGCTTTCATTCATAGCCATATGATTTTTCTCCAATTGGGGTAGCTTTTATGACGTGTTCAAGTTTATATGTATATGGCATCAGAAACAATAAACAATAGCACTTCACTGATTCTGCCTGCTTTCTGTTCATGTTTTCCCGCAGATGACGATACATTACAAGAAATTTTGACAAAAGGTGTGTTCTTGAATTTCTGTTCACAGTGTGGCGGTAAAGTGACGTTGCGGATACCCGAGGGAGATGGCAGGCCACGATATGTTTGCAGTGGTTGCGCTACCGTCCATTATGAAAATCCGAAAATGGTTGTCGGCACACTTCCAGTCATGGACGGCGCAATCCTTCTCTGCCGACGGGCTATCGAACCGCGTCGCTCTATGTGGACACTTCCTGCCGGATGGCTGGAAAATGGGGAAACGCTCTCAGTTTGCGCCACCCGTGAAACCTTTGAGGAGGCGTGGGCAAAAGTTGAAGATCTGCAGCCCTATGTCCTTGTCAATCTGCCATTTATCAATCAACTGTATTTCATCTATCGTGCCCGGCTCATCAATCATGACTTTCATGCCGGCAGCGAAAGCCTTGAAGTTAAGCTCTTTTCACCCGCTGAAATACCGTGGCAAGAACTGGCCTTTTCTGCGATCTATGAAACTTTAAGATGGTATTGCAAGGATCTGCAAAAAGCGGAGTTTCCCTTTCGTGTTTTAGATATAGGTGGCAGGTAAGGGTGACCTGATTTATTCGCCTCGGTTATAAACGTCCGGAGATATTCAAGCCGATGATCGGTTGCGCGTTGTAATACGCCTGTGATGGCGAGCTTGAAACGAATAATTTGCCGCGGTCATACTGGTTCCCTCTTCAATGGCAATAGAGCGGGGGAGGTGTTCAGCTTGCAATGGTCAGACATCCGGCTGATGTGGTTGAGATTGGGATTGAAAAGATAGGGGTGCAGAAAAGCCCTGTTCAGGCCGAGGCCTGAACAGGGCTTGCCATTTTGCTGTGCCCCGGTTAGCTGGCGGATATGTTCTGCCGAGCCTTCAGGGCTGCCAGGGCGGTAAGGTTGTATATAGCGTCAGCCTTGGCGCCGCGCTCAATGATATGGGCTGATTTATTTAAGCCCACAGTGATAGGGCCAATTGTATCCACTTCTCCCAGTTGCATGAAGAGTTTATAGGCGATATTTGCCGAGCTTAAATCGGGAAATATCAGGATATTTGGCTCTCCTTTCAGGGAGGAGAAGGGGAAGATTTCATCCCGCAGCTCGGTATTGAAGGCAGTACCGGCTTGCATCTCTCCCTCTATTTCCAGGGTTGGTTCCTTTTGCTTGACCAGGGCCGTGGCCCGGGCCACGGTGGCAGCTGCTGAAGACTTGACAGAACCAAAGTTGGAGAAGGAAAGCATGGCAACCTTTGGGGTGATGTCAAATTCTTTGACGAATTCTGCCGTAGCGATAGCAATGTCAGCGAGTTGCTCCTCGCTGGGGTCGATGTTGACTGCCGTATCTGCAAAAAAGAGGGTGCGGTTTTTAAATACCATCATATAGACGCTGGCCACTGTTTTATGCGTGGTGCTCCTGCCGATACAGGACAAAATTTTGCGTGCGACGACGGGATAAGGGAGGTCTTGCCCATATATCATACTGTCGACGTCACCGGTGTTGAGCATCATGGCACCGAAGTATCCCATATCCTGTTTCATCAGAGATCTGGCGTAATTGAGTGTAATTCCTTTACGTTGCTTCATTGAATGGTATTTATTTGCATACCGCTCGACACGTTCAGCTTCACAGGCCGGGTCGAAGATTTCCATGGAATGATCGTCTAGCGCCATTTCTTATCAAAGCGGCCTCAATTTCTTTTTTGTTGCCCAGTAGAACCGGGATGGCCAGGTTCTCATCCATTACTCGTATCGCGGCCCGGACGACATTCGTGTTGGTTCCTTCAGGGAATACCACTCGAACCGGATGTCTTTTTACTCTGTTGGTTACATAGCGCAAAATAGCCTTGGAGATACCAAGCGTTGCCTCGAGATTTTCAGTATATTTTTCCAGATCAGCTATTGATTTTCGGGCAATTCCTGAGTCCATGGCGGCCTTGGCAACGGCTGGGGCAATGCGCAACAGAGCCCGCGGGTCAAAGGGTGTGGGGATCAGATACTCTCTGCCAAACTCAAATCGTTCAGCTCCATAGGCACGCAGTACCTGATCCGGCACTTCTTCCTTGGCCAGGGAAGCAATTGCTCGGACAGCTGCAATTTTCATCTCGGCGTTTATCGCTTTAGCGCGGACGTCGAGTGCACCTCGAAAAAGAAAGGGAAAGCACAGTACATTGTTCACCTGGTTTGGATAATCACTGCGGCCGGTTGCCATGATGCAATCAGGGCGGGCTTCCATGGCATCGGGATAGGATATCTCCGGTTCAGGATTGGCCAGGGCAAAGATGATTGGGTCTGCTGCCATGGTTTTAATCATTTCCTTGGTGAGGGCGCCGGCCACACTGACTCCGCAGAAAACGTCAGCGCCAACCATAGCCTCGCTCAGGGTCCTGAGAGGTGTGTTTCTGGCAAAACGTTCCTTGTAGGGATTCATCGATTTCTCACGGCCCTTATATATGACACCCACGGAATCGCACATGATAACATTTTCTCTGGGCAGACCGAGATGCACGAACATCTGGGCGCAGGCTAAGCCTGCGGCACCGGCCCCGTTAAACACAACCTTGACTTCGGAAATTTCTTTTCCGGTTATTTCCAGGGCATTGAGAAAGGCAGCCGAGGTGATGATAGCGGTGCCGTGCTGATCGTCGTGGAAAACCGGAATGTCAAGCAGTTGCTGCAAAGTCTCCTCAATATGGAAACACTCGGGGGCTTTTATGTCCTCAAGGTTGATGCCGCCAAAGGTGGGAGAGATGAGTTGGCAGGTCCTGATGAATTCGTCGGAATTTTCGGTGTTGACTTCGATGTCAAAGACGTCTATATCGGCAAATTTTTTAAACAGCGCACCTTTTCCTTCCATAACCGGTTTTCCGGCAACCGCTCCTATATTGCCCAGGCCAAGAACAGCTGTACCATTGGAAATTACCGCGACCAGATTTCCTTTGGCCGTATATTCGTAGGCATTTTCAGGGTCGGCTGCGATCTCTTTGCAGGGTTGCGCCACACCTGGACTGTAGGCCAGAGACAGGTCCTTCTGGGTGGAAAAGGGTTTGGTGACGATGACTTCAATTTTGCCCTTCCGTCCATTACGGTGGTATTCAAGAGATTCTGCGTAGATATCTGTACTCATTGTCTTTTGCCTCCTTGTGCCCTGCGGGCTCCCTCGTTGTCTGGATTGTTGCAAATAGTAGTATGTTGTCGATTCGCTTCTTGGTCTATCCAGTAAAAAATATATAAATATTAATGTATTATTGTTTTTTTCTGGTAATACCAGAGTAAACAGATAGGGTGTTTTATAATCTACTTATTCTTTAAAGTCTACTTCTTTTTTATTTGAGTCTATCAACCCGGCTGGCAAAGATATAGGCCGTAACCGTGGTGGCACGTTGATGCATTGCCTGGGGACTGAATCAGTGTACAGCAAGCAAGCCTGGAAACAGCAAGAGAGGGTGGTTACCGAATCTCAATACTAGTGCAATTGTGATAGGTATTTTCATTCTGGTATATTTTTTAAGACTTCTGGAACAATTTTAGCTTTACTGGCATACAACTCGCTGAGTTTAACGTATGCTTCTGATACATGCGAAAGACGTGCTTTCTGGGTCGCAGAAAGTGGTTTGATTACCTTGCCGGGAACACCAGCGGCCAGGTGGTAGGCTGGTATCTTTTGTTTTTCTTTAATAACAGAGCCAGCTGCCACAATAGCCCCTTTCCCAATGTGAGCATTGCTCAGCACGGTGCTATTCATGCCTATCAATGCTCTTTCCTCGATGTGACAGCCTTCAAGAACCGCCCCATGACCAATGATCACGCCGGCTTCGACAACAGTGTCAGCTTGAGAATTTACATGGATTACCGCGTTGTCTTGTATGCTGGCATGCGAACCAATGGAGATTTTACCTGTATCACCACGAATAACAACCCCGAACCAGATATTGGCTCCATTTTCTATGGTCACATCACCAATAATAACAGCTGTAGGGGCAATATAAACATCCTCACCAATAACCGGTCTTTTCTCATTCAATTCAATTATCATTTTCTTATGCTATCTCGTGGGCGGCCATGAGCTCAAGAGCACGCACCATAGCAGAGTGATCCCAGCCATCACCGCCGTTTGCCGCACAGGCGTTGAAAAGTTCCTGGGCTGTGGCAGTGTTTGGCAAACTGATCTTCAAGGCACGGGCATTGCTCAAAGCCAGGTTCAAATCCTTCTGATGCAGTTCGATGCGAAAACCTGGATTAAAAGTTCGCTTGATCATACGTTCGCCATGTACTTCTAAAACTTTGGAAGAAGCAAACCCGCCCATCAATGCTTCCCGCACTTTTGCCGGATCGGCACCGGCTTTGGAAGCAAAAAGGAGTGCCTCACCAACCGCTTCGATGTTGAGTGCAACAATGATCTGATTGGCAACTTTACAGGTTTGGCCGTCTCCATTACCACCCACAAGGGTAATGTTTTTTCCCATGAGTTCAAAGAGTGGTTTTGCTTTGCCAAAACCCGCCTCGGTGCCACCTACCATAATGGTAAGGGTTCCCGCCTTGGCACCAACTTCGCCGCCGGATACGGGGGCATCCAGATACTCACAGCCAAGCTCATTAATGCGTTTTGCGAAGTCCTTGGTCTCTATCGGAGAAATTGAACTCATATCAATAACAGTTTTGCCCTCAGTCAAACCGGCGGCAACCCCGTTCTCGCCAAAGAGAACAGCTGCCACATGGGGGGTATCGGGGACCATGGTGATGATGAAATCAGTTTTTTCTGCAACTTCCCGGCTATTTGCACAAGTGACGGCTCCTTTATCAGTAAGTTCCTGAGGTATTCCATGAAGGGTAAAGGCGTAAAGTTCATGCCCACCATCAAGAAGACGTCCGGCCATAGGGGTACCCATAATGCCAAGTCCGATAAATCCTATTCTACTCATGTTTTTCTCCCTTAAAATTGGTAATTATTCTGTTAATCAAGATCCGAGAAACTTAGGAGCCGTTACAAAATATCGGTCAGTTATATTATTTATATGGCTCGAACCAGCTCAATCCCTCTTCAGTTTTATTTGCGGGGATATACTCACAACCGATCCACCCGCCATAGCCGATTCGATCAAGAAAATCGAAAAGGAAGGGGTAATTGATCTCGCCTGTACCCGGCTCGTGACGGCCTGGGGTATCTGCCAATTGGATGTGACCTATGCTGCTGAGGTGTTTTTCCATTGTAGGTGCAAGGTCACCTTCCATGATTTGCATATGGTAGATATCATATTGCAACTGGATATTGTCTGATCCTGAGGCAGTTATTATGTCAAGACCCTGCTGGGTGCCGCAGAGGAAGAAGCCAGGGATGTCCCTGGTGTTTATCGGTTCAATCAGAAGTCGGATGCCATTTTTAGCTAATTCGGCTGCAGCAAAGGTTGCATTATCAACAAATGTTTTATTCAGCACATCGGCAGTAACACCTTCAGGGGCGATTCCTGAAAGCATATTTACCTGGGTATTCCCTAAAACTTTTGCATATTCAATAGCTTTACCAACACCATCCTGAAATTCACCAATACGGTCTGGTAATGCACCGATACCTCGCTCACCTGCCCCCCAATCACCCGCCGGCAGATTATGCAATACGTGCTTAAGATTATTTTTTTGCAGCAAGTCAAACAATTGATTTGCTGCAAAATTATAAGGAAACAGATACTCAACACCCTTAAACCCCGCTTTGGCGGCAGATTCGAAACGGTCGAGAAAATCTACTTCCTGAAACATCATTGACAAATTTGCAGTAAATTTTGGCATAATTATCTCCTCAGGGCCTTCCTTTATTGCCTAACTCGGGTTTAATACCCCGTCCGCTTGCGGCGGGGATCCTTTATTTTTCTAGAGCAGTTACCCCGGTGCGGGCGATTTCAACAATATATTCTCTGCCGATCTCATCAAGAAAATTGTCAATCTGTTTGGTTGACCCGGCCACTTGAATAATGTGCAAATCCTCACTTTTCTGATCAAGCAGTTCAAAATTAAAGCGATCGCGAAAGCCTTGTAACTGCTTGGAATCAATCTCTAGTTTAACTATTGCAGCTTCTCTCCAGTAACTATTCTCGGCGTTAAGTTCTTTAACGGATATCACTTCGGTAATTTTTTCCAGCTGCTTAATTACCTGTGTGATCTGGGCATCCCGGTCTTCCTGAAGAGTTATCGTCATTCTGCTTATGCCTTTAACTCGAGAAGGGCATACCGTCAGGGTATCAACATTGTACATTTTCCTTCGTATCAGCATCGACACCTTGTTGAGCACTCCAGGCCGGTCAAGCATAAATGCCAAAATTGCTCGTCTCATGATTTTTCTCCCTTTTTCTTAGGTGTCGGGCTGCTTTGTTTCGGTAGAGCAGTTATCATATCGCCAAAACCGCAGCCAGGCGGGATCATCGGCAGGATCATTTCTGACGGATCACATGCAAATTCGAGAATCATCGCCCCTTTGTGCGACATTGCCTGGCGAATTGCCGCAGAAATATCTTTAACTTCAGTAACCTTGAGATACGCAATACCATAGCCTTGGGCGATACACCCAAAGTCTGGACTTTTCATTGGTGTACCCGCATATCTGCCATCAAAAAAGAGTGTTTGCCATTGGCGTACCATGCCGAGATAACCGTTGTTGAGTATCAATATTTTTATATCTATAGCATACTGCATGACAGTGCCAAGTTCCTGCAGGTTCATTTGGATGCCGCCATCACCATTTATTGACCATACTCGTTCATCAGGACGGACAAGTTTGACCCCGACTGCCATCGGCAGGGAAGCTCCCATGGTGCCGGCGCCACCTGAAGAAAACCAGCTGTTTTCTGTCTGGTAATTGTAAAATTTGGCGGCCATCATCTGGTTCAGGCCAACGTCGGAAACTATGAGATCTTTTCCGCCGGTCTCGTTTGAAAGTGTATGAATGATGGTCTTCATCAGCAATTTGCCGTTATCGCCAACCCCTTTTTCTATCTCGGCTTCCATGTCATTTTTCATGATTTTCCGATAATCGTTTATCATGCTAAACCATCGTCTTCTCGGCTTGAAAGTGAGCATCGGGTCATCGAGAAAGACTTGCAGGGTTTTATGAACATCGGCATTAATGGCAACCGAGGTTTTCACGTTCTTGTCAATTTCTGAAGGATCAATTTCTACGTGAATAACATCTGCGTTGGCAGCATACTCCTCCAGTTTTGCCGTAACCCTGTCATCAAAACGCATGCCGAAAGCAATGAGAAGGTCGGCCGCCATGACTGCCCGATTAGCCTGTGCCGTCCCATGCATGCCCATCATGCCAAGACTTAGCGGATGATCAATAGGTAACGCAGAAATACCGTGAAAGGTAAAGCATATTGGAATATTTGCTTTCTCAGCAAATAATCGCAGCAATTTACCGGCTCGACTGTCGATGACACCATGGCCGCAGAAGATGAGAGGTCTTTCACTCCGGTTAATAAGACGAATCGCTTTTTCGACAGGTTCTCTTGCAGGTGTCGGGTGGAAATGGTTCCCCGGCAAAACCGGACGATAGGTTTTTGCATCGAAGACATAGCCTTCGGATACTGACATCTTTTGAACATCTACCGGGATATCGACGAGAACTGGCCCACCTCGACCTGTTGTGGCGACATAGATCGCCTCATGGATAGCAGGTTCTATTTCATCTGGATGCAGTGGCATATACGTCTGCTTGGAAATGGGCATCATGACGCCGACTATATCACTTTCCTGGAAGGCATCGGTTGCAATAACCCCGGTAGCTACCTGGCCTGTTAATGAGAGGAGAGGTATGGAATCCATATAAGCGTCTGCAACTCCTGGTGCCAAATTCATTGCCCCGGGACCAGAGGTAGCCATGCAGACTCCCAGCTGAGGTGTATCGGAGGACCTTGACCCCCTGGTAATCCCTTGTGCAATAAATGCTGCACCTTGTTCATGGCGTGGCATGATGAACTGAAATTCTCCCTGTTTGTCCATCTCATCAAAAATCGGCATAATTGCCCCGCCGGTGTACCCGACGATATATTTGACGCCGTTGTCTTTGAGTGCTTTAAGAACCTTTTCTTTTCCAGTCATACTCGTCGACCTCATGAAAACTTGTTTTTTGCCTAATTTCTTGTAGGCAATTTATGCTGTGCTCGGCAGCAAACACAGTTACTCTATCAATTTCTATAATCACTGTCGCCAACCACACAATTCTGAGAAGAATATTGCATGAAGTTGCCGAAATGAACCTTCTTAGTAGGCGATACAGATAATATATCTGGTAAGACCAGAAGGGCAAGGTGTAATTTGCTGTACCGGTAAATATTGATGGGATTCGATGTAGAGTGGAGGAAGAGCAAGTTGTATTTAAGATCCGACGACACCTGGCTCAAGGTAGTTGCTCAATATAAACCTTCTTGGTCTCATGGCAAAGGCTTATAAATTGATCAAATTTGCCCTCGCCGGTTTTAACCGCCGAGACCATACCCAGCAATTTTTCAGCGACGAGATTCATCGTTTTGATAGACGCTTCTGCCGACTGCATCTCGGTCGCGATATCCTGACTGAGACTGTTGATCCCTTCCACCTTTGCGGTCACCGATGCCTTCTGATTCTCATCGATATGCGGTCATCGGGCCAATAACAATTATTGGTCTCGGCGTAAAAACAATTGCCAAAGATGTCGGGAAAAGATAGTTTTGATTCATTGGGTCGGATAGCCCTTCATCGGAATGGGCTTTTTGAGGAAGACCGAAGAAAGTGATTACTTATCACCGCACCTGTCACCATCACTTAAAAGAGGGAGCAATAAATATGGAATTCAAATGCACCAACATTCGTCCCAACTTGGCCGGCGATTTCCCGCAGATTCATCCGACTGCGCTTATCGACCCTTCTGCACAGATTATCGGCAATGTAATAGTTGAAAAGAATGTGTTCATTGCCCCCCTTGCTGTCATTAGGTCTGATGATCGTGGTCCAGATGGCCGAGTCGCACCTATCACAATTTGCGAAGATGTCAACATCCAAGACGGAGTGATTATTCATAGTCATGGTGGTGAATTGGTGACCATAGGCGCCAGGACTACAGTTGCCCACGGGGTAGTCATCCACGGCCCGTGTATTATTGACGAGGACTGTTTTTTGGCCTTGCGCAGCATTATTTACGCATCGACCATAGAAAAATCAGTTTGGATCGGCATATGTGCTTTAGTGAAGAATGCCAAAATTGACGCTTTTTCCTATGTTCCACCTAACACCGTCGTTGGTGCCAAATCGGACGTTATGAATTTAGGGCTCGTAGGTGCGAAGGAGCAGCAATACATGAAAGAAGTGCTCGAAGCTAACGCGCGGTTAAGGGCCGACTACATAAAAGCGCGATAGCCCGGAAAGTGCAGTGAATAGATCGAAATCAAAAAGGCTGGAATTTCCATTAGAAATTCCAGCCTTTTTGGTTATAAAAACCCTTCAGGACCTTTAATTCAGCGGATCGTGGCGACAACCGTTCCTGACTCAATCTGCTGCTGGGCTTGAACTTTGATGGAGCTGACTATTCCGTCCCTTGGTGCGTTCAAAGCCGTTTCCATTTTCATGGACTCCATAACCATGATGGTCTCACCACTTTTAACCGGATCCCCGACTTTCTTTTCAATGCGGATAATCAGTCCGGGAAGGGGTGTGACCACAGGTTTGTCTTCGCTGTTTTCAGTGACGCTTTCCGTGGTAACGGCGGAGACTGAAGGTACGGGCTTTGATGCAACAGGGGAGACTGAAGGTACGGACTTGGATGTAAAGGCATAGTTCTCGCCGTTGACTGTGGCGGTGTTTCCGTCGATTTTTACCTCATAGTCCTTGCCGTTCAGACTAATGATGCATTTGCTGCCCTTGGGAAGTTTCTCAGCCACAGGTGCTGCCGTTTTCGGCTTTTCAGCCGGAACATTTTTCCGGACTCCGAGAGTCCCTTCCCCTTTAAGAAAGGCAATTCCTTTTTCAGCACAGCAGGCGGCGATAAAGATATTTTCATCTGTAACAGGCAGGGAGGCGGCCTCAAGCATTTTCCTGGCAGCCGGGATGCCCTTTTTCTCATCGCGATCATTGATGGCAAGAGGGCTTTCCATGGTGGGTTCAAGTTTGAGCTGTTCGCTGGCAATTTTTACCACCGTCGCATCAGGGCTGACCGGGGTCTTGCCGAAATACCCGAGAACCATTTTTCCATAGCCCGGCGCAATCTTGTTCCATTTTCCGAACATGACGTTATTGAAGGCCTGCTGGAAATAAAACTGAGAAACCGGAGTGACAGAGGTTCCGAATCCGCCCTTGGCAACCGCCTCGCCCATGGCTGCGATCACTTCCGGATATCTTCCCATAAGGCCGTTGTCGCGGAGCATCTGGGTGTTTGCGGTAAGCGCACCTCCCGGCATGGGGAAGAAAGGAATAAGGGCTTCAACGGAAGTGGCCTCAGGTGGAAGGAAATAATCCTTCATGGCATCCTTGAAAGCCTGGCGGAGTTTGATGATTTCATTGACATCGACTCCGAGATCGTAATCCGTACCCCTGAGAGTATGCCACATCGTCAGCACATCCGGCTGACAGGTACCTCCCGAGGCCGGGGACAGAGAAAGATCAATGGAATCAATGCCTGCCTCGATGGCCGCCTTATAGGATACGGTACAGGTACCGGCTGTTTCATGGGAGTGGAAAGACAATGTGGTCTTATCGCCGAGAAGCTTTCTTGCAAGTTTGATGGTATCAAACACTTTTTGCGGACGGCTGGTACCGGAGGCATCCTTAAAACAAATTGAGTCGTAAGGAATTCCCGCCTCGAGAATTACTTTCAGGGTTTCCATGTAAAATTCAGGGGTATGGGCACCTTCGCAACCCGGAGGAAGCTCCATCATGGTGACGCAGACTTCATGCTTCAGGCCGGCGTCCTTGATACACTGACCCGAGTAGATCAGATTGTTGACATCATTTAAGGCATCAAAATTACGGATGGTGGTCATGCCGTGCTTTTTAAAGAGTTTGGCATGCAGCTTGATGATATCGCTCGGCTGGGAGTCCAGGGCGATGACGCTGATACCGCGGGCAAGGGTCTGGAGATTGGCATTGGGGCCTGCCGCTTTGCGGAAGGAATCCATGACCTCAAAGGAGTTTTCATTGCTGTAGAAGAAGGGGGATTGAAACATGGCGCCTCCCCCGGCCTCGATATACTCGATTCCTGCTTGTGCAGCCTGCTCGACAACCGGTAGAAAGTCTTTTGAGAATACCCGGGCTCCATAAACCGACTGAAAGCCGTCTCTGAATGCGGTCAACATGAATTGAATGCGTTTTTTCATCGTATTACACCTCCGATTATTTTTTTGAATTGGCAATGGCAATTACGGCAGCGATATTGGCTTCATCCCTGAATAAGAGGGTGTCGGCAATGGCGATTACGGCAGCGATACTGGCCTCATCCCTGAATACGCGGATATTTGCAGCTTGTTCAGGCCTTTTATGAGGCTTTGAAAACCCGTCCAGCACAAAGCTCATGAGTTTTACAAGACAGGCTATAAAAAGAGAAATGGCAATGGTAATAATTAAAGTAATAAAAGAAACAGTTAATCCATCCATAGTTATTTTCCTTATTTAATGATGCTGCAGAAAACGCCGGCGATGATTGCGGTTGTAATTACGCCCATGACATTAGCCCCCAGGGCATACTGCATGATGATGGCGTGAGGATTATCCTTCTGCACAATTTTCTGAGCCACTTTAGCTGTTGTCGGCACGCAACTGACTCCGGCAATTCCGATGACCGGATTAACTTTTCCTCCGGTGACGAAGTAGGCGACATAGCCGCCGATAATGCCTCCGAGCCCCGGACAGAAGAAGGGAGAGCATTCCCAGAAGCAGAAGCGGCAGAACCTTGGGATCAAAAATGGTGTTGGCTTCACAGAGAATCCCCAGTGTTAATCCGAGAAACATGGTCGACCCATAAAGGATCGGGCCGTTTAGTAGGTCCTGGAACTGTTTGATGCCGCTCTCTCGGATGACGATGCCAAAGAAAAGGCAGAAAAGAAGAGGAGCCGCAACCGGCAGCAAAAAGCAGAGAATAACGCAGCAGACAACAGCGAAGGCCATTTTCTGCCCGGAGGTAAAGCGGCTTGATTTTGCATCATAAGGCATGACCGTACCGCGGAGTTTCGCACTTGGAATCATGAATTTGATCAGATACGGATAGCCGCCGTAGGCCAGCCCCAGATAAAGGTAGGCAACCACGGCAATAGGGACAAAGAGTTCAGGAGCAAGTTTCAGGGAGGTAAAAAGCACCATGGGACCGTCCGCTCCGCCGACTATGGAAATGGCCGCCGCCTGTTTCAGGGTATAGCCGAAATACTGGGCAATGGGGATGGTGAAAATGGTCCCTAGTTCCGCAAAAAGTGCAAGAAACATGCTTAAAAAAGGTCTTGCCATGACGAAGCCGACGTCGAGAAGAGTGCCGATTCCCATGAATACAAAGCAGGCAATCAGACCGTTGGAAAAGGTAAAGGTATAGATGGGCTGCAACCAGTCGATGCCCATGATATACATAAGGTCTGCAGCATTTTTGACAGCATCCTCGCCTGCGCCTGCCTGGGCCTCGAGGAAAAGGGTTCCAAGTCCGCCGTGAAGATTCAGGGGGTCAAACATCATGACAGAGGCATTGATCACTGCCATGCCAAGCCCCATGGGAATCATCAGCATCGCCTCAAGGACGCCTTTTTTGCCGAGGTACATCAACAGCATGCCTAAAAGAATAAGACCTAAGCGGGCGAACACCATCTGCGGGGAGGAATGAAGCAAGGCCTCAACTCCCTGAAAAGCACTTAAAAACATATCCCAAGACATATACTTTTCCTCTAGTTGGAATGAATAAAAAACATTAACTGATGATTGCAGGTAAAATTAAACATGACGGGATGGGGTTATCATTTTGTAAAAAGAGGCTTTTATTGAATACATTAACCGGTGTCCTGTCTGGCCAGGAGCCTGATGGCGAGCTGGGCGCAGGTGATGCGGGCCATGTTTTTTCGTTCTATTTCCGGTTTCAGGGGTTTCGTCGAAGATGGGAAGGGGGAAAAAAACCCCCGGCAGCCGGTGCTGACGGGGGTAGATATTGTTGATCGTACGAAATGCCTTACTTTAAGACCAGTGCGGTAAAGGGCCACACGTACGCCTGGAGGAATACCAGCGCCCCGACCAGGCAGGCAAGGGCCAGACTGTGCCAGAAAACACCGCGCAGGATGTCACCTTCATGCCCGTACCAGTTGGTTGCGGTACTGGCGACGACGATACTCTGGGCGTCGATCATTTTGCCCATTACCCCGCCGGAACTGTTGGCTGAGGCCATCAAAACCGGGCTTAAGCCGATTTGCTCGGCGGTAATCTTCTGGAAACTGCCGAACAGTACGTTCGAAGAGGTATCCGAGCCGGTCAGGGCGACGCCCAGCCAGCCGATCAGCGTGCCGAAGAAGGGATACATCCAGCCGGTTCTCGCCAAAGCAAGACCCAGGGTGGCGTCAAGACCGGAGTAGCGGGTGAGAAAGCCAATGGCCAGCATTGCCGAAACCGTCAGCAGAGAGTAGCGGACACGGAGAATGGTCTTGCCATACATTTGCACGATTTTCGGCAGTGAGAAGCCCATAAACAGCGCTGCAAGAATCGCAGAAAGGAGAATGCCGGTACCGGTTGCCGAGAGGATATTCAGAACATACACCGCGCCTTCGGGTTTTGCCGAGGCAACAACCGGAGGAACACGCTCGATGAGGTTATGGATGGTCGTAACGGGGATCTTCAAGATATAAATTCCGTCGACGAGCTTTTTCCATGCCGGTGTGCCCCAGATGAAAACGAGTACGCTGAGGATGATCCAGGGGATCCAGGATTTGCGCACCAAGGCCGGATCCTCCGTTGAATGGGAACGTGCTGCGATATGTGCAGAGTCGGAACCGTGTTCCAGGGTATAGATGGTTTTCGGATGCCACTTCATCATGAACAGAGAGGTAGCCGCCATGGAACAGATAGCGGCGACGACGTCAACCAGCCATGGTCCGTGATAGTTGGAGACGAGGTATTGGGGGATGGCGAAAAATACACCGGCAACAACCAGTGCGGGCCAGATCTCCCAGGTCTTTTTCCAACCGACGAAGGCCCAGACCAGCCAGAAGGGAACGAGGACTGAAAAGAACGGCAACTGCCGGCCAATCATGGCACTTAAAACATTCAAATCTAAACCGGTAACACCGGCCAGGGCGATGACGGGAGTACCGAGCGCACCGTAGGCGACCGGAGCGGTATTGGCGATGAGTGAGAGAACCGACGCCTGCAGCGGTTTAAAACCAAGACCAATGAGGATTGCCGCCGTTACCGCAACCGGGGTACCGAAACCGGCAGCCCCTTCAAAGAAGGCCCCGAAACAGAAGGCAATCAGCACAACCTGCAACCGCGCGTCGTTGGTAATATGGGTCAAGCTGTCCTGTAAAACTTTAAAAAGGCCAGCCTCGACCGTCAGCATATACATAAAGATGACGTTCAAGATGATCCAGCCGATGGGCAAGAGACCGAAAGCGGCGCCGTACCCGGCGGTGGCAAAGGCCATATTGGCCGGCATGCCGAAGACGAAAATGGCAATAAGGAGCGCTGAGACCAGTCCGGCTAGTGCGGCAATATGGGCCTTCATATGGACTGCCAGGCCTCCCAGCAGTACCACGATGGGCACTGATGCCACCGCTGTTGATAACATCCAGTTATTTAATGGATCGTACACTTGTGACCACATAAAAAATCCTCCATGTAGGGTGTAATAAGTAATCGCTTTCTTGGGATTCCCCCAAGAAGACCTTTCCAACGAAGGGTCATCCGATCCAATGCTTCAAAAAAAAAAGCTTTTTCCAACGAATAACCATTCGGTCCAGCGCTCGAAGTTCTCAGGTGCAGTAACCTTTGTTTAGCCGATTTCATTTTCTTGTTCGTCTATAATGCCCTCCGTTTTTTTAATGGTGAAAAGTGCTTCGTTGATACAACGGACTAGTTGGTGTGATGCTCATAATTATGCCGATTCGAAACTCCGTGACTATAGAAGCTGGCGTAATTGTTTTCAACCTAAAATTACTTTTTTCTGGTAATACCAGATCGTCTTAATATCTTTCGTCCCCGATGTCAATTGGAATTCAACTCTTCGTCCAGTGTTTTTAACACCACGAGGAGAGACCATTGAGCCGGCCTGTTAAATATGCATGTAATTACCGTCAACTGACAAGGTCTGGTCGCGGATGCTGCGACATTATTTCAAAAGATTGATATATCATATCATTTAAATATATTGGCTTGTGTCCCTGATCGTCGGAGAAAAGTACTCGAGCCATTAGGCCCTGTTGTGGTCGATAAATGATTGGCTATTATTGACATGAAACGCTGATGTTGACATACGCGGCTTGACCCAAAAAAAGCAGGCCAAGTCGAAAAAAAAGTCTTGACAAGAATCGGCCAAAAAGATCTAATGTATCTGGTCTGACCAGAAGTGGAATCGCCTTGCGTTTGAGCGATTCAAGGCATGCGGAGAAGAAAGCCGTAGATTGCCAAATCCAAAAAAAACCACAGTGAAGACGGAGGGAAGATGGCAAAGTTTCTTGAATTTCAGGGGAAACAATATTTTAAAAAGTCTGGCATTCCAATCCCCGAAGGAAGTGTCGCCAAGACCCCGGAAGAGGCGGTCGAAGTGGCTCGAGGAATCGGCAGACCGGTTGTCGTCAAGGCTCAGGTGCTTGTTGGCGGTCGAGGCAAGGCCGGCGGGATCAAACTTGCCGCAACCCCGGAAGAGGCCGGCAGGATGGCCGAGCAGATTCTCGGCATGACCATCAAAGGACTGGTGGTGAAACAGGTCCTGGTTGAAGAACAGCTGGATGTCGCCCAGGAGTTTTACGCCGGATTGATCATCAACTCCGCACAGGACGTGCGCGGTCCGGTTTTGATGTTCAGCCCGGAGGGCGGTATGGACATCGAGTCGGTGCCGGCGGACAAGATTGCCACGCTCAACGTCGATGTCATCAAAGGACTGATGATCCATGACACCCTCGACATGGTGGTATCCATGGGAATCAAGGGGAGCGCCCTGCGCCCTCTGGCCGAGGTGGTGCTCAAATTATATAACGCATTCCGTAAAAACGACTGCCGGACCCTGGAGATCAACCCCCTGGTGCTGACCAGGGACGGCAAGGTGCTTGCCGCCGACTGCCGGATGGAGGCGGATGATCAGGCCCTTTTCCGTCACCCCGAATTCGGCATCAAGATCGGCAGGGAATTTCTCAAGGAGCCGACGGATTTTGAACTGATGGGCTGGTCTTTCGAGGCCGACGATTTCCGTGGCACCAGTTACCTGGCCGAAATGGCCTCCCCAGAGGAACTGCACGAGTGGCGGCTACGTCGGCTATCACGGGATCGGCGGCGGTGCGGCGATGCTTGGTATGGATGCCCTCAACAAGGTCGGTCTGAAAGTTGCCGACTATGCCGATACCAGCGGCAATCCAACCGCCTCCAAGGTGTACCGTGCTGTCAAGCTGATCATGTCGCAACCGAACATCGAGGGCTATTTCCTCGCCGGCTTCATGATGGCCAATCAGGAACAGTGGCACCACGCCCACGGAGTCGTCAAGGCCCTGCGGGAAGAGCTGCCGAAACGACCCGGCTTTCCCGTGGTTCTGCTGCTCTGTGGTAACAAAGAGAAAGAGGCCCAGGAAATTTTGAAGGAAGGCCTCGCCGAGTTTGGGCCAAAAGTGGAGATTTACGACCGTGAGCATGTCTACGATGCCAAGTTTATCGGTGGTCGGGTGAAGGCTCTGGTGGAAGAATATCGCAGGGAGAAGGCTGCGGCCTGAGGGAGGATAGATGGAATTTTCTGAGCGAACGATCAAGATCATTATCGATGAGACGAAATGCGAAGGATGCGCAACGCATGCCTGCGTTACGGCCTGCAAGACATTCAGCCGTGGCATCCTCGTTCTGAAGGATGGAAAACCGGCGGTGGTTGACAGTTGTGAGGATCTCGCCCGCAAAGGTACCGAGTGCCTGGCCTGTGAGTACGAATGCTGGTTTAGGGGAAATTCGGCCATCACCATCGAAGTGCCCATTCAGGGACTGGATGAATATCAAGCAAAGCACGGCACAGCCTGAACATAGAGGATATTTATGTCAATTATAATGAACGAAAACACGACAGTTGTGGTTCAAGGCATCACCGGCCGAGAGGGGTCGTTGCGTACCCGCTACATGAAGGATTACGGGACCAAGGTGGTGGCCGGTGTCACCCCTGGAAAGGGCGGCACAGAGGTGCATGGTATCCCCGTCTATGACACGGTGCGCGAGGCGATTCGCCGGCACGGGCCGATCGACGCCGCCTGTACCTTCATCCCCGGGCCTGCCCTGAAAGGGGCGGTCTATGAGGCGATCGACGCCGGCATCAAGTTCGTTTCCTCGCCGGTGGAGAGGATTCCCATTCACGATGTCATCGACATGGTCAGTTATGCCCGGAAGAACGGGGTGATGCTGCTCGGCCCCGGCAGCCTCGGTTTGATCAGTCCCGGCAAGTCGGTCATCGGCTGGCTTGGCGGCAGTGTTGATTGGGCCGGCACCCTTTTCCAACCCGGCCCGATCGGAGTGATCTCCCGCAGTGGCGGCCAGTCCGGGACAGTGCCCTGGGCACTCAAGGTGGCAGGTCTCGGCATCAGCACCGCCATGCATATCGGCACCGAGCCGGTGTTGGGATTGACCATGGCTGATGTTCTGAAAATGTTCGAAAAGGACGAACAGACCAAGGCTGTCGCCATCTTCGGTGAGATCGGTGGAACCATGGAGGAAGAGGCTGCCGAAGCGGTGGCCAATAAGGAGTTTACCAAACCGCTGGTGGTATTCATCGCCGGGGCATGGGCGCCGGAAGGAATGCGCTTCTCCCACGCCAGCAGCATCGTCGAAAAAGGGCGCGGTACCGCCAAGGGCAAGATGAAGGCACTGACCGAGGCGGGGGCCTACGTGGTAGACAGCCCCGAGGATATCGCCCCTAAAATCAAGGAACTTACCGGACTTTAATTTACCGGAATTTAAATCAAAGACAAAAGGAGAACACATCATGGCAGTCATGCGATCAGTATTTTACGTTCCCAGCAATAACGAGAAAATGGTGG
The DNA here is from genome assembly GCA_963754865.1 of uncultured delta proteobacterium. Lineage (GTDB taxonomy): Bacteria > Desulfobacterota > Desulfobulbia > Desulfobulbales > Desulfocapsaceae > Desulforhopalus_A. Next base: position 32,030 of record CAVWHG010000013.1, on the reverse strand, counting down.
GCAAGGCCTCGACCATCGCCGCCGACGTCGTCACCCTCGACCTGGAAGACTCCGTACCCCCGGCGGAAAAAGCCAAAGGTCGGGAAATGATCCAGAAATACCTGAAGACCGATCGGGCCAAGCAGGCCGCACCGTACCTCTACGTACGTATCAACAACTGGGAGACCGAGATGACCAACGATGACCTCGAGGCCATCGTCCACCCCGGTCTCGACGGCGTCTGCCTTGCCAAAGCCGGCAGCCCGGAGAACGTCAAGCGACTTGACTGGAAACTCGAGGAGCTCGAGCAGCGCCGCGGCATGAAGGTCGGCACGGTGGCCATCCAGCTGCTCATCGAAACCGCCAAGGGGGTGATGAACGCCTATCCTTCGGCCAGCGCCAGTAAGCGTGTCAACTCACTGATCTTTGGTGCGGTCGACTACACCAAGGACATGCGTGTTACTTTGACCTCCGAGGGCGTCGAGCAGCTTTATGCCCGGTACCACACCGCAGTGGCCGCCCGCGCCGCCGGGTGTGTCGCCATCGACTGCCCCTTCGTCGCCTTCAAGGACGAAGAAGCCTTCAAGAAGAGCACCGAGGAAGGACACCAGATGGGCTATGAGGGCCGTATGCTCATCCATCCCAGCCAGATTGAGGCGTCCCACACCATCTACACCCCTTCAGCGACCATTGTCGAGTGGGCTACCGGGGTGAAAAAGGTGTTTGAGGAAGAGGGTATTGCCAAGGGATCGGCAGCGGTGACCTACCTCGGCAAGATGGTTGACACCCCGGTGTATGAAAACGCCATGCAGATCCTGCGGACCATGGCCGAGATCCAGGCCGCTGAGGCCAAAAACAAGAAATAAGTAAATCCTGAAGCAACCGGGAAACCGGGGAACCGGGACTGTCGACCCTGTCGTCGACAGTCCCGGTGTTCCATCTCGCGGAAAGAGGAGGCGAGCATGATTCTTGCGCAGTTGTCGGTCTATCCGGTGGGTGAAGGGGTGAGTATGAGCCGCTTTGTCAAACTTGGGGTGAAAATCATCAAGGAGTCCGGATACACCTACCAGGTCGGCGGCATGTCCACTTCCATTGAGGTACCCAGTCTGGAGAAGCTTTTTGCCCTCGTCGCCAGGATTCATCAGGCACAGCTGGACGAGGGGGCGAAAAGGGTGATCATTGAGTTAAAGGTTGATGACCGCAGAGATAAGGAGGCGACCCTGGCCGGCAAGATAGCCTCGGTAAACAGTTGATGGCCGGAGAGAGAGAAACGTGGTAAGATGCAGCGAGCAAAGCGGCAAAGAGGGTGAGTTGTTCGACCCCTGGGCTGACAGTTATGACGCCTGGTTCGCAACCCCCATCGGCCGGCAGGTTAAAATCGTCGAAAGCGATTTGCTCCTTGATATGCTGGCACCCCAACCGGGCGAGCGCCTCCTCGATGTTGGCTGCGGCACCGGGGTTTTTACCCGGGAGGTCTTCGCCGCCGCCCACTGTACGGTGGTCGGCCTGGATATCTCCCTGCCGATGCTGACCAGAGGGGTAGCCAACAGCAGTGGCGAACAATTTTTTCCCGTTGCCGGCGACATGCTCCGGCTGCCCTTTGCCGACAACTCCTTCTGCCGCGTCTACTCCATGACCGCCCTTGAGTTTGTCGACGATGCCCGGGCGGCCATCGTTGAACTTCAACGGGTCTGCCGCCCCGGGGGAATGATTGTCCTCACCACCCTGAACAGCCTCAGCCCGTGGGCCACCAGAAGACAGAAAAAAGGTGAGGAGGGGCATTCCCTTTTCTCGCGGATTATTTTTCGCTCACCGCAGGAACTGGCGGCGCTGATTCCCGGGACCCCCCGGGTGGCGACGGCGGTCTATTTTGACAAAGAGGACTCCCCGGAAGAGGCACTTCGGCGGGAACGGCAGGGACGGATGGCAAGCAGCGACACCGGGGCCTTTCTGGCCCTCTGCTGGCAGAAATGAGACGATGGTAGCCGACATGCGGCCACAAAGTGGTAAGGGTGCGGCTCCGTGAATACCCATAAAATTGCAGTGGCGATAAGGCCGGAGGAAGAAAGATGATCGGAGAGAATTTCATTCACAGGATGGAAGAGATAGTCGGCAAGGAATATGTCAGGCATTCGCATGCCGACCGGGAGTTATACTCCTATGATGCGTCCCTGGTCAGCGGCGTACCCGGCCTGATCGTCTTCCCCGGCACCACAGAAGAACTGGCTGAGGTGCAGAAGGCGGCCCATGCGGCGAAGATCCCCTCGGTGGCCCGTGGTTTTGCCACCAACCTCTCCGGCGGTGTCATAACCCGTGATGGCGGCCTGGTGGTGGCTCTCGCCCGGTTTAACAAAATCCTCTCCATCAATCCGGAGAGCCGCTACGCCGTGGTGCAGACCGGGGTGACCAACCTCGAGGTGCAGGAAGCGGTGGCCCCTCTCGGGATGTTTTTCCCCCCGACCCGGCCAGCCAGAAGGTCGCCACCATCGGCGGCACCGTCGGCGAGAACTCCGGCGGACCGCGCTGCCTGAAGTACGGGGTGACCTCCAACCACATCCTCGGCATGAAGATGGTCATGGCCGACGGGGAGATCGTTGATATCGCCGGCCCCTCCTTCGACCCGCCCGGCTATGACCTGCGTGGTCTGGTGGTGGGCAGCGAGGGCTGTCTCGGTATGGTCACCGAGATCACCGTCAAGATTACTCCCAAAACCGAATCGGTCATCACCATGCTGGCCATCTACGACGAAGTTCCCCATGCCGCGAATTCGGTGTCGGCGATCATTCGCGCCGGCATTCTGCCCCTCACCCTGGAAATGATGGACAATACCATCATCAAGGCGGTTGAAAAGGGTGGCCCCTGCGGCTATCCCCAGGACGCGGCGGCGGTCTTGATCATTGAGGTGGAAGGGATGGCCACCGGCCTCAAGGAACAGGCTGACAAGATAGTCGAGATCTGCATGGCCACGCAGTGTCGGGAAGTGCGGGTGGCGAAAAATCAGGCCGAGCGCGACCTGTTGTGGAAGGGCCGGCGCGGCGCCTTCGGGGCGATCTGCAACCTTTCCCCCAACTACCTGGTCAATGACGGCTGTGTTCTTCGGACCCGCCTTCCGGAAGCACTGGAGCGGGTGGTGGCCATTTCGAAAAAGTATGGCTGCCCGGTGGGCAACGTCTTTCACGCCGGAGACGGCAACCTTCACCCCCTGCTGATGTTTGATTCCCGCAATCAGAAGGAACTTGATCAGGTGCACAAGGCCGGCTGGGAGATCATGGAACTCTGCGCCGAGCTCGGCGGGACCATCTCCGGTGAGCATGGCGTCGGCCACGAAAAACAGGATGCGATGCACTTTGTCTTTTCCGGTAACGATCTCAATACCCAGCAGGCGGTGAAACTGGCCCTTGACCCTGGTAATGTGCTCAACCCCAACAAGATAATACCGCTTCCCCCGCCGGGTAAGAATAAGCTTCCGCTCACCGAGCCGACGATCCTTAAACGCGCCGGCGGAGCCAAAGCCGCCGGAGTTGCCGAGGCGATCGCCAGCATAAAGGAGGCCAAGAGCGCCAAAAAGCCTTTGCGGGTCGTCGGCGGCGGCACCTTCAACGGAATCGGCAACCGTCTCGCCGCTTCGGTTGTGCCCCTTGCCACCGACAAGATGACCGAGGTCATCGAATACGACAGCGATAACCAGTTCATTACCGTCGGGGCCGGAATGACCCTTGCCGCCCTGCAGGAGAAACTGGCCGGCAACAACCAGTGGCTGCCCGTACGGCCACCCTACTTCACCGCCGACTCTACCGTCGGCAGTATTGTCGCCCTCGCCGCCGTCGGGCCGGAACGTCAGGCCTACGGTGCTCCGCGGGACATGCTGCTTGGCCTGCAGTACATCGACAGTAGCGGCAACATGGTCAGCACCGGCGGCAAGGTGATGAAAAACGTCGCCGGCTACGATATGACCAGGCTGCTCACCGGCTCCCTCGGCTCTCTCGGCTGTATCACCGAAGCGACCTGGAAGGTTTCCACCAAGCCGGAATGCTGCCACATGGTGGGCGCCACCGGCTCTTTGAGCAACTGCAACGGTGCCGCTTTGAAAATTGTTACCTCCAATCTCCTGCCGGTGTCAGTGGTCATCATCCCGCAAGGGGCAGACTATAAGCTGCTGGTCGGTTTCGAGGGACTGGAAATGGTTATTCCCAACCAGATGGAACGCTGCTCGGCGATGATGGTGCTCGCCGGGCTGAAGCGGGCCGGGGAGACGAGCTATCCGCTGCTCACCGGTGGCCACACTGACCTCTTTGCCGGTATCTGGCAGCAGCCTCTTGTTCTCCAGGCCGATGTGGTTATCGCTCGGGTGGCTGAGGTGTATCAGGGGATTGCCAAGATAGCTCAACCCGACAATCTGCTTCTCGATGTGGCCTGTGGCAGGGTGCACGCCGGTTTCAGCAAGCTATCGGCGGCCCAGTGGAAGGAAATCGATGCCTTGGCCGGCCGTTGCCAGGGGCATGCCTGCCTGGTCAAGGCCCCGGACGCCTTCCGCAATGAGGTCGATCTTTATGGCTCACCGAGAGGGGAGTGGAAACTCAGCCACCTGATCAAGCGGGCGTTGGATCCGGAGCGGATGTTTGCCCCGGGGATACTGCCGGGCAGGGTATAGACCACGGCAAAAAGCGTTCTGAGAGACAACCGATATTAGGGAAACCAACACTGCGAGGTGAGTGACTATGACTGTATTAGAGAGTTATGATGACATTGCTAAATGTAACAAATGTGGATTCTGCCACGTAGCCTGCCCGATCTTTCGGACAACAGGCCACGAGAGCGGGGTGGCCCGCGGTCGTCTGGCCATGCTGCGCGGGTTGATCGAAAAGCGCATCGAATGGAACGCCGAGCTCGAAGATCCGCTCTTCAACTGTCTGGGGTGTGAGGCCTGCACTACCAACTGCTTTGGGGCGGTGCCGACTGCTCAACTGGTGCTCGCCGCCCGGGGAGAATATTACGACAAGGTAGGCAAGAAGCCGGCCCACCGCCTGCTCTTCGAACATCTTCTCCCCTATCCGAAAAGACTCCATCTTGCCGCTCGGGCTGCCGCCTACGGCAAGAACTCGGGTGCCTCGAAGCTGGCCAACGCCCTTGGCCTGCTGCGCATCTTCGGCCGTGATCTGCCCAAGGCCGAGGGGATCGTCGACAAGCTGCCGACCAGCTCGTTCCGCGGAACGCTCAAGCCCGGTGTCTATCCCGGCAAAGGCGAGAAACTGAAGATCGGCTATTTTGTCGGCTGCGGCATCGACGTTATCCAGATCGAAGCCGGCAAGGCCACCTTCGCTGCCCTGCAGGAGCGGGGCAAGTCGGTGACGGTAATCAATAACTGCTGCTGCGGTCTGCCACCCTACAGCTATGGAGATATGGAAAACACCAAAAAACTGGCCAAGAAGAATCTGGAGACCTTCGAAGAGCTCGACGTTGACGTGATCGTCACCGACTGCTCAAGCTGCGCTTCGTTTTTAAAAAAATACCCGAAGATTTTCAAAGACGATCCGTACTATGAGCGGGCAAAAAGATGTCTGCCCAAAGTCCGCGACGTGGTTGAGTTTCTCTATGCCGACCAGCCGGCCGCCGCAGCCGGGCAGGCTCCGGTGGGCACCTACCATGATCCCCACGGTGCCGCTGCCACTGCCCAGAAGGTGAGTTCCGACAAGAAGGTCATTGTCACCTATCACGATCCCTGTCATGCCGTTCGCGGGCAGAAAATCAAGAACGAGCCCAGGGAAATTCTCAAGAAGATCCCGGGAGTTGAATTCAAAGAGATGGCCGAGGCCGACTGGTGCTGTGGCGGTGCCGGATCCTATGGCCTGACCCATTATGATCTCTCCCAGAAAGTGCTCGACCGGAAGATGGACAATGTGAAAAAGACCAACGCCGATCTCCTCGTCACCAGCTGTCCGGGTTGTATGATCCAGCTGGCCTTCGGCCTCAAACGCCACGGTCTGAAAACTCGGGTCGTGCACATTTCTGAGATGATCAACTATATGGAGATGAAAAAGTAAGGCGGGGAAACGGCGTGTGGCGGTACCCTTTTGCCGCCGGCGGGAATAATTCACAACCCCTGATGGTTGCAATCAAAATTAAACCTGACGGGATGGAACAATCATCTTGTGAAAAGAGGCTTTTTTGAATACATTGACCGGTGTCCTGTCTGTTCAGCGACCGGCAATCGCAACCTGACGGCCGACTACTGCTGCCTGTCGAAGCATGCCTGATGGGGGGATTCCCCACCAGGCATGCAGGGGCGCTGAGCGGAATGCTGTACGGCCCTGGAGGTGAACCGCCGTTTGGTGGTATCTGACGGCGCTATTGTGCGTAGCTCCCTGCGAAAGGGAAGACGCCGCAAAACCCAAATTCAAACTGTTGAGGTACATTGATGAGCGGAAAAATGCAGACAATCGATGGTAACACAGCTGCCTGCCATGTCGCTTATGGCATGAGTGAAGTTGCCACCATCTTCCCGATCACCCCGTCCAGCCCGCTGGGTGAGATAGCCGATTCCTGGGCCGTTGGCGGCCGCAAGAATATCTTCGGCGAACTGCTGAGCATCAAACAGATGCAATCCGAGGCGGGGGCGGCCGGGGCAGTGCACGGTTCGTTGGTCGGGGGGGCGGTTACCACCACCTTCACCGCTTCACAGGGCTTGCTGCTCAAGATTCCCAATATGTACAAGATTGCCGGAGAACACCTCCCCTGCGTCTTCCATGTTACCGCCCGGGCCCTTTCCGCCCACGCCCTTTCCATCTTCGGGGACCACGCCGATGTTATGGCGGTCCGACAGACCGGCTTTGCCATGTTGTCCTCAAATTCAGTCCAGGAGGCTATGGACCTGGCCCTGGTCGCCCATCTGGCCACCATGGAGGCCTCGGTACCCTTCCTCCACTTTTATGACGGTTTTCGGACCTCGCACGAGATCCAGAAGATCGAGATGATTGACTACGCCGATATGGCCCGGCTGTTCAACTGGGAAGCCTACTGGGAGTTCAAGAAGCGGGCCATTAACCCAGAGCGTCCGGATACCCGCGGCACCGCCCAGAACCCCGATATCTACTTCCAGAATCGTGAGGCGGGGAATAAGTATTACCTGGCCACCCCGGCTATCGTTAGCCGCTGCATGCAGCAGGTGAGCGAGCTGACCGGCCGAAACTACCGGCTCTTCGATTACATTGGCGATCCCGAGGCGGAGCGGGTTATTGTCGCCATGGGCTCCGGCAACGAGGCGATCGAGGAGACGATCAACGTCCTTCGGGCCCGCGGCGAAAAAGTCGGTGCAGTCAAGGTTCGTCTCTATCGCCCATTTTCCGTTGAGGATTTCATTACCGCAGTACCGGTCACCACCAAAGTGGTTTCGGTTCTCGACCGGACCAAGGAACCCGGTGCCGTCGGTGAACCGCTGTACACCGATGTCTGCGCCGCCTACATCGACCATGGGGTCGCCATGCCCAAGATCTACCGTGGCCGCTATGGACTGAGCTCGAAAGAGTTCAACCCGGCCATGGTCAAGGCGATCTACGACAATATGCAGGCAGAGGTGCCGAAAAAGCACTTCACCGTCGGCATCAACGACGATGTCACCCACCTCTCCCTGCCGGTTGACAACTCCTTCCGGGCCGAGCCGATGGGTAATATCCGCGCCAAATTCTGGGGGCTCGGCTCTGACGGGACGGTTGGTGCCAATCAGAGCGCGATCAAGATCATCGGCGACAACACGGAAAAATTCGCCCAGGGCTATTTTGCCTACGACTCGAAAAAATCCGGCGGCATCACCATCTCCCACCTGCGCTTCGGCGATGTGCCGATCAAGTCGACCTACCTCATCAACGAGGCTGACTTCGTCGCCTGCCATAACCCGACCTATGTCAATATCTACGATGTCCTTGAGGGTATTCGCGAGGGAGGCACCTTTCTCCTTAATTCCCCGTGGAGCGCAGCCGAGATGGAGGCGCAACTCCCCGGGGATATGAAACGGACCATCTGCGAGAAGAAGTTGAAGTTCTACAACGTCGATGCCATCAAACTGGCCCAGGAGGCTGGCCTTGGCGGCAGGATCAATATGATCATGCAGACCTGCTTCTTCAAACTGGCCAACGTGCTGCCCATCGAGCGTGCCATCGAGTTGCTGAAAAAGGATATCAACAAGACCTTCGGCAAGAAGGGCCAGCACCTCGTTGATATGAACATCAGCGCCGTGGACAACACCCTGGCAAATCTGGTCGAGATCAAGGTGCCGACCTCCTGGGCCAAAGCCTCCGGCGGAATAGCTCCCAAGGCCGGCACCACCGACTACGTCGACAAGGTAATGCGCCCGATACAGGCCCTCAAGGGTGACGAACTGCCGGTCAGTGCCTTCTCCTACGACGGGGTCTACCCGATCTCGACTGCACGCTATGAAAAGCGCGGGGTAGCGGTCAATGTGCCGGAATGGCTATCTGCTGAGTGTATCCAGTGCAATCAGTGCTCCTTTGTTTGTCCGCATGCGGCGATCATACCGATACTCACCACCGAGGCCGAACTCACCGGCGCCCCAGAGAGCTTCGTGACCATCCCGGCAGTTGGCAAGGAGATGAAGGGATACCGGTTCCGCATGCAGGTGAACACCCTTGACTGCCAGGGCTGTGGCAACTGCGCCGATATCTGCCCGGCCAAGAATACCGCCCTGGTGATGAAACCGCTGGGCAGTCAAACGGCAACGGAGATTGCTAACTATGAATTCTCCCTTACCGTTCCCTTCAAGGGGGGTATCACTAATCGCCAATCGGTTAAGGGAAGCCAGTTCTACCAGCCGCTTCTCGAGTTCTCCGGCGCCTGCGCCGGCTGCGGCGAGACCCCGTATCTCAAGGTGCTGACGCAGCTGTTCGGTGAACGTATGACCATTGCCAACGCCACCGGCTGTAGTTCCATCTGGGGCGGCTCGGCTCCGTCCTCACCTTACTGTGCCAACGCCGATGGCCATGGCCCGGGCTGGGCGAGTTCACTGTTCGAGGATGCTGCGGAATATGGTTATGGCATGGCCCTGGCCTATAACACCCGCCGCCGGACACTGGCGACCAAGGTTGAAAAGGCTCTCGCCGGCGATATTCCCGCCGCCATGAAGGAGGCCCTTGCCACCTGGCTCGAGGTAATGAACGACTCGATCCGCTCAAAGGAAGTCGGGGGTCGCATCAAGACACTGCTCAAGGAAGGAAGTGTTCACCCGCTGCTTGCCGATATCGCCAAAAGCACCGAACTGTTCACCAAAAAGTCGCACTGGATCGTCGGTGGCGACGGCTGGGCCTACGATATCGGCTACAGTGGTCTCGACCATGTCATGGCGCAGAGCGAGGATATCAACATTCTCGTTTTGGACACCGAGGTTTACTCCAATACCGGTGGCCAGTCATCCAAGGCCACCCAGACCGGGGCGGTGGCCAAGTATGCCGCCTCCGGCAAAAAGGCCTCCAAAAAGGATCTGGCCCGGATGATCATGACCTACGGCCACGCCTATGTTGCCTCGGTTTCGATGGGAGCCAGCAAGCAGCAGCTGCTTAAGGCGATGGTCGAGGCCGAGAATCATCCTGGGCCGTCATTGATCATCTGCTATGCCCCCTGTATAGCCCACGGCATCAAGGCGGGAATGGGCAAGACCCAGGACGAGGCCAAGTTGGCGGTGGAGAGCGGGTTCTGGCCAATGTTCCGCTTCAACCCCGCCCTCCGCAACGAAGGGAAAAATCCCTTTATCCTTGACTCGAAGGAACCGGACGGCACTCTGCAGAAGTTTCTCTCCAGTGAGGTGCGTTTCTCCTCGCTTGAACGAAGTAATCCCGAGGAATCGAAGCGTCTTCGTGCCAAGATTGAGCAGGAGATTAACGATCGCTACACTCTTTTGAAGACTATGGCCGAACATGGCATCGGCGTATGACAGTACCTGCTGCCGGGGGGAGTAATTCCTCCTGGCAGTATCTCAGCATACTCGCCGCCGGCAGACGATGCACGAAATTGACCTGTGTTTTTGATTCGGAACCACAAAGCCTGACTGTTTTCTGGCTTTGTGGTTGTATTTGTTGGGATTGGCAGCAGCAATGAAGTTTAAAAACCGATTGCGTGATCATAAGTAAAATATTGCTTGCGCTTCTAATCACCTAAAGAGTTGTTTTTATCAATTTACATCAGGTTGCATAAGTATGGAAGTGACGCCATTTAAAACTATCAAACAACAAAAGATTTCATCACAAATTGTCGATCAGATTAAAGAGGCAATTAGCAGTGGCAAATTGAGGCCTGGCGATCTCCTGCCGCCTGAAAGAGAGCTGATGAGGGTCTTTAATGTCGGTCGACCAACTCTGAGGGAGGCATTGAACAGTCTGGCTACCATGGGCTTCCTCGACATGGCGCAAAGACAAAGGACTAAGGTGAAATCTCTTGTACCTCACGATATGATTGAGCCTTTACGCCTCATGTTAATAGAAGATACAACAGTAGCCTTAGATCTTGTTGAGTCTCGGACTATTTTAGAAACTGCTAATGCTGCGCTTGCTTCAGAACGGTCTACGGAAGAGGACATTGCTGAACTGGATCAATGGCTCGAAGACATGAAAGGTAAACTGAAAAATCGCTCTGCTCTTCTGCTGAGTGATGCAGAATTTCATCTGGCTATTGCCGATGCGGCACACAACAAGATCCAAACTCATTTGATGTTTTCCATTTATGATCTGCTTAAAGAAAGAATTGGACTCTGCTACCTTGATGATGAGGCTGAACTGATATTTCAGCAGCATTGTCAAATAGTAGATGCTATTAAAGCAAAGGATAGTGGCAAAGCACGTGAGGCAATGAGAGTTCACCTGGCACTCGTTAGAAGGCAGATTAATGGTTTGCTCGAGCGTCAATAACAGCAGAAGTGACTCTTTACATGTTGCAGCATGTTTCTCTTGGATCTGGAGAGAAAAGTCACACTGAAGAGGTGTAAATCTCCGTATCTATAGAGGATGGTACAATGGGGAGGATAAATGCTGTCGTCACAGGCGCTACTCGAGGTATCGGGCTTGGTATAGCTCAATGTCTTGCTGCTGATGGGGCCAGTGTGACCGTTACCTACCAAGGTAATGATGAAGCGGCTAAGAAAGCCGAATTACAGCTTGAGTCAGTGGCTAAAAGGAAGGGAAGTATTTTGCTGCTTAAGGGAGATGGTTCAAAGCCTCAAATTGTAACTCAACAACATGAAATTATACATGAAAAATTTGGATCTGTCACAACCCTGGTCAACAATGCCGGTATTATGCCGGCGCAAAAATTTGAAGATATCTCTGTAGAAGATTGGGATAGAACCATCGGTGTAAATCTTAATAGCGCCTTTTACTGGGCCAGGGAAGTTGTGCCCGGCATGAAGGAAGCCAAGTTCGGCCGTATTATCAATATTGCCTCTATTGCCGCACGGGGACTTGGGGTTGTAGGGTCGCATTACGCAGCCTCAAAGGCAGGTATGGTGGGTATGACCCGATATATGGCACGAGAACTCGGCTGTCATGGTATTACTGTAAATGCTATCGCACCAGCTTTTATAGAAGATGCCGGCATTTTTTGTCAATGGTCGGATGAACAAAAGCAAAGCTTGCGGGATAAAGTATTTGTAGACAGAATTGGTAATGTTGACGATGTGGTAAGGGCTTTTCGCTATCTGTTTGATTCACCGTTTGTCACTGGTGTAACGCTGGATGTCAATGGTGGAGTGTTTATGATTTAAGGTATTCATCAAACGAATATCATAGTAGCTGTGGGGTTAAAAATCTGCGACAAGTCGTACCATGCCAGCAACTTTAAGTTTATTGATATGGTGGTATGTTCCATGGAGCAGCCCAGATATTTTCTTCATGGGATTGGACCCTCCGGAGAGCGGGCCAGTGTCGATGGTGATCGTCGAAATGTCATCTTGACCGATTCGTTTGGCTATTGCAAAAAGCTCTTCCATGACTTCAGTCAATTTTCTGTTTTTGTCATAAGGTACGTTTGCTTCGCCATCAGAGAGAATTACCAGCAGAGGTCTCATCCCCTTATCCTTGAGACGTTCGGTCTTCATTAACTGCCAGGCTTTCATCAGGCCGTCACTAAATGGGGTGGCACCCCCGGTAGGCAAGGTCTTCAGCTTTTGCTTGGCCAATGTCAGGCTTGCGGTTGGCGGCAGAATGACCTCTGCAGCTTCATCGCGAAAAGCAACCATGCCGATTCTGTGTCTTTTCTGATATGCCTTTGCAAGAATTGCTAATACTGCGCCTTTTGCCGCTTTGATTCGAGTAAATGTACCTTCTCCCATTGAATCGGAGGAATCAACGAGAAAAATGATCAGTGTTTTCTGTTGTTGTTGGTAGACTTTTTTTCGGAAATCATTTTTTGTTAGGTTGGCGCCATTTTCAGTTGCTCTCTTCGTGTTCCTGAGAAGTGCTGCCCGTAGAGTTGCATCCAAGGCGATATTACATATTTTTTCCCCTTCTTCAAGAGGTCGAGACCTGAAGTAATGGCCGGAAGATGAAGTCGTATGAGGGGTTATTTTTTCTCCCTCCTGTACTTTTGTTCACCTGCAGGGTTTCAATTTGCAGATCTTCAACACAGATCAGTTCGTCTGCATCAAAAACAGTTTTTTTTTCTCTTCAAGAAAGGAGAATAGCATGTTTACGTTTGAGGCTGCATTTGAGCCGGGAACCTGATCAGAGACATCATCCCAGGGTTCCAAGTCTTCTTCCGGAGCAGCTGGGTCTTCTTCCTTTCCGTAGTTGTTCTCAAACTGAGCTAAAGTATCTTCAAGGCTCTTCGTGGTGTTTTCAGATGTCGCCAGCATATTACTGGATGTTCGGTGTGGCAAAACGAACCTGGCTGCCGCAAAAATATGATCCTCTCGTATTTCTTGATTCTCAAGAAGAGCAGCGAGGGCTCGAGCCGTTTTTATTATAGCAATGTCAGAGCGATGTCCCTGTACTCGCACTGCGGAGGAGAGAGTAACCGCGAGCTCTACCATTTTCTCTGGTATCCTGACACTCCTGAGCCTTGCACGGGCTTCGAGTATCTGGTTGGATAATATGCTTTCTTCCCTGGCGAATTGTGCTATGAATGTATCTGGGTCTGTATCAAAAGCTATTCGACTGTTTACGATATTCCGCCTGAGCTCTGAATCATTGACACTGCTGACAAAGAGGCTGAGGCCAAAACGATCAAGGAACTGGGGGCGTAGTTCGCCCTCCTCCGGATTCATCGTTCCTATTAATATAAAACGTGCCGGATGAAGGTGTGAGATGCCTTCACGTTCAACAATGTTGACACCGGAAACTGCGGCATCTAAGAGAATGTCGACAATGTGATCATTCAGCAGATTAACCTCATCCACATATAAAATTCCTCTGTTGGCAGCAGCCAGCAGGCCAGGTTCAAATTTGCTTTGCCATGACTTTAAAGTCTGTTCTATGTTCAGGGTACCAACGACCCTGTCCTCTGTGGCGTTGAGTGGAAGTTCAACGAGCGGCATAGGGCGCATTGTCGATTGTAAAACTTTACCTTCTTTAACTTTGTCAGCACATTCCGTGCACATGGTGTTGAGATCTGTCGGTGAACAGTGATATTGGCAACCTGAGACAACCTCGATGTTGGGGAGAACCTGCGCCAGCGCCCTGACAGCAGTGGATTTGCCGGTTCCTTTGTGCCCACTTATCAATACACCGCCTATACCGGGATCAACAGTGTTGAGCAAAAGTCCGGTTTTCATTTTATTCTGTCCAATCAGGCCAGTAAAAGGGTATAAAGTATGTTTTATCATGACAAATTTGAAAATAGTTTTAAAATAATAAGTCGCATGTTTGGTATGACCAAGATATACTAAGTCTCTTTTAGAAACCACCAAAAAGTCTCATGATAAGCAAAAAAAGGCTTGTGTCCCATAACAAAAGAAATATATACTGACCTTTTATCAATAATAATTGGAATTATGAACTTTCTGGAAATATCAGTATTATTGCTGGTCATACCTGTGCTCATTGGTGCTGTCAGGGACAATCGAAGGTGATAAGAATCATTATAATGATTTTGAATAAAATTCAACAATTGCCATAAAGGCTAACCTGGCTTGACTCCCTGAAGTGTTATGGTTTGAAGCCATTAAGATGGAGTTTTTTACTATTTAATCAAGTAGGTAGGAGAAATGTATGAATATTTTTGAGTTTTCTATCCAGATGGAAAGAGATGCTGAGGATCTTTATCGTAAGATGGCCGAAAATGCTCCGCTTGCCGGTGTCAAGAAGGTGCTTTTATTGTTGGCGGAAGATGAAGTTAAGCACAGAAGAGCAATTGAGCAGCTTCAGAAAAATCTGGCTGTTGAACCTGCCCAGGGGAGTGCACTGGCAATTAAAACCGTTTTTGAAGAGATGAAAAGTGATAAAAGCATTACTACGCTTACCACTGACGCCGTTAAAGATTACGAGAAGGCTGTAGAGATTGAGAAAAAAGGCCTGGCATTTTATAAAGAAAAATTTGCCGAGGTTGAAGATGATGCCAGTAAGAAGCTGTTTAAATTACTTATGAATCAGGAAAGCTATCACCTTCATACTACACAGAATCTGCTTGATATGGTGCAGCGGCCATCGTGGTGGGTGGAAAATGCTGAATTCAATCCACAGGATGGTAATTCATATTAACCAATGTGTACGTGATGAAAGTTGTCGGCGGGTGACAAAGGGTTTTACTCCTTTGTCACTTCCCTTTTCCTGTTCGTGCAATAGGTGAAATTAGCTTATGAAATGAGGAGATGAACATGAGTTTGTTACTTCCTGTCTTGGGCGCCGGAGAATATCAAGTCGCACCGCAAAAGATCATCTGTTTGGGGCTCAACTATGCCGAACACATCAAGGAAAGTGCTGAAGCCGAAAGTGAACGATTCAAGGATGAAAAACCGAATGAACCTATTCTCTTTCCCAAAACTCGTAATACGCTGATCGGGCCGGATCAGGCTATCATCCTGCCGAAATTTCTAGATGAATATGGATTCAGAACCTGTCGAACCGATTATGAAGGAGAATTGGCAATAATTATCGGGTCAGGGGGAAAAAATATTTCCGAAGAAAACGCCTATGATCATATTTTCGGGTTTAGCTGCTTTAATGATGTGAGTCAGCGCAATTTCCAAAAACATGACAAGTCCGGTTGGTATCGCGGAAAATCACTCGACACTTTCGGGCCAATTGGACCGGTTGTAACCCTCATGAAGGATATCGGTAACCCTCAAGCGCTTAACATTAAAACACGGCTAAACGGCAAGGTGGTTCAGGAGTCTAACACCCGGCACATGCTTTTTTCAATTCGTGAAATAATTGCATTCATCTCAAAACAATTTACCTTAGAGCCAGGAGATATAATTGTCACCGGTACTCCCAGCGGAGTAGGGCCTATTGCAGCCGGAGATGTTGTCGAGGTCGAAATAGAAAACATTGGCGTGCTGAAAAATCCTGTTCTGGCAGAGTAGCTGTAAAGATAAATTGTTTGATCCACTCAACGGGATAACACATCATGCACTCATCGCCCGAAAAAGCACAAGAGAAAGGGAACTATAGCAGCCAAACATTTCCAGTACCTCAACGAAAGGGATCTGGTGCTGCCCGACCGCGGCTATCCCGCCTTCTGACTTTTCAAGCTCATTCTGCTTTATAAAGCCAATTCTCCTGTGTTTTTAGGGGCCGTTACAAAATATGGGCCATTTTTAACCCATTTTGTTGCGGCTCCATATGATTATGACACCGGAGATAAGCGGCCGGGAAACCTACCAGCGGATTGTTAAAATCTGTCCCGGCCAGAAAGCGATCATTGTCAGTGGCTACGCAGAAACAGACGACGTCAAGGAGACCTTGCTGCTTGGCGCAGGGAAGCTCCTCCGCAAGCCGCTGTTAATCGAGGACCTCGCCAGGGCGATGCGCGACGAACTCATTTAAAATCGAGTCGATGTCAATAACGACGAAAAGATCGGTCTGCCTGAGGGTATATACATTCTTCAGAAAGTGACTGTCAGAGTAAAGCTCAAGACAGTGTTACAGACGTCGACCTTGAATGACACGGACCAGAATCAAAACCACCGCGATGACCAAGAGGGCGTGAATGAGTCCGCCCATGGTGTATGAAGAGACAAGACCAAGTATCCAGAGAATAATTAATATGATTGCAATTGTTTCGAACATTCTGTTTCTCCTTTTGCCATTATCGGCGAGTTGTACATCGGTTGGATCTTTGTTGAGATTGAGCGAATCCAGAACAAAGACAAGCAGGCGTAAAATCCCGCATCGCCTTCAGGACAAATGCTTCTATCGAATTCCTGTGATATCTTTATAATTGCAATCGTTGTGCCAGGGGCCTGCTTCCCGTGCTAAACAATATAACATATTGATATGATGTTATTATTTATCAGTTAGTACGGCTGAAGAGACCTCGTTCCGGCCAAGAGAAGAGGTTGTATTTGACCGAAGGTCATATATAACCCATTTTTCATGACTCCTACCGGTACCTTGCTATCTCCCGTGCCAGGGAATCAAGTCGATGGGATATATCTACTCTCTCTGTGGAGCTGATGGGTCTGCCGCCTTCAGTCATGAGCAAATAGTCTCTACGGATAGAATCGAGTCTCGCCTGAAATTCTTGTTCCTCCCGCACAGGCAAGCGGCCGCTGATTCTTCCCTCATCAATAGCCCTTTGTAGAGCAGGAATTCTCTCCATATTCACTGGGGTTTCAATTCTTGTCGTTCGCACAACCGCTCTGCTTATTTCGTCCCCCAGCATATCAAGTCTGTCATGAATGCTGTTCCATTTCTCCTGGTAGACAACCTTATCTCTCAATTCCTCATAGTCCCTTCGGATATCCTTGAGTGTCGTTAGAAACATCTGGACCTGGTCGGGAGACAGCGCACCGGTTTTCAGGCCCTCTCCAACGTTCCCCTCGATTGCCGTCATTTTGCTTTCCGCACTCCTTTCAGCGTCGGGCCATGTGTGCATTGAGGCACAGCCTGAAAACAAGGCCAATGCAAAAACCATCAACAATGTTGCAAATGTATTCTTCTTCATCTCATTTCTCCTGTTTGTTTATGTATCACTACGGTTGCATCCGAATTTTTTCCGCCAAAGACATTATGATTGTCAGAAATTCTTACTGTGGTGTGAGGAATCGGCAGCCATCGATGATGGTTGCCGATTCACAACATCATTTGCTCCCTTGCTATCCATCAATTCCCGTGCCAAGTATAAAAATATTTATCACCTGTCCCCATCCATTTGGTTTTGAATGGAAAATAGATCACGCAACAGGAGTTTTACATTTCCCAAACACCGTTATGGAAAGGTCGAATATAACCAGTGGTCGCATATAACCCCCCACAACCTCCTTTTAATGTCCATTGAAGTTTTCCGGTTTCAACATACAGGGAGTGATTCCTGGTTATACAAATTGGACCTAGGTCCTGAATTGTTCCTTAAAGCCGATGTATAGAATTTCCGGGGAAAGCCAAAGAATGGGGTCATATATGGCCACAGGTTAAATGCAACCATTTTCGGTGACTGATACCGTCAATTATTTTCTGTTCATCTTCAGAAATTTGCTTAATGATGACAAATAGATAGATAGCAATATTGCAAGAGTTGCAGTCTGGCACAAGAATTGAAACATAAAATGGGCAACGACTACCACGAGCCTACAACCAAGGATATTAAGGTAGCAAACTAAAGGTGTGCTTCATGAAAGAAACAACTGAGAAACCATTAGCCATGTACGGTTTTGCAAGAGCATCAAAGATCATAGGCGAATCCGTGGTCAACCATCAGAGTGAAAATATGGGAAAGATCCTTGATTTGGTGATTGACGCTAAGAAAAACAGCGTAACATATGCAGTTCTCAACTTTGGCGGTTTTCTCGGCATAGGCAATAAGCTGCTTGCCATACCGTGGAATGCCTTCGAGTTCTCCGGGATTGAAAACAAACTCATAATCAACGTTGACAAGGAAAAGTTGGCAAGCGCTCCCGGATTTAATGAAAATGAAGAATGGCCGGATTTCTCTGACACACTCTGGGGAGAATGCATCTACAACTATTACGATTTTGCGCCGCCATGGAGGGAAGACCACGAGGGTGGCTGCATAGCAACTGAACCCTCTGGACATACATCGTGTTGCAGCATCAATAAATAGTCTTTGGCAATGGATGTGCTATCAGCAAAAAGGATTCCTTAAAGAAACACTCCACTTCATAAGTAAGGGGAAAAGTTTTGTTTCCTGATAACAGAATATTCCGAGTTGTTCTCCTGGCCTTTTCTCTGTTGTCCGTGTTCGCCGGCTTGGCTTACGGAACGCCGGCAATCAGCGGCAGAGCGGTTATGGAGGAGATGAACCTGGCTCGCACCAAACCACTTATATATGCTGGATATCTTAAAGAATTTCGCAATAATTTCGAGGGAAAATTCTATCGGTTGCCGGGAATGGTCATAGATATAGAAACCAAAGAAGGGGTTGCCGCCGTTGACGAGGCGATCGCCTTCCTCGTTAGTCAGAAAACACTCCCGTCCTTGGGCTGGTCGACGGGTCTTGCCGCCGCCGCCGCAGAACTGGTCGAGGAGCAAGGCCAATCAGGTGCCACCGGTCATAATGGCTTAAAGAGCGGTGGAATTTTAGAGCGGGTGAAACGTCAGAAAATAAAGGAAACAATGATCGGCGAAAACATCGCCTATGGAGCCAATTCGCCGCGGGGTATGGTTATGCAGCTGCTGATCGATGATGGCGTATTAAACAGGGATCACCGAAAAAATCATTTCAATGCAAAGTTTGACAGGGTTGGAGTCTGTTGCGGCTCCCATCCCCGCTACGAGACCATGTGTGTCATTGATTTTTACAAAAAGCAGTATAAAACCAAAGAGTCTCTTGAAAGTCTGAAAAAAAATGTGTCTGTCCGGAATTGAGATTTTTTGTTCTCAATGATGGCCTGACAAGGTACCGACAGGTAAAACAGGGCATATCAATAGAGTTTAGAGGAGGTTGCAAAATGAAAAAATTGTTTTTAGGAACATCGCTTTTGGCAATGATGTCTTTTATTCCTTTATCAACGATGGCTGAGGTAAGCATAAACATAGGTATTCCTGTTCCGAGGCCGCCGCACATCCGCGTAAACTTTCCTATGCCGCCGCATATCGAATTTTCATCGCCGCCGAGGCTGGTGGTGGTGCCTGAGACATATGTCTATGTAGCACCCGATGTTGAAGAAGAAATCTTTTTCTCCGACGGCTGGTGGTACCGCCCGTGGGAAGGCAGGTGGTATCGCTCGCGTAATTACAACTCAGGTTGGCAACACTATAGAAGCACCCCCTCTTTTTATAGTCATGTACCCCATGACTGGAGGAACGACTATAGGGCAGGGCATTGGCGGGGACAACAATGGAACATTCAACAAATACCTCATACTGAAGTCCAAAGGAATTGGCGAGGCTGGAAAACCAATAATCATTGGGAGAAAAATCAAACCTGGGGCGTTGAGAATTTAGAACGGCAAAGGGAATCGCGACACCCATCTGAAAGGGGCAGGGGAAATCATTCAAACCACTCTGATGATCGCGATAGAAATCAACGCTAATCAATTATTTCTCCAATAGAATTTTCTGCCACCGGAATCCTGTTATCGACCCCCCAAGGGGTCCGGTGGGGGAAAATCATCTCCCGGGAAAAAATCACCCATTGTGACCACGAACCGTTCCCGTATCGCTCGATGATGTATCAAGGCTGCACAAACATGCTGTTGGACCGAGGTATCTCGGGAAGGTGATGCTATGACCAATACAAACGACGGACAACACCACTCGATCCTCCAAAGAATTGCCCATCGGGCGATGCTTGAACGAGGGCTTGTTCCAGATTTTCCACCCCAGGCGATCGCAGAACTCGACAGAATTCACAGCCCAGCATCGGCATCTGGGGACTCGACTCGTGATCTCAGAAATCTTCTCTGGTGTTCCATTGACAACGATGATTCGCGTGATCTGGACCAGCTCACCGTTGCCGAAGCACTCCCCGACGGGGCTGCAAAAATCCTTGTCGCCATTGCTGACGTTGACGTAGTTGTCAAAAAGCAATCGGCACTTGACGATCATGCACGAGCACAACACCACCTCGGTCTATACGGCTGCCGGGATTTTTCCGATGCTGCCCGAGAAACTCTCTACCGATTTTACCTCCCTCAATTATGAGTCAGACCGCCTTGCCATTGTTGTTGAAATGGTAATCGCTGGAGATGGATCGCTTCAGAGTTCGGACATCTATGGAGCGACAGTCCGTAATCGGGCTAAGCTCGCCTACAACAGTGTTGCCGCTCTGGCTTGAGGGAAATGGCCCGATGCCGCAAGGGATCGAAATGGTCAAAGGTCTCGACGAGAACCTTCGGCTTCAGGACCGTCTGGCCCAGAAACTGAAAGCCCTCCGGCATCTGCACGGTGCGCTTGATCTTGAAACAATTGAAGCACGTCCGGTATTTGACGGTGATAAACTCAAGGCTCTGGAGGCCGAAAAAAAGAACAGGGCCAAAGAAATTATTGAGGACTTCATGATTGCCGTCAACGGCGTTACGGCACGATACCTCGCGCCAAAAAGTTTCCGTCGATGCGCCGTGTGGTTCGCACCCCCAAACGCTGGGACCGGATCATGGAGCTTGCCGCAGAGCGGGGCGTGGTGTTGCCCAAAGAACCCGACGCCAAGGCCCTGGAGCAATTCCTGGTATCGGCAAAAGCCGCTGATCCTCTCCGCTTTCCCGATCTCTCTCTCAGCGTCATCAAACTCCTGGGTCCGGGTGAATACGCTGTCCAACTTCCGGGAGGCAGTGCCTTCGGTCATTTCGGTCTGGCAGTCAAGGACTATACGCACTCCACCGCCCCGAACCGCCGGTACCCCGATCTCATTACCCAACGGTTGCTGAAAGCAGCAATGACGGGAGGTCCCCTGCCCTACGAGAACGACGAATTGGCAGCGCTCGCCAAGCACTGCACCGAAAAGGAAGACGCAGTGAAAAAAGTTGAACGGCAGGTCACAAAATCCGCCGCGGCAATGCTCCTGGAGTCGAGGATCGGAGAGCAGTTCGATGCCATTGTCACCGGCGCATCGGACAAAGGCACGTGGGTCCGTCTTCTTCACCCGCCCATTGAAGGAAGATTGGAGAGCGGTTTTGAAGGTATGGATGTTGGCCACGGGCTCCGAGTGCAACTGGTCAGTACCAATGTGGAACGCGGATTTATCGACTTTAAGAGAGTGTCGTAAGGAGCGCAAATGCGCTGAAACCAACCGCTCTTCTATCGATGTTCAAGGTGGCAGGGGTGGCGCAGGAAGTGGAGGACACGATTGTGAAAATTATGAAGGAAGCGGCAGCAGGTTGATTGGCCGGCTTTTTGTCCGTACACCCCAGGAGTCGAAACAGGGTCATGCTCGATTATTTGATTAATTTTGTCAGCCACCTCGGTCATTGGGGTTACCTTGTGATCTTTCTTGTCGTGGCGCTGGAATGCCAAGCGTTGTTGGGCTTGGTCATGCCGGGCGAGAGCCTGGTGCTGGTGGGAGGCTTTCTTGCGGAACAAGGGGTGCTCGATCTGGATGTCCTCATCTTTGTGATCTCCATCGCCGCTATTCTCGGTGACAGCATCGGCTACGAACTGGGGCGGCATCTGGGACGAGGATGGTTGCTGAAACATGGGGGGCGGTTTGGGCTGCGTCAGGAACACCTGGATCGCGTGGATGGTTTCTTCGAGAACATGGCGGCAAGGCCGTTTTCGGCAGTCATTTCCTGCATCTGTTGCGGGCGCTGATGCCATTTGTCGCTGGTGACCGCCGCATGCGCTATCTGAAGTTCCTCCTCTTCAATGCGGTGGGCTGCATCGTCTGGGCGACCGTGTTCGTCTTGCTTGGCTATTTAGCAGGGGAGAGTTGGCGTGTGGCCGCGAAATGGGTCGGTCGCGCCAGCGAAATCGTCGGTGGCGCCCTCTGCTCGCCATCGCCTTGGGCTGGCTTTGGCGCTGGCTGGGGCGGCACGAGGCCGATGTCAAGCGGCGCTGGCAGGCGGTGGCGGAACATCCGCGCATGGTAGCCCTGCGCCGACGATTTGCTCCCCAACTGGAATTCCTTCTCGATCGTCTCTCGCCGCACGGCTATCTGGGACTTCATCTGACGATTGGTGTCTTGCTCCTCATCGGTGCGTCCTGGCTGTTCGGTGGCATCGCCGAGGACGTGGTGGCCGGCGACCCGCTGACGGTCATCGACAAGAACGTCGCGGAGTGGTTCCACGAGCGCCGGACTCCCGGACTGACGACGACGATGCAACTCGTGACCGATCTCGCCTCGCCAACTTGGGTGACGGGCGTTGCGATGGTTACCGCGCTCGTCTTGTGGTGGAAGCGGTGCTGGTATCGGTTGCTGGCCTTGGTGCTCGTCCTGCCCGGTGGCATGGTCCTGGACTTTCTCCTGAAAATTGCCTTCCATCGTCACCGTCCCAGTTTTGAGGATTCGTTGCTGATCTTCTCCGGCTATAGTTTTCCGAGCGGCCACACCATGGCGGCCACGTTGCTGTATGGCCTGCTGGCTGTCTTTGCGGTCATCGCACTCGAAACCTGGCGCTGGCGAGTGGGGGCAGTCCTCGGCGCGTTCGTCATGGTTCTGCTGGTCGGCTTTAGCCGCGTGTACTTGGGTGCTCATTATCTGAGTGATGTGCTGGGAGCTGCCGCCGCGGGTTTGGCTGGCTGGCGTTGTCTCTTACTGCGGTGGACACCTTGCGCCGAAACCGTGGCCGTTTGCACCAGGTCGTTGGTTAAAAGAACTTGAATGCGAACGGATGGCTATCCAACACTCTTGGGTGGCTCGCCGTGGCTCTCATGACCTTAGCAGGAGGACTTTTGATCTGGTCGCTCTTCACCGGAAAGGCTGCATGATTAAATCGGAAGACTCTCCATCCTTGTATTGAACCCTTCTGTAGTATATCAGCAAGCAGTTGAAAGTGGGCGTGATATATAACCACAGGTTAAATGCAACCCATTTCTAATGGCTTTTAATGACCCCTGCGTCGATCCTGCACTGAAAAAAATATTATATAATATCAATTATATGTATAGCGTAATGATGAATAATGTCAACCTGGCACAAGACTTGAAATATAAAAGTGGAAAAAGGGAAAAGTGAATCTTTGACCAAAAGATGCCCCTCCGTGATCAAGACACGCTAGTACCTTACGCAAATCGCAGCAAAAATTGAATTCATCAGCAGCATGGCTCGTTGAGCTAAAGGAGAAGAATGCATATCAATTCGAAAGATTACCGAGTGAAAGCGGAAGAAAAGGTCGATCTCAAGAAATGGCCGACGACAATAAAACCCATCTACAAGTCGAAGGAAAATTATAAAGAAATCCTCGAGGATCATGTCAAGGAACTGAGCAAGCTGCAAGATCTGCTGTATGCCTCGAACCGCCATTCGGTGTTGCTGATTTTTCAGGCGATGGATGCCGCCGGCAAGGACGGCGCTATCAAACACGTGATGTCGGGCATCAATCCGCAAGGATGCCAGGTTTTCAGCTTCAAGCATCCAAGCGCCGAAGAACTGGATCATGATTTTCTCTGGCGTTCGACCCGCTGTCTCCCTGAACGTGGACGTATCGGTATTTTCAATCGTTCCTATTACGAAGAGGTCCTTATCGTTCGCGTCCATCCGGAGATTCTTCGGGCTCAAGGGTTGCCGGAGGAATTGCTGGCGGAAGAGGATATATGGGAAAATCGCTATCGGTCCATTGTCGACTTCGAAAAGCATTTGCGTTGGAATGGCACGCAGGTTGTGAAGTTTTTTCTGCATCTTTCGCCGGAAGAGCAGCGTAAGCGGTTTTTAGAACGTATCGATACGCCTGAAAAGAACTGGAAATTTGTGAAGAATGACCTTGAGGAGAGGAAGCTTTGGAAGCCTTACATCAAGGCATATGAAGCCTGCCTGAGTAATACCAGCACGAAGCACGCGCCTTGGTATGTCGTGCCGGCCGACGACAAGGGTAACGCCCGTTTGATTATTTCGAAGATCATCCTCGACACCATGGCAGGACTGAAGATGCAATACCCCGAATCGACTAAAGAACACCGGGATGAATTGTTGTCTCTTCGAAAACTGCTTGAAAAGTAGAGGAGTTTCATACAATTTCTGTTGGCTGTTGATCAGCCATGAGATCATGGTCAATTTCATGGCCAATAGGAAAACCATGCAACAACATACTCATTTCACATCTAAGTTTTGGGCTAGATTTCCGGAAATTGTTGGATTTTATTCCAACTCTGAGGCAGTCCGTCGGGTGAGTGCTGCTTTATTCTCTTCTTCCCCTGCTTTGTTTTGCCGTGCTCTTTTTGCCAATCCCAGAGCCATGGGAGCTGCATGTCCAAGTTCTTTAAAGCTGGCTCGGGCGATTGCCGATTTGGTCATTCCACCTGGTGACGATAGCCTTGTTCTGGAGCTAGGTGGTGGCACGGGCATAGTGACAAAGGCCTTATTGCAACGCGGTGTAGCTCCAGACAAATTAGTGGTTGTTGAATTGGATAGGTTGCTGGCTCGGTACCTGAAGCAACGATTTCCAGATGTTGCGGTCATTCACGGAGACGCGGTCAAACTCTGTCAGTTGTGCAATCGATACGGGAGAAATATCGGAACCGTGGTTTCCAGCCTGCCTCTACTTTCCCTGCCTTCGACCTCGGCAGCAGCTCTTGGCGGTGAGATGCAAAAGATGCTGGGGGAAAAGAGTTCGCTGGTTCAGTATACGTACCTTCTTAATAATCGTCCCTCGCCCCTTGCCGCATATCTCGATAGGATTTCGACACAAACCGTGTGGTACAACATACCACCCGCCAAAATCGAAGTTTTCAAGGCTCGAGTCAATTTTCCAGAAAATACGTTATGAAATCAAAATCAGGTGGCTGAACGACTGGTAATCGAAACCGAACTCTCTGACGTGAAGAACGATCTCGCCGAAGTGCGCGACGATTTATCGAAATCCCAGGCCAACGAAGAAGAATCACGAAACGCTGCGCTTCATGACGCGCTCACAGGTCTGCCGAACCGTGTATTATTTGAAGAGCATCTCGATCATGGGTTGATCCAGGCAAAACGGCATGGTTGGAAACTCGCCGTCCTGTTTATGGATATCGACAATTTCAAGAACATTAATGACACCTATGGTCATGATCTTGGAGACAGGGTGCTGCTCACGGTGGCAGACCGCTTACAGTCTGCCACCCGCGGAGGTGATACGGTCAGTCGCTGGGGAGGCGATGAATTTGTGTGCCTGTTGTTGGAAGTGAAGCAAGAATTATTTGCCATCCATAAACCACGGAAAACAGTCAAGGGGGTTGTATATGACCATTGGTTAAATGCGACCGTGTAAATTTGGCTGTTAATGGCCCTTCTGTAAATCAATTTTTTACAAATTATTCTTTAAAATCGGCATGATCGATGAAATGACGATGAACATTGTAAACCTGGCACTAAGGTTGCTTTGATAAAGATGGGTGAGTAATGGCTATTACACTCGTTGCGAGACCCCATTAAAGGGGTCGTAAATAGATCTCAGAAAGATCACAAACCGAGACTAAACAGGAGAAACACCATGAAATCAAGCACAAGAGACAACGTAGAAGGCAAGTTGCACCAAGTAAAAGGCAAGGTCAAAGAAACCGTCGGAAGAGTAGTCAATGACCGTCAAATGGAAGGAGAAGGAATCGCCGAAAATATCGGCGGGAAAGCTCAGGAAAAAATTGGCCAAATCAAGAAAGTTACCGGAAAGTAATCTGTTAACTTTACAAAAACCGGACGTTCAGTCCGTTTATGATGTTTCATCAGAAACGGACTGAACGTCCGTGGCCGACAGACACAAGAGAACAGCAGGACCAGAATCCCTTTTCCATAATGTTTCCCACAAACAACATGTTCCTTCATTTTGAAATATTCAAATTCAACCATGAATCGTTTCCAAGAACAAAATGAAGTGATATTGGATACGCAAACAGGATTGATGTGGACAAAGAATGGTTCTTTGTCGGATTTTCCAATGACTTGGGATGAGGCATTTACATTTATTCATGAATTGAATCATTCAGAACTCAATGGTTTTAGCGATTGGAAGCTGCCGAACCGTAAAGAATTATTCAGCTTAATCAGTCATCAAACGATTAATCCGAGTCTGCCACATCCTCGCCCATTTATTAATGTGTTCACGAGTTATTACTGGACTTCTACAAGCAGTGCCAGGCTGCCGAAACAGGCGTGGTGCATTCATTTAGGGGGAGCGAGGGTATTCTTGGGTATCAAATATAGTTCGTATATGGTGTGGCCAGTTCGCATTGCTGATAATTTTAACACTCGGATATTTCAAACCGGACAACGGAATTGTTATACAGAGACTGGCGATATTATCGGTTGTGATAATACAGGTCAGGACGGTGAATTTCAATCGGGCTTATCTTGCATTGAACCTCGTTTCAGAGAAGATGCTGATTTTGTTTATGACAATGCAACAAAGCTGACTTGGCTAAAAGATGCTAACACCAATAGCGATATGGTGGATTGGCGAGGGGCTTTTGAACTGGTAGAGAAGATAAACCGAGACTGCAAATACGGTAATAATGATTGGCGACTTCCAAGCATCCTTGAGTTGGAAAGTTTAACGGATATGAGCCGCCATTCGCCGGCGTTGCCGGTTGCCAATCCGTTTATTAGTGTTCAGGATTTTTACTGGTCGTCAACAACAAGCATGTATGAAACCCGATATGCGTGGGCGCTTTATATGAGAGACGGGGGTGTCGGCGTAGGATTTAAGCCGTTACCTGAGTTTTATCTTTGGCCTGTAAGAAACTGAAAGTATCCCGTGAAGGTCATCGTATGACCAATGAATTGTACATTCGTACCTGTCTTGGTGGCAGTCTGGACGCCGGCAGCGGAGAAAAAATAACAAACAAACGAAAGGAATAGAACATGAAAAAGCAAACCTCTACTGACGTTTTCATTCGTTCCATCCTGGCATTAGCCATGATCTTGGCTACCGGATATCTTTCGGCGTGTTCTGGACAAAGCACGGGTGCGAGCCCGCCGGCCATTTCTCCCGTCGCAGCGCCATCCGTCGAGGCTGCAAAGGAGAAAGACATGGCAGAATCAAAAATGATGGACCGCTGTATGGAAATGAAACAACAAAAACAGAAAATGATGGAAGACATGAAGGCTCAAGATACTGAACTCACGGCGCAGCTCACCAGAATGAACAGTACGACGGCGAAAGAGAAGATGCCTCTGATGGCTGCCATTATCACTACTATGGTGGAACAGAGGATCGCCAGGGATGCGCGAAAGGCAAAGATGGAAGAGGAGATGATGCAGCACATGATGCAGCACATGCAGATGGGCAAAGATTCCATGGCGCAGTGTCCGATGATGAAAGACATGAAGGTCATGAAGGGCATGGACCACAAATTGATGGGTACAAAAAAAGATTAGAAATGATTGAGGAGGGAAAATGCTCATTATAATAGGTGGCGATGCGGCAGGCATGAGCGCCGCATCACAGGTTCGCAGGCTGCAACCTGAGACTGATATAACGGTTTTTGAGCGCGGCCCCCATACATCTTTTTCAGCCTGAGGCATTCCCTATTACGTCGCCGGTCTGGTTGACAGGGAAGAGGCACTCATCGCCAGAACACCGCAGGCGTTCCGCGAAAAACAGAACATTAACGTCCACACCAGGCACGAAGTTACCATTGTCGACCCGGAAAAGCAGAGGGTACTGGTGAAGAATTTGATCACCTCCAGCGAAAACTGGGAGCACTACGATCAATTGCTTATAGCCACCGGGGCAAGACCTGTCCGACCGCCTCTGGCGGGTATCGACAGCCGTAATATCTACGATGTCAAGAACCTGGTGAGCGGTTCACAGCTCAAACAGGCACTTGCCGAGCAACAGCCGAAGACGGCGGTTATTGTCGGCGGCGGGTATATCGGTCTGGAGATGGCCGAAGCACTTCATATGCGCGGTCTGAAAATCACCATGATCCAGCGCAGCGCGCAGGTAATGCCCACCCTCGATCCGGATATGGGCGAACGGCTCGGCCAGGCCCTCCGGGAAAAAGGTGTCGATCTCCATGTGAACGAAACGGTACTGGGCTTTGAACAAAAAGATGGCCTGGCCGTTGCCGTTACTACCGATAAAGAGACCATCCCCACCGATCTGATTATTCTCGGGCTCGGGGTTACGCCCAACAGTGAATTGGCAAAAAATGCCGGTATTCCGCTCGGACCGAAAGAAAGCATCAAGGTCAACGAACTGCAACAGACCGAAACTCCCCAATATCTGGGCGGCGGGTGATTGCGCCCAGTCCTATCACCTGGTCAGCCGCAGACCGGTATATGTGGCATTGGGGACGATTGCCAATAAACAGGGCCGGGTGGCCGGTATGAATCTGGGTGGCCGATATGCCACCTTTCCCGGAGTAGTCGGAACAGCGATAACCAAATTCATGGATACCGAATGCGCCAGGACCGGTCTTAGCGAGAGGGAAATCAAGGCACTGGGTCTGCAATATTCAATCGGTCTGATCGAAGGATATACCTTGCCCCGCTATTACCCGGGATCCTCGCCGATATGTGTGAAAGTGCTGGCGGAGAAGGGCTCGGCTCGACTGCTCGGGGTTCAGATCGTCGGCGGCAAGGGATCGGCAAAACGTATCGACACGGCGGCAACCGCTCTCCATGCCGGTTTTTCCCTGGAGGATCTGCTCTATCTCGATCTCAGTTATGCCCCGCCTTTTGCCGGGGTGTGGGATCCGATGGTCATAGCCGCCCGCATGGCCCTAAAGGAAGGGTGAATTAAAAGGAGATTGCAATGAACAATGAGTTTCATGTGGAAATTTTATCTTTTGTGAAAATTTCTGAGATTGAAAATGCCTGGACGGCAGATGACTATAAAGCACTGTTATCGATGATGGATATAGTCGAAGATGAACTTGGCGGGATGAGTCAATCTGACTTGAAAGAGATGTGTTTGATGTCACTTAATGATTTTGATCATCATGAATCAGCTAAATTTCTTTTAGCACATATTTTTAAAGATGAAATGACTGAAGGCAAGTTAGAGCAGCTGAGCCATCAAATGATTGAAGCTAAACTTTGGGAAGAACATGCCAACCCAGCATATCACACGAGCCTTTTTAATGCTTATGGACTTTTGAGAAAAGCCTACAACGGCATATTTAAAGAGCCAACAGGAGTGAAATTCACTATGAAAATCACAGCAAAAGACAAAGACTCGTTTGAGATCTTTGATCGATCCCTACATGCTGTGATAGTTAGGTTACTCGCCAATGGTTTGGATGAAACTGCAATATTAAATCGCCTTTATGACGAGCAAATGAGTGGAGAGAGCTTCCCGGATGCAAAAAATATACTTTGGATACTCAAAGAGATTTCCATAAAAGAAAAGGAGCGCCGGTATGAAATCACAAGTTCAGATCTTTGGTTTGGAGAGTTAGAAGAAGGTATGAGTTTTGAGGCAAAAGCTCATGCTGATGAAGAGGAAAAAGAAGAGATTGCGGTGAAGAGTGAGGATCACAAGGTGGAGCAATGAGCAGTATCATCCTGGTCAATTCAAGGCCGAAAAAGGCACTCATGAACTCAAGCATCATCTGGAAATACCGGATGCCGATGCCTGCATGGACGGCAAACAGTGTGTCTCCTTCGGCCTTGATATCGATCAACTCAAAAAGAATATAGAGGGGCAGCAGTACTAGTCATTTATTCGATTTCCGTCGAGCGACGAGGCGGTGCCGATCGCGACGGTGGGCGAAAAGTTTACATATGACCACTTGGGTAAATATGACCTTTTTTATCTGGCTGTATATGACAACCGGTAAATTTCCTTTTCCCCCAATTCTTTCTTGAAATCAAGAGGATGGATCACGTCATGCAGGACGTGACAAATATGGTACAAAGATTGCTCCATAGAAAAAACAGTGAATAACAGGACGGTTTCCCATTGCCCTTAAAAGGTCATAAAACCATGTTTGTTACATATTGCTTGGAGGACAGAACATGCCGAAGATACAGCGTTTAGGCGACATTCTCATTGAGAAGAAAATTCTCGCACAGGATATACTCGATCAGGCCTTACGCGCCCAGGTTGGCGGCAATCGCAGACTTGGCCATATTCTGGTACGAATGAAGGCCATTACCGCCGATCAGCTGGCAGAAACACTCTCTGGTCAACTGGGCATTCCCATTTGCGACATTGCCGGCAATTTTTCTGCGAAAGTGGGAAAAATCATGCCGCGTTATCTCTGTCGCCAGTACGACGTATTGCCGCTTACCGAGAAAAACAACAACATCCTTGTACTGGCCATGGCGAATCCAGCCGACACCGAGGCCATAAACGATATCGAGAACTATACCGGCAAAGTCATAGAACCTCTCCTGGCTCGGCAGTCCGATATCGAACGGGAAATCCCTAAGCGCATTCCGCTGGGTCTGAAAGAATTCTTTTCTCCCCGATCAAATACCCGAAACACCCGCATAGCTGTGGCGTTCTGCCTGGCCCTGGTTACTGTCCTCGGCGGCTTTACCTACCGCTTTTATCAAAACGCCACCTACGGTACGGTAACGGTGTCGACGGAATCGACCCTCTACAAAAATCATGACCTGATGCTCGATTTTGACAAAACCGGAAAAATCACCCTGCTTGGCCGGGGTGCCTTTGCCAAAGGCTTTTATTCGGTGTCGTTTAACGATAAAGAGTTGCTCCATACTTTCCTGCGTAGCAAACAGCCAGATTTATCCGATAAACAGCAAAGCTGGACCGATTGGGTGCTTGCCAAACAGTCGGTCGCCCTTATAGCTGCTACTTCCGCAGACCGCAGCAGAAAATGAATCTTCGTGCCCGGAATTTGAAGCTCTTCCTGGAAATCGGAGACGAAACAACATGGCGCTCTTAAGTCCGCAAATGAGCTTGCCCGAAACGATGCATCCGGTGAGAGGTATAACGTGCAGTTTTCCGACAATAAATCGACAAGCATAACAAAATTTGAAAATGTTCCCGCGGGGGAAGATGGTTTCATTATGGATATGGTCTTGCTATTACAAAATAAGATGGCCAAAGATTATCCCCAGGGACGAAATGAAACGTGACGCCCACCCGAAAAATCTGGCCAGCCTGCAGGGAGAGTTCATTGTCAAACCGAACATCCCGAGAGAGCTCAAGGTGGGAATTTTTCAATTTCCGCAGACGTATCCGGTGTGGATTCGAATTTCCAGTTCAAGCGGCAAGATGCAGTCCGACAAAATCAAAGACGTCCGTGGTTTTGCTATAAAAATCATGGGTGTAAAAGGGGAGCGGTTCCAGTCGCAAAACGAGGAAAAAGAAACCCAGGATTTTATACTCATGAGTTACCCGGTCATGCCCTTAGGAACGGTCAAACTATTCCATTCCGCGGTGTACGACAGCATCGAATGGTCACCCGTTGTCTTTTTTTCTCGTCTCATTTTGTCCGGCAACTTCCATATACTTAATGAACTGCGTAAGGCGCGGCAAAACCAAACCTCTCCGCTGGACATTCGCTATTGGAGTACGACTCCGTATCTCTGTGGACCGGAACAGTGTGTGAAATATTCCCTCGTCCCTACCTCGCATTTGAACAGCTCTTTACCGCCTGTTCTTGGCGACAATTATCTTACTGAAAATATGGAAAAACATCTGGCTGTAAATGAAGCAAGTTTTGATTTTATGGTGCAAGTGCAGAAAGACCCCGGACGGATGCCGGTTGAGGATGCCGGGGTGGAATGGAGCGAACAGGAATCACCCTTTATCAAAGTGGCCACACTTCGAATTCCAGTGCAGAATTTTCGAACCAGAGAGCGTGAAGAACTGGCAGAGAATTTGTCGTTCTCCCCGGCGCACTCCTTGGTTGATCATCGGCCAATTGGCGGCATCAACCGAGCGAGGATTGAAATTT